>CAVVML010000022.1:0-139219 GCA_963749265.1 uncultured Acidobacteriota bacterium | reverse complement strand
CCCGGACACCTCAAACGGAGGGTCCTCCAGACGCACAAACTCGCCGCCGTTCAGCGGGACGAGGGGACGCGGACTTTGCCGGTAAACGAACCACCACGGATGCGGCTCCGCGCGGGCGAGCTCCCGGAAGTTGCGGGTCGAGGGGATCGACGCCGCGCGGTAGACGAGGTACGGATACTGACGCAGCCACCAGGCGGCCGTGTCGGCGGGAGGCCGGCCGTCGCCCAGGGCCGCCGCGAGCTCGCGCGCCTTGTCCTCGAGCACGGCCGGGCTCCGGGGAAACGGCGCCACGCCCTCGTCGCTCGACCAGCGCGAGAGGACGATGATGCCGATGAACGCGGCGAGCGTCGCCGACAGGAGAGTCCAGGCGAGCCGCGGCGCGAGCGCTCCCTGCTCGCCGGCGGCGGCAACCATTTCCGGAGAAGGCGTCTCGCCCGCCGCGAGGGCCGCCGCGAGCGGATCCCCACCGGGAAGGGCCGCCGCGACCTGCGAAGCGGAGGCCGGCCGCGCCGCCGGGTCCTTCTCGAGGCAGCGCAGAATCACGCGCTCGACGACCGGGTCGAATCCCGGAGAGATCGTCGAGGGCGAGGCCGGCGGGTCCTGGGCGTGCTTGCGCTTGAGCTCCTGGAACGTCGCGCCCTCGAAGGCCTTGCGGCCCGTGTAGAGCTCGTAGAGCACCAGGCCGAGCGCGTAGACGTCGCTCCGGACCGTCGCGCCCTTGCCCGCGAGCTGCTCGGGCGCCATGTAGGCCGGCGTCCCCGACACCTCTCCGTCGACGACCTCGCCCGCCGCGACGGCCAGGCCGAAGTCGGTGATGCGCGCCCGGCCCCGGCCGTCGATCATCACGTTGGCGGGCTTCAGGTCCCGATGCAGCACGCCCCGCTCGTGCGCGGCCGCGAGGCCCGCGCAGAGCTCGCGCGAGATGTCGAGCGCCTTGTCCGCCGGCAGCCTCCCGATGCGCTTCAGAAGGGACGCGAGATCCTCGCCGTCGACGTACTCCATCGAGAGGTACTGCTGCCCGTCGATCTCGGCGACGTCGTAGACGCGGCAGACGTTGGGGTGCGAAACCTGCCGGGCGATGCGGACCTCGGCGTAAAAGCGATCGAGGCGATCCTTGTCCGAGGCCAGATGCCGCGGCAGGAACTTGAGCGCCACGGGCTGGCCGAGCTTCAGATCGTCGGCGCGGTAGACCTCGCCCATGCCGCCGCGGCCGAGCAGGCCGATGATCCGGTAGCGCTCGGCGAGGATCGCGCCGGGCGTGAAGCCGCCGGTCTCGATCGAGTCGGACGACGCGAGCCGGCCGACTTTCGAAGAGGACGGCGGGCGCCGCGCCGCCTCCGCCACCGACGGCGAGGCGAGATTCGTCGGCAGCTGCGACACCGACGACACGGGCTCGCCGCAGGCCGGACAGAAACGCGCCGACCCGGGAACGTCGGCAAAGCAGGACGGGCAGCGGATCAAGTTGGGAGGATTGTATGTGTCTCTGGAGTAGGGGCGGGTTGTCGCCGTCCTGCGGACGGCGTCTCCTACTGCTGGGGGTTTACCGCTGGTGGCCGGACCGCCCCCGCCCTCTTCAGGTTTGCATGAAAAGGGCGGCCACAAGGGCCGCCCCTACGAAGCCGTAGACGTCGGGTCGCGTTATTTCTTCGTCGACTTCCCCTCGGCCGCGGGCTTCCAGGTCTTGCCGCCGTCGTCGGACGTCTCCCATTTGAACGACTGCGAGGTCGGCGTGACCATGACGATCGTGTACTTGGACTTGATGAGCTTGCCGCCCATCTTGTCTTCGCCCGCCCAGCTCCAGGTGTTCCCCGAAACCGTGCCGGTCGCCTGGCCCATCATGCCCATGCTGTCGAAGCCCATGTACTTGTAGGCCTTCTCCTCGGGGTTCCAGCCGAGGATGGCCTCGCTCTTCATCTTGCCCATGGCGCCTTCGGAGGTATCGCGGCAGATCATCTGGAACCCCCGTCATACCAGGTGCATTCGGACTCGCTCGTCATCTTCCCGCCCGGGCCCCACGGACCCGGCTGCATCGTGGACTCGCCCTTCCACTTACCCGCGAAGGCGTCGAGCTTCTTCGTCTCCGGTCCGGGCTTGGGCATCTCCGTGTGCTGGTTGGCCAGGACCGCGGTGGCGCCGAAACACAATCCCGCAAGGACCGCGGCCGTTCCCAGAATGGTCTTTCGAATCGTCATTCCACCCTCCTCATTTCAGAACCAAAACGTCGTTTCCGACCGGAGGTTACACCCCAATCAGCGATTCACCGCCGGAGAGCCCGTCTTCGTGACGTGGCCCTCCATGATCGTCGTCCAGGTCGTGCCGTTCTCCGAGCTCTCGGCCTTGAAGTCGTAGCTCGAAGCCGAGGCCTCCGTGATCGTGTAGCGAGTCTGGAACTTCTTGCCGCCCATCGAGTTCTCGCCGCGGTAGGTCCAGACCTTCCCGCTGACCGTTCCCTCGGCCTTCTCGTTCTCACCCATGTTGTTGAAGCCGTTCCAGGTGTAGACCTTCTTCTCCGCGTCGTAACCCATGACGCCGAGCCCGTTCATCTTGCCGAGGGGGCCCGTGCCCTCCGAGTTGCAGACGACGAAAAAGCCGCCCGCCATGAGCGAGCACACGTCGTCGCCGGACATCGCGCCGCCCGGGCCCCACGGGCCGGGCTTGAGCGTTCCGGTCGAGTGCCACTTGCCGAGGAAGTAGCTCATCTTCTGGTGCTCCATGCCGGGCTTGGGCATCTCCATGCCCTTCTTCTCCTGCGCGGATGCGGCGCCGGAGAGACCCGCGAGGACTACGACGGCAGCGGCGGCGAGGACACCAGTCCGAATCGATCTCATGGACGTTCTCCTCCCCCCGCGAATTCTATTCAACGTTGGCCAGGATTCCTTTAGGCTTCGCCCATATGCGCACCGCCCGGACAGTCGTTTTCTCGCTTCTGACGATGGCCGCGGTCCTTCGGGCCGCCACGCCGGCCGCCTCCGAGGGCGCCGCGGGAGGCGTCCGCTGGTCCGTGCCGGCGGGTTGGACGCCGGCTCCCGAGAAGCCGATGCGCGTCGCCACCTATGCGATCCCGGCCCCCTCGGGGCAGGAGGCCGGTGAGTGCGGCGTATTTTTCTTCGGGCGCGGCCAGGGCGGCTCGGTCGAGGACAACCTTACCCGCTGGAAGAGCCAGTTCGAGCCCGCGCCCTCCGCGAAGCCGACCGTCCAGACGATCCACGGCCTGAAGGTGCACCAGCTCGACCTCTCCGGCACCTACCTTGCTCCGGCCGGGCCGATGATGCAATCCCAGGGCAAGAAGGCGAACTGGCGCTTGCTCGGCGCCATCATCGAGGCGCCGGACGGGCTGGTCTTCTTCAAGTGCACCGGCCCCGCCGCCACCATGGGGAAGGCCGAGAAGGACTTTCAGGCCCTCGTCCAGTCGGTGTCCAAGGCCGCGAAAGCGTAGAGACAGGACACCGGGCGGGGGCAAGCCCCGCCCCTACGTTGCCCGTGCGATGAGGGCGTAGGGGCGGCCCTTGCGGCCGCCCTCTTCAGTAGCGCGCCAACTCCTCTTTCAGGCTCCCCTCCTGCTTGCCGCGGAGGGCGATGCACAGGTCCATGCTCTCGAGAACTTTCGCGAGATTGCGCTGGCCGCCGGGGAGTTTCTCGGCGCGGCCCGCGAAGAACTCGGCGACTTCCTCCCGATGCTTCTCGTCGCAGAAGCCGGACGCGTAGTACGGAACGTAGCCGGTGACCTCCCGCGGCATCCGCGCGACCGTGGCGTCGTAGTTCGCCTGGAGAAATTTCCAGGTCGCGGCGCGGCCCTCGGGCGTGTCGAGCGACGCGTAGATGATGTTGCCGGCCTCTCGCGAGTCGAACTCGGGCGACATCACAAACGCGAACGCTTCGTCGAGAATCGCGGGGTCGCTGAACGCGCCGAGCGCGCGGAAGAGCCGGTTGCGATCGCGCCGCTCCTTCGACGTCTTGATGCCGTCCTTGTACTTGTTGAAGAGCGCCCGGTCGCCATGCCGCGCCGCGCTTTCGAGGACGCCCCCCACCATTTCCGCGTCGACCGCCGACCGGTCGGCGAGCCACGCGAGCGCGAGACGCTTCGCCTCAGCCTGGAGCTCGGGCTCGTCTCCGTCCTTCGCGACGTACGGCACGAGCGACGAACGCAGCAGGCGTGTGTCCTCGTCCTCGCCGGGCTTGCCCGTAAAACCCAGCGCGCGGGCGCGCGGGCCGAACGTCTTCGACACGTAGCGCGCGTAGGCCGGCCGGAGCGGGTCGGGAAGAACGTTCTCGCCCGCGTCGGTGGCGATCCGGATCGTCGCCTGCACGATGTAACGGTTCGGGTCGTTCGCGAAGCGCGGCGTGAGCGCGAGGGCCTGGCCCATCGATGTCGCGCCTCCGACGGCGAGAGCGTCGATGTCGCGCAGCAGCCCGACGCGCTCGGGGACCGAGAGCTCCTTGTCGGCGACGGCGAGCAGCTTCTCGAGACTGTCGCCGCGATAGACCGCCCGGTAGTAGCCGACCTCGCCGTCGTTCGCGAGGACCCACGACGGACAGCCGCCGGAAGCCGCTCCCGGCGCCGGCATCGTGCCCGAGGTCTCCGTGAGAAGCGCGCAGGCCCGGGAGGCTTCGCCGCCGCCCGCCGCGGCCCGCGCGCAGACCGGGATCTGCCACGTCTCCGTGGACGAGCCTTCCGAGCCGACCGGCAGGAACCGCTTCTGGGCGAGCGCGAGCCTGGGTCCGCCCTCGCCGCCGCACTGCAGCGTCACGTCGAGCAGCGGCACCCCCGCCTGATCGAGGAACGTCGAGAACGCCGCCGCCACGCCGGGGCGGCTCTCGGCTTCGATGGCCGCAAGGAATTCTTTCGAGGTTCCCGTCCCGTAGGCGTGCGCCTTCATGTAGCGCCGGACGCCGGCCTGGAACTTCGCCGGGCCGATCCACGACTCGAACATCGAGATGACGGCGCCGCCCTTCTGATACGAGATCGAGTCGAACGCGTTGGCGATGTCGTCTGCGGATTTGATCTCCTGGCGGATCTTGCGCGCCGACACGAGCGTGTCGTCGCCCATGACGTTGGACCGGTCGACGATCCGGTCGACCGCCGTTCCCCAGGAGGGCTGCCACTCCGCGAGCGTGCGGTCCGCCAGCCAGGTCGCGAAGGACTCGTTCAGCCAGACGTCATCCCACCACGCGAGCGTCACGTAGTCGCCGAACCACTGGTGCGCAATCTCGTGCGCATTGATCGAAGCCTGGAGACGCTTCCACTGGATCGACTCGTCCTTGGGCTGGGCCAGGAGGACCGACTCCGACCAGGTCACGAGACCCGCGTTCTCCATCGCGCTGAAGGTCACCGTCTGCGGGATGACGAGCTGATCCAGCTTCGCGAAGGGAAACGGCATCCCGAAGTAGTCCTCGATCTTCGCGAGGATGGGCCCGCTCGTCTCGGCGGCGTAGCGCGCCCGGGAGGCCTTCCCTTTCGGGACGACGATGCGAATCGGCGTCTTCTTCATTCCGGCGCGGCCGGCGTCGACGTAGTCGAACGGACCGACGCCGAACGCGATGAGGTAAGCCGGCAGGGGCTCCGTCTTTGCGAAGCGCACGACTTTGCGGCCGCCCTTCGCCGCCGACTCGGAAGCGATCGGTGTGTTGGAGACGGCGCTCGTGCCCGCCGGAATCGTGAGCGTCAGCTCCCAGGGCGATTTGTACGCGGGCTCGTCGAAGCAGGGAAACGCGCGGCGCGCGTCGGTCGTCTCGAGCTGCGTGTAGACGTACCAGGCGTCGCCGTCTTTCTGCCGGAAGACGCCTTGCGTGGAGGTTTCGTCGATCGCACCCGCATAGTCCACGTGGAGCTCGATCTCCCCGGCCGGAAGCTCGCGATCGAAGGCGAATCCGACGAAGTCCGCGCCTCCCGGGACGACGCGGACGGATTCGGCCTTGCCGCCGGATCGGACCGCGGCCTTCTCGAAGGTGAGGTCCGTGGCGTGGAGCCAGAGGAGCGCGGTCGGGCGTTCCAGCCGGACTCCGATGTCGACCGCGCCCCGGAAAGTCTTCTGATCCGGGTCGATGGTCAGGGCCACCCGGTATCCGGTGGGGGCCGCGTCGCCCGGAAGGCGCAGGGTCGGCGGAACCGGATCCTCAGCGGCCGAGGCCGCGCCGCCCCCGGCGATCAGAACGAGGAACGCCGCCAGGACCGCCCGAACCGGGAACCAACGCCATTCACGCATAGACATCCTTCTCATGGGTAAACTCGTTCCCGTCTAATCCGCAGGGGGAATGTAAAGGTTTCGCGAGGATGGTCCTCCGGAGGACTCTTACGACAATATATGTATAGGGTTGACTCAACGAGGTCCCAGCTGAATCCCGGTCAGCGCCGTTTGGCCGCGTTCGGCCTCCTGGCTTTGGCCCTGTCCGCCCTGTCCGCCCTGTCCGCGCCCCCCTGCTCGCGGCGGCGAAGTGGAAGCATCCGACCGGGGCCGCCCTACCGATAGACTCCCCCGCCGGAGGGCCGCATGCCGTCGTTGGTCACGGTCGCGCTCGCGGGAGCGCTCACGCTCGGTCTCGTCGCCGAGGGAGGTCCGTCGCAGGCCATGAAGCAGACGATCGCCGGTCTCGAGAACGAGCTGGCTCAGAAATGGGGAGAAGCCGAGCGCCCGCGGATCGAGCAGGGCATCCGCCAGGCCGCCGGGTTCTGGCGCCCCGAGGACGGCGACGAGAAGGCCTTCGCCGAGGTCGTTCGCACCTACTACGCCGGCGACTCCGTCGCGCGCAACGCGTTCTTCTCCCGCATGGAGAAGAGCCTCGAGTCCTTCGACGGGCACATGACCGAGATCGCCCGCGACTTCCGCTGGCAGACGGACCTCGATCTGGGCGAGGTCTACCCGTTCGACCAGGTCCTCGCCGGCTACGACCCGTCGGCGCACTTCGTCGACGACTCCTTCCAGAACAAGCTGGCCTTCGCCGTGCTCCTCAACTTCCCGGTCACCACGCTCAAGGAGCGCCTCGAGCAGGGCCCGGCGTGGTCGCGGAGACAGTGGGCGGAGGCTCGCCTCGCCGAGCGCTTCTCCAAGCGCGTGCCCGCCGACGTCAACCTCGCGATCACCCAGGCCGGCTCGACCGCCGACCACTACATCGCGGAATACAACATCTGGATGCACCACGTCGTCGACGCCAAGGGAACGCGGCTCTTCCCTCCGAAGATGAGGCTGCTCACCCACTGGAACCTCCGCGACCAGATCAAGGCCGACTACTCCGACGGAAAGAACGGCCTCGCGAAGCAGCGCCAGATCGCGCAGGTCATGGAACGCATCGTCACGCAGACGATCCCTCAGGTCGTGATCGACAACCCCTACGTGGACTGGGACCCGGTGGCCAACACGGTCAAGGCGTCGCTCGAGCGGGACTCCGAGAAGCCCGCGCCTCCCGACATGAAGGTCACGAACGCGCCGGAGCCCGACACCCGCTACGCGATGCTCCTGAAGACGTATCAGGCGGCGCGCATGGAGGATCCGTACTCGCCGACGGCGCCGACCCTGATCGCGCGGCGCTTCGACGAGAGCCGCCAGATCCCCGAGGAGCGGGTCAAGGCGATGCTCGTGGAAGTCCTCTCCTCGCCGCTCGCGCCGCGAGTCGCGGCGCTCATCGAGAGCCGGCTCGGCCGGCCGCTCGAGCCTTTCGACGTCTGGTACAACGGCTTCAAGCCGCGCGGGCAGTACACCGAGGAACAGCTCGACGCCATCGTCAAGAAGAAGTACCCCTCGGCGGAGGCCTTCCAGGAAGACATCCCCAACATCCTCGTCAAGCTGGGCTTCTCGAAGGACCGCGCCGACTACCTGGGTTCGCGCATCCTCGTCGATCCCGGCGCGCGGCTCGGGCCACGCCGCCGGCGCCGCCCGCCGCGCCGACAAGGCGCATCTCCGCACGCGCGTCGAGAAGGACGGGATGAACTTCAAGGGGTACAACATCGCGGTCCACGAGCTCGGCCACAACGTCGAGCAGACGTTCTCGCTCAACGACATCGACACGACGCTGCTGGAGGGCGTCCCCAACACGGCCTTCACCGAAGCGCTGGCGTTCGTCTTCCAGGCGCACGACCTCGAGCTCCTCGGCCTCGCGGCGCCCGACGCGCAGACCAACGCGCTGCGGGCGCTCAACGACTACTGGGCGACCTTCGAGATCGCCGGCGTCGCTCTCGTCGACATGGCCGTGTGGCACTGGATGTACGCCCATCCGAACGCCAACCCCTCGGATCTGAAGGCCGCGACGCTCCAGATCTGCAAGGACGTCTGGAACACCTACTACGCTCCGATCTTCAAGAAGAAGGACGTCGTCTACACGCTCGGCATCTACTCGCACATGATCGGCTCCTTCCTCTACCTGCCGGACTATCCGATCGGCCACCTCATCGCCTTCCAGATCGAGCGGCAGGTCCAGAAGGCCGGCAACCTCGGCAAGGAGTTCGAGCGCATGGCGAAGGCGGGCAACATCGCCCCGGACATCTGGATGACGCAGGCGACGGGCGAGCCCGTCGGCGCGCAGGCCCTTCTCGCCGCCACCGAGAAGGCCCTCACTGTGGTCAAGTAGAGCGGCCGAACCTCCCGAGCGCAATCGTGACGGACGTGGGCGCCCGGGGAAACCGCCGCGAGCTCCGGAGGCTCGATCGTCGCCTCGAGCCTCGGGACGCTCTTCGAGTGGTACGACTTCTATCTCTACGGATCGCTCGCGGTCTTCTTCGGCGGCCTCTTCTTCCCGCCCGGCAACGCGCGCGCGGCGCTCCTCGCGAGCCTCGCGACCTTCGGCGCCGGATTCGGAGTGCGCCCGCTCGGCGCCCTCGTCTTCGGCCGCATCGGCGACCGCGTCGGCCGCAAGTACACCTTCCTCGTCACGATGGTCACGATGGGCCTCGCGACCGCGCTCGTCGGGTTTCTGCCGACGTACGCGACGGCCGGCCTGCTCGCTCCGGTCCTGCTCGTGCTCCTGCGTCTCGTCCAGGGCCTCGCGCTCGGCGGCGAGTACGGCGGCGCGGCCACCTACGTCGCCGAGCACGTGCCGGACGAGCGGCGGGGCTTCTACACGAGCTTCATCCAGACGACGGCGACGCTCGGGTTCTTCCTCTCGCTCGGCGTCATCGGCGCGTGCCGCGCCGGGCTCGGGCCCGAGGCGTTCCAGGCCTGGGGCTGGCGGCGTCCCGTTTCTCGTGTCCTTTCCGCTGCTCGCCGTCTCGCTCTACATCCGGCTGCGGATGCGCGAGTCGCCGCTCTTCTCGAAGCTGAAAGCCGAGGGCCGCGTTTCGAAGAACCCGCTCAAGGAGAGCTTCGCCAACCCGAAGAACCTGCGCTACGTCCTCATCGCCCTCTTCGGCGCCACCGCCGGACAGGGCGTCGTCTGGTACACGGGGCAGTTCTATGCGCTGACGTTTCTGCAGAAGCCGCTGAACCTCGACTGGCGCCTCGCCTACCCGCTCATCGCCGCCGCGCTGGCCCTGGGCACGCCGTTTTTCGTCGTGTTCGGGAGCCTCTCGGACCGGATCGGGCGCAAACGCGTGATGCTCGCGGGCTGTCTCTTCGCCGCGCTGACGTACGTGCCGCTGTACCGGTGGACGAAGGCCCTCGCCAACCCGACGATGGCGGCGAGCGTCACGGACCTGCCCTGGCCGAACCTGATCGGCCTGGTCGGCATCCTCTTCGTGCAGATGCTCTACGTCACGATGGTGTACGGCCCGATCGCGGCGTTCCTCGTCGAGCTCTTCCCGACCTCGATCCGCTACACCTCGATGTCTCTGCCCTACCACCTCGGAAACGGCTGGTTTGGGGGATTCTTGCCTCTCATCGCAACCGCCGTGACGACCTCCGCCTGGGCGCAGGCGACCCTCGGCCCGAACGCGATCTACGCGGGACTCGCGTATCCGATCGCCATCTGCGCGATGACGCTTCTCGTCGGCGGGCTCTTCATCCGGGAGACGAAGGACCACAAGATCGACACCCCGATCCGCTGAATCTTTGGAGGTCTGCGGAGCTTTTGGAATAGCATCGCGGCTTCGGGAGGCGCGGCCCGCGCCGCGAACACACATGACCAAAGATCCCGACGACACCGACGAGCTGCCGGTTCTCCGGACGCCGGGAGGAGCGCGCGCCCGCC
Organism: uncultured Acidobacteriota bacterium; assembly: GCA_963749265.1. GTDB lineage: Bacteria > Acidobacteriota > Thermoanaerobaculia > UBA5066 > Gp7-AA6 > DAHUXD01. The sequence goes on along the minus strand of CAVVML010000022.1, from coordinate 129,106 downwards.
GGAGAATCCTCCTGGGTCGAGGTCGATCTCGCGGCCCTGACCCATCCCGGCCGCCTCCGCGACAACAACGAGGACCACTTCTACGTCGCCCGCATCGACCGTTCCCTGCAGACCCTCGACACGAACCTGCCCGAGGGAGACGTCCCGCGCCACTACGCCGAGACCGCGTACGGCCTCCTCGTCGCCGACGGCGTCGGCGGCGCGGTCGCCGGCGAGGTCGCCAGCCGCACGGCCGTGCACGCTCTCATCGACCTCGTGATCGAGACGCCGGACTGGATCATGCGGCTGGACCAGCCCCTCGCCGACGAAGTCCTGCAGCGCATGGAGCGCCGCTTCCAGAAGGTCCGCGAGGTCCTGATCCAGAGGGCGAAGGACGACCCGTCCCTGCGCGGCATGGGAACGACGATGACCGTCGCGTGCACGCTGGGAACGCAGGTCCTCACGGCGCACGTCGGCGACTCGCGGGCGTACGTGTTCCGCCGGGGCGGCGTCATCGAGCGGCTGACGCGCGACCAGACGCTCGCCCAGTCCCTCGTCGACGCCGGTGCGATTACGCCGGAGGACATCCCCACGCACCCGGGGCGCAACGTCCTGACGAGCGCGCTCGCGACCCGGCTGGCATTCGCGCAGGTCGAGCTCAAGCGCGCGCAAATCGGCGACGGCGATCAGCTCCTGCTGTGCTCCGACGGCCTCACCGACATGGTCTCCGAGGAGGCGATCGCGCGCGAGCTCAGCGCTCCCGGGCGGCTCGGCGGCCGTTTGCCGGCGGCTCGTCGACCTGGCGCTCGAGGCCGGAGGGAAGGACAACGTCACCGTCGTGCTCGGCCGCTACCGCGTACCGCAGGCTCCCCCGGCCACGGCCGGATCCCCGATCCACTGATACGCTGTCCCAGCCCCAAAGATTTCCGAGGAGGAGGATTCGATGTCGCTTCGCCGCCCGTTCCTCGCCGTCCTGCTGTGCCTCGTTCCGGCCCTCGCGCGTCTTCGCTCGCCGCAGGAAGGATTTCCGCTCTTCACGACGGACTTTCCCGCCCGAGGAGTTCGCCGCGCGGCGCGCGAAGGTCTACGAGGCCATCGGCACCGACGCGATCGCCGTCGTCCAGGGAGCTCCGAATCCGCCGAGCTACACGCGGTTCCGGCAGACGAACGAGTTCTACTACCTCTGCGGGATCGAAACGCCGCACGCGTACATCCTCATGGACGGCAAGACGAAGAAGACGTCGCTCTTCCTCCCGCATCGCAACGAGAAGCGCGAGTCGGGAGAGGGTCGGATGCTCTCGGTCGAGGACGCCGACGAAGTCAAGAAGCTCTCGGGCGTCGACGAGGTCATCGCCACGGACCTCCTCGCCGAGCACATCGAGGGCAAGTATCTGAAGACGGGAAAGACCATCCTCTACACACCGCTCGCTCCGGCCGAGGGCGGCTCGATGAGCCGGGACCTCGCGATGCGCTACGTCGCGGACACCGGATCCGACCCCTTCGACGGCGGAACCTCCCGCGAGGGGCGCTTCGTCGGAGCTCATCCGCCTGCGCTTCCCGGTGTTCACGGTCAAAGACCTCTCGCCGACGCTCGACGCGCTGCGGCTGATCAAGAGCCCCCGCGAGCTCGACGTGATCCGCAAGTCGACGCGGCTCGTCCGGCCTCGCCCTCGTCGAGAGCATGCGCTCGGTCAAGCCCGGCCAGTACGAGCGCGAGCTCGACGCCGTCGGCAAGTTCGTCTTCTACCGCAACGGCGCCCAGGGCGACGCCTACTACTCGCTCATCGGCAGCGGCAAGAACGCCTACTGGCCCCATTACAACGCCGGCAAGCGCCAGATGCTCGACGGCGACTTCCTGCTCATGGACTACGCGCCGGACTACGGCTACTACATGAGCGACGTCACGCGCATGTTCCCGGTCAACGGGAAGTTCTCCCAGTGGCAGCGCGAGCTCTACGGCTTCTACCTCGCCTGCTACCGCGAGATCCTCAAGGCCCTCGGTCCCGGCAAGACGGGCGCCCAGGTCATCTCGCAGGCCGGGGCCGCGATGGACCCGATCCTCGCCGCCGCGAAGTTCTCGAAGCCGTCGCACCGCAAGGCCGCCGAGGACTTCGTCGAGAAGTACAAGAAGAGCGCCGAGAGCGAGTATCCGTACATCGGCCACTGGGTCGGCATGGCCACCCACGACGTCGGCTCGCACGAGGGCCCGCTCAAGCCGGGCATGGTCTTCACCATCGAGCCCGCGCTCACCGTTCCCGACGAGAAGATCTACGTCCGCCTCGAGGACATGGTCTTCATCACCGAAACCGGCGCCGAGGTCGTGTCGAACGACGCTCCGTGGGACATCGACAAGATCGAGAAGCTGATGACGGAAGACGGCATGCTGGAGAAGTACCCGCGCGTCTACCCGCCGCCGGCGAAGTAGAGCAGCCGGGCCGGAGAATCCGTTCGCGGCGCGAGTAGTCTCCCGACCGAAGGGAGGGAGGAGGCTCGCGCCGCGGAGCGAGCGCGCCGGAGAGGGATCAGGTCCGCGGTCGAGCCCGCATCCGGGCGAGCCGCGTGCCGGTGCGCCGAAGCGCAGGTCCCTCGACTAGCGCTCGCTGTTTTCCGGCTCCACCACCACCGGCTGCGGCTCGGGCGGGACTTCCGGCTTCGGCTCGCCCGCCTCCCAGTCGACCGTTCCGGCAATCTCGACGAGCTTCGCGCCGCCGCGCACCGAATCGATCGTGAGCGGGAGGTTCGGCGGCATCTGGAAGAGCTTCAGGTCCGTGTAGGTCTTGGTCAGCAGCGGGGCGATGAAGTTGATGACCCAGCCGACCACGCCCTTGCAGTGCGTCTCGACCTTGACGTCGCGCAGCAGGAAGGCCCGCGCCTCCTTGTCGACGACGAGGCTCGCGGTGGTCACCGGCGCGCAGAACTGCGAGAAGAGCTTCTTGAGCCGGTTCTGCGACCGCTTCTCCGCCGTGATCTCCATGGCCAGCGTGAAGCAAGACTCGCCGCAGGGACGGAACATCTTGGGCGCGATCGCGAAGTCGATGTTCTTGATCGCGAGATCCTGCCGCCACTTGGCCTCGAGCGCCGCCAGGGCCGCCTGCTCGATCGGCTCCCACGGCGCCTTGAAGACGTAGGTCCCGGTGACCTCGCCGTCCTCACCGCCCGCGTCCTTGAGATTCAGCGACGTCGCGAACGGCCCGTGGAAGTCGAGCATCAGCTTCTTCTCGGGAATCTCGTCGATCGGGTACTTCACGACGAAGGGGTACTCGAGCTGATAGTCGAACGAGATCTCGAGGGGGCCCGTCGCCCGACCATCGACGATCGTCAGCCCCGGCGTCGTCAGCTTGATGTCGGAAGCCGAGATCGTCGCGCCCTTGCGCGAGAGCTCGCCCGTCTTCCCGGCGAGATCCAGCTTCGCGACGCCCGAGAAGTGGCCGTCGGAGGTGACCTTGACGGACGTGACTTCGAACGTCGAGCCGGAGTCCAGGGCGACTCCCATCCCGCCCGGCACCACGAACGACCCCGAAGCGAGCTCGAAGGCGAGCTCCCGCGCCGAGAGCGCGGTCGCGAGCTTTCCGGCGTCGTCGGTCCTCGCCTGGAATTCCGCCCCCACGAGGCGCCCCTTCGCGATCTCGCAGCGGTTCTGCTGGAACTCCATCTCGCCGTTCGCGATCTCCCCGTCGAGGCGTCCGTCGAACTCGATGGAGCTCGGGCTTCCGTCGCGCCCCGGCCGAAAGACGCCCCTGGAGATCGAGATCTTCATGGCATCGCCGGACTCCGTATGCGTCGCGGTGTCGAAGCTCACGAACGGCCGGAGATTGACCCGGCGGCCTTCGAACGCCGTGAGCTCCATCTCGTCGATCCGGACCTCCTTGACGAGCGTCATGAACGAAGCGGTTGGCGCGGCCTCAGGCCGCGACGGCGGCGGCGTGGGCGGCGGGGCGCCCGGCGCCGTTTCCCGAGTCGGCGACGGCGTCGGTGTCGGAACCGGCGCTCCGGCGACGGGCGTCTCCTTCTTGCCGCCCATGACCTCGCCCTTGAGGATCGACGGGATGTCCGTCCGGAACTGCATCTTGCGGACGGCGGAGCGGGCGATGCCTCCGAAGATCGCCACGATCGGCTTCCAGATGCCGAGGCCGTGGAACTTCATCGCCGTCACGCCCTTGGGCTGCTCGAAGTCGAGCTCTTCGATCGCCACCTTGGGCCGCAAGCCCTGGCCGCGCACGACGAGCTTCCCGTTGGCGACGCCGAAGTGCATCTTCGTGACTTCGCCGTCGACGGCGTCGGCCGAGATGGAGGCGGTCGGATTGCCCTGCACTTCGAGCGTGTACTTCGGAATGGCCGGGATGCTCCCGGCAAGCAGATCCGCCTGGACCTTCAGCTTGCCGTTCTTGACGAGCCGTCCGATGTTGTCGAGCACCTTGCTCGGGTCGGCCGGCTCCAGAGGCTCGGGCGTCGGAGCGATTCGGGGGGACGCGCTCGCGGCCTGTACGGAGATCGCCGGAGACGCGCTGGCGGCCGGCGCCGAGAGGGCCGGCGGCTCCTGGGCGATCACCGCGGCCGAGGACAGGATCAGCACGAGCACCGTGAGCGCGCGCCGCATGCTCCGGAGATATCACACGGAACGGACGCCGGGAGCGTCGCCTGCGACATACTTCGCGCCGTGACCGAGAAAGTGCGCGCGGTCTACATGACCGCGCCGGGCCGCGCGCTCGAGACGCGAGATGTCGACGCGCCGCGCGCGCGCGAGGGCGGCGCGATCCTCGAGACGGTCGCGAGCGAAGTCTGCGGCACGGACGTTCATCTGCATCACGGCCGCCTCTCGGGCGTTCCGTATCCGATCATCCCGGGACACGTGAGCGTCGGGCGGGTGCTCGAGACGCGCGGGCCGCTCGCCGACGTCGAGGGCCGGCCGATCGCAGAGGGCGCGCTCGTCACGTTCTACGACGTCTACGGAACCTGCGGCGCCTGCTGGCACTGCCTCGTCGCGCGCGCGGCGACGCGCTGTCCGAAGCGCCGCGTCTACGGCATCACGGCGCCGGCGGCGGACGGCCTGCTCGGCGGCTGGTCCGAGCGGATCGAGATCCTTCCGGGCGTGAAGCTCGTCCCGCTGCCCGAGGGGCTGTCCGCGGAGGAGTTCCTGGGCGGCGGCTGCGGCCTGCCGACCGGGTTTCACGCCGTCGAACGCGCGGGGATCGCGATGGGCGACACGGTCGTCGTCCAGGGCTCGGGCCCGGTCGGCCTGAATGCCGCGATCTTCGCGCAGCTCTCGGGAGCGCTGCGCGTCTTCGTCGTCGGAGCTCCGAAGGCGCGCCTCGACGCCGCGCGCCGCCTCGGCGTCGAAGACACCCTGGACATCACGGAGACGCGCGATCCCGCCGCGCGCGCCGCGTGGGTCCGCGACCGCACGGCGGGCCGGGGCGCGGACGTCGTGATCGAGGCTTCCGGAAATCCCGCCGGCCGTTCCCGAAGGTCTCGAGATGCTTCGCGACGGGGGCCGCTACGTCGTCGTCGGCCAGTACACCGATTCCGGGGACGCGACGCTCAATCCGCACCGCCACATCAACCGCCGGCACGCGACGATCCTGGGCTGCTGGGGCTACGAGTTCTCGCACCTCCACCGCTCGCTCGCGATGATGGCGAAGCACGCGGACCGCTTCCGCTGGCGGGAGCTCGTCACGCGGGAGTACCCGCTCGAGAAGGCCGGCGAGGCGCTCGCGGACATGGAGTCACTCGCCGTCATCAAAGCCCTGATCCGGCCGTAGAGCGATAGACTCCGAAGCACCATGCCGCTCGCACCGGGCGTGCGCGTTGGCTCGTACGAGGTCGTCTCTCCGATCGGGCGGGGCGGGATGGGCGAGGTTTACCGGGCGCGCGACACCGAGGCTTCATCGGGACGTCGCGCTGAAGGCGCTGCCGGACGCCGTTTCGGCAAGACCCGGAGCGGCTCTTGCGGTTCGAGCGCGAGGCACGCCTTCTGGCCGCTCTCAATCACCCAAACATCGCCGCGATCTACGGCCTCGAGGATCAGGACGGCTCCCGCCTCCTCGTCATGGAGCTCGTGGAGGGGCCGACGCTCGCCGAGAGGCTCGTCGCAGGTCCTCTGCCCGTTGAGGAGGCCCTTTCCATCGCCTCGGGAATCGCGTCGGGCCTGGAGGCGGCGCACGAAGCGGGCATCATCCATCGGGACCTGAAGCCCTCCAACGTCAAGGTCCGGCCCGATGGCACGGTCAAGGTGCTCGACCTCGGGCTGGCGCGCGTCGCCAACCCTTCGAGCGCTGCCGTCGACTCTTCCCTTTCACCGACCATCACGACTCCCACGACGCACGCCGGCGCGATCCTCGGAACGGCGGCCTACATGAGCCCGGAGCAGGCGCGCGGCAAGCCGCTCGACAAACGCACCGACATCTTCTCCTTCGGCTGCGTGCTCTACGAATGCCTGACGGGCAAGCAGGCGTTCTCGGGCGAGACTGTGTCCGACACCCTTTCGGCGATCCTCCGAGCGGAGCCGGATTGGTCCGCCCTGCCCGCGGCGACGCCCGCACCGGTGCGCGAGCTCCTCCGCCGGTGCCTGCAGAAGGACCCGAAACGCAGGCTCCACGACATCGCGGACGCGCGGATCGAGATCGAGGAGGCGCAGGCCGCAACGACTTCCGGGTCGACGACGACGCCCGCGGACGTGCCGAGCCCGCGAGTCCGGCTCGCTTGGACTGCCGGAGCAGGTCTTCTCGGCGCGGCGATAGGGGTGGCCGCAACCCTGCTCTTGCGCCAGCAGGCGCCGAAGCCCGCGCCGACCGCCATCCGCGCCGTTCTGCCTCTGCCGACGGGCGATCGCCTCGTGGTGGGGTGGCGCCCGATCGTGGCCATTTCGCCGGACGGCCGAACGATCGTGTTTCGGGCAGTCCACGAAGGCGCGTCGATGCTCTTCCGGCGCGCGCTCGACGGCGCCCGGCCGGAGCCGATCGCGGGGACCGAGGGCGGGTCTGCGCCCTTCTTTTCGCCGGACGGGCAATGGGTTGGTTTCTTCACGTACTACGATCTCAAGAAGGTGCCGCTCTCGGGCGGAACGGCGGTTTCTCTGTCGAAGGTGCCGCCGATTTCCTGCGGCGGGAGCTGGGGGGAGGACGGTCGAATCGTCGTCGCCCCCACCTTCAACGGCGCGCTCCACACCGTTCCCGAGACCGGCGGCGAATTGCGCCCCCTGACGCGGCTCGACGTCTCCCGCGGAGAGCACGCGCATCTCCGTCCGCAGGTTCTTCCGGGCGGGCGGGCAATTCTCTTCACGCTCCGGCTCGGGAGGGACTTCGCCGATACGAGGGCCTCGAACATCGCCGTGCTCGAATCCGCGACGGGGAAGTGGAAGACCGTTCTCGAAGGGGCGAGCTTCGCTCGATATGGAGCGGGACGTCTCGTCTTCGTCCGGGGAGGCTCGGTTTTTTCGGCCGGGTTCGACCCTTCCCGTCTCTCGGTGACGGGGCCCGCCGTCGCCCTTTCCGAGAGCATCACGCTGAACGCCTCACAGGGATTCGGACACTTTGACGTCTCTCGCGCCGGGACGCTCGCTTTCGTCGACGGCCCGCCGAGCCCCGAGGAGACGGCGGCCGTCCTCACGCTGGACCGGAACGGAAAGGAAAGCGCGCTCCCGCTGCCGCCGGCCGAGTACGACTCGCCGCGGTTCTCGCCGGACGGAGGTCGCCTCGCCCTGACTCGCCTTTCGGGAATCCGGGGCTCGGTCGTGGTCTACGAGCGCCAGCGCCGCATCCTGTCGACGTTGACGCCCGAGCCGGGCTCTCACTTCGGCGCGGTCTGGTCACCCGACGGCCGCCGAATCGCCTTCAGCCGTTTCGGGGAAACGCTCCCCGCCTTGAGCGTCAAGAACGCGGACGGCAGCGGTCGGATCGAGGCATTGACCGAGCCGAGCGACAATGCCGAATTCCCCAACTCGTGGTCTCCGGACGGAAAGACCCTCCTGTACACGCGGACATCCGCCACCGACCGCGACCCGAACCGGAGGCTCCTCTCGACGGACCTCTGGATCGTCACGCCCGGAGACTCGCGGTCGGCTCGTCCGTGGTTCGAGAGCACTTTCGGGGAGGCCGGCGGGGCGTTCTCGCCCGACGGCCGGTGGGTCGCATATGTCTCGGACGAGTCGGAAGTGCGGGAAGTCTACGTGCGGCCCTACCCAGGGCCGGGCGCCGCCGTCAAGGTCTCCGACGGCTTCGGCATCGAACCACTCTGGTCGCGGGACGGGCGAACCTTGTATTACCGCTCGGGAGAGACGGCGGAGAAATTCCTGGCCGTCGCGGTCCAAACAGCGCCCGTGCTGGTGATTTCCCCGCCCCGGCTCCTCTTTGCCTCCGAGGTCAACGCGGGCGGCCGGGAAGACCTCTACCGCAACTACGACATTTCCGGCGACGGACGGGAGTTCGTCGCGATCCGAACGCTTCCACTCGCGGAACCGGACCGGCACCTCGCGATCGTGACGAACTGGGCCGCGATGCTGGGTCGGTGAAGCCGAGCGGGACGCGGGCTCTCCTTCGGTGTTAGGCGATAGACTCCCGAGTGCCATGCCGCTCGTAACGGGCGTGCGCGTGGGCTCGTATGAGGTCATCGCTCCGATCGGGCGGGGCGGAATGGGCGAGGTTTACCGTGCGCGCGACGCCCGACTTCATCGCGACGTCGCCCTGAAGGCCCTTCCGCCGGGCTTCGAGCAGGATCGCGAACGCCTTGCCCGATTCGAACGCGAGGCGCGGCTGCTCGCCGCGCTGAATCACCCCAACATCGCCGCGATCTACGGCCTCGAGGAGCAGGACGGCTCACGCCTCCTCGTCATGGAGCTCGTCGAGGGGCCAACGCTCGCCGAACGGCTCGCCTCCGGACCGCTGCCGATCGACGAGGCCCTTTCGGTCGCCGCCGGCATCGCCGCGGGCCTGGAGGCGGCGCACGAAGCGGGCATCATCCATCGGGACCTGAAGCCGTCCAACGTCAAGGTCCGGCCCGACGGCGCCGTCAAGGTGCTCGACCTCGGTCTGGCGCGCGTCGCGGAGACCTCCGGAAGAGCGGTGGACTCCTCGCTCTCCCCGACCGTCACGACCCCGGCCACCAACGCCGGCGTCGTGCTCGGAACCGCCGCGTACATGAGCCCCGAACAGGCGCGCGGAAAGCCGCTGGACAAGCGGACCGACATCTTCTCCTTCGGCTGCGTGCTCTACGAGTGCCTGACGGGCAAGCAGGCATTCTCGGGCGAGACTGTCTCAGACACGCTTTCGGCGATCCTGAGGGCGGAGCCCGACTGGAGCGCGCTGCCGGAATCCACACCGCCCCGCATCCGGGACCTCCTTCGCCGCTGCCTGCAGAAGGACCCGAAGCGCCGCCTCCACGACATCGCCGACGCGCGGATCGAGCTCGAGGAAGCACTTGCCTCCCCGGCCGCGGGGCTGGAGGTTTCGGCTCCCGCGATGCGGCCCTGGCGCGGGCGCCTCGCGTGGGGAGTCGGCGGCGCCATGCTCGCGGCCGCGATCACGGCCACCCTGTTTCTCCTCCGACCGGCGGCGCCGAGGCCAGGCCCGACGGTCGTCCGTGCGGTTCTGCCGATTACGCCTGCAGAACGCTTCGCGCTTAATCGTCGCGCCGTCGCCGTTTCGCCGGACGGCGAAACCGTCGTCTTCACCGGCATCCACCAGGGCGCCCCGGCGCTGTTCCGGCGGGCCTTGAGCGGCCGCTCGGCGGAGCTGATCCGCGGAACCGAGCGAGGTCACTCCCCGTTCTTCTCCCCGGACGGGCAATGGATCGGCTTCTTCACGCGCGCAGAGCTCAAGAAGGTGCCGCTCTCGGGAGGGACCGCCGTTTCGTTGTCGAACGTGCCTCCGATCCCGGCCGGCGCCAGCTGGGGTGAGAACGGACAAATCGTACTGACGCGGAAGCTCAACGGATCCCTCGATGTCGTGCCCGCCGCGGGAGGCGCGCTGGCGAAGCTGACGCAGCTGGACCCCTCGGCGGGAGAGCACGCGCACCTCTTCCCTCAGGTCCTTCCCGGAGGCCGGGGAGTTCTGTTCACTCTCCGCAAGGGAAGAGACTACACCGACACGGCGGCCTCGAGCATCGCGGTTCTGGACCAAGCCACCGGAAAGCGGAAAGTCATTCTCGAGGGCGCGAGCTTCGCGCGATACGGAGCCGGGCGCCTCGTCTTCGTGCGCGGACCCTCCGTGTTCTCGGTTCCGTTCGACCTGAATCTTCTGTCGGTGACCGGCCCCCCGTTCCCATTGTCGGAAACCGTCGTCGTGCACAGGGACCTCGCATTCGGACACTTCGACGTATCTCGCCGGAGGCACTCTCGTCTTCCTCGAGGGTCCGCCGACCGCGGCTCCGACCACGTCGGTTCTCCTTCTCGACCGGACGGGGAAGGAGAAAGCGCTTCCCGTTCCGCCGGGCGACTATTACGGCGCCCGTTTCTCGCCGGACGGCGGGCGGTTGGCCCTGTCTCGTTTCGAGAACCTCCGCGGAACGATCGTCATCTACGATCGCGGACGGAACATCCTGACGACGCTGACACCCGAGCCGGGCTCCCACTTCATCCCCCTCTGGTCACCCGACGGTCGCCGACTCGCGTTCAGCCGCCTCGCGGACGCGATGCCGACTCTGAGCGCCAAGAACGCGGACGGGAGCGGCGAAATCGAGCCCCTCACCGAGCCGAGCGAGGACGCCCAATTCGCCGACTCCTGGTCTCCCGACGGCAAGACCATTCTCTACACGGTGGCGTATACCGCCGATCGCGGGCCGAAGCGCAAGCTCCTCTCGACCGACCTCTGGCTCGTGGACCACGGCGACCGGCGTTCCGCGCGCCCCTGGTTCGAGAGCCCGTTTCGTGAGACCGGCGGAACGTTTTCGCCCGACGGCCGGTGGATCGCGTACGTCTCGGACGAGTCGGGTGTCAAGGAGATCTACGTTCGGCCCTATCCGGGCCCGGGCGCCGCCGTCAAAGTCTCGAACGGCTTCGCCATCGAGCCGCTCTGGTCGCGGGACGGACGGGAGCTCTTCTACCGCACGGGAGAGAACGCGGAGAAGTTCATGACCGTCGCGATTCGCACTCTGCCCGAGCTGAGGATCTCCGCTCCGCGACTTCTCTTTTCCTCCGAGGTCGAAGTCGGAGGTCAGGAGGATCGATCCCGCGAGTATGACGTCTCCGCCGACGGGCACTTCGTCGGGCAGCGATCCTCCCGGACCGAGGAGCCCGATCGGCAGCTGGTGGTCGTCACGAACTGGGCGAAGACGCTCGGTCCGTGACGAGCTACGGCGGACTCGTCCTTCCGCAGCCACAGCGGATCCGGCACGCGCACGCCCCAGCGCACCGACGCCATCCTCAGCCCGACGATCGTGAGAAACGCGAGCGCGGCGCCGAGAACGGGCGCGAGGCCGAGCCAGGCCGCGCCGAGAAACACCCAGGCGCCCGCGAAGGACGAGACGGCATAGAGCTCGCCCGGGCGGAAGATCACCGGGATCTCCATCGACACGACGTCGCGGAGCACGCCGCCGAACGTGCCCGTGACGACGCCGATCAGCGACGCGACGAAGGGCGGCAGGCCGCGGTGCAGGGCGAAGCCCACCCCTGTCAGCGTGAAGAGGGCCAGGCCCATCGCGTCCACGAGCACGGCCTGGCCGTGCCAGCGGCTGACGCGCGCGTGGAAGGCGCGGCTGTACACGAAGGCCACGCACAGCGGCACGATCACGAGCAGGTATTCCTGGTGGTTGACCCAGAAAAAGGGGCGGCGGTCGATCAGGAGGTCCCGGAGCGTTCCGCCGCCGAACGCCGTGACGACCGCCAGGCAGTACGTCCCGACGATGTCCATTTGCTTCTTGGCGGCCGTGATCATGCCGGACACGGCGGAGAGCACGACGGCGGCGGCCTCGAGCGCGGCCGCGACCGTCGCGGCGTGGGGAACCGTCAACGGAGAGCTTCCGCCTCAGCGCCGGCGCGTGACGGGCTGGACGTGGACCGGCGGCGGCGCGAGGATCGGGTAGCCGTTGGCGCCGATCGGCGGCGGCACCGAGCCGGGCGAGCCCGGCGGGGCGATGATCGGATACCCGTTCGGTCCGATGCGCGACGGCACGCGCGGCGAGGGCCCGGGCAGCGGCGGGAAATAGCCGCCTCCGTAGTAGTCGGTGTAGCCGTAGTAGCCCGAGTCGACGTACGCATCGGAGTAGGACGGCGGCGGAGAGGGTGGCATTTCGAAATTCGGTCCGTGGAGCGCGGGCCCGACGTAGACGGTCTCCCCCGGGGCCAGTTTCTCCGTCGGGGGCGGCTCGGCCTCGAGCGTCGCGACTTTTTCGACCTCGGACGCCGCGAGGCTCAGGAAGACCCCGTCGGGATACCTGTGGAAAACGAGGGTCCGACCCTTTCGCACGGGCGGATCGAGCGCGTAAATCTTCGAACCTCCGCGCAGTTCGAGGGCGTAATACGTCTTCATGTCGGCCAGGGACGCGGTCGCTGCGAAGAAACCCGCCAGAAGCCAGATCGGCGAGCGTTTGGCCATCCGCTTCCCCCTCCCCATGATGATCCCCTCCCCCCTGTACTCGGGTACAGGACAGCTATGGTATAGACTTGTAAGTCTGGGCGAAACAAGGCCGATTCCGGCACGGGTGGTGGGGTACCCGCCCAGTTCAAGAAACCTGAAGACATCGAGGGTAGGAGAAGATGTCCGTCCGAAACGATACGGGCTTGGGGCCCGATAGCGTCCCGAGCCAGGCGCGGCGCGTCTCCGTCCACAACGCGGTCGAGGCCGCGCAGCGCTATCTCCTTTCGATTCAGGCGCAGGACGGCCACTGGTGCGGCGAGCTCGAGGGGGACACGATCCTCGAGTCCGAGTACGTCCTCACGATGCATTTTCTCGGACGCCTCCAGGAAAACCGCTGCCGTAAGGCCGCGGAGCACCTGAGGCGAAAACAGCTGCCCGGCGGCGGCTGGGCGATCTACGAAGGAGGCCCCGCCGAGGTCTCATCTTCGGTCAAGGCTTACTTCGTTTTGAAGCTGATGGGCGACGACCCGAACGCGCCCCACATGGTCCGCGCCCGCGACATCATCCTGACGCTCGGCGGAATCGAGGCCTGCAACTCCTTCACGCGGATTTATCTCGCGATCTTCGGGCAGTGCTCGTGGGACGACTGCCCGGCCGTGCCGCCGGAGATCGTGCTCCTTCCCGATTCGTTCGTCTTCAACATCTACAAGATGTCGTCCTGGTCGCGCGGCATCGTCGTGCCGCTCTCGGTGATCTGGGCTTCGAAGCCGTCCTGCCCGGTGCCCGACTACGCCGCGATCCCCGAGCTCCACATCAAGCAGCCGCGACCCGCGCACGTCCCCCGCACGCGCAAGGAGCGGCACTGGCGCAACTTTTTCACGCAGATCGATCGCATGCTCAAGCGCCTCGAAGCGGGCGGCCTCACGCCGTACCGGAAGAAGGCCCTGGCGGCCTGCGAGAAGTGGATCCACGAGCGGCTGGTCCACTCCGACGGCCTCGGCGCGATCTTCCCTCCCATCATCAACACCATCATCGCGTTCCGCTGCCTGGGCTACGCGCTCGACGATCCTCGCCTCCTCGCCCAGGTCCGTGAGCTCGAGAAGCTCGAGCTCGAAGACGAGGAGACGCTCCACGTCCAGCCCTGCTTCTCCCCCGTGTGGGACACGGCGCTCGTGATGGAGGCGCTCTCCGACGGCGGCACGCCCGCGGACGATCCGGCGATGCTCAAGGCCGCGCGCTGGCTGCTCGACAAGGAAGTCAAGAAAATCGGCGACTGCAAGCAGGCCTGCCCCGCGGCCGAGCCCGGCGGCTGGTACTTCGAGTACGCCAACGAGTGGTACCCCGACACCGACGACACCGCCGAAGTCCTCACGGCTCTCTCGCGCGCGAAGTTCCCCGGCGAGGCCGACGACCTCGCCCGCCAGGGCGCGATCGCCCGCGGCCAGGCGTGGCTGCTCGCGATGCAGAACCGGGACGGCGGCTGGGGCGCGTTCGACAAGGACTGCGACAACGAGGTCCTGACCTACATCCCCTTCGCCGACCACAACGCGATGATCGATCCGAGCTGCGAGGACATCACCGGCCGCGCGCTCGAGGCGCTCCACGCGATCGGCGTCCCGGCCGACCATCTCGCCGTCCGCCGCGCCGCGGCGTTCGTCGAGAGCAAACAGTTCCCGGACGGGACCTGGTACGGCCGCTGGGGCTGCAACTACATCTACGGATCGTTCCTCGCGCTGCGGGGCCTGCTGCACGCCGGCGCGGACCTGCGCGAGGGCCGCTACCAGAAAACCGCGGCGTGGATCCGCGCGCACCAGAACCCGGACGGCGGCTGGGGCGAGCTCCCGCTCTCCTACGACGACCCGACGACGAAGGGACAGGGACCCTCGACGCCCTCCCAGACGGCCTGGGCGCTGGTCTCGCTGTTTTCCACCGGCGACCGCGACTCCGAGGCCGTGCGCCGCGGCATCGAGTACCTGCTGGCCCACCAGCTCTACGACGGCTCCTGGAAAGACGAGCACTGGACGGCGACGGGCTTTCCGAAAGTCTTCTACCTCCGCTACCACCTGTACGCGACATACTTTCCGCTCCGGGCTCTCGCGCTCTACGCGCGCGAGGGGACGACTGGAGTATCCCGGCGGGCCGAGCACGGCGAGGTTCCCGCCGCCGTTCGACGCCTCGAGCATGGAGTGAACTGATGCGTTTCCCGACCCACATCATGACGGACACGATTCAGAACTCGGTCCGTAACGTCCTCCGCGGCAACAAGCGGTACCCGTTCGTCCTGATGCTCGAGCCGCTCTACACCTGCAACCTGGCCTGCATCGGTTGCGCGATCGAGCGCCACACGGGCAAGCTGAAGGACCGCCTCTCGATCGCCCAGTGCATCGAGGCCGTCGAGCGCTCCGAGGCGCCGGTCGTTTCGATCTGCGGCGGCGAGCCCACGATCTACCCCGAGCTCCCCGAGCTCGTCGACGAGATCATCAAGCGGAAGCGCCACATCTATCTGTGCACCAACGGCCTGCTCCTCGACGAGAACGTCTACGACACGATCAAGCCCCACAAGCGGCTGATGATCAACGTGCACCTCGACGGGATGCGGGAGACTCACGACTACGTGTGCGCGCGCAAGGGCGTCTTCGACAAGGCGATCGCCATGATCGAGAAGGGCGTGGAGCTCGGCCACCACATGATGGCCAACACGACCGTCTTCAAGGAGACCAACGTCGACGAGGTCGAGGAGCTCTGTGAGCTGCTGACGAAGATGGGCGTCGAGGGCATGCTCGTCTCGCCCGGCTATCACTACGACTCGGTCGGCGCCGACATCTTCCTGACGAAGTCCGAGATCCACAAGAAGTTCAAGCGCGTCCTGGACATCTCCAAGAAGTACAGGCTGACCTCGACGCCGATGTTCCTCGAGTTCGCGGCGGGCCTGCGCGAGTACAAGTGCTCCCCCTGGTCGACCGTGACGTACACGCCCGAACGGCTGGAAGGGGCCCTGCTACCTGATCGGCAAGACCTGGTCGCCGACCTTCGACGAGTTCTGGAACGGCACGGACTGGGCGTACTGGGAGTCGCGGAAGGATCCGCTCTGCCAGAACTGCCTGATGCACTCGGGCTTCGAGGCGTCGGTCGTCATGGAGCTTCCCAGGCATCCCGGCGACATGGTGAGGATGATCGCCTGGAACCTGGCCGCGTAGCGAGCGCTCCGCGCTCGCGTAGCAGGCCATCCCGAGGCCGCAGGCCGAGGGATCCCGTAACTGATCAACGCTCCGATCTCGAGTCTGCGGACTCCTTCGGTCGCTTCGCTCCTCAGGATGACGGCGCAATGGCTTCGCCGGTGGCGCTCCGGTGACACACTAGCCCGTGGACCTCGTCACCGGCGGCTCCGGCTTCGTCGGGACGCACGTGGTCCGCGCGCTCGTTTCCCGCGGAGGCGCCGTGCGCGCCCTCGTGCGCCCGTCGAGCCGGCGCGAGAACCTCGCCGATCTGGACGTCGAGCTCGCCGAAGGCGACCTGACCGATCGCGCCTCGCTCGCCCGCGCCATGAAGGGCGTCACGACCGTCTACCACGTCGCGGCGGACTACCGGCTGTGGACGAGGGATCCCCAGGAGCTCTACCGCGCCAACGCCGGCGGGACGGAGAACGTGCTCGCGGCCGCCGCGGACGCCGGAGTCTCGAAAGTCGTCTACACGAGCTCCGTGGCCGCGCTCGGCCTGACGGACGACGGGACGCCGGGCAACGAAGTCACGCCGGTTTTTCGCGAGCGCATCATCGGCCATTACAAGAAGTCCAAGTACGACGCCGAGCGCGTCGCGGCCGGCTGGGCCGCGAAGGGCTTGCCGGTCGTCATCGTGAATCCGTCGACGCCGATCGGCGAGCGCGACATCAAGCCCACGCCTACCGGGCAGATGATCGTCGACTTTCTCAATCGCCGGATGCCGGCCTACGTCGACACCGGGCTGAACCTGATTGACGTGCATGACGTCGCGGCGGGCCATCTCGCGGCCGCCGAGAAGGGAAAGCCGGGCGAGCGCTACATTCTGGGCCATCGCAACATGAGCCTGAAGGAGATCCTCGACACGCTCGCCCGCTTGACTTCGCTTCCGGCACCGAGCGTCCGCCTGCCCCACTGGATCCCGCTCTCCGCCGCGGCCTTCGCGACCGGCTGGGCGCGCATCTCCGGCAAGCCTCCGCGTTTCTCGCTCGAGAGCGTCCGGATGTCGACGCACCGGATGTACTTCGACGGCTCGCGCGCCGTGCGTGAGCTGGGCCTGCCGCAGACCCCCGTCGAGGAACCGCTCGCGCGCGCCGTCGATTGGTTCCGCAAGCACGGGTATGTCCATGGCTGAAGCCGGGCCCGTCGCGATCCTCGCGGCGATCCCCGAGGAGCTCGCGGGCATCCGCCGCGCGTTTCCCGAGTCCGCTTCGAGTCGTTTCGTGCTCGCCTGCACGGGCGACGGGCCGAAGCGCGCCGCCGCGGGCGCGGCGATCGTCCTGGAGCGGCATCGGCCCTCGGCGGTGCTCGGAGCGGGTCTGGGCGGCGCGCTCTCGCGAAATCTCGCGGTCGGCGACCTCGTCGTCTCACGCCGCGTCCGCTTCCAGGTCGGCGATGCGGCCACGCCCGATCCGCGCCTGCTCGAGCGGGCCATCGCCGCGGGCGCGCGGCCGGGCACGCTCGTCACGGTCGACCGGCCGATCGTTTCCGCGGCCGCCAAGTCCGCGCTCGCGGGCACGGACGCCGGCGAGGACGTCATGGTCGCCGACATGGAGTCGGCGGCGTGGGCGAGAGAGGCCGCCGCCCGGGGGATCCCCTATCTCGTCGTCCGCGCGGTCAGCGACGCCGCCACCGAGGAGCTTCCGGCGTTCCTCGCCGACGCCGTCGGCACCGACGGCAGCATCCGCCGGAGCGAAGTCGCCCGCCGGGCAATCCTCGAGCCCTCCTCGTGGGGTACCCTCCTCCGGATGCGCCGGCGCATGCACGACTGCTCCGCGAGTCTCGGCGAGTTTCTCGCGAGGATGCTGGCGTCATGAAGACCGCCTCGCTCGAGGATCTCCTCGAGAAGACCAGCCGCACTTTCGCGCTCTCGATCCCGGTGCTTCCCGAGCCGACGCGTCGGGAGGTCATGATCGCGTACCTCCTCTTCCGGATCGCCGACACGTTCGAGGACGCGTCGCACTGGACGCCCGACGACCGGATCGGCGCGCTCGCCGATTTCAACGGCCTGCTGCGCTCCTACTCGCGGGAGAAGGCCGAGGCCCTCTGCCGCGACTGGGTCGGCCGCGAGGTCGCCCACCACGCCGGCTACCAGGAGCTCATGGCCGAGGTTCCCTTCGTCCTCGAGGCATTCTTCGCGCTCTCGCCGGGCGCGATCCCTCCGATCCGCGAGCACGTGATCCGCTCCGCCGACGGGATGGCCTCGATCGTCGCGAGGACGCGCGGCGGCGAGCTCACGCTGCATTCCGTCCGAAGGAGCTCCAGGACTATTGCTACATCGTCGCCGGCATCGTGGGCGAGATGCTCACGGAGCTCTTTCTCCTCGCCCGGCCCGGCGCTCTCCGGCATCGCGGCCTACATGCGCGAGCGCGCGGCCACGTTCGGCGAGGCCCTCCAGCTCGTCAACATCCTCAAGGACTCGGCCGTGGACGCCGAGGAGGGCCGTCGCTACCTTCCGGCCGAAGTGCCCAGAGCCGAGGTGTTCGCCCTCGCCCGCAAAGACCTCGGCGTCGCCGGCGACTACATTCGGACGCTGCAGAAGGCCGACGCGCCGCGCGGCCTCGTCGAGTTCACGGCCCTGCCCGTCCAGCTCGCCTGGGCGGCGCTCGAGCGCGTCGAGAAGAAGGGCCCCGGCTCCAAGGTCTCGCGGCCCGAGGTCTTCATGATCACGCAGCGCCTCAAGAAGGCGCTGGATCGGGGCGAGCCGGCGGTCTGAGCGCGGACTCCTACGGCCCGATCGCGAGCGGGACGAAGAAGGGGTTCTTCGGGTATTGCTTCGTGTCGTAGACCGCGTCGGCGGGAGAAGTCCCGTCCCAGGCGAGCTTGTCCGGCCACGACGGGCGCGGCTGGCCGTCGACGAAGGCCGCGATCTCCAGCGCGTCGCGAGGGTCCAGCGTGCCGGGCTCGTCGCGCGGCATCCCGTGGCGGAGGAAGCCGGCGAGCGTGTCGACGCGAGCGAGGCCGGCGACGTCGTTGTAGGAGCGCGGGCCCCAGACCGGCGGGACGTAGTCGTACGGCAGCGGCTCGCGCCGCTCGCGGTAACCCTGCCCGTCGAGCCCGTGGCAGCCGGAGCAGAGATCGTCGTAGCGCGCCCGGCCGCGCTCGGCGTTCAGCTCGCCCATGGGAACGATCGCGGCGGCCTCGATGAGGCTCCGGTCCGCCGCCTCGGTCTCTCCCGGCTTCGCGATCGAGTCGATGTACGCCGAAAGCGCCTGCACGGCCTCGCTCGAGATCTCCGGCGAGCGTCCGGCGAGGCTGTGGGTGAAGCAGCGCACGATGCGGTCTTCGAGCGTGACCTCCCGGCCGCCGGCGTCCTTCCTCGGATACGAGCGGGCCGCGCCCGTCAGCGCGAGAACTCCGGCCATCTTTCCGCCCTCGAGGTGGCAGTTCGTGCACGCGAGCGCGTTCGACCCCAGCGCGGCGGCGCGCGACTGCGTGCGCATGAAGATCCGCTCGCCGAGGGCCGCGTCCCGCCGGGCCACGGCGGACGATCCGCTCTCGCGGCCGCAGCCGAGAGACAGGGCGAGCGCGACGATGCTCGCGATCTCCACCCGGCGCGGGAGGTTTGCGGCTTTCCTCGACTTAGAGATAATGCGGCGACCCCTCAGATCAAACGCATGATGTTCGACGAATGATACGGAACGTGATTCCCCTGCTCAAATCCGGGACGCGTTCGATCGTCCTCGCGGCCGTCCTGGCACCGCGGCCAACGCGTACTGCCGACGAGTTCCACCTCTTCCCGGAGACTCCCCCCGGAAGCACGTTCGCGAACGTCCACTGGGCGGATCCGCCGGCCCCTCGAGATCGACTTCGAGCAGCTCCAGATCCAGGTCGCCCGATTCGATGACTCGACCTGGTCGGAGCTCGCGCTCGCGAGGGAAACGACGGAAGCGGCGCTCCTGGAGCCTCATCCCCGGCCGGAAAAGCTCTTCACGACCGCGACCACCGTGTGGACGGCCGCGGCCATCGGAGCCGGCGTGCTCCAGGGCATCGGCGCCCCGCTCCAGTACGGATGGGAGCCCTGGAACTTCACGGACGAGGGATGGTTCTCACGCGATACGTACGTCGGCGGCTCCGACAAGGTCTCGCACTTCATCATCTCGAGCGGCGTCTCGCGGCTGCTCTACGGGGCCTACACGACGCTCGGGCACACGGAGAATCAGTCCTTCACGCTGGCCGTCACGACGGCGTTCATGAGCGGCATGATGGTCGAGATCATGGATGCCTTTTCCGTCTATGGATTCTCGTTCCAGGATCTCACCGCCGACGCGCTCGGCTCGGCGGCCGGCGCGCTGATCAACCGCCACCACCTCCAGGATCTGCTGGGGCTGCGGCTCGGCCTCACCGAGACGCCCATCCCGGCCTCGGCCATCGGTTCGAGCGTACCCACGCTCGGCCGGAGCTATAACGACGAGATCTACGCCGCGGACTTGAAGCTCGGCGGCCTCATCCGGCGGATGAACGGCAATCCCGGTTTCTCACGGTTCTTTTTGACGTCGTTCGTCTACATGACGAAGGGCTTCGGCTACGCCCCCGCGCTGCCGACGCGCTACCAGGAGATCGGTTTCGAGGTCGGCCTGAACTTCCCCGAGATCCTGAGGTGCGTCGGAGTCAGCGAGAGCACCTGGTGGGGCCAGGGGCTCATCGCGATCTTCAACTTCTTCCGCTTCCCCTTCACGCAGGTCGGGGTCTACTACAACCTCTTCGACGGGAAGTGGTACGGCCCGGGTGCTCCCCGCCAGTACTAACTACTGAGCCGGAGAGGTCCTCCGGGCGGCGGCGCCCGCGCCGTGCGCCATGACGAGCAGGGCCGCGAAGAACACCGGCGTTCCGACCGCCGCCGGCGCGAGGAACCAGTACGCCTTGCCGAAGAGCGCCAGCACCATCACGAAGTAGATGAAGTCGCGGCGCGTCAGGACGTCCAGCACTCCCGCGAGACGCGACTGGTGCGAGGGCGAGACGGTCGTCAGCAGGGGCCCGCCGCCTTTGCGGGGACGCATCGCGTACGAGTAGATGAAGCCGGCGGACAGGATCGTGCTCGACACGGCGAGCACGCCGAGAAGGAGGGGCCACGACTCTCCGGCCGCGGTCGTCCACGCGATCGCGAAGGCCGAAAACACCGCGACGTGCACGATGTTGTCGCACCAGAAGTCCAGGACGCCGCCGAGACGGGACTCCTGGAACTTCAGGCGCGCCAGCTCGCCGTCGCAGCCGTCGAGGATCGAGTGGAGGAGAAAGAGCACTCCGCCGGCGATCTGACGGGTGGGCGCGGGCGAGGCGAACGACCACGCACCGAGCAGACCCAGCGCCGCGCAGATGAGCGTCATCCCGTTCGGGGTGATGCGCGTACGCGCCAGGCGCCGCGTCGCGGCGAGCGAGATCTTCCGGCTGATGAGCCGGGTGAGGAGCCCGTCCTGTTTCTTGACGAGGCCATGCAGAAGGCGGTCCTCGGCCTCGGCGAGCTCGGCGTCCGTCCTCACTTCGAGAGGCGGCGGAACGGCGGCCGGCGTGACGCTCGCGGGAAGCGCGCACGCCCAGTCGGACAGCACCGACGAGAGGCGGGAGGCGCCGGCCAAAGCGCGGGCGAGCGGCGCAGGGTTGCGGGTCTCGACGATGGCGCCGCTGCCGAGACGGTGGACGCGCTCGGGTTCCACCGGAATCTCACGCACGCTGCGGAGCCCCGCGGGGCTGGCGGCGATCCGATCCGGGAGGAGCACGATCCGGCCCGCCGGCAGGTCCACCGCTTCGCCCGAGACGACGCGAGCGCCGGTCCCTTCGAGAAGGCCTTCGAGCGTGGCGCGCGAAGGCGCGCTGCCCGGCTCTCCGCCCAGCACGTACACGCGGTCGAAGCCGGCGCGCGCCGCCGCGAGCGCGGCGCGGCGCACCAGAGGCAGTCCCAGCAGGAAGGTTTCCCTCGTCGGCGATCCGGGGACCGCGTCTTCGGGGGCGAGGACGAGGGTCGCGGTCATCGTCCTGCCGTCATACCGCCACGCGCGCCACGCGGCGCAGCCGCGCCGCCAGGTGCGCGGCGATGCGATCCGCAGCGACCTCGCGGTAGAGCGCGAAGCTCGGCCAGGCGTTGACGTCGATCACGTAGATCTCGCCGGCGGGAGTGACGATCGCGTCGCCGCCCCAGACGTCGAGGCCCAGAGCGCGCGCGGCGCGGCTCGCGACGTCGCAGAGGGCGCGAGGCTCGAAGCCGTGCCCCGCCGCCGGTCGCTCGCGCGGATGGAACCACTCGAACCAGGAAGGCGCCGGCGTCTCGTCGCGCTCCGAGCCCCACTCGTCCGGGGAAACTCCGTAGAACTTGACGTGGTCGCCCTCGACGTGCCGCTGCACGACCGCGCGCGGCTGACCCCGCTCGCCCAGGCGTTCGAGGGCGTCGCGAACGGAGGAACGGTCTCGCGGCGAAGAGGACGTCTCCCTCTCGCGTCTTGTGCTCGGTGGCCTGTTTGATCCAGCAGCCCGAAAAGAGCGCGTCGTGCGAGGGGCCGCGAGGAAGCGGTTCGCCGCAGTCCAGGAGCCGGCTTTCGGGCACGGGCACCTTCGCCCTCTCGAGAAGGGGCATCATGCTCTCGCGATGCGTATTGGAGATGGAGCTCGGGCTGTTGACGACGCGGACCCCGCGGCCCTCCCACCGGCGGAGGGCCTCCAGCGCCGGGAGCCCTTCGCACATCGAGAAGGCCAGCGCCGGCAGCTCCGCCTCGTGCCCCGTGACCGACGCCGGCTGGCGGTAATCCACCGAGAACTCGGGCTCGGTCTCTTCGAGCCTCCGGCCCGCGGCCTCGAGAATCGCGGCGTCGTCTTCCTGCCGCCCGGGCGAATGCTCGACTTCGCGGAAAACCCCCCAGCAGGCCACGGCCGCCGAGCTTCGGAGTGCACGCTTGCGCTTCACAGGCGTGGGAAAGCTCCGAGAGCCGCGCGATCACCAGGTCCCCCGGACAGCACGGGCCGCCGCCTCCCGTTGTCCGCCGCGTTCTCGGGACGCAGCCAGACGTGGCGCATCCCCATCGCGCGCGCGCCGGCCATGTCCCGCCGCATCGAGTCGCCCACGAAGACGGCTTCCGCGGGCGAAGCGCCGAGAGCGTCGAGGGCGGCCTGGAAGATCTTCGGGTCCGGCTTCTTGCAGCCGACGAGGGTCGAGTCGATGGCCGCGCCGATCGAGGGAGACAGGCCGGCCTCGTCGAGGACCGCCTGGAGATTGCCGTAGAAGTTGGACACGACGCCGATGCGATAGCGCTCGCGCAGGCGAGCGAGCAGGTCCGCGCTCCGCTCGAGCTGCCGCAAGGACTCTTCGCTGAAGCGATCGCCGATCCTCCGCAGCAGGGCCACGTCGCGGCCGAGCCGGACCGCCAGCCCGTTCGCGACTTCTCCGACGGTATCGCGAAAGCCGGCCGTCGGGGAAATCGTCCCCTCGAGGACGTCCGTGGCCCCGTAGAAGGCCCTGTCGAACTCGGCCTGCGGCGTGTCGAGTCCTTCCTCGCGGGCCAGCCGGACCCAGCGGTCCTTCCAGGGGACACCCTCCGCGTCGAGCGTGCCGCCGAAATCGAAGAGCAGGACCCGCGCGGGAGACGTCATCGCAAAAGCCCCGACCGGGCGGCGAGTTTCGGGCTGCTTCCCGCGCCAGCGTGCGGCGCAATCGCAACCGGATGGCGATGGAGGGTGACGAGCCCGGGCAGGACCCACAGAATCTCGCGCGCCCGGCGCACGAGACCGTAGGCCACTCCCGTCGAGGCCGGAAGGCCGAGCAGAACGAAGACCCCCGTGCGCACACTTTCCGCCGTGCCGACGCGCCCCGGAACGAAGAGAAACATGTTGTTGAGCAGCATCGCCAGCGACTCGGCTGCAAGCGCGGTCGCCCAGCCGCGGCCGGGGGCGAGAAGGCGCAGCACGATGTAGGTCTCGAGGAGGCCGCCGCACCAGCCGAGCAGGCACCACCCGGCCGCCGTGAAGAAGTGGGGCCGCCGGCGGACGTAGAAGCGCCGGATCATCTCGTCGAGGTGATACGCCCCCTCCCGGTGGTGGGCCAGGCGCATCGCCAGCGGCTTGAACCGGCTCAGGAAGGACAGAATCGGCGCGAAGCTGCCCTTCTGGAGTCCCCACGTCACGAGGAAGAGGAGGCCGCACAGAATGCCGAGGCTGGCGAGGGCGGCCCAGCGCACGCCCCGCGGGAGCTCGAAGAACACGACCGCGACGCCGAGGCCGACAGCGACGAAGAAGAACTGGGAGGTCATGTGCGCGTGCTTGAAGATGGCCACCGAGGCGATCGCGCTGGGCGTCTCCATCCGATGCCGCAACATGCTGACGCGCACGGGCTCTCCCGCGACGCTGCCCGGGGCGAGATAGTTCAATGCGTTGCCGACGAGGTAGATGCGCAGCAGCTCCGGCAGGCTCGAAAGCGGGGGCTGGGGCTCCATCACCGATCGCCACCCCAGGACGAACGCGATCTCGGCGAAGAGATACAGCGCGGTCAGGCCGAAGAACCACCAGCCGATCGAGGCGAGGTTGGCCTGGATGGCCGGCCAGCCGGTGCGCCACACCAGTACCCCGGCCAGGG
This sequence comes from uncultured Acidobacteriota bacterium, assembly GCA_963749265.1. Lineage (GTDB taxonomy): Bacteria > Acidobacteriota > Thermoanaerobaculia > UBA5066 > Gp7-AA6 > DAHUXD01. The sequence continues at coordinate 104,849 of CAVVML010000022.1, read as the reverse complement.
CGACGCCGGCCAGGAAGAGGACAATTCGAGCGTGTCTGGCGCGGGATGCGCGCCCTTCCTTCGAAGACATCTCGGTCTCGATCGATCCGAAGATATCAGCCGGGAGCCGAGCGCCTCCCGAAGCGACTCAGGCGGCTCTTTCCTCGGAGCTCGACGGACGAGGGGGCGAGCTGCGCCGGGGAAGCACTTTCACGACCTGACGGATCACCGAAGGCACCATCGTCGGCCGCAGGAGCCGAGGGTCGTACCGCGACAGGCGTCTCTCGTTCTCGGCGAGGCAGAGCTCGAGGAACGTGCGCAGGGAAAAATCGCCGAACAGCGAGGCGGCCGCTCTCATCGTGAAACCGGCCTTCGAGTTGTCGACCACCGGCTCGGCGGATTCCTTCGTCGCTTTCGACTTGCCCTTGCCGGCGCCGGCCATCTCCAGAGCGCCCTTCAGGCGTCCGATGGCCTGCGCGGCGACGTTCCAGGCGCGCCACGCGTCGAACGCCGGGCGAGCCAGCAGCGGCCGCTGCGCCCGGAGATACGCCGCCCAGTTGACGATGAAGAGGATGTGCCGCGCCTCCTCCTGCATGATCGTCTCGAAGATCGCGACGATCGGCTTCGGCAGGTACTCGGCGCGCTCCCCCATCCGGAACATGCCGAAGGCGAAGAAGGAATCCATGCACTCGCCGTAGCCCGTCCGGAGGAAGGCCCGGGTCGGGTCCGCCGGGACCTCCGGGGGCGGATGGGAGGCCACCTCGATCCCGTAGTGCCGGGCCAGGAGCTGCAGGACCTCGGCGTGGCGACCCTCCTCGTAGCCCTGGAGGCTGATGGCCTTCGCCAGGATAGGGTCCTTCTCGGTGTCCCCTAATGACTGCACCTTGACGGCCGTGGCCGCCTCGGTCCTCGTCGCCTCGTTCCAGACCGGCATGCGCCTTGAGTCGCGCCAGGTTCTCGGCGTCGAGGTCCGGCCACTGGATTTCGGTCGGTTTGAAGGGGTCGTGGGTCTCGATAAACATGCGGCAGAGGAGCTCTTTGTGCTCCGAACTGCCGATCTTGAGCGTATTTTCCATAGTCGGTTGTAGAGTATCATCCGCGTTTCTTTTGCCGGGGGGAGTAGGAAATCGTATGCCCATTCTGAGCCGGATCGAGTGTCCCCGCGACCTCAAAAGCCTCTCCTACGCGGAGTTAGAGGAGCTGTCGCAGGACTGCCGGGAGATCATCATCCAGACGATCACGAAGACCGGCGGCCACCTGGCGTCGAACCTCGGCGTCGTGGAGCTGACGATCGCGATGCACCGCCTCTTCGACAGCCCCAAAGACTGGCTCGTCTGGGACACCTCCAACCAGTGCTACACCCACAAGCTGGTTACCGGGCGCCGGGACCAGTTCCCCGTCCATCCGCACCCCGGGCGGGCTTTCCGGGTTCGCCGAACCCTCCGAGAGCCCCCATGACACCCTGGCCGCCGGCCACGCGGGCACCGGGCTCTCCTACGGGCTCGGCGTCTCGATGGCTCTCCAGGGCGCCGCGGAAGACCCCTACGTCGTCGTCATCGTCGGCGACGGCGCGCTGACCTCGGGCCCGTCGTACGAGGCCCTGAACAACATCGTCCACGTGAAGCCCAAGCGCCTCATCGTGATCCTGAACGACAACGGCTGGTCGATCTCCGAAAACGTCGGCTGGCTCGCCCACTGGCGCAACCGCTTCGAGTTCCACCCGACGTACCAGAAGTTCGTCGACGCCGGCCACAGCTTCTTCAAGCGTCTCCCCCACGGCGACAAGGCCTGGGAGCTCGCGCGGAAGCTCAAGTCGCACGGTCGAAGGCCTCTTCTTTCCGAACCTCATCTGGGACGAGCTCGGCTTCCACTACGTCGGGCCCGTGAACGGCCACGACTTCAAGGAGCTCGAGGAAGCCCTCTCGCGCGCCAAGGACGTTTCGAAGGACGGCACGCCGGTCGTCATCCACGCCCTGACGCACAAGGGCCGCGGCTTCCAGCAGGCCGAGCAGAACCCCTCGAAGTTCCACCAGCCGGGCACGCCCACGGGCCTGCCGGGCTCCGGCGCCCGCCTGACCTACTCGCAGGTCTTCGCCAAGACGCTCATCACCATGATGGAGAAGGACCCGAAGATCGTGGCGATGTCCGCCGCGATGCTCGAGGGAACCGGCCTGATCGAGGTCAAGAAGCGCTTCCCGGATCGGGTCTTCGACGTGGGCATCGCCGAGGAGCACGCGATCATCTGCGCCGGCGGCATGGCCAAGGCCGGCTGGAAGCCGGTCGTGTCGATCTACTCGACCTTCCTCCAGCGCTCCTTCGATCAGCTCATCCACGACGTGGCCCTCCAGCAGCTGCCCGTGACGATCTGCATCGACCGCGCGGGGCTCGTGGGCGACGACGGCAAGACGCACCAGGGCGTCTTCGACATCTCCTATACGCGCATCATCCCGAACATGACCGTGGCCGCGCCGAAAGACGAGAACGAGCTCCAGCACATCCTCTTCACCGCCATCACGTCGGGCCAGCCTTACGCGATCCGCTACCCGCGCGGGATGGCGCTCGGCGTCGAGCTCGAGCCGCAGTTGAAGACGATGCCGGTCGGGAAGGGCGAGATCCTCCGCGAGGGCCGCGACCTGATGCTCGTGGCCTACGGCTCGATGGTCTCGGTCGCGAACGCGGCCGCCGACGAGCTCGAGCGACGCGGCCTGTCGGTCGGCGTCGCGAACGCCCGTTTCGCCAAGCCGCTCGACATGGAGATGCTCGGCAAGATCGCCGCGTCGTGCCCGCGCATCCTGACGCTCGAGGAGCACCTCGCCGCGGGAGGCTTCGGCGCCGGAGTGCTCGAGGCGTTCCACGCCGCGGGCCTCCCCACGGCGGGGCTTCGCGTGCACGCGATCGATGACCAGTTCATCGACCACAGCCCGCAGCTCCAGCAGCGCCACAACCTCAAGCTCGACGTCGAGGGCGTCGTCGAGACCGCGCTGACGACTTTCCCCGACCTCTCCCGCTCGCTCACGGGCGCCGGCCAGGGCGCCGACTCGCGCAAGAAAGAGAAGTTCGCCGAGACGGTGAACTGGTGACCCCTCCGGGCGACTTCTCCGCGATCCGCGTCGAGAAGCTTCTGGTCGCGGGGCTGCGCGGCTTCTGCGCCGGCGTCGTCCGCGCGATCGACGTGGTCGAGAAGGCCCTCGAGGTCGGTCGACGGCCCCGTCTACGTCCGCAAGGAGATCATCCACAACCGCTACGTCGTCGACGAGCTCCGCGACAAGGGCGCGCGTTTCGTCGAAGAGGTCGACGAGGTTCCGGACAACGCCTCGCTCATCTTCTCGGCCCACGGCATCGCGCCCCAGGTGCGCGCCATGGCCCGGCAGAAGCAGCTCCACACGATCGACGCGACCTGCCCCCTCGTGACCAAGGTGCATCTCGAGGCGATCCACTACGCCAAGCAGGGATACACGATCATCCTCGTCGGGCACCACGACCACGACGAGACGGTCGGCACGCTCGGCGAGGCCCCGGATGCGATCCGCCTCGTCGAGACGAAGGAAGATGCCGAGAAGATCACGGTGCCCGATCCCGACCGGGTGGCGTACCTGACGCAGACGACGCTCTCGATCGACGACACCCGCGACATCCTCGAGGTCCTCAAGCGGCGCTTCCCGAACCTGAAGGCGCCGTCCAAGCAGGACATCTGCTACGCGACCCAGAACCGTCAGGACGCCGTGAAGGCGATGGCGCCGCACGTGGACATGCTGCTCGTCCTGGGAGCGCCCAATTCCTCGAACTCCCTGCGGATGTGCGAGGTCGCGCGGGCCAACGGCGTCGCGTCGCACCTCATCGAGAGGGCCCGCGACATCCGGCCCGAGTGGCTCGAGGGCGTCCGCGTCCTCGGCCTGACGGCCTCGGCTTCGGCTCCCGAGATCCTGGTCCAGGAGGTCGTGACGTTCGCCCGCGAACGCCTGGGTGTCGCGACCGTCGAAGAGTTCGAGACGGTGAAGGAAGACGTGTCCTTCCCGCTGCCCCAGGAGTTGAAGGCGCTTCTGCCCGTCAAGGTCTGACTCGGTTGAGGGTTTCATGACCGCCCCCTCCGCGCCCGTCGCGGCGCCGCTCTCCGACTCGGTCGCCGGCCCCCACGGGGCGCGGGCGTGACGGCTATCGTCTCGGGCGCCGTCATCGCCGCCGGCGAGGGCTCGCGCCTCAAGGACCTCGGGGTCCCGAAGCCGCTGGTCGAGATCGCCGGCATCCCCCTCATCGCTCACGTCCTCGAGAACTTCGAGGCCGCCGGCATCGCCTCCGCCGCGGTGATCTTCAACGAGTCCGAGCGCGACTGCGAGGCGTTCGTGCGGGAGCGCTTCCCCCGCCTCGTCACGACCATCCGGATCAAGTCGACGCGCTCCTCCCTCGAGAGTTACCGCGAGATCCTCGCGGCGGCGCCCCCCGGACGGCTTCTCGTCTCGACGGTCGACGCCTTCTGTCCCCGCAAGGACTTCGTGAGGTTCGTCCGCCGCGCCGAGGCGCTTCCGGCGGACACGACGGTCCTCGCCGTCACGCGGTACGTCCACGACGAGAAGCCGCTCTGGGTGAACCTCGCCCGCGGACACGAGGGCCGCGTCTCGGCCATCGGCGGCTCCGGCGGAGACGCCGTCACGGCCGGGATCTACGTGTTCCCGGAGACGCGTGCGCCGGCTCGCCTGGCCCGCCGATCTCGGCCGCCTGCGGGAGTACCTCGCCTGGCTCGCGCGCGAGGACCACCCGATCGAGGCCCTCGAGATCGAGAAGGTCGTGGACGTGGACCGCGCCGAGGACGTGGCCGCGGCGGAGGAGCTGGCCATCGCGCACGCGGAGACCGGCCGATGACGCGCTCCTGCTGGGGGATCTATCGCGAGCTCGCGCACTCGCCGGGGCGCGAGACCGACGACGCCGAGATCCTGCAGGCGACGGCCGCGGAGCTTTCGGCCCGCGGCTTCGCGGTCACGCTCAAGTCGCCGGACGAGCTGCCCGCCGCGGACGATCCGGACGTGCCGCCCTTCCTCTTCGTCATGTGCGAGCGCGTCGGCGCCGTCGAGAAGCTCGCCGCCTGGGAACGCCGCGGAGCGAAGATCGTCAACCGGCCGTCGGGCATCCGCAACACCGACCGGGAGCGCACGATCGCGCTCTTCGCCGGCGGCCGCCGTGCCTCATCCGTCGAGCGTCCTCGTCGACACGGCCGCCGCGCCCGCCTTTCCCGGGCCCGTGCTGGGTCAAGCGCGGCGACGTCCATGCGACGGAGGCGGGCGACGTCGCCTACGCCGGCGACGCCGCCGACGCTCGCCGCGCACCTCGCGCGCCTGTCGGCTCGCGGGGCATCGGCCGCGCCGTCGTGCAGGACCACGTGCCCGGAGACCTCATCAAGTTCTACGGCGTCGCGGGACTGTCCGAAGCCGAAGCCGAGGACGCGGCGAAGCCCTCGTGGTTCCAGTGGTTCTACCACCGCGATCAGAAGCTCGAGAGCCATGCCTTCGACGAGGATGCCCTCGTGGCGGCGACCTCGCGCGCCGCGGCCGCTCTCGGGCTGGAGGTCTACGGCGGCGACGCCATCGTGTCGCCGGCCGGAGCCATCTCCGTCATCGACTTGAACGCCTGGCCGAGCTTCGCGCTCTTCCGTTCCGTCGCCGCCGCGAAGATCGCCGCCCTGCTGGCCGCGCCGCTTCTCGCGCGCCGCGGTGGCGATCGGAGCCTCGCGATGAACGAAGGTCGGCAGCCGCGTCGAGGCCGGGCCGCGCTCGAAGGAGATCGTCGAGCTCGAGCAGCGTCACATGGCGCCGGGCCTCCAGTCCTTCGCCCTGTACTCCGGCCTCGCCATGGCGCGGGGCGAGGGCAGCCGCATCTACGACGCCGACGGCAACGCGTACATCGACTTCATCGCCGGCATCGCCATCGGATCCGTGGGCCATTGCCACCCGCACTACGTGAAGGCGCTGCAGGAGCAGGCGAGCCGGCTCACCTTCGGGAGCTTCACGACGGAGGTCCGCGCGAAGTTCCTGAGTCTGCTCGGAAGCGTGACGCCGCCGGGCCTGACGCGCATCCAGCTCTTCTCGGGCGGCGCCGAGGCGGTCGAGGCGGCGTTCCGCCTCGCGAAGTCGGTGACGAAGAAGTTCGAGTTCGTCGGCTACTCGGGAGCCTTCCACGGAAAGACCGGCGGCGTGCTGCCGCTCTTCTGGGGCGACTTCAAGGAAGGCCTCGGCCCCTTCGTGCCGGGCACGTACTCGGCGCCGTACGCCTACTGCTATCGCTGCCCGCTCAACCTGACGTATCCGGACTGCGGCATCGCCTGCGCCGAGAAGACGCGCGACGTGATCAAGAACCAGTCGGCGCCAGAAGATCGCCGCCGTCATCGTCGAGCCGATGCAGGGCACCGCCGGCAACGTCATCCCCCCGCCGGGCTTTCTCTCCGGCGGTCCAGGCGATCGCCCGGGAGAACGGCGCGCTCTGATCGCCGACGAGATGATCACGGGCTTCGGGCGGACGGGGAAATTCTGGGGCGTCGACCACGACGGCGTCGTGCCGGACGTGATGACCTGCGGCAAGGGCATCGGAGGCGGCTTCCCGCTCGCCGCGGTGGTCTCGACCGACGCGCTGACCGCCGCGAAACCCTGGTCGAACCCGTCGGGCAGCTCGTCCTCCTACGGCGGGAATCCTCTGGCCTCCGCCGCGGGGCTCGCCGCGCTCGAGATCATCACTCGAGAGAATCTGGTCGAGAACTCCCGGCGCGTCGGCGCCGCGATGCTGTCCCGGCTGCAGGCCATGCAGGAGAAGCACCGGATCATCGGGGACGTCCGGGGCAAGGGCCTCCTTCTCGGGCTCGAGCTCGTCAAAGACCGCCGCACGAAGGAGCTCGTGTCGAAAGACACCACGAAGGCCCTCTTCCAGGAATGCCTCCGCCGCGGGCTCGTGGCGATGTCGTACACGCCGGTCATCCGGATCAATCCGCCGCTCAACATCGACGAGGCGACCGCGCTCGAGGGCCTCGACATCCTCGACGAGGCGCTCGGAGCGGTCGCCCGGGAGCGGAAGCTCGCCTGACGGGCATCGGCCGCAAAATGTTGAAGGGCGCGTTTCTCGGGTACGGGCACGTCGCGGAGCACGGCCACGCGCCCGGCTGGAAGGCGCGGTCCGACGTCTCGATCGTCGCGGCGGCCGACGCGCGGCCCGAGCGGCGCGACGCTTTCCTCGAGGCGTTTCCCCAGGCCCGCTGGTACTCGACCGCCGAGGATCTCCTGTCGGCGGAATCGCTCGACTTCGTCGACGTCTGCACGCCTCCGGGAACACATGCCATGATCGTCCGCCAGGCGCTGTCGCGCCGTCTCCACGTCCTGTGCGAGAAGCCGCTGGTCTGCTCGCCCGTCGAGCTGCGCGGCCTGCCCGCCCTCGCGGCCGAGAAGGAGCGGGTGCTCTATACCGTTCACAACTGGCGTTACGCGCCGGCCCTCGTCCGCATCGGCGAGGTCATCGGCCGGGGCGGAGTCGGGGAGATCCGCCGCATTCGCTGGGAGACCCTTCGCGACCGGCCCGCCGCGGCCGTCGGCGACACCGAGAACTGGCGGCTCGATCCCGTCCAGTCCGGCGGCGGCATCCTCACCGACCACGGCTGGCACGCGTTCTACGTCGTCTCGGCCTGGCTCTCGGCCGCGCCGCGCACGGTGGCGGCCCGGCTCGAGACGCGCAAGCACCACGAGTATCCCGTCGAGGACACGGTCGACCTCTTCCTCGTGTACGCCACGGCCACGGCCGAGATCTTCCTGACGTGGGCCGACAGCAAGCGCGCGAACCGCGCCGAGATCTTCGGAACGAAAGGCGTGTTGCGGCTGGACGGCGGAAGCCTCGCGCTCTTCGACGTCGACGGAACCCGCAAGGTCGAGGAGTGGAGCGTGCCTTCGATCGCGGACGGCTCGCACCACCCCGACTGGTTCGCCGGCGTCGTGGACGGCTTTTTCGCCGAGATCGCGGACGCCAAGTGGCGGGGACGGAACCTCGCGGAGGCAATCCTCTGCGCGAACGTGATGGCGCTCGCGCGTGAATCGAGCCGCCAGGGAGGCGTTCCTCTGCCGATCGAACGCATGCGGCGTTGATCCGCGCGCTGGCTCTCGTCGCGCCTCGGGGACCCGGGGCGGAAAAACGTGTGGCGGACATGGACGTCCCGCCCGAGACGCCGCTGCTCGGACTCCCCCTGATTCGCCGGACGGTCCTCGCCGCGCGGCGGGCGGGCTTCACGTCGGTCTCCGTCGTCGCGGCGACTCCCGGAATCCGCGCCGCGCTCGAGGGCGCCGCCGTGGAAATGACCGAGATGCCGGCGGACACGCCGCCCGACGCGCTCGTCCTGCCCTGGAACGTCGTCGTTTCCGTCCGGGACCTCGAGGCTCTCCGCGCCGGCGCCTCGGAAGCGGGCGTCGCGGTGCATTCGCGACCGGACCTCGGCCGCGCCGAGCGCCACCTGCTCGCGAGCCTCGTCAAGGACACCGAGGGGTTCATGTCACGGCATTTCGAGCGAAAGATCTCGCTCGCCGTCAGCCGGCGTCTCGCCGCCACCTCGGTGTCGCCCAACGCGATGACGCTGGTCTCCGTGGCGATCGGCCTCGCCGGCGCCGTTTTCTTCCTGCAGCCGACCGCGCGGAGCGAAACGATCGGAGCGCTCCTCTTCCTCCTTCACTCGATCCTGGACGGCTGCGACGGAGAGCTCGCGCGGCTTCGAAGCTCCAGGAGTCGCGCTGGGGGGGCCTGCTCGACTTCTGGGGCGACAACGTCGTGCACTCGGCCGTGTTCGCCGCGATGGCGATCGGCTGGGCGCGTCTGGAGGGCCAGCCTGTGGCCGCTCGTGCTGGGGGCGGCGGCGGTGGCGGGGACGATTGCGTCCGCCCTCTTCGTGCACCTGCGGACCATGGCGAAGACCAAGGAAGGGCCGCTCTACACGTCCGTCGCGACCGAGGGAGAAACGCGCCTTTCCCGCGTCGCCGACGCCGTGTCGCGGCGGGATTTCATCTACCTCGTTCTGATACTGTCCGCCTTCGGCAAAGCCCGCTGGTTCCTCGTTCTCGCGGCCGTCGGCGCACCGATCTACTTCCTCGTGCTGACGGCGATCGCTCTGGCGGAGCGGAGCCGGTACGCTCCAAGGAGTGGTTCATGACGGACCGGACCTCGTTCTATCCCGAGCTGGAAAAGAAGATCGCGCCCGCGGAGGGCAAGCTGGCCGTGCTGCTGCCGGGCCTCGGCGCCGTGTCCACGACGCTCATCGCCGGCGTGCACCTGATCCGCAAGGGCCTCGCCAGGCCGTTCGGCTCGGTGACCCAGATGCAGAAGCTGCGGCTCGGCAAGCGCACGCAGCCGCGCTTCAAGCCCGTGAAGGAGCTCGTGCCGCTCTCGGATCTCTCGGACCTCGTCTTCGGCGGCTGGGACATCTTCCCGGACAACACCTACGAGGCGGCGGTCAAAGCCGGCGTGCTGTCCGCCGAGATGCTCACGGCGGTGAAGCCCGAGCTCGAGTCCGTCGCGGCCGATGCCGGCGGTCTTCGAGAGGACGTGGGTCAAGAACCTCGACGGCCCGAACGTCAAGAAGGGCAATTCGAAGATGGACCTCGCCGAGGCCCTCGTCAAAGACATCGAAGGCTTCCGCAAGAGCTCCGGCGCCGCGCGCGCCGTCATGGTCTGGTGCGGATCGACCGAGGTCTACGCCCAGCAGCAACCGGTCCACGAGACGCTCGCGGCCTTCGAGAAGGGCCTCAAGGAGAACTCTCCCGACATTCCGCCCTCGATGATCTATGCCTACGCCGCGATCGCGAGCGGGACGCCGTATGCGAACGGCGCTCCGAACCTCTCGGTCGACGTCCCGGCCCTGATGGAGATGGCCCGGGCGAAGGGCGTGCCGATCGCCGGCAAGGATTTCAAGACCGGCCAGACGCTGATGAAGACGATCATCGCGCCGGGGCTGAAGGCCCGCATGCTCGGGCTCCAGGGCTGGTTCTCGACCAACATCCTCGGCAACCGCGACGGCGAGGTCCTCGACGACCCGGGCTCCTTCCGCTCCAAGGAGGTCTCGAAGGCCTCGGTCCTCGACGCGATCCTCCAGCCGGAGCTCTATCCCGAGCTTTACGGCGACTACTTCCACAAGGTCCGCATCGAGTACTACCCGCCTCGCGGCGACGCCAAAGAGGGCTGGGACAACATCGACATCGTCGGCTGGCTCGGCCAGCCGATGCAGATCAAGATCGACTTCCTCTGCCGCGACTCGATCCTCGCGGCGCCGGTCGTCCTGGATCTCCTGCTCTTCCTCGACCTGGCGAGCCGCGCCGGGCTTTCGGGCATCCAGGAGTGGCTGTCCTTCTACTTCAAGTCCCCCATGGCCCGGCCGGACCTCCGCCCCGAGCACGACCTCTTCGTCCAGCACATGAAGCTCTCGAACACGCTGCGGATCCTGGTCGGCGAGGAAGTCATCGACCACTCGGGGCTGGACTACTACGAGGGCGTACCAAGCAGGGTGAGTGACAAGTCGAAAGGTTGAAGGTTGTAGGTTGAAAGGGATGCGTTTGACCTTCAACGCTTCAACCTTAAACCTTTCAACTCTCGTGACTTCAGCCCTCCGCCGCATCCTCCACGTCGACATGGACGCGTTCTATGCGTCCGTGGAGCAGCGCGACGATCCGTCGCTGAAGGGAAGGCCGGTCGCCGTCGGCGGCTCTCCCGAAAGCCGGGGCGTCGTCGCGGCCGCGAGCTACGAGGCCCGGAAATTCGGCGTGCGCTCGGCCCTCCCGATGGCGCGCGCCGTGCGCCTCTGCCCGGAGCTCGTGATCCTCCGGCCGGACTTCAAGAAGTACGCCGCGGTCTCCGAGCAGGTCTTCGACGATCTTCCGGACCGTCACGCCGCTCGTGGAGCCGCTGTCGCTCGACGAGGCCTACCTCGACGTGACCGAGAACTCGCTCGGGCTCGGCCTCGGAATGGAAGTGGCGCGCCACCTCAAGGCCCGCATCCACGAAGAGACGCGGCTGACCGCTTCGGCCGGCGTCGCGCCCAACAAGTTCCTCGCGAAGATCGCCTCCGGCTGGAAGAAGCCCGACGGCCTGACCGTCATCGCGCCGGAGCGCGTCGAGGCCTTCCTCCAGGACCTTCCCGTCGACGCGCTCTGGGGCGTCGGCCCGGTCACCGCGGGCAAGCTCCGCGCGGCCGGAATCCACAAGCTCGTGGACGTCCGCGCCGCGCCCGCCGAGGTGCTCCAGCAGGCGGTGGGCAGCTGGGCCGAGGGGCTCCGGCGCCTCTCCTTCGGCGAGGACGAGCGCACCGTCGAGCCCAACCGCGAGCGCAAGTCGGTCGGATGCGAGGAAACCTACGCGAAGGATCTCGAGGACCTCGCCGCGATCCGGACCGAAGTCGAAGCGCTCGCGCGCCACGCCGCGGACATCCTCGAACGGAAGGGGCTCTTCGCCCGGACGGTGACGCTGAAGCTCCGCTACTCCGACTTCACGACCATCACGCGCAGCCATACCCAGGACCCGGCCACGCGCGACGCGTCTGCCGTCGTTGATCGTGCGGTCGCGCTCCTCGAGAAGACCGAGGCCGGGCGGCGAAGGGTTCGGCTGCTCGGCGTCTCAACGCATGGGCTGAGCGCGACGCTCGAAGCCGTCCCGGAGCGTGAACCGGAGCTCGAGATCTAGCCTCAGTGCGGGACCGGGGCGAAGACCGCCCGGCGCTCGAACATCTGGTAGATGTGATGCGCCTCGTGGTGGGCCATGTACTCCATGCAGAAGTGCACGTCGTAGGTCGGATAGTCCGGGTGCGTTCCGGGACGGTGCCAGTCCTCGGGTGAGATTGCGATGAGCCTCGCGACGATGCGGGCGCGGCCGTCCGCGAAGAGCTTCAAGAGCTCGACCGACGGTTTCGCGGAGACCGCCGCGAAATCCGCGTCCCGCTCCGGCGAATAGGAGACGATCGGCGGCTTGTCCTGGGTCAACAGCGCTTCGAGCCGCCCCTCGAAGATCTCCTGGATGCGCGCGATGTGGGCCAGGACTTCCTTGACGGACCACTTGCCGGACTCCGGGCGCTTCGCGATGACGTCCTCTTCGAGCCCCGAGCAGAGGCGGCGGATCTCGGCCCCCTGCTCCTCGAGCTTTTCGACAACGCGGCGGTGGGCTTCCTGCTTTCCGGCCATAGGAAGACGATGCTATCGCGCTATCGCGCCGGGTTCCCAGTGGTGATGCCCTTCCGCACCGCCGCCAGAGGCGCGGCGTCGTCGTAGACGATCCTGCCGCCGGAGACGGAAACGCCCAGCTGCTTCCAGAGATTCGCCAGGTCGATCCTGGTCCCGCCCTTCCCCATCGTCGCGTAGAGCTCGGCCAGCACCGGCACGCCCGTGGCCCGGTCGCCCGCCTCGAAGGCGCGCTCGATCGGCCAGGAGACCGTCACGTTTCCTCCGGCCCGCACGATGCCGCGCAGCGCGTCGTCGAGCGACTTCCGATTGCCGGTGCGTTCGCGGATCCGGACGTCCGCGAGAAAACAGAACGTGGCGCCTCCCCAGTACGAGGCGGCCCAGCCGCTCGCCTCATCGAGGCCGCGCCCTCCGAGGCCGTCGAGACCGCGCGGCACTCCCCAGAGAAGCCACCGCCAGATCTCCTCGGGCGCGATCAGTCCCGCGCGGGCGCGGACCAGAGGCTCGACATAGGTCGCGAGGCCCTCCTCGATCCACTCGTGTCCGGTCATCGAGGGGAACGCGAGATGCACCATCTCGTGCACCAGGACCCAGCTCTCGCGAAGGTCCTGGGCCGAGGTTTCCTTCCCGACGGTGATGAGGATGCGCGCCCCGCCCCGATCGCCCCAGGTCCGGCCGCCCGCGATGCCTCCCGGCCGTCCGACCCGAACGGTCAGGTCGACTCGCGAGACCGGAAACCCGCCGTAGTAGCTCGCGATCGCGCGCGAGGCCTTCTCGATCCAGGAAAGCAGCTCCGCCCGCGACGGCGCTTCGGCAACGCCGGCGAAGGAAACCTCGACCACGCCGCCGGGAACCTCGATCCGCGCGTCCGGCGCGTCGGGCGCCGCCGACCAGGTTGTCGAAGCCAGGAGAGACGCCGCCAGGGCGAGGGGAAGGATGAGCCCGGTCCGGGAGAGAACGCCTCAGCGCCTGGCGCCTAACGCTTCTCCATCGGCGGGAACGGGCGCTCGCCCTCCCCGAGGTACACCTGCCGGGGACGCGCGATCTTCTCTTCGGGATCCTCGAGGAGCTCCTCCCACTGAGCGACCCAGCCGGAGGTCCGCGGGATCGCGAAGAGGACCGTGAACGCCGCCGTCGGAATCCCGATCGCCTCGTAGATCAGCCCGGAGTAGAAGTCGACGTTCGGGTAGAGCTTGCGCTTGACGAAGTACTCGTCCTGGAGCGCGATGCGCTCGAGCTCGAGAGCGATGTCGAGGAGCGGGTTGCGCCCGGTGACCTCGAAGACTTCCTCCGCCATGCGCTTGATGATCTTGGCCCGCGGATCGAAGTTCTTGTAGACGCGGTGGCCGAAACCCATGAGCCGCTTCTCGCCCTTGCCTTCCTTCACTTCCTTGATGAACGCGGGGACGCGGTCCTTCGAGCCGATCTCCTCGAGCATCTTGAGGACTTCTTCGTTCGCGCCGCCGTGGAGCGGGCCGTAGAGCGCGGCCGCCGCGCCGGCGACCGCGGAGTACGGATCGGTGTGGGCGGAGCCGATGCCCCGCATCGCGTTCGTGCCGCAGTTCTGCTCGTGGTCGGCGTGGAGGATGAAGAGCACGTCGAGCGCGCGGACGAGCGTCGGATTCGGCTTGTAGTTCTCGGCCGGCGTCTTGAAGAGCATCGTCAGGAAGTTCGCCGTGTAGTCCAGGTCGTTCGAGGGGTACATGTACGGCATGCCCATCGAGTGCTTGTAGGCGAACGCCGCGACCGTCGGCATCTTGGCGATCAAACGGTGGATCTGCTTGGTCCGCACGGCCCGGTCGTGAACCTCGCGCGCCTCGGGATAGAAAGTCGACATGGCGGCGACGGTCGCGATGAGCATCCCCATCGGGTGCGCGTCGTAGTTGAACGCGTCCATGACCTTCTTGAGGCTTTCGTGGATCATGGTGTGGTAGGTGATCGCGTGGCACCAGTCCTCGTACTGCTTCTGGTTGGGCAGCTCGCCGTAGAGAAGGAGGTACGCCACCTCCATGTAGGTGCATTTCTCCGCCAGCACCTCGATGGGATAGCCGCGGTAGCGGAGGATTCCCTTCTCGCCGTCGATGTAGGTGATCCGGCTCGTGCAGGAGGCCGTGTTGAGGAAGGCCGGGTCGTAGGTCATCAGGCCGAAGTCCTCGGGACCGGTCTTGATCTGGCGGAGGTCCGTCGCGCGGACCGTGCCGTGGACGATCGGGACCTCGTAGACTCGCCCGGTGCGCTCGTCCTTGATCGTCAGCGCGTCGCGCTTGCCGCCCTCGCCGGCCGCCGTTTCCTCGCTCTTTGCCGTTTCCACGGTGCCCATGGAGACCTCCGCGCCTATTCTCTAACGAATCCCGAAAGAAACCTCGGGAGGTCCCGAACGTCGGAGGAGGGGACGTGCGAAATCGAAAAACCCGCGCCCGGCGCGCCGTTTCCGTAGCGATCGCCCTCGCCGCCACCGTTGTCGCGGTCTCGGCCCTCGGGGCGAGCCCGGAATCCGCCCCGGCTCCCCGGATTCCCGAGACCGACCGCATCCGGCTCGCGGAGGCGTTCCGTCTGGCCGAGGCCATCGGCGACAGGATCTGGCCGGGCTGGAGCCGCGTCCCGTTCGCCGTCGTCCTCGTGACGCCGGAGACGGAGTTCTTCGTCCGCCACGAGGCGCCGCCCTCGAATACGCGGACGATCGGCTGGGACACCCTCCTGCGATCCGAGGTCTACGCCCGGCCGCGCACCTTTCCTCCGCGCCTCCTCGCCACGTTCCCGGTCGAGGGGATCTCCACGGTGGTCGTCGGCCAGCCCGAGAACACGTCGGCTTCGTCTCCGACGGACTGGGTCGTCATCCTCCTTCACGAGCACTTCCACCAGCTCCAGGAAGCGCAGCCCGACTTCTACGCGAAGATCGCCGCTCTCGGCCTGTCGCGGGGCGACCAGACCGGCATGTGGATGCTGAACTACCCGTTTCCGTACGAGGCCTCCGCGGTCGAGAAGGCCTACGCGGACGCGGCGCAGGCGCTTCGGGCCGCTCGCGGCGGCGGAGACGCGGATGCGTTTCTGGCGGCGCGGACGCGTTTTCGCCGGACGGTCGGCGGGGATGACCTCAAGTACCTGGACTTCCAGCTCTGGAAGGAGGGCGTGGCCCGTTACACGCAAGTCCAGGTGGCCCGCTTTGCGGGTGCGACGGATCGGTATGCGCCTCTCCCCGCTTTCGCGGCGCTGCCGGGCTACGTGACGTACACCGAGCTCGCCCGCAACCTGGCGGAGACGATCCTGGACGAGCTCGCGAACCTGACGCTTCCGGAAGACCGACGCATCGTGTTCTATCCCTTTGGCGCGGGAGAAGCGTTCCTCCTTGATCGGCTGCGTCCCTGCTGGAAAGACCAATACTTTTCCAACATGTTCACGCTCGCGCGCGCCTTCGACACGGATTGCGGAAAAGGCGCGGCGCCGAAATGAGAAACTGTCGGCCGTGCCGAGCCTGCAGGACACCTATGCGCCCCGAAATCGATGTTTCGGCTGCGGCCCCGCGAACGAGAAGGGGCTGCGGATCAAGAGCTTCGTGGAGGGCGACACGGTCGTCGCCGAGTGGCGGCCGGAGCCCTATCACCTCGCGTTCGAAGGCATCCTGAACGGCGGCATCTGCGGCGCCCTCCTCGACTGCCACAGCAACTGGACCGCGGCGCATCACCTCATGAAGCAGTCGGGCGCGGATGCGCCTCCCTGCACCGTGACGGCCGACTTTCACGTCACGCTGAAGCGGCCGACGCCGATGGATGCGCCGCTGAAATTGACGGCGCGCGTCGCGGAGTCGACGGAGGACCGCGCCGTCGTCGACGCGACGCTCGAAGCCAACGGGAAGGTCACGGCCACCTGCCGCGGGACGTTCGTGGCGGTCAAGCCCGGCCATCCCGCCTACCACCGGTGGTAATCCGTCATCCGATGAGAGCGAGGCGCATCGCGGCGGCGCTGCTTTTCGTTCTCCCGCTGGCCGCGTCCACGTCGTTTGCCGCCACGATCGAGCAGCGGACGGTCGTCTCGCGCGACAAGAAGCGGACCTATGCGTTCTACGCTCCCGACTCCGTCAAGGCCGACGTGAGGGCGCCGCTGATCGTCGCGATCCACGGCTCGACGTCGAACGGGAAGGCCATGGTCGAACGCTGGACGGACATCGCCGACAAGCACGGCGTGCTGATCGCCGGCCCGGACGCGACGGACAACTCCCGCTGGGCCTCGCCCCAGGACGGCCCGCTCTTCCTGAAGGACGTCGTCGACGACGTCTCCACGCGCTACGCGATCGACGGCCGCCGCATCTACCTCTTCGGGCACTCCGCCGGCGCCAACTTCGCGCTCCAGATGGCGGTCCTCGAATCCGAGTTTTTCGCGGCCGCGGCCATCCACGCGGGCGCCGTGAGCTCGGACTACTTTTCGATCTTCGACGCCGCGACGCGAAAGATCCCGCTCGCGATCTACATCGGCACCCGCGACCAGTTCTACCCGATCGACGTCGTGCGCGCGACGAGCGAGGCCCTCAAGAAACGCGGCTTCCCGCTGCTCTACAAAGAGATGCCCGACCACGACCACAACTACAAGGCCGTCATGGGCGAAATCAATCCGGAGATCTGGGAGTATTTCGCCGCCCATCCCCTGCCCGCCGACCCCCGCTACACGAGCTACAAAGACCCTTAGCAGGCTGCTGAAAAATGGATGCGGGTGTCGTGGCCGGGGCTTTCGGCCGCGGGCGTTCGCTTCGCGAACGGCGGCCGAGAGTCTCTGCTACCGGAGCCCATCGCACCGTGGTTGCCGCTCTCGTTGGGCGCGTCGAGCGCCCGCTCAAGGTCTCATCGCTCCTCGACGATGCTTCTAGCATCGCCGTCGTCGCGCTTCCTGGCATCTGACCCCGCGGCGCTCGTAACGCCATCCCACACCCTTTTTCAGCAACCTGCTCGCGATAAGATCGGCGCACGAACCCCGACGTCGTCGCCGGCATCGAGAAGCTTCGAGCCAGGGCGTCCTCACGGACGCGCAGGCGTCCGCCTTCACGCCTGCGGCCCGCGGGGATCTCGTGTCGGTCCGCGCCGAGCTCCGCCTTCTCCTCTACGGCGGCGTCCTGCTCGCGGCGGGAGGCCTCGGCCTCTTCCTGAAGGAGAACCACGAACGGCTCGGCCCGGTCTTCATCGCGGCGGTCGTCGCCGTCGCGGCCGCGGCCTGCCTCGCCTACGTCGTGCGCAGGGCCCCGCCCTTCTCCTGGCAGGCGACCGAATCGCCGCACGTCGCCGTCGACTACCTGCTCGCTGCTCGGGATGCTCCTCGTTCGCGGCCGATCTCGCCTACGTCGAGTCGCAGTTCCGCTGGCTCGGCCCGAACTGGGCGTACCACCTGCTCGCCGTGTCGATCCTCTACTTCCTCGCGGCTTACCGGTTCGACTCGCGGGCCGTGCTGACGCTGGCGCTCACGAGCTTCGCGGCCTGGCGCGGCGTCGAGGTCGGCATGCCGTTTCTCGGACGGGTCGCGGAGACGGGCTCGCCCGGCCTCGTGCGCGCGAACGCCATCGGCTGCGGCGCTCCTCTATCTCGCGGCCGGGGCCGCTTCGCTCCGCCTGCGCCGTAAGCCGCACTTCGAGCCGGTCTACGTCACCGGCGGGCTCCTGCTGCGTCTTCGGCGCGATGGTCACTGGCGCCTGGGACGAGCGGACAACGGCTGGGTCGTTTGGCTCTGCTGTTCTCGCCGTCGCCGCTGTCGTCGCCGCCGTGGTGTCCTATCGGCTGCGCCGCGCCGCTCGACTTCGGCGATCGCGGTTGCGGCCTTCTACCTCGCGGGCGTGCGGCCGATCGGCGAAGTCTTCAACAGCCGGTCGAACGCCTTCATGCTCGCCGCGTGGAGCGTCTCGCCGCTCGTCGTCCTGATCCGGGCCACGCGACGCATGCGGAGCGAACCGTGAGGCGTGCGTGGACCGAGACCTCGCGTGCCGCGGAGGTCCGGGCGCGCGGCGCGAGGCTGGGCGGACGCAAAGGCGATCGATGCCCGACGCTCGTCCGCAATCGAGTCCGCTTATCCCGACTCGCGAATCGCTCTTCACCCCGTCTGGCGCGTGCTCGTCTTCGTGGCGGCGTGCGTCGCTATTTTCGCGCTGCACTTCGGACTCTTCCAGAGGAACCTCGACGGCCTCGGGACCGGCGACCGCCGCGGCGGTCGCGCTGATGCTCGCGACCGAATGGCTCCGTGGTTCCCGAGCGTCCGGCACCGGGGCCGACGCGGCCACGTCGTTCCTGGCCTGGATGTTCGCGCTGATCGCGGCCTTCGTCCTCTTCGATGACAAATGGAAGCTCGGCAACGACGCGAGTCTCAACCTTCTGTTCGGCTTCTCGCTCGTGCTGGCGGCGCTCTTCGCGTGGCGCTGGGGATTCTGGGCTTTCGCCGCCGTGTCGGCGGCGAGCGCTTTCCTGCTCGCCGCGCGGCTGCCGGCCGGGCGCGCCACCTGGGCCGTCCTCTCCCTCGTCCTGCTCGCCGGAACCGACCGGATCCGCGACCGGGCGAGCGATCGCGCCGCCCCATCGCCGGGGCCTCGGCGCCGTGTTCGTTGTCTCCGCGGCCGCTCTCTACGGGGCCGTGAACCTCTACGCGCTGGACCACTTCTGGATCGAAGCGATTCGTGTTCTGTTTCACCGACCGCCCGAGCCTCCTCCGCTCCCGCCCGCGCTGCGGCTGCTGGCGAGCCTCGCGACCGCGGCTTTCCCGGTCGTCTTCTTCGCGTGGGGGATCCGCCGACGGCGCCGCCTCCTCCTCGTGATCGCGATCGCCTCGGCGGCTCTTTCGATCATGACCTTTCGCCACTACGTACCGATCGGCCCGCGCTGGGCCTGGCTCACCGCGTGCGGCGCCGTCCTCATTGCGGCCGCGCTCTGGGCGCACCGTCGCCTCCGCGACGCGGCCGGAGGGGCCTGGCGCGGACTGACGGCCTCGCCGCTCTATTCGGCCGACGACGCCGGCATCTCTCCGCTGGGCGCGCTCGGCGCCCACATCGCCGGCCCCGCCGCGCCCGAGCCGGAGCGCCCCGGCTTCACCGGCGGAGGCGGCGAGTTCGGGGGCGGCGGCGCCTCCGGGACCTACTAGCGACGCTTTACTTCGGGGCCTTCAGGAGCTCGATCCCGCCGTTCGAGTTCGCGAGCGTCAGAGGACACTGGCCGTTGCCGATGCGCCCGTTGAGGAGCTCGCTCGACGGCGAGCCCGCGATCGTGAGCGGCAGCTCCGACTTGATCTTGCCGAAGGACGTGCGCGCGTCGACCGTGTAGCCCGCGCTTTCCGGCAGCCGCACGACGATGCCGCCGAAGGACGTCTCGAGAGAGATGGGCGCGCATGCCGTCGGAGACGGAGCCGTCTGGACTTCGATCGAACCGTTCGAGTTGTCGACGTCGATCTTTCCGCCGACGTCGCTCAGCCATACCGATCCGAACGACGTCCGAACGCTCGCTCCGCCCTTGATGCCCGAGCCCTTGACGGCGCCGTTGGAGTTCTCGACCGTCAGATCTCCCCCGATGCGCTCTGCCTCGGCCGAGCCGAAGCTCGACTTCAGGAACGTTGCCCCGTCGATGTCCGTGGCCGACACGGGCGCGTTCTGCGCCACGACCTTGACGCCCTTCTTGACCTTGGACGCCGTCACTTTGGCGAACGAGCCCCGCAGGTCCGCGGCGCCCTCGATCCCCGAGACCGAGATCGCGCCGTTCGAGCAGGTCACCGTGGCGTCGCCTCCGATCGCCGAGAGCACGACGCTTCCGAACGACGACCGCACGGTCGCCGAGCCCTTCACGGTGTCGGCGTTGACCGCGCCGTTGGCGTTCTCGACCTCGAGCGGACCGCCGAGGTTGCGCGCCTCGACGCTTCCGAAGGAGTTCGTCACCGAGACCGGTCCCTTGGCGTCGTTCACGATGGCCGCGCCGTTCGAGCCCGAGATCGTCAGCTTGCCCTGGATCCGCGACGCGGTCACCTTGCCGAACCGGTTCCGGATCTGCGCCGCGCCCTGGACGTCCGCCACGGACACGTTGCCGTTGGCGCCGCTGACGTCGACCGCCCCGACGTTGCCCGTCAGGTCGATCGCGCCGAACGAGTTCTCGATGCGCTGCTCGCCCTTGCCGTTGCGAAAGCACGATCTTGCCGTTGGCGTTCGAGATGTTGCCGTTGGCCTTGAGGTTCTCGACCGAGATGTCGCCGAACTTGTTGCGGGCGGCGAGGGGCATCGTCTCGGGCATCGCGATGTCGAAGTCGACCGAGTAGGAGACGAACCCCTTGTCCATGAAGTGCCACTTCTTCTCGGGGTACTTGCGTCCGGACGACGATCGCGCCGCCGGTCTCCTCGACCGTGATCGCGATCGCCGTCTCCGAAGGTCTTGGCTTCGCCCGTGGCCGACGTCGAGACCTCGATCCGGGCCTGGATGCGGAGCTCGGGGGCGGAGTGCGTCGTGATGCGGAGCTTGCCCTGGCTGTGGTCGATGTCCAGGCGCTGGCCGGGCTTGACCGGCAGCGTCTTCGAAAAATCGCGCTTGTAGTCGTCGCGGGCCTCGCGGCTTTCGCCGGCGAGGGCCGGCCGGGAGCGGCCGCGATCGCGGCGCCGAGAAGGAGCGCCGCCACGGGGATGCGAAGCGAGAGACGGTTCATGACTTGACCTCTTTCATCAGATCCTGCAGGGTCTTCTGCTTCTCGCGGTACACCGCGAGGAGCTCCCGACGCAGGTGAGTGTTGTAACGGTTCTGTTCGATCGAAGACCGCAGGTCCGCGATCGCGGAGTCGAGCACGCGAGAGCCTCTCCCGGTAGTTGAGAGCGATGGGCGAAGACGCCGCCATCAGGCGCGGCTCGGCGAGACGCGAGAGCTTTTCGATCGAGTCGACGTAGCTCTTCTCGGCGTCTTCGACTTCGTCGGCCGCCGATTCCGCGAGGATCGGATCCTTCGTCGTCTGCCAGTGTGAGACGCAGAGGGTCGCGGCCGCCGCTGTTGCGGAAGACCAGCAGTCCGGCCGCCGCGACGCCGAAGAGGGCGGCCATGGCCGCCGCGGGAAGGAAGCGAAGCCACGGCCGCGCCGCCCGCCGCGCGGCCGGCGTCTGCGATTCTTCGGCCAGCCGCTGGTGGATCGCAGGCCACAGCTCGGGCGAATCCCACGTCTTTCGAAGCGAGGGCGCGGCTTCGGCGACCTTGCGCCAGCCCGCGAGCTCCTTCGCGCAGGCCTTGCAGCTCTGCGCGTGCGCTTCGAACGCGGACAGGACCTCCGGCTCGCCGCCGGAGAGCGCGCGCTCGAGATCGGCGCAGGACGCCTTCATGAGGCCTCCTCCGGAGAACGCTCCCGACGATTCCAGCGCCTTCTGGAGATGCCGCCGGGCGCGGAAGAGCAGCGCGCGCGAAGCGCCCTCTCCGACCTCGAGGATCTCTCCCGCCTCGCGGTGGGAGAACCCCTCGACCTCGCAGAGGAGAAACGCGGTGCGCTCTCTCGGCTCGAGCTGCGTCAGCGCCTTCTCGATCGAGAGCCGGAGGGGATGGTCGCGGGTGCCCGCGGGCAGCGACGCCGCCAGAACCTCCGACGGCGGCATCGGGGCCTCCACGGGGGCGCCGGCGCCGGCTCTGCCTCAGAGAGTCGTAGCAGGTGTTCAGGAGAATCCGGTAGAGCCACGTCGAGACGCTCGCGCCGCCCCGAAAGCGGGAAACGCCGCGGTAGGCCTTCAGCATCGCCTCCTGAACGGCGTCCTCGGCGTCGGCCGGATTGCCCAGAATGTTTGCCGCGACGGACTTCATCCTCTCTCCGTGGTCCTGGAAGAGCCGTTCGAAGGCCGGGAGCTGCCCCGCCCGGAGACCCTCGAGCAGCTCCCCTTCGCCGGGGTGGGCCTGGGTGCCTGACAGGACCAACTCCTTTGCCGTCTGTGTGATGGGGACGAGCGATTCCAGCCTACACCTGCCTCCCGGAGCCCAAGAAGATCCATTCCCGTCTACTTAGACGTCGGGGGCGGGCGTTTCGTTAGGCTCGATCGCCATGAACGTGACGGAAGCGCCGCCGGCGCCTCCTTGCCATCCTTCTCGCAGTCGCGGCCTCGTCGGCCTCCCTGGCCTCCTTCGCCGCGGACCCGCTCTTCG
Organism: uncultured Acidobacteriota bacterium; assembly: GCA_963749265.1. Lineage (GTDB taxonomy): Bacteria > Acidobacteriota > Thermoanaerobaculia > UBA5066 > Gp7-AA6 > DAHUXD01. The sequence continues at coordinate 82,594 of CAVVML010000022.1, read as the reverse complement.
CGCAGAAGGCCGTCTTCGTCGTCCGCCACGCCGAAAAGATCTCCGACGAGGACGAGCGCCTGACCGAGGCCGGGCGCACCCGCGCCGGTCGACTCGCCGAGATGCTGAAGAAGTCGGGCATCGCGGCGATCTACTCGACCGATACCGAACGCACGATCGGCACCGCGCAGCCTCTCGCCGACAGCCTCGGCCTGAAGATCCGGATCTACGAGGTGAAGCCGGTCGAGGGACGCTTCGACTTCACGCCGTTCGTCGAGCGCCTGCGCGCCGAGGTCCCGGATGGCGTCGCCCTCATCGTGGGCCACAGCAACTCCGTTCCCCCGATCCTGCGCGCTCTCGGCTGCGCGGAGGACGTGTCGATCGCCTCCGACGAGTACGACAACCTCTTCGTCGTCGTGCCGGCGGCGAGCGGGAAGGCGACCCTCGTCCGGCTGAGGTACTGAGGTTCCAGTAGCGGGCGATCGTTCGCGTCGACTCTCTACCCTCTACCAGCCGACCGGCTTGCCCTTGTTCTGCTCGTCGAGCCACTTCTGGAGCGGCGCGAAGTAGTCCCGGATGGCGGTCGCGTCCATCTGGCGCTGGCCGGTCAGGGCGTCGAGCGCGTCCGGCCACGGCCGCGACTGCCCCATCGCGAGCGTGTCGCTGCAGCCGCTTGCCGGCAGCCGCGTTTCCGTAGATCGAGCAGCGGTTGAGCGGTCCCGTGCACCCGGCCGTCTTGGTCAGCGCGCGGTGGAACTGGAACTGCAGGATGTCCGCCAGGAAGTAGCGCGTGTACGGAACGCCGGCCGGCACGTGGTACTTCGCGCCCGGATCGAAGTCCTCGTCCTTGCGCGCGATGGGCGCGGCGACGCCCTGGTACTTCAGGCGCAGCGCCCACCAGGCCTTGTTGTAGTCCGCGGGCGTGATCTCCCCCGAGAAGACCTTCCACCGCCACTGGTCGATGAGCAGGCCGAACGGCAGGAACGCCACCTTCTCCAGGGCCTTCTGGAGCAGCAGCCCGATGTCCTTCGAGGCGTCCGGCGCCGACGACAGCAGGCCCAGCTTCACCAGGTACTCCGGCGTCACCGAAAGCGCGACCGTGTCGCCGATCGCCTCGTGGAAGCCGTCGTTCGCGGAGTCGCGGAAGAGCGGCGGCTGCTTGTTGTAGGCGCGCTGGTAGTAGTTGTGGCCGAGCTCGTGGTGGATCGTGACGAAGTCCTCGGCCGTGATGTCGATGCACATCTTGATCCGCAGGTCGTCGACGTAGTCGATGTCCCACGCGCTGGCGTGGCAGACGACCTCGCGGTCCTTCGGCTTCGTGAACATCGAGCGCTCCCAGAACGTCTTGGGCAGCGGATCGAAGCCGAGCGACGAGAAGAAGCCCTCGCCGTACTTGACCATCTGCACGGCGTCGGTCTTTCGGGACTTCAGGATCTGGGTCAGGTCGTAGCCGGGATCCGCGCTCTGCGGCGCGACGAGGGGATAGATGTTGTCCCAGGTCTGCGCCCACATGTTCCCGAGCAGGTGCGCCGGGAGAGGGCCGTTCGCCGGAACGACGTCGCCGTACTTCTCGCGCAGCTTCCAGCGCACGTAAGCGTGGAGCGAGACGTAGAGCGGCCGGACCTGCTCCCAGAGCCGGTCGAGCTCCGCGGCGAAGTCGCCGGGCGGCATGTCGTACTTGGACCGCCAGAGCGCGCCGGTGTCCTTGAAGCCGAGCTCGCGGGCGCCCTTGTTCGCGAGCTCCACGTAGCGGGCGTAGCTCTTCCTTGATCGGCGGCGCGATGGAGTGCCAGCCGGCCCAGACTTCGAGGAGCTGCTTCGCGTCCCGCGAGGTGGCCATGATCTTCGTGATGTCTTCGAGATCCAGGCACTTCCCCTCGGGCGGGCAGTACTTGCCCTTGCCGTACATGCCCTCCATCGCCGCGCCGAGGCGCGTCAGCTCCGCCGCCTCCGCCGGATCCGACGGCGCCGCCACCGTGAGCGAGAGCTTCAGGAGCTTCAGCTTCCGCGCCGTCTCGGGATCGAGGCTCAGGCCGTCGAAGCGCGTGGCCTGTTTCGCGTACGCGACGCCGGCGGAAATCGCCTTCTCGTTGGCCAGCGCCGCCAGGACCTCCGTGTCGTCGGTGATGTAGGTCGACTTGACCCAGTCCGCCCGGCCGGTGTCGATCCAGAGCTTGAGCAGCTTCTGCTCGGCGTCGTCGACGAACTTCTTGGCGCTTTCCGGCGTCGGGGGATTGCTGGTGTCCCCGGCGCCGGCGTCTGGGCTTCCACCGGCGTCTCAGTCGACATCAGCGCTCCCGCCAACAGACAAACTCCGGCCGCAAGGCCGGAATACGGTCGCCTCATTCGTGTCCTCCCGGATACGGTCTTCGTTCGCGCAACGGGAGGGGAATTTATCGCATCCGGACGGGAACCCGGACTAGCCCGTCCGCACGAAGTCGATGAAGCCTCGCTCGACGTCGGTCGAGATGAGCTTGACCCGCAGCTTGTCGCCGACCTCGAGACCCTCCCAGCCGTGGACGAGCTTGCCCTCGGCGGGCGGCTGGAAGATCCGGACCCAGGTCCCCTTCTCGGAGGCGCCCGTGACGACGGCTTCGAAGCGCTGGCCGATGCGCTGCTCGAGGAGGAGCGCGGCGGCCGACTTGCGGACGAGGCGCTCGACCTTGTCGGCGTCGTCCTCCTGCTCCGTGCAGTGCGTGGCCGAGCGCTGCCGAGCTCAGCCGGCGTCGTAGGCCGGAGGCTCGCCGGCGAGCGCGGCCTTCACGAGTCGCTGGGTGATCAGGTCGGGAAAGCGGCGGTTCGGAGCGGTCGAGTGGGTGTAGTCGCGCACGGCGAGGCCGAAGTGCCCGATCGGAGTCTGTCCGGGCCGCTCGACGACGTACTCGCCGGCGCCCATGAGCTTGACGATGACGAGGGAGAGGTCCGGGAAGCGGAGCGGGTCCGCCTTTCGGCGCTTGCGGAGAAACGCCTCGAGCGCGCGGCTGTCCGGCTCCGGCGGAAGGCGCTCGCCCTGCTCGGCGGCGACCGCGACGATCTTCTGCCAGCGCTCGGGAGAGCGGACGACGCGCCGCAGCGACGCGAAACCCTTGCCCGCGAGGAAGCGGGCGGTCGCGCCGTTCGCGGCGATCATGAAGTCCTCGATGAGCTCCCGCGCGCGGTTCTTGGGCTGGACGGCGAGATCCACGATCGCGTCGCCGTCGAAGACCGCGCGCGGCTCGATCGTCTCCAGATCGAGCGCGCCCTCCTCTTCGCGGCGTCCGCGGAGGAGCTGCGCCGCCGCATCCTGGAGCCGGAGCTGCGCGACGACGCCGTCCACGCGCACCGCCTTCTCAGGGAACTCTCCGCCCTCGAGGCCGACCGAGACCGAGTCGTAGGCGAGCTTCGCGTGGTTGCGCACGGCGGCCCGCTGGAGCGTGCACTCGCCGAGGGACCCGTCCTTTTCGACCGTCATCGTGACGACGACGGCCAGTCCGATCCTCTCCCTCGTTGAGGGAGGTGAATCCGGTCGACAGCTTCTCCGGCAGCATCGGGAAGATCTCCGCCGCCGTGTAGACCGAGGTCGTGTTCGTCCGCGCGTGCACGTCGATCGCGGTGCCCTTGGCCACGAGCGCGTCGACGTCCGCGATGGCCACGAAGATTCGCGTGGACCCGCCGGGAAGAGGCTCGGCGTACGTCAGCTGATCGAGGTCCCTCGAGTCGTCGTTGTCGATCGAAACCCACAGGCGGTCCCGCCAGTCGGGCATCTCCGTCGGTCCACGGGCGCGGGACCGCGGATGTGATCGAGCTCGTCGAGCGCATCGCGCGAAAAGCCCGGCTCGAGCCCCTTCTCGATCATCGCGCGCCTGGGCGATGTCTTTGAGGTCGGCGCGGTCGTGGCGTCCGCGGCGCTCTTGCCTGTGTTCGTTCACGGCCGGGAGTCTATGCGTAAGATGCCTGCGTGAGCGCCGCCGTGCCGGCCGTCCCCCGTTCGGCCCGGTTCTACGCCTGGCTCTCGATCGCCGCCGCCGTCTTCACGATCGGCCTGAAGCTCACGGCCTGGAAGGTCACGGGCTCGGTGGGAATGCTCTCGGACGCGGCGGAGTCGGTCGTGAATCTCGTCGCCGCCCTGATCGCGCTCTGGGCCCTCACGGTCGCCGAGCGTCCGCCGGACGCGCGCCACGCCTTCGGCTACACGAAGGCCGAGTACTTTTCGAGCGGCGTGGAAGGCTTCCTCATCATCGGAGCGGCGGCCGGCATCGTGGTCGCCGCCTGGGAGCGCTGGAGGAATCCGCAGCCGATCCAGGACGCCTGGCTTGGCGTGGGCGTCTCGCTGGCGGCGTCCGCCGCTCAACGGCTGGGCCGCCGCCGTGCTCCTGTCGGCCGGGCGGCGCCTGCGCTCGATCACGCTCACGGCCGACGGGCACCACCTGCTGACCGACGTGTGGACCTCGGCCGGCGTCATTCTCGGAATCGTCCTCGTCGCGCTCACCGGGTGGCAGCGGCTGGATCCGCTGATCGCCGCCGCCGTGGCGGTCAACATCGTCTGGACCGGCTGGAGGCTCGTTCGCGAGACCGGGCTCGGCCTGCTCGATTCGGCGCTTCCGGAAGACGAGCGCCGCGCGGTAACCGAAGCGCTCGCGCCCTTTCAGGACGAGGGCATCCTCTTTCACGCCATCCTCTCGCGCGTCGCAGGGCGGCGCCGCTTCGTCACGATGCACGTCCTCGTGCCCGGGAACTGGACGGTGCAGAAGGGCCACGATCTTTGCGAGCAGATCGAGGCCGCCGTAGGCGGGCGCTTCCCGGGGCGCACGCGATCACGCATCTGGAGCCTCGCGAAGATCCGGTTTCGTGGGAGGACCGCGGGCTCGACCGGAAGTAGACGCCCCCTAGGCTCCCGGCGAAAGCAACGTGAGCCGCTGCTTCGCCTCCTTCGCCCTCGGACTGTCCTCGCCGAATCGCGCCGACAGTCCGGCGTAGCCGGATTCGAGAAGCGGGCGCGCCTCGGCGGCGCGGCCCTGGCGCGCCATCGCCTCGCCGAGGAGACTCTCGCCCGACGCGAGCAGCCAGTGACCGGGAGGCAGCGTCCGCCGCCGCAGCTCCAGGCTCTCGCGGAGGAACGGCTCGGCGGATCCCGGATCGCGCTGGCCGAGGCGGCAGCGGCCGACGAGCTGCAGATTGGCCGCGACCATCGGGTGCTCGTCGGGGAGCGTCCGGCCACGGTTGGCGAGCGCCTCGCGCGCGAGCCCCTCGGCCCGCGCGAACTCCCCTTTCTCCATCAACATGTAGGCGTAGTTGTAGAGCGTCCACGTGACGTCGGGATGGTCGCGGCCGAAGAGCTCGCGGCGCATCGCCAGCGACTCGATGTAGAGCGCCTCCGCATCGGCGGCGTCGCGGCGCGCGTCCCAGACGTCGGAGGCGAGCGTGGAGAGCGCTTCCGCGACGTCGGGATGCGCTCCCGGGTAGAGCCTGCGCACGACCGCGAGCGCTTCGCGGTGGAGAGCCTCCGCCGCTTTCGCGTCGCCTCGCGTCCCGACCGTGACTCCCAGATCGTTCAAGGCCTCCGCCATCCCCGCGCTCTGTGTCCCGAGCGCGCGGTAAGTGTCGACGGCTTTGCGTTGCGCCGACTCCGCGCCCGCGAGGTCGCCCCTCGCCTGCAGCACGTTGCCCAGTCGGTTCCAGGCGGCGGCGGTGCGATCGTCGCGCTCGCCGTGAAGCCCCTGGCGGATCGCGAGGGCTTCCCGGGCCGGAGCCTCCGCGGCAGCGGCGTCGCCGCGGTTCGTGCGCAGAGCGGCCAGAGCGTTCAGTGTGTCCGCCGCCTCGTCGCTCGCGCCGCCGTATTCGCTTCGCGACCTCTCGAGGGCTTTCGTCAGGTGCGACTCGGCCTCGTCGTAGAGCCCGAGGCCCGAGTACGTCTCGCCGATCGTCCGGCGAACGCCGGCCTCGACCTCGGGCTCGCTCGAAAGCTCGGTCGCGATCCTCCCCGACGCGCGGTCGAGGACCTCCTTGACCGTGACCTTGCTCCCGTCCCGCCACGGGCTCGCGGCGCCCAGGATTTCCTGGAGAAACGCGTTGATCTGCTCGGCCTTACGGGCCTCGCGGCGGGCTGTCGAGGCCGAAGCGAGCGCGATGGCGAGGCCCGCCGCGAGCGCCAGTGCGGCGGCGGCGGTGGCGGCGACACCCGCTCGGTGCCGACGCAGGAACTTCGAGGCGCGGTAGACGAGCGTGTCGGGCCGGGCCGCGACGGGCTCGTTCTCCAGAAAGCGGCGCAGGTCCTCCGAGAGCTCCACGACAGTGGCGTACCGCCGGGTCGGCTCCTTCGCGAGCGCCTTGCCGAGGATTGTGTTGAGGTCTTCGGAGAGGCGCGGGGGCTCGGGCTCCCGCTCGCAGACGATTTTCTCGATCTCGCTCGAGCGTCCGCTCGGAAAGCTGTACGGTGCGCGGCCGGTGAGCAGGCGGTAGAGCACGACTCCGAGCGAGTAGACGTCGGTCGCGGTCGTGATCGACTCGCCTCGAATCTGCTCGGGGCTCGCATAGTCGGGTGTGAGCACGCGCTCGCCGACGCGGGTCACGCCCGGATCCTCCTCGCCGAGGAACTTCGCGATCCCGAAGTCCAGGAGCTTGGGCTCCCCCTCCGCCGTGACGAGAATGTTGGCGGGCTTGAGGTCCCGGTGGACGATCAGGTTCGCGTGGGCAAACTGCACCGCCGCGCAGACCGAGCGGAAGAGCCGGATGCGCTCCGCGCGGTCCAACTCCTTCGTCTCGGCGTAAGCGTCGATGGGCGACCCCTCGACGTGCTCCATGACGAGATAGGGCATCGCCGTCCGGCGGTCGTTCCTCCGTCCAGCAGCCGGGCGATGCCGGGATGCACGAGTTTCGCGAGCGCTCTGTCGCTCGGCGCGGAAACGGCGGAGCGTCTCCGGCGAAAAGAGTCCGGGGCGGACGATCTTCACGGCGACCTTCGCCTCGTATTCCGAGTCGGCGCGACGCGCCAGAAAGACCGAGCCCATGCCGCCCGAACCGATCTCCTCGAGAATCTCGTAGACGCCGAATCGGCCGCGGAGCGTCCCGCCTGTCGTTCCCACGGGGACCACTCCCCGCGCGCCGTCGGCCACAATCTCCTCGAGGAAACCGCCGTCGTTCGCGTGCGCCTCGAGAAGACTGCGCAGCTCGTCGGCGAGGGCGGCGTCGGCGCCGCACGCCTTCCCGACGAACGCGGCGCGATCCGCGGGCGGCTGCGAAAGCGCCTCCGCGAAGAGGGCCTTCAGCCGGCGGAAACGCTCAGACGGCGCCGGATCCGCCACCCGTCAGCTCCTTGAGCAGCCACGCCCGGGCCAGGGCCGAGTCTCGTTTGACCGTCGTCGGAGAGACCGAAAGCGCCTCGCCCGTCTCTTCGACGCTCATGCCCGCGATGAAGCGCATCTCGACGATGCGCACGAGCTGCGAGTCGAGCGAGGAAAGACGCTCGAGCGCCTCGTCCAGGGCCAGCAGGTCGAAGGGCGCGTTCGCCGAGCTTCCGCCGACGTCCTCCGAGAGCGTGACCCGCACGGCGCCTCCGCCGCGCTTCGCGGCGCGGCGCGCGCGGGCATGGTCGACGAGAATGCGCCGCATCACCTGGGCGGCGAGGGCCAGGAAGCGCGGGCGGCTCTCGACCGAGAGACCGTGGATGCGGGCGATCTCGATGTACGCCTCGTGCACGAGCGCGGTGGTCTGGAGGGTGTGCCCGGAGCGCTCGCCGCTCATGACCTGGCCAGCCAGGCGCCGGAGCTCCTGGTAGATCTCCGGGATCAACTCATCGAGCCCGGCCCGGGAATCCGCCATGGGTGGCGGAATCCTACCCGCCGCGTGGTCCCTGGCGGGGGCTCTTTCCGCTCCCTCCAGTGACGGTTCCGGAGGAACGGCCCATGAACCCCAAAATCCGAGTCTCGATGACGCTCGCTGCGACCTTCGCCTTGGCGGCGGTGGCCGCCGCGGGCGGGGAAACCGGCCTGGCCCGGCCCGCGGTCGCCGGACCGACGCTCCCGCAAGCCCTTGCAGGACAGGAGCTTCGGCCGCTCTCTCTGGCTTCGGCCGACTTCGACAGCGACGGCGTCCCGGACCTCGCCGCCGGCTTCGCCGCCTCTGACGGGAGCGGCGTCGTCGTCCTCTACCGCGGCAACATCGATGCCCTCTACCCCCACAGTCCGGAAGCGCGGCAGCGACGCATCGATGGAAGGTTCGTCGGCGAGCCGTTCCTGCCGACCGAGCGCGTGCTGACCCTGTCCGCGCCTCCGGACTTCCTCCAGGCCGGCGACTTCGACGCCGACGGCAACGCGGACCTGGCGGCCGGCACGGCGGGATGGCGCCGAGCTTCAGCTCCTGTCGGGAAACGGTACCGGCCTCTTCCGCAAGCCTCGCGCGACCGGTCTTCCGGGCGCTCTGACAGCGCTCGCGGCCGGCGACATCGGCGCCCGCGACGGTCTTGCCGGATCTGATCGCGTCGGTGACCGGTTCCGCCGGCAGCCACGCGGTGATCCTCCAGAGTGTGTCGGGAGCGTTCTCCGGCGCGTGCGGCGTCGATCGCTCTGCCCGCGGCCGCGACCTCGATCGCCGTCGAGGCTTTCGCCGGATTCGTCGAGGAGGAGATCGCGCTCCTGGGCGAGGACGGCCGCGTGTACTTTCTCGAGAAGGAGCGCCGACGCGCCTGGAAGCGTGGAGACGCCGAAACGCGGGAAGAGCTCGACGGCGCCGCGGAAGCGCTCGCGCGCGCGCCGGGCGGAGGCCGTGCCTGCAGACGCAGCCGCGACGCTTTCGATTCGCGTCGGGGCAAACGCGACCTCGGGTGAGGTCGTGCTCTCGTCCGAGCGGCTCGATCTCGATCTCCGCACCGGCCGTTGCCGCGACGTTCGTCGTCGACGTGTCGACCGACCTCGCCGACGCGGCGCCCGGTAACGGCGTCTGCGAGGACGTCAACGGCGACTGCTCGCTGCGCGCCGCCATCCAGGAAGCGAACGCACCCCGGCCGCCGACGTCATCTCGTTCGCGATCCCGGGCGCGGGCATCCCGACCATCACGACTCCGGCGCTTCCCGCCTTGACCGCTCCGGCGACCATCGACGGGACGACCCAGGCGGCGGGCCGTGTCGAGATCACCGGGACGACCAATGGCACTCTCATCACGCTTTCCGCCGACGCGTGCGTCGTGCGAGGCATTGTCCTCAACGGCACCGGCAACTTCGGGCTCCGATCCAGTCCAACGGGAACGTCGTCGAAGGCAACTATTTCGGAACGACTCCCGACGGATCCGCCCTCGAGGGCGGGATCTCCGGGCCGAACATCCTCACGTGAGCGGCATCGGCAACCGCATCGGCGGCACCGTACCCGCAGCGCGCAACGTCATCGCCGGGTAGCAACCAAGGGATCCGGATGGACGGCGGATCCGGGACGCTCATCCAGGGCAACTACATCGGAACCGACGCGTCCGGCACGGTGGACCTCGGTCCGAACGGGCCCGGCATTCGCACGCTCACGGCGGCGGTCGACGGCACGATCGGCGGCGCCGGCGCCGGGGGCCGGCAACCTGATCTCCGGAAACAGCATCGGCATCCAGCTCGACACGGCCGGCTTTCTCGTCCAGGGAAACATCATCGGCCTCGACGCCAACGGTGCGCTGGCCCTGGGCAACAGCGGTGCGGGAATCTACTGCAACTTCAACGGCGACATGGTCATCGGCGGAACGGCGCCGGGGGCCGGCAACGTCATCTCCGGCAACGGCTCGCACGGCATCGACCTCGAGCAGAACCAGCCGCACGACATCGTGATCCAGGGCAACCGCATCGGGACCGACGACCAGGGCTTCTTCGCCGTCCCGAACCAGGGCTACGGCATCCACATCTTCGCCGCGTCAGAATCGCTGATCGGCGGCCCGTCCGCGGGCTCCGGAAACCTCATCTCGGGAAACCTCCTCGGACGGGATCTTTCTCACGAAGTTCGCGACGGTGGTCCCGACCGGGAACGTCATCCAGGGGAACCTCATCGGCACGGACATCACCGGAACGGTCCCTGTCGGCAACGTCGGGAGCGGCGTCACGTTCCAGTACGCCCACGGCACAATCGTCGGTGGCGCGGGGTTCGGCGAGGGCAACATCATTTCCAGCAACCAGGAGTACGGCGTCCGGATGGAGGGCATCACGGACGCCTCCTCCAATCCGAACCTGGTGATCGGGAATCTCATAGGCACCAACGTCTACGGCACGGGCCCTCTCGGGAACGGCCAGGCAGGCGTGTTCTTCGCCAGCGGGGTACCGGGATACCAGCTCGGCGGACCGGCGCCGGGGAGTTCAACACGATCGCCTTCAACGGGGGCCCGGGCATCGGTTCGGTGGCAGGCCGGCAAATCAACTTCCGCGGGAACTCCGTCTACTCGAACGGCGGACTCGGCATCGACCGCGGCAACGACGGCGTCACGCCGAATCAGCCTCCGGGAACGTTCGTCTGGGAGAACTTCCCGATCCTCACGGCCGCCACGACGTCGCCCGCGGGCACGTCGGTGTCCGGGACGCTCGCGTCCGGCTACGCCGCGACGTTCACGATCCACGTCTTCGCGAATCCCTCCTGCGATCCATCCGGCTATGGCGAGGCTCGCCAGTTCCTGGGGTCCACGACCGTCGCCACGACGGCGGGCGTCGTCACACCCTTCTCGGGGAATCTGCCGACTCCCGCGCCCGCCGGCTCCTACATCACCGCGCTTGCGGTGGCGCCCGAGAGCCCCTCCTCCTACCACGGCGCGACCTCCGAGCTCTCTTTCTGCCGGCAGGTCACGGGAGACCCGGGACCGCCGCCGAATCCGCCGCCGCTGTCGCTCTCCGTGGTCGTGCCGGCCCAGGGTGGCAATGGGGGAAGCGTTACGGTCGTCGTGACCGGTGAATCGATCGATCCGGCGGCCACCGTGAAGCTCGAGCGCACAGGCCAAGCCGACATCCCCGGCGAGTATCTGCAGGTCGGCGCCGGCGGGGGCAACGTCCGCGCGATCTTCAATCTGACGGGGGCAGATCCCGGCGTCTGGGATCTCGTGGTGACGAATCCCGACATGGAGTCGGCAACGCTACCTGGCGGCTTCTCGGTCGAGGCCGGCGGCGAAGCCGACGTTTTTGCCGACCTCATCGGGCGCTCGCAGATCCTCCGCGGGCGGGAGACGACCTTCTACATCGTCTTCGGGAACCGCGGCAGGGTCGATGCGTACGGCTCGCACGTGATCCTGGCAGGCATTCCCTCCGACGCCGTGGTCACACCGCTCTTCGACGTCGCCCCGATTCCCCACTACGACTATCTGGACCCCTACGATTATTCGCAGATCCCGCTGGTCGCTCCGGGCCCCGAGGGACAGAGCCTGCAGCTCTTCGTTCCGGTCATTCCGGCCGGGTCCCGCACGGTGCTCGGCGTGCGTCTGCGCACATCGCAGCCGAATTTCGAGCTCCGCATCGGCATCGGCGCTCCGTGGTTCGAGACGACCGACCTCGGAATCGGCGCCGCCCTCTCCCCGGGCGCGACGCAAATGTCTCAGGAGCAGTTGAACTGCCTTACGGCCATCCTCAAGAACGTGGCCTCGGCAGTCCTGGACAAGCTCCTTCCAGACGACTGCGCGGGCCTCGTGCAGCAGGTCATGGGCAACCACCTTCCCAACTGGTTCGGGAACATGCTCGGCAACGCTCAGGCGGAGGCGGGAAGCCCGCAGGCCATCCTCGCGAGCACGCAGGCCTCGACGCAGATCGTTCAGATCGGCACGAAGGGGGCCCTCTGCTTCGCCGAGCTCCTGCCGGCGGCTAGGCTGTTTAGGTTCATCCTGGATCTCGCGAACCTATCGGCCACGGCCCAGGTGGTCGCCGAGATCTTCGACGCGTGCAAGGACCTCCTGCCGGACTGGATCTGGAAGCCGATCGAGTCCCTCGTTCCCTCCGACCCGAACGACAAGATCGGTTCGGACGGAGCCGGAGCGGAGCACTGGGTCCAGGGTGTGGACCCCGCGGCCTACCAGATCCTGTTCGAGAACAAGCCGGCGGCGACGGCGCCCGCTCACGAAGTCGTCGTCACGGATCAGCTCGACGCATCTCGTTTCGACCTCTCGACGTTTGCGTTCGGGCCCATCAGCTTCGGCGACTTTGCGGTTGCCACGCCCGGAAAGGTCGTGGACTTCTCGACGGACGTGGACATGCGCCCGACGCGCAACGTGATCGTTCGGGTCTCGGGAACGCTCGACACGGTCTCGGGGCACCTCACCTGGCACTTCTTCTCGCTCGATCCGGCGACCGGCCTTCCCAGCGAGGATCCCCAGCAGGGATTCCTGCCGCCGAACACCGAGCCGCCGGCGGGCGAAGGCGCCGTCTCCTTCTCGGTCGACCTCAAGGAGGGATTGGCCACAGGTGACGAGTATCGCAACGACGCCACGATCGTGTTCGACTTCGAGTCGCCGATCCAGACGCCGGAATGGTTCAACACGATCGATGCGACGCCGCCGGCCAGCCAGGTCGCGAGCCTGCCCGGGACCTCGTGCTCTGCGATTCCGCTCACCTGGTCCGGCAACGACGCGCATTCGGGTGTTTCCAGCTACGACATCTTCGTGTCCGAGAACGGCGGCGCCTGGCAACTCTGGCGGGCGCATACGTACGACACCTCGGCCCTCTTCGAGGGAACCGTCGGGAGCGCCTACGGGTTCTATTCCATCGCGCGCGACGCCGCCGGAAACAAGGAGGCCGCGCCGGCCTCCGCCGACGCCTCGACCTCCGCCGCGAACCCGAGCCCCGTCGTCGAGACTCTCGAGCCGACCTCGGGACCGGCGGCCGGAGCGGGCGTCGATCTCGCGGGCAGCGGATTCCTCTCCGGGCTCTCCCTCTCGGTCGGCGGCGCCTCCGCCACCGGTGTCGCGGTGACCGACCCGCAGACGGCCAGCGCCACATTCCCCGCTCTCGCGCCCGGAGCACTCCACGACGTCACGGCGACCAATACCGGCGGCTGCGGCTGGACGTTTCCGAAGGCCTGGTTCGCGGACTTCCTCGACGTCGACCAGGCCCATCCGTTCCACCGTTTCGTCGAGAACGTTCTTCGCAAGGGCGTGACGGCGGGATGCAGCGTCGGAAACTACTGCCCTGCGAATCCGGTCACACGAGCCCAGATGGCGGTCTTCCTGCTGAAATCGAATTACGGAGCGACCTACCCGCCTCCGCCCGCGACCGGCACGCTCTTTCTCGACGTGCCCGCGTCCAACCCGTTCGCGCCCTGGATCGAGCAGCTCGCGACGGAAGCGATCACCGGCGGCTGCGGGAGCGGCAACTACTGCCCGGGCAACGCCGTCACGCGCGCCCAGATGGCCGTCTTCCTCCTCAAGTCGAAGGACGGGCCGAACCTCGTACCCCCCCCGGCGACGGGCGTCTTCGCGGACGTGCCGGTGTCGAGCCCCTTCGCGCCGTGGATCGAGATGCTCGCCGCGGAAGAGATCACCGGAGGCTGCGGCGCCCCGAACTACTGCCCGAACAACCCCGTCACGCGAGGACAGATGGCGGTGTTCCTGTCCAAGACGTTCGGTTACCTGACTAGCAGCACGGCGCGCTGGCAGCGATCCGCCGAGTCATCTCGCAGCGTTCCTACTGCCGGGGGTCCTCTGCCTCGGTGGTCGGCTTCAGTACGTGAACTACCCCCGGCTCAGTCCTCGCGGACGTAGGGGAACTGGATCGGCTCCCGGCCATTGAACTTGACGACGTCGAAGTTGGGAGACAGGTCGAAGTCCTGCGGCACGCAGAGGCTCGGGTGGCGAGCCTTCAGAAACCCGCTGTACGCGGTGCGCGTCGGGCGGCCGAAGATCCGTTCGCGCAGGCGGCTCCGTTTCACGGCGCGGCGTCGGATGTGGAGCGGCAGGATCGTGAGGCCGACCTTCGTGAACGCCTGGGCGAGAAACGATGAGCAGATCGTCTCGGTGTCTTTGCCGCTGCCGAAGTGCAGGGCGTCTTCCCGGAGCCGCATGGGGACCAGCCGCATCGGAAGCAGGTAGCGGAAGAGATCCAGGATGTTGCGGCGGTCGTAGTGGAAGCCGAGCCGCGCGGCCGCCTCGTCGAGCACAGTCTGGATCTGCTCCGTCGTCAGCCCGGTCGGACGGCAGACGCGGATGTTGAAGTCGATGTACTTGACGAGGGGCGAGATGACCACGCCCCGGTCCACGAGGGCCTCGACGATCAGGTAGCGGGATTCCGGGCCGAACTGCCGCCGCGTCTCCGCGCGCTGCGCCGGATCCCGCAGGAACCGGCTTCCGACGAAGATCGCGCTGTGCGACCAGGGCGACATCGTGAGGTACTTGACGACCTGCGACACCCGCTGGTCGCCGTCCACGAGCACGACGTCCCCGGGACGGATTCGGCTCTTCAGCTTCTCGGGGTCGTTGAAGACGTAGCGCCGGTACTCCTGCCTCGGACGCGTGATGCGCGAGACGACCCACTCGGCCAGCGCCTGGGCGGGCGACCGCACGCTCCATTGTGCGCTCATTCGCCGGACGGAATGAGAATCAAGCCTTCCGGGAGCCGATCGAGGTGTCGCCCCTGGTCAGCGGCCTTCGACGGCCTGCGTGAGCGTGACGATGTCGACGAGCCCGGCGCAGCCGTAGATGGCGGGCAGCACCTTCTCGGGCGGGTGCCGGCGGCGCAGGTCCTCGATCACCTCGGTGCCCGCGCGATACGCCGGCAGATTCATGCGGCCGAAGAGCGGGTGCTTCCCCCACGCTCCGGCGAATTTCCCGGCGCGTTCTTCCGACACGAGAAAGTCCCGCCGCAGCGCCGCCGCGATCTCGGCCTGCGGCGCGCGCTCTCCCCAGGTCAGATAGGACGCCTGGTTCTTGGCGTCGTCCTGCAGGTGCGCGAGCCAGAGTCCGATCTGGAGGTCCTCGTCGGGGACCTGCTCGACTTCGGTCAGGCCCATCGCCATGAGCACGGCGTTGTTGCCGATCCCCTCGGCGAGCGTGCCCCAGCGCGTGTTCATGGCGAGGATCGTGGCCTCGAACCCGATGCGGCCGCGGACGTAGAGCCCCTGCATGAGGGCCGCCGTCGTGACGTGGCCCGGAACGACCTCGTGGCCCGACGAGCTGCTCGAACTCGGGCACGCTGATCTGGAGCGAGGCGTTGATCTCGTACATCGCCTCGTACTGGGGCGAGCCGTCGGGATTGCGCGCGCGCCCGACGTAGCTCATGAAGCCCGAGAAGAAGGCGTCCTTGATGGGAACGAACGTCATGTTGGACGCGCGGGACGCTGCGCAACTCGGCGGGCAAGTACGGCGCGAGGTTCTTCGTCGTGCCGGCGTCGAAGCGGGCGATGAACGCGTTGGCGAGCGTCGGGATCGTCTTCGGCGGCACCATGCGCTCGCGGCGCCAGGCGTCGACGGCGGAAAGCAGCTCCTCCCCGTCTTCGACGGATACCCCGCGCGCGCGAGGAGCTCCGCGAGGCGGCGCCGCTTCTCCTCGGGCCGGGAGGGCGACGGCGGCCGTCCCGGTGGACGCCAGGACGCATCGCTCGTAGGGAACGGCGGGCCCGCGGCCGAGGATCTCCATCGAGAGGTCCCACATCGCCGAGAGGCATTCGCCGAGGCCGTCGAAGAAGGCGCCGCGCAGTCCGCCGAGAGCCCGGCCTTCCTTCCACACCGCGTCGATCGCGCCCTTCACGTCGACGGCCGCGAGGTAGGCGTCGATGGCCGCGCGGTCGGGCTCTTTCGCGGCGACGCCGCCGCTCTCCCGAAGCCGCGCCGCGGCCGGATGCGTGTACGCCTCGGGCATGGGCTCGTCCGAGAACCAGGAGTCCACGACGGCCCGGCCCGTGCCGGACGGATTCATCACGTCGCCGCCCCAGAGCGTGTCGATGCCGAGGAGCGCCGTCGGCCGTCATCTCGTCGAGGCGGCGGGAATCCGTCAGGCGAGCTTCTCCTTCTTCATCGCCCCGAACCAGAGATAGCACACTGATGAGGATGAAGGCGATGGAGCTCACGATCTGGGAGACCGGATCGTTGTCGTAGAACGGCAGCTTGATCAGATCCTCCCGGTACCATCCGAAGAGGCGCAGCCCGGCGCCGAACAGCCCGCCCAGCGCCCCTCCGGCCATCAGGCCCGAGGCGATGATGATCGCCCGCTCGCGCATCGTTTGCCCCGCCGCGCCGCCCGCCTTTTCCGACCGCTTCTGGACGTAGTGGGACATCACGCCGCCGACGAGCGCGGGCGTGTTGAGCTCGAGCGGAAGATACATGCCGAGGGCCACGATCAGCGGCGGGACCGCCAGCATCTCCATCGCGATCGTGATCATCGCGCCGACGGCGAAGAGCACGTACGCGACGGGCTGCCGGCTCATGAACCCCTCGACGAGCGCCTTCATGATCGAAGCCTGAGGCGACGCGAGGACCGGCCGCGTGTCGCCCAGGGCGGCTTCGCCGAACTGGTAGTTCTGCGCCAGCGCGACGATCGTGACGCCCACGACGATCGCCGAGCAGATGACGCCGTAGAACTTGACCTTCTCCTGCACGGCGGGCGTGGATCCCAGCCAGTAGCCCGGTCTTCAGGTCCGTGATCGTCTGGCCCGACACCGACAGGGCCGTGCAGACCATGCCGGCGATCGCCATGACGAAGAACATGCCGGTCCGCCCCGAGACGCCGAACTCGAGCAGGACGACCGACGAGATGATGATCGTCAGCATCGTCATCCCCGAGACCGGATTGCGGGCGGTCGTCGCGATCGCGTTCGCCGCCACCGACGTGAAGAAGAAGGAGAAGACGAGCGTCAGCCCGAGGCCGACGAGCGCGATGACGGCCGTCGCGCCGAGGTCTCCGAGGAAGATCGCGACGGCGACGGCGGAGACGATCGACGCCGACGAGGATCTTCATGATCCCCATGTCGCGGTCGGTGCGCTCCGTGCCGGCGTGCTCGCCGTGCCGGAACGCCTTCGCCGCGATCGAAAAGGAGCCGACCACGATCTTGAGCGACTTGATGATCCCGAAGATGCCGGCGGTCGCGATCGCGCCCACGCCGATGAACCGGACGTAGTACGCGGAAGATCTCTCCGGCGGCCATCTGGGCGATCGGGACCGCGCCCGGGTAGACCACGGCGTCCGGGGCGAAGTGCTGGCCGAGGAACCAGATCAGCGGCACGAGCACGAGGTTCGAGAGAACGCCGCCCGCGCAGAGCAGCGTCGAGGCGCGCAGGCCCATGACGTAGCCGAGGCCCAGGATGAAGGAGATGGCGTCGAAACGCAGGACCATCCGCGCCTTCTCGCCGATCGCGTGGACGACGGGCACGAACTGGAAGTCCAGCATCTCCTTCCAGACCTGGAAGGTCGTCACGAAGAAGTCGTAGACGGCCGAGATCCCGGTCGCCTGCAGCAGCAGCTTGGCCTGCGAGCCGCCCTTCTCGCCCGTGACGAGGACCTCGGTGATCGCCGTGGCCTCGGGATAGGGCAGCTCCCCGTGCATGTCGCGCACGAAGTAGCGCCGCAGCGGGATCAGAAACAGCACGCCGAGGCAGCCGCCCGCGAGACAGATGAAGATGGTCTGCCAGGGGTGCGGGTCGAGCTTGAGGATGTAGAGCGCCGGCAGCGTGAAGATCGCGCCGGCCACGACCGAGCCCGAGACGCCGCCGATGCCGGTCATGATGACGTTCTCGAGAAGGCTCGAGCGCCGGCGGTAGACGCGCGCGAGACCGATCGCGAGGATCGAGATCGGGATCGCGGCCTCCATGACCTGGCCGACCTTCAGCCCGGAGTAGGCGGAGGCCGCGGTGAAGATCGCGCAGAGGAAGAGTCCCCACAGGACCGAGCGCGGCGTCGCCTCCGGCAGCTCACGTTCGGCCGGCACGACCGGCCGGTACTCTTCGCCCGGCTTCAGAGGCCGATAGGCGTTCTCCGGCAGAGACTTCGTCTCGGACGCGTCCATCGGCCCTCCCGCTCGCGGCCGGGAATCCCGCCGCAGTGTTGCGCGGAGTGTACCGAAGTCGCGTCGGCGGAACGGACCCGATGGTCCGCAGTCCGAAGGGAGTATCGTGATCGAGGCAAGAGGAGGATGGATGCGCCGGAGGGTCTTCCTCGCCCTGGTCTGCCTGTGCGTTTGCGCCTCAGGCGCCGCAACCGCCCAGTCGGTCACGCCCCGAGGACCGATCAATCCGGTGGAGGCCGGCATCACGGCCGGCACCGCCCTCGCCCAAACTTTCCTGCCGACCGCCAAGGGCCGCGATCCCCGCCCGACACCCACCCCCCGACCCGCCGATGTGGTGCGGCCCGACGGATCCTCGGTCGATGCCATCATCGCGGCGCTCTACGAATCGGTCAGCCACGGCCCGGAGTACGAGCCCAACTGGACGAGGATGCGGAACGTCTTCATCCCCGTCGGCATGATCGTCCCGCCCAGGCGACCCAACGAAGACGTGTTCACCGTTCTCGACGTCGACGGGTTCCGGGAGCGCGTGCAGAAAGGCGCTGGCCGCCGCGAAGCAGAAGGGCGAGCCGACCTCGTTCTTCGAGAAGGAAGTCGCTCGCCGCCTCGACTGCTTCGGCAACGTCTGCCAGGCCTTCTCGACCTACGAGGCGCGCCGCGCTCCGTTCGACCAGAAGCCCTTCGCCACCGGCATCAACAGCATCCAGCTCCTCAATGACGGCCAGCGCTGGTGGGTCGCGTCCATCGTCTGGGATACGGAACGCCCCAACAACCCGATCCCCGCCGACTACCGGGCACAGTAGCGGCAATCGCGCGGCCACCCCAGATCTCGCCAAGAATCCGACGAGACGCGCGGCATTTCGGTGGAATCGCCCTCGAGCGTCTTGTCGGCGGAACCGCCCGCGGCCTATATAGTCCGCGCGACGGTTTTCGAGCCTGCTGCCACTAAGGAGGCCTCATGAGAACGAAGCTCTTCGCCGCGGCCCTCACGATGCTTCTCGCGGCATCCGTCCATGGCCAGTCCGGGACGCGGCCCACGTCGCAGACGAGCTCCTCCGCTTCGGCGGGCCCCGCCGACGGCGCGTCCGTGGACGCGATCATCGCCGCTCTCTACGAATCCGTGAGCCATCCGGACGGCGTCGAACCGGACTGGCCGCGCATGCGAAAGATCTTCCTCCCCGTAGGCATGCTCATCCCGCCGAAGCGCCCCAACGAGGACATGTTCACGGTGCTCGACGTCGACGGCTTCCGCGAACGCGTGCGCGAGGGCATGGCGAACCTCAAGAAGGAGGGCAAGACGAGCGCCTTCTTCGAGAAGGAAGTCGCCCGCCGCCTGGATTGCTTCGGGAACGTCTGCCAGGCGTTCTCGACCTACGAGGCCCGCCGCGCGCCGTCCGACGAGAAGCCCTTCCGGTCGGCATCAACAGCATCCAGCTCCTCAACGACGGCCAGCGCTGGTGGGTCGCCTCGGTCGTCTGGGACACCGAGCGCCCGAACAACCCGATCCCGCCGGAGTACCGCGAAGAAGTAGCGCGTCAGAGTCCGCCCGAGCTCCTTCGAGCGCGCGGTCGCGGCTTCCACGGCGTCCATGAGGATGGCGCGGAGGCGGTTCCTCTCGAGGCTGTGGAGCGCGGCGATCGCCGTGCCGCCGGGCGAAGTGACCATGTCCTTCATCACGGCGGGATGGATCTTCATGACCTCGGCCATCTTCGCGGCGCCGAGCACCGTCTGCACGGTCAGCGCCGCGGCCACGTCCCGCGAGAGGCCGACGCGCACGCCGGCGTCCGAGAGACCCTCGATGATCTGGAACACGTACATCGGGCCGCTGCCCGAGAGCCCCGTCACGGCGTCGAGCTGATATTCGGGAAGCTCGACCACGAGACCGATCGACTCGAAGATCTTCCGGGCCTCCGCCATGCGGGCCGACCGAGCGTGCCGCCCCGCGCAGAGCACCGTGGCGGAGAGACGCACGACGGCGGCGACGTTCGGCATCGCTCGGACGACCGGGACCCGGTCCCCCACGATCGCCTCGATGCGCGCGGTCGGGAACCCGGCCGCGATCGAGACGAGCAGGCGCTCGGGAGAGATCACCGGCGCGATCTCGGACAGCACCGACTCCAGGATCTGCGGCTTGACGGCGAGCAGGACGATGTCCGCCGACCGAGCGGCCTCCAGGTTCGAGCCCAGGACCCGGATGCCGAGCTCCTTGCGGAGCGCCGCGGCTTTCACGGACTTGGGATGCGATGCGGTCAGCCTCCCCGGCTTGCCCCAGCCCGAGGCCAGGATGCCCCGGATCAGGGCGGTTCCCATGTGGCCGGCGCCGAGCACGGCGATGCGCTTCTTTTCCATCGCGCGAGGATAGCGCTGGCAGGTCAGCGCCGCGGGTCAGATGCAAGGAAGTGCGACGACGGCGATGCCGAACATCGTCGAGGAGCGATGAGACCTTTGAGCGGGCGCTCGACGCGCCCGACGAGAGCGGCAACCATGGTGCGAATGGGCCCCGGTAGCAGAGACTCTCGGCCGCCGTTCGCGAAGCGAACGCCTGCGGCCGAAAGCCCCGGACACGACACCCGCATCCATTTTTCAGCAGCCTGCTAGGCTGCAGACGACCGACCGACCGCAAGGAGGCGCGATGGGAAGGATCAACTTCTCCCGGGTCGTCCTCGGGGGCATCCTCGCCGGCATCCTGATCAACATCTCCGAGTACCTGCGCTACGACGTCGTGATGCGCGGCGAGTTCGAGGAGGGGTTGCGCGCCCTCGGACGAGGCCTCCCGAAAGGCGCCGCGGTCACGACGGTCTGGACACTCTGGGGATTCGCGCTCGGAATCGCGGCCGTCTGGCTCTACGCCGCGATCCGGCCGCGCTACGGGCCGGGGGCAGCCACGGCGGTCCGCGCCGGCGTGGCGGTCTGGTTCTTCACGTCCCTGCTCGCGATCATCGCGATGCGGGCGATGGGGCTCTTCTCCATCTCGCCCGTCGCGCTCGTGTGGACGCTCGTCGAGTGCGTGGCCGCGACGCTCGCCGGAGCGTGGCTCTACCGCGAGTCGGAATAGCCGCGCGGCTCCACGGGGAGGCGACGAGCCCCTCCGCTCTCAGCCGAGTGCCTGCGTCAGGTCCTCGATCAGATCGTCGGCGTGCTCGAGACCGACCGAGACGCGCAGCAGGTTCTGCGGCGACGTGGACGCCGGGCCCTCGCTCGAGGCGCGATGCTCGATCAGGCTCTCCGTTCCACCGAGGCTCGTCGCGACGACGAAGAGGCGGACGCGCGAGGCGACGCGGACCGCGGCCTCGCGGCCGCCGCGCACCTGGAACGACAGCATGGCGCCGAAGGCCTTCATCTGCCGCTTCGCCACGGCGTGGCCGGGATGCGACTCCAGTCCCGGGTAGTGCACGACCTCCACGGCCTTGTTCGCGGCGAGCGCCCGGGCGACCGCCATGGCGTTCGCGCTCTGCGTCTCCATGCGGCAGGCGAGCGTCCGGATCCCCCGCAGCACCAGCCACGAGTTGAACGGCGACGCGACGGCGCCCAGGATGTAGCGGACGTGCAGCGCTCTCTCGTAGAGCTCGCCCTTTTCGCGGAACGCGATCGAGCCTCCCTGCACGTCGCTGTGCCCGCCGAGATACTTCGTCGTCGAGTGGACGACGGCGGCGGCGCCGAGCTCGAGCGGACGCTGCAGCGCGGGCGACGCGAACGTGCCGTCGACCACGAGGTGCGCGCCCGGCCCCGCGGGCGATCTCTCCCAGCGCCGCGAGATCCGCGATCTTCATCAGCGGGTTGGACGGAGACTCGGCCCAGATGAGCTTCGTGGTCGGCCGGAGCGCGCGGCGCACGTTCTCCGAATCCGCCATGTCGACCGCCGTGGCCTTCCATTCCCCAGCGCGGGAGGTACTCCTTCGCCATCTCGCGCATGCCGTAGTAGACGTCGTCGGGATAGAGCACGTGCGCGCCCGGTGGAAGCGCCTGGAGTGTCGCCGAGGTCGCTGCGAGGCCCGAGGCCAGCGCCAGCGCCGCCTGTCCGCCGTCGAGAGCCGCGAGGGCTTCCTCGAGCCGCTCCCCCGTCGGGTTGCCCTCGCGGATGTAGATGAACCCCCGCGGAATCTCGCCGGCGGGCCCGTGCTCGAAGGTCGTCGAGAGGTGGATCGGCGGCGCAACGGCGCCCGTCGCCGGATCCTTCTCGGACGCGGCGTGCACCGCGAGGGTTTCGAATCTCATGGGATCTCCCTTCTCGGACTTCCTCAGGATGCCTTCCGCTTTCCGCGATAGACGCCGTCCGGCTGGATGACCAGGATCTCGCCGGTCTCGGGCAGGAAACGGATCGAGTAGCCCGCGAGCTCGCGGAATCGGAACTCGGTCCCGCGGTACGGCTCGAGACGGTACGGCGGCTGGTCCGAGACGTGCGCGACGAGAGCGTCGCCTTCGAGGACCACCGCGACCGACACCGAGGGCTGCTCCACGAGCACGTAGGTCCCGGCGAGTGTCTTCAGGAAAGCCGGATCCGACAGCCGGGCGGGCGGCTTCTTCTCGAAGACGATGTCGGCCGTCTGCGTCTCCAGAGGCATCGTGAGGGCGTCGACGTCGCCTTTCGGATTGGTTCGGAAGAGCACGAACATCTTTTCGTCGGCGAAGGCGGGATCCTCGAAGACCGCGCGGTACGTCTCGTAGTGCCAGTGCTCGAGCCGCATCGGGATACCGTGAATCGAAGCCTTCAGATTCGCCGATCCGTCGCGAACGACGGAAAGCGTCCCATAAGCGGGGTGCTCGTAGTCGCCCGCGTACTCGTCCAGCGCATGCGCGGGTTTCGTGCCCTTCTTGCGATCGTAGGTCTCGAGACCGCCCTTCGCCTTCTCGGCACCCTGCTCGGCCTCGTCCGCCCGTTCCTTCAGGCGCGCGCTCCAGTCGATCGGCTCGAGGCCGAGCATGCGGTCGATCGCGACGCGGCAGACGATCTCGGGCAGCGGCGTTCCGTCCATGTTGGCGAGAGCGACGACCCCGAGCCGTTCCGCAGGGAGGAACGTGACCATCGCGGAGAAGCCGTCGATGTTGCCTCCGTGGTGCACGCGCTGTCGTCCCCGGTACGACTCCACGAACCAGCCCATGGCGTAGGTGCGCAGGATGATCTCCGGATCGCGCTCCTGCTCCCTCATGACCATCTGCGGCTGGTGCATCTCCTCCAGGTTCGCGGCGCCGACGACACGCGTCCCGCCGACGGCGCCGTCGGACAGGTGCAGCTTCACCCAGCGAACCATGTCGGTCAGGTTCGAGTTGATCGATCCGGCCGGCCCGATCACGTCGATGTTGCGAAACGGGATCTCGACGGCCTTCTTCTCCTTCTCGGTGTACGGCAGCGCGAAGTCGGAAGTCTTCTGGGATTCCAGCACGGAGAAGTTGCTGGCCTTCATCCCGAGCGGTCCGAAGATCCGACCGCGCACGACGTCCTCCCAGGATTGGTCCGCGACTTCGCCCGCGAGATAGCCGGCGGTCAGGAACATCAGGTTCTGGTACTGCCACTTCGATCGGAAGTCCGCGTTGGGCTCGAGGTAGCGCAGCCGCTCGAAGAGCTCCGCGCGCGTGAGCGTCGCGTTGTACCAGACGAGATCGTGGCGCGGCAGGCCCGAGCGATGCGTCACGAGATCGCGCGGCGTCATGCCCGCGCTCGCGCACTCGTCCTGCAGCGCGAAGGCCGGGAGGTACGCGTGGACCGGCGTGTCCCAGTCGAGCTTCCCGTCGTCGACCAGAACCCCGAGACTCATGACGGTGAACGCCTTGGTCGCCGACCCGATGGCGAAGAGCGTCTCCGGCGTGACGGGCAGGTTCCGCTTCACGTCGCGGAGGCCGTAGCCCCTGGCGAGGACGACCTCGCCGTCCTTGACGATCGCCACCGCGAGGCCCGGCACCTTCCACGTCTTCAGTGCGCCGTCGACGAACGTGCGTCGAAGCCGTCGAGCGCCTTCGCCGACGACACCGCCGCGTCGGCCGCGCGCGCCAGACGAAACGGGAAGGTCTGGCCGCCCTGCGTGAACTCGCCCGCGAGCGCCACGCCGTCGGCCGCCAGCGTGCCGCGGAAGGTCGGATTCCCGGGGATGCCCGTGATCGAGAAACGGACGCTCCCGCGTTCGACGTCGAACCCTCCCAGCGGGAGATTCCGCGCGCCCTGCGCCGGGATGTCGATCTCGCCGCTCCAGACGCCGCCGGCGCCCGCGGCGATGCGGACGACGACGTCGAGCTTCTGGCCCGGCAGCTCGATCGCGCCCTGCCAGCGGCCCTGGGGCGACGGCGCGTCCGCGGTCGAGAAGGCCAGGGCCGCCGCCGCCACGACCAGAAAGAGCAGACGCTTCAACCGCATGGCCACCCCTTTTTTCGGGCGAACTCTTTCACAGGCCGGGGCTTTCCGCCACGGAATCCGCGGAGCGGCCGGCGTCGTACTTCATGCGGAACCATCCGGCGGGCGCCGGAATCAACGGCGTCCCGGAGAGGTTTCGGCGTAAGGAGGTCCATTCCTTGAATCCCCGATCGTCTTCCTGCGAGTTGCGCTCGTTCTGTTCGCCGCCTGCGTCGCGATGCCGTCACTTTCGGCCCCGAACGAGGTCGCCGTGTTCGCCGGAGGCTGCTTCTGGTGCGAGGAGAGCGCCTTCGAGGGTCTGCCCGGCGTCGTCTCCGCCGTCTCCGGCTACGCCGGCGGCACGACGGTGGATCCCGACCTACGAGCAGGTTTCGACGGGCCGCACCGGCCATGCCGAGTCGGCGCAGGTCACGTTCGATCCGGCGAAGATCTCGTACCAGAAGCTGCTCGAAGTCTACTGGCACAACATCGACCCGACGCAGAAGGACGGCCAGTTCTGCGATCACGGATCGCAGTACCGCACGGCGATCTTCTACACCAGCGAGGCGCAGAAGACCGCGGCGCTCGCCTCGAAGGCGAAGCTCGAACAGGAGCCGCGCTTCAAGGGACGGATCGTCACCGAGATCGTTCCGCTCACCAAGTTCTATACGGCGGAGGAGTACCACCAGGACTACTGCAAGGTGAACCCGCTCCGCTATACGGCTTACTACAAGGGCTGCGGCCGCGAGGCTCGCCTCAAGGAAATCTGGGGCGACGCGGCGGGAGGTCACAAGTGAAACGCGCGTTGCTCTTTCTCGCACTCGGCATCCTCGGGCTCGCGGCGGCCGTCGCGGCCTCCCGCGCTCCGCAGAAAGCGGCGAACGCATCCTCGGCGTCCGTCGAAGGCTCGGCGCCTCCCCGCTGGACGGGAACCTTCCAGAAACCCTCGGACGCGGACCTCAAGAAGCGGCTCACGCCGCTCCAGTACGAAGTCACGCAGCACGAGGCGACCGAGCGGGCGTTTGCCAATACCTACTGGAACAACAAGAAGCCCGGGATCTACGTCGACATCGTGTCCGGCGAGCCGCTCTTCTCCTCGCTCGAGATGTTCGACTCCGGCACCGGATGGCCGAGCTTCTGGCAGCCGCTCGAGCCCGCCAACGTCAAGCAGAGCTCGAACCTCGGCGGCATTCTCGGATCCTACGCCGAGGTGCGCTCGGCCCACGCGAACTCGCACCTCGGGCACGTCTTCACCGACGGGCCCAAGCCGACGGGGCTGCGCTACTGCATGAACTCGGCGGCGATGTACTTCATCCCGGCCGAGGATCTCGAGAAGGCCGGGCTACGGCCAGTACGCCGCGCTGTTCCAGAGGAAGCCCTAGGGGTGTGAGCGGAAGTCGAAACGTTGAAGTGTCGAAAGTGTCGAAGGGCTTTTCGACCCCTTTCAACAATTCGACCTTTCGACCGTTCGACTTCCCTAGGGCGTCAGCCCCGGCTCGTAGTTCATCAGGAACTCGAGAAACCGGATCGTCTCGATCATGTCCTTGCCCCGGAACCGGATCGCGTGGGCGTCGGTGCGCTCGACGATCGGCAGGTAGGCGAGGACCTCCGACGGCCGGTAGCTCTTGAAGCGCACGTCGAGCGTGACCGGGGTCGTCAGCACGTAAGGCTTCATCTGCGCCCGGCGGCCGAGCGCCGTTTTCGCGGCCTCGCGGATCCGGTCGCAGCTCGCCTCCGGCGTCAGCGTGCGCGCCGAGTGGAAGCCGTAGCTCCACTTCACGACGGCGCCCTCGATCGGGCCGAGCAGCGCCTGCGCCTCCTTCACCGCCGCGTCGTCGCCCGAGATCATCGCGACCGGCACGCGGTAGTGCCCGGCGATCGCGGCGTTCGAGGCCGGCCTCCGGAACCGAGACGCCGTTGAGGCGCACGTCCGCGAGGTTGGCCGAGGACATCGTGTGCGCGCGCACGCCTTCCGTGGCTCGTCGTCGAAGAGTGGAAGCCGACGAAGAGCACGGCGTCGAAGCTCGCGTCGATCCCCTGCATCATGGCGAGCGGCCGCGGCCAGGCCCGGACGATCTGGACGTCCTTGGGAAAGCGCTCGATCAGGAGGTTCTGGCCGTTGCCGTGGGAATCCGCGACCAGGATCTCCGTCGCCCCGGCGGCGCGCGCGCCCTCGATCGCCGCGAGCACCTCGTTCGTCATGAACCCGCGGAAGCGCTCGTACTCGAAGCCCTGGGCGGCCGAGCTGCTCGCCCGTCACGACGCCGGCCACGCCCTCCATGTCCGCCGAGATGTAGACCTTGAGCTTCGGCTGGGCGGAGAGGGGCGCCGCGGTCGCGAACGCCACGAGGAGCAGCGCGAGGGCCAGGAGACGGCGAGGCGCGACTCTCATCCGCCGGTCGCCGGAGCCTCGGTCTTCGCGGTCTTCGGCATCGCGAAGCGGGAATCGTCGATCGGCACGTTGATCTCGATCTTCTGGAACTCGAGCGCCTGCGTCTGCGGCACGCCGGACGCGGACGCCTCGAACGAGTGCGGCAGCATCAGGCCGCCGACGTTGCGGTAGTCGCCGATCTTGCTCCGGATCTCGACGGTCTGGCCGTCCGCCGTCCGCTTCGTCACGGCGAGGACCTGCAGGTACGTTTTCGCGTCGAGGTAGAGGTCCCGCGCGTCGCCGTTCTTGCGCGTGACGCGCAGGCGCCAGGTCTCGACGCCGCCATCGATCGTCTCCTTGCCGACGAGCTCGATGGTGTTGCCCTTGGCCGCCGCATCGATGAGGGGCCCGTCCACGTCGGCCTGCATCTCGATGTCCCGGGCTTCCTGGTCGGTCATGACCTGCGGCTCGGTCTGGCCCTCGAACGGCATGATCATCCAGGCGGTCTTGCCGTCGTAGGCCTGGACGGCCGTCTGTCCTTCGAGGGTGAACTCCCAGCGGGACTTGTTCGGCCGCTTGAGCTCGAGCGTCGTGGGAAGCTTCTCGTCGCCCAGGCGCATCGTCCCGGTCATCTTCATCGACTGGATGTTCTTGATCTTCTCGAGGCCGCCCCGCGCCTGGATGTTCTTCGCGACGAGCTCGTCGGCCGTCTCGGCGGCCGAGAGCGCCGCGACGAGCCACAGTCCTGTTCCGAAACGCGCGAGTCTCCGGGTCCGGCGCATGGGTTCGCTCCTGTCGGGCGTGACTTTACCCCAGGCCTGTCGGACGACATGGAGGTCGGGTGTATAAGGATGCCCACGAACGCAGCCGCAAGGAGACGCGCGTGGAGTACAAACCGGCGCCCCGCGATACCTCCGGCGTCAAGGTACCGCGGGAGATCTCCGAGCTGACCGAGCTCCTCGCGCGAAACACCCACGAGAACTGGGCCCGTCAGCGCATGGCCGAGGGCTGGCGCCCCGGGCCCCGGCGCGACGACGCGAAGAAGGAACACCCCTCCCTCGTCCCCTACGACGCGCTTCCGGAGTCCGAGAAGGAGTACGACCGGAAGACCGCGATGGAGACGGTGAAGACGATCCTCGCCCTGGGGTACCGCATCGAGAAGACGTGACACTCCAGCAGGAACTGCGCGGATTCGCGAAGAGCGTTTCCTGGACGCCGCTCCATCGGCTCCTCGACGAAGAGACCTTCTTCCGCGAGTTCGAAGAATCCGACGCTCTGGCTCGGAGACTCCGCCTGACCCACCGATGGACGACCCGGATCAGCGCGGCGCTGGGAACCATTCTGCTTCTGGTCGCCCTGATCGAAGACAGGCGACCGAACGCGTCATGGCCTCGTCAAACCGAGCTCGTGCTCGGGGCTCTGGTCATCGCCGCGGTCGTCGCTGGCAAGGCCGGCCGTTTCCACCACCGGTGGCTCGCCACGCGTACCCGTGCCGAACGGTTGCGCCTGCTGTTCTTTTCGACGCTGGCGGAGCCGGAGTTCTGGCGTACCGGGAGGCCGAGGAGCGACTGGCCCCATCTGAAGGACGTCGAGCTCAAGGCGTGGGCGAAAGGAGGATCGCTTCCGGAAATCCCGTCGCCCGGCCGCGCTGTTCCACCGGCTCCCGACGGCCTCGCGCAGTTCTACGAGAAAGCGCGTCTCGCGACGCAGATCGCATACTTCGAGAACAAGCTGAAGAGGGAGCAGCTGCGATGGTGGGACGATCCCGCCGTCGTTCAGTTCGTCTTCTTCTCGAGCGTGATCCTCATCATCCTGCACGCCCTGATCAAGGACACGGCCAGGTTGGAGATGTGGGATAAGGCGTTCGTCTTCGCCGCGGCAGCGCTTCCGACCTTCTTCGCGGGATTCCGGACCTGGCGCTCGTCCAACGAGTTCGCGCGCAACAGGGCGAGGGCCCAGGCCAAGCTCTCGCAGCTGATCGATCTCGAGACGGCTCTGAAAGACGCGAAGGACCCGTGGACGGTCCTGACCACGATGCGCCTGTGCGAGGCCCTGCTCGAGGAGGAGCAGCGCGAGTGGGCGCGCCTCATGACCGAAGCCGAGTGGTTCGGCTGAAGAGAGAGCGATGGCCGACGTCTTCATCTCCTACGCCCACCAGGACAGCGACCTCGTGAAGGAGCTTTCTCCTTCGCTCGAGGCCGCCGGCTACACGACCTGGTACTACGAGGACAAAGGCGCGGTCGGCGCGTCGTACCTGCGGCAGATCGACCAGGAGATCGAGCGCTGTCACGCCATGATCGTCGTGATCTCGCCGGACTCGGTCGACTCGGACCAGGTCTCCAAGGAAGTCATCCGCGCGCACGAGGCGCGGAAGAAGTTCGTCCCCGTGCGCCGCGACATCACACACGCAGAATTCCAGGCGCGGCAGCCGGAGTGGCGGATGGCCTTCGGCGCGGCGGTGTCCGCGGAAGTGCCCGAGGAGGGCGCCGCCGCGCTCGGCCCGCGCCTCGCCGCGGGGCTGCGGGCTCTCGGCGTGGAGCCGGGAGGCCCGCCGGCGCTTCCGACGTCCCCGCTCCGCCGGCTTTCCCGGGCGGCCGTTCGCGGAACGGCGCAGAAGGAAGGAAAGCTCGGGGCGACGGTGGCCGCGGTCGTGGGCGTCATCGGACTGCTCGTCTCGCTCGGCCAGTTCCTCGCCATGCTGAACCCGACCTCGCCGCAGAGCGCGTGGCTCGCCCGGAACTTTCCGGACTTCCGGAGGATCACGCTCACCGCCAACGCGGTCGGGGTGCTGCTGTACGGGACCATGCTCTACGCCGCCTGGAAGCTCCGGAGCGGCGAGACTGCTGCGAGCGCTACGAGCAAAGCCCGTCTGATCCGCGGCGTCTCGCTCGGAATCCTCGCCGCCGTGGGCGTCTGGCTGCTCGTCTCCCTCTCCCAGTTCTCCGGAGACGCCGCAAGACAGCATTTCGGCTCGGCCGACCAGCAGTCGGCGCTGATCCAAGGAACCTGGACGGCCGCGATCATGGGTCTCGTCCCCGCGGGCCTCGTCTTCGCGATCTTCCGAAACGCGAAGAAAACTCCGAAACGATAGGCTCCCGTCCATGCAAGCCATCGAAGACCTGCCGACGCCGTCGGTCCTGGTGGACCTCGACGTCCTGGAGAAGAACGTGCGCGCGATGCAGGAGCGCGCCCGATCGGCGGGCGTGAAGCTCCGCCCCCACGCCAAGACGCACAAGTCCCCGGAAGTCGCGCGCCTGCAGCTTTCGGCGGGAGCGAGCGGCCTGACGCTCGCCAAGACGTCGGAGGCGGAAGTCTTCGCGGCGCTCGGATTCGACGACGTATTCCTGGGCTACCCGATCTTCGGCGCCGACAAAGCGCGCCGGCTTCTCGTGCTCGCCGACAAAGTGCGCCTCGCCGTCGGCGTCGACAGCGTCGAGGGGGCGCGGAGCCTCGGCGAAGTCTTCCACGCGGCCGGACGCCGCCTGCCGGTGCGCCTGAAGATCGACTGCGGGTACAACCGCGTCGGCGTGCCGCCCGAGACGGCCGTCGAGACCGCACGCCGGATCGCGGACGTGCCGGGCCTCGAGTTCACGGGCGTGTTCACGCACGGGGGCCAGGGCTACGCCGGGCGCACGCCCGAGGAAGTCGCCGAAGCGGGCCACCTCGAGGGCCGCGTCGTGGCCGAGACCGCCGACGCGATCCGGGCGGCGGGCCTGCCCGTGGAAGAGGTCTCTCTCGGCTCGACGCCGACCGTGCGCTCCGCGATCTCCGAGAGCGGCATCACGGAGTGCCGCCCCGGAACGTACGTCTACAACGATTTCTCGCAGGTCCAGCTCGGCAGCGCGAAGCTCGAGGACTGCGCGATGACCGTGGTGGCCACGATCGTCAGCGCCCCGGCGGCCGACCGCGCCGTTTGCGACGCCGGCTCGAAGACGCTCTCGAGCGATCCTCTCCGCCCGACGGGCGCCGGCCACGGCCGGATCCTGGGGCGAAACAGCCGCATCGCCCGGCTGTCCGAGGAGCACGGCGTCATCGGAGTCGAGCCCGGCGAATCCTTCCGGGTCGGCGAGCGCGTACGCATCCTGCCGAACCACGCCTGCATCGTGTCGAATCTGCACGATCGCCTGGTCGCCGTCCGCGGCGGGCGCGTCGAAGGCCAGATCACCGTTGCCGCGCGCGGCTGCGTGCAGTAAAAAGCAGATTCACCCCCACGAAAGGAGACATCACGATGCCCCGACGGTCCCTTCTGGCTTTCCTGCTGGCTTTCGTCCTGACCGCTTCCGCGCGTCGCTCCCTGTTCGCCGCCGACACGTTCACCGTGGACAAGACCCACTCCGACACGAGCTTCCAGATCCGCCACTTCACCTCCAAGGTGCGCGGCGGATTCACCGAATTCGAGGGTACCATCCAGGCCGATACCTGCCAAGCCCGAGATGTCCTCGGTCGCCTTCACGATCAAGACGGCGTCCATCAGCACGCACAACGCCGACCGGGACAAGCACCTGCAGTCCCCCGACTTCTTCGACGCGGCCAAGTGCCCCGAGATCTCGTTCAAGAGCACGAAGATCACGCCCACCGGAAAGGACAAGTACGACGTGACCGGCACCCTGACGATGCGCTGCGTCGCCAAGGAGGTCACGCTGCCCGTGACCTTCACCGGCATGGTCAACGACCCCTGGGGCAACGAGCGGGCCGGCTTCGAGGTCATGACGAAGCTGAACCGCAAGGACTACGGCATCAACTGGAACAAGGCCCTGGACGCCGGCGGGTTCGTCCTCGCGGACGACGTGGACATCATGATCAACCTGGAGGCCGTCAAGAAGAAGGCGGGACCGGCCGCAACCAAGTAAGGGACCCGTTTCTCAGGGTGAGCCCCGGGGCGGCTTTGCGGCCGCCCCGGTCCCGCGGGGCCGGCCGAAAGTGTAGAGTTTGGGGATGAGTTCCACCCTGGAAACGGCCGCTGCGCCGCCAGAGCCGGCGGATCCGCGCCGCCTCGCTCTCCGGCTTCCTGGTCGTGCACGTCGCCGCCCTCGGCGTCTTTGCCCTGGGCTTCTCCTGGAAAGGGGTCGCCCTCTGTCTCGGCTCGTACTACCTGAGGATGTTCGCGGTGACGGCCGGTTTCCACCGCTACTTCAGCCACCGCACGTATCGCCTTGCGCGCGTGCCCCAGTTCCTGCTGGCCGTCCTCGGCCAGACCGCGGCGCAGAAGGGCGTGCTCTGGTGGGCCTCCCACCACCGCCACCACCACAAGTACTCGGACCGGCCGGAAGACATCCACAGCCCGATGCAGGGCGGGTTCTGGTGGGCGCACATCGGCTGGATCCTCTCGCCGGACTACGAGAAGACGGACTACTCCCGCGTGCCGGACCTCGCGAAGTACCCCGAGCTCGTATGGCTCGACAAGCACAAGTACCTCGCGACCATCCTCTACGGCGTCGCGCTGTATCTCGGTTTCGGACCGGTCGGCCTCTTCTACGGCTACTTCCTCTCGACCGTCTTCCTCTGGCACGGCACCTTCACGATCAACAGCGTCATGCACCTCTTCGGCCGCCGCGTGTTCGCGACGACCGACGACTCGCGCAACAGCTTCCTCTTCTCGCTCCTGACGATGGGCGAGGGCTGGCACAACAACCACCACTGGGCGCCGGGCTCCGCCGCCCAGGGCTTCCGCTGGTGGGAGATCGACCCGAGCTACTACCTGCTCTGGCTGGGAGAGCGGCTGGGTCTCGTGAAGAACCTGAACCGGCCACCGCAGCGGTGGCGGGCGGCCGCGCGCGAGGCGGAGCGAACCGGCCGCGCGTTTTCCTCGGCCCGCCTGCACGTTGAGGTCCGGACGCTGACCGAGCGCTGGGCCAGTCTGCGCGCTTCGGCGCGCGTCACCGCCCACGACGCGCTCGTCGAGCTCGAGGCCGCCCGGGAACGCGCCGCGGCGCGGCTCGAGCGGCTCCACGAAGAAGCCCCGGCGGCGGGAGCCCGAACCGGCCGGCGGCTCGAGGAGCTCCATCGCGAAATCGAGAAGACGCGCGCTCACCTCGTCGAGATCCTGCGGCGACTCGTGGCGACGGCCGAATCCCTCGGCATGCCGGACCCCCAGCCGGGCTAGAGAGCAGTCGTATGAACGGCCCGGCGCAGGCGCTCTTCCTCCGCCGGCTCGCGGCCACCCGCGACGGCCGACTGGAGCTGCGGCTGCCCGACGGGAAGCTCCACGTCTTCGGCGATCCCCGTTCCGATCTCCGGGCGGTCGTCGAAATCCGTGACCCGGGCGTCTTTCGCCGCTTCGTCTTCGGCGGAGACGTGGCCTTCGGGGAGACCTATGCGGAGGGCCGGTGGACCTCGCCGGATCTGCCGAGCGTCGTCCGCCTCGGCGTCCGGAACATGCGCGCCTTCGACGCCGGCCGGCGCGTGACTTCGATCCTCTCGCGCCTCGGTCACCGCCTTCACCACGCGTTCCGCCGCAACACGGTCTCGGGCAGCCGGTTCAACATCCGTTTCCACTACGACCTCGGCACCGACTTCTATTCGCTCTTTCTGGACCCGACGTTGACCTACTCCTGCGGCATCTTCGAGACGCCGCAGACCTCGCTCGCACAGGCCCAGCTCGCCAAGCTCGACCGCATCTGCCAGACGCTCGAGCTCGCCCCGGGCGACCGCCTCATCGAGATCGGCTCCGGGTGGGGCGCGTTCGCCATGCACGCGGCGCAGCCGCTACGGCTGCCGGGTCACGACGACGACCATCAGCCGCTCCCAGTACGATTACGTCCGCGAGCGGCTCGCGCGCGAAGGCCTGGAGCGGGCGCGTCGAGCTCCTCTTCGAGGACTACCGCAAGCTCGCCGGGCTCTACGACAAGGCCGTCTCGATCGAGATGTTCGAGGCCGTCGGGCTCTCCTTCTACGACAGGTTCTTCTCGACGGTGGATCGGCTCCTGCGCCCAGGCGGCGCGATGCTGCTCCAGACGATCTGGATGAACGAGGAGCGGTTCCCGAGCTACCACGCCCAGCCCGATTTCATCCAGCGCCACATCTTTCCGGGAAGCGAGCTCGCCTCGATCGGCGAGATCCGCCGCTCCCTCGCGCGGGCGACGTCGCTCCTGTCGCGGGCCTGGAGGAGATCGGCCTCCACTACGTCACGACGCTCGCGGCCTGGCGGAAACGTTTCCTCGAGAACCGCGAACGCGTCCGCGCCCTGGGCTTTCCGGAGACGTTCATCCGGATGTGGGACTACTACCTCGGCTACTGCGAGGGCGCCTTCGCCGAGAAGTACATCGGCGACGCCCAGATCCTCCTCGCGAAGGCGGGATCTCCCGAGACCCGGACGGCGAGGCCGCAAGCCGGCGCGACGCGCGACTTCGAAAAGCGCCGGGCGTGAAGCTCCCGGCAAACCTCCGCTCGAGGATCGCGGCCCCGGTCCTCGAGCAGTTGACGCAGGGGTTGTCTCCGGACACGATCGCGCTGACGATCGGCGTCGGCCTCGCGATCGCGGTGATCCCGGTCATCGGCGTGACGACGATCCTGAGCTTCCTCGCCGCCTGGGCTTTCCGGCTCAATCAGCCCATCATCCAGGCGATCAACTGGACGAGCTACCCGCTCCAGCTCCTGCTGCTGTTCCCCTTCATCCGGATGGGCGAACGACTGTTCGGAGCGCCCCGGCTGACGCTCTCGCTCGACCAGCTGGTCGCCATGGGCAAGACGGATCCTCTCGGAACGATTTCGCGGCTGGGAACGACGGTGGCGCACGCCGTCGTCGCCTGGGGCCTCGTCGTGCCGTTCGTGATCGCCGGCGCCTATTACGCTTCGCGACCGCTCCTGCGGGCCGCGGCCCGGCGCGCGGCACCGGCCCCGGCCCCTGCCCCGACCGGTCCCGAGAAGGACGTGGGCCACGTCGCGTGAGGCCGACTGCGATAGCTTTCCCCGCGTGAAGCTGCCCACGCCCCTCGAGCCGGCGCCGCCGGCGCTCGCGGGCGGACGGCCGCTTCATCTCAAGCGCGAGGACGTCCACGAGCTCGGCGCGTTCAAGTGGCGCGGGGCCCTTCCGACGATCGAGTCCTACAAGCGGAAGGGCGCCTCCGCCGTCGTGACGGCCTCCACCGGGAACCACGGCGCCGCCGTCGCCTGGGCCTGCAAGGAGCTGGGCTTGCGCGCGATGGTGTACGCGCCGGCCGGCGCCTCGCTCGCGAAGCTCGCGCTCATCGATTCGCTCGGCGCCGAAGTCCGGCTGATCGGGACGGACCTCGACTTCGCGAAGGACGAGGGAAAGCGCTTCGCTTCCGAGGCGCGGATTCCATTCTTCGAAGACGGCGTCGAGCCGACGCAGTTCGAAGGCTACGGAGCGATTGCGACGGAGATCCTGGACCAGCTCGGATCATCGCCCGCCGCCGTCGTCGTTCCGGTCGGCAACGGGGCGCTGATCGCGGGCATTGGCCGGGCGCTCGAGGCGCGCGCACCCGAGACCGAGGTCGTGGGCGTCGCGGCGAAGGAAGCTCCGGTGATGGCGCTCTCCTTCGACGCCGGGCGCGTGGTGGATTGCGATCGCATGGCCACTTTCGCCGACGGCCTCGCGGTTCGCGTGGCGATCCCGGAGGCCGTAGGGCTGATCCAGGGCGTCGTGGACCGCATGCTCCTCGTCTCGGAACGCGCGATCGCGGAAAGCGTCGGCGCGTACGCCCGAGCCGGAATCCGCGCCGAAGGCGCGGCCGCCTCGGCCCTCGCCGCGCTGCCGCAGCTCGGCGACTCGCCGGGGCCCGTCGTCCTCGTCGTCACGGGCCGCAACATCGACGACGCGCTGCACCGGCGAGCCGTGGAGGACCCGGGCTCGTTTCCCGACTAACCGAGGGGCCGGCAAAGGGCACGACGCCGTCATTGCCCATGCAGGCGGAAAGCACGGGATCCCTCGGCCTGCGGCCTCGGGTGACGCCTCCCGGCGTCCTTTCAGGACGCCTTCGGCGTCAGGTCCACCGTCGCCAAAAACCGCGGCGGCTTGCGGGCCTTCGTGGCCTGCTCGAACGCGTACGCGATCTTGAAGAGCGTCGGCTCGCTTCCGGCGCGGCCGAAGAACGAGAGCCCGACGGGAAGCCCGAACGACCAGCCCGCGGGGACCGTCACGTCGGGATACCCGGCGATCGCGGGGAACGAGGAGCTCCCTCCCGGGCCGTAGGACCCGTTGACGAGATCGATCAGCGAAGCCGGCGCCGAGGTCGGCGCGACGAGGCAGTCGAGGCGGTGCTCGTCCATCGTCTTGTCGATGCCCTCCGCGCGCGTCAGGCGCAGGTCCTTGGCGAGCGCGTCGACGTACGTCCTTCTCCGTCAGCGGCCCTTTCGCCTCGGCCTTCTCGAAGATCTCCTGCCCGAAGTAGGGCATCTCGCGTCTCGCGGTTTTTCTGGTTGAAGACGATCAGGTCCTTCAGCGTCCGGTACGGCGTTCGATTCCCGAGGCCGGCGAGGTAGAGCGTTCAGGTCGGCCTTGAACTCGTAGAGCAGGACCTCGAACTCGGAGTCGTCCGTGTCGCCGAGCGTCGCGATGTCCGCCGGGTCGACGATGATCGCGCCCTCGCGCCGCATGGCGTCGAGAGCCGCCTCGGCCACGGCGTCGGCCGCGGGGCTCTGGCCGTAGAGCTTCTTGCGGGGCACGCCGATGCGCATGCCCGCGAGGCCCTTCCGGTCCAGAAACGCGGTGTAGTCCACCGGAGCCTTGCCCGCGAGATCCCGCGTCGTCGGGTCGGCGGGATCGAAACCGCACATGGCCGAAAGCAGGGCGGCGGCGTCGGCGACGGTGCGCGTCATCGGTCCGGCCGTGTCCTGGGAATGGGCGATCGGGATGATGCCCGTGCGCGACACGAGGCCGAGCGTGGGCTTGAAGCCCACGAGCGCGCAGTTGTTGGACGGCGACACGATCGAGCCGTCGGTCTCCGTGCCGACCGTCACGGCGCACAGGTTCGCCGCCGCCGCCGCTCCCGAGCCGGAGCTCGAGCCCGAAGGATCGCGATCGAGCGCATACGGATTGCGGCACTGGCCGCCCCGGCCGCTCCAGCCGCTCGAAGCATGCGT
The DNA here is from genome assembly GCA_963749265.1 of uncultured Acidobacteriota bacterium. Taxonomy (GTDB): domain Bacteria; phylum Acidobacteriota; class Thermoanaerobaculia; order UBA5066; family Gp7-AA6; genus DAHUXD01. The sequence goes on along the minus strand of CAVVML010000022.1, from coordinate 45,984 downwards.
CGAGCGGAAGTTGGCCCATTCCGAGAGGTTCGTCTTGCCGAGGATGACCGCGCCCGCATCGCGAAGGCGCTTGACGATGTGCGCATCCGCCGCCGGAATCGCGCCGACGAGCGCGAGCGAGCCGGCCGTCGTCTGCATCCGGTCGGCCGTGCCGACGTTGTCCTTGATGAGCACCGGAATCCCGTGCAGCGGGCCGCGCACCTTGCCCGCCTTGCGCTCGGCGTCGAGGCTCGCGGCGATCGCGAGCGCGTCGGGATTGATCTCGAGCACCGACTCGCAGCGTCGGGCCGCCGCCGGTCCACGGCCTCGATGCGGGCGATGTACTTCTCCGCACAGCGTCGTCGCCGAGTCGGCGCCGGAAGCCATCCGTTTCTGGAGGTCCACGACCGTCGCTTCCTCGAGCTCGAACGCGGCGACGGTCGATTCCGGAGCCGGCGAGGCGGCGGGTCGCGGCGGCCTCGGCGGCGGCACCGCCCCGCGAGGGCCGCCGCCGCACCCGCGAGCGCGCCGTTTTGAGGAGCGACCGGCGATCGATCATGGATTCCTCCGCGATTGGTGCGGCAGAGATATCACGAGGACCGACCCGGCAATCTAGAAGAGATGCGCGATCGAGCTCGCGTAATACCGGAGTCAACGGGATCTCCTCGGGACGCGCGCGATAGAGACCGCCGTGCCCGTCGCGCGGCGTCGACGAGCCGGCGCAGCGTCAGCATCCGGAGGCCGACCGTGATGGCGTAGTCCTGGTCGCCGCGCGGCACGTAGACGTGGGCGCCGCGCCGGCCGAGCTCCTCCATGAGGCGCAGGACCTCGCCCTTCAGCTCGAGCTCGCTCCAGATCCGCTCCGGAGCGCGCACGAACACCGTCGCGACGAGAGACACGGGCACGACGGGGATGACGCGCGCGATCTGGGCCATCAGCTCGCGCGCCAGTTCTTCGAGCTTCCGCGACCGCTCCTCCCTCGAGAGCTGCCGGAAATCGATGCCGTGGCGCCCGGAGTAGCGCCGCAGCGAGAACGGCGAGCCGAAGTTCACGCAGGCGTAGCCGAAGCGGTACCAGCGGTTGAACGCCCGGAGCCAGACGTTGCGGCCGACGAAGCGCGCCGTCGTGCCGACGCTCGCCGTGGCGGTCTTCCGCGGCGCTTCGGGATCCAGCTCGTGCAGCAGGCTCCGGTCCTCGAAGATCCGGTCGTAGTTGATCCCGACCGGCACGAAGACGATGTCCCGCTCTCCGGCGGGATCGAATGCCCGGACCATGTAGTCGAGGATGCCGAGCTTCGGAGGCCGCAGCTTTCCGTCGCGCGACAGCCCGCCTTCCGGAAAGACCGCCTGCGTGACGCCCCCGGCCGTGGCCATGCCGACGTAGCGCTCCAGCACCTTGCGGTAGAGCGGGTCCTTCGAGTTGCGGCGGACGAAGTACGCCCCCATCGGCGCGGATGAGCGTCTGCAGCGGCCAGATCCGCGCCCACTCGCCGACGGCGTAGGAGAGCGCGGCCTTCTCGGCGGCGAGGTAGGACACGAGGATGTAGTCCATGTTGCTGCGGTGATTGATGAGAAAGACGACCGTCGCCGACGGGGAATCGCCGCGAGCCCCTCCTCGTCCGCGTAGCCGAGGCGCACGCGGTAGAGGGAGCGCGCGACGTTGCGCGCGATCCAGTACCCGACGCGGAAATACGCATAGGCGTTGAAGGCGGGCACGATCTCGTGGGCGTAGCGGCGGACCCGCTCCATGACGACTTCGCGAGGCATCCCGTTCTCGCGGGCCTCGGCCTCGGCGGCCTGCTGGACCTGCGGGTCGTAGAGCAGCCGGTCGATCAGCACGTCCCGCTTCGTCAGCTCGAAGGGGGCGATGCGGATCTTCAGCCGCGTGTTGATCTCGTCGAGCACGCGGTTGACGCGCCGGCGCAGCACCCAGCGCACGCTCGGAATCAGCAGGCGGTCGAGGGCCGCCCACGCCGCCAGAATCCCGAGCAGGACGGCGAGCCAGAGGGGAAGCGAAACGGTGTCGCTCATCAAATGCCGCGTGTTCGGGAGCATAGGATAGCGGCGGTTCCCGGACGCGAGAGGATCGATCGCAGGTGAATTCCGCGGATAGGATCCGCGCATGCATCCGGACGGCGTCTGGACGGCGACCCGCGGCGCGTTCTCGATCTCGACCGATCCGGCCCTTCTCGACCGGCCGCTCATCCACGCGTTCCTGAGCCGGTCCTACTGGGCCGGCGGCATTCCGCGGGAGACCGTCGACCGCTCCATCGAGGGCGCGCTGTGCTTCGGCCTCTACGAGGGAGCGTCGCAGGTGGGCTTCGCGCGCGTCATCACCGACCGGGCGACGTTCGCGTATCTCGCCGACGTGTTCGTCCTCGAGTCGCACCGCGGACAGGGCCTCGCGGTCTGGCTGATGGAGGCCATCCGGAGCCATCCGGACCTGCAGGGCCTGCGACGCTGGATCCTCATGACCCGCGACGCCCATGGCCTCTATGAGAAGTCCGGGTTCCGGGCGATCGAGGACCCCGGGCGCTGCATGGAGATCGTGGACCGCGACGTGTACACCCGCCGCGGCCCGGGGTAAGATTCCACCGCTGAATATGCCTGCCATCGTCTCTCGCTAGCGGCCCGGACGACTCCGGCCGCTTCCAAGTCACACGACTTGCGTCGCGCCCTGGCGCGCAGCGGATCCGCTTCTCGAGAAGCGCAAGTCGCGCCGAAACGGCGCGCACAGATGAAGGAGTCTCCCTTGAACGCACCTCCGGATTGGTGGAAGCATTTTTTCAGCGGCCTCGCGGTCAGCTTCTGGCGCGCCGCCCTGCCGCCCGAGGCCACGAAGGCCGACGTCGACTATCTCTGGAAACACCTGAGGCTCTCCCCCGGTGACCGTGTCCTCGATGTGCCCTGCGGCGCGGGCCGCCTGACGCTCCCCCTCGCCGAGCGCGGCTGCGCGATGACCGGCATCGACATCTCGCGAGGAGTTTCTCGACGCGGCCCGGGAAGTCGCGGCCGAGAAGCGTCTGAACGTGGAGCTCGTCGAGGCCGACATGCGCGCCGTGCCGACCCACGGCGGGTTCGACGCCGCCTTCTGCTTCGGCAACAGCTTCGGCTACCTCGATGACTCCGGCAACGTGGAGTTCATCGAGGCCGTCGCCGCGGCCCTGAAGCCGGGCGGGCGCTTCGCGCTCGACTTCGGCCAGACGGCGGAGGGCGTCTACCCGAGGCTCGAGCCGCGGCAGGAAGGGGAGATGGCCGGCTTTCGCTTCGTCGAAGAGACCCGGCTGGATCCCGCGACCTCTCGCATCGAGAACGTCTTCGAGTTCTCCAAAGACGGGAAGACCGAAAGGAAACTCGCGTCGCAGCGCGTCTACCTCGCGGGAGACGTGGTCCGGATGCTGGCCGCGGCAGGCCTCGAGACGCGAGAGATGTTCGGCTCGATCGAGGGCGACCCGTTCGGGCTCAGCTCGCAGCGGCTCCTGGTCGTGGCGGAAAAGCCACGCGTCAAGGGTCGTGGCGGAGAAGACCGGCGGCGTTTCAGGAGCGAAATGAGGCTGATGAGCGCCCAGGAGCCTTCGAGGGCGATGAGCCCCGCGTTTTTCGCCACGTAGGCGAAGTAAGTCAGGATCACCGAGCCGAAGAGATTGAGAAGCAGGTAGGCGAGATCCTCGCGGCCGAGCTTTCCGGCCTGTTGCGCGCCGAAGGCCGCGAGGATCATCGCCGCCCCGATCATCGAGACGACTTGCCCGATCACCGCCCGGCTCCGGCGGGCGCTGGGCGCGCCGGAGCCGACCGCGGCCGCCAGCCTGCGAGCGCCTCCTGGAGCATTCGCTCGATCTGCGCCGCGCGTTCGGGAGTCAGATTCCAGGAAACCACGCGCGCGGCCACGACGGGGCCCAGGCCGGGAAAGCGGAAGGCCTTGAGCTCCAGCACGCCGTCGACCTCCTCCCAGGAAAAGGCCATCTCCCACTTCGTCTTCGCGAGAACGCGCCCGGTCAGACTGTCTCCCCCGGGAAGCCGGAGCGCGCAAGGCTCCCCGACCGCGCCGCCGCCGCGATCGAGGCCGACGTCGTGAGCCAGCGGTCCAGGCCCTCGGCGGTGGCGTAGAGAGGAAAGAAGATTCGAGAACTCGATGGCCGCGGGCTGCATGACGAGGATCGTGGTCTTCGGCCGGCCGGCGTAGTTCTCCAGATAGTGCTTGAGAATCGCGAGCCCGTTGGTCCAGCCCGAGACGATGCCCTCGAACTCCTCGTCCCACTGCGAGCCGTCGAGGAAGCCCGAGTTCACCAGAGTGACCACGGTCTCTCCGCCCTCCCGGGCGATCGTGACTTCGAGCAGGAACGGGCCGCTCTTCGGCGCCTCGCCGCCGAGCGCGAATCGCCGGCCGGGCTCCGCGGCGACGACCTCGTACGGAATTTCGTAGCCGAACTTCTCGAAGATCCACGTGAAGATCGAGCCGACCTCGGCTTTTCCGCGAGCCCGATCGACGAACCAGTGAGCGATCTTCTCCGGGTCGGCCCACGCCTCGTAGACCTGTTCGGGCGTGGCCCGAGTCCGCATTTCCACCACGAGCTGGCGTCCGCGATGCTTTCTCTCCGTCACGAAGTCCTCCCCTCCTCGTTCTCCTCGGCCTCGATTCCCGCACTCTTTCCTCGGCTTCGATGCCGAAGCCAGGGGGTAGCAGGTCAGAACCAACCGGTAGGGACGGCCGCGCCCGGGCCGGCCGTTCTCGCGGAGATTGGGCGAGGTGTGCCTCGCGATCACGTCCACGACGGCCCGGCGAATCTCCTCGGCAAAGCGGGCTCGCTCCTCGGGCGTCTGGAAGCGGAACTGCGACTTGAGCGACAGCGTCGAGAGGCGCTTCTCCTCTCCGGCCGCCTCTTCGGAGGCCCGCGTCACGTCGGAGCGCACCTGCTCAGCGAGCGCCAGCAGGTAGTCCGCCGAGGCCGTGTCGGCGATGGATCGCCAGTCCGGAACGAGCGGACCGAGGAGAGCCGGCGCCAGGACATAGGAGCGCGCGGTCGCAACGTAACGCTGCTCGATCAGGTTCCTCCGCCGCCGGCGCCCGGCCGCCCGGAGCAGGCCGGCGCGCTCGAGCTCCCGGACGTGGTAGTTCACACGCTGCCGCGGCAGGCCGAGGCGGCGGGCGAGCTCCGTGGCGGAGGCGGGCTCCCGCGCCATCGAGAGCAGGCGTGAGCGGAGCGGGTGGAGCAGAGCGCTCGCCCCGCGCGAGGTGGCCACGGATTCGAGTGGAGTAATTGCGGCAGCCGTTTCCACAGACAGTATTATTTGTCCAGACAAATCTATTTGTCAATACGTCGCATGCGCCTGATCCGGGCCTCTGAGCGCGTATTTCGAGCGTGAAAGCCAATTCCTACCTTCCCCGGTTCGCTCGCTACAATCGGCTCGTGCCCCTGACTCCAGGTTCCACTCTCGCCTGTCGGGTCGGCCTGACGTGGCGCGTCTGGGGCTCGGAGCGGGCGGCCTCTCCTCCGGGGCCGCGAAAGTCGAGCGCCGGAGCGGCAGACCGCCCCGGCCCGACGAACCCGACAAGAAGAAAAAGCCGGGCCTGAAGGTCATCCTTCGCGACGCCGCCGAGCTCATCGCGGCGCGCAAGGGGCGGCTGGGCCTCGGGCTGGGGTTGCTCCTGATCAGCCGCCTCTGCGGCCTCGTTCTGCCCGGAACGACCAAGGTGCTCCTCGACGACGTCATCGGCAAGGGCCACCGCGAGCTCCTGCTCAAGATCGTCCTCGTGGCCGGCGCGGCGACGCTGATCCAGGCCCTCACCGGGTTCGCCCTCTCCCAGGTCCTCGGCAAGGCCGCGCAGCGCTCCATCACCGAGATGCGGCGGGCGGTCCAGTCCCACGTCGGCCGCCTGCGGGTGGCTTTCTTCGACCAGACGAAGACGGGCGTTCTTCTCTCCCGGGTCATGACGGATGCCGAGGGCATTCGCAACCTCGTCGGCACGGGCCTCGTGGAGCTCGTGGGGGGCCTTCTGACGGCCCTGCTCGCCCTCGGAATCCTCTTCTACTTCAGCGCCAAGCTGACGCTGATCGCCCTCGCGGTCCTCTCGCTCTTCGGCCTGGTCCTCTCCTACGCGTTCCGGACGCTGCGGCCGCTCTTCCGCGAGCGCTCGAAGATCAACGCCGAAGTCTCCGGCCGTCTGACCGAGTCCTTCTCCGGAATCCGGGTCGTCAAGGCGTATCGCGCGGAGCGGCGCGAGGCGCTGGTCTTCACGAAGGGCGCCTATCGCCTCTTCCGGAACGTGGCGAGCACGATGACCAGCTTCTCGGCCGTCTCCGCGATCTCGACGCTGCTTCTCGGCGTCGTCGGCGTGTCGATCATGTGGGTCGGCGCCCACGAGATCGAGGCGGGACGGATGACCGTGGGCACGTTCGTCTCGTTCACCCTGTACCTCGGGCTCCTCGTCGGCCCGGTGATCCAGATCGTGTCGATCGGCAGCCAGGTGACCGAGGCCTTCGCCGGCCTCGAACGGATCCGCGAGCTCCGCGACGAGCTCGCCGAGGACGCGGGCGACGCCGCGCGCGAGCCCCTCCCCCCGATCGACGGCACCGTCGAGTTCCGGGACGTGTCCTTCGCTTACGAGGAAAACACGCCCGTGCTCCACGACGTCTCCTTCGTCTCGCCTCCGGACACGGTCACGGCGCTCGTCGGCCCTTCGGGATCGGGCAAGAGCACGATCATCGGCCTGGTCGCGGCTTTCCACCGTCCCACCTCCGGCGCCGTGCTCGTCGACGGGCGGGACCTGGCGAAGGTGCGCCTCTCCGACTACCGCGGCCAGATCGGCGTCGTCTTCCAGGACAACTTCCTCTTCGACGGGTCGGTCTACGACAACATCGCCTACTCGCGGCCCGATGCGTCCCGTGAGGACGTGCTCCGGGCCGCCCGCATCGCCAACTGCGACGAGTTCGTCGAGAAGCTGCCGGGAGGCTACGACACGATCGTCGGCGAGCGCGGCGTCAAGCTCTCGGGCGGCCAACGCCAGCGGGTCGCGATCGCGCGGGCGATCCTCGCGGACCCGCGCATCCTGATCCTCGACGAGGCCACCTCGTCGCTCGATTCCGAGAGCGAGGCACTGATCCAGGAGGGGCTCGCGGAGCTCATGAAGGGCCGGACGACGTTCGTCATCGCCCACCGGCTCTCGACGATCCGGCGGGCCGACACGATTCTCGTCGTCGAGGGGGGCCGCGTCGTCGAGCGGGGCCGTCACGAGGAGCTGCTGGCCCGCGGGGGCCGCTACGCCGACCTCTACACGCGCCAGTACGGCCTGGAGGCGAACCTCTTTCTCAACCCCGGCGAGAACGTGCGGGTCGAGGACGAAGCCGCGGCGGCCGTCGCCTCGGCGGATTCAGGGATCGGGCGCCTGCCTCTCGTCGGCGAGTAGCCCGGCCGCCCCTTCTCAGTCCCGGCGCCCGAAGAAGCGGAGCATGAACAGGAAGAGGTTGATGAAGTCGAGGTACAACGACAGCGCGCCGACCACCGCGTAGGAGCCTGTCTGTCCCTCGGGCAGAGCCGTCGCCATGGCCTTCAGCCTCTGCGCATCCCAGGCCGTCAATCCCGTGAATACGATCACGCCGACGATCGAGATGACGAACTGGAGCCCGTCGGACTTCACGAACATGCCCACGAGCGACGCGAGGATGAGACCGATCAGGCCCATGAACACGAACTGGCCGACGCCCGCCAGGCTCCTCTTCGTCGTCGAGCCGTAAAGAGCCAGGGCGCCGAACATGCCCGCGGCGACCAGGAAGGTCGTTGCAATCGACGTTTTCGTGTACGCCAGGAAGATGTACGGGAACAACAAGCCGTTCAGCGCCGGCGTAGATAAGGAACAGCACCGCCGCCGTCGCAGGCGCGAGCTTCGTTCGACTCGGGCGGAAAGGTAGAAGACCAGGCCGAGCTCGGCCGATGACGAGACCGAAGAAGAGGATCGAGCTTCGAAGAACGTCTGCATGAGCGAAGGCGAGCCCGGCCACACCCAGGCGACCGCCGCCGTGACGCCGAGACCCACGAACATCCAGCCGTAAACCTTTTTCAGGAAAGCCGTCACGCGCTCGGCCGTGGCGGTCGCCGTCGGCGAGAAGGCGGATTGAGGCGTCATTTCGAATTCGGTCATGGTTGCTCCTTCGGAAGCAGGGATTCTATCCCCCGCGGAAGAACGTCGCCGGCGCTCCTCGGGATTCCCGGACCTCGATTCACGGCGCTCAGTTGACTTTGTAGCGCAGCATCTCCAGGAACTTCAGTGCCATCGGGTCGTCCGGGCTCTCGGCCAGCGCGCCCTCGAACTCCGCGATCGCCTCGGCGATCTCTCCGCGAGCCGCCCGCAACCGCCCGAGGTTCAGGTACGGGAAGTGCTTTGGCTCGTACCGGGATGCCTGCTTGGCCTTCTCGAACCAGGGGATCGCGCCCTCTCCGTCACCCTGCTCCATGAGGTAACAGCCGATGTCGTTGTAAGGATTGCCGAAGGAGGGATCCGTCGCGATAGCCTTGCGGCACTCCTCGATCGCCTCCGGAAGCCGGCCCGCGAAGGAGTAGGCCCAGCCGCGGAACGTGTACGCCTCGGCCGTCGGCTCCGCCTCGAGAGAGCGCGTGAAGAGGTCGACGGCTTCCTCGAGCTCTCCGGAGAGCAAACGGTGCGTGCCCTCGCGCCAGAGCTCGAGCGCTTCTTCGGTCCGCGCGCCCATGGGCGGATTATAGAATCGCAGTCGCGCCGTCAGGGCGCGCTCAAAAGTCGCGCCGGTAAGGCGCGCTCGAAAGAAGCACTCCATGGGCGAAGACCGCAAGTACCGCCACCGCGGATACCAGGAATCGGACCGCGACTCTTCCGGGCGCCGTCCGATCGGCCCCCGGCCGCCTCGCGACGACGACGGCGCGCCCCGAGGCCGCGGCATCGATCAGAACAAGGCGGTCGTCTTCCGCTGCAAGCACTGCGGCGAGAAGGTCCTCGACCTCGACAACATCGGGCTCGAGGCCGTCTGCCGAAAGTGCGGCGCGTCGCTCCACTCCTGCAGCCAGTGCTCGAACTTCGACACGTCTGCGCGCTTCGAGTGCACGGAGCCGATCCCGGCGCGGATCCCGTCCAAGAAGGCCGCGAACACCTGCACCTTCTTCGCGCCCGCGAAGACCTTCGATCTGACCGGAAGCCGCGGCGTCGAGGCGACGCCCGACGACGCCCGCTCCGCCTTCGACGCGCTGTTCAAGAAACCCTAGCTAGGCGGCACGGCGCCGTAGCGGTCATCCCGAGGCGCGAGCGCCGAGGGATCCCGACTCGCAACGCCGCAGATCGGACCAGGGCCGGCCGCAGGCCGCATTCGTCGGATCCTGCTCGCTCAGGATGACGGCTAGCGCCGCGCGCATCGCTTTCCGCAGCACCGCCCGCAGCATTCCCTGCGTCAGCTTCCCGGTGAACGTGTTCTGCTGGCTGGGGTGGTAGCTCGCGAGCAATCGGTCCTCTCCGATGCGGTAGTCCGCGGCGTGGGCGAAGCGCGGCCTCGGTCTCGGGATCGGCGCGCCTTCCTCCGCGAGCGCGGCGAGGCAGGCGGAGAAGGCGAGCGCGCCCAGCGCCACGAGAACGCGAGGTCTCGGAAGGACGGCGAGCTCGCGGCGCATGTATTCGCGGCAGTTGTCCATCTCCTCGGGGAGAGGCCGGTTCGCCGGCGGCGCACAGCGGCAGGCGGCGGTGATGAGCGCGCCCGAGAGCCGGAGCCCGTCCCCGCGATGAAGGGACTGCGGCTGGTTGGCGAGCCCGACCGCGTGGAGCGCCTCGAAGAGGAAGTTGCCGGACTCGTCCCCGGTGAAGATGCGGCCCGTCCGGTTGCCTCCGTGCGCGGCGGGCGCGAGGCCCACGAGGAGAATCCGGGCGGCCGGATCTCCGAACGCCGGCAGGGGCTTCGCCCAGTAGCTCTGTCCGGCAAACCGGCGGGGCGGATGCCGCGCGGACTCCTCGCGCCACGCGACGAGCCGCGGACAGCGGCGGCAAGCCACCACGTCGCGCTCGATCGCGGCCAGGCTTTCCTTTCTCGCCTTTCGCATTCCTACGGGCTCCCTGCGAAGACGACCACGGTCTTGGGCCGTCCCTCGACGCGGAAGACCGGACGGAACCCGGCGGTCCCGAGGACTTCGCGATCCGAATCGCCGAGATCGCGCTCGTAGAACGCCGCCGCATCGACCCCGGCCAGCTCCGCTCCGTCCAGGCCGAGCGGCCGCGTCGGCGTCTGGTCGCGAATCTCGACGCCGTTACCAAAAGTGAGACTGCCGCCGTAGGCCCATTGCTGCTCGAGAAGAACGCGGCGCGGCGCGAGTGCTTTCATCCAGAGGCCGGCATCGACCGCGGAGCGGGACTTCTCATGCATGAGCGTGAGCGTCCGCTCGATTCCCCAGAGCGGCGCCAGCGCGAGGAGGATCCATCCCGCCGCCCGGGCGACTCGCGAGCGCGACGACAACAGATGCGCGCAGCCGAGGCCCATGAGCAGGGCGAGCAAAGGCACGGCGGCCTGCATGTAGCGATAGGCCTTGTACGCGAAGAGCGAGTACCCGAGCACGATCATCGTCAGCAGAAGCAGCGGTCGGCGGGCGGCCCGACGAAAGGCGACGGCGAACGCCGCGAGCACCACGGACACGGGCCCCGCCCACTGCAGGATCGAGGTCCCGTACCAGAACCACGGCTTGTCGCTTCGAGGAGACGGCGGCCGGGCGTCGCCGGACATGATCCGAAAGTACTCCGAGAGGCTCGCGAACGGACGGCCCCACGTCAGCCAGTCCGTCACGCCGACGAAGAGGACCGCACCGACAAGACCGCCGGACATCGCGAGGGCCAGCGCGGACCAGCTTCGATGCCGCCACCACACGACCGCCAGAAACGGCAGCGCCAGGACCCCTTCGCTGAAGCGCACGGCGAATGCCGCGCCGACGAGAAGGCCGCCGGCCGAGACGAGGGCTCCGCGGGAGCTCGAGGCCAGAAGGAGTGCGAGCACGAAGAGCATCGTCGAGATCGGCCTCGGAAACTGGGTCGACCCGTATCCGAGCGGCAGCCAGTGAATCGCGTAGAAGAACGCGGCGAGAAAACTCTCCCGCAAACTCAGGCCGAGTCGAGGGCCGAGCCGGAACATCAGCCAGATGGTCGCGCTCGATGCGAGGATCGTCGGCAGCGACGCCCAGAACGCCACGGCCAGCGGATCGCTCGCCGCGCCAAAGACATCCACGGCCCGAAGCACCGGCACCACGAGCACGACAGGATGAAAGAGGCAGCGGAGCGACCAGGGCTGATACTCGAGGCCCAGCGCAAATTTGGCTGCACCCTCGACGACCTCGAGGTCGTCGCCCGTGAGAAAGCCGTAGAAATGTCCGGCGAGCCACAACCGGACGGCGATTCCCGCGACCACGAGCCCGAGAACCGCGAGTCCGAGCCTGCGGGGGTCTTCCGCCTCGGCCTTCAAATCGAGCCTCAATCGCGGCGATACGTGCCGGTCAGCGTCGTCTCGTCGAGGACGTGACCCTTCATCGCCGCCTCGAGCTCGCGGCGGTTCAGGCCCGGAGGCAGTCCGAGCTCCGCGTCCAGGGCGTAGAGGCGAAACTCGTAGTGGTGAACGCCGTGCCCTCGCGGCGGCGCGGGGCCGCCCCAGCCCAGCTCGTCGAAGTCGCTCCGGCCGTGCGTGCCGCCGGAGGCGTGGCGCTCGGCCTTCGAGATGCCCGCAGGCAGCGCGGCCACCGAAGCCGGGACGTCGTAGAGGATCCAGTGGACCCACCGGCCGCGCGGCGCGTCGGGATCGTCGCAGATCAGCGCGAAGCTCCGGGTGCCCCTCGGCGCGCCGGACCAGGCGAGGGCGGGGTGAGAATCCGCTCCGTCCCGCGAATGTTCCTTCGGGATCGGCTCGCCCTCTCGAAAAGACGCGCTCTCCAGGCGCACGGATCTACTTCTTGGCGGGCAGCCCCTTCGGAACGCCCATCTGCCGCCAGAGTTTCTTCTTCTCCTCCCAGTCCTTCTCGGCGCGCTTGCGATTCCGAGCCGCGGCCTCGGCGCGGGCGTCGTCTTCGTTTTCGCGAGCCGCCGGCGTGGGAGCTTCGGTTTCCGCTTCCTTCGTTTCCGTCACGCGGCCATATTAACGCCGACCGGGATCACTCGACGACGAGCAGACCGATCATTCCGGCGTGCTGCTCCGGGTCGCCCGCCGCAGCCGCTCTGCGTGCAGACGAACGGGTAATTGCCGCGCTGCCAGGCCTGCGGCGTGAATGCCGGGACGACGAACTCGTGGCCCGGGGAGATGTCGTCGTTTGCCGGAAGCCCGAGCTCGGAAACCCCTGAAAACCCGTGCCGCGCGCCGACCGCGCCGGGCAGGTCGGCGTTGCGGAAGACGAGCGTGTAGGTCGTCCCGACGCGCAGCGTCATGGGCGCCGAGATCGGGCCGCCGGGCGAGAAGTCCCAGGCTCGGACCGAGATGATGAGCGTCTCCGGTCCGGCCGGCGGCGGAGGCGCGGCGTCCTCGGCGCCCGAAACGAAGATCGGATCACTCGTCGCAGAGTCGATCACGGCGGCGTACGCGAAGAGCGGCGAAGAGCCGCCGTCGACGACCACGACGCCGTTCGCGGTCGGCAGCGACGCGGCGCCCGCGCGCGCGAAGACGTCGTTGATCTGGGCGCCCGTCCGCGCAGGCAGCGGAGCGTCGAGGCGCAGCGTGCCCACGAGCGTCGGCTCCGTCGTAGAGGCGAAAGACCGGGTCGGCTGTCGCGGGGCCGGGGTTGTAGACGCCGACGTTCGTGCGGAATCCGCCGTTTCGGAGCGACGTCAGCACCGAGACCGGATGCGCCGCGGAGGCCGAGAGGCCCGGCACGAACATGCCGACAGTCGGCGCGGGAGAGGTCGAATAGAGCCGGCTCGTGACGACGAGCGCTCCGTCGGCCCCTCCGTGGGAGAACTCCACCGACCCGGCCGAGTCCGGCGACTGGAAGAGGGAGACACAGACGTCGTCGAACGCCCGGGACTCGCGCGGTCCGAGCGTGAAGGTCTTCGGCGCGCTCGAGCAGATCCCGATGAAGCATCGGTATTCGGCCGTGACCTCGAGAGACGCCGTGTACGAGGTGTTGAAGGCGCGGACGTCGGAGTAGAACGGCGACGCGCCTACGACCGATGCGGCGGCCGGCAAAGTCACGATCTCGGCATATGCGGTTGCCTGCGAGCCGACCCGCACGATCAAAGCCAGAAGGAAGACTTGCCCGAGCCCTCGCATCCCTCTTCGACGACGGTCGCCGGATTTCGTTGACAAAAGAAAGGCCGCCCTTACGGGCGGCCACAGGGGAACAGGAGGCCGAGGAACGGCGAGTCGGAAATCTACGGGCTAGGGATTGACGACGACCGTGCCGGTCATGGCCTGGTCGTGCACGATGCAGTAGTACGGGAAAGTCCCCGCTGTGTCGAACGTGTGCTCGAAGGTTCCGCTGGCTTGAGCCGGTCCGGAGCTGAACTGACCTGCCGGAGTGCACGGCGGACAGGCGCCCGATTCCACGTTGTGAATTCCGCTCACCCAGACCCAGGTGATGGTCGTCCCCACGGTGATCGTCGACGTGCTGTTGCCGCTGACCTGGTCGACGAAGACTGGTTCCGCCCCCCTGGCCGACGTTGACGGTGCGCGTGCCGCCCACGGGGGGCGTCGGCGTCACCGTCGGGCCCGGAACCGTCGGCGTCGGCGTCACCGTCGGACCCGGAACCGTCGGCGTCTGGGTCGGACCGGTGGGCGTCGTGGCCTGGAAGGGCTGGTCTTCGGCCCCGACGACGAAGATCGGATCGGTCGTGTTGTTGTCGATGACAGCCGCGTAGGAGAAGACTTCGTGCGAGGCCGAGACGACGATGATGGCGTTGTCGGTCGCGTGGCCGGCCTGGCCGGCCGCGTTGAAGATCCCGTTGACCTGAAGGCCCGCGTGCCCCGCCAGGTTACGCGTCACGGCGTTGCCGACTTGCGCGCCACCGTCGAAGATCCGGAAAGTGACGTCGACGGCATCGTCCTCGCGATTGAAGACGCCGACGTTCGTGCGAAAGCCGGCGTTCGCGCCGCCGTTCTGAATGGAGGTCAGCACCGTCGTCGGGTGCGCGTCCGAGTTGGGCAGGCCGGGGATGAACATGCCGACCGTGGCCTCCGGCTCGGTCGAGTAGAGCCGGCTCGTCACGACGAGCTGGTCGCCGCCTCCGGAATGCTCGAACTCGATGCCGCCGGCGCTGTTCGGCGTGTTGAACTGCGACACGACGATGTCGTTGAAGGCCCGGGACTCCCGGGGCGCCAGCGTGAACGTCGCCGTGTCGGTCGTGGGCGTGCAGGGCGACGGGATGAAGCACCGGTAGCGCATCTCCACGTCCAGGCTGTCCGAGTAGGACGTGTTGAAGGCGCGCACGTCCGAGAAGAAGGGCGCTCCCCCCACGATGGACGCGGCCGCCGGCAACGTCAGGTCCTCGGCCCTAAGCCCCGCAACCGCCGAGAACACCACCAGAGACACAAGAAGCAGAATCTTGCGCATCAAACCACCTCAACCTTTCCGCCTGCAGGCTATCCGCGGCCGACCCACAAGCCCCTCCGATTTAAGAAGCCTTCAGGATGCCGCACGTATAATGCTCAGCCGTCGTGACTTCCCCTTCTTCCACTATGGCCCGCGCCATGGAAAACCTGCGTCGGGGGTCGGTCGACCTGATCGACGAGGCCGACCTCGCGCGGAAGCTCGCGAAGGGGCCCCTGACGGTCAAAGTCGGCTTCGATCCCTCGGCGCCGGACATCCATCTCGGGCACACGGTCGTCCTGCGAAAAATGCGCCACTTCCAGGATGCCGGCCACCGGGTCGTTTTCGTGATCGGCGACTTCACCGGGGCGATCGGCGACCCCTCGGGCAAGAAGACGACGCGTCCCCAGCTCACGCGCGAGGAGATCGAGGAGAACGCCCGGACGTACACGAAGCAGGCGTTCAAGATCCTCGACGCCGACAAAACGGTCATCGAGTTCAACAGCAAGTGGCTCAACGCCCTCGGCGCGGCGGGTCTCGTGCGTCTCGCGGCCAGAGTCACCGTCGCCCGCATCCTGGAGCGCGACGATTTCCAGAAGCGCTGGAACGCGCGCCAGCCGATCGCCCTGCACGAGCTGCTCTATCCGCTGGCGCAGGGCTACGACTCGGTCGCCCTCCGCGCGGACGTCGAGCTCGGCGGGACCGACCAGCTCTTCAACCTCCTCGTCGGGCGCGACCTCATGCGGGCGGAGGGCCTCGAGCCCCAGGTCGTCATGACGCTGCCTCTGCTGGTCGGAATCGACGGCACCGAAAAGATGTCGAAGTCGCTCGGCAACGCGATCGGAGTGCTGGACCCTCCGGGCGACATGTACGGCAAGGTGATGTCCATCCCGGACGCGCTCCTCTGGAGCTGGTACGAGCTCCTGACGGACGTGCCCGTCGAAGAGATCGCCGCGCGGCGCCGCCGGATCGAGGGCGGCGAGAATCCCCGCGACGCCAAGGCCGAGCTCGCCGGAAGGATCGTCACCGACTTCCATGGAGCGGAGGCGGCCGCGCGCGCCGCCGAGGACTTCCGCCGCGCCTTCTCCCGCGGCGAAGTTCCGGACGACGTCGAGTCGAAACGCCTTTCCGCGTCGGCCTCCGGGGGCGGCGCCGCCGCGAAAACGCTGGTCGACGTCGGGCTCGCGTCGTCGATGCGTGAAGCGCGCCGGAAGATCGCCGAGGGCGCGCTGAAGGTCTACGCGGACGGAGGCGGAACCGCGGAGCCCCGCGAAGTCCGCGACCCCGAGGAGAAACTCGCGGGTGCGCCGGGCGGGGCCGTCGTGCTCCGCCTCGGACGCCGTTTCATCCGCGTGGTCTGGGAGTAAACGGCAGGCGGTCCCCGAGGCGCTCGTCGTCGGTGTCGGAGCCGGCGTCGGCCTCGGAGGCGATCGGGCTGCCCTTCTGGCGCCGCGGCCGGCAGGACCGGCAAATGCCGCGCATCTGGTGCGTGTGGGAGACGAGGACGAAGCCGTAGCGCTCGGCCACGTCGTCCTGGAGCTGCTCGATGCGGGGCTCGCGGAACTCGATCACGCGGCCGCACTGGTCGCAGATCAGATGGTCGTGATGGTCTCCCGCGCGGAGCCGCTCGTATCGATACCCCGCCTCCCCGATCCGCAACCGGCCCACGATCCCCGCGTCGACCATGAGCTCGAGCGTCCGGTAGATCGTCGCCCGGGAGATCTTCTTGTGGTTGGCGCGCAGCCGCATGAGCAGCTCGTCCGCCTCCACGTGCTCATGCCGGCTGAACAGCTCGTCGAAGAGGGCCTGTCTCTCGTGGGTCAGCTTGAGGCCCCGCCGTTCCAGGTACTTGCGAAAGATCGTGTGTTCGCGTTTTTCCATGTGATTGCGACTCGGTCTCAATTGCGATACTCTGCCGGTTCGCCGGCCGTGTCAAGCCGGGCGGCGGCATCGGCATCCATCAAGGGGGCCTTCGATGTGGCAGGGGTTCACGATCGCGCTCCGGGAAGGGATCGAGGCGTTCCTCATCGTCGCCCTGACCCTCTCCTACCTCGCCCGCACCGGCCGTAAGGGCCTTTCCCGGGCCGTCTACGCCGGGATCGGATTCTCGGTCCTGACCTGCGCGGCTGCGGGCTGGCTCTTCTCGAAGGCCGTCAACCAGCCCCTCTGGGAGGGCATCCTGGCCCTGACCGCGGCGGCCCTCGTCGGAAGCCTTCTCGTCTACATGAAGCGCGTCTCGGGCCGGCTGAAGTCGGACATCGAGGGCCGCCTCGAGGCGCGAGCGAGCGCCGGCGACCCGACCAGGGCCTTCTGGGGCGTTTTCGCATTCACGCTCCTGATGATCACGCGCGAGGGGATGGAGACCGCGCTTCTCATCTCCACCGCCCTTTTCCAGCTGAAATCCTCGGCGGTGTTCGTCGGCCTTCTCCTGGGCCTCGTGTCCGCGGCCACGATCGGGTTCCTCTGGACGAAGCTCGGCAAGGGCGTCGATCTGAAGACGCTCCTGAACGTCTCCGCCGTCTTTCTCGCGATCTTCCTGATCCAGCTCGTTCTCTACGGCATTCACGAGCTCTCGGAGGCGCGGCTCTTCCCCGCTTCCCAGGCGATCCACGACGCCACGGAGATCCTCGGGCCCGACGGGAAGATCGGACAGTTCCTCGCGTACGCCCTCGCCGTCATCCCGACCGTGTGGCTGCTCGGGACGTGGTGGAAGCGGCGGCGCGCGCGGGCTCACGAGCCCGGCGCCGCGCGCACGCACGCGGCCTGAGATTTCGACGCTTCAGGTCCCGGGAGTCGCGGTGGGCGCGGGTTTCGCGCCCGGCGTGATCGGGCCCCGGCCCGACTGGAGCATCGCTTCAATGACGGCCGAGGACACCCCGGCCGCTCGCAGCTTCTGCATGTCGTCGAGGCTCAGGGAGTAGACCTTTTTCTCCGCGCGGATCTTCTCGAGGAGCTTCTCATCCGACGCGCCCTCCTGCTCGAGCCGCAGGATCTCCGCATACGCTTTCTGGGGAGCCGCGGGCGTTCCCACGTAAGGCTGATCCGGCACGATGCCGGCCGGCCGGGGAGCCGTGACTGCGGGCGTCGGCGTCGCGGGCACGATCTTCCGCAAGTAACCGGCGGGATGCGCCTTGTCCCCGCAGCCCTCGCCGCCCGGAGCATGGGTAAACCCGATCAGATCGGGTTGTCCCTCCGGCGCCATCTCGTATTCGCCCCGGAGCTCGACCTTGTCGCCGACGGCCAGGACGAGATCCCCTCCCCCGCACGACAGGGCGTGGACGACGCGAACCCGCTCCGTCATTTCCACCGGGATCGTCCGATCGGCCCCGGCCGGCTGTTCCGGGGCCAGAAAGTAGGCCAGCAGCTCGACTTCGAACTCGAGGACCTTGTGGCCATTCTTCCGAACGACCGGGCGGGGCTTCGTCATGACCTCCGCGCGTGCATCGATCTCGACGAGCCGGATCTTGGCCGGAACAACCTCGGGCGTCTGGGCGAGGACGGACGCGGCGAGTAGCGCCGCGAGTCCCGCGAAGAGTCTGGAGCGCATGGCCCGCATTATGCGGTCGCGAGACGCTTCCACGCCGAGCCTTCGTGGCCGAACGCGAAGCGCTCCGGGTGGAGCATCTCGGCCAGGATCTCGAGCGTCTCGGCGAGGCGGGGGCCCGGGCGGTTGAAGTACTGGTTGGCTTCGGCGAGGTAGACGCGGCCGGCGGAGACGGCGGAGAGCCCGCTCCAGCCCGGAAGCGACGTGAGCAGGCCGATCTCCCGCTCGACGCGCTCGAGCGAGAAGCCGCACGGGAAGACGACGAGGACGTCCGGATCCTGCGCGCGCAGGGTCTCCCAGGAGAGCCAGGCCGAGTGGCGGCCTGCCGATCCGAGGACGTCGATTCCCCCGGCCATCTCCACGAGCTCGGGCATCCAGTTGCCGGCCGTCATGAGCGGCGACAGCCACTCGATCGTCGCGACGCGAGGCTTCGGGAGGTTTGCGGCCGCCGCCGCGATCCGTTCCATCCGCTCGCGCAGCCGCGCGACCAGCCTCTCCCCTCTTTCGGATACATCGAGAGCGGCCGCGACGCGCTCGATGTCGGTGAAGACGTCCGCGAGACTCGCGGGATTCAGCGCGGTCAGCCGCGGGCGCGCGGTCACAGCCGTCCAGGCCCCGAGAGCCTGCTCGACCTCCTCGAGCGAGACGGCGCAGACTTCGCACTGGACCTGCGTGACGAGATGGGTGGGCTCGAGCTCGCGCAGCCGCTGCGCGTCGACGCGGTAGACCGAGAGCGTCTGCGCGAGGAGGGCGCTGACGGAGCGGTGGATTTCCTCGGAGCTTCCGCGAGGGTCCAGCTTGGGCTCCGTGCACACCGGAAGCTCCGCAACCTCCTCCGGGTAGTCGCACTCGTGCGAGCGTCCGACGAGGGCGTCGGCGAAGCCGAGAGCGGCGACGATCTCCGTCGCCGAAGGCAGGAGCGAGACGATCCGGGGCGCGCTCATCCCCGCGCGGCCCTGTCGTCGCCCGCGAGCCGCAGGTCCGAGAAGACGAAGCCGTCGCGCTCCACGGTTTCTCCGGCAACGGTGTCCACCGCCTCGCGAAACATCGGACCATCCGTGACGCAGGTGTGAAACTCGCCGTTCTCCCCGCAGGGATCGACGTCCGCGGGAAGCTCCGCGAGGAGCGCCGCGTCGAATTCCCGGCCCGCGAACGAAGGCGGGAGGCGGCGCGGATCCAGGCACACGATCCGTCGCCCGGAGACCGGCCGCGATCATCTCGTCCGCGAGAGCTCGCGTCGGCCGGCCCCAGAGCGGGAAGACCGGCTCGATGCCCGACCCTGCCAGCATGCGCTCCCGGTACGCGCGCACGTCCTCGAGAAAGAGATCGCCGAAGACGACCCGCTCGACGCCGTCGGCCCGCGCCTCGGCGACGGCCGCTCCCATCGCGCGCTCGTAGTCCGCGTTGACGCAGCCCGCCGGGATCCGGACCTTGCGGCAAGGCAGGCCGAGAGCGTCGGCCTGGCGATCGAGAATCGCCTCGCGGACGCCGTGCATCGAGACGCGGCCATAGTCTTCGGTCAACGTCGTCAGCAGGCCGATCACGTCGAGATCTCCGGAGACGCGCGCCTCGTGGAGCGCGAACGCGCTGTCCTTGCCCGAGCTCCAGGCGACGAGGGCCTTCGGTCGCCGGCGCTTCCGCGCTTCTACGCCCGACTGTTCCAGAGAACGTCCGGGACGCCGCGCCGCCGGTTCTCGTGGCGGGCCATGACGAAGAGAGCGTCGGAGAGTCGGTTGAGGTAGCGGATCGTGAACGGGCCCACGGCTTCCTTGCGCGAGAGGGCGATGACCAGCCGCTCGGCGCGCCGGCAGACGGTGCGCGCCACGTGCAGCGCGGCGGCCGACGGGCAGCCTCCCGGCAGGACGAAGTTCTCGAGCGGCGGCAGCTCTTCCGAGAGTCGGTCCATCAGAGCCTCGAGGGCGTCGACGTGCCGCGACTCGATTCCGGGAACCGGCCGCTTCGCCTTGTCGTCCTCGAGGATGCAGAGGTCGGATCCGAGGTGGAAGAGCTCGTTCTGGATCGCCGCGAGCGCCGCGCCGCTCGCCTCCCCCACACCCGCCGCAACGGCGACGCCGACGTGGCTGTTCAGCTCGTCGACCGTGCCGTAGGCCGCGATGCGCAGCGAATCCTTCGGGACGCGCTGCCCGCCGCCCAGGCCGGTCGTGCCGTCGTCGCCCGAGCGGGTGTAGACCTTCGTGATCCTCGGCATGTTGGAGTTGCTCCGCTAGAACTTTACGTCCAAGCCGCCCGCCACGAGCCGCCCGGCTGCCGGATAACCCGCCGCCTCCTGGTAGGCGTGGTTGGTGGCGTTGATCATCCGGAGGTAGGGCGCGAGGATGGACGTGGCCTGCCAGCGGACGACGAAGTCCACCCGCAGATAGGACGGATCCTCGACGGGATCGCCCGTGAGGGGGTCCGCGTCGGCCCGCTCGCCGACGTAGAGGAGGCGCGGCGCGAAGCTGAAATTCGGAGATCGGCGACCAGGCGACGCCGAGCGAGGCCCCGTTCTCGGGCCGGCGCAGAAGCGGATCCCCGGTCTCGACGTCCTCGGTCTTCAGGTACATGTACGTCGCGTTGACGGCGAGGGTGGGCAGGATCGTCTGCTGCCACCCGAACTCGACGCCCCAGGTCCGCGCGTGGCCGACGTTGAAGTTCTGGGACGCCGCGAAGTCGTAGACGATCAGATCCTTCAGGTCGTTCCAGAAGACGGAGACTTCCGCCCGGCCGTTGTTTCCAAAGTAGCGCTCGCCGCCCACCTCCGCGGAGACCGAGCGCTCGGGCAGGAGGTCGGGATTGCCGGAGAAGGGGTAATAGAGCTCCCCGATCGAGGGCGCGCGGAAGCCGGTGCCGCCGGACGCGCGAACCTTCCAGAGCTTGTCCGCGGAGAGCCAGGAGATCGTGCCGCGCGGGCTCCAGGCCTCGCCATACGACGTGTCGTGGTCGTAGCGGAGTCCCGCCGTCACCGTGAACGCGCCGAACGTCGCGGTGTCCTGCGCGCCCACGCCCCACAGCGTCGTTCGCGCGTCGTCGAGGTTCACGCCGAAGTTGCTCTCGTCGGACACCTCCCAGCGCTGCCAGGAGGCGAAGGCCGTCAGCGTGTGCGCGCCGAGTGTCGCCGTATCGGAGACGCTCGCCTGCAGCGTCCGGGCGTCCGTCTGCGACTCGAAGCCGCCGGCCGTGTCCCGGTACGCCGGCTCGGAGCGGACGCCGGCCAGGAGCACGTCGAGATGGTTCGTGTCGGAGAGCGCGAAGCTCCCGGGCACCGAGAGCCGTCCCTCGTGCGTGAACCCGCGGGCCGTGGAGGGCGCGCCGAGGGGGCCGGGGTTGCCGACCTCGCCGTCGATCAGCCCCCACTCGACGCCGATGCGGCTGGCCTCGCCGAGCTTCGCCGAGAG
This sequence comes from uncultured Acidobacteriota bacterium, assembly GCA_963749265.1. Taxonomy (GTDB): domain Bacteria; phylum Acidobacteriota; class Thermoanaerobaculia; order UBA5066; family Gp7-AA6; genus DAHUXD01. The sequence continues at coordinate 24,568 of CAVVML010000022.1, read as the reverse complement.
GCTCGCCGATCCGTTTCTCTCGCGCCAGTCGGTGTTGGGGCGATCCCCGTCGAACGCGACATAGCGATAGCTCGCGGACCCCGTGAACGGCCCCTCGCCGAGCGAGACGAATCCGGAGCCCTGTCCCGAGCCCTGGTTGCCGACTTCGCCGGTCGCCCGGCCGGAGACGCCTTCCGCGCCGGGGCGGGTGAAGATCTGGACCACGCCGCCGATCGCGTCCGAGCCGTAGAGCGCGGAATAAGGGCCGCGCGCGATCTCGATCCGGTCGATGTTCTCCGTGGTCATGCCGGCCCAGTTGTAGCCCGAGAAATACGGCGAGTTCATCCGCACGCCGTCGACGAGGACGAGCGTCTGCGTCGAGTTGGTTCCCCGCGTGAAGAGGGACGTCACGGAGCCCGGCGTTCCGGACTGCGTGAGATCGAGGCCCGGGACCGACCGCAGAGCGTCGGAGACGACCACGATTTCGTTCTTCTCGAGCTCCTCGCGGGTGATCACGGTGATCGCCGAGCCGACGTCCTTCTCGTCCTCCGGAACCGAAGTCGCCGTCACGACGATGTCCTCGGATGCCGGAGGCACTTGCGGCGGCGCCTGCTGGCCGCTCATGAGAGCCGGCGCCGCGAAAGCGGCGAGAGCGAGGATGGCCGCGATCGCGCGAGCCCGCTGACGGCGGGACGCCTCGCGGTGCGACAAGGCATCGAGACCGAAGAGCGTCGCCGTCCCGAGAAGGTCGGCGGCGAGCGTCGCCCAGAAAAACGGGACGGCTGCGACGAAGCAGAGCGCGAGACCGGCCGGCGTCTTCGGGTACTTCGGGTCCGCCACCCACTCCGCAAAGTTGGACGTGATGAAGAAGAGGACCGAGGCGCCGACGGAGAACGCGGCGAGGCGGCCCGGGCCCGCCCGCTCGCGCAGGCGGCGCCCGGCGAGAACGATCGCGGCGAACGTGGCGTAGATCGTGATCCGCATTCCCGAGACGGCGGCGCGCCCGGTGCCCGCGTCGAGGAAGACGTCCGAAAGGGCCATCGCCCCGAGCGGCACGGCCCACGCCCAGCGGCGCGGCAGCCGCGCTCCGGAATAGAGAGCGAGGGCGCCCAGAGCCACGAAGTTGGGGGGATGAGGAATCAGCCGGGACAAGGCGCCGAGAAAAACCAGCAGGACGGACGTCAGGGTCGCCATTCGAACCTCCCGTTCGACAGGACGGATGTCTCGGGCGGGTTCGAGCAGCGGCCCGCGCCCCGGGAATTCGAAGGCGCGTCTCTCGTGGCCCCGTCCGAGAAGCGTGTCGTCCGGCAGGTCTCCTGGCTTCCGGATCATCCGCCGCGGGCTCCTTCCCGGACGCGCAACCGGCGTTGGCCGATCTCTCGCGTCCAGTGGATTGCCGCCCGAGGCGTCCCCGGTGACAGTGGCGGGGGCCGCGCGGGATTTTCACCCGCTTCCCTTCGCCGAACGATTCAAAGAGCCGCGAAGGGGACGAACCATAACGCGTCCCCCGCGGGCGTGCAACTCTTCCTCGCCCGCGGCTGCGCCACTAATGCATACAATGCAAAAAATGCGCGGTCCCGACTACACGCTCGATCTCGACCGCCTCCGGCGGGTCGGATTCCCCGAGGTCGTGCTCGCCGAGGGCAAGTCCACCGCTCAGATCGTCGAGATCTGCCGCCAGCTCTCGCGGGCACACGACGTCCTCGTCACGCGCCTGACGCCGGAAGCCTGGGACGAGGTGTCGGTCTCGGCGCTGCCGGGCCGCGCCGACTACGACCCGCGCTCCTCGACGCTCCATCTCTCGGTCGGCAAGCCGATGCCGCGCGTCGAAGGCGTCGTGGCGGTCGTCACCGCCGGCACCTCGGACATGCCGGTCGCCGAAGAAGCCCGCCGCTCGCTCGAATACCTGGGGGTCGCGTCGGCGCTCGTGCCGGACGTCGGGGTCGCGGGCGTCCTGCGCCTGCTTTCGCGCCTCGAGGAGATCGAGCGCGCGGACGTGATCGTCGCCGTCGCCGGCATGGAGGCATCGCTCTTCTCGGTCCTGGGCGGTCTGGTCGGGCGGCCCATCGTGGCCGTCCCCACGTCGCGCGGCTACGGCGCCGCGTTCTCGGGCCTCGCGTCGCTGCTGTCCGCCGTCAATTCCTGCGCCAACGGAATCACGGCGGTGAACATCGACTCCGGGTACGCCGCCGCCATGGCGGCATATCGAATTCTTTCGGGAGGACCGAGACGATGGGATCGAAAGGAAAAGGCTCCCTCTCCAGCGCCCGCGAATACATCCACGCCGCGGCGGTCGGCGTCGACCGCAAGAGGAAGAAGGAGCTCCTCGGCCGTCCGACGACGGCGATAAAGGTCAACAAGACCACCACCGTTTCGCAACTCCTCGACTCCTACCGCGAGGCCTCCTTCCAGGCCCGCGCCCTCGGGAAGGCGGCGGCGGTGTTCGAGGGCATGCTGCGCGACAAGCAGCGCCCCACGATCATGCTGGGCATGGCGGGCTCCCTCATCGCCGCCGGGATGCGCCAGGTCATCGTCGATCTCATCGAAGAGAACATGGTCGACGTCGTCGTCTCGACGGGCGCGATCATCTCGCAGGATTTCTACCAGGTGCGCGGCGGGCGCCACTACCACGGCCATCCCGACGCCGACGACAAGGAGCTGCGCGACCTCTACATCGACCGCCTCTACGACACGTTCATCGACGAGGAGAAGTACTGGGCGACGGACCTCGCGATCTCCAAGTTCGCCGACTCGCTCTCGGGGAAGTCGATGTCCTCGCGCCAGTTCCTCGCGCTCCTCGCCGAGCAGGCGGCCCAGGACAAAGGCTCGATCCTCGGCGCCTGCGCGCGGCGGGGCATCCCGCTCTTCGTGCCGGCGCTCAACGATTCTTCGATCGGCATCGGACTCACCGAGCACTACCACCGGGCGAAGAAGGAGGGGCGCGAGCCCTTCCGCATCAGCTCGATCGCCGACAACTACGAGCTGACGCAGATCGTGGTCCAGAGCTCCGCGACGTCGGCGCTCTACGTCTCCGGCGGCGTGCCGAAGAACTACATCAACGACTCGATCGTGATGTCCTACATCTTCGGCATCGACACCGGCGGCCACAAGTACGCCCTGCAGATCACGACCGACGCTCCGCACTGGGGGGGCCTCGGCGGATCGACGCTCTCCGAAGCGACGTCGTGGGGCAAAGTCTCCAAGCAGGCCACGCACGAGATGGCGTTCGTCGAGACGTCGGTCGCGCTGCCCCTGCTCTACGGCTACGCGCTCCAGAAGAACGCCGCCGCGGGCCGCAAGCGGCTGGCCTTCGCGTGGAACGGCGACATCCTGAAGTCGGTGAAGCGCGTCTGATCCGATGACCCCGCTCGGCCGCGTCGTCCGCCTGCAGGTGCAGACCGCGACCCTGAAGCGCGGCGAGCGGCCGAACCGCGTCTATGATCCTGCGCCCCTGATCGCCGTGAAGGAGCTCCGGCTCACGCCTCGCGGGGCCGCCGGGATCACGGAAGAGGGCAAGACGGTCCTGGACGTTCATCATGCCGATCATCCGACCTCGAAGCACGAGCCCGGACGCGAGGTCTCGTTCGGCTTCACGAGCCACTACGGGAAGATGCGCGCCCGGTACGGCGAGGGCGTCTCGATCGGATGCGCCGGCGAGAACATCCTCCTCGAGTCCGACCGCGTGTACGTCCTGGAAGACTTCGCCTCCGGCCTCGCGTTCCGAAACGCAGCCTCCGGCGCCACGGTGCGGCTCGACTCGGTGATCGTGGCCGATCCCTGCGTCGAGTTCTCCCGTTTCTCGCTGGGCGATCCCGCGGCCTCGCCGCAGGATCTGAAGCCCGTCCTCCAGTTTCTGGGCGACGGCGTGCGCGGCTACTGCTTCACTCCGGCGGGGGAGCTCCGCCTCGTGCCCGGGGACGTCCTCGTCGCGGGCTGACCGTGCGCCGGTTTCTCCCCTGGGCCCTCGCTCTCGCCTTCGCGGCGATCGCCGCGCTCCTGTTCGTCCGCCTCGCCACGAGCGTGCGCGAGACCCGGCGGGCCGAGGCGGCGCCCGTCGTGGCCGCGATCAAGAAGATCGCGCACCTCGCGACCGTCGAGGTCCAGATCGCCGACGTCCTGCGCTTCGAGGAGATCAAGACCTTCCTGATCTTCGACTTCCCGAAGTCCGCGACGATCCGCATGCGGGGCAAGGTCATCGCCGGTTTCGACCTCCAGTCCCCCGATTTCAAGATCCGGGCGGACTCCGGCAGCGGCCGGCTCGAGGTCGATCTGCCGTCGCCGCGCATCCTCGCGATCGATCCGCGCCTCGAGTGGTTCGACGAGAAGAGCGGCCTCTTCAACTCGATCACGCCCGAGGACCGGACGCGCTGGATGCTCTGGGCCCGCGGACAACTCGCCCGCGCGGCCAAGCAGTCGGGCATCGAGGCCCGCGCCATCGAGCAAGCCCGGGAGCTCCTGTCGGCGTCCGGCGCCGCGCTCGGCTGGACGGTGGAAGTGAAAGCCGTGGGCAAAATCGGCGCGGGCGCCACGCCGGTGCCGACGCCCTGACCCGCAGCCGTTCATCCAAACAAAAACGCCCCGGTTGCCCGGGGCGTTTGGATTCGAGACGGGGTGGAACCTAGAGCGCTTCGCCCTTCAACGGGATCTCGATGACGCCCTTGTCCTTGTCGGTCGTGTGGAGCGTGACCTTGCCGTCCACCGCGCCCTTCTTGACCTTGTCGGAGGCCTTGACGACGACCGTGTAGGAGACGCCTTCCTGCGTCGGGACGACGTCGGTCATGAAGCCCGGAACGCTGACCTCGGCCTTCGTGACCTTGACCGGCGTGCCCGGCTTGTTGTTCGTGACCACGATGTTGCGGGTGATGGGGTCCTTGCCGGCGGTGAAGTTGCCGAAGTTGACGGTGATCGGCGAGACCGAGACGCGCGGGCGCACGATGCCCGACACCGGGATCTCGAGCGTCGGCTGCTGCTGGACGCCGGTGTTGATCCGGACCGGGGCGTTCAGGAGACCTTCGGGAGCATCGGGAAGGACGGAGACGTTCAGCTTGTACTGCTCGCCCGGACGTCCGGCGATCTTGTCCTTGTCGCCGGCCGGCGAAACTTCCGCCTTCACGTAGGGCTGCGCGGTCTCGGCGACGGTGGGCTTGAAGCCCTTCTCCTCCGAGATCAGCACGACGTCCTGGGAGGCCGCGTCGCCCTTGACGACGGAGAAGCGCACGTACTGCTGCGGAGCCACGTCGACGAACGGCTTCACGAGGGCCTTGACGAAGAGATTCATCTGCGGCCGATCGGGGTCGTTCGAGACGACCAGCACCGACTTCGAGATCGGGCCCGAGAAGCTCTTGGTGTCGACGCTCGTGTGGACCTTGCCCTCGGTGCCCGGCTTGATCACCTTGTCGAAGGACGACACGGTGCAGCCGCACGAAGGACGGGCGTCCGAAATGACCAGATCCGAGCCGCCCGTGTTCTTGATCACGAAGTCGGTCTCGATGACCTGGCCCTTGGGCACCGTGCCCATGTCGCGGGTTTCCTGGGTGACGTCGATCTTGGGAGCCGCCACGGCCGCCTTGGCCGGCGCCGGGGGGGCCGGAGCCGCCGGCTTGGATTCGGCGGGCTTCTGGGCCAGCGCAACCCCGGCCGTCAGGAGCGCGGCGACAGCGAGCCGGCCAATTTTCAGGACATGAAGCATCTTAGGGTTCCTCCTGTAATTCGGGATGCCGAAGCGCGAAACCCGCGAAAATCCGGGGTTATTTCCGAAAACACGTCAATTAGACCAGACTCCTCGACGAATGTCCGGAATCCGTCGATTTCACTTCGTGCCCGTGGGAGGGACCGCCATGGTGCCCCTGGCGGCCCTCCTCCTGGAGGCGGGCCACCGGGTCACCGGCAGCGACCACACCCTCTACCCCCCCATGTCGACCACCCTCGAACGCCTCGGGATCCCGGTCGCCACCGGGTTCGCCGCCGACCACGTTCCGCCGGACACCGACGTGGTCGTCGTCGGGAACGCCGCCCTCCGCGACAACGTCGAGGCGGCCGAGGCGGTCCGGCGCGGCCTGCCTGTCCTCTCGCTGCCACAGGCCGTGCGCGAATACCTGCTGCCGGGAAAGACCTCGATCGTGATCACGGGGACCCACGGGAAGACCACGACCTCGGCGCTGACGGCCTGGCTGCTCCTCGATTCCGGACGGGATCCGGGCTTCCTCGTCGGCGGCGAGATGAAGAATCTCGGCCGGGGTTATCGCCGCGGCGCCGGCCCCCACTTCGTGCTCGAAGGCGACGAGTACAACGCCGCGTTCTTCGACCGCGGCCCCAAGTTCCTGCACTACGAGCCGAAGCACCTCTTCGTCGGCAACATCGAGTTCGACCATGCCGATCTGTATGCGGATCTCGCGGCCGTCCTCGACGCGTTCCGGAAGGTCGTGGCGCTCGTGCCCGAAGACGGCGTCGTCGTCGTGAACGCCGACGATCCCCGCGTCATGGAGGCGGCCCGCGAGGCCCGCGCGCCTCTCGTGAGAGTGGCGCTCGATACTCCGGGGGTCGACTTTTCGGCGCGCGACATCGTCTTCGGCGCCGACGGCACGGGCTTCACGCTCGTCGAGGCGGGCCTGCCGACGGTGCGGCTGTCCTCTCCGATGCTCGGCCTCCACAACGTGCGGAACGCCCTGGGCGCGATCGCGCTCGCGCGGAGCGTCGGGCTTTCCGACACCGAGATCGCGCGCGTGTTGCCGCGCTTCGCGGGCGTGCGCCGGCGTCTCGAGGTCAAGGGTGAGAAGAACGGTGTCCTCGTCGTCGACGACTTCGCGCACCATCCGACGGCGGTGGCCGGCACGCTCCAGGCGGCCCGGGCGCGCTTCCCGGGACGTCGACTCTGGGCGCTCTTCGAGCCGCGCTCGAACACGGCCGGCCGCAAAATGTTCGAAGACGAGTACGCGGATGCCTTCGCCGGCGCCGACGCGGTGGTCCTCGCGCCCGTCTTCCACGCCCAACGCCTCGGCCCCGACAACCAGATCGACCGCGGCGCTCTCGTGCGGCGATTCGCCTCCGCCGGCAAACCCGCGTTCGCTCCCGACACGATCGACGCCATTCCCGGGATCCTGCGCGGCGAAGCGCGGCCCGGCGACGTGCTGATCCTGATGTCCTCCGGGGCGTTCGGAGGACTTCCCGAGACGCTCCTCGACCGCTTGTGAGCCAGGGCGGACGCAAGGCGCTCCTCGCATTCCTCGGCGTCGCGGGTCTCGCTCTCTACCTCTGGCCGGCGCTCGTCGCCCCGGTCGTGTTGTGGTCCGACAGCGAGATCGATCTGGCCTGGGCCCGCGAAGGCGCCGGCATCGTCTCCCCCGCCCCGCCTCCGCCGTCAGCGCATCCGGCCAAGCCCGGCTGGATCGCCTTCCTTCGCGCGGCTTCCGTTGGCGCGACCGCGGACGGGGCGCCGCGCCGGATCGTCATCATCCAGATGGTGCTGCTCTGGGTGTCGATCGCCGGTGTCTGCGTATTTCTCGGCCGCCGGACGTCGTTCGCACGCGGTGCCGTCCTCTATGCGGTGCTCATGCTCTTCCTGCGGCTCCCCGATTCCGCGACGACGGTCATGTCGGAGGCTCTGACCGCCGCATTGCTTCTTCCGATCGTGGCGGCGCTCCTCGATCCGCCCGCGCGCGCATGGCCGGCGGTCGCCCTGGGCGCCGCGAGCGGACTGCTCTTTCTGGTGCGTCCGAACGCCGGCGCCGTCGCCGTCGCTCTGGCGGCCCTCGCATTCGCGACCGCGAGACGCTTCCGTGCCCTCTCGAGCTTCGCCGCTGCCTCCATGCTCCTCGTCGTTCCCGTCTGGCTCCTGACGGATCCTCCCGGCCGCGATCCGCTGCGCGGGCTCGGCCCGGCCTTCGTCTGGGCACGCGCCGAGTACGGCTGGATCAACGCAGCCGGACTCCCGCCGCCCGACCAGTCCGAAGCCTTCCGCCAGATCGTTTGGCGTCTCGGGCACGGCCTCCTCGGCGGCGAGCACCACGACGCGTCCTGGTCGAAAGCGTGGGCGACGCTCGACGAGGCCTCGCGCCTCGCCTCGCCTTTCGTCGTGCTCCTGGCGCTGGCGTGTCTTCTCGCCCCGTCGCGAGAGCGCGGCTCGCTCCCGCGGATTCTCGGTCTCGCGCTCGCGGCAATGCTGGTCGCGCAAAGCTTTTTCCTCGGAGCGCTGCCTCGGTTCGCGCTGCCCATGCTCCCCGCCCTCTTTCTCTGTGCGGCGGCCGCCTGGCCTCCGATCAAGAGCCTGGCCGCCGCGACGTTCGTGATCCTCGTTGCGGCCGCCCGGTGGCAGCGCCAGGTCCTCGATCGGGAATGGGGACGGATCGAGGCTCCCGGCATCCGCATCGCGCAGAGGATCCCCAGGGGCGCTCTTCCCATGGCGCAGGGGTCCGTCCTCCGAATCCGCGTGGCGCCGGCGCTCGTTCCGTCGAACGCGGGGCTCTCGGTTCTCGGGCCCGAGGGCGAGATGCTGTACGACAGCCGCGCGGACACGGACCGGCGCCGGCCCTTCCTCGAAATGCCCCTCTCGCCGGACCTTCTCGCCGCGAACCAGCGCGGACCGGTGACCCTGACCCTCGTTTCCGCGGGGGACTACGGCGAGAGTCAGTACCTTCTCTTTCCCGTGATTCCGGCGCCGTGGGGAACATCCGCCGTGCGCGAGGGCTCCTCGATCCTGTCGCCCTCGACCGGGATGAGATCCGGAAGCCTGGATTGGTGGGTGGACTCGGGCGCGTCGTTGACCTACGGCGACTCCGCGGCGTCCCCGTCGTCGTCGTCTTCGTCCGCTTCTTCGATTTCGATCGGCCGGACCCAGCTGGCCCGCATCGGCGCGGGCATCGGCTGATCGGCGCCGCGCACCGAGCGCCAGACGATCTCGTTGAGCAGAAGATCGGGCGCCCGGTCGGCCTCCTCCAGGTTCATCCGCACCGATTCCTCGGCGCCCCACGCGTCCGGACGGTTCTTCTCGTCGAGAGGAACGCGCGGCGGCAGGGCCGTGAAGGGCCGCGCATCGGGTTTCGACCGGAACGCGGCGTACATCGGGGTCGCGGCGGCGTCGTACTGGCTGAGCGGCTCCAGGCCCAGGATCAGCTCGATCGTGCGCAGCACGCCGGAGGTCGTGTACATCGTCGGGTCCAGCGCGCCGCGGCGAGCGTACGGGCTCGCCATCAGCAGCACCGAGCGATGCGCGTCGATGTGGTCGGCACCGTTCTGCGCGTCGTCTTCGAGAACGAAGATCGCCGACTCCTTCCAGAAACGGCTCTTCGAGATCGCCTCGACGAGGCGGCCGAGCGCCTGATCGTTCTCGGCGATCATGGCTCGCGGCGTCGGCATGCCGGGCCGTGTGCCGGCCGTGTGATCGTTCGGGAGCCGGAGGATCGAGAGGCGCGGCAGCCCGCCGTCCTTCTCGTACCGGCGAAACTCCTCGAGCCATGCGTCCACACGGCGGTTGTCGGGGATCGAGAGGTCGTAGGGCGGATAGGTCGGACACACGTGGCCGCGCATGCCCGGCACGGATCCGTCATACGGCGGGCTTCCCGCGGTGTCGTCGGCGGGCGTCCTCTGCGGAACCGCGAACTCTCCGTAGCTCCGATACGAGACCCCGGCCCGCGCACAGGCGTCCCAGATGTAGCCCGCCGGCGGCGCGGTGACGTTGCCGTAGGCGTTTCGATCCGGACCGCCGCCCTCCGAAAGGTACTGGCCGCCGCGTCCGCCGTAGTACGAGGGCCAGAACTTCTCGGTGGCGTCGGTCGCGTAGGCGCCGGTCGAGAAGGCGTGACCGTCGTAGCTGACTTCGGCGTCGACGTAGAAGTTGTCGAAGAGGACGAAGTCGCGCGCCAGGGCGTGGGCGTTGGGCGTCACGTCTTCGCCGAACAGACAGAGCGTCGGCTCGCCCTCGCCGACCGGCAGATCACCGAGGATCTGGTCGTAGGTGCGGTTCTCGCGAATCACGTAGAACACGTACCGGATCGGCGAAGCCTGGCCCACGCGGAGCGGGATCGGCGACGACTTCGGCGGGCGGGCGGGCGTCAGCCGGTGCGCGTCGCGATAGGGACTGAGCTCGTGGGCCCGCCGCGTGAATTCGGCGAGCTTCGCCTCGTCCGGGACGTCGATGCGCGAGAGCGATCCGGTGAGGAGGCGGCCGATGTACTGCCCCTCCGATCCCCCGGCGCCGGGCTGCGGTCCGCGCGGATTGGACTGCGACGTGAGCCCCTTGCCGGCGATCACGAGGATGCGCTTGCCGTCGGAGGTGAAGCATCGTCCCCGTCGGATACCAGCCGACCGGGAGAAAGCCCTTCACCCGCGATTCGCGCGACGCGACGTTCACGACCGCGACCGTGTTGTTGTCGGCGTTCGCGACGAGGAGCGTGCCGCCGTCCGGCGAAAGCCCGAGCGCGTTGGGCGTGCTCCCCGCCGGCGCCTTCGGCTCCAGGGCGATCGAGATCCGCTCGGTCACCTTTGCGCGACGCAATGTCGACGACCCAGACGGCATTCGTGTTGGCGCAGGCGACGAAGACGGAGGCGCCGTCGCGCGAGAGCGCCATGGCCGCCGGATGCTCGCCGACCTCGACCTCGCCCTGGACGGCGAGGCTCGCCGGATCCACGAGCAGGATCCGGGAACCGCCCCAGAGCGAGACCAGGAGGGTCTTCCCGTCCTTCGACAGGAGGCATGTGTACGGTTCGGCGGGCAGCGTCACCATGCGCTCGACGCGTCCCGATTCCAGATCGACCGCGGAGAGCGTGAGCCCGAGCGGATTGACGATGAAGAGTCGGCGCCCGTCGGCCGAGACGGCGAGCCCGGCGAGAAAGCTCGTCGTGAGCTTTTCGCCGAGCGCGATGCGCTTCTCCTTCTCGAGCTTCCGATCCTTCCAGAGGAAGACGTCGACCGCGTTGTCGCTTCCCGCCGAGGAATAGAGACGCCGGCCGTCGGGGCTGAAGGCCAGACCCAGCCAGGCGTTGCCCGGCTCGAGCGACTGGCGGACCATCATCCTCTCGACGTCGACGACGGTCAGCGTCGGGCTCGAGACTCCGGCGGTCGAGACCACCGCGCAGCAGCCGTCGGGCGATTCGACGACCGAGATGGGGAAATCGCCCACGGCGACGTGCCGGCCCGCCGGCGTCGATGCGCCAGCCGTTCGGAAGCAGCGTGACGTTGCGTTCCTGGCCGGGCCGATTCGGATCCGGGGGCGCCGCGGCCAGGAGCGACCGCTGCGGCCGCCGCCACCAGAAGCGCGCGACGTCGCATCTCTCGTTAGGGCTTCCGCACCGGATTGCGCAGGACGCCGACGTTCTCGATCTCGACCTCGACGACGTCGCCCGCGGCGAGCGGGCCCACGCCCGCGGGAGTGCCGGTCAGGATGAGATCTCCGGGCTCGAGCGTCATCATCCGCGACACGTAGGCGACCAGAAACGCGGGCGAGAAGACCATCGCGGACGTCCGCGAAGACTGCCGGACGGCGCCGTTGACCCGTGTCTCGATCGCGAGGTCCGAGGGATCGATCCCCGGGACGATGGCCGGGCCGACCGGGCAGAAGGTGTCGAAGGACTTGGAGCGCGCGAACTGCTTGTCCTTCTTCTGCAGGTCGCGCGCGGTGACGTCGTTCGCGCAGGCGACGCCGGCGAGGGCCTCGCGCCACCGCTCCTCGGGCCACGACTTGATGCGCCGCCCGATCACGAGGGCGAGCTCGCCTTCGTAGTCGACTCTCTCGGACTCGGGCGGCAGAACGATGTCGCCGCCGTCGAAGACGAGCGCCGAGGGCGCCTTGAGAAAGAGCAGAGGCTCGTCCTCGGGCGCCGCGTTGCCGAGCTCGGCCGCGTGCTCGCGGTAGTTCCGCCCGACGGCGACGATCTTGGAGGGAAACGGTGGAGAGCCCGCGGAACCGAACGCGATCACGCCTGCCAGGCCTCCTCGAGAAGCTCGCCGGCGTAGACCTCGCGCGCGTCGCCCGTCAGGCGCACGCCCGTGAAGGCATCCTTCTCGTCCGAGAACTCGACGACGAGATCCACGCCGCTCTTCGTCGCGCAGGTCACGGGCGAGGCGGCGAGGCCGGCCCGCCCCGCGACGATCGCCGCGGCGACCACGCCGGAGCCGCAGGAGAGCGTCTCGCCCTCCACGCCCCGCTCCCACGTGCGGACCTCGATGCGGTTGTCCTTGCCCGCGCGCACGAAGTTGGCGTTGGCGCCCTCCGGCATCGCGGGATGCTGGCGCACGAGCGGGCCGAGGCGCTCGATCGGAAGCTGTGAGAGATCCCCTCGCATGAAGACGACGAGATGCGGCACGCCGACCTTCATCGGAATCGCCGTGGGCGGAAGGCCGCGGCCCGAGATCGGCACGGGATCCTGCGGCGCGGGGATGGCGGGCAGCGCGAGCGTCACGACGTCGCCGTTGAGGTTCGCCGCGATCGGTCCCCAGCCCGTCTCGAGAACGAGGCTCGGCCCGGAGGCGAGCTTGTGGCGGATCGCGTAGCGGGCGGCGCAGCGCGTGCCGTTCGCGCAGAACGTGGCCGGCTCCGCCGTCGGAGTTGAAGTAGTCGATCCGGACGCGGCCCGGCCCGTCCGGCGAGAGAAAGAGCGCTCCGTCGGCCCCGACCGACAGCCCCCGCCGGCAGACCAGGGCGAGCCGGCGCCGGTCCTCGTCGGTGAGGTTCCGGCCGTCGGCCTCGAAAACGAGGAAGTCGTTTCCGCCGCCGGCCATCTTCACGAATCGACTGGGCAGGGACATGGGAGCGGGAGTGTAATCGAAGCTTAAAGAGGCGTCATCCGGGCTCGACGCCGCCCCCGGGCGCTCGTTCCTCCCGTCAGAACGGCTCGGCGATGACCACCGGGGAGGGGCTGCTCTCGTTGCCGGAGCGATCGACGGAGCGGACGGTGTAGCGGTACCGCACTCCCACCTTGACCTTCGTGTCGTTGAAGAACGGATCGACGACCGGCGAAGGCGTGATGCGCACGGGGGCGCCGCCGCCCTCCGCCCGATAGAGGAAGTAGCCCGCGAGATCCGTCGCGTCCACGGGATCCCACAGCAGCCGGACGAGGCTCGGCTCCGAGAGCGCGTCCAGGCGGGCCGGCGCGGGGGGAGGATACGTGTCGCGCGGAACGACGAAGAGCTCCTCGGCGGGAAGACCCTCGACCTTCGGATTCTTCGCCAGCGTCGCGCGCACCGTGTACGCCAGAGGAACGCCGTAAGGCGCCGTCGTATCGATGAAAGACGTCCCCTCGATCGGCTTCACGTTCAAGGGCGTCTCGTACTCGTCCTGCGACAGCAGCCGCCGATAGACGCGATAGCCGCCGATCTCGACGGGCTGAAACAGGACGTTCTGGAGCGGCGGCTCCCACTCCAGGCACACGCGTCCCTCGTCGAGGATCGCGGGCAGAAACTCGGGCGCCTGCGGCGCGATCCCGGGCGTGATCGAGACGATGTTGGAGAGCGGGCTTCGCTCGCCCCCGCGCCGCGTCGAGACGACCGCGTAGGCCAGGGGATGCGGCCCGTCCTCCTGCAGGAAGAGGCTGCTCAGCGGATCCCGGTAGATGAGCTGCGCGCCGTGCGTCGCGTCGGCGATATCGGGAAGCGCGAGCGACGCCACGCGCTCGGACTCGCGGTAGAACGCCTCCTCGGCCAGCCGCACGTTGGTCGCGGCGCGGCGCTCGGCGTACCCGAGGCCCTTGAGCTCCGATCCCGACATTCCTCCGCCGCCCGAACCGGGGGCAGGCCCCGTGCTCGCCGGCGCCGTCATGCCGGGCGGCGGGTTGACGACGCGGTACACCTCGATCGACTCGAGGTCCGTGAGCGGCGTGCCCGTCTGAAGCCGGTCCGGGAAGGAGAAGGTCAGGACGGCGTCGTCGCCCTCCTGCTCCACGGCGAGATCCTTGACGGCGTTCGGACCGCGCGGCAGCGGCGGCTGCGGATCCCCCTTCTTGCCGCAGGCCAGCGCCAGCAGGCAGATCGCGAGACTCGCAGAAAGGCGCTTCATGCGAGAAGGGAGCTTACAGGGAGAGGATCCCGAGCGACTTCCCCTCTCTCGTCGTCGCGCCGCGAAGCGGCGCCGCCTCACAAAACGTATCGGGACAGGTCCTCGTCCTTGACCAGATCGGCGAGCGCCCCCTGCACGTCGGCGAGCTCGATCCGGATCGACTTGCCCGCGTTCTCCGGCCCCGCGAACGAGATGTCCTCGAGCAGGCGCTCGAGGATCGTGTGGAGCCGGCGCGCGCCGATGTTCTCGAGCGCCCGGTTGACGCGCTCGGCGTCGCGCGCGATCTCTCCGATGGCATCCTCCGAGAAGCTGAGATCGACGTTCTCGGCGCCGAGAAGGGCCCTGTACTGCTTGAGCAGGGCGTTCTCGGGCTCGGTCAGGATCCGCACGAAGTCCGCCTCGGTCAGAGAGTCGAGCTCCACGCGAATCGGGAAACGGCCCTGCAGCTCCGGGATCAGGTCCGAGGGCTTCGAGACGTGAAACGCGCCCGCGGCGATGAAGAGCACGTGGTCCGTCTTGACGAACCCGTACTTCGTGTTGACGGACGTGCCTTCGACGATCGGCAGAAGGTCCCGCTGGACGCCTTCGCGCGACACGTCCGGCCCGCGGCCGCCGGACTCGCGGCCCGCCACCTTGTCGATCTCGTCGAGGAAGACGATGCCGGAGGACTGCGCGCGCTCGACGGCTTCGCGCGCCACCTGGCCCGGATCGATGAGCCGGCCCTCCTCCTCCGCCTGGAGGATCTGCCGGGCTTCCGACACGGACGTCTTGCGGCGCTTCTTCTTGCCGCCGAAGAGGCCCGGGAGCATCTCCTTGACGTTGATGTCCATCTCTTCGACGCCCTGGTTCGTCACGATCTCGAAGGACGGGAAGGTCTTGTCGGCGACCTCGACCTCGACCATGCGGTCCTCGAGCTTCCCCTCGCGGAGCATCGTGCGGATGCGCGCCCGCGTCTCCTCGCCCTCGTTGTCGGGCAGCGCCGGCAGCAGCAGCTCGAGCAGCCGCTGCTCCGCCCTCCCCTGCGCGCGGTCGCGGATCTCGAGCGTCTTCTCCTCGCGGACCATCTGGACGGCGACCTCGGTCAGGTCGCGGACGATCGACTCGACGTCGCGGCCCACGTAACCGACCTCGGTGAACTTGGAGGCTTCGACCTTCAGAAACGGCGCGTCCGCGAGGCGCGCGAGGCGGCGGGCGATCTCGGTCTTGCCGACCCCCGTCGGGCCCATCATCAGGATGTTCTTCGGCAGGATCTCGCGCGACATCTCGGGCGAGAGGCGCTGGCGCCGCCAGCGGTTGCGCAGGGCGATCGCGACCGCCTTCTTGGCCCGCTTCTGGCCGATGACGTACTTGTCGAGCTCGACGACGATCTCGCGGGGCGTCCGCGCCGCGGCCGGGGGGGCCTCGGCTTCCTTCTCTCCGGGCATCAGAAAGACCACGGCACCTCCCCCTACACCAAAATACCAGAGCAGTTTTACGGCGCGAAGAATGTGCGCGCGAGGAACGCCGCCATCTGGCCGCGCGTCGTCGCTGCGGCCGGGCAGAAGTGGCCTCCGCCGCAGCCCGCCGAGATGCCGCGCGCAGTGAGCTCTTCGATCCAGGGCGCGAACGGATCGGCCGCGGGCACGTCGTCGAACACTCCCTGCGCCGGAGGCGGAACGTAGCCGCTCCCTTCCAGAGTCTTCAGCAGAAAGACAGCCATCTGCGCTCGCGTGACCGACGACGCCGCGCAGAACGCCCACCGCCGCAGCCCGCCGTGCCCCTCGGCTCGCCAGGAGCTCGATCTCTCCGGCCGCGAAACCTCCGCCGGCACGTCCGCGAACACCTGACCGCTCGCCGCCGGCGCCGCGAGGTTCGCCGCCGAGCCCGGCCCGCACCAGAAAGACGCCATCTGCGCGCGGGTCACCTGCTGCCCGAGACAGAAGTTCCCCGCACCGCATCCCGCCACCACCCGCGCGCGCGCGATCGTCTCGACCGCGTCGTGGAAGAGACTCCCGCCTTCGACGTCCAGAAAATCGGCGAAGAAGGCGTCGCTCATGGATCGACGAGCGCGTCCGGGTTGAGCACTGTAACGGTGAGCCTCCGGGAGCGTCGCAGGAACCCAGGGTTCCGGTCGAGTACCGACCGGGGTCGGCGCAACCGCCACCTCATCTCCGAAGAAGAGTCCCGCGCCCGGCTGGAATCCCGAGCCTGAAGCCGTCACCTCGGTGCCGCCGGCCGCCGGCCCGGACGAAGGGACGACGGCGGTGAGAACGCTGCCCGGGCGACCTCCACGACGCCGAAGAGCGCACCCGTGAAGAACCGCGCATGCGCGCCCCGCGCCCAGGCTCGCGAGCCGTCCGGCCGGCAAGCCAAAGTCCACCGATGTCCACGACGCCGTCCGTCGAACGCCGAGTACAAATGGAGACGGCCGCCGGCGCCGATGAGCCCGGCCTCCGCCGCAGTCGGCGTAGCCGTCGTCAGGACACCCAAGGTTCCAGGCGTCGCCGGGCACGTAGGTCGAAACGGCCCGGTCGTATCGCTAGAGGCTGCCGCCCGCGGTCCCCAGAAACGGAGCGCCCCGATGCTTAGGGGTTCGGTCGCAAGCCGAGAAGTCCCCGGCGTGATCTGAAGCGCCTCCTTCGTCACGCCGTCGAACGCGTAGAGCGCTTCCCTCGTCGATCGCGAGAATGTCGGGATGGCCGCCGCCAGCGGTCTGGACGACGACGTCGCGGATTGCCGACCAGTACGAACCGAGCTGGAAGGAACGCCACTTCAAGGCTTTCGTGGCGTAGTCGTAGAGGTGGATGAAGACACCCTCGGCGCCCGTGTGGGCACGGCTTCCGCCCGCAACGACGTCGAGCGCGCCGTCGCCGTCGGCATCGGCGATTTCCACCGACGTGAATGGAGAGCCGAACGGATGCTCCGGGTTCTCCCAGACCAGCACGAGCTCCCCGCTCCCGCCGTCGAAGTCGTAGACGCGAACGACGCCGTCATAGAGATAGTTCATCGCGACGACGATCTCGAGGGCCGCGTCGGCATCCACGTTGCGCAGCTTGAGATCTTCGATGGGATAGAAGCCGTACCCGATCGGCTCGGAGATTGTGCGGAGCCCGTGGGTACGCGCGTCGAAGACCAGGATCCGGCCCCCCGAGTACCCCGGCGTCGGAATATGTCGCGATCGCGATCAGCTCCGGCTCGCCATCTCCGTCGACGTCTCCCGTGGCGGTTCCGATGAACGGTCCGACGAGGTCCGCGTTGCTCCATTCGAGATCGTGGGTCCTGGAGGTCGACGACATACATGTGGTCGGCGCCGGTCGATGTGGCGCCCGCGCCCCAGACGAGCTCTTCCCGCCCGTCCCCGTCGACGTCTCCCACAGCGATGTTGGTGACGCCGTGCTCCGGGTTCGGCACTGACCACTTCTCGGCCTGGGTCGACGTATCGTAGGCGATCACGCTGCCCCACTGCCCGTCCCCCACCAGCAGATCCGGCCTTCCGTCGCAATCCACGTCCCGCACCTCGATCGCGCCGATGTCGAGATCGGTAGGAGATCGACCACTTCGGAAGCTGATGCTCCACGTCGTACGCCCAGACGAAGTACCAGTTCTCGGCCGCGATCAGCTCGTCGCGCCCGTCGACGTCGATGTCGTCCGCTCGCAAGCGGAATCCGAAGGCCGCCGGCCAATGCCACTGCGACTGATGCGTCGCTGCGTCCACCACGTCGCCCCCTGTCGTCGCGATCTCGAGCGGCGCATCATCGTCCATCTGGCCGACGACGACGTCTACGCCACCGACCCCGGGATTGCTCCAGAGAGAGGCGCCCGATCCTGAGAAGACGGAGAGGCCGGATTCCGTCGTGACCAGGATCTCGGATTTCCCGTCCGCGTCGAGATCCGCGAGGGTCGCCGCCGTGAGGCCCGCCGGAGCGGCGAAGCCCGGCAGCACCGCCTTCGTGTCCTGATCGTAGAGCCGGATCTCCCCCGAGTTGAGAGCGACCACGATCTCGAAACGGCTTGTCCCCGATCACGTCCGCCGAGGCGATCCTCATGATCGGAGACTGCATGTGCTCGCTGACGAACGTCTGGTCGAACTCACCCGTCGCCGCCGAATGCCGCAGCGAATACCAGTACTCGTCGTCTCCGAACGTGGCGCTCGAACCGCCACAATAGATCTCGACCCCGCCGTTGGCCCGGGCGACGACGAAACCGGACAGGCCGATCCCGCTCCCAAACGAGGCGAACGTCCATGAAGCCGGTACGCCTGCGCCCCCCACAGCCCGACCCACCGCCCTCGGCCGAACCGATGCGTCCGAGGCCTGCGCCTCGAGTTCGGCGCGGGTGTATCGGATGCGCGCATCGTCCGGACCCATCGTCAGGCTCCGAACAGATTCACCGGCCCATCCGATCCGAACGCCGCGAGCGGACACGACAGGAGAAGCGCCAGGACGCCGGTCAGACGAATGCTCATGAATCTTCCTCGCGTTTGCCCGAATCATATTCGTTTCCGGTCACGGACGCCGGGGCGAGGCTCAACCTACTGAGACGGTACGAGTTCCCGTCTACAGCTCTTCGAGCGTGATGTGGTCGTTCGTGTAGATGTCGATCTGCGCGGCGATCAGGAGCGACTCGCGGCAGATGTCCGTGGCGGACATGTCGGGGCGGTGCTTCAGGAGGGTCCGCGCGGCGGCGAGAGCGTAGGAGCCGCCCGAGCCGATGGCGAGCACGCCCTCCTCGGGCGAGATGAGGTCGCCGGTTCCCGAGATCAGAAGCGAGCTCTGGCGGTCGGCCACGATGAGGAGGGCCTCGAGCTGGCGGAGCATCTTGTCGGTGCGCCAGTCCTTGGCGAGCTCGATCGCCGAGCGCTCGAGGTTGCCGCGGTGCTCGTCGAGCTTGCCTTCGAAGCGCGAGAAGAGGGCGAACGCGTCGGCCGAGGAGCCGGCGAAGCCCGCGATCACCGAGCCGCCCGCGAGCCGGCGGATCTTGGCCGCCGTCTGCTTCATGACCGTGGTGCCGAGCGTGACCTGCCCGTCCGAGGCCATCGCGACTTTGCCGCCGGCCCTCACGCAGAGGACGGTCGTCGAGTGCCAGCGAGGCGGTTTGGGCATTGGCGAAGAGATTACCTCAAGCGGGAGGACGAGCATTGGCGAGCGCCCGGATCGCGGCCTCGACGACGGCGTCCTCCCCGCCCTCGGCCGCCGCGGGGCGGTCGGCGACGGCGACGTCGGGCTCGACGCCCCGGCCCTTCGTAGCTCTTTCCGTCGAGGCTCTCGATCGCGCGCTCCGAGAACCAGAGCATCGAGCCGTCGGAGAGCTTGACCGCGGCCGCGCCGCCGCTCGCCATCCCGGCGGTGCGCTCGCCGACGATGGGCCCGATCTTGTGGGCGCGGAACTTCAGCGCGAGCGCCTCGGCGTTGGAGGCCGTGCCGGAGTTCGTCAGGAGGGCCACGGGCAGCGGCTTGTAGGCCGGAGGCACGAGGCGCTTCGCGTCGCGCGAGATCACGTAGTAGTCGGCGGCGTTCCACTGTCCGCGCAGAAACGTCGGGAGGATGTTGGGGTCGTAGCCACCGCTGTTCCCGCGCACGTCCAGAAGGAAGCCGTCGATCTGCGAGAGGCCGCCGAGATTGGGCCGCGAGCCTTCGGCGCCCTTCGGGTCCGAGAGCATGTCGACGATCGCGAGCGCCGCATCGGCGGACATGCCCCAGAGGTGCGCGTACCCGTAGGCCTTTCCGTTCCTTCGGATGACCCGCGCACTCTTCCAGACGAGATCGTCGACGGGCCGGTTCGGGGACGCGGATCAGCTCCTGTGCCGACCGATGTGTCGGGCGGATCTCTGTTCCGCCGGACCGAGACGGGACCATGAGCCGGGCTCGCCTTCGAAGACGAAAAACAGGTCGCGGAAATTGACGCGCTCGCTTCCGTAAGGCCGTTCCGTCCACGGCCAGGATCTCGTCCCCGAGGCGAAAGCCCGCGCATCCGGCGGCGCGCCGCCGGGGACCACCCCCTTGACCGCATAGCCGTCGCCCGTCCTGGCCGATGCGCAGGCCCGCGGTCCCCCAGCCCGCGCTCGGGAAGCCGGCCCGCACGGCACGCGGAACGTGTGGGAATCCGCCGAGCGTCGCGAGGAGACGGTCGTAGATCGCGTCCGCGTCGGCGGCCGGGCGCGGGCGTGCGCGAGCTCCGCCGCGGCCTTCGCCACCGCGCCCTCCCAGTCGATGACCCTTCAGCTTCGGATCCCAGAACCGCTCGCGGATCGTCTTGTCGATCTCGGAAAGAAGCGGCGGCCTCGCCGGGGTCGCCGCCCAGCAAGACGACAGCGAGAACGAGAATCGCCCCTTCAGGCCTTCGGATGCGCATTCCGGTAGACCTCGGCGAGCCTCGCGGCGTCGAGGTGCGTGTACTTCTGCGTCGTCGAGAGCGAGGCGTGGCCGAGGAGCTCCTGGATCGCGCGCAGGTCCGCGCCCGCCTGGAGCAGGTGCGTCGCGAAGGTATGGCGCAGCGCGTGGGGCGAGATCTCTTCGGGAAGCCCCGCCGCGCGCAGGCGGCGTTTCAAAAGCCGCGCCATGGAACGCGGCGTGAGCCGGCCTCCGCGCGCATTGACGAAAACGGGCTCGCCGCCGCGCCCGGCTCCCGGATCCGCGCGGTGGCGCAGGGCGTCTCGCGAGGGCAGGTACTCGCGCAGGGCTTCGGCGGCCGCTTCGCCGAAAGGCACGATCCGCTCGCGGCTCCCCTTCCCGGTCACGCGCAGGAGCCGCGAAGAAAAATCGACGTCCGCAAGATCGAGGCCCGCGGCCTCGGACACGCGCAGGCCCGTGGCGTAGAGGAGCTCGAAGAGCGCCCGCTCGCGCTCGGGAACGAACGCCTCCTCCTCGTCGGCCGAGAGCAGCCGTTCCGTGTCGCCGAGCGACATCGCCCTCGGCAGAGTCTTCGGGACCCGCGGCGAGGGCAGCCCGCGCGCCGGGTTCTTCTCGAGGTGGCCTTCGCGGCAGGCCCAGCGGAAGAACGAGCGCAGCGTCGAAAGGTGCCGGGCGAGTGATCGGTTCGCCAGCCGGTCCCGGTGGAGATGCGCCAGATAGGACCGCACGGCGAGCGTGTCGACCTTCGGAAGCGGCGTCTTCGCGGCGGGGCTGTTCGCGAACTCTTTCTCCCAGAAGCCCGCAAAGCGCTGGAGGTCCCGGCGGTAGGCCTCGACGGTCCGCGGGGAGTAGCGGCGCTCGTCGGCCACGTAGGAGGCGAAGCCTTCGATCGCGCGAGCCAGGGAAATCACCGTGGCATCAGTGTAGCGCGCCGTTCGGCGCGACAGTGTAGCGGCCGTGGCAAAACGCATTGTCTGAACGCATAATGCCCCGCCATGGAATTGCGTCCGTTTCGCTCGATTCGCTTCTCCCCGCGCGTCATCCGCGAGCGCGGGCTCTCGAACGTGTTCGCGCCGCCCTACGACCAGATCTCGCCGGAGCGGCAGGACCAGCTCTACGCCCGCGCTCCCGAAAACATCGTGCGCGTCACGTATCCGAAGAAGGAGGGCCCGGACCCGTACGCCGAAGCGGCGAAGACGCTGGCGGACTGGCTCGCCGGCGGGATCCTCGAGAAGGAGAAGCGCCCCGCGCTCTGGACTTATCGCCAGACGTTCAAGGAAGGCGGAAAGACCATCGTGCGAGACGCGCTGGTCGGTCTCGTGAAACTCGAGGAGTACGAACGCGGGACGATCCGGCCGCACGAGCGCACGCTCGCGAAGCCCAAGGAGGACCGCCTCGCGTTGCTCTCGGCCACGAAGGCCGACCTGGAGCTCCTGTTTCTCCTGACGCGCGCGCCCCTCTCGGCGGCGCTATCGACGCGGCGGGCGCCGAACCTCACGGCCACCGACGACGACGGCGTCCGGCACGACGCGTTCCGCATCTCGGACTACGCCGCCCACGTCGAGCTCCAGGGCCTCGTCAAGAACGCGGAATCGATCATCGCCGACGGCCACCACCGCTACGAGACGGCGCTCGCGTTCTCGAAGGACCCGGCCGCCGAGAAGATGCCGGGCGCGAAGTACAAGCTCTGCGCGATCGTCGACATGGAGTCCCCGGGCGTGATCGTCCGGCCGATCCACCGCCTGCTTTCCGGGATGCCGGACTGGCGCCCCGTCAAGACGCTGCACTCCGCCCGCGACTACTTCGAGCTTCGCGAGCTCGGTTCGGCCCGGGAGGCCTACGACGCCCTCGAAGCGCACTCCCGCCGCTTCCCCGCGTTCGTGCTCTATGCCCCTCCGGGCAAGCCCGTGCTCATGACGCTCAAGGAGAAGCCCGAATCCCTTCCGTGGCCCGAGGGACGCTCGGAAGCCTGGAAGGCGCTGGACGTCGCGGCTCTCGAAGTCGCGTTCTTCGACAAACTCCTCGGCATCCGCACCGACGCGATCGCGAAGGGCGAGCGCATCTCCTTCATGTCCGACACCGATGCCACCATCGCAGCGGTCGACTCGGGTCGCGCCCAGGCGGCGATCCTGATGCGCGCGACGACCGTCTCGGATGTCGACGCCGTGGTCGGAGCGGGAGACCGGCTTCCCCAGAAGTCGACGCACTTCTTTCCAAAGATGTACTCGGGCATCTTTGGGGTCGCGCTCGAGGACGCGGTCTATTAGGACCTGATGGCGCTCGAGGCCGAAAAACGCGCCAAGGAGGCCGAGGAGCACCTGGCCGCAGGTCGGATCGAAGACGCCATCGCCGCCTGCCGCGAGGCGCTTGCGATCCAGCCCGACTGCCTCCCGGCGCACGTGTGCATGGCGCATGCGAAGCTGCCGGGCGACGACTTTCTCGCGCATCTCGCCCGGTTCCACGAGACGCTGCGGCCCCGCGTGTATCTCGAGATCGGCGTGGACGTCGGGCGCACCCTCTCGCTGGCCAGGCCCCCGACCCGTGCGATCGGCGTCGATCCCGGAGCGAAGGGCGGGCGCGTGTTCGCGGCCACGACGATGCTCTTCACGCTCGAGAGCAATGTGTTCTTCCAATCCGGAGAAGCCGCGCGGGCGCTCGCGGGCGAGGCGGTCGACCTGGCTTTCGTCGACGGGCTGCATCTGTTCGAACAGGCTCTGCGCGATTTTCAGAACATCGAGCGCTACGCGAAGCCCGGCACCGTCGCTCTCTTCCACGACTGCCTGCCGCTCACGGCCGAGACCGCGACCCGCCGCCGGGCGACGTCCTTCTGGACCGGCGACGTCTGGAAGATCGCGCCGATCCTCCGCCGGCTGCGTCCCGATCTCACGATCTTCCTGGTGCCGACGTATCCGACCGGGCTGCTCGTCGTCACCGGCCTGGATCCGCGCTCCCGCGTGCTCGAGGAGCGAATGGACGCGTTGATCGCGGAGTGGACGCCGAAGGAATGGAGCGACGGCGAAGCATCGGCCGATCCGCCGATCCCGCTCGTTCCGAACGACTGGGCGGAGATCCGTGCGAGCGCGCGGCTGGCGCCGCCCCTGACCCGTCCACCAGAGGGAGACCCCCGGCAGTAGGGAGCCGTCCACCGCGCTCGGACCCCCCGGCCGTAGGCAACGCTGGGCGCAGCCCAGCGGTAACCTGCCGTCCGCAGGCGGCGGTACCCTACTTCTTCGGCGCGAACCCCCGCACGTCGAACTTCACGAGGCTCTGGATCTGCTCCTGCGTGAGCTTCTTGCCGAACGGCGGCATGTCGTCCTTGCCCTCGGTCACGGCCTCGATCATGGACCCGTCGCTCTCCTCTGCCTGAAACTCGGCGTCGGTGAAATCCCGGGCCTTGAGGTTCTTGCCGCGCGACGTCTGCGCCTTGCCGTCCTCGCCGTGGCACTTCGCGCAGTACTGGAGGAAAGTCTCCGACGGATGTTTCGGCTGGGCATACAGGGCCAGTCCCAGCCCCACGATCCCCCGAACACCAGGGCGCCGAGAAGACGGGTCCGACTCATCCTTTTCTCGCTTTTGCAGGTCCTGGAGCACCGTTTCGGGCTCCCACTGCTCGCCGTAGTAGACGGTCGTCAGTTTTCCGTCGGGATCGACGATCGCGACCGCCTGGGAGTGCACGATCTGGGCTTTGTCGGGGTAGTACAGGACGCCGAAGCGCTCCGCCACGCGCGCGACGTCCCGCGGGTCTCCCGGTCAGAAACTTCCAGCGCTTCGGGTCCGCGCCGACATGCGCGGCGTATTCCTTGAGCACCGCCGGCGTGTCGTTCTCGGGGTCGACCGTGACGCAAAGCAGCGCGCCGAAGTTGTCCTTCTTCAGCCCGGCATCGATCTTCGAGAACCGGGCCACCGTGAGCGGGCAGGCCGTCGCGACCGGGCAGCGCGAGTAGACGAACGTCACGGCCACCGGCTGCCCCCGGAACTGGGAGAGCTTGACCCGGGCGCCGGTCTGGTCCGTGAGTGTGAAGTCCGGGATCGCGTCGCCGATCGCGACGCCCTTGTTGGGCTCGGGCTTGATGCCGGCGCCGCCGAACGGCGTCGGTGTCGGGACGAAGCCCTTGGTCAGCACTTCCTCGAGAAGTAGTTCTTGCCGTCCACGACGAGCCGCGCCTCGATGCGGTCGCCGGGCCGAAGAAACGCGATGACCTTGGGATCGTCCCGGATCGGAAAGGCCATCGTCATCGCGGACATGAAGCCCGGGACGTCCTCGTGCTGCACGGT
>CAVVML010000021.1:0-99146 GCA_963749265.1 uncultured Acidobacteriota bacterium | reverse complement strand
CTGCGGGGTCTGCGCGACCAGGTCGGCGCTGAGCTTGACCGTCCGAGTGACGCTCCACTGGCGAGAGTCGTTCTGGTCCTGCGTCTTCCCGTTGGAAACGCGTAGACGTATTCGACAGTCAGTGTTCGCCTTCGTGCCCTTGGCCGCGAAAGCGTCGGCCCGGGCAGGGTGGCGATGACGGCCAGGGCGGTCGCGAGCAGAGCTGTGCGCTTCATGCTGTCTCCGGTCGTCAGTCTGTCGTTTTTCTGGATCGGTGCGGCGACTATCGGCGCGCGGCCCGGCAGCTCAACTGCGAGCGATCACGGCGATCATCCGCCCCGCCCGGGCGCCTCCCTTCAGTAGAAAGAGGAAGTTCGTCGCCGGTACGGGACCTGACTGCCGGCGTAGGCTCGGATCGTCAGTCCCCGAAGGACTTTGCTCTAGCTTTCGAGCTCGGTCATGAGCCAGGATCGGGCAAAGGTCCAGTCTCGCTTGACTGTGGCAACGGAAGCCCCGATGACTTCGGCGATCTCCCCCTCGGTCATGCCGGCGAAGAATCGCAGCTCGACGACCTGGGCGGGACGTGCGGAAAGCTTTTCGAGCCGCTCCAGAGCGTCGTTCAGACGGATGACATCCTCCTCTTGCGGAATCGCGACATCCGGGAGATCTGGAAGCGTCACCCGGATTCGACGCCCGCCGCGCCTTTGGCGCGATGCCGTCTTGGCGTAGTCGATCAGGATGTACCGAAGCTGGCGAGCCGCGACGGCTAGCAAGTGCGCGCGATCCTGCCAATCCACGGGCCCCGATGCGCAGAGTTTCAGGTAGAGCTCGTGGACGAGCGCGGTGGTCTGCAGCGTGTGACCGGGGCGTTCCCGCCTCAAGTAGTGGTGGGCGAAGTTCCTCCTACGCGTTCATCGAGAACATCTTTCATCACGGGGTCACGGCGGGCTGCGACCCGACGAACTACTGCCCGACGAACGAAACGCTGCGCAAGCAGATGGCGGTCTTCGTTCTGAAGGCGCTGGAGGGACCGGCGTACACGCCGCCGCCGGCCACCGGCGTCTTCACCGATGTGCCGGCGAACGACTCCTTCGCGCCCTGGATCGAAGAGCTCTACGCGCGCGGTGTCGTCGGCGGTTGCGGGCCGGGTCCGACCTACTGTCCCGACAGCCCGGTGCTGCGCCAGCAGATGGCGGTGTTCCTGCTGAAGACGCTTCTCGGCGACGCCTACGCGCCGCCGGGTTGCACCGGGCTCTTCGGCGACGTGCCCTGTCCCGGGCTATTCACTGACTGGATCGAGGATCTCTACACCCGGGAAATCACCGGAGGCTGCAGCCCCTCGCCGCTCCTCTACTGCCCCGCGAGTTCGGTCACGCGCGGACAGATGGCGCCGTTTCTCGTGAAGACGTTCGGGCTGCTGCTGTACGGCGTGTGATCAGAAAGGCTGCCGTAGGTCGCTCCTTTATTCTTTTCTAGGCTCAGCCGCGAGCGATCAGAGCGATCATCCGGCCCGCGCGCTGTCCGTCGCGGCGGTAGCTCGCGAACTTGTCGCCGCCGCACTTCGTGCAGGCGGGATGCACGGTGATCGAGGCGCGCGGCACGCCGGCCTCCACGAGCTGGGCGACGTTGACGGACTTGAGGTCGAGCCGGAACTTGCCGCCGCCGCAGTCCGGATCGGACGAAGTCGCCGGCGAACTGGGCCGCGACGTCGCCGCCGACGTCGTAGCAGCAGGGGCCGATGGCAGGGCCGATCCAGGCGAGGAGAGTCGATGGCGCGGCGCCGAGAGCTTCGAGAGCGCGGACGGCCTGGCGCGCGACGTTTCTTCGCGGAGCCGCGCCAGCCGGCGTGGGCGGCGCCGACGCGACACGCACGGGCGCCGCGAGCAGGATCGGAACGCAATCCGCGGTCTGGACGACGAGCGCCTCGCCGGGAAGAGCCGTCACGAGAGCGTCGCAGCGTCCGACGTTGGGCTCGCCGGCGGCCGAGCGTGCGCACGGTCACCGCGTCGTTGCCGTGCACCTGGTGCGCCCAGTGGATCGGCGTGCCGTCGAGGCCGATCGCGCGCGAGAAGCGCCGCGAGAGCCAGGCCGTCGGCGTCTCTTCGCCTTCGGGCGCGTGGCCTCGGCCCGAGAACGCGACGACGAGACCCTCGGGCGTGTCGCTCGGACGCATCACCGTCACGCCGTCGCGAACGTCCTCGATCCAGGTCATGAAGGCATTGTAGGGGAGCCGCCGCGGCATCCCGGAGAGCGGAGCGCGGATCCCCTCTCGTCGGTCAGCCGCGGATGGCTTGCTCCGCGTGCTAATATTCGCAAGTGTCGGCCATCGAAACGCCCAGTAAAATCAAGGTCTTTCCGGTCATCGGGCTCGAAGTCCACGCGCAGCTTCTGACCCGGTCGAAGATGTTCTGCGACTCGCCGGTGACCGTCGGCGCCCCTCCCAATTCCGCGACCTGTCCCGTCTGTCTCGGGTTTCCCGGGACGCTCCCCGTCCTCAACCGCCACGCGGTCACGCTCGGCCTGCGTCTCGCCACGGCCGCGGGCGCGACGATCCATCGGGAGTCGCAGTTCGCCCGGAAGAACTACTTCTACCCGGACCTGCCCAAGGGTTACCAGATCTCGCAGTACGACCGGCCGTTCTCGACCGGCGGAGCGATCACGATCGACACGCCCTCGGGCGAGAAGGCCGTCCGGCTCGTCCGGATCCATCTCGAGGAGGACGCGGGCAAGCTCCTCCACGACACGCCGTACTCGGACGTCCCGACGGACGTGTCGCTCGTGGACTGGAACCGCGCCGGCGTGCCTCTCGTGGAGATCGTCTCGGAGCCCGACCTCCGCTCGGCGGAAGAGGCGGCGGCCTACCTGACGGAGCTCCGGCGGCTGGTGCGCTACACGGGCGTCTGCGACGGCGACATGGAGAAGGGGAATCTCCGCTGCGACGCCAACGTCTCCGTGCGCCTTTCGGAGACGGCGCCGCTCTCGACGCGCGTGGAGATCAAGAACGTCAATTCGATCCGTTTCGTGGCGAAGGCCATCGAGCACGAGATCGAGAGGCAGGCCGAGGCGATCGCCCGCGGCGAGAAGATCGTGCAGGAGACGCGTCTCTGGGACGAGAAGGCGGGCCGGACGGTCTCGATGCGCGGCAAGGAAGAGGCGCACGACTATCGGTATTTCCCCGAGCCGGATCTCGGGCTGCTCGTCCTCGACGACGCCTGGCTGGCCGAGGCGGCGGCCGACATGCCGGAGCTGCCGCGGGCGCGCCGGGCGCGTTTCGTCCGCGACTACGGGCTGGCGGTCGCGGATGCCGAGACGCTCGTCTCGGCCCGCGAGCTGGCGGATTACTTCGAGTCGCGTGGCGAAGGCGGTGCCGCCGAAGCTCGCCGCGAACTGGGTGACCGGCGAGGTTCTGCGCCACATGAAGGAACGCAAGATCTCGGCGGAGGACGCGTCCACCTTCCCGATCGCGCCCGCGCGCCTGGCGGGCCTTCTCCGGCTGGTCGAGTCCGGAGCGATCTCGGCCGCCTCGGGCAAAGAGGTCTTCGCCGCGATGCTGGACTCGCCGGCCGAGGCGGACGTCCTCGTCGCCGAGAAGGGGCTCGGCGCGATGCGCGACACGGGAGCGCTCGAGGCGATCGTCGCCGAGATCGTCTCCGGCAACCCCTCGCAGGTCGCGATCTACAAGTCGGGCAAGACCCAGACGTTCGGCTGGTTCGTGGGGCAGGTCATGAAGAAGACCGGCGGCCGCGCGGATCCGGCGGCCGTGCGCGAGGCGTTGACGCGGGCGCTCGACGGCGCTCCGGCGGCGAGCCGCTGAAGCCATGATCCAGCTCTTCAACGTCTCCAAGAAGTACGGGGCGTTTCGCGACGCCCTGCTCGACGTGTCGTTCCACGTCGGCTCCGGCGAGTTCGTCTTCCTCACCGGGCCCGTCCGGCGCCGGCAAGTCGACGCTCCTGCGGCTTCTCTTCCTCGAGGAGCCGCCCACCTCCGGGCAGATCATCGTCAACGGCCGCAACATCGGCGTTCTGCCGCGCGTCGCAGGTGCCGTACCTCCGCCGGACGATGGGCGTCGTCTTCCAGGACTTCAAGCTCATCGCCCGCAAGACGGTCTTCGAGAACATCTCGTTCGTCCAGAACGTGCTGGGCCTGCCGCGGGCCGAGCAGAAACGGCGCGCCTACCACGTGCTCAAGCGGGTGGGCCTCCATCACCAGATGAACGCCTATCCCGACGAGCTCTCGGGCGGCGAGCAGCAGCGCGTGGCGATCGCGCGGGCCATCGTCAACGAGCCGACGCTCCTCCTCGCCGACGAGCCGACGGGCAACCTCGACCCGGTCCTGGCCGAGGAGATCATGCGCCTCTTCGTCGAGTTCAACATCCGCGGCACGACCGTCGTCGTGGCCACCCACGACCTCGAGCTGATCCGCCGGATGGGCAAGCGCACGCTCACGCTCGAGCGCGGACGCCTGCACGATCCCGACCGTCCTCGCGAAGCGGCGCCGATCGTCCGCGAAGCGCCGTTCCTGCCGGTCTCGTGAGTCTCGCGCCGCCCGGAATCGAGGACCCCGCGGATGGTTAGGCCCCGCTACGTCTTCGGCGAGGCCTGGTCGATCGCGAAGACGAGCCCGCGCCAGACGGCCGCGGCGATCGTCCTGATCGCGATCGCGGTGTACGTGCCCGGGTCTCCTCGCGCTGCTCGCCCGGAACCTCTCCCGGCTCGCCGTCGAGGATACGGGGGAGCCCGCGGCCGTCGTGATCACGCTGCAGCCGCAGGCCGACGCCCGGGCGCTCGCGGACCGGCTGACCTCCGACCTGCGCATCAAGACGATCCGCATCGTCGGGAGCGACGCCGCGCTCGAGCGATTCCGCCGGGCGTTTCCCGACATCGGAGGCGCCCTCGCCGGAGCTGAAGGACGCGCCGTTCCCTCCGTCGCTCGAGGTCGTTCTGAAGCCCGGCGGCCGCTCGCGGCAACGGCGGCCCAGATCGCCGGCGCCGCGCGGCTCTGGCCCGGGGTCGAGTCCGCGGAGTCGGAAGAAGAGTTCTCGCGCAAGTTTCGCGACGCCGTCGCCCTCATGCGCAACGTCGGCCTGTTCCTCGGCGGAGTCCTCACGCTCGCCGGGATTCTGTCCGTCGCCTCCGCGGTGCGCCTCGCCCTCGACCTCCATCGCGAGGAGGTCGGCATCATGCGCCTGATGGGGGCGACCGAGGGCGCGATCCGCGCGCCGTTCTGGCTCTACGCGACGGCGGAGGGGCTCCTCGGCGGAGGCATCGCCCTCGGGCTGCTGTACGCCACGTATCGTCTCGCTCTCGTGTGGCTCGCGCGGGATCCGCACCCGGTGCTCTCGGTCTTCTGGGTCGGATTCCTCTCGCTCCCCGTGGCGCTGCTGCTGCCCGCGGCCGGGGCGGCGGCGGGGCTCGTGGGAAGCCTGCTCTCGCTCGGAAGAAGGCACACGCGGCGAGTCACGCGCATCGCCTGAACCGCTCGCCGAACCCTTCACGCGGGCGCCGCCCGTAGTCCCAAGGTGCAATAGCCACGACCATCCCGCGGAACTACCTTGGGGCAGGCAGTCGCGGAACGCCTCGCCGAAGGGTTGTCCATCGATGAACACAGCGCTGCTTCCGGTCGCGGTGGTCGACGACGACCCGGCTTTTCGCCGGGCCCTCGAACGGCTGCTGCGCGGAGCCGGCTACGACGTGGACACTTTCACGTCGGCGGAGGATTACCTGGCGCGCTCCGGGCGGCTCTCGCCATCGGTGCCTGGTCCTGGACGTCTTTCTCGGGGGAATGAGCGGGCTCGACCTTCGCGCGGAGCTCGCCCAGAGCGGCGTTCGGATCCCCGTCGTCTTCATCACAGCCCATGAAGACGTCGAAATCGTGGCCCGGGCGGCTCCGGGAGTGCCCTGCCTGCGGAAGCCCTTTGACGAGGAGCTGCTTTTCGAGGCCATCGCCGAAGTGACCGGAGAGCAGCAGCCGCAATAGACTTCCCCCGAATGACCCCGTCACCGATGGGTCCCCGTGCGGGCGGATCGAGGCTCCCGGCCTGGCGAGCTCCTCGTCGCGATCCTGGCCGTGCTGCCGGTCGGCGCGCCCGCACCCGCCGTCCCGACGACCGAGCCTGGCCCGACAAAGTCCGTCCTCCTCGTCCATGCCGAGGACCCCTATCTCCCGTGGGTCAGCGGAGTCACCGCGGGTATCTACGCCGCGCTCGAAAAGGCTCCTTCCGGCCGCCCGGATGTCTACGTCGAGCACCTCGATCTGGCGCGCTTCCCCGATCCGGCGCACGCTCGCGCGCGATCCGCCTGGCTGCTCGAGAAGTACCGGGGCCGGCGGATTGACGCGATTCTCGCCGTCACGAGGGAGGCTCTCGATTTCCTTGGCCCGCTCCGCGCCGAGCTCTGGTCGGGCGTGCCTGTCGTTCTCGTGGAGGACGAGCGGCTCCTGAGGGATACACCGCTGTCGCCGGACGTGACGGCCGTTCTGGCCCGGTTCGAGATCGGCGAGACTCTCGATCTGGCGCAGGCGCTTCTCCCGGCAACCCGCCGCATCGCGTTCGTGAACGGGGCATCGGACGTCGAGCGGGCCGAGAACGACAACTTCCGGCGCGACCTCCAGGCCCGTGGGGACGGGCTGGAGCTGATCGACCTCGTCCGGACTCCCGATGGCCGAGCTGCAGACGCGCATCGCTTCTCTGCCTGAGGACACGGTCGTCTTGTATGGGGCGATTCGGGTCGACGGCGCCGGCCGCAGCTTCATCCCGCGGGAGGCTCTGGCCCTGATCGCTCCACTGTCGAACCGTCCGATCTTCGGTATCAGCGCGACGATGATCGGGTACGGCCTGGCCGGCGGACGGGTGCTCGACTACACGGCACTGGGGAAGGAGGCGGGGCGCACGATCCTGCGGCTCCTCGGAGGGGAGCCGGTCTCGTCGATCCCCCCGAATCGCAGGAGTTTCAGCCGCACCGTGTTCGACGATCGCGAGCTGCGGAGGTTCCATGTCCCGGCGAGTCTCCTTCCCGCGGGCAGCGAGATCCGGTTTCGCAACGAGACCCTCTGGAACCGCTATCCGCATCTCGTCGCCGGCGCCGTCGCGGCGTTCGTGGTGCAGGCGGCGCTCATCGCGACCCTCCTCCTCGAGCGCCGACGGCGCGGAATCGCCCAGTCGCTGACCGGCGCGACGCATCGCCTCGCTGCCGGGCCAGGTGGCCGTCCTGGACGGCGAGGGCAGAATCGTGCAGGTCAATCAGAACTGGGAAGCGTTCACCGTGGCCGGCGCCAGCAGCCCGGCCGGCGGCGTCGCCGTCGGCGAGAGCTATCTCGACCGCGTGGCGGAGAGCGGCGGCGTCGGCCTGGCCGTTCACCGAGACCGGCATTCGCGTGGTGCAGGAGGTTCTGCAGGGCGTCACCAAGCACGACACGCTCGAGTACTCCCTCCACGAAGCCGGCCGGGATCGCTGGTTCGAGATGCACGTCGAGGAGCTGCGTCCCCCCGGCCGGGGAGCCGTCGTCGTCCAGGTCGAAGTGACGCGGCGGCACGACGCCGCCACCGAAGTCCGCATGCGGGAGCGCGAGATCGCCCACCTGAACCGCGTGGGCGCCGTCGGGGAGCTCGCGTCGTCCCTGGCTCACGAGCTGGGTCAGCCTCTCGGCGCGATCCTCGCGAACGCGCAGGCGGCCCGGCGGCTCCTCGCTCGGCCGTCGCCCGATCTCGAGGAAGTGCGCGCCAGCGTGAGCGACATCATCGAAGACGACCAGCGGGCCGGCCACGTGATTCAGCGGATCCG
The DNA here is from genome assembly GCA_963749265.1 of uncultured Acidobacteriota bacterium. GTDB lineage: Bacteria > Acidobacteriota > Thermoanaerobaculia > UBA5066 > Gp7-AA6 > DAHUXD01. The sequence continues at coordinate 91,388 of CAVVML010000021.1, read as the reverse complement.
CGCGCTCCTGCGTGGAGAGGAAACGCCCAGGGACACCGTCGATCTGAACGAGATCGTCCGCTCGGTGCTCCACATCATGGGAGGCGAGGCCAGCCTGCGAAGCGCATCGATCCTTCCGGTCCTCGCGTCCGCGCCGGTGGCCGTCTACGGGGACCGCGTTCAGCTCGAGCAGGTCGTCCTCAACCTGATCCTCAACGGCCTCGACGCCGTGGCGGAGCGGACGGTCGGGCAGCGCGAGGTCCGCGTCTCGACGAGCGCCGCGAACGGAAGCGTGGAAGTCTCCGTGAGCGATTCCGGCCCGGGCATCCGGAGCCCGAACCTCGAGCGCGTCTTCGAGCCCTTCTACACGACGAAGGCCCACGGGCTCGGCATGGGCCTGTCGATCTGCCGGTCGATCGTGGAGGCGCACGGCGGCGAGATCCGGGTCGAGAACGTCGAGGACGGCGGGGCCGCCTTCCGCTGCGCGTTCCCCGCCGCCGGGAGCCTTCCGGCATGACCCCTCCCGGCGCGATCGTCTTCGTCGTCGACGACGACCCCTCGATGCTCCGAGCCCTCGCGCGGCTGCTCAAGACCGCCGGCCACGACGTCGAGACCTTCGCGTCGTCCGCGGAGTTCCTCGCCCGGCCGGCGCACGAGGGGCCGGGCTGCGTGGTCCTGGACCTCAAGATGCCCGGCCTGAGCGGGCTCGACGTGCAGGAGGCCCTCGCGGCGAGCGCGCGCGACCTGCCGATCGTCTTCATCAGCGGCCACGGCCGGGTCCCCGCCGCGGTCCGGGCGATGAAGGCCGGAGCGATCGATTTCCTGACCAAACCGTTCGAGGACGCCGACCTTCTCGTCTCCGTGGAAGCGGCCATCGCTCAGAGCCTCTCGTCGCTCGCGGACCACTCCGAAAGGGAGACCATCGAGGCGCGCGTGCGGACGCTGACCCCGCGCGAGCGGGAAGTCCTGCCGCTGGTGGCTCGTGGCCTGCCCAACAAGCAGATCGCCGCCCAACTGGGCACGTCCCTGCAGACCATCAAGGTCCATCGCGCGCGAGTCATGGAGAAGATGCAGGCGGCCTCGCTGGCCGACCTGGTCCGCATGGCCGGACGCGCCGGCATCTCCCCTTAGTCGGCAGTCCTCGATCCCCCGGTCGAGTCCGCGGCGGCGACCGGCGCTCCGGCCTCCGCGTTGAACCAAAGTGCAATTCCTCCGCTCTCCCGGCGCCGTTAGGCTGCTACGCAAAATTTGAGTCCAGGAGCATCAACGAGCGAACAAGGGGGTTGAGGGAATGCGGACATCTTCGAGGATCGGATTCGCATTGGCGGCCGCTCTGGCTTTGGCCGGGATCGTGGGAACGACGGTGGCCGTGGCCGCCGATCAGAAACCGGACGCCACGGTCACGCTGACCGAGGGGTCCGTGGCCGCAGGCATCGGCTGGAGCTGGGGCCACGGCACGCTCCACTACATGGGCAAGGACTACAAGTTCAAGATCGAGGGGCTCACGGTCGGCGAGGTCGGCATGACCACGGCGAAGGCGACCGGGAACGTCTACGACCTGAAGAGCCTGGACGACTTCGACGGCGTCTATGGCGCCGCCGGCGCGGGCATCGCGGTCCAGGAAGGCAAGGGCGCCACGGCCCTCATCAACACCAAGAAGGTGCAGATCGTCCTCACGAGCCAGACCAAGGGCGCAACGCTCAAGGTCGCGGCCGAGGGGCTGAAGGTCAAGCTCGAGAAGTAAAGGAGGAGGTATGTTCAAAGTCCACTCGCGAATGCTTCTCGCCGTTCTCTTCGGCCTGGCGACGAGCGGGATGGTCCTGGCTCAGACGTCCGGACAGAGCCAGAGTACGCAGGCTCAGGCGTCGGGCCAGAAGCCCAACATCGTGTTCATCATGGGCGATGACATCGGCATCATGCAGCCCGGCATCTACCACCGCGGACTCATGGTCGGTGAGACGCCCAACATCGACCGCATCGGCCACGAAGGCGCGCTCTTCCAGACCTATTACGCCGAGCAGAGCTGCACGGCCGGGCGCAACGCCTTCTTCACAGGCATGCACCCGCTGCGCACGGGCATGATCCCGCCGCAGCTGCCGGGCAGCCCGTCCTACCTCAAGCCCGGAACGCCGGCGCTCGCCTGGTTCCTGCGCGATCTCGGCTACAACACCGGCGAGTTCGGCAAGAACCACCTGGGCGATCACACCGACGCGCTCCCGACGGCGCACGGGTTCCACGAGTTCTGGGGGTACCTGTATCACCTCGACGCGATGCAGGGTGTGAGCTTCCCGGACATCAACAAGACCCCGACCCTGCAGACCGTCGCCCCGCCGTGCAAGAACACCCCGATCCCCGGCCTCGCCGAGGTTGCCGGGGCCGTCGATCCGGCGACGACGAGTCTGCCTGACGCCTCCGCGTCCGGTGATCTGGTGCAAATCCTCCGACGGCACTCCGAAGAACCAGACCTGCCAGGATCAGGGCCCGCTGACGCTCGAGCGCTCGAAGACGGTGGACGAGGAGATCTCGGCCAAGGTCATCGACTTCCTCGACCGCAACGACCCCAAGAAGACCAACAAGCCTTTCTTCGTCTGGTACAACCCGGCGCGCATGCACGTGACGACCGTGCTTTCGGAGAAGTACTACAACATGGTCGGCGAGCCCGGCGGCAAGGACTGGGGCATGAACGAGGCCGGCATGAAGCAGATGGACGACAACATCGGCCTCGTGATCGCGAAGCTCGAGGCGATGGGCCAGCTCGACAATACGATCCTCTGCTTCACCACCGACAACGGCGCCGAGACCATCAGCTATCCCGACGGCGGCACGACGCCCTTCAAGGGCGGAAAGCTCTCCACCTGGGAAGGCGGCATGCGCGCTCCGATGCTCGTGCGCTGGCCGGGACACATCAAACCGGGGACGATCCTGAACGATATCTTCGCCTCTCTCGACTGGGTGCCCACCTTCGTCAACATCGCCGGCGGCCCCAAGGGCGACGGGCTCAAGAAGAAGATCGAGTCCGGCACCTATCCCGGAATCGTCAAGACGACGCTCGACGGCGTCGATCAAACCGACTACCTGTTGGGCAAGACGCAGAAGTCGGCGCGGGATACCTTCTTCTACTACTCCGGCGCCCAGCCGTCGGCCGTGCGGTACAAGAACTGGAAGATCTACTTCGCCATGGTCTCCGACGACCCGGCGGGCTTCATCGCCGGCGTGATGCCGTATCACTGGGCCCAGGTCGTCAACATCAAGCGCGATCCCTTCGAAACGTCCCTCGGTCAGCAGTACAAGACGCTCATGGGCATGGGCGGCACTCTGGCCGGACCCTTTACCGCCTACCTCTACGACTGGAACATGCTGCCCATCGGTCAGGCCCTCTGGCTCAAGGAGCTCGAGACGTTCAAGACGTACCCGCCGATGCAGGATCCGGCGAGCTACAACCTGGACCAGGTCATGGACCAGCTCAAGAAGGCGCCGCCGAACCCGGGCCAGTAGCCGGGAGAGACTGGCAGATCGATACTCCGCGGGCGGTCCGAAAGGGCCGCCCGCTTCATTCCGACGGTCGCAGGGGAGGCGCGTGGCCCTCGACAAGAAGCAGCTCAAGGAGAAAGCAGCGGAAGAGCTCCGGCTGCTCGTGTGGATCACCGCCTACCTCGCGGCCTTTTTCGTTGCGTTCCTGACCTACCGAAGGCTGATCTCGCGCGAGTTCGGCGTCACCGCCTTTCACTACGGCTACGCGCTTATCGAGGCGGTCGTGATCGCCAAGGTCATCCTGATCGGCAAGGCCCTCGGGCTCGGCAAGCAGGCCGCCCGCCGGTCCCTGGCTTTCTCGGTCCTGCGGGCCTCCCTGATCTACGGAGCGCTCGTCGCGGTCTTCACCGTTCTCGAGCACATCGTCGACGGCCTCTTGCACAAGAAAACCCTGGCCGCGAGTGTGGAAGCCATGCTGCACCAGGGCATCTACGAGATTCTGGGACGGGTGCTGGTCCTCTTCGTCGCATTCATTCCGTTCTTCGCGTTCTGGGAGCTCGGGCGTCTGGTGGGAGACAAGAGAATGGCGGATCTGTTCTTCCGCAAGCATGTCCCGGAGGGCTGAGGCGAGCGAAGACCGACATTTTTTGGAGAGATCGGAAAGACCATGAACGAATACACGCAATTCTCGAGACGCCTCGGTCTGCTTCTGGCCTCGCTCCTCGCCCTGGCCACGTCGGCGCTTGCGCAAGCGCCGGCGAAGAAACCCAACATCCTGGTGATCTGGGGCGACGACATCGGCTACTGGAACATCAGCGCCTACAACCAGGGCATGATGGGCTACAAGACGCCCAACATCGACCGCATCGCGAAGGAGGGCGCGCTCTTCACGGACTGGTACGGCCAGCAGAGCTGCACCGCCGGGCGCGCGGCATTCGTCACGGGCCAGTCGCCCTTCCGCACCGGCCTTCTCAAGGTCGGGCTGCCCGGCGCCAAGGAAGGGCTTCAGGCGCGGGACGTGACGATCGCCGAGCTGTTGAAGGCGCAAGGCTACAAGACCGGTCAGTTCGGCAAGAACCACCTCGGCGACCGCGACGAGCATCTGCCGACCGTGCACGGATTCCACGAGTTCTACGGCTCGCTCTACCACTTGAACGCCGAGCAGGAGCCGGAGCACCCCGACTACTTCAAGAACCCGGAAATGCAGAAGAAATACGCGACGCGCGGCGTGCTCCACACCTGGGCGAATCCGGACGGGACGCAGAAGATCGAGCTCACCGGCCCGCTGACCATCAAGCGCATGGAAACGGTGGACGACGAGTTCACGAAGGAAGCCCTGCGCTTCATGGACGAGTCCAAGAAAGACGAACAAGCCCTTCTTCCTGTGGTGGAACGCCACCCGGATGCACATCTGGACCCATCTCTCGCCCAAGTGGCAGGGTAAGACCGGTCTCGGCGTTTATCCCGACGGGATGCTCGAGCACGACAACGACGTCGGCCTGCTGCTCGACAAGCTCAAGGAGCTGGGCATCGAGGACAACACGATCGTCATGTACTCGACGGACAATGGCGCGGAGAAATTCTCCTGGCCCGATGGAGGCACCTCGCCTTTCCGCAACGAGAAGGCCAGCAACTGGGAAGGCGGCTACCGCGTCCCCTGCGCCATCCGCTGGCCCGGCGTCATCAAGCCCGGCACGGTCCTGAACGACGTCTTCGCGCACGAAGACATGCTGCCCACGCTGCTCGCGGCGGTCGGCGTGCCGAATGTCAAAGATCAGTTGTTGAAGGGCATGAAAGTCGGCGACAAGACCTTCAAGGTCCACATCGACGGCTACGACATCACCGATGCGCTCACCGGCAAGTCCCCGGGCCCTCGCCATGACTTCTTCTACTTCAACGACGACGGCTCGCTCGTCGGCCTGCGCTACGACCAGTGGAAGATCGTCTTCGCCGAACAGCGCGCGCAGGGTCTGGATGTCTGGCAGGACCCGTTCGTGCCCCTGCGTTTTCCGAAGCTCTTCAACCTCCGCTCCGATCCGTTCGAGACCGCCGACCACGAAAGCATCGATTACGGAAGGTGGCGCGTGGACCACGCGTTCGTGCTCGTGCCGGCGCAGCAGTACGTGGGCCAGTTTCTCGCCACTTTCAAAGAATTCCCGCCGAGCCAGAAGCCCGGCAGCTTCAGCCTCGATCAGGCTCTGGAGAGTTTGCAGAACGCGCCGAAGGCGACGGGTAACTAGGCGAGGGGACACCTCGCCTTTGTCGCAGGGAGGAAGGATGGCCACAGTCCGCAGGATTCTGACGGTTCTTCTCGTCCTCGTCGCGAGCTCGACGAGGGTATGGGCGCAAGACCCGCTGCCGTCCTGGAACGACGGCGCGGCCAAGAAGGCGATCGTGGAGTTCGTTCAGGCGACCACGACGCAGGGGAGCCCGAAGTTCGTCCCGCCCGAAGAGCGCATCGCGACGTTCGACCAGGACGGGACGCTCTGGGTCGAGCACCCGATCTACTCGCAGGTGATGTACTGCCTCGAGCGCGTGCCGGCGGTCGTCAAGGCGAAGCCCGAGCTCGCCAACGTCGAGCCCTTCAAGACGGTGATGTCGGGCGATCGCGAGGCCATTGCGAAGCTCTCCGAGGACGACCTCGTGAAGATCGCGGCCGCGACGCTGACCGGGATGTCCGTGGACGATTTCACCGCCGAGGCGAAGAAGTGGACGGCGTCGGCCAAAGACGCGCGCTGGAAGCGGCCCTACACAGAGCTGACGTACCAGCCGATGCAGGAGGTTCTGAAGTACCTCCGCGCCAACGGCTACAAGACCTACATCGTGACGGGCGGCGGTCAGGACTTCGTGCGCACCTACTCCGAGCGGGTCTACGGCATTCCCCCCGAGCAGGTCGTCGGGACGGCGGGCGCCACGAAGTACGGCTACGACAAGGACGGCCGGCCGTTCCTGACGAAGGAGCCGAAGATCCTGCTGAACGACAACAACGCCGGGAAGGCCGAGGGCATCCACCTCATGATCGGGCGCCGGCCCCACGCGGCGTTCGGCAACACGGCCGGCGATCGGGAGATGCTGGAGTACACGGGGGCGGGCGACGGCGCGCGGCTGATGATGCTGGTCCTCCACGACGACGCGAAGCGCGAGTACGCCTACGGCCCGGCCGCCGGGCTTCCGGACACCAAGGTGGGCACGTTCTCCCAGGCGCTCTACGACGAGGCGAAGAAGAAGGGCTGGACGCGTCATCAGCATGAAGAACGACTGGAAGAAGATCTTCGCGTTCGAGTAGGGCTCAACCGATGAGGACATCCTTCACGATTCCGAGCAAGTTCGGTCCGCGCGGGTGGGGGGCCCGGACTCACCATGATCTACCAAGGAGCCACACTCGATGCCGCGACTACGCAAGGTCTGTCTGCTGCTCGTGTCGAGCCTGCTGTTTTCGAGATTCGCGAGCGCTCAAGCAGCCGACGAGCAGGCCGACGCCAACAAGCTCGCCCAGGAGCTGGCCAATCCGGTCGCCAACCTCTGGTCGCTGCAGTTCCAGTTCAACAACTTCGAGCTGACGAACGACCGCTGGAACTACAACCTGAACTTTCAGCCGGTGATGCCGGTCAGCCTGACGAGTTGCCTCAATCTCATCACGCGCCCCGTGATCCAGGTCTACAACAGCGCCCCCTACCAGACCTCCACGGGAGCGGATGCCCGGACGACCAACTTCGGCGACTGGACACAGCTCGAGCTCTTCTCGCCGGTGGGCACCGGGCACTGGCTGCTCGGCGCCGGTCCGACGTTCATCTTTCCGACGGGCGGGTCCGTCTATACGAGCCAGGGAAAGTTCCAGGTCGGGCCCGCGCTCGTCGTCGCCTACATGACGAAGAAGTACATCCTCGGCGTCTTCCCGCAGCAGTGGTGGTCCTATGCCGGCGACGCGAGCCGTCCGGACACGAACCAGATGAATCTTCAGCCCATCATCAACTTCTTCTTCGAGGGCGGCTGGAACGTCGGCTACTCGGGGAACATCCTGGCCGACTGGGAGGCGCCTTCAAACAATCGTTGGACCGTGCCCATCGGCCTCGGCTTCGGCAAAGTGGTCAAGTTCGGTCGGCTGCCCGTCAAGGTATCGCTCGCCGGCCAGTACATGGTCACGCAGCCCGAACCCGTCGGTCAGAAGTGGAACATCCAGATCCAGTTCACGCCGGTGCTGCCCAAGCTCATCCAGGGAACGCTTTTCGAGTAGATAGAGAAGCGGAGACGCTCGAGCGACTGGAAGAAAATCTTCGCGTTCGGGCGATGGGCTCAACCTCCGAGGAGGTCCTTCAACGTCATCAGCAGGAAGAACCCGATCACGATTTCGCTGACGATCCACGAATTCTTCGTCATCCAGTCGCGGGCCTTCGGCAGGAGCGCCTGCCCCCGTTTGCCGAGCGCCAGGAGAAGGAGCAGCGGAATGCCGGCCAGGGCGACGGTGACGGCCACGAAGACGAGGCCGTGCCACCAGGGGGCGCCGTGATGGGCGAGGTACGCACCCACGGTGAACATGCTGATCAGATCCCCCGGCAGGAGCAGGAAGAGGAGCAGGCCCATCCGAAGCGAGAAGAGCGGGGTCGCGTTCTCGAGCTTCGCCATCCATCGCGGCGGCTGACTGCGGCCCCGCTCCCGCCACACTTTCCAGGCGAGAAAGACCAGCAGAACGATGATCGCGACTTCGATGGCGCGCTCCACTCGCGCATCTCCGCCCGACGCCGCCCCGCGTCCTTTCACGAGACCCGGTCAGAAAGTACGCGGCCGTGACGCCGATGAACGTCGCGACGCCGGCGCCGAGGAGGAAGAACGCCGAATCGCGGCGGGGGCGCGTTCCCGTGGCGAGGAGGATGGCCGTCACGATCTGAGGCCCCGCGACCATGACGAACGCCATGGGAAGAACGATCGACAGGGCGTTCATGTTGGCGGCGAGAGTCTGTCGCAACGAGGAGACGAGCCGCAAGCGCCGACCCCGAAGCTTGCGCTACCCTCCCGGGTGAAATGAGCGCTCATCCGCCGTCGACCGCGGATTTCTCCCTCGTGGCGGGAGGGCCGGCCCACTGGCTGCAGGAAAGGCTGGGCCTCGTCGGCCCGGGGTCGCTCCGGCTCGCCCGGCGGGCCCTGCTCTCGTCGTGCTCACCTGGGGCGTCCTGCTCGTTCTCTCCGCCGTGCAGGGATTGGCCCTCGGGAACGCGGTGAAGGTCCCCTTCCTGTACGACTTCGCGGCCTACGCGCGGTTTCTCGTCGCGATACCCATGCTGATCCTGGCCGAGGGGCTGATCGGGCGCGAAATGTCGGCCGTGGCGGCACATTTTCTCCGCTCGGGGCTCGTCTCAGAATCGGATCGCCCGAAATACGAAGCGGCGCTGGAACGTGGCAAGAGGATGCGCGACTCGACGCTCGCGGAAGTGTTCATCCTCATCTTCGCGGTCCTGAGCGCCCTCCTCGTCCTGCACGAGTTTCCCCTTCCCTTCTCGACGTGGCGATCGCTCGTGTCGGACTCGGGTACACACGCGTACGCTCGCCGGCTGGTGGCACCTGGTCGTCGGCGCGGTGCTGTTTCAATTCCTCCTGTGGCGCTGGCTCTGGAGACTTCTCATCTGGTACGGCTTCCTCTGGCGGATGTCGAGGCTCGATCTGCGGCTGATCGCGACGCATCCCGACCGCGCGGCCGGGCTCGGGTTCGTCGGGGACGCCCAGCGCTTCTTCTGGATCATCGTCTCGGCCTTCGCGTTCGCGACCGCCGGAGTCCTCGGCGACGAGATCGTCTATGGAGGAGTCCCCCTGGCGAGCTACTGGTTCGCGATCGCGGGTTACGTCGCGCTGGTGCTCATCGTCTTTCTCCTCCCGCTGACCATGTTCTCCGCGCAGATGAGCCGCGCCAAGATCGCGAGAGCATGCGCGACTACAGCGCCTTCGCCGTCCTGCACAACCGGCTGTTCGACGAGAAGTGGGTGCAGGGGCGGCCATGCGAAGGACGAGGTTCCGCTCGGCGCGCCGGAAATATCGTCGCTCGCAGACCTCGCCGGCGCGTCCGCCGTCCTCTACAGCATGAGGCCGGTTCCCTTCGACCCTCGGGATGCGGTGGCGCTCGGGCTGGCCGCCCTGATTCCGATGACGCCCCTGGTGCTGACGATGTTTCCGCCCACGCAAGATCTTCGATCTCATCTTCAAAGTGTTCCTATAGTGTGTGACTGCCGGCGAGGAATCGCGATCATGAATGCGCTCGAACGAAGTCCAGCATAGGAGATGTCCATGCGACCCACAGACCAGATTTCGGGAAGAGTTGAGACCGCGATTCGGAAGCTGCGCCTGCTCGCGGCCGCTGCGTGTCTGCTTCTCGCCGCCTCCCGGGCGCAGGCGCAGTTTCCCGGCGACGTGCCCGACAACTTCCGGTTGAACGTCGGCGGAATGTACGCCTGGTTCGACACGGACGTCACCCTTCAGGAAGACTTCACTCCCGGAGGACCCATCGGGGCGGGGATCAACCTGGAGGACCTCGGCGTGCCGAAGTCGAGACCCGGATTCTCCGCCCGCGGCTATTGGAACCCCTTCGGCCGCTTCTTCATCGACTTCGGTTACACCGGCTTCGATCGCAGTAGTCACGGAGTCGATTATCTTCGATATCCCGTTCGGAGACGTGACCTACACCGCGGGGGCGTCGCTGGAAACGTCCATGCAGTCGCACCTTCCCTACCTCGACTTTCGCTATAACTTCATCAAGAACGACGCGGTGCAGTTCGGCCTCACGCTCGGAGTCGCATACCCGATCCTGGAGGCGAAGCTGAGCGCGTGCCGCGGGAGTGGTCGGGCCGGGAGGGCCCGATCATCGGTGCAGACCGTGACGAAGGAAGCGAAGATATCCACGCCCGGTGCCCCTTCTCGGGCTGCTGTTCGATGCCCGGCTGGGGGATCGCGTCTCCGCCGGAGTGCTCTTCAACGGCATCTTCGCGCCCGTGCATCCGTACGTGGGATCCATCTTCCAGGCCGACGCGCATATCGACTGGTTCTTTGCCCGCAATTTCGGTGTGGGAGCGGCGTTCGACTACACGAAGTTCAACATCAAGAAGGAAGACGAGGACGAACTCACGTGCTCGTCGACTTCACCTACCACTACTACGGTCCGCGCGTCTACCTCACCGTGACCTTCTGACGGCGTCGAGGCGCCGCAGCAAGTGCCGAAGCGCTCGCGGCGAAGGCACGGAAAGAGCGGGATCCTCGTTTTCGACCCTCGGCGTCTGCCTGACGGCGGCGATGGCGGCGCAGGAGAGCCCCAAACGGCCCTGGAACGAGCTCGACCTTCCGTGGATCTCGGCCCGGCTGGACTTCGCCGCCATGGAGGACGGGGCCTTCTACTCGCAGGATGCCGAAAGCAAACAGCAGGTCGGCGATCTGTCCGCCGAGCAGCTCTTCCGGCTCGACAACCTCTCGATCTCCGGCGAGATCAAGCTGCGCCGTCCATGGCGGTACACGTTCGCAGGCAACTACCGCGGCCTCGACACGACGGTCTCGCGGACCTGGACGTCGACCGACCTGAACCTCTCCATCCCGATCGGCGCCCTGGCGTGGGTCACGCTCGGCAAGCAGAAGGAAGGCGTCGGCCTGGAGATGATGGCGAACGCCCGGGACGTCGACTTCATGGAACTGTCGACGATGACCACGGCGTCCACCTTTTTCGAATCGCACATCGTGGGCGTTCGGTTTTCCGGCACCGCGGCCGGCGAGCGCATGACCTGGTCGGCGGGGTGGTTCAACAACTGGCTCGACGACGACCTGTCGTTCTCCGAGAGCGGCCAGATCGGCGCCGGCCGGGTCACCGGCACGCCGATCCTGGCCGGCGGCGGCCGCCGGCTCCTGCACCTCGGCGTCTCGGCCGTTTACCGCGAGGCCCCGAACGGGAGCCTCAAGTCCAGGAGCACTCCCGAGGTCTACGAGGCCCCGGATTTCGTGGACACGGGCTCGTTCCCGGCGGACCACGCCGCATCGGTGGGCGGGGAGCTGGCGGCGGTGGAGGGCCCCTTCACGGTCTCCGCCGAATACACGGGGACGCACGTGTCGTCGCCGCAGACCGGGAACCCCGACTTCTCCGGCTTCTACGTCGCGGCCTCGTGGTCCCTGACCGGAGAGACCCGGCCGTACGACCGCTCCAGCGGAACTTTCGGGAGAATTCTTCCCACGGCTCCCTTTTCGTTCAAACACGGGGGCCCGGGCGCCTGGGTCCTCGCCGCGCGCTACTCCAGCATCGACCTGACGAGCGGCTCCATCGATGGCGGCGAGTTCGAACGCCTGGGCGGGGCGCTCTCCTGGTATCCGAACCAACACTGGCGCTTCGAGTTCAACTACGGATACGGGCGCCTCGAGCGCGGCGGGATCGTGGGCCACACCGACTTCTACCAGCTCCGCCTCCAGTTCCAGCTCTGAGCCGCGGGAGGGAACGACGTGCAAGGCCGCACGCGATCTCTTGCTTTCACACCGACCGCCGGCTCGAAAGTTGCGTATGAGCACGCGGGGGCTGGCCCGGATGAATACTAAGGAGGCACGGTGAAAACGCTGCGACCCACGTTTCTGCTGGCTGTGGCCCTGACTCTCGCTTCGGCCTCTCCGGTATTCGCTCAGTTCCCGTGGGCGGGCGCCCGCGCCACCGGCATGGGGGGCGCGGAAGTCGCGGCCGTGAATGACAACTCGGCGATCTATGCGAATCCCGCGGCTCTGGGGAGCCTCGAGGGCTGGAACTTCCAGATCCTGGCCGGAGCGATCGCTCAGAATCGCAACAATCTCGTCGGGAAAGCGGTGGATCTCTCCGATTTGCCGTGGGACGAGATCCTCGACGGGCAGCGTCCGGACCTGGTACCGGTCGCGGTCGCGGGGATCGTCGGCCTCGCCCAGCCGGGAACGAGCGTCATCGCCTCCGGCGTGGGGGCCATGGTCGCGTCCTACAAGGGCTTCGCCTTCTCCATCGGCGACGTTCCGTACGCCGGCATCTATCCGACCATCGACGTCCAGCACATCGTCCCCGGAGGGGGGCCGGACAACGGGCTCCAGTTCAACACGACCGGTCTCTTTCTCGTCGGCTTGTCGGCCCGCGAAGCGCGTCTCGCGTACGGCGGCAAACTCTTCGGCGGAACGCTCGAGCTCGGGGGCTCGGTCCGCTTCGTGTCCGGGCGGACCTACTTCGCCGCGTGCGGCGTCACCGGCGAGCTGACCTGCGAGGGGAAGGATCTCGGCGACCTGCTCCGCGACGCGTTCGATGAAAACGCGGTGACGACGAACAAGTTCACCTTCGACGCGGGAGCACGGCTGAATCTCGGCATCTTCAAGTTCGGCGTCGTGGGTGTGGCCCTGACGCAGCCCGAGTTCACGGTGGCGAACGTGACCGGGAGCCCCGGCGTCGTTCCGTTGCCCCGCCAGGTCCGCGGCGGCGTGTCCGTGGAGCCGCTCTCGTTTCTGACGCTCGCCGCCGACGGGGATTTCATCGAGAGTGACACGCTGGTGCCGGAGACGCGGGGCCTGATCATCGAGCCGGGGACCAAGAGCCAGCAGCTCTCGCTGGGCGCGGAGGTGCGCATCCCCGTCGTCGCCTTCCGGATTGGCGCAATGCGTGACTTCGCGGCGCAGAATCCCTCCTGGACCTACGCGTTCGGCCTCGGCATCGGCGTGCCCGCGGTCTCAGTCGATCTCGCCGTCACGTGGGGCCCGACGGGAGGCTTCAACTTCGAGAATCCCGACCGGGAGGCCCTTGGCGGGGCGGCAGGCGTGCGCGTCTGCTTCTGAGGCGTTTCGAGTTCTGAGGCGTTTCGAGCGAGGCTCGCGGCGCGGTTATCATGGGCGCCGAAAACCCATGATGAAGCTCCCGCAAGGGACAATTTCGCGCGAGGCCCGCCGGCCCGGCCCTGTCGCCGGCGCGGCCGCGGCGACTCTGCTTCTCTTCGCCACCGGCTGCGGGACGTTGACTTCCATCTTCCACAAGACGCCGCCGATCGAAAAGCGCCTTGACGAGAGCGGCCTCACGCTCGACTCCCTCCAGACGGAGGCCCTGCGCTTCGCCGACGATTACGTCGAATCCGTCTCGCACGCCGCCGACGGGTGGCGAAGACGATCGGAACGCGGCAGGGCGAGGTCGCGGCGCTCAAGTGGAAGATCGACCAGGCCACGGCGGCCTACGCCGACGCCACAGGCGAAAACCCGGTCTGGAACGTCCTGGATCTGACGGTGCTCGCCACCGTGTCGCGATGGTGGTCGAAGACGCCCGGTCCCACGGGGAGTTCGGCGATGCGGTCGCGCCGCTCATCGCCACGCACGTGCTCTCGAGAAGAGCGCGTGGACCCTCGCCGGAACCCTGCTTCTGTCGCCCGGACAAGCCGACGAGCTCCGGAACCTCATCGTCGAATGGCGCAAGCAGAATCCGAGCGAACGCAGCGTCACGGGAGCCCGCTTCCGGGAGTTCGCGGTCGACCTCGGCAAGGCCCAGGCGCGGCAAGGGGCAAGCCCACCAGCATCTTCAGCATGCTCTACCTCGATCCCTTCGCGGGCCTTTCCCCGACGACCGTGGCGATTCAGCAGAGCCGCGAGCTCGCCGAGCGCGTGGTCGCCTATGCGGAACGGGCGCCGAACCTGATGCGCTGGCAGGCGGAGCTGCTCGCCCTGGAGGTCCAGGAGCAACCAGCGCCACAGCAGCTCCTCGCCGATACCACGCGCGTCTCCCTCTCGATCGAGTCGATCTCGAAGACGGTCGAGGGGCTCCCCGAGCTCGTGAACACCCAGCGGGAGGCGGCGATCGCTCAGCTCTTCTCGGGAGTCGCGGCCGAGCGGGAGGCCATCCTCGCGGACCTCGAAGCGAAGACGGCGACGGTCGAGACGCTCCTCGGTCAGCTCCGGGAAACCATGAACGCCGGCGGCGCGATGGGCACGTCGCTGACCGAGACGATCCGCTCGCTCGACGCCTTCGTCCATTACGTCTCGCCGCCGACGGATCCGAATGCGCCGCCGAAGCCGGCCGGCAAGCCGTTCGACCCCCTGGATTTCGGCAAGGCGGCCTCGGACGTCGGAGGAATGGCCCGCGACCTCAACACGCTGCTGCGCTCGGCCAACGAGACCGCTCCCGCCATCGCGAAGATCGGCCAGCAGACCGGCGAAGACCTCAAGGGCGTGATCGACCACGCCTTCTGGCGCGGACTGATCCTGATCGTCGTGTTCCTCGCGGGATTGATTCCGGTGCGCCTCGCCTATCGGGCGATCGAGCGCAGGTTCGCGAAGCCCCCGGTCCCTGAGGAGTACGGCTTCTTTTTTCTGGCCCCCCCGCTTGGACGAAAATGGGCTCCTTCCGGCACACCCCCGTTCCGTAGGGGCGGCCCTTGCGGCCGCCCCCTCCCGAACGCCTGACGCGGCCGATGCGGCGAGCAAGGGGGGCGGGGGCGAGCCCCGCCCCTACGACCGAGGATTGCGCCGCGCCCAGGTCGGCAAAGGCCTTTCTTGTTCGCGGCGCGGATGAAGATTACGAAGTCAACGTGGGAGTTTCTGGGAGAGGAGGCTGAGCGACTTCACCTCTCATTTTCACGGTCCGCAAAGCGAACCGCTAGAGGCCCGAGTTAGCCTGCTTCAGCGGCCGGTTCGCGCGGCTTCTTCTTGTTGAAGTGGGGCAGGTCCGGCTCGCCGAGGAGGCGGGCCAGGCCCTCCCACCCGCGGACGTGCTCGCAGACCACCTTGATCGCCGAGGTCAGCGGCACGGCGAGGACGGCTCCGGAGATGCCCCAGATCGTGCCCCAGAAGATGAACGCGATCATGACCGTCAGCGGGAAGAGGCGGACCTTGCTGCCGACGATGTAGGGCGTCAGGACGTTGCCCTCGAGAAACTGCATGAGGCTGTAGACGAGGAAGACGAGGAGCGCCTTCTCGCCGTCGTACTGGAAGAAGGCGACCGCCACGGCGGGAATCGTCGAAAGGATCACGCCGACGTAGGGGAGCAGGATCGCGATCCCCGCGATCGGGCCGAGGACGTAGTAGTAATCGATGCGCAGGAGCATCAGGGCGATCGTCGTCGCTCCGGCCATGATGAGCATGACGAAGGAGAGCCCGAGGGCGTAGGCCGTCATCGTGCGCGAGATGGCGCCGGTGACGTCGCTCTCGCCGAGGCGCTCGTTGCGCGTCAGCATGCCCGCGAGGACGCGGCCGAACTTCTCGCGGTCCTTCAGCATGAAGAACGTCAGGAAGGGGATCGTGGCCGCGTAGAGGAGGATCCCGACCGTCGCGCCCAGGCGCGCCACGAAAGCCCGCGTCGTCTCGAGCTGCGACTCGCTGAGCTTGACCTCGCGCACGCCCGGCGCTTCGTCGGGAAGGATGCTGCCCATGCGCTCGCGCAGCTTGTTCACGAAACCCGTGACGCCGGCGAGCAGGTCCCGGATGCGGTTCTGGTAGCGCGGCAGCTCGGCGAAGAACTGGTTGATCTGGCCGGTGACGTTGATGACGAGGAGGGCCACGCCGCCCATCATCACGAAGAGGATCAGGATGATCGCGGCCACCCGGGGCACGCCCGCGCGCTCGAGGAGCGACACGAACGGCCGCAGCGCGAAGGAGAGAAAGAGCGCGAACGAGAGGGGCACGAGCAGCGGCTCGCCGTAGTAGAGCAGCGCGATGACGGCCGCCGTCGAGACGACCGTCAGCCCGACGACACGGGGCGGGGGAGGGCCGGGCCGGGACTCGGCCTCCGGCCGCGCCGTCAAAAAACCCCCTCGGGGGGAGGGGGTTTGTGGTCGAGGCGCGACTGGAGGTCTTTTCGATCACGTTCCCGAGACGAGTGTTACCACAATCTGGGCCCGGCGGTTCTTCGCCTTCCCTTCGGCGGTGGCGTTGTCGAACGCCGGGTCCGCGGCGCCCCGGGAGGCCGTCGTGATGCGGCCCGGGTCGATGCCGTGCCGGGTGACCAGATAGTCCTTGGCGGCCTGGGCCCGGCGGGCGCCGAGCTCCATGTTGGACTGCTCGGACCCGGTGTTGTCGGTGTAGCCGGTGACGACGGCCGTGGCGTTCAGGTCGTTCTTCATGCGGAGGGCCACCCCGTCCAGGACGGCCTTCGCGATGTTGGTCAGCCGGGCGCTGGTGCCGTCGAAGAGGATCTCGTCGGTGGTCGAGCGCGGGGCCGGGCGCGGGGGCGGCGGCGGCGCCGGAGCCGGGGCCGGAGCGGGAGGCGGCGCTTCGACGACCGGCTCGGGCGCCGGGACGACGACCGGCGGCGGGGGAGCCGGCGGCCAGGCCGCGTAGGTGACGCCGAGGACGCCGCCGAACGGGTTCTGGGCTGGTGCCGTGGGTGAAGAGCATCGACAGGTTCGTGCCCAGGGCGCCCGAAAGGGCCCAGCCCGAGTGGCCGAACCAGAGCCGGGCGCCCCCGTTCAGCTCGGCGTAGTCGTTCTGCGGGAAATCGCCGCCGTCGTAGACGTTGTAGAGCGTTTCGATGATGACCTGGATCATCGGGGTGCCCACGGGGATCGTGGCGCCGACGCCGAACTTCACGAGGTTGGCGACGCGGATCTCGTCGCTGGTCTGCGTCGGCCCGTTCTGCGAGCCCGACAGGGTGTACGACACCATGCCCGTGAACCAGGCCTTCGAAATCGCGGCGCCCCACTCCCAGTCCGCGCGCGGCGAGTTGACGGCCTCGATCGTGCTCCCGAGGCCGCCGACGGGGTCGCGGTCCGAGATCGGAATGTGCCCGGCGAGCCAGCCGGCGATGCGGAAGTCGGGATCGACTTCGGAGTGATAGTTGAACTTCGTGCCGAGCCGGATCTTCTGGCCTTCGGACGCGTTGAACGGGCCGACGATCCCGAGCGAGTTCACGTAGCCCGCGGCCCAGCCGCCTTCGCTCCGCGTCACCTGGCCGCCTCCGGAGACGAAGACCGACCACCAGTTGGTCAGGCCGAGTCCCAGGGACACGTTGCCGCCGTACTGGGCGAAGTAGCGCGACTGCGTCCTCGCTGATTCAGGAAGAACGGCCCGGCGATCTGCGGCTGGTACCAGGCGTACATGCCCATGCGTGAATTGTCCGGCGCGGGGGTTGTCGGCCGTCGACATCGTGAAGAGTCCGATGTCGCCACCCACGTTGGGGGCGACTGCCGCGGGCTGCCCGAAGGCCGCAACGCTGGTGGCGCAGATCAGCATCCCGAGGAGCACGGTCCGCTTCGCCATCATGAAAATGTCTCCTTTCGAACCCGGACGGGGAACGTAGCTGCCGAATAGAATAAGCCAAAAATGGCTCTATTGCCAAACATCTTCTGCTCGGACAGGGCACCGGCCATCCGGTCAGGTACCGTCGCCTCGCGCTTGCGAGGGAATCTGCGCCTGCGGGCGCACCGGCCAGCGGCTCGCGCGGATGCGGGCTCGACCGCTGGCCTGACTCCCGCGCCGCGCTCCGGCTCCCGCGGCGCGGACCTCCTCCCTCCCTTCGGTCGGGAGAGCTGCTTCGAGCGCCCTACGCGGATCGCCTTCGGAGGCGGGATCGCGCCGACTCGGAGAGCGCTGCAGGCTGCAGTCGCGGGTCCTAGACCTTGGGCTGCATCACCAGCGACATCTTGTCCTGGAACGCCTTCATGATCGCCGGCCCGCGGATCGAGGAGATCGCCTTCTCGGTGTGCCGGATCAGGTCGCGCACGGCTTCGACGCCGCGGCCGCGATCGATCTCGGCGAGGGCCTGCTTGTAGGGGCGGTCGATTCCGGGAAGGTTGGACTCGCCGATGGCGGTCTCCGCCTCCTGCTTGACGCGCGTGCAGAGGATCATGAGGATCTTTTTTTCGTCGCCGAGGACCGCGGGGGCCGTCGCGACCGACGCGACCGAAGCGACCGACGTCGAGGACGACGAGGACGACGAGGACGACGAGAACGGCGACGACGCGGGGCCGCCGAAACCCGAGCGGACGGGCGGAGACGGCGGAGTACGCCGTTTCGCTGGCCGAGAGAGGCGCGGTCGCGGCCGCGATGCGGGCGACCGCCTCGCGGGAGCGCATCTCGACGAGGTCGGCCGTCACCAGACCGTAGAGGATCTTGGCGGTGTCGAAGGAATTCGAGTCCATCGCGCGCGCGAGCTCCTCGACCGTGCGGCGGCCGTCGATGCGGGTGACGAGGTTCCATTCCGGCGGCGACAGGGTGACGGGCTCGCCCATCTCGCGCATCTTGAGCGTGGGCACGTAGTCCACGCCCGGAATCTTGCGGGCCAGCACCTTCCATTCGTCGAGGCGGCGGGCGGCTTCCATGAGAAGGGAGGTGTTCGTCTTCTCGATCGTGACGGTTTCGGTTTCCTTGCCCGGCGTGAACTGGAAGTCTCCGGTCGACCAGATGGCCAGGGCGTAGACGGCCTCCTCGCCCCGGAGGCTGCCGAGCTCCGCGTGGACGATCCGGCCGTTCTTCAGGTAGATGTAGCCCCGCTCGCCGCCCCGGACCAGCATGAACATCCCGGTCTTTCCCGAGACGGAAACGAGCTGGATGATGTCGGGGACGGGGAGCTCCTGGATGGAACCCTGGAACGACATACGCTCGAAATGCTAGCACCTAGCGACCGTCGCCTCCGCTTGCGCGGGAGTCTGCGCCCTGCGGGCGCACCGGCCAGCGGCTCGCGCGGATGCGCGCTCGACCGCTGGCCTGACTCTCCTCGCTCGCGCTCTCGGCTCCCGCGGCGCGAACCTCCTCCCTCCCTCCGGTCGGGAGACTATTCGCGCCGCGAACGACAGGGACGCGGCCTCGGAAATGAACTACTCCGGCAGACTCCCAGGCGCAACGTACCGCTAACCGGACCGCGATGGATGTGGCAGATGGCCAGCGCCAGCGCGTCGGCGGCGTCGAGGGGGACGCGCGAGCGCTGGCGGGCGAGGAGCGACAGCACCATCGCCCGGACCTGCTCCTTCTCGGCCTGGCCGTAGCCCACGAGCGCCTTCTTGACGAGGCGCGGCTCGTATTCGAAGACCGGGACGGCCGAGCGGGCGGCCGCCGCGAGCAGGACGCCCCGGGCGTGGGAGAGCTTGAGCGCCGAAGCCACGTTCTTCGCGGCGAAGACGGTCTCGACCGAGACGGCCGCGGGCGCGGCGCGTCCCAGAAGCTCCAGCGCCGACGTGAACAGGAAGTCGAGCTTCTCGGCGAGGGTCAGGCGCGTCCCGGGGCGCCACACGCCGCAGCTTTCGAGACGGAGGTGGCCGTTGTCGAAGACGACGATTCCGAAACCGGTCGCGACGGTTCCGGGATCGAGCCCGAGGATGATCACGGAGCTGCGGGCGCCTCTTCGAAGTCGAAGTTGGCCCAGACGTGCTGGACGTCGTCGTGGTCCTCGAGCGCCTCCATCAGCTTCACCATCTGGTCGGCCTTGCGGGAGTCGAGGGCGACCTCGGTCGACGGGATCATCGAGATCTCCGCGACGGCGAGCGGCAGGCCCTTCGCCTCGAGCTGAGACTTCACCTCTTCGAAGCTCTCGGGCGCGGTCTTGATCTCGTGGTACTGGTCCGTCAACTCGACGTCGTCGGCGCCGGCCTCGATCGCCGCCTCCATCACGGCGTCCTCGCTCGCCTTGTCCTTCTCGATCGCGATGTAGCCCTTCTTCTGAAAGAGGAAGCGCACCGAGCCGGACTCACCGAGGTTGCCGCCGTGCTTCGAGAAGATCGTGCGGATCTCCGGCAGGGTCCGGTTCTTGTTGTCCGTCAGCGCCTCGATGAGGACGGCCGTGCCGCCGGGGCCGTAGCCTTCGAAGGTCACTTCTTCGTAGGAGACGCCGGGCAGCTCGCCCGTGCCGCGCTGGACCGCGCGCTTGATGTTGTCGGCGGGCATGTTGACCGCTTTCGCGTCGTCGATCGCCTTGCGGAGCCGAGGATTCGACTCCGGCGCGCCGCCGCCCTGCTTGGCGGCCATCGTCAACTCACGAATCAGCTTGGTGAAGACGCGCCCGCGCTTGGCGTCGGCGGCGCCCTTCTTGTGCTTGATCGTGCTCCATTTGCTGTGTCCGGACATGCGCACGCTCCTCGAATCGAACTGCGGGGACCGATTATATGAGGAGGCGGCTCGGGCGGGAGTCGGTGCTTCTCCTTGATTTTATTGGGTTTTCGGCGACAATAGCTTTCAGTCCATGCCCAAGAAAGTTCTTTTGATCGAGTACGAGCCTCGCTACATCGAGAGGATTCGTACGCTGCTGACCCCGCTCGGGCACGCGCTGACCGAGGCTCACGACGGGGAGGCCGGGCTCCAGGCCTTCGGGACCAGCAAGTTCGACGTGGTCCTGCTCTCGGGCATGCTGCCGCGGCTGCCGAGCGCCGAAGTCATCCGGGAGATCCGGAAGAAGGGCGGCGCCACCGCTCCGCCCATCCTCCTGATGATGAGCGGCTACCGGGGCACGAACCGCAAGGCCGACGCGCAGAAGGTCGGCGCCTTCGACATCCTGGCGCGCCCTTTCAACGACGAGGATCTGGTCGGCTCCGTCAAGGACGCGCTGGAGTCGTCGGACATCGGCGCCAAGACCATGCGGATCGACACGGCGCAGCTCGCGGCGGCCGCGTCGCCTCTGACGTCGAACGACATTTTTTCGGACGTGCTCTCGGATCTGAAGGAGGACGCCGGATCGCCGCCGCCGGCCGCTCCCCGGCCCGCGGCGCCGCCCGCTCCCGCTCCCGCGCCTCCGTCCGCTTCGGTCGCCCCGACCGCACCGACCGCGTCCGCGAAGCCGGCCGCGGGCGAGAGCGAGATGGACAAGCGGCTGCGCGACACGCTCTCCGGCCTGAACCTCGGATCCCGCCCGGGCGTGGCCCCGAAGCCCCCGGCCGCGCCGCAGATCTCGATCCCTCTGCCGACGCCGCCCGCGCCGCGCCCAAGCCCAAGCTCTCCTCCGGCACGGACGTCGACCGCATCCTCTCCGACACGCTCTCGGGGCTCACGTCCCCGAGGCCGCGTCCTCCCGCGGGAGCGACGCCGCCGCCCGTGAGCGCGCCGGCCGCTCCGACAGCTCCGCCGCGCGCCGAGGAGTCCGGCACGCGGCGCCGCGCGGAGCCGGCGGCCGCCGTCCCGGCCACGGGCCCCGACCGCTTCGGCCAGTACGAGATCATCGAGAGGATCGCGAGCGGCGGCATGGCCGAGCTCTACAAGGCCAAGCGCACGGGCGTCGAAGGCTTCCAGAAGATCGTCGCGATCAAGAAGATCCTGCCGCATCTCGCGGACGACGACGAGTTCGTCACGATGTTCGCCGACGAGGCCAAGCTCGCCGCGCAGCTCAACCATCCCAACATCAGTCCACATCTACGACCTGGGCAAGATCCAGGCGGGCGGCTACTTCATCGCGATGGAGTACGTCGACGGCCGGGACCTGCGGTCCATCGAGCAGTCGGCGCGCGAGCATTCGGTGCCGCTGCCCGTTCCGCTGGCTGTTTACGTCGCCTCGAAGGTGGCCTCGGCCCTCGACTACGCGCACCGCCGGCGCGACGCGGAGGGCCACGAGCTCAACATCGTGCACCGCGACGTCTCGCCGCAGAACATCCTCATCTCGTACGAGGGCGACATCAAGCTCTGCGACTTCGGGATCGCGAAGGCCGCCTCGAAGGCCTCCAAGACCCAGTCCGGCGCGCTCAAGGGCAAGATCCAGTACATGTCGCCCGAGCAGGCGTGGGGAAAGCCGATCGACCGTCGGAGCGACCTCTTCTCGCTCGGCGTGGTCCTGCACGAGCTGCTGACGGGCGAGCGTCTCTTCCACGGCGACACGGACATCAGCGTTCTCGAGAAGGTGCGCTCCGCGGACATCGCGCCGCCCTCGCGCTCGAACCCGGAAGTCCCGCAGAACCTCGACGCCGTCGTGCTGCGGGCGCTCGCGAAGGATCCCGACGAGCGCTACGCGAACGCGTCGGACCTGCTGCGGGACCTCGAGTCGGTGCTGTATTCGTACACTCCCGCGCCCGGAAGCGCCGACGTCGCGATCTACCTCCACCGGCTGCAGGCGGAGGAGACCGCCGTCGCCGAAGCGAAGGCGCGCGAAGCCGCGGCGCAGGCCGAGTCGGTGGAAGTCGCAGGAGCCCGCGCGCAAGCGCAAGTCGAAGAGCGCGCCGATCGCCCGGCGGACCGGTGCGACGCCCCGGGCCGACGCCGCCGGAGCGGCCTCCGAGCCTCCGGCGGCCAAGCCGCCCGAGCCGGCGGCGCCGCCCCGCCGCGAGCCGCCCCGCGAGGTGTCCCGCGAGGTCTTCGGGTCGCTCGAGAAGTCGGCGGAGGCCGAGACGAAGAGCCGCACGCCGCTCTACGCCGCCATCGCCGTCGCGGCGGCCGCGCTCGTGGGCTTCGTGATCTGGCAGATGAACCGCTCCGGATCGTCGGCGGCTCCGGCTCCCGCGAAGGCCACTCCGGTGGCCGCTCCGGCGCCCGCGCCGACCGCCGTCCCGACCCCCGCCGCGGCGCCCGTGCCGCCTCCCGCGGCCGCCATCGATCCCAAGTCCGTCGAAGCCGAGGTCCAGAGACAGGTCGCTGCCAAGCGCCGGGAGCTCGAGAAGGCCGCGGCCGCGGCGAAGGTCGCGACCGAAACCGCGGCCCAGCCCACCGCCGAGCCTGAGCCCGAGCCGACCGAGCCCGAGCCGACCGCCGTCCCGACGGCGGTGCCGGCCCACGGCCGTGCCGACGGAGGTCCCGATGCTCGCTCCGGCCAAGGAAGAGGTTAAGCGGGGCGATCTCGTGGGCCCGGGGACCGGCGTGGTGGAGCCGGTTCTCGTCACTCCGCCCCGAGTCGTTTATCCTGCCATCGCGCGCCAGCAGCGCGTCGGGGGCAAGGTCGTCGTCCTCGTGCTCGTCGACGAGAACGGCAACGTGACGGAGGCGCGCCTGCAGCAGGGCGTGCCTCAGGCGGCCATCAACGCGGCGGTGATCGAGGGAGTCAAGAGCGCGAAGTTTCGGGCGGCCACCAAGAACGGACTCGCCGTGAAGATGTGGCGGCCCTTGATCGTGGACGTCAAGCCTTAGGGCAAAGAGTTTCCAGAAGGCTACAAGGCCGCAGGCTACAAGGAAAGATGAGGAGGTCAGCGGGAATGGCCCTTTCAGGCGACCAGAAGAAATTCTACGAGAACACGCTCACCGTCACGAAGAGAGAGATCGAGGAGCTCGAGGGCGAGATCCAGGAGGAGCTCGCCAAGGTCAAGGATCGTCTCGCCGAGCTGCAGAACGCCCAGAAGGCGGCCCGGCAGATGTACGACGCCGCCTGCCAGCGTCTCGGCGTCCGCAACGAGCTCGAAGAGGCGGAAGCGCAGGGGTAGAAGATCGACGGCCTCGGCGGAAGCGGCGCCTGATGGCGCCGCGCCGCCGCTTCCTCTTGCTCCGCGCCTTCCTCGCCGCCCTCGCGTTCTCTGCGGTCCTCGGCGGATGCCGCGCCGAGCGTCCCGGCTCTTCGGCCGGGGCGCCGGCCGCGACGCCGACGTCGTCGTCGGCTTCCGCCGGCGGAGGCCCGCGGCGCATCGTCACGCTCGCCCCCAACCTCACCGAAATCGTCTTCGCGCTCGGCGCGGGAGACCGGCTGGTCGGAGTGTCCGAGTACTCGGACTACCCCGAGGCCGCGCGCGCGATCCCTCGCGTCGGCGGCCTCGAAGTCGATCCCGAGAAAGTCGCGGCCCTCTCGCCCGACCTCGTGCTCGCGATCGCCGAGGGAAGCGGCCGGGGCGCGGTCGGAGCGCTCGAAGCCGCCGGTGTCCCGGTCGCCGTCGTTCCTTCGGGCTCCCTCGACGCCGTGCTCGAAGCGATCCGGATCGTCGGGCAGCGGCTCGGGCGCGAAGCCGAGTCGCAGGCCCTCGTCGACGAGCTCTCCCGCAAGCGCGCCGCCGTGCGCGCCCAGGCGGCGGCCGCGAAGACAGCCGCGGGCGCTCCTGCTCGTCTGGCCGGACCCGCCGCAGGCCGCCGGCGCGGGAACGTTTCTCGACGACGTCCTGCGCGAGGCCGGCGGCGACAACGTCGTCGCCGCACGGCGGGGCTGGCCCATGCTCTCGAAGGAATACCTCGCGACCGCGGACGTGGATGTCCTGGTCGTGCCCGACTCGGCGGAAACCCGTCCGGCCTACGAGCGCGCGTTCTCCACGGGCCCGCTCTCGCGCGGACCGATCACCCGCGCCCGCGTCGTGCGCCTGGACGAGGCGGCGCTGACCCGGCCGGGGCCGCGTGTCTTCGATATGCTCGAGCGGTTGTCGCAAGCGCTGCGATGAAGGGCCCGAAGACGACGGTCGGCCGCTGGGCCGTCTTTGCCGCGGGGGCGCTCGCACTCCTCCTGGCCGCGGCGATCGCGTTCGCCGTCGGCGGCGTCTCGCTCTCGATCCCGGACCTGCTCTCGGGAGAAGGCCCGGCGGGAGAGCGCGCCCGGCTGCTCGCGGCGCTGCGCTGGCCGAGGGTCGTGCTCGCCGCTCTCGTCGGCAGCTGTCTCGCGCTCGCGGGGGCCGCGCTGCAGGCCCTGCTGAAGAATCCGCTCGCCGACCCTTTCCTTCTCGGGACCTCGGGCGGCGCGGCGGCCGGGGCCGCCTGCGCGGCCCTGCTGGGAGCCTCGCCGCTCGTTTCCCCGGCGGCGGCCTTCCTCGGGGCGGCCGGCGCTTCGGTGGGCGTGGCCGCGCTGGCGCGCCGCGGAGGGCGGCTCGACCTGCAGCGGCTGCTGCTCGCCGGTCTCGTGGCGAATGCGTTCTTTTCCGCGCTGCTCCTCGCGGCGTTCTCGATCGCTTCCGGCGAGGCCGCGCGGACCATGCTCTTCTGGATGATGGGAAGCCTCTCCGACGCCACGCCCGGCCGCGACGCCGTGCTGCTGCCCTACGCCCTGGCGGGAGCGGGCTTCCTCGCCGCGATGGCCCCGCGCCTCAACCTCTTTGCCGTGGGCGAGGAGAACGCCGCCGCGCTCGGCGTGGACGTCGAGCGCTCCAAGGTCACCGTGTTCCTGGCGGCCTCGCTCCTGACGGGCGCCGCGGTCGCGTTCGCCGGCGTCATCGGCTTCGTCGGCCTCCTCGTCCCGCACGGCGTGCGCCTGCTCGTCGGCAACGACCAGCGCGCGCTCCTGCCGCTCTCGGCCCTCGCGGGAGCGGCATTGCTCGTCGCCGCCGACGCCGTGGCGCGCGCGGCCGTCGCCCCCGCCGAGCTGCCGATCGGAGCGATCACGGCGGCGATCGGAGCGCCCGTCTTCGCGTGGCTGCTTCTGAGGAATCCGTGAGCGCGAAGATCTCGGCCCGCGGCCTCGAGGCGAGGTACGGCAACGCCCCGGCGCTCCGCGGGCTCGACGCCGAGGTGGCCGCGGGCGAGGTCGTCGCCGTGCTCGGGGAGAACGGCTCGGGCAAGTCGACCCTGCTCAAGGTGCTCGCGCGCGTGCTTCCGTCCTCGGGAGGCGAGATCCGTTTCGACGGCCGCCCGCTGGATTCCATCCCGCGCCGCGAGACGGCGCGCGCGGTCGCGTACGTTCCGCAGAGCGTCGACCTCGTCTTCCCGATCCGCTCGCTCGACCTCGTCCTGCAGGGCCGCGCGCCCCACGGCCGCGGCTTCGTCGCGGAAACGCCGGAGGATCGGCGCCGCGCGCTCGAGGCGATGCGGGCGTGCGACGTCGAGGGACTCGCCGAGCGCGACGCGGCCTCGCTCTCGGGAGGCGAGCGGCGGCGGGTCTTCCTGGCCCGCGCTCTCGCGCAGGAGGCCGAGGTCTGGCTCCTCGACGAGCCCACGGCCGGGCTCGATCCGCGCCACCGCCTCGAGTACTTCGAGACGCTCTGGCGGCTCCACAGCGAGCGGCGCACCACGGTGATCCTGGTGACCCACGAGATCGGCCTGGCGGCGCATCTGGCCTCGCGGATCCTGCTCCTGCAGGGCGGGCGGACGGTGGCGGAGGGCTCCCGCGAGGCGGTTCTCACGGCCGAGAACCTGACGCGGGCCTTCGGTGTCGCCTTCGAGGGCCGCGGACGGGGCATTCTCGCTGCGGAGCGGCGTGCTGCCCGCGGGCTCGCTGGCTCCCTTGAGGGCTCCCCGCTGGCCCAGGGCCGCCCAGCCGGCCCGGCGGGTCTGCTAGCATTCGCAGCTTCCCATGTGGTTCAAGAAAGATCGAGCCCCCAAGGAGATCCGCGAGGGCCGGACGAGCAAGGTCCCCGAGGGCCTGTGGGTCAAGTGCGACAACTGTCGCCAGATCCTCTACAACAAGGAGCTCGCCCGGAACTTCAAGATCTGCCCGAAGTGCGGCTTCCACTTCCGGCTCTCGGCGCCCGAGCGCCTGCGGATGCTCTTCGACGACGAGAAGTACGTCGAGCACGACGCCAATCTCCGCTCCACGGACCCGCTCAAGTTCCGGGACACCAAGAAGTACCGCGACCGTCTCCGCGACGCGGAGGAGCAGGTCGGTACCTCCGACGCGATCGTCATCGGGTCGGGGACGATGGAGGGGATGCCCGTCATCATCGGCGCGATGGAGTTCTTCTTCATGGCCGGCTCGATGGGCTCGGTCGTGGGGGAGAAGCTGGCGCGCGCCGCGGAGCGGGCGCTGGCCGAGCGGAAACCGCTCATCGTGGTATCGACCTCGGGCGGCGCCCGGATGCAGGAAGGGATTCTCTCCCTCATGCAGATGGGCAAGATCTCGGCGGCTCTCGGCCGGCTCTCCGAGGGCCGGATTCCGTACATCTCCGTGATGACCGATCCCACGACCGGAGGCGTGACGGCGTCCTACGCGATGCTGGGCGATCTGAACGTCGCCGAGCCCAACGCCCTCATCGGATTCGCCGGCCCCCGCGTCATCGAGCAGACGATCCGCCAGACGCTCCCGGAGGGCTTTCAGCGCTCCGAGTTCCTGCTCGAGCACGGCATGCTCGACTTCATCGTCGACCGCTCCGAGATGAAGGCCACGCTCGCGCGCTGCCTGCGCATGCTCCACGGCTAGCCGCGCCGCCGTCATGACGCGGCTGCCGGCGCTCTCCCGGCTCGAGTCCCTCGACGTCCGGGGCGTGAAGCTGGGCCTGGCGGCCATCGACGCCGTCTGCGAGCGGCTGGGCCGTCCGGAGCGCGCGGTCGAGTCGATCCTCGTCGCGGGCACCAACGGCAAGGGTTCGACGGCCGCGACCCTCGCGTCGATCGGCCTGTCGGCGGGCGTGACGACCGGGCTCTACACCTCGCCGCACCTCGAGACGGTCACCGAGCGGATCCGAGTCGGCCCGGACGACATCGCCCGCGAAGAGCTCGACGCGATGCTCGCCGAGGTCTTCGCGGCGGCGGATCGCGCGCCGGCGCTTCCCGTGACCTATTTCGAAGCCATGACGGCCGCGGCGTTCCTGACGTTCGCGCGCCGGCGGCTCGAGCTCTCGGTGCTCGAAGTCGGCCTGGGCGGCCGTCTCGACGCCACGAACGTCGCTCCGGCTTCGGTCTCGGTCGTCACGCCGATCGGCCTCGACCACACCGAGGATCTCGGGCCGACGGCCGAGGCCATCGCCGGGGAGAAGGCCGGCATCTTCCGGCGGGACCGGCCCGCGCTGGTCGCGAGCCCCGAGCCGGCGATCCGCCGGGTGTTTCGGACGCGGCCGAGCGCGTCGGCGCCGTCCTCCACGAGATGGCCGAGGAGACGGCGGTCGAGCTCGACATCGACAAGGGCTCCGGCTTTCGGCTCACGACGCCGCTGCGAAGCTACGAGCTCTCGACGCCCCTCCTCGGCGCCCATCAGGCCGAGAACGCCGCCCTGGCCGTGCGCGCCGCGGAGCTGTGGCGCCCGGCGATCGAAGAGGAGGCCGTGGTTCGCGGCGTCGCCTCCGTGCGCTGGCCGGGCCGGCTCGAGCGCTTCGAGGCGCGGGGCCGCTCCGGCCGGACAGAGGTGCCGGTCTTCATCGACGGCTGCCACAATCCGCACGGCGCGCAAGCGCTGGCCCGCTTCCTCGCGAGCACGCACCTGCGCGCCGACCTCGTGTTCGGCGCGATGGCCGACAAGGACGTGGAGGCGATGGCCGCCGTGCTGGGCCCGCGCGTCCGGCGCATCCGCCTCGTTCCCGCCGGATCGCCGCGCGCGGCGACGCCCGAAGAGCTCGCGCGCCGCTTTTCCGCGAGCCGGCCCGACGCGGCGCCGGCGCCGAGCCTCGCATCCGCGCTCGAGGAGCTCCTCGGGGACCCGTCGACCGAATCTATAATCGTGGCCGGCTCTCTTTACCTGGTCGGCGAGGCGCGCACGCTCCTCTCCGGCCGCTTCGTGGAAAAAGGATGACCACCGCCGCCGCTCCGTTTACGCGCGAGCACTTCGAGAGGCTCGAGGAGGAGCGCCTCGCCGTGTTCGCCTCGAAGAGCGTCCGGGCCGAGCGTCCGCGGGGGCCCGTGTCCTCCTCGCCCGGCGACGCCCGCACGAACTACGCCCGGGACCGGGACCGGATCATCCACTCGAGGGCGTTTCGCCGCCTCAAGCACAAGACCCAGGTCTTCATTCCCTACGAGGGCGACCATTTCCGGACACGGCTCACGCACACGCTCGAGGTCGCGCAGCTCGCCCGGAGCGTGGCCCGGACGCTGGGCCTGAACGAGGATCTGACGGAGGCGGTCGCGATCGGCCACGATCTCGGCCACACGCCCTTCGGGCATTCGGGGGAGTACGTCCTCGACCGCCTGCTGCGCGAGAGCCATCCCGAAGCCGGAGGCTTCAAGCACAACTACCAGTCGGTGCGGGTCGTGGACCGTCTGGAGAAGCGCTACGACGAGCCGGGGCTCAACCTCACGCACGACGTGCGCGAGGGCGTCCTCAAGCACACGGCGTGGCCCCGCGACTTTCCGTTTCCCCTCGACTTCATCGAGGGCCTGCGCTTCGAGTCGGGCGGAAGCCTCGAGGCCCAGGTGGTCAACTGGTCCGACGAGATCGCGCAGCAGACCCACGACCTGGAGGACGGCCTGCCGCTGACCGAGGAGCAGGAGATCGAGGAGCTCGCCATCGCCCGCCAGGTCCGCGCGGCGCGCGGCTGGGGGAGCGATCCGGCGTCCCGCCGGGCCTCGCTCATTCGCGGCATGATCGGCGTGCTCTGCTCGGACCTCGTCGAGGGCTCGCGGGCCAGGATCGAGCGGTGGCTCGAGCGCGAACGCGTGACGACGTCGGACGAGTTCTACGCCCGGCGCGGCCGCCTTCCGGCGGATCTGGTCGGCTTCACGGACGCGGGCAAGAAGCTCTACGCCGAGCTCCGCGCGTTCGTCTATCGCCACATCATCCATTCCTTTCCGGTGTCGAGGCACGACGGCCACGCCCGCCGCGTCCTGGCCGGGATCTTCGCGGCGTATCGGGACAACCCGCGCCTGCTGCCGGACGACGTGCTCCACGGCCTGGCGGGAGAGCTCGGAACGCCGTTTCTGAGAGAGATCCCGCTCTCCCAGATCGAGCGCGAGGTCGATGAGAAATACCGCCGACAGCCGGCGTTCTACCGGACGATCGCCGATCACATCGCCGGGATGACCGACAGCTACTGCAACAGCGAATACCGCCAGCTCGTGCTGGAGTAGTCGAAGAGCCGAGTCGGCGAAAGGAGCCCGATGCCCCCCGTTTTCCCCGCCCCCGCCCTGCTCGACCGGGACCTCGAGGTCGTCGATCCCGAGATCGCCCGCTGGATCGCCGCCGAGCGCCGCCGACAGAACGAAGGCATCGAGCTGATCGCCTCGGAGAACTGGGTCTCCCGGGCCGTGCGCGAAGCGCAGGGCTCGGTCCTGACCAACAAGTACGCCGAGGGCTACCCGGGCAAGCGTTACTACGGAGGATGCGAGTTCATCGACGAGGTCGAGCGGCTCGCGATCGACCGGGCGAAGGCCCTCTTCTCGGCCGAGCACGCCAACGTCCAGCCGCACTCGGGCTCGCAGGCCAACATGGCCGTCTACATGACGGCCCTCGAGAAGGGCGACAGGGTCCTCGGCATGGACCTCTCGCACGGAGGCCATCTCACCCACGGCCATCCGCTCTCCTTCTCGGGCCGCGAGTACGACGTCGTCGCCTACGGCGTGCGGCGCGAGGACGAACGCATCGACTACGAGGCGCTCGCCGCCCTCGCGCGCGAGCACCGGCCGAAGCTCATCATCGCGGGCGCGTCGGCGTACGCGCGCGAAATCGACTTCGCGAGGTTCGGAGCGGTGGCCGAGGAAGTCGGAGCGGCGCTCATGTGCGACATCGCGCACATCGCGGGCCTCGTCATCGCCGGCCTGCACCCCTCTCCCGTGCCCCACGCGCCGTTCGTGACGACGACGACCCACAAGACGCTGCGGGGCCCGCGCGGCGGCCTCGTCCTGTGCCGGGCCGACCGGGCGAAGGACCTCGACCGCAACGTCTTCCCCGGCATCCAGGGCGGACCGCTCGAGCACGTGATCGCGGCGAAGGCCGTGGCGTTCGCCGAGGCGGCGACGCCCGAGTTCGTGACGTACCAGCAGGGCGTCGTCCGCAACGCCCGCGCGCTCGCGGAGGCGCTCACGAGCCGCGGCTTCCGTCTCGTCTCGGGCGGCACGGACAACCACATGATGCTCGTCGACGTCGGGCAGAAGGGCATCTCGGGCAAGGACGCCGAGAAGCTGCTCGAGAAGGTCGGCCTCACGGTCAACAAGAACACGATCCCATTCGACACCCGCTCTCCCATGGTCGCCTCGGGCATCCGCCTGGGCACGCCCGCGGTCACGACCCGGGGAATGGGCGTCGCGGAGATGGACGTCATCGGCGCCGCGATCGCGCGGACGCTCGAAGCGCGAGAAGACCCGGCCGTGCACGCCGAGGTGCGGCGCACGGTCTCGGAGCTCTGCGCGGCCTACCCGCTCGTGTGAGCTCGAGCCGCGCGGGCGCCGCGGGAGCGGCAGCGGCTGGCCTGCTGGCCCTCGTCCTCGTGGCGCAGCCCTGGGGCGAGCTGCCGCGTCGCGCGCGCTGAAGGTGGCCGCGTTCGCTCCGAAGGAGCTCGCCGTGCGCCGCCTCGGCGGCTCGGGCACGGCGTTCGACCGCAGGTACTTCTCCTTCCTCGAGAACGCGCGCCGCCGCCTGCCGGCTTCGGCCGAGGGTGTCGCGCTCTACGGCGTTCCGCCGGGCGAGCCGTACGTCTACCTCGCGCACTACGTGTTCGCGCCGAAGCCGGTGCGCCTGGATCCGGACGCGCCCCCCGCGGGCTGGGTGGCCGCGATCTACGGCGCCTCCCGGCCGCCGGGCGCGCGGGTCCTCCAGGAGTGGGAGGAAGGCGCGCTGGTCGTGCCGCAGCCGTGACGGACTTCCTGCTCGAGCTCGCGGGGGTCGGGGGCGTCGCCGCCGCGGCCTGGCTCGCGGGTTGGTTCGCGTCGCGCGCCGGCTGCCCGGTCGATCGACTCTTTCTCGCCGAGCGGATCGCCTGGAGCTGGGCGCTCGGCGCCGCCATCCTCGCCTCGATGGTCCCGCTCTCTTTTCTGGCGCACGTCCGGCCGGGCTGGCCCGCGTTTCTGGCGCTGGCCGTGGCCTCCGCGGCGGGCGCGTGGATCTTCCGCGTGCGCAAGACGGATCGGCCTCGTCCTCCCGACGCTCGGGTGGAGAGCTCCCCGGAACGCGTTCGCCTCTTCGCCCTGCTGGGCGCCTTCGCGGCTTTGGGCGTCGTCCTCTACCTGCTGCGCGCGCTCACGGAGCCGATGTGGTCCAACGATTACGTGGCGATCTGGGGGCTCAAGGGCAAGACCATTCACGCGGCCGGAGGAGTGCCCTCTCGCCTCTTCGAGGACCCCTCGCTCGGTTTCTCGCATCCGGAGTATCCGCTCGGACTGCCGTTTCTCTACGCCGGAATCGCGTTCCTCACCGGACGGTGGAACGACCACGCGATGGCCCTCCTGTTTCCTCTCTTTCAGATCGCCACGCTCTTCGCCCTCTTCGGCTGGCTCCGCCGGCACGGCGCGACGCGGGTCACGGCCGCCTGCGCGGCGGCGATCGTGGCCTGCTTCGAGCCGCTGTACTCGGCGTTCACGACGGGCCTGGCGGAGGTGCCGCTCGCGTTGGGACTTCTGCTTTTCGGCACCGCGCTCGCCGACGCCCTGGAGGGGGATCCGGGAGCGCTCCGGCGCATGGCCCTGGCTTCGGCCCTCATCACCGCGACCAAAAACGAAGGCCTCTTCTTCGCGGCCGCGGGCTGCGCCATCGCGCTCCTCTTCGGCGGCGAGCGCCGCTGGAAGCCCATGTTCGCCGCGCTCCCGACGGCCCTCGTCGTCCACGGCCTGCACCTCGCCTGGCGCGGGAAGCTGCCGCTGCGGGATTTCGATTTCTCGTCGGGCTCGGCCGCCCGCGTCGCCGAAGCGTTCGCCTCCGCGGCCCGCCTGCCGGGGTGGATCGGCTGGGCGCAGATTCTCCTGGTTCTGACCCTGCTCCTCCTGGGGCGCAGGGCGCCGGAGGGCCGCTGGCTGCTCGCGCTCTGTGCGGCCGGGCTCGCGGCTTACCTGCTTCTGCCGGCGTTCGCCATCCAGGGCCCCGACTGGCTCGTGAAGACCGCCCTCCCGCGCACCTCCGCCGCTCTTGTGCCGCTCGCCGCCGGGGCGATCGCGATACGCTTCCGCAGGGGCGCCGCATGAAGTTCTTTTCCGGCTTCTTCAAGGCCACGGTCGTCGGCGGGCTGCTCTTCATGGTGCCGCTCATCCTGATGGTGGTCGTGCTCCAGAAGGCTCTGGGTCTCGTCCGCAAGATCGTCGTGCCGCTCGCGAAGTACTTTCCCGAGAAACCGTTCCTCGGCATCGGGATGACGACCATCCTCTCGATCGTCGTGCTCGTGGTGCTCTGTTTTCTGTTCGGTCTGGCGGCGCGGACACGCGCCGGCAAGCGGACGCGGGAGTGGCTGGAGTACACGATCCTGGGCAAAGTCCCGGGATACGCGCTCGTGAAGGGCGTCATCCAGGGGGTGACCGGGCTGGAGGACGATAGCGATGCGAAGGTCGCGCTCGTTCGCATCGAGGACGCGTGGCAGCTCGGCGTCGTGCTCGAGACCCACGACGACGGACACCGCACCGTGTACGTGCCGGGGGTGCCGAATCCTTCCTCGGGCTCGGTCTATTACATGACCGAGGATCGCGTCCGGCTTCTCGATGTGAATATGGCCGAGGCCGTCAAGGTCATCCGCCACCTCGGCGTGGGCTCGAAGGATCTGCTGAAAGGAAAGCTGGGCGCGCCCGCCGCGCCGAATCCCTAGAACTGCCAGCCGATCGAAACGGTCGGTCCCCAGTCGTTCTTGGCCGTCGAGCGTGGTCGGGTCCCGGCTGTCGAAGCTGTCGAACAGCGGAGAGCGACAGGTAGAAGTCGGAGACGATCTCCCGCTTGATCGATACCGCGGCCTCGAGGCGAACGCGGCCCGAGATCGTGAGGCTCGGATAGACCGCCAGGGCCGCGTTGAGGGTGACCTTCGGGAAGTCGTACATGAAGTAGGTATAGCGGCCGCCGACCACGGCTTCCGCGCTGTTCGTCGTCCGAGCCCTCGACCGGAATCTCGTGGTTCCCCGTAAAGCCCACGCAGGACGATGAGCGAGGCCTGGTTGGACCTCATGAGGTAGCGGCCGCCGCCGACGCCCAGGGTTTCGCGGAGGTCGAGGCCGAGCTGCACGTTGCGGTCGAGCCCGCCGAGAGCCTTCGACCACCCAGTAGGGCCCGAGGAACCGGTCGTAGGCCAGGCTGAAGGAGCCGCGGGAAGCCGCCGTCACGTCGTTCTGGCGGCTGAAGAACGCCGAAAGCTCCGTCACCAACTGGGACTCACGCATCCGGTAGGTGCCGTCGAAGTCGAAATTGAACTGGATGAGGTCGTTCGACTGCGTGTAGTTGAAGCCGATGTCGAGCGAGCCCTCCCAGCGCTTCCAGAACGTCTGGTACACCGGCGCAAGGTTGAAGACGTCGAAGAAGCCGATCGTGATCGTCTGGGGTCCGGAGACGATCGTCAGCCCTCGCCGGCGGATCCGAGGGGGCGAGCGAGCCGTAGTGGTGGAGGCCGTCGATCGTTTCGACGTCGAACTGTTTGTCCGAGGTGATCGACTTGATCAGGCTCCACTTGACCTTGATCCAGCTCGAGTGAGAGGTGTCGACGGTCAGGCGCCCCGACGCGTACGACTTGATCTCGCCCGTGACCCGGTCGCCGTTCGAGAGAACGATGACGTCGGTCTTCTGGGCGAGAGCGGGGCTGGCGGCCGCGATGAGCGCGAGCGCGATGAGCGCGGCCTTTCCCACGGCCACCAGTGTAATCGGACGGCGCGTTTTCGCCTACCGCTCCGGAGCGTCGCGCGGCGGAGCGCCGCGCGAACGGCTTTCGGTTTTACTTCTTCGCCATCGCTGTCTCGACCGCCTTCACGAGCGCGTCGCCTCCCATATTGTGGACCTTCTTGTACATCACGATGTCGATCGGAGCGATCTTTCTGCCGTAGTACTCGTCGTTCCAGTCCGCGGTCGGCTTGATCGAGGCGCCGTTGACGTTCACCCCGCCGTAGAGCCCCTTCGCGCGAGTGAACACGAGCAGGTCCGAGTTGGGCCGGGTGCCCGTACCGACGCCCACGGGCCCGGCGGCCACGCTGGCATCGGCGCCCGCTTTGACGGAGCCGCCCATCAGCGACTTCAGACCCTTTTCGGACATGACCAGAGTGATGACCTCGGAGTCCGAAACGCCCGCCTGGAACCCGACGCTCGCCGTGCCGATCGTGTAGAAGGCGGGGCCGGCCCAGCCCTTTTCGCCCTTCGCGACGAGGACTGCCCGGCCGCCCGAGCCTCCGAAGATGAATCCGGCCTTGACGACCTGCGCCGCGATCAGAAATCCGACCGCCTCTTTGTCGTGCTCGCGGAACCACGTCAGGTTGGGATCCGCCTGGAAGTTGTTCCAGGTGGTGAGGCACTCGTCGACCAGCTTCTGCTGCTCGCTCTGGGCGAACGCAGGTGAGGCCAGGGCAAGGACGGCCAGGGCGAGGATCGAGAATCGGAGAGATTCGGGTGCGCATGCGTCCTCCTTCGCACGGGAGATATCACAGGAGGATGGAGAGTCTACGGAGCGGCCGCGTCCCCCCGGTGCATCCAGCGGATCCGCAGCACGTCCCAGAGCGTCTGCAGCGCGTCGCGCACGACGCGGACCTTGGACTCCGGGGAGTTGAACCAGAGGACCGGGACCTCGGCGATGGCGAGGCCGCGCTTTTGGGCGAGATGGAGGATCTCGACGTCCCAGGCGAAGCGGTCGATCCGGGCGTCGCGGAAGAGCGCCCGGGCCGCGTCGCCGCGGAAGAGCTTGAAGCCGCACTGCGTGTCGCTGATCCCGCGCACGGCGAAGAGGCGGATGATGCCGTTGCCCGCCTTGCCGAGCAGGATCCGGTGCGGCGCCTGCTTCTTTCGCACGAGGTCGTCCTGCAGGGCGCGCGAGCCGATCGCGATCGGGTGCGACGCGAGCTCGTCGGCGAGCTTCGTCCACTCCGTCAGAGGTGTCGACAGGTCGGTGTCGGAGATCAGCACCGGGTCCCCGGAGCTGGCGAGGACGCCTTCCCGGATCGCGGCGCCCTTTCCGCGGTTGGGACTGTAGGAGACCACCCGGAGCGCGAGCTTTTCGCGAGAAGCGAGCTCCGCCGCTTTCTTCGCCGTTCCGTCGGTCGAGCCGTCGTCGACGAGGATGACCTCCCAGTCGAGCCCGCCCGGCCGTCCGCGGACCCAGTTCGCGACCTCCCGCACGCAGTGCTCGATGCGGCGGTCCTCGTTGTACGCCGGAATGACGAGCGAGGCGGTCATCGCTGGGCTTCGAGCACGAACTGATAGCCGAACATGGTCGGCCACAGCTTCGCCGTGCCGCTCGCGAAGGCGCGCACCGGTCCGGACAGGGGCGCGCGGCCCAGGGCCGGGACGGCGAGCTCGTAGGGCATCGCGGTGGCCGAGATCCGAAGGACGCGGAAGCCGGCCTCCTCGAGCAGTCGCCGCGCCGACTTCCGCGTGTAGAAGCGCAGGTGCGTCCGGTCGAGGATTCCCTTCTCCGCGTACGGGAAACGGCCGAGCAGGAGTCCCGCCCTGCACGTGACGTTGGCGACGTTCGGCAGGGAGACGAAGAGATAGCCGCCCGGAGCGAGCCACTCGCGGATGCGCGCGAGCAGTTCCTCGGGACGGGGCAGATGCTCGAGAACGTCCGCGCAGACGACGGCGTCGAAGGGCGCGTCCCAGGTCCCGGCGGAGAGGGCGTCGGTCGAGCGCCAGTCGTCATAGCCCTCGCGGCAGTCGGGCGGCAGCGCCGGGTCCGGCTCGACGCCGGCGAGGTAGGCGCAGCGGCCGCGGACCGCGCGCCCGAGATGGCCTCCCGCGGCGCCGAGATCGAGCAGCCGCCGTCCGGGCGGAAGCGCCAGGATCCGCTCGCGCAGCAGCGCGTGAGACGAGCCCGGGATTTCCTTCCAGGCGTAGCGTTCGCTCGTCACTCGGTCACTCTCCGGCCGGAGTCTACGGCTTCGGCCTACGGCCGGAACTTCTGGGCGATGGGGTAGCGGCGTCCCACTCCGAACGCGCGGGCCGTCACCTTCGGGCCGGGCGGCATCTGGAACCGCTTGTATTCCGCGGCGTCGATGCGCCGCGCGATGTCCCGCGCGAGCTCCACGGGGACTTTCGCGGCCCGGGCGGCCCGTTCCGGCGGCAGCACGCGATCGACCAGCGCCTCGATCAGAGGATCGAGGACGTCGTACGGCGGCAGGGAGTCGGTGTCTTTCTGGTTCGGCCGCAGCTCCGCCGACGGAGGCTTCTCCATCGTCGAGCGCGGAATGCGCTCGCTGTCACCCTGCGAAAGCGGCACAGGTTTGTTGAGCTCCTCGGCGAGCTCGTAGACCATCGTCTTCGGCACGTCCGAGAGGAGGGCGT
This sequence comes from uncultured Acidobacteriota bacterium, assembly GCA_963749265.1. Taxonomy (GTDB): domain Bacteria; phylum Acidobacteriota; class Thermoanaerobaculia; order UBA5066; family Gp7-AA6; genus DAHUXD01. The sequence continues at coordinate 54,187 of CAVVML010000021.1, read as the reverse complement.
AGCCGCCGGCCATGTCGCCGTAGAGCGTGCAGTAGCCGACGGCGATCTCCGACTTGTTGCCCGTCGAGAGGACGAGGTGGCCGAACCGGTTGGAGAGCGCCATCAGGATCGCGCCCCGGATGCGGGCCTGGAGGTTCTCCTCGGGCAGCGTCGAGCCGCCCGAGTTCCGAACTCGGGACGAAGCGTCGCGCGGTAAGCGTCGAACACGGGACCGATGGGAACCACCGAGAAGCGGATGCCGATGCGCCGCGCCAGATCCTCCGCGTCGAGTAAGGCTCTCCTCCGACGAGTACGGGCCTGGCATCGCCACTCCGTGGACGCGCTCGGGCCCGAGAGCCTCCGCGGCCAGCACCGCCGTCACCGCGGAGTCGATGCCTCCCGGAGAGGCCCAGCACCGCCGTGCGGAATCCGCACTTTGCGGCGTAGTCCCGCAGCGCCAGCACGAGCGCCCGGCGAAGGCCCGGGATCGCCTCGTCCATCGGCGCGGAGGGCCCGCGGCCGTCGGGGAGGTCGATCGTCCAGAAGTCCTCCTCGAAGCGTTTCCCGGCGGCGGTCAGCCGGCCCTTCGCGTCGAAGGCGGTCGACGCGCCGTCGAAGACCAGGCCGTCGTTGCCGCCGACGAGATTGCAGTGCACCAGCGGCACGCCCGAACGCCGCGCGATGCGGGACATCATCCTCCGCCGCAACCGGTTCTTGCCGAGCGTGTACGGCGAGGCCGAGATGTTGACGTGGAGGTCGGCGTCCCCGCGCACGAGCTCGGCCACCGGGTCGGTGGGGTAGAGCGGGCCGCTTCCAGAAGGTCTTGTCGTTCCAGATGTCCTCGCAGATGGTGACGGCGACGCGACGCCCGCGGAGCCGCAGGGTCAGGCCGCGGTCGCCCGGCTCGACGTATCGCCCCTCGTCGAAGACGTCGTAGGTCGGCAGGAGGCGCTTGCGATAGATCGCGACGCGGCGGCCTTCGCGGGCGGCGACGGCGGTGTTGAACACGCGCCGTCCGCGGGCGGCCGCGATTTCCCCAGAGCGATCCGAAGATCCACAGCGCCGAGCGCGATGCCCGGGCGAGGCGTTCGGCCGTGCGTTCGCTCGCGGCCACGAAGGCCGGGCGCTCGACGAGATCCCGCGGGGGATACCCGCAGACGGCGAGCTCGGGAAAGAGGACGAGGTGCGCGCCCTCGCTCTCGGCCCGCCGGCCGAGCTCCAGGATCTTCGCGGCGTTCCCCTCGAAGTCCCCCACGGTCGTGTCGATCTGCGCGACCGCGACGCGAAGGCGGGGCGGCGAGTCAGTCACCGATCAGCGCGCACCCGGAGAGCCGGTCCGCCGGCGTCGGCGCCTCGGCGTTCCGCGCCGTCCAGAAGAGCAGCAGGCCGCCCGTCGCCGCGGTCGCCAGGGTTCCGAGCCAGCGCCGGAACGCGGCGGCGGCGGGGACTCCCGGTGTTCCTGTCGTCGGGTCGCGCCGAAAGGTCCGCGAGAGCCATGCCGATGGTCCGTCCGAACGCCACGATCGGAACGATCGTCGCGAAAGCCGAGAGGTAGAGCACGAACGCCGCGATCCAGAGCAGGCCCGAGGGGCCGGGGCTGGCTCCGGTCCTCAGGCGCGCGGCGAGGATCGCGAGCGCCGTCAGGAGCAGGACGGCCGCGGCGTCGGCGGCCGCGGCCGAGAAGCGCGCGGAGAGCGGCGCCGCGGCTCCGGGTGCCGGAGGCGAAGGCCGCGAAACCTCGGAGGACGGCGGGGCCTCGTCCCGCGCCCCGGACGCCGCGCCGGCGGCTCCGGCCGGGTTCGGGTTCGGGTTCGGATCGTTGAGAGGAAAGTCTTCCAGCATTTTTCCGTCGGTCACACGATCCCGCTAAGGCCGCTGCTGGATGTGGCGCACGTAGATGCGGCCCATCAGGTCCAGGTCGCCTTTCACGTACCGCTCGGCGAACTTCTTGTGACGCACGGTTTCGGCGTCGTTGGGATCGATCGCGATGACCTCGTCGAAGCTCTCGACCGCCTTGGGAAAGAGGCCGTTCTGGAGCTGGGCGATGCCCTGGTTGTAGTAGCAGCGGAGGAGATACGACCGCGCGTCCTGATGGGACCGGTCCGCCTGGTAGATCCGCCAGAGAATCGGAATCGCCGTGTCGAATTCGCCTTCGTTGTAGAGCTTGACGGCGGGCGTCAGCTCTCCGACCTTCGCGGACGCTTCTCCCATCGCCGAGGTGAAGGACGGATCGTTCTGGAACGCCGGAGCCGCCACGGCGAAGGCCTTCAGCGCGTCGATGTATCGCTTCTCGCCCAGCGCTTTATCGCCGACCTCCCGCTGTGCGACCGCCGCGGCCGGCGGTCCCGAGCCCTCGGCCGGCGCCTCTCCGGCGGACCCCGTCCGCCGGAGCCTCGCCGCCCGCCGCCGATCCGTCGCCCTCGGGCTTGCGCGTGAGGGAGGTCAGCAGCTTCTGCGCGCGGGCGTAGTCGGGGTGCTGCGGACCGATGCGCTTCAGCTCCGCGATCGTCTCGGGGATCTTCCCGTCGCGGAAGAGCTCGGTCGCTTTCTCGAGAGACGGGCCTCCGGCGGCCGCCGTCTGCGGAGGCGCGCCGGCTCCTCCTCGGAGCAGGAAGTACGCGCCGACGGCGATCGCCAGGACCAGGGCGCCTCCGAGAGCGAGCACGAACCGCTTGTCGAAGCCCTTCCGAGGCGCGGACGGTTTCGCCGGACGTTCGTCCGCGACCCGCTCCTCCGGCTCCGGCTCGGGGTCGAGCTCCATCTCGGGCACCGAAGAGGCCACGGCCATCTCCTCGGCGAGGATGTCCGAGGCCGGAGTCTTGCGGGAGAGGTCGAGACCGGACGACGGACGCGCCAGCTCCTGCTCGATCCGATCGATGTAGGAGCGGGCCGTGGCGTCGGTCTCGTCGAGGGCGAGCACCTGGAGAAACGCCTCTCGAGCCGCCGTGAAGTCGCCCGCCTCGAACTTTTCGCGGCCCTGGCGCAGGCTTTCGGCGACCCGCCGGTTGCCTTCCGCCATCTCCTGGCGCGCCTTCTCGATGCGGCCGACCGCCTCGGAGTTGTTGATGTCGATGAGGAAGATGCGCGACCACATCTCGATGGCCTGCTGCCGGTGCCCGCCGCGGGCGGCGTCGTCGCCGCGGCTGAGCAGCCCTTCGATCTCCTGCTGCGGGGATGGCGGCTCGGGCGCGGCCCCGGCGGCGTTGTCGTCGGCGCCCATGCTGAACGCCGCGGGGTAGCCGTCCGGTCCTTGCGCCGGGGCTTCCTCGCCGGGCGCGGGCCCCCACATGTCGGGCGGGCTTCCGGGATCGAGAACCGGGGCAGGCTCGGCCTCGGTCTGAAATTCCTGAATCGCCAGAGGCCCGGTCGAGGGATTGCGCGCGCTGAAGTCGGGAGGCGGAGGCACGGCGGGGCTCTCGAACGAATCGTCGAGCGAAAGCGAATCGAGGCTCAGATCGCCGAGACCGCCCGCCGCCGGCGTTTCCGGCTCCGACATCCCCAGGGGCATCGGCTCTTCGCCGGTCGGGAGCGAGAGGCCGGGATTCGTGTCCTCTCCGATCTCCTGAGCCGCCCGAGCCTGGGCGGCCTGGCTCGCGAGAAGCTCGTCGAGCTCGGCGATGGCCGGATGGTCCGGATCCATCGAGCGCATCCGTTCGACCGCGGCCCGAGCCTCGGCCGGACGGTTTCCGTCGAGGGCCATCATTGCCCGCTGACGCGCGCTCTCCATCTGCGGGCCGGAATCCCGGCGCTGCCGCGCTTTCTCCAGGATGGCCTGCGCGTCGCGGTTCCCGGGGAGCGCCTGCAGGACCTGTTCGGCGGTGGCGATCGCGGCGTCGAACTGCCGCGAGTTCAGGCTTTCGGCGGCCCCGACGAGCAACTTGTCGACCTCGACCGAGGCCACGCGCTCCTGCCGGGTCGGGGTCGCGGCGACCAGGGCCTCGAGATCGCCGACATCGACGGCGGCGGCCGAGTTCTTGGCCTTGTCCATCAGCTGCCGCGCGGGAGCGAACCGCGGATCCATCTTCAGGATGAAGTCGCAGCCGATCACGCAGTCGTCGGTCTTGCCTTCCTTGAACAGGTTCAGCGTGTGGCGGAAGGTCGAGAGGATCTTGTCCCGGACCTCCTTGGGGAGGGACGGGTTCCCGGGGTAGCCGGTCGGGGCGGCCGCGCTCATGCGCCTCTCCCCGAGGGCGCCGGGATGGGAAGCATTGTCGTTGTCACGTTGCCCGAGATTATAAACTGCCCGATCAGGAACTTAGACATGCGGACCATCATCGAGTGCGTTCCGAACATCTCGGAGGGCCGGGACCCGGCATCCATCGAAGCCATCGCGTCGGCGGTGCGCGCGACGCCGGGCGTGCGGCTGCTCGACGTGTCCTCCGACACGTCGCACCACCGAAGCGTGCTGACCTTCGTCGGAGACGCCGCCGCGCTGCGCGCCGCGGTCCTCGCGCTCTTCGACGCCGCCCTCGCGCGGATCGACCTCCGCGCGCATCGCGGCGAGCATCCCCGGATGGGCGCCGTCGACGTCGTTCCGTTCATCCCGATCCGGGGAGCCTCGACGGAGGACTGCGTCGCAGCTCTCGCGGGACGTGGGCGCCGCCATCGCCGAGCGCTTCGGCGTCCCGGTGTACCTCTACGAGGACGCGGCGAGCGCCGAGCACCGGCGCAACCTGGCGGAGGTCCGCAAGGGACAGTTCGAGGGTTTCGCCGAGAAGATGACGGATCCTCGCTGGAAGCCGGACTTCGGGCCGGCGGCGCCGCATCTCTCGGCCGGCGCGGTGGCGGTGGGGGCCCGTCCGTTCCTGATCGCCTACAACATCAATCTGAGTACGAAGGATCTCGCGATCGCCGACCGGATCGCGAAGACCATCCGCCACGTCTCGGGCGGTTTCCGCTACGTGAAGGCGATGGGGGTGGAGCTCGCCGACCGCGGGATCGTCCAGGTCTCGATCAATATGACGAACTTCCGCAAGACCCCTCTCCACCGGGTGTTCGAATGTGTCCGCTCGGAAGCGGCGCGCCATGGCGTCGAGATCGTGGGGTCGGAGATCGTGGGGCTCACGCCCGCGGATGCGCTCTTCGCGGCGGCGGAGCACTATCTGAGGTTGGAGAGATTCTCAGCGGATCAGGTGCTGGAGACGAAGCTGCTGGAGGAAAGTTGAAGTGTTGAAATGTCGAAGTGTTGAGCGTGGGAGCCGAGCCTACGCTTCAACGCTTAACGCTCAACATTCAACTCGTCCCTGAGGCGCGCTGAACGTCTTCCTCGGACTCCGGCAACTCCACGGCGGGACTCTTCAACGCGGCATCCAGCGCCCGGGCGAACTCGATGTGGAGGGCGTGCCCGGCCTTGCGGGCGTGGATATGGCCGGTCAGGGGCCGCCCCAGCAGCGCGAGGTCTCCGATCAGGTCCATGACCTTGTGGCGGACGAACTCGTCGCGGAAGCGGAGGGGTCCCGAGATGATCCCGGTGTCATCGAGCACGACGGCGTTGTGGAGGCTCCCCCCGCGGGCGAGGCCTCGGGCGCGCATGGCTTCGACTTCCCGAGCGAAGCCGAAGGTCCGCGCCGGGGCGATCCGCGAGGCGAACTCTTCGGCCTTGAGCGTGAAGGTCAGCTCCTGCCGTCCCACGATCGGGTGAGGAAAATCGATCTCGTAGGTGATGGTCAGGTTGGCGCCGTCGGGCACGTACTCCACCCGGCGGTCCTCCCGGACGACCTCGACGGACCGGTCCAGGGAGAGGGGCTTTGCCAGGGCGTTCTGGCGCTCGAAACCGGCGGCGTGAAACAGGCGCACGAAGGGGAGAGCCGAGCCGTCGAGGATGGGGACCTCGGGGCCTTCGATCTCGATGAGGCAGTTGTCCAGGCCGACTCCGGCGGCGGCCGACAACGCGTGCTCGACCGTCCCGATCGACACCTCCCCGCGCTTGAGGGTGGTCGCCAGGTCGAAGCTCGACGCCGAGTCCAGGAGGGCCGGAATGGGACGATTCGGGTGTTCCCGGCGGAGGAAGACGAGCCCGTAGTCGGGGGGTGCGGGGTGGAAATGCGCACGCACCGGGTGCCCCGAATGGAGGCCCACGCCGTCGATGGAGACCGTAGTTTTGAGCGTCGTCTGCTGGCGCATGCCTCTGTCTACGATGTTCGCTCGCTCGCAGTAATGATGCCAGCTCTGGCGGCTTCCACCGATGTGGCGCCAGTGCCGAAGTATCCCTTTATTCCTGAGAAGCTTAGCACAACGGAGCCGCAAGCGGCTCAAATCGCATCATGCCACAGGTCGGTGGCGGTGTCTCCTTCCCGCCACAGAGAGACGGCCGGGGAGGCCTTGCTAGACTCGCCGCCGGACCCGCCATGAAGCCTCAAAACGTCCCTCGCAAGCCTCAAACCGTGAAGCCCGTCGCGGCCAACCGGAAGGCTTTTCACGACTACTTCATCGACGATCGGATGGAGGTCGGCCTCGTCCTGACCGGAACCGAGGTCAAGTCGCTCCGTGAAGGCCGAGCGCAGCTCAAGGATTCCTACGTGCAGTTCCGGGACGGCGAGGCGTTTCTGGTCTCCGCGCACATCTCGCCGTACGGCTCCGGCTCCTGGACGAACCACCTTCCCGAACGCGACCGAAAGCTCCTCCTGCACCGCCGCGAGCTCGACCGCTGGGCGGCGGCCGTCGCCACGCGGGGTGTTTCCTGCGTGCCGCTCTCGCTCTACTTCAAGGGCTCCCGCGTCAAAGCCGAAATCGCCCTCGTCAAAGGCAAGAAGCTGCACGACAAGCGGGACGCGATCCGCAACCGGGAGCTCCGGCGCGAAGCGGACCGCGAGATGAGGAACCGGTGACGTCGGACGTGAGCGGAGCCCCGGCGACCGCGGCGATCCGCGAGTATCGCGCCGACGACCTCGAGGCGGCCTACCGGCTGGACCAGTCCTGCTTCGAGGAGGGAATCTCCTACACGCGGGGGCAGATCCGCGCCTTTCTGGCCCGCGAGGGGGCGATCGCGCTCGTCGTCGACTCCGACGAATCCCCGGAATCCAATCTCGACGGTCTCGACGCCTTCGCCATCGGCCATGTCGCCGGCCGGCGGGGGCACGTCGTGACCATCGACATCGCCGCTTCGGCGCGCCGGCGCGGCCTCGGGCGCCGCGTCTTCGACGAGCTCCTCGGGCGCATGGCCCGGGCCGGCGCCCGCGACGTGCGCCTCGAGGTCGACACGCGCAACGCGAACGCCATCCGCTTCTACGAGAGGATGGGGTTCAAGGCGACGCGGAAGCTCCCGGACTATTACGGCGTGGGGTCTGGACGGGATCCGGATGACGAGGAGGTTGAGTGTTGAGCGTTGAGTGTTGAGCGTGAACCGCTGGAGGGCTCCGATGGAGCTCCCGCTCAACTCTTAACGCTCAACACTTAACGCTCACGACCGGCAGTACGATGGCGTCCAGCTCTCCGCGACGACTTCGGGCGGCATGGTGCCGTAGTCGAAGTCCCGGGCTTCACGCACCATCCGGTCGATGTCGAAGAGGTGCTTCGCTTCGGGCAGGTCCCGGTAGAAGCCCCGGAACATCGGGCCGACCATCCCGCGAGCCGCGTGGATGCCGACGGACCCGATGAAGTTGCGCCGCTGGCCGACGTGGGCCATCTCGTCGGTCATGATCTCGCGCAGGAGCGCCCGGACCCGGTCGCGCGCCTCGGGCTCCTCGACCAGGATCTCGTCGAGGACGGCGTCGATGTGCAGGTAGAGCGTCAGCCCCATCAGCTCGCTGACGAAGGCCGGGGGATTCATCAGGACGCCCGGAAAACGGGAGAAAACGGCGTACATGCGCCGCATGCCCTCGCCCGGCGGGACCCACTCGACGCGATCCAGGTGGAAGGTCCGGAACATCTCGTGGAAGAGGCGGACGTGGCTGAACTCTTCGCAGAGGTGGTACCGGCTGATGCGCTGGGTCGTCCGGGTCGCCAGAGTAATCGAGGGCGTGGCGTCCCAGGCGCAGGAGATCCCGGCCCACTCGTGCCGGGCGAACTTGTACAGGAACGTCAGCAGGAGGGTGATCCGGTCGAACTTCGTCGGATCGTCCTGCAGCTTCACGTAGTTACGGTAGAACCGCTCGGGGTCGGGAAGGGGCCGGCGCGAACGGACGGGGTTGGCCTGGAACTCGGCGAGAATCTCCGCCTTGCGGGTCAGACTCTTCTCGCTTTCGACGATTTCGCCGTCCCGGCGGCGCGTAAACGCCCAGTAGGACTCGAAGTTCTCGTCCCGCTCCTGCGGGGTGGCCGGGCTGAAGATCGAGCGCAGGCGCTCGGGGGACGTGGTCGATGCTCTGGCTTCCATGGCCGGCATCCTACCCGATGTCGGTCCCCCGGGGGCCCCGGTTGGGTCGGCCTCAGTGCGCCCGCTCGGCCGTCGACCGGCCTTCCCGGAGGAAGGTCTCGAAGGCCTCGGCGGGCAGCGGGCGCGAGAAGAGGAACCCCTGGAGCTGGTCGCAGTCGCGGTCCTTGAGGAACGCGAGCTGCTCTTCGGTCTCCACGCCTTCGGCGATGACGATGAGCTCGAGGCTGCGGCCCATCGCGATGACCGCCATCGCGATCGCGGCGTCGTCCTTGTCTCCGGGCAGATCTCGCACGAAGGACTGGTCGAGCTTGATGCGATCGATGGGGAAGCGCTTCAGGTAGTTGAGCGACGAGTATCCGGTGCCGAAGTCGTCCATCGAGATGCGGACGCCCTGCTTTTTCAGACCCCGCAGCGTGTTGATCGATTGCTCGGCGTTCTGCATCGCATTGGACTCGGTGATCTCGAGGTCGAGCTTGTTGGCCTCGAGCCCGGTCTCGGCGAGGGCGCTCGTGACCTGGCTGACGAGATCGGCCTGCTGGAACTGGCGGGGCGAGAGGTTGACCGAGACCGTGAGCCCCAAGAAGCCCTTCTCGTGCCACTTGCGCGCCTCGGCGCAGGCGGTGCGCAGGACCCATTCGCCGATGGGGACGATGAGCCCGGAGAGCTCCGCGATGGGGATGAACTCGCCCGGCGGGATGAGGCCCAGCTCCGGGTGGCGCCAGCGCAGGAGCGCCTCGGCCCCGAGGATCTTGGTCGTCTTGAGGTCGAAGAAGGGCTGGAAGTGGAGCTCGAGCTCGTCGTTGGCGACGGCCTGGCGGAGGCGGCTCTCGAGGGAGAGACGCTCGACGGCCTTGGCGTTCATGGCGGGCGTGTAGAGCTGGTAGTTGTCGCGCCCCTGCTCCTTGGCCCGGTACATCGCCGAGTCGGCGTTGCGGACGAGCGTTTCCGCATCGTGACCGTCGGACGGATAGACGGCGACGCCCATGCTCGTCGTGACGAAGAGCTCGCGGCCGTCGATCCAGAAGGGATCGTGGATCGCTTCGCAGATCTTCCGGGCGATCTTGGCCGCGTCTTCTTCGGCGGAGATGCCCGGGACGAGGAGCGTGAACTCGTCGCCGCCGAGGCGGGCGACCGTGTCGCCCTCGCGGACGTACTCCTGGATGCGCTCGGCGACCTGGCGGAGCAGCTCGTCGCCGACCGAGTGGCCCAGCGAGTCGTTGATGACCTTGAAGCGGTCGAGGTCGAGGAACAGGACGGCGAGCCTCTGGTTGTGGCGATGCGCCTGGGCCACGGCGAGCGTCAGGCGGTCGCTGAAGAGCAGCCGGTTCGGCAGGTTGGTCAGCGGATCGTGGAAGGCGAGGTGCTTGACCTGCTCCTCGGCCCGCTTGCGCTCGGTGATGTCGATCGTCGTGCCCTCGATGACCGACAGCCGGCCGTCGGGCCCCTCGATGAGGTTCTCGCTCTCGAGGACCCAGACGAGGCTGCCGTCCTTGCGCTTCAGGCAGAGCTCGTAGTTGGTCAGGGTCTGGCGCTCGAGGAGCTTCGCGAGCGCGGCCTGCCGGTCTTCCGGCTTGACGTAGAAGTCCCAGGCGGCCTGCTGGAGGACTTCCTCGCGGGAGGCGTATCCGAAGATGCGCGCGAAGGACTCGTTGCAGTCGAGGATCCGGCCCTCGAGCGTCGAGCGGTACACCCCGGCGAGGTTGCGCTCGAAGAGAGTGCGGTACCGCTTCTCCGAAAGACGCAGGGCCTCTTCGATCTGGCGGCGGCCGCTGACGTCCGTGACCGTGCCGATGCAGAGCGTCGGCTGCCCGCCCGCGCCCGGCAGGAGCGTCGCGGAGTGGTGCCAGTGAAGGATCGAGCCGTCCCGCTTGACGACCCGATATTCCTCGAAGAACGGCTCGCCGGATTCGAAGTGGCGGGCGGCCGCCGCGGCGATCCGTGGCTGGTCTTCCGCGTGAATCGACCTCTGCCATGCCTCGACGGTGCTCGGGAACTCGCCGCTCGCATAGCCGAGAATCCGGTCCACGTCGCCGAACCAGTGCATGCGGTTGTTCGCGCGGTCGCACTCGTGGATCAAGTCCGTGGACATGAGGGCCGCACGCCGGAAGCGCTCCTCGGAGCTCCTGAGAGCCTCCAGCGTTCTCTGCGCCGTGCGGCGCTCCCGCCGCATCTGCGCTTCGCGCAGCTCGCGCTCGAGGATCGGGCAGAGCCGCACGAGGCTCGCCCGGGGAATGCAGTTCTGCGCGCCGGCCTTCATCGCGCGGATCGCCGTTTCCTCGCCGAGAGTTTCGGAGACGATCAGGAACGGCACGTCGATGTCGCGCTCCTTCAGGAGCGAGAGCGCGTCGATGGCTTCGAGCGACGCGACCGAGATTTCCGAGAGCACGACGTCCCAGGATTCGGCGGCGAGCGCGGCTTCGAACGCGGCGCGCGTCTCGACGCGCTCGAGCATGGGCTCGAAGCCGCCACGACGCAGCTCCTCGAGGAGGAGCCCGGCGTTGGACGGAGAGTCGTCCACCACGAGAGCCCGTACGGGAACGCTCATTGATCGGTTCGGTAATTATAGAGACGTCAGAGTTTTACGTCTCCTGTCCTTCATCACGTTCCGAACGGGAAAAGGACAGGTCCCGTCCGAGGGGACACTCCGCGAGACAGGGCCGCGCGCCTTCAGGATCGACAGCGCGACGCTCTCGACGCCGTTCAAGACGAACTGGACGCCGATCACCGCCGTGATCAAGCCCATGATTTTGGAGATGATGCGCTGTCCGGTCTCGCCGATGCGGCTGACGATCGTCGGCGCCGCAAGCAGCATCACGAGCGTCAGGAGGATGTTGGCCGCGATCGCGATCGCGAGCGCCGTCCTGTGACCGCCGTCACGTGCCTGGCCGACGAGGACCATGACCGTCGAGATGGCCCCCGGCCCGGCGATCAGCGGCATGCCGATCGGAACGATCGACGGGTCCCGCGTGACGACCACCTCGGCGCGCTCGGCCTTGTCGTCGCCCTGCAGGGTCGAGAGCCCCATGATCGTGAAGAGGATCCCGCCCGCGATCTGGAACGCGGGCAGCGTGATCCCGAAGACGGAGAAGATCGCGCCCCCGGTCGCCGCGAACACCGCGAGGATCAGGGCCGCCGCGAAGGAGGCGCGGAACGCCATCCGTCGACGCTCTTTCGGAGAGCGTCCCGCCGTCATGGACACGAAGATCGGCGCCGCTTCGATCGGATTGATCACCGAGAAGAGCGACGAGAACGCGAGCACGACGAACTTGGCGTCGGACGAGGAAAACATGGGAATCTCGGCCGGATTCTAGACCGCCGCTCGGCGCCGGACCGTGATTTTCGCCGCGCCCGGCGCCGTTATCCCCTCGGGAGGATCCATGGCGGAAATTTCCCCGACCCCCGAGCGTTTAGAATCACCCCTCCTCATGGACGCCATTCGGATTCGCGGAGCCCGGCAGCACAACCTCCAGAACGTTTCCCTGGACCTCCCGCGCAACAAGCTCATCGTCATCACCGGCGTGTCCGGCTCGGGGAAGTCCTCGCTCGCCTTCGACACGATCTTCGCCGAAGGGCAGCGGCGCTACGTGGAGTCCCTCTCGGCCTACGCCCGGCAGTTCCTGGAGCAGATGGAGAAGCCGGACCTCGACTCGATCGAGGGCCTCTCGCCGGCCATCTCGATCGAGCAGCGGACGACGTCGCGGAATCCCCGGTCGACCGTCGGCACGGTGACCGAGATCTACGACTATCTCCGGCTGCTCTATGCCTCGATCGGGCAACCCCACTGCCCGAAGTGCGGCCGGCCCATCCAGGCCCAGACCGTCCAGGAGATGGTCGACCGGGCGCTGCGGCTGCCGCCCGGCACGAAGTTCATGGTCCTCGCCCCCTACGTGTCCGGGAAGAAGGGCGAATACAAGAAGCAGATGGCCGAGATGGTCAAGGAGGGCTTCCTGCGCGCCCGGGTCGACGGGAAGTTCGTCGACCTCGACGATCCGCCGGAGCTCGACAAGCAGAAGAAGCACACGATCGAGATCGTCGTCGACCGCCTCGTCTCCAAGCCCGGCGAGGACGAGGAGTACCGCAAGCGCCTCGCGGACTCGATCGAGACGGCGACGCGCGTCTCGGGGGGGCTGATCGTCCTGTCCGTCGCCGACGGGCCGGAGGAGATCCTCTCGGCGAACTACGCCTGTCCGGACTGCGGCACGTCGCTCACGGAAGTCACGCCCCGCCTGTTCTCGTTCAACTCCCCCTACGGCGCGTGCCCGGCCTGCTCGGGCCTGGGCACGAACCTCAAGGCCGACCCCGAGCGCCTGGTCGCTGGATCCGTCGCGGTCGATCGAGGGCGGCGCCATCGCGATCCTGAAGCCCGGCTCGACCAACTGGCGCTCGCGGCAGATGGCGACGCTCGCGAAGCACTACAAGTTCCGCCTCGACCAGCCCTTCGACAAGCTGTCGAAGGCCGCGCGGAACGTCATCCTCTATGGCTCGGGCGACGACGAGATCAAGTTCTCCTACGTGGCCGAGAAGGGCGAGTACCACTGGCGCTCGTCCTTCGAGGGGCTCGTCCCCATGATCGAGCGCCGTTACCGGGAGAGCGAGAACCCCGAGCACCGGGCGGAGCTCGAGGCGTACATGTCGGCGGAGCCGTGCCCGGCGTGCCGCGGCCGGCGCCTGAAGCCCGAGGCGCTCGCGGTGCGGGTCGGCGGGCGCCCCATCGACGAGGTGGCCTCGGAGACCATCTCCGACGTGATCGCGTTTTTCGAGGACCTGGCGCTGACGCCCGCGCGAGCGGGAGATCGCCGGCAAGATCCTGAAGGAGATCCGCGACCGGCTGCGCTTCCTCGACAACGTCGGCATCGGGTACCTCAACCTCTCCCGGGGCGCGGCGTCGCTCTCGGGCGGCGAGTCCCAGCGCATCCGCCTCGCGACGCAGATCGGCTCGAAGCTCATGGGCGTTCTCTACGTGCTCGACGAGCCGTCCATCGGCCTCCACCAGCGCGACAACCGCAAGCTCATCGACACGCTCCAGTCGATGCGCGACCTCGGCAACACGGTCATCGTGGTGGAGCACGACGAGGAGACGATCCGGTCGGCCGACTGGGTCGTCGACCTCGGCCCGGGGGCGGGCCTCCACGGCGGCCGCATCGTGGGGGAGGGCCCTCCCGAGGAGCTGGACCGGTTTCCGGGCTCCCTGACGGCGAAGTACCTCTCGGGCGAGCTTTCGATCCCGATTCCCGAGCGCCGCCGGCCCGGATCCGGCAAGGGCATCGTCGTCCGCGGCGCTCGCGAGCACAACCTCAAGGACATCGACGTGCGTTTCCCGCTCGGGGTGATGACGGCGGTCACGGGCGTCTCGGGGTCGGGAAAGTCGACCCTCGTCAACGACATCCTCTATCGGGCGCTGGCGCGCGCCCATCACGGCGCGTCCGAGAAGCCGGGGGCGCACGCCAAGATCGAGGGCATCTGGGAGATCGACAAGGTCATCGCGATCGACCAGGCGCCGATCGGACGGACCCCGCGCTCGAACCCCGCGACCTACACGAACGTGTTCAACCCGATCCGCGAGCTCATGTCGCGCACGCCCGAGGCGCGGGCGCGCGGGTATCAGCCCGGGCGCTTCTCCTTCAACGTCAAGGGCGGCCGGTGCGAGGCGTGCTCGCGGCGACGGGCAGATCAAGATCGAGATGCACTTCCTGCCCGACATCTACGTCACCTGCGACGTCTGCGGCGGCCGCCGCTACAACCGCGAGACGCTCCAGGTCCACTACAAGGGCAAGTCGATCGCCGACATCCTCGCGCTGACCGCCGAGCAGGCTCTCGAGCTCTTCGAGAACATCCCCGCCGGTCGCGAACATCTGCCGGACGCTGGTCGAGGTGGGCCTGGGCTACATCCAGCTCGGCCAGTCCTCGACGACGCTCTCCGGCGGAGAAGCGCAGCGCGTCAAGCTCGCGAAGGAGCTCGCCCGGAGGTCCACGGGCCGGACGCTGTATCTCCTCGACGAGCCGACGACCGGCCTCCACTTCGACGACATCCAGAAGCTGCTCGGAGTCCTGCGGTCTCTGACCGAGAAAGGCAACACCGTGATCGTCATCGAGCACAACCTCGAGGTCATCCGCACGGCCGACTGGGTCGTCGACCTGGGGCCCGAGGGCGGCGAGGGCGGCGGCCGGATCGTCGCGGAGGGAACGCCGGAGGACGTCGCCGGCGTCCGCGCCTCGCTACACCGGCCAGTTCCTGCGGCGGGCGCTCAAGGCCGTGCGCGAACGGGTGCGGGGATGAGGCGCGCGCTCGCGCTGGCCGCGGCCATTCTCGTCGGAGCGGCGGCGGGCGCCGCGCAAACCCCGGCTCCGGCGGCGCCGACGCCGCGGGCGGCGCGGACTCCGAGCGAAGGCGAAGACGACCGCGAAGCCCCCGCTCGACTTCTCCGGCGTATGGGTGCTCGACACCGAAGCCAGCAGCGGCGTTTCGCCGCAGATGGACGAACGCCGTGCTGCAGGTCAGACAGAACGGCAACCGCATCTGGATCGAGCAGATCGAGACGCCCCAGCGGAACATCCTCTCCGAGCAGATCGTCGTCGACGGAAAGAAATACGAGAAGTCCCTGGGCCACGGGATGAAGGGAACCCTCGAGGCCGAGTGGGGCAAGGACAGAGCCTCGCTCTGGCTCCAGGCGATCGCCGGCCCGGAAGGAGATCCCTCTTCGGCGGTGCAGCGCGGGATCTGGAAGCTTCAGGACGGCGGCAAGGTGTGGACCCGTCAGACGAGGACGATCGAGCCGGACGGGGCGAGGGAGACGTTTCTGGTGTTTCGGAAGAGAGAGGCGGAGAAGAAATAGTCGAAGATGTCGAAAGTTGAAGTGTTGAAGACCTGGCACCGCTACTTCAACATTTCAACCCTTCGACATTTCGACCGTCTCACTTCATCGCCAGCGCCGCGGGATTGTAGGGATCCAGCGCCAGCGCGCGGTCGCGGGCGATCCGGGCGGCGGGCAGGTCGCCCCGCCGGTATTCGACATCGGCGAGACCCACGAGCCCGGCGACGTTCTCGGGCTCGAGGCTGACGGCGAGCGCGTACGCGGCTCTCGCGCCCTCGACATCGCCGATCGCGAAGAGCGCGGCGCCCGCGTCCCGCTGCAGGGCCGGGTCCTGGGGCGCGGAGGAGGAGGCCTGCCGCAGGGCCGCCGACGCTTCCGGCGCGCGGCCGGCGGCGGCGAGCGCCTCGCCCGACGCGAGGCGCAGCGCCGCGTTTCCCGGTTCCTTTTCGAGAGCCGGAGCCACGACCGAGACGGCCTCCGCGCCGCGCCCGGTCTCGAGGAGCAGGCGCGCCGCGGCGCGGGCGAGCTCCGCGTCGTCGCGCGTTCGAGCCAGCGCCGCGCGCAGCGTCTGCTCGGCGCCCGCGTCGTCGCCCACGGACCGGCGGGTCTCCACGAGGTGCAGCGCCGCTTCCGTGTCCGCCGGATCGACGACGAGCGCGCGCTCGTAGGCGGCGATCGCCTTCCCGTTCCAACCCTTCAACCGATACTGGTTGCCGAGACCCACGAGGAACTTGGCGTCCTGGACCGGTCCGTCGACGCTGTCCTCCATCAGCTCGATGGCGGGATCCGTCCGGCCGATCGAGGCCATCGCGAATCCGAGGAGGTATCGGGCGCGCGCGTCGAAGTCCCGGCCGACCTCGAAGCCGGCGATCGCGGGGAGCCGCTTCGTCTGGAGGGCCTGCACGCCGGCGTCGTTGATCGGGGTCGTGTCCTCGTAGCCGGCCCGCGGCGAGAGGTACTCGATCACCGGGTGGTCGTCCGAGTGCAGGCCCTCGACGCCGGAGAGCATGCGCGCGAGGTCGTCGCCGTCGAGCACGAACGGCGCGAAGATCGAGAGCGGGTGCCAGAAGCCCATGGAGAGAAGATCGTCGCGCACGCCCGGGACGGAGGCCACGCGCTCGCGCAGCCGCGCCAGGTCCCACGGCGTGGGCTCGACCGTGCCCATGAGGATCACGTCGCCGCGGTTGGGCCTCCAGAACGACGTGTGCGGGAACACCGACCGGAACGTCGCGACGATCAGTTTCATCTGCTCGGGCGGAAGCGAGTGCCCGTGGAACCACTGGACCATCACGCCGCCCGGGCCGCAGGCGCGACCGCGCGAGCGCGTAGAACTCGCGCGTGAACAGGTTGCCCACGCCCGCCACCCAGACGTCGGAGGGATCCGAGAGGATCACGTCGTAGGTCTTCTTGCGGGCGAGGAGCGCGTTGCGCCCGTCGGCCACGAGGAACGTCACGCGCGGGTCCGCGAGGATGTTGCGGTTCTCCTGGGCGAAGTACCGCGTGGCTTCGCGCGAGCCCGACTCGATGTCCGCGATTTCGATCGACCGGACGGGGTACCGCGCGATGGCCGCGGCCGAGACTCCGGTGCCGAGGCCGAGCACGAAGACGTCCTTGGGATCGGGATGGGCCAGCATCGGCAGGTGGCCGAGGAGGAGCTGGTTCGCCATGTCGCCCGGGTCGGTCGAGGCGTCGGTCTTTCCGTTCGAGCGGTAGAAGCGGTGCGCGCCCTGCCGATCGACCGAGAGCGTCGTCGCGATCCCGTCCTCGTAGAAGAGGAGCTCGGAGCGTTGCTCGGCGTCGCGGAGCCCCTGGGCGGTCTCGTAGATCGCGGCGTAGAAGCCGGCGCCCTGAGCGAGCAGGTTCAGAGGCCAGGCCGGCAGGAGCAGCGCGGCGGCGAGCGCCACGGCCGTCGCGGCGGCGCCGAACCGGCGGAAACGCGGCGAGGGGTCGGGGAGGATGCACGAGGATCGCGGCGATCCCCGCGGCGGCCGCGGCCAGCGTGAGCGTGGGCCGCAAGCCGAAGCGCGGCACGAGCACGAACCCTGCGAGAAACGCGCCGCCGACCGTGCCGACCGTGTTCCAGACGGTCACGCGCCCGACGCCGCGGCCCATGCGGCCGACGTCGGCGATCGCCGCGATCGCGGCCGGGAAGGCGACGCCGAAGGAGATCGCGAGAGGCAGCAGCACCGGCGCCGTCTCCAGAATCTGCCAGAGCTGCACGAGCCAGAAGGAATCGCGGACGGCCGGAAAGCCGCGCATGTAGAGAAGGGGCAGCCGGGGCACCGCGGCGATGCCGAGGAGCGCGGCGCACGTGCCGGCGCACAGCGCGATGCCGAGGACGCGCCGGGCGGGCCACCGGCGGATCCGCGAGTAGATCGCGCTCCCGATCGCCATGCCGCCGAGGAACTGCAGGAGCATCAGCCCGAACGCGTAGACGGAGCTTCCGAAGACGAGCGAGACCAGCCGCGCCCAGGCCACCTCGTCGACCATGCAGGCGAACCCCGAGAGCGCGGTGGCGATGAGAACGCGCGCGGCGCGGTCGGGCGTCGGAGCCGGGGACGCGTTCGGGAGATTCCCCGGCGGACTGCGGAGTCCGGTGCCGGCACGGCCGGGGTCCTCGCCCTCCGGGCCATCGCCAGGGCGACGAGCCCCGCGGCCAGGTTGATGGCGACCGCGACGAGCTCCCCCTCGCGCACACCCAGGCGGGGGAGCAGGAAGTATGTCGCGGAGGCCGTCCCGATCGCCGCGCCGAGCGTGTTCGCGGCATAGAGCCCGCCCACGCGCGCGCCGATCTCTTCCTCGCGGCCCACGAGCCAGCGGGCCAGGATCGGCAGCGTGCCGCCCATCAGGACGCACGGCAGGACGAGCACCAGGCCCACCAGGACGAACTGCACGACGAAGAAGGCCATGGGCACGCGTTCGAGGGCGGGCGCGACGGCGAGGTAGACCGCTTCGACCGCCTTCAGGAGCGCCGGGACCGCGAGCGCGAGGATTCCGATCGCGATCTCGAGGAGACCGTACGTGCGCAGGGCCCGGTCCCGGTGTCGATCCGCCCAGGCCCCGAGGAGGTAGCTTCCCGCGGCGAGGCCGCCCATGAACGCCGCGAGGACCGTCGACACCGCGAGCGTGGTCGAGCCGAAGATGTGCGTCAGCCGCCGGGTCCAGAGCACCTCGTAGACGAGGCCGCTCGCGCCGGAGAACGTGAACACCGCGAGCAGCGCGGCGCGCCGCCACAAGATCGCTCTCGGTCCCCGGGGCATTGGCCTAAGGATGGGGGTTCGGGTCTCGTCTTTCAAGACTTCGCGTGGACGATCGCCACGTCGCGAGGATCGCGCTTGCTCGGTGAGCAGTGGCGAGCGCTAGACTTCCGACTCCACGGAGGCTCTATGAATTTTCGTCTTCTGTCCACCTTCGGCATCCCTCTGACCGCGTTCTTCTTCGCCAACGCAAGCGGGGGAGCGAACGACGGCGATGCGGGTGCGGACGTGACCACGCTGGTGCGCGTCACGGAGGAAGCCAACAAGGCGCTGGTGCGCGGCGACATCGACAAGTACGTCGCGCTGACCCGGCACTGGCAAGGACTACCTGCTGATGAATCCCTTCGGCGGCGTCCCAACCCGCGGCTTCGACGACACGCCCGAGCGGCGGGCGGGGATGAAGACGTTCTTCAAGAACGGCACGCTGGAGCAGGAAGTCGTTTCGACCTGGGAGTCGGGCGATCTGGCCGTTCTCGTGACGATCGAGCGAGTCCGCGGCGAGATCGGAGGCCTGCCGGAGCAGGACTGGGCCCTGCGCGTCACGCAGGTCTTTCGGCGGGACGGCAAGGAATGGCAGCTCGTCCATCGCCACGCGGATCCGCTCGTGAATCGCATCACGGTGCCGCAGGCGGCCGCGCTCGCGCGAGGGACCGCTCCCTGATTGCACATCGGATCTCCCGCGGGATCAATCAGTCCCGAGCCGCTCGGCGATCAGCCGGTCGGCGCGCGCGAGGTCGACCTCATCGAGGCTCGCCGCCCTGCTCGTCAACTCGTCGAGGATTTCCTCCTGGATCGCTCCCCGCCGCTTGGCCTCGGCGTAGGGAATCGTGTGGAACATCACCATCGAATAGCGGGGGATGAACCGGCCGGGGTGCCTCTCCTCGAGGCGGAAGGAAAGATCCTTCTTCAACTGGAACTTCGGCTCCCGGACGGTCGACCGCATCTCGACGTAGTTTTCCAGGGCCATGTCGGCGATCGCGTCGGTATTGGGCCGGCGACGCCGTTCGAATTCCGCGAAGACCTCGTTCCACGGCCGATCCGGATCTCCCAGACATCGATCGAAGGCGCTGCAGTCTTCGAACGCCGCGTTCATGCCCTGCCCGTGAAAGGGAACGATCGCGTGCGCCGCATCGCCCAGGACGAGCGCATGATCCTCGAACGACCAGGGCTCGCAGCGGATCGTCTCCAGATGGCCGGTGGGATTTTCGAAGAAGTCCTCGCCGAGGCGGGGCATGAGCGGAATCGCGTCGGCGAATCGGCGTTCGAAGAGCGCGTGAACGGCCTCGGGAGTCGTCAGGGCCTGGAAGCTTTCTTCTCCCTGATTCGGCAGAAACAGGGTCACGGTGAAACTGCCGTCGACGTTGGGGAGCGCGATCAGCATGTATTCGCCTCTCGGCCAGATGTGCAGGGCGTTCTTCTCCATCTGAAATTCGCCGCCGGCCGCCGCGGGGATCGAGAGCTCCTTGTACCCGTGGCCGAGCGGCTCCTCGTCGAGCCGTCCGCCTGTCCGTTCCAGGATCGCGGCGCGCACCGCCGAGGCGCTTCCATCCGTTCCGACGAGGACGTCGTAGGGGGTTGTCTTGCGGCTCGGGATCCTCGCCGGCCAGGAAGCGCACCTGACGATTCGCGAAATCGACGCCGGAGACTGTGGCGTCCGAAGCGGATCGAGACTCTGCCGGTCGATTCGGCGGCATCCAGGAGGAGCGTGTTCAGGCCCGCGCGCGAAACCGAGTAGATGACTTCATGCGGCTTGTTGCCGTAGGGAATCAGCCGGAGCCGTCCTTCCTCGTCGTGAAGCATCCTCCCGGCCATCGGAATGAGCTCGGACCGGACGCTCTCCATCACGCCGACCTCTTCGAGCGCGGCGATGCCGCGATTGGCGAGCGCCAGGTTGATGGAGCGCCCGGCGGAGGCCAGCGCAGACCCCTTCCGTGGATCGAGCGCGGCGCTCGAGGAGCGTCACGCGGTACCCGCGCCGGGCCAGAAAGATCGCCAGGAGCGAGCCGGCGAGACCGGCGCCGACGAGGGTGATCTCGGGGGTGTCGCGGGGGGTTTTCATGCGCAGGCGCTCCATTCGCCGTCATCCCGAGCGATAGCGAGGACCCGTCACGGCAGACCCGGAGCCGTGGCATCCGCTCGGGATGTCGGCGTTCGGGATCCCTCGTCGCTCGCTCGTCGGATGACGGCGAAGGAGCGGCTCGGGATGCACGGCGTAAGCGGGTCGGGATGCCATGGGTCTCCGTCCGCCATCCTCACAGCGCGCCTCGAAGAATCTCGACGAAGCGGTGGACCTCCTCGTACCGGTTGTAGAGGGGGACGGGAGCCACGCGAATCACGTCCGGCTCGCGCCAGTCGCAGGTGACGCCGGAGGCTTCGAGTTTCTCGAGGACGGTTCTTCCCGAGACGTTCGACTTCACGCGAAACGAGAGCTGGCATCCTCTCTGACGCGGGTCTCCGGGGGTCAGGATCTCGACCGAATCGCCGATCTCCCGCTGGAGCAGCCATTCGAGGTAGGCCGTGAGGCGGAGCGATTTCTCGCGCAGCGGCTCCATTCCCCCCGCTTCCATGAAGACGTCGAGCGAAGCGCGAATCGCCGCGAGCGAGAGGATCGGAGGGTTCGAGAGCTGCCATCCCTCCGCGCCGGGGATCGGTCGAAATCCGGGCTCCATCCGGAAGCGCGATTCCTTGTCGTGGCCCCACCAGCCGGCCAGACGCGGCAGGTCGCGCTGCAGGCCGTGCCGCTCGTGGACGAAGCAGCCGCCGACCGAGCCCGGGCCCGAGTTCAGGTACTTGTACGTGCACCACACGGCGAAGTCCACGTCCCAATCGTGAAGGCGCAGGACCAGGTTTCCCGCCGCGTGCGCCAGGTCGAAGCCGACGACGCACCCCTTCGCGTGGGCGAGTTGTGTGATGGCCTCGATGTCGAAGGCCTGGCCCGTGTAGTACTGGACTCCCGGAAGCAGGACCAGGGCGATCGATTCCCCCTCGCGGTCGAGAACCTCGGGCGATGTCGGCGGTGTCGATCGTGTGCTTTCCCTCGCCGGGCCTCAGCCGAACGAGCGCTTCGGCCGGATCGAAGCCGTGGACGAGCGGCCTGAGACTCGAGCGCGTAGTCGTCCGAGGGGAACGGATGATCCTCGAGCAGGATCCGGTGCCGCTCGCGCGTGGGCCGGTAGAAGCTCGTCATCATCAGGTGCAGGTTGACGGTGAGCGAGTTCATCGTCACGACTTCGCTCATGGACGCCGAGCGCCGAGGCGCCCACCAGCCGGGCCATCGGCTCCGCGAGGAGCTCGTGGTACGGCATCCAGGGGTTCTCCCCCGAGAAATGCGCTTTGACGGCGAGCCGCTTCCACTTTTCCAGCTCTTCTTGTACGTAGTTGGCAGTTCTCTTCGGGAGGAGCCCGAGCGAATTGCCGACGAAATAGATCTCTTCCTCGCCGTTGTCCGCTCCTGGGAATGTGGAATTCGTCCCGGAACCGTCCGAGCGGATCGCCTCGATCCAGGGCGACCGCGAAGTCGCGTCCGGGCTGGAACGGCGTCGGCTCACCGGTCAGCCGAGCTCCAGCCGAAGCGTTCGGCAGGAAGCCCGAGCCACTCGAGCGCCGTGCCGTGCAGCAGCCGCGCACGGGTCTCCTCCGGGAATCCGCACGAATCGATCAGCTCTCCCGGGCGAGGCTCGCCGAGCGGGAAGGGATAGTCGCTGCCGAGGGCGATCCGATCGGGACCCAGCAGGTCCACGAGGTAGCGCAGCATCAGCGGATCGTGCACGAGCGAGTCGACGTAGATCCGCCGCAGGTATTCCCGCGGTGACACGTCGTTGGAAACGGCGCACAGAGTCGGGCCGCGCTTCGAAGCCGCGGACGATTCGCCCGATCGTCGCCGGAAAAGCGCCGCCGCCGTGGGCGAATGCGATGCGCAGGGCCGGCAGCCTCTCGAGCACTCCGCCGAAGATGAGCGAGCAGATCGCGAGCGAGACTTCCGCGGGCATCCCGACGAGCCACGGAAGCCAGTAACGCGTCATTCGATCCTTGCCGACCATCTCCCACGGGTGAACGAAAACAGCGGCGCCGAGCGATGCCGCCGCCTCGAAGATCGGAAAGAGCTCCGGGCTGTCGAGGTTCGCTCCGTTGACGTTCGAGCCGATCTCGACACCCTGGAGCCCGAGCTCCCGCACGCAGCGCTCGAGCTCCCGAATCGCGAGGTCGGGGCTCTGCATCGGGATCGTTCCGAGACCGGCGAAACGCGTCGGGTGCGCGGCCACGACCTCGGCGATGTGGTCGTTCAGGCGCCTCGAAAGATCGAGGGCCACGTTCGCGTCCGCCCAGTAGCTGAACATGACCGGCACCGTCGAGAGCACCTGCACGTCGACGCCCGCGGCATCGCATTCGGCCAGCCGGGTCTCGACATTCCAGGTGTTGCTCTCGATCTCCCGGAACAGGGAACCGTTGACGATCATGCGCGCGCGGCCGCGGCGGGGCGTCTCATGCTCGAGTCGAACGAACCGTTCGCCGCCCGGCACCTTGCGGAAGTCGGGCAGAGTCTCGGGAAGGATGTGGGTGTGGACGTCGATCTTCAGCAAGTCAGGCGCCGGGGCGGGCATCACCGTGCCGCAACGCTTGCAGGTTCGCTTCTTCTCGTCGGCGAAGAATCTTGTCGAAGATGGGGGGAAAGTCCTTTTCGACGTTATGGAGAGTGAAGAACTCTTCGTACAGCAGAGAAGTGCAGTTGTCGCAGTACCACTGGAGCCCGTCCTTTTCGTGCGGGAGCCGCTTGCGTTCGACGACGAGACCCACGGAATTCGGCATCCGCTGGGGCGAATGGGGGATGCGCGGCGAAAGGAGATAGATCTCGCCGGCGCGGATCGGGATGTCCACGACCTTCCCGCCCTGGATCGTCTTCAGGACCATCTCGCCTTCGAGCTGGTAGAAGAACTCGGGTCCCTCGTCGATGTGGTAGTCCTTGCGGCTGTTCGGCCCGCCGACGACCATGACGATGAAATCGTCTTCCTCGAAGACCTTCTTGTTGCCCACCGGCGGCTTCAGGAGGCTCCGGTGATCGTCGATCCATCGCGCGAAATTCAGCGCCTTCGATTCCATGGCGTTCCTCGCGTGTAGTATATCGGCGTGAATCCTCCGACAGCAAGGAACCCCGCCGTCGTGTCCTCGCGCGCGCCGCGGCCCCTCGGACCCTATCCGCACGCTCGCCGGGTCGGAAATCTGCTCTTCCTTTCCGGGATCGGCCCGCGGCATCGGGAGACCGAGCAGATTCCCGAAGGCATCGAGGCTCAGACGCGCGCGTGCATCGAGAACGTGAAGGCGATCCTCGAGGACTCGGGCAGCGCGCTCGAGAAGGTGGTCGACGTGACGGTCTTTCTGACGAACATCGACCGCGACTTCGCCGCGTTCAACCGGGTCTACGGAGAGTACTTCGAGGCGCTCCAGATCCGGCCGACGAGAACGACCGTCGGCGTCGTCGCGCTCCCGGTTCCGATCTCGGTCGAGCTGAAGATCATCGCGGAGAGTTGAATCCCATGCGGCTTCTCACTTCGGGAGGAAGCCTGGGAAGCGCCGACCGGGGAATGTAGAAGCTCGCCAGAGCCGAGAGGTCCGCGAAGACCCTGTGACGCTCGGCCGCCCGGTCGAGATACTCGTGCCCCGACGTGCCGCCGGTGCCGATCCGGGTGCCGATCATCCGCATCGCCATCTGGGCGTGGCGCTGGCGCCAGGTCGTGAAATTCCTTTCGATGTCGGCGAGGAGCGCCAGCAAGCGGAAGGGCAGGTGCAGGATCGGCTCGTCCCGATAGAGATTGATGAGGAGCGCCGCCTGGAGCGCACGTCGGGAAAAGTGGCGCCCCGGGGCCGTCCCGGGCTCGCCGGCCGTCTCATCGAACACGTCCGCGAACCGGCGCGCCGTCGCTTCGACGCCGGCCAGCTGCGTGGTTTTCTCGTCTTCCGTCAGCGTGGGGTTGCTCCGGATCGAGGCGCGATCGCGGGCCAGCATGGCCTCGACCGCTCGTCGATACTCCCGCCAGAAGTCGAAATCGCCGAAGTGGAGGAAGGGCGTTCGCTCGAGCCAGCCCTCGATCAGATCGAAGAGAGAAGGCTCCTTCTCCGACGCCTCGACGCGCGCGGCGTCGGCTTCGCTGAGGCGCGACGTGTACGGGGCGCCGTGGAGCTGGAGGCGGTCCCCGCGCCGCATTCCCAGCTTGTTCTCGACCAGCCGAAACTGAACGCTCTGGAGTCCCGAGGCCGGCATCAGGTCGTCCCGGAAATCGAGGAAGTCGAGAGGGGTCATGGTCTCGAGAACGTCGACCTGCTGAATCATGACGCGCTGGATCTCGACGATGCGCCCCAGACGCAGGATCGCCTGCCCCAGCTTTTCTTCCGGAACGGGGGAGCTCCGAAACGTCTCGAGCACGGCGTCGAGCTCCCACAGGATCTGCTTGAACCACAGCTCGTAGGTCTGATGGACGATGATGAAGAGCATCTCGTCGTGAGCGGGCCGGCCGCGGAGGGCGCTCTGCATCTGCTGGGCGCCGAGCAGCCGATCGGTCTGGATGTAGTCCGCGTAGTAGAGAGGGCCGCGGGGCTTTTCACGTTCCATCTTGGCTAGCTTCGTACCATGATGCCCGGAGCGATTCAAACCGGCGAGCGTGCGCCGTCGACAGGCCGCGATCGTCGGCGTGTCGAGTCCGGGATCCCTCGTCGCTCCGCTCCTCGGGATGACGGCTCAAGCGAGGCGCGTGCTAAGGTCGCTGCCGTCATCCCGAGCGATAGCGAGGGATCCCGAACTCGGCAGGCTTACGAGACGGGGACGGAGATCCACGGCATCCGTCTCGCTTCGAGTCCGGGATCTCCCTCCCTCGTCGCTCTGCTCCTCGGACGCTCCGCTCCTCGGGACCGCTGCGCTCCTCGGGATGACAACGTGCCGGGATAGGATCTTCCGGCAGTGAAACGCATCCTCAATTTCATCGACGGCCAGTTCCGGCCGCCCTGTTCGGGACGGTACCTTCCGAACGTCAACCCGGCGACGGGGCAGGTCATCGCCGAGATCGCGGACAGCGGCCCCGAAGACGTCGATGCCGCCGTCGCCGCGGCGTCCCGCGCGTTCGAGTCGTGGCGCCGGACGCCCGCCGAGGAACGATCCCGGCTCCTGATCCGGGTGGCCGAGCTCATCGAGGAGAACTTCGACGAGCTGGCGCGGCTCGAATCGGAAGACAACGGGAAGCCGATCGCGCTCGCCCGACGGATGGACGTGCCCCGAGCCATCCTGAACTTTCGCTTCTTTGCCACGGCGATCCTGCACGCCGAAACGCCGCGCCACGTCACGGACGATCGGGCGCTCAACTACACCCTCCGGCAGCCCCTCGGCGTCGCCGGGCTGATCTCACCCTGGAATCTGCCGCTGTACCTTCTGAGCTGGAAGATCGCTCCGGCCATCGCCGCCGGGAATTGTTGCGTGGCGAAGCCTTCGGAGCTGACGCCGCTGACCGCCGACCGGCTCGCCGCGCTGACCCTGGAGGCCGGCATTCCGCCCGGCGTCGTCAACATCGTGCACGGCCCGGGAGGAAGCGCCGGCCGCGCGCTCACGTCGCATCCGAACGTCCCGCTCATCTCGTTCACCGGGGGAACGAAGACGGGCGCGGACGTGATGGCCCAGGCGGGACCGCTCTTCAAGAAGGTGTCCCTGGAGCTCGGCGGAAAGAACCCGAACATCGTGTTCGCGGACGCCGATCTCGAGCAGGCCGTCGCGACGTCGATCCAGTCGAGCTTCTCCAATCAGGGAGAGATCTGCCTCTGCGGATCGCGTCTGTTCGTCGAGAGAGCCATCTACGACGAGTTCCTCGACCGCTTTCTGGAGGGAACGAAGAAGCTCCGGATCGGTGACCCGCAGGACGCGTCGACCGACGTGGGCGCGCTCGTGAGCGAGCCCCACCTTCGCAAAGTCGAAGGCTACGTCGAGCTCGCGAAAGAGGAAGGCGGCTCCATTCTCGTCGGCGGAAAGCGTCCCGGGAATCTCCCGGAGCGCGTCCGGGACGGTTACTTCCTGGAGCCGACGGTGATCGCCGGCCTCGACTGCCAGCGGCGCGTCATGCAGGAGGAGATCTTCGGCCCCGTCGTCACCGTCACGCCCTTCGATTCTCCCGAGGAGGCGATTGCCTACGCCAACAGCACGCGCTATGGCCTGTCGGCGAGCGTCTGGACCCGCGACCTCCAGAAGGCCCATCGCGTCGCCGCGGCGATCGACAGCGGGACGGTGTGGGTCAACACCTGGCTCCTGCGGGACCTTCGCGTTCCCTTCGGCGGAATGAAGGAAAGCGGCGTCGGGCGCGAGGGCGGGTTCGAATCGCTCGATTTCTTCACCGAAGCGAAGAACGTCTGCGTCAAGTTGTGAGAATCGAGCTCCGGCGGCGTGCGAGGGTCGCCGGGCTTGCGGACCCTCCGGCAGCCCCGCTTCCCCGGCACCGCACCGCCCGCTTCGAGCTCATCTGACGCGTCCGTCCGGGCGCGCTACAATTTGCCGGCCGTGATCACGGGATTCAACACCGACGTGAAGCACCGGAACCGGGTGTTTCACATCCAGACCGAAGACAAGGGGGAGGCGAACCCTTATGTCGAATCCCTCGTGTACGTTGGCGGCGAGATCCTGGCCACCAAGCGCACGTCCTACGCGGAGGTCATCAAGGCGAGCGGCCGCGACGACCATGCGGTCCAGGACCTCATGGAGCAGCAGCACCGCACGATGATCGCCGCCATCCAGCGGGGACGGTTCGACGGTCCGAACGGCGGCATCCAGATCCCGGAGGGCATGTCGCCCAGCGCGCCGCCGGAGACCGCGGCCAAAGCGGAGCGGCCCAGCAAGAAGGTCAAAGGCGACTCGACGGCCCCCCCGGGACCGACACGCCGATCCCGATGGACCGCAGCCTGGACCAGATGATCCTCGACTATCTCGTGTCCGACGAGGTGCCCGAGGAGGTCGAGGTCACCCTGTCGCCGACGCCGGACTTCACCGCCGGGCGCTCGGTGCAGACCAGGCTCAAGGCCGTTTCGGGCTCGCCGTCGCGGCCGCTCGCCGGCGCGAGCGTCCAGGTCCGCATCCTCTCCACGTCGGCCCGCGCCTCCACCGTCTTTCAGGGCAAGACCGCCTCCGACGGGTCCTGCCCGATCTCCTTCATGGTGCCCTCGCATCCCAACGGCACCGCGGCCGCCGTCATCCGCGTCACCTCGCCCGACGCCACGGCCGAGGTGCAGTTCCCGATCAAGAAGAAATGAGCGCCGAGCTCCAGATCACGGTGAACGGCGAGAGCCGGACGGTCCCGGCCGGGGCGTCCATCGCGGACCTTCTCGAGAGCCTCGGGGTCGCCAGCCCGCGCATCGCCGTCGAGCGCAACAGGGACATCGTGCCGAAGGCCGAGTACGCCGCGACCGCGCTGGCCGAGGGAGACGTTTTCGAGGTGGTGGAGCTGGTCGGAGGCGGATAGACCGCGCCGGGTTGCCGCGTCCGCGCCAATCGGTTATTCTCCGCGCCCCGAGTGGGCCGTTAGCTCAATTGGTAGAGCAAGAGACTCTTAATCTCTAGGTTGTAGGTTCGAGTCCTACACGGCTCACCACTCAACCTCTCCGCGACCCCGTTACCGCAGTTTGACGCGCGCGCCACTTGGGTGGTATCGCCCGCTCTTGTGCGGATCCTTCTGGCCATTCACAACGCTTACACCGACTCGGAGAGTGGCGCCGCCCGCAGCATCCGGATTCTGATGAAGTGGCTGGCCGAAGCGGGCCACGAGTGTCAGGTGCTGGCCAGCGCCCGCTTCGACGCCAGGCCACCCGACATCGACGAGCATCTGGCCGGCCTGGGCGTCGAGCTGAGGCGCAGGCCGCCGGCACCCGCGTTCGTGCGATCCGTGCGAAAGCCCGCAAACATGGTCGTCGGACGGCCAACCGTCCAGTTCATGCTCGCGGGCGTGCCGGTCACAATGCTGCTGACGCGGCACAACGAGGCTGGACATCCCGACCAGTTCGAATCGGCGCAATTCCTGTACCTGCTCGATCAGATGCTGAAGCAGTTCCGGCCCGACATTCTCGTGACCTACGGGTCGCATCCTGTCTTGCACGAATCCCTGCGCCGTGCCCGCGCCCGTGGAGTCACGACCGTATTCACGCTCCGCAACCACGGGTACGAGGACCGGCGGTTCTTCGAGCATGTGGATCATGTCTTCACGACGAGCGCGTATTTGAGCGATCTGTACCGGCGGAAGATCGGGCTCATCAGCACCGGCATTCCCTCGCCGATCGATTGGTCCGAGGTGCTCGCGCCGGTCGATTCGCGAACGTTCGTCACGTACGTGAATCCGTCGGTGCACAAGGGTGCGGGCGTGTTCGCCCGGCTCGCCGACATGCTCGGGACGGCGCGGCCGGACATCCCGATTCTCGTCGTCCAGTCGGCGTCGAGCGCGGGGGGGCTGAACGCCATCCCGGGCATTGACTTTGCCAAGTACCCGCACATCATGGCTGCGCCCCCGTTGCCGCGGCCGGCCGACTTCTTCGCGCTGACGAAGCTCCTGCTGGTTCCATCCCTGTTTCCCGATCCGTTCGGCCGGGTCGCGGCAGAAGCGATGATCAACGGAATCCCGCCGCTCGTGAGCAATCGGGGAGGGCTGCCGCAGACGGTCGCGGGGGCCGGGCGCGTACTGCCCGTTCCCGATCGACTCTCGGAGAAGAGCCTGGAGGTTCCCGATGCGGAGGAGATCGGGATGTGGTTCGATGCCGTCTGCGAGCTGTGGGACGACTCCGAGAAGTATGCTGCCGCCTCGCGGCAGGCGCGCGAAACCGCCGAGCGGCTCTACGGCGAGCCGGTGCAGCGGCAACGTTACCGGGATTACTTCGGCTCGTTGAAGCCGGGCGGGCGGCTGTTTGAGTAAGCCCTGAGTTAAGGCCGAGTTAGGGCCTGATTAGGCCGCCGCAATATGCCGGCCCCGGCTCACTCGGATTGACACGCCGGTGGAGCGGACGGAGAATTCGCATCCCCGAAAACCTGCGACGCCTCGACGCTCTCTAAAGGAGGGACTGATCGTGGAAAAGGAAAACGGCACCCAACTGAAAACCGTCCTCTGCGGTGTAGCGCTCGTGGCGCTGGCTTCCATTCCTTCGGCCCAGGCTCAGACGAACGCGTGCAGCAGCGGCGGGTTCAGCGGCGGCGTGTGCAACCGATTCGACGAGACTCACCTTACGAACAAGTATCAGTTCGGGGACAACTTCATCAAGTTCACGGTGGAGAATCTCATCAATCCTTTTGACCTGAACGTGGAGCTCCGGTCCATCACGGACACGGAACTCGACAGCCGGGTGATACCACCGCTCGCTCCCGTCGACTGCATCCCGTACGTTGGAGCCACCTCCGACACGGCGCTGGGTACCTGCGCCTTCTACCACGTCACCAACCCGCCGGACCCGGGCGACTACTCCGGCGACGTGACCGTCCGCATCTTCTGGGACCATCCTTCTCTGGCCGTACTCAACAACGTGCGGCTCTACCGAGCGCCGCTCGATGGAGTGCCGCCCGATGGCACCTGCACACAGGGCTTCAACTGTTACACGCAGGACATCACCGACGCCGTATTCGCGGTCGGGGACTCGGGCAGCGATCCCGGCGCGGGCGGCAAGAGCAAGGGCTTCTCCGACTTCGAAGTGGTCGATCGGACCGGGAGCGACTTGACGGCCAAGGTCAAGATCGGGCTGAAGAAGGTCAAGGACGCCGGCATCCTGTTCGACCTGAAGGCCGTGGTGAAGAGAAACGGCATCGAGGTCAGCTCCGGAGAGCTGTTCGGCGCTCCGGGAGGCGGCAAAGGCTTCGAAAACGCGAACCTGCTCACGATCCCGGTGTCGTTCCCGACGGAGACGTTCGCACCGGGCGACGACATCAGCCTCAAGGTGCTGGTGCGCAACTCCTGCCTCGGCAGCCCACAGCCGTCCGGCGCCGCGAGGCTCTGGTACGACGACAACTCCATGAGTCAGTTCACCGAGGCGGGAGTCCCCACCCTCTACCTGGTCCGGGGCGATGACAACGAAAACGAGGACAGCGACCACGAGAAAGATCGCGGCGATCTGAGCCCGTCCCCCGGGACCCAGCCGAAGAAGAAGAGAGACGTGAAGGTCCAGGCGCCGGTTCCGTCGTGCGACGGCCCATACCGGGCGTTCGGCAACTGGAGCGGCACGGTTCCGATCTGAGGATCGAGCGATTCGTCAAAAAGCCGGGCCGCGGGCCCGGCTTTTTTCTTGGCCGCGACGGCCCGCTCAGCCGGCTTCGGCGAGGATCGGCGCGAGGTCGGCCCGTTTCACGACGTCGTCGGTCTTGGCTTCTTTCCGGATCTCTTCGAGGATCCGACGGGCCTCTGCCGAGGTGCCGGGACGCCTCGGCGGCATTGCCGGTGGATCGCAGCGCGATCGCCAGAAGGTAGTGGCTTCGCGCCAGGAGCGCCTGCAGGCCGAGCTTTTCGCTCTTCGCGAGGGCGCGCTCGAGCTCCTGCCGGGCCTGCGGGTAGCGCTTGGTCTCGATGAGCGCCTGGCCGAGCAGAACGGTGCACTCGACCGACACAGATTTCAGGCCGAGCGAGTCGGATTGTTCGGCCAGCTTCGTGAGCCCCTCGATCGCCGATTGGGGGCGCCCCTCGGCAATCGCGGTCTTCGCGAGGTTGACCTTCGAGAGCAGCTCGAGGCGCTTGTCTCCGGTCTTCGAAGCGGTCTGGAGCGCCTGCTCGTAGAGGGGCCGCGCGGCCTCTGGCGTCGCCGAGATAGAAGAGCCGGTCGCCCTGGAAGTTCAGGATCTGCGCCGTCAGGGCTTTGTTCTGGAGCTTTTCGGCGAGCTTCAATGCCTCGGCGAGCTGCGTTTGGGCCGCGTCCGATCGCCCGAGCATGGCCTGGGAGTGCCCGGTCCCGCTCAGGATCTCGCCCATCCAGAATCCGCTGTCCTGGAGCTCCCGGAAGGCCTTCAGCGCGTCCTCCTTGGCGCTGAGCGCCGCTCCGTATTTGCCCTCGTACTCGAACAGGGTCCCCATGCTGTACGACTCGATGGCCGCCCAACGCTTGTCGCCGGCCTCCCGGCGAAGGTCGAGGGCGCGCAGGTAGTGCTTCAGCGCCTGGTCGTATTGCCCCTTGTTCGTCGCGGTCTCCGCGAGGTTGTGCAGGGTGTCGGCGATGTCGCCGGGGTCCTTGGTCTTCTCCCGGATCTGGAGCGCCCTCTCGAAGTAGGTCTGCGCGTCGTCGTATTGCGTCTTGAACAGGTAGACGTTGCCGATGTTGTTCAGGCAGAGCCCTTCCGCGTCCTCGTTGCCGACGTCGCGCTGGATCTGCAGCGCTTCCTTGAGATCCTGCAGCGCCTGGTCGTAGTTCCCCCGATTCGAGTAGAAGTCGCCGAGGTCGATGAGGGTCAGGCCGGTTCCTTTCTTGTCGCCGATCTCGCGCTGGATCTGCAGCGCCTCCTTGTAGCTGGCGAGAGCGGCATCCATGTTGCCCAGTTGTTCCTGGACCTGGGCGATCCGCCCGAGGGTCACGGCGATTCCACGCTTCTGGCCGACGCGGCGCTTGATCTCCAGCGATTCCTGGTAGTAGCGCTGCGCTTCGCTCGGCTTGTCCAGCCCCTGGTAGGCGGCTCCGATCGCGTGGAGCACGTCGGCCTTCTCTTCGTCCTGCCCGAGCTGGATGGCCAGGCTGAGGGCCTGGTTCAGGAAGTCGAGCGATCCTTGCGGGTTCCCGGCCTTGATCTCCACGCGGCCCGATGCCAGGAGAGCGGCGACGTACTTGGGATCGTGCTCGAGGACCTTCTTGTAGTGGGCGCGCGCCTGGTCGAAGGCGCCCGAAGCTTCGTAGAGGGCGGCCAGCTCGAAGTTGACCTCGGAATCCTCCGGCGACGCCTTGGCGAGGTTCTCGTAGGCCGCGATCGCCTTGTCCGTATCGTTGACGATCCGCGCGTGGCTGGCGTTGATGAGATATTTCTCCGGCGCGGGAAGCCGTTCGGAGAGCTCCACGGCGTGACGCGAGTTCTGTTCGGCCTCCGTGTCATACCCCAGGTTGGCGTAGGTCTGACCGAGCTTGGCGTACGCGAGGGCGAACTCCGAATCGGCCTGGATCGACTCCTGGAACTTCTTCAGCGCCTCGGACTGCTGACCCTTGCGGCCGAGCTGCAGCCCTTCGTTGTAGGCGCGCAACGCCTCGAGCGATTTTGTGGACGGCTTGAACGCCGTGGCCTTGAGCTCCGCGAGCGACGTCCGAGGAAAGCGA
This sequence comes from uncultured Acidobacteriota bacterium, assembly GCA_963749265.1. Taxonomy (GTDB): domain Bacteria; phylum Acidobacteriota; class Thermoanaerobaculia; order UBA5066; family Gp7-AA6; genus DAHUXD01. The sequence continues at coordinate 21,551 of CAVVML010000021.1, read as the reverse complement.
AAGACCATCGCGGATCGACTGGGCGAGCTGGTCGATGGCGGCCTGAAGTCCGCTCTGGCTGGGCGCCTGCGCCTTCAGCGGGACGGACCGCTGCCTCTTGACGTCTTCGAGCGTGGCGTCGATCCGGATCTCGTTGCCGAACTTGAGGTACTGCCCCCAGATGACGGTGTCCGCGTTGCTGAACTTCGCGAGCTTACGGAGCGTGGCGGGATCGAAGGTCGAGTCGGCGGAGATCCGCAGGTCGCGGAGGATCTGGTGGAGCCGATCCGACGGAACGGTTCGCAGCGACGCCGACCGTCCGATGTCGGTCCGCAGCATCTCGGCCAGGCTGGGGCCCAGCCAGTCGAGGGAGGAGTCGCCCGAGGCGTTGCGGAACGGCAGGATCGCGAGCGAGATCGGCTGGTTCCCACCGGCCGGCTGCGGTGCCGGCCTGCCGATCAGCCGTTGGCGAAGCGCGACGGCGGCGCCCGCAACGATGACGGCCGCCAGAGCGATGGCGATCCATTTCGGGGATACCGCGGGAAGGGCCCGGCCCTTGCCGCTGCGTCGCATCCGCTTCGCTTCCTCCGGCGAGAGCGGACGAGTCGGATGACCGTCGGCATCGAGCCTGTCGAGCTCCTCGATCAGCTCGGCCATTGTTTGATACCGATTCGCGCGATCGGGATCGAGGCAGCGGGAGACGATGTGCTCGACGGCCTCCGGAATCCCCGGGTCCACCGTGCGAATCGGCGGCGGCGCGTGCTGCATGCGCGCCATGAGCTCGGCCAGCTCGCTCGATGTGGCCCCTGCCTGCCGGCGTCCGACCAGCATGTCGGTCAGAATCAGCCCGAAGGCATAGACGTCGGCGCGCTGATCGGCCTGTTCGCCCCGGGCCTGCTCGGGCGCCATGTACGCGAGCGTGCCCACGACCATGCCGGCGACCGTGCTCCCGGCCGTGTCGACCGATCGCGCGATGCCGAAGTCCATGATGACGGCGTTGCCATCGGGATCGACCATGATGTTGGGCGGCTTCAGATCCCGGTGCACCACACCGGCCTCGTGCGCGGCGGCAAGACCGGCCGCCACCTGTCGCGCGATCCCGAGCGCGCGCGGCACCGTGAGCTTGCCCTCGCGCTTCAGGATCGTCGCCAGATCGGCGCCCGGGACGTAGGGCATCGTGATGTACTTGACGCCTCCGAATTCGCCCATGTCGTGAATGCGGACGACGTTCCTGTGCGTGATCTGGCGGGCCAGCAGCAGCTCGCGCTTGAAGCGGCGATGCAGCTCTTCGGTCGCCCCCGGCTCCGCGGTGGCTTCCGGCCGAATGACCTTGAGGGCGACCGCCACGGCCAGCTCCTGATCCCACGCGTGGTACACCTCGCCCATTCCGCCCGCGCCGAGCAGCTTGATGACCTGATACCGGGGGCCGAACGCCTGTCCGGGCACGAGTCGGCCGGAGCCGGTCGACGGCGGGATCGGGCTGGCGTCCGCCGACTGCGTCAGGTCCTCCTCGGAGGCCTGCCCGACGTAGCCCAGTTGTGCCGCAAACGTGCCCGCCCGCGTGCCGTCGTTCCGCGCCGCCGGCGGATCCGTCGGGATGGGTGTGGCGACCGCCGCGGCGACGTCGGCCGAGACCGCGGCGCTGCAAACAGAGCAGCGGCCGCCCGGCGCCGGCGTATCGCTTGCGCAGCTGGGGCAGATCATCGGAGCTGGGATTATGGCCCTAATACCGCGAATCGGGCGGGCGGGGCAGTCTCGGACGCCACCTTCGAGACGATCATAGCTCGGAACCCGTGAGACGCGAGACACGGCTCGAACTTACTGTCGCTCGAGTCCTGCACAGATCACCGCTCTTCCCTCGCGCGACCGCGCGGGTGTCCGCATCGTCTCTCCCTCCACCGCTTCACGCCCGTTTTTTCCGGGCATGGTAGGTTCTCGCCCCAAAGGGGGATACCTGCCATGCGCAACTCTGCCTGGAGAGCTTCTGATCCTGATCCTCGTCCTGGCCGCAGCCTCGTTCCCCGTTCAGGCGGCCACGTCGTTCGCGGACGCCGAGAAGGAAGTCGTCGCCGCCGGCAAGACGCTCGACACCTTCGTCGCCGATAAGGACATGGAATGGTTTCGCGGGCACGCGAAGGACGCCAAGGGTCTGTTCATCTGCTCCAAGGTCGTGAAGGCGGGGTTCATCATCGGCGGCTCCGGCGGACGCTGCGTCTTCGTGGCGAAGCAGGGGGGGACGTGGAACGGGCCCGCGTTCTACACGGTCGGGACGGCGAGCGCCGGGTTCCAGGCCGGCGTGCAGGATTCCGAGATCATCGGCCTCGTCATGAGCCAGAAGGCGATCGACTCCCTGTTGTCGGACCAGTTCAAGATGGGCGGCGAGGCGAGCGTCGCGGCCGGACCGGTCGGCGTCGGGACGAAGACATCCCCGGTGCCGACATCATCTACTACAGCCGTGCGAAGGGCCTCTACGGAGGCGTCGACGTGTCGGGCGCTTCGATCAAGCCGAGCGAGGATTACAACAAGGCGTTCTACGGCAAGGCCGTCTCCCCGATGGACATCATCGTGCATGGCGTGGCGCACGTTCCGTCGGCCACTCCGGCGCTGTTGACGAAGGTCGAAAAGCTCTACGCGGGGCAGTGAACCGGCGCGGCGGATTCTCGAGCGATCAGGAAGGCGGAAGCGGCGACACCACGTAGATCTGATCGAGCACTTTCACCCAGAGGGTATTGGCTGTCTGCTGTTCGTCGAGCGATACGGCCAGATTGGTCCACACGATGAGCGTCATGCGGTTGGCAGGGTCGTAGCTGATTTTCGAGTTGTACCCCGGGCGTCTCGCCGCCGTGAAAATAGATCGTGTTCGGTCCCCAGCTGAGTTGGCTGATGCCGTACCCGTACTTCTGGCCTTCGGGCTTGCTCGGGTCCTCGGTTTCAAGCTGTCGAGCCAGCGGCGCTGATACTCGGCGTTGAGCACGCGGCCGCCGACCAGCGCCTCGATCCAGACGGCGAGATCGTCGGCGGTGGAGATGGCGCCGCCCGCCGCAGCGGCGATGGAGGGGTTCACTCCCGTGTAGTCGTTGGGCAGGAGAGTCCCGGCCCGGGCCGCGGCTTTGATCGCGGGCGTGTACGGCGGCGTCCCCACCAGGGCGACCGATGAGCTGCCGTAGAGATAGCCGTGCGAGTACGGTTCGGGGATCGTGTTCACGGTACTGGCGGGAAGTTCCGTGTTCTTCAGGCCGAGCGGGCCGAAGAGCCGGTCCTGCATCGACCGCGCCAGTGGCTTGCCATCGACCCTCTCGATGATGAGTCCGAGGAGCGCGTAGTTGGTATTGCAATACTCGAATTCCGTACCCGGGGCGAAGTTGGGCGGACGTGCGAACGCGATGGCCAGCAATTCCTGCGGGGTCCAGACCCGGGTCGGATCATGGTCGACGCTCTCCGAGATTTCGGGGGCGTTCGTGTAGTTGTAAAGGCCGCTGCGCATGTCCAGCAATTCGGCGATGGTGATGTGGTCGCCGTTCGGCACGCCCGGCACGTACTTCGAGACGGGATCGCCCGGACTGAGCTTGCCTTCCTGGGCCAGTTGCAGGATCACCGCGGCCGTCATCGTCTTGGTATTCGAGGCGATCCGGAAGTGGGTGTCGGCGCGGGGCGGAGTCGCGCTGCCGAGCCGCGTGGTGCCGTAGGCGATCGTGAACTCGCCCTGAGGCGTCCGCAGGAGAACCACAGCGCCGGGGAGCAGGAGCTCCTTGGCCGTCGTGTCCACCATCGACTGCAGCGCGGCCCGGCCGATCGGCTTGAGCGCCGACGCGGCCGGCGGCGTTGCTGCGGTCTGCGTGGACGGCGTCGATGCCGTCGAACACGCGTGCGAGGACGACGAACGCGCGTCACGACCGCGAGCAGCCCGGTCCTCATCGTCCGTGTTCGCATCACTCAGCCCTCCTTCTCGAGCCCGAGCTTCTTCAGCAGCGCTTTGAACCGCGGCTCCGAGCGGAGGGGATCGAAGGCTTTGTCGAGCCCGAGCCACCCCAGCCACTGCGAATCGGCGGCGTAGGCCTGCTCGAGGTAATCCAACGTCTGCTCACGGTCACCCAGACCCAGAGACACGAGCGCCAGGTTGAACGGGCTCACCGTGCCGTGCAACGACTTCTTCTTCAGATCTTCGGCCTCCGCCATCGCAGCGGCTCGGTCTCCGGAAGCCCCGTATGCGTACGCGAGCCACGCCGACACGAACCTCGGCGATTCCAACGCCTTGGCCTTTCGGAGTTTCGGGATGGCGTCATGGATCCGACCCGCCTGGATCTCGACCCACCCCTCTTCGAATGGAGCGAAAGAAGTAGGTCGGATCGAGTTCGGCAGCCCTCCGGGTCAGCTGTCTGCCGGTCTCGTAGTCCCCTTGAAATCCGAATGCCATGGTCGCGTCGAGGGGAATCTGCGGGGAGAGCGGGTCCAGCGCGGCCGCACGCTTGCCCTCGGCGATCGCTTCCTCGAACCTTCCCTGGAACGAGAGTCCGATCCCGAACTGGTCGTGCGCGAAAGCGTAGTTCGGGTTGAGCGCGAGGGCCCGACGAAATTCGACCTCGGAGCCTGCCCAATCGTATTCGTACCAGAGCTTGAAATTGGCCAGCGAGGTGTGCGCCTCGGCGGAGTTGTCGTCCAGCGCAATGGCCTTTTCGGCGGCGGCTTTGGCCTTGGGCCTCGCTTCCGAAGCCGTCAGGGTCCCCTCGTTGTAGCCGGCCCAGAGGAGCGCGTCGGAGAGCCCTGAGAACGCGGGTGCGTACGTCGGATCCTTCCGGGTCGCCTCCTCGAACAGGGCGATCGCCTTGCTGCAGGTTCTCGTCGCTGGGTCGATTGAAGAAGTACCGGCCCTTCAGATAGGCGTCGTACGCTTCCGGATTCACGCTGGGCGCGCGCGCCAGCTTCGACTCCTCCGCCGGAGTCAGCTTGACGTGGATCTCCCGCGCGATCGCCGACGCCAGCTCGTCCTGGAGCGCCAGCACGTCCTTGGAGTTCCGCTCGAAGCTCTTGGCCCAGAGATGCCGGTCCGACCGCGCGTCGATCAGCTGGGCCGTGATGCGCACCCGGTCGCCGGAGCGAATCACCGAACCTTCGACGACCGCGTCCACGCCGAGCTTCCTGGCGATCTCGGGGGTCGGGGGCCGGTCCTTGCCCTTGAACTGCATCGCCGAACCGCGGGAGATCACGCGAAGCTGGCTGATGTTCGCGAGCTGCGACGTCAGCTCGTCCGTCATTCCTTCGGCGAAGTAGTCCTGGCCCGGGATCGCCCGAGTAGTTGTCGAGGGGAAGCACGGCGATCGACTGGATGGCATGCGGCCCGCTCCCGGTCCGCGGCATCCAGCGCCTGGCCGCGTACAGAGCGAGGCCGACGAGGACCGCCGCGACGACCGCCGCCCAGACGCGCCGTTTTCCGGCCGCCGATTTCGGGGGGAGGCCTTCACCGCGGCGATGGGCTCCGACCGCTGCGGAGAGACAGACCGGAGAGAGTCTCGGCCCGCAGGTCGCGGAGCTCGTTGTGGACGTCGCGCGAGGTCTGGTAGCGATCGCGCGGGTCCTTCTCGAGACAGCGGCGAAGGATCCTCGCCAGGTGCGGCGGAAGATCCGCGCGCCGGTCGGTGACGGATGGGGGAGTGTCGCGCAGGATCGCGGAGATCATGTCCACCGCGCTCTCGCCCTGGAACGGTCGCTCGCCGGTCACCATCTGATAGAGAACGACGCCGAGGGAGAAGACGTCCGACCTCGCATCGACCTTGCCGCCCCGCGCCTGCTCCGGAGACATGTAGGCGACGGTGCCGAAGACCTGACCCTCGCTCGTCAGCTCGGCGCGGCTCTCCGTCGGAGTGCTCGTGAGGTTCGGGTTGGAGCCCGCGGCCTCGAGCTTGGCGAGCCCGAAGTCCAGCACCTTGACGCGTCCCTCGCGCGTCACCATGACGTTGGCGGGCTTCAGGTCCCGGTGCACGATGCCGCGCTCGTGCGCGGCCGACAGCGCGTCGGCGAGCGGCACGGCGATCTCGAAGAACCGCGAGAGCGGAAGGCCGCCCGGCGCGAGGAGGGTGTCCAGGCTCTCGCCCTCGACCAGCTCCATGGCGAGAAACCGGCTGCCGTCGGCCTCCTCGACCGAAAAGATCGTGACGATGTTGGGGTGGTTGAGTGAGGCGAGCGAGCGGGCCTCGCGCTCGAAGCGCGCGAGACGCTCCGGGTCCTGCGCCACCGCCGCCGGGAGCATCTTGATGGCCACCTCGCGCCCGAGCTTCGAGTCCGTGGCCCGGTACACCTCGCCCATCCCGCCGGCGCCAATGGCCGCGGTAATACGGTAGTGGCCGAGGCTGCGGCCGATCATCTCGGCCCGCCTCGGTACGACGCATGTGGGGCTTCGGTTTCGTATCGGGGAATGGCGGGAGCGATTCTAGTCCTCCGAGGGCGGGGGCCCGGCCCGCGGCCTGAGTTGGCGACCGCGGTGACCGCCGGCCCCGAAGGGCCGGCGGCACGGAGGTCAAATGGAGATGGTCGTCGTCAGGCCTTGCTGCGGCGGCGCATCAGCCACACGATGAGGAAGATGACGATCAGGATGATGATCAGCCAGAACAGCATTCCAAACCTGCCCTTCGTCGGGGCCGGTTCCGCGGCCGGAGCAGGGGCGTGGCTTCCGCGGGGGTCGCGCGGGGGCTTCCGCCGGTGCATCGGCGGGGGCTTCCGCGGGGGCCGCGGCGGGGCTTCCGCGGAGCAGCCATGGGGACATCCGTCGGAGCCGGGCGGGGCTGCGGCGGGAGGAGCCTGGGCCGGGGCCGGAGCCGGCCTGGGGCGCCGCGCTGACCATGGCCTGGACCTCGCGATCGGTGACGACCTTGGGCTCCATGTCCGTGACGATCACGGCCGTGAAGATGTCGCCGACGCGCAGGTCGCTGATGTAGACCTCCTGCCCGTTCCTCATGATCTTGGCATTCCGTTTCACCGCGTCCTGGTTCGAGAAGACGCGGTTCCCTTGGGGCCCTCGGACGATGATGTTGTGTGCCGGAGACCGCGAGGACCTTGCCCGACTTGATTTCCGTCACGTACACGGGCGTCGTCGTGGTCGTCGTCGTGACGGTGGCCGAGACGTCCATTCCGGGCTTCAGGTCGGCGACGCCGATGTCCCTTCCTTCGAACTGGAACTTGAAGCCGTCGGGGATCGTGTACTCCGTGGCCTTCCCGCTGGCGTCCTGGGCGACGACCTTGTTGCCGTTCACGCTGACGACGGTGGCGTTCACGATGCGTGAGCTCGTCGACGTCTGGGGCTGACCCATCTGCGTGGTCTTCGTGATGCTCGGCTGCTGAGCCGTCGCCACGGCGGCGGACACCGCGAGCAAACCAAGCCCCAAACGACCGAAACTCGTCCGGTTCTCAACTTCATTGAATTCTCCTTCCTTTCGCTGCGCAGATTCTCTATCAGTCCGGTGTTCTCTGCCACCGGTGGCGAAGTGGAGCCCGCATCGGGGAGGCCGAGGACGAGAAACGTCAATACTGGCAGGCCTTTTGCTCATCGCCGTGCCGGTTGTGCCCGGGACGGCCCGCCACTCCGGATTCCGAGAAGCTCGCAGTCGCAGGCCTATCCCGGCCGCGGCTCGGGTAAGCTCCGGCCCGACTGCCGTGAAGCTCAAAGACCGCGTCGCGATCGTCACCGGCGCCACGTCGGGCCTCGGCGAGGCGGCGGCGCGGCTCTTCGCCGAGGAAGGGGCAAGGGTGGTCGTGTCGGGCCGCGATGAGGCGCGCGGCCGGAAGGTCGCGGAAGCCGTCGCGAAAGCCGGCGGTACCGCGATCTTCGTCAGAGCGGACGTGACACGGGCCGCCGACTGCGAGCGCCTCGTCGCCGAGGCGCTGCGGGCCTTCGGCGGGCGGCTCGACATCCTGTTCAACAACGCCGGCGTCTACTTCGCGCACAACGCCGTGGACTGCACGGAAGAGGAGTGGGACGCCACGGTGGACTCGAGCCTCAAGGGCGCGTGGCTGATGAGCAAGTACGCGTTGCCGACGATGATCGCGCAGGGCCGCGGCGTCATCATCCACCAGGCCTCCGGGATGGGGCATCCAGGGCGGGAGATCTGGCCGTGGCGTACTGCGCGGCGAAGGGCGGAGTGGTCGTGATGACCAAGGCCATGGCGATCGATCACGGGAAGCAGGGAATCCGAGTGAACTGTCTATGCCCCGGCGACGTCGACACGCCGATGCTGGAGGTCGATGCGAAAAACCGCGGGCTTTCTTACGCCGATTACATGAAGGGCGCCGCCAATCGTCCGCTCGGCCGGGTCGGGACGGTGGAGGAGCTGGCGCGCGCGGCGCTCTTCCTGGCCTCCGACGATTCTTCGTTCATGACCGGCGCGGCCCTCGTGGTCGACGGCGGCGGCGTCGCGGACTGATTCTGATGAAAGGCCTGACCAACAAGCGTGTCGTGATCACGGGCGGCGCGAGCGGCATCGGAGCGGCGACCGTGGAGCGGTTCCTGGAGGAAGGCGCGCGCGTCGCGGTGATCGACCGGGACGAGGCGGGCGGCCGAGCCCTTCGCCAGAGGCATCCGAATCTTGCCGGCGTCATTCCGGCGGACGTGGCCGACGCCGCGGCGGTCGACGGCGCCTTTCGGGAGCTGGACCGCCTGCTGGGTGGCGTCGACGTCACGATCAACAACGCGGGCATCAGCATTCGCCACGACTTCATGGACATCACGCCCGCGGAATGGCGCAAGGTGATGAGCGTCGATCTCGACGGCGTCTTCTACGTGGCCCAGCAGTCGGCCAGGCGGATGCTCGCCGGAACCGGCGGCGTCATCATCAACATGGGATCGACGTCGGGCATGAACGGCTACCCGCGGTACGCCGACTACAACGCGGCGAAGGCGGGCGTGATCGAGCTCACCCGAACGATGGCGATCGAGCTCGCGCCGACCATCCGCGTGATCGCGGTCTGTCCCGGTTACGTCTGGACGTCCATGCAGGAGGCCGAGTACACGCCGGAGATGAAGGCGGCCGTGGACGCGAAGATTCCGCTCCGCCGCCACGCGACGACCGGCGAGATCGCGGCGCTCTTCGCCTTCCTCGCCTCCGACGAGGCGCCGTACATCACGGGGCATCCCGTGATCATCGACGGCGGCGAGATCGCCGGCGGTCTGGCGAGCCGCTGAGCCGCGGCGAGACTCGCGTCCGACACGGCCCACCGCTCGCCTCTCGCCGCGAGGAGTTCACTCGCCCACCAGGTCTGATCCGCATCTGCTTCTCCACGGCGTCCGCGCCTGTCCGGATCGTCTTCAACGACTCCGGTGAGATGGATGGCTCCCGGAGTACCGCTGATCGAGGTGTTCCACATGTTCTCCGCGGCGGACAGAAGGGGCTGAGTGAGGAAGATGGTGTTTGCGGAGTAGTTCCGGTTGAACGCCTCCACCGTGTCGTCCAGGCCGGCCGATGTCGATCGGTTCATTCAGCGCCCGCTGAGCCCGTTCCCGAACGACCACGAGGTTGTCGTAGAGCTTCCCGTAGACTTCCAGCCGCTTCCGATAGTAGTCCTGGGTCAGCGTCAGTCGACTGTTGATGTTGCTCTGCATCTTGAAGACGATGAACCCCAGGATGCTGGTGAGGATGATGGGGAGGATGAGCGTCAGGAGCTTCCATCCCAGGGGCTCCGGCCTGGGCATCCGGGCGAGGATTTCAGTTTTGGCCGCCTCGACGATGGCCCTGTAGCGCTTCGAGTTCCGCGGCCGGGCGATCCGTGTTCATGCGTTCCTCCGCGTGTCCGCAAGTGGCGACGCGAAATCAGCTCGGATTGGAAAGCGCGCGAAGCTTCTTCTTCACGACTTCATCGGTCGTGCAGACGACCTTGCGGTTCGGACCATCGGGGTTGCAGACGAAGCACGCGCAACCCGAGCTGTCCTCGCCGAGAGATTTCGTCTTGACGCAGTCCTGAGGCGGAGTGTCGTTGCACGGCTTGGCCTGCCCTTCGGCCCGGGGAAGGGGAGGCCCCAACGAAAAGAGAACGATCGACAGGATCGCGGGAGAGAGGCGGCGCCTGGTCATCACGGCGATTCCTCCTTGTGCCGAGTATCCCTCCGAAATCCAGTCGCGGATCGCTCCGTGCGGAACCGGCGCCGACGGGCGGCGCCGACGGCTGCGGCTCCGTCGTCGTCGCCGGATGTAGGATTCGACCCTTGGTGTCACTCGCCATGACTGCGACCGAGCTCGCTGACCTCGTCGATCGGCTGGCGAGCCACAGGACCCTTGGCGTCGCGCCTCGCGAGGAGCTCGAGTGGCTCGCCTCCCACGGGTCCGTTCGACGTCTGAGCGTGGGCGACGTTGCTCTCCTCGAAAGGCGCGCCTGTGGAAGGTCTGTTCGCCATCCTCTCAGGCCCCTTCGCGCTTTTCGTGGATCGCGGCTCCGGTCCGCAGAAGCTTGTGGAGTTGCGCGAGCGGCGACGTGACGGGCATGCTTCCGTATTCCCGCCTCGGCGCGCCGCCGGGGAGTCGGTCGCCCAGGAGCCCTCCGAGGTTCTCGTCGTGCCCCGCGAGCGATGCCGCGCTCTCGCGCGCGAGTGCGAGGGCTGACGACGATCCTCGTCCACCGCATGCTCGATCGGGCCCGGGACTTCACGTCGAGCGAGCTGCACGACGAGAAGATGATCTCGCTCGGACGCCTCTCGGCCGGCCTCGCCCACGAGCTCAACAACCCGGCGTCCGCGATCGAACGGAGCGCGGCGCTCCTCGGCAGCCGGCTCGACGACGTCGAGCAGGCGACGCGCTCGCTTTGCGGCTCCGGGCTGACGGAGGCCCAGTTCGACGCGATCGATGCGGTGCGCGGAGCGTGCGCGTCCGCGCCCGAGCAGGGAGTGCACTCGCCGATCGAGCGCGCCGAACGCGAAGAAGCCATCACCGACTGGCTCGACGAGCGCGGGCTGGACGCGGCCGCCGCCGAGCCGCTCGCCGAAACCGCGGTCTCGATCGAGACCCTCGATCGGCTCGCCGGAGCCGTCGAAGGACCCGTGCTCAACGCCGCGCTCCGCTGGGCGGCCGGCGGATGCTCGGTGCGCCGCCTCGCCTCCGAGATCCAGGATGCCGCGACGCGGATCGCCGGCCTGGTCCTGGCGGTCAAGGGCTTCACGCACATGGACCAGGCGACGGCCGCGGGACCGGTGGACGTGTCGCAGGGTCTCGGGAACACGGTCGCCGTCCTGAAATCGAAGGCCCGCGGGAAGTCGGTCGCCGTGTCCGTCGCGGTGGAACCGGACCTGCCGCGCGTCCGCGGGTTCGCCGGCGAGCTGAACCAGATCTGGGGGAACCTGATCGACAACGCTCTGGATGCCGTCCCGGAGTCGGGCCGTGTCGAGGTGGTGGCGGGCCGCGAGTCCGGCCGGGTGGTCGTCCGGATTGCCGACAACGGGCCCGGCATTCCGGCCGAGATCCGCGACCGGATCTTCGATCCCTTCTTCACGACGAAGCCGGCGGGCCTGGGAACGGGGCTGGGGCTCGACATCGTCCGCCGTCTCGTCCAGCACAACGAGGGCGAGATCTCGGTCGAGTCGCAGCCGGGCCGCACGGAGTTTCGGGTGGCGCTGCCGATCGCGGAGCCCGAAGGCTCCGGAGGCCGGGCATGAACAAGCCCGTGCTCCTCGTCGTGGACGACGATCCGCAGGTCCTCGCGGCGGTGCGGCGAGACCTGCGCTCCCGGTATCGGGAGCAGTACACGGTCATGAGCGCGGCGTCGGGAGCCGAGGCGCTCACGACGGCCCGCGAGCTCAAGAGCCGCGGCGATTCCCTGGCGATGTTGATCAGCGACCAGCGCATGCCGGGGATGCTCGGCGGCGAGCTGCTCGCAAAGTCGCGCGAGGTGTATCCGCTGGCCCGGCGCGTCCTGCTGACGGCGTACTCCGACATCCAGGCGGCGATCCGGGCCATCAACGAGGCGCACGTCGATCACTACCTGTCCAAGCCCTGGGACCCGCCGGAGGACCACCTGTTCCCGGTGGTCGACGATCTGCTCGAGTCGTGGCTGATCGACTCCCCGCCCGAGGCGGCGGGCCTGCGCCTGATCGGACACCAGTGGGCGACGCGCTCGCACGCGATCAAGGACTTCCTGGCGAGCAATCTCATTCCGTATCGCTGGCTCGACGTCGAGCGGGACGCCGAGGCGCGGACGCTGCTCGAGGCGGCGGGCGTGGCCGACCGACGCGCTGCCGGCCCTGATCTTCGAGGACGGAAGCTCCCTGACCAACCCGGAGCCGCGCCAGGTGGCCGAGCGTCTCGGCCGTCCGCTGTCGGCCGCCTCCGAGGTTTACGACCTCGTGATCGTGGGCGCAGGGCCCGCCGGCCTCGCCGCGGGAGTGTACGGCGCGTCCGAAGGACTCCGCACGCTTCTCCTGGATCGGCACGGCCCGGGCGGACAGGCCGGAACGAGCTCGCGCATCGAAAACTACCTGGGGTTCCCGAACGGCGTCAGCGGCACCGATCTGACGCGCCGCGCCCTGGCGCAGGCGCAGCGGCTGGGCGCCGAGTTCCTCGTGCCTCTCGAGGTGACGGGAGTCTCGGTCGACGGTGGGTACAAGAAGCTTGCGCTCTCCGACGGACGCGAGCTGGTCACCCGGACCATGCTCGCCGCGACGGGAATGTCCTATCGCGAGCACCCGGCTGCGGGCATCGCCGAGCACACCGGGGCGGGCGTGTATTACGGCGCCGCCTCGACGGAAGCGACGGCGTTCCGCGGCCGCCGCGTCGTGGTCGTCGGCGGAGGAAACTCGGCCGGCCAGGGCGCCATGCATCTGGCACGGTTTGCGGAAGACGTGCAGATCGTCGTGCGCCGCGAGGGCCTGCAGGCGGGGATGCTCGCAGTACCTGATCGATCAGATCGGAAAGACGCCGAACATTCGCGTGCGTCCCTTCACGGAGATCGCCGGGGTCGAAGGCGAAGGCCACGTGCAGCGGGTGACGTTCCGATTGCTGGAAGACGGATCGTGCCGGACCGAAGACGCGGATGCGATCTTCGTGTTCATCGGGACGCGTCCGCGAAGCGGCTGGCTTCCCGAGGCGGTCCTCCGCGACGCCAAGGGATTCGTCCTCACGGGACGCGACCTGATGTCCGCCGAAGCCTATCCGCGGACCTGGAAGGAGCAGCGGGAGCCGCTTCCCCTCGAGACGAGCGTGCCGGGTGTCTTCGCCGCGGGCGACGTTCGGGCCGGAGCGATGAACCGCGTCGCGTCGGCCGTCGGCGAGGGATCGATGGTCGTGCGCCTCGCGCACGAATACCTGGCGCTGACCTGAGTCCGCGCGAAAGACGGCGCCGCACGGCGCGACGAAGCGTCTATTTCGCGAGCAGCTTGTCGAGCTCCCGGCGCACGTCCTCGATCTTCACTTCGTGGTCGGGCTGCTTCCAGAGGACTTTGCCCTCGGCGGAACGGATGACGAGGCCGTGGTTCTCGAAGCCGAGCGACTGGACGATCTTCTTGTTTTCGGGAGTGGTCGCATCGAGGTTCTGGCCCCGGACGCGGCCCTTGTACTCGCTCTCCAACCCGCTCACGGCGGGCTTGATCCTGGCGCAGACCGGTCAGCCGGGCAGATAGAAGTAGGTGACCTCCAGCACGTCGGTCTTCCCGGCCGCCGAAGCGAACGCGGTTGAGAGGGCGACCAGGGCGGCGAGGAGCATTGCGCGACGCGTCGTCATGAGACCTCCGTTCTCTCCACGACACTAGCGCAGGACGTTCGCGCGCGATCGGCTAAAATCGAACGCAAATTCACCCCATGTCTCGGGCCACCGCGCGGAACGCCGCGTCCACGAGTCGACGCCCGGCCGAAGGTCCATGACGCGCCGGGTTGTTCTCGGCAGCCTGGTCCTCGTCGCGCTCCTGGTCTGGGTCGCCGTGCGCTTCATCGCGAGGCGGGAGACTCCGGGGCCGAGAGGCCGGTCGCCCGCCGGCGAGTTCGCCGCGGCGATGCAGGCGAGGGATGAGCGCGCCGTCGAGGCATCCCGCCGCAAGTATCGGCGGGAGCTCCGGTTTTGCGATGCGATGCGCTTCGTCGAGGGCGCCGACGTCGCCTGCCTGGCCGACTTCGCCGCCGAGCATCGGGACGTCTTCTTTTGCGGCGAGGTGCCCGCCGCTTCCCGCGAGAGCTGTTTCTACCGGGTCGCCCGCGCCACGGGAGCAAGGCCGGCTTTGCGACGCGGATTCGACAGCCGGAGATGCAGAGGGATTGCTACCTGGACGCGGCGATGCAGCGGCGGCGATTCGGACGCCTGCCAGACGATCGCCGATGTTCCGACGCGGAAGGCCTGCGAGGCGATCGCCCGAAACGACCCCGCCGCCTGCGAGGCCGTGACGGAGGGCCCCGCCCGCTTCGCATGCTTCCATCGGCTGGCGATTCGGATGCGCAAACCCGATCTCTGCGAACACCTCAAGGATCGGCTGGAGGGAGGGTCGGATCGTCCGCGCCTCTACGAATGCTGGAACGACGCCGCCGTGGCCACCGGGCAGGACGAGGATTGCGACCGGATTCCCCACGAGGGCGTCCACGTCGACACCCTGGGCTGGAACTGGTGGAGCACGTGCCGGCAGCGGATCGCGACCCGCGCGGCCGGCGCCGACTGCCGGGACGAGAAGAAGGACCTGACCTGCCGCGGAAAGGTCGCCGCCGCGACCGGCGATTTTTCGAAGTGTCAGAACCTCCGGAGCTACACCGAGATGGACATCTGCGCCCTGACGTACGCGTTTCGAAAAATCGACGTCTCCGCCTGCGCATCCATCCGCGAGGAGCGGCTGCGCGCCGGCTGCCTCGAGATCGCGGTTCCCGGTCCGTGAGAATCCCGAGCGCGGTGAGATCGCTGGCGGCGCTGTCGCTCCTTCTGGCGCTGTCGGGCTGCGCGCGCTCGCCGGAGGCGGCCCGGCGGAAGCTCGAAGGCGACGGCATCGCCTTCACTCCGGCGGAGTTCGTCCGGCGCGCCGGCACGGATCCCTGGCGACGCTCGAGCTGTTCCTGAGAGGCCGGAATGAACCCGGACATCAAGGCCGACGTCGAGCGAATGGAAGGCGTCACCGCCCTCATGGTCGCGGCGCGCGCCGGCCGCGAGGACGTCGCGCGGAACCTGCGTGACTGGGGCGCTCGCGTCGACGTCCAGACGCGGCAGGGAGACACGGCCCTGATCTACGCGGCCTCGGGAAGCTGGCCGGCGATCGTCCAGTTCCTCGTGCGATCGGGGGCCGACCCCAACCATGCCAATCGTCTCGGGGAAACGGCGCTCGTTGCGGGCCATCCCGGCGCCCTGGCCGCAGCAGGACGAGCAGCGCGCCGTCGATTGCATCAACGCGCTCCTCGCCGGCGGAGCGCAGATCGACGCACGCGCTCCCGACGGCGCGACGGCTCTGCACGCCGCGATCGCGCGAGCGCAACTGCGCGTCGTGAAGCTCCTTCTCCTTCGGGGCGCCGACCCGAACCTCGCGGGCGGCCGGCAGAACGCCTCGCCGCTGATGCACGCGGTGCGGGCCGATCTTCCGGAAGTGGCGGCGGCGCTGCTGCGCTCGGGCGCCGACCCGGCCGAGCCGGGGTTGCGGGAAGCGGTGCAGGGCGGGCTGCGAAGCCACGGGCCCGCGATGCGCGAAACGCTCCGAAATGGCGGCGTTCCCGAACCGCCGACGGAAACGGGCGTCCGCGTCAGTCCCTAGCGCGGCACGGCGGCGGCCGGATTCCGAGACGTGGCCAGCAGCGCCTCCATCACCTCCGGCCGAAGCTCGTACTTCCCGTCCCGCTTGATGCCGAGCCGCTCGAAACCCGAAGCGACGGCGATCCGGTTGAGCGCGTCGTAGGCCGAATCCGCGAGGGCACCGTCGGAATCCGTCCAGGGCGGCGCGGAGCGCGGGAGCGGCCGCTCGCCGCCGGCGGCGTCACCTGCCCGAGGACCCACGCGGCCGCGGCGCGGCGGTCCGACGCTTCGTCTTCGAGCGTCGCGAGGAAAAACGCCGGGTCGGCGGCGAGCCCGCCCTCGAGGGAAGACGTCGCCGGTCTGCCGGAGCGCCTCCGCCGCATCGAGAACGAGCGGGGGGATGCCCGAGCGCAATGCCTCGTGCAGCGCTTCGACGGTGCTGCGGCCGACGCGCGCGTGCCCATGGAGCGTGCCCGCGATCAAGGCGACGGACAGGGCGGCGCGACGACGCGTGCGGACGTCCGGCGCGCGCAGAGCCTGGTCGAAGAACGGCATCGGATGATCGATCGCGGCCGGGTTGCCCGCGATCTCGATCACGAGCGCCGCCGGGCACACCTCGGAGAGCGGCAGGTCCGAATCCGGCGTCTCCGCCCGGTCATGTCGGGCGATCGCGCTCAGCGACTCGTCGCACATCGGGTCGGGCGGCCGAAAGAGCGCATAACAGCAGCCGGCGACCGGATCGAGGCGGCCGATGTCCTCGAGCAGCGCCTCTCGGAGGCCGGGAACGGGCTCGCGGTGCGCGCGGCGCGTCATCGCGGGCAAGGCGCCGATCGCCGGCAAGCCCATTCCGGCGAGCGTGGCCGCCGCGGATCGACGGACGGCCGGCGAATGGCTGTCCAGCGCGCGCGTGAGCGCCGGAACGGCCGGCACGGCCTGGCCTCCGAGCGCGGCGAGCAGCGCACCGGCTCGCTCGCGCGGCTCCTCGGGCTCCTTCTCGTCGAGGAGAAGCGCGGCGAGCGCGTCGACCAGATCCGGCGCGCCCGGGCATCGCGCTTCCGTCGCCGGCGCGGCTCCGGGCTCGCCGCAGAAGGCACCCGCGCCGCTCGTCACGTCGCGGGCCGCCTCGCGCGCCAGAGCGCTGTCGGAGAGCAGGAGCCGCGCGGCTCTCTGCGCCGCCGCGGCGTCACGACTCCGGATCTGCGAGGCGAGAAACACCATCGGCGCGCGCACGACCGCCGGATCGCCGGCAAAATCGATCAACTCCGCCGAGGCGCAGCGCGCCAGGGCATTTCCCGCCGGGACCGTGAATTCGGAACGCGGTCCGCCGCGCGCCATCTCGGCGACGCCCTGGAGAACGCCTTCGCACCGCGGCTGGCTTCGAGCCACGCTCAGATCGCAGCAGGTGTAGTCCTCCTCCATGAATTTCGTCATCTGGTCCCGTCCGTCGGACGCGAGCTTCGACTTTCGAGGGATCACGACGAGAAGGAGGGCGCCGAGGCCGAGGAGCAGGAGGAGGGCCAATACAGCCCCCAGCCCCATGCGTCCGGCTTCCGTGCCGGGCGATCGGGAATGCCCCGAGCGCGGCATCACTCGAAAGAGTGTACTCGCCTGATGCCGGCGATCCGCGTGATCGCGAGCCGCCAGGCGCGGCCCTAGGCGGGCAGCTCCCTGCTCGTGATCTGGTAGCGGAACGCGTCGGCGTCGAACGGATCGATCCGTCCCTCCGCCGTTTCGCCCTGCGGGTACATGAAATAGCCGATCGGGCGCGCCCTGGGATCCAGGCAGCGCGACGTCGGCCCCGTAGTTGAAGGCCATCCAGTTCATCTCCCAGGATCCGAAGAGCAGAGTGCGAGCCTTCTTCACCATCTCGTGGTCCACGGGCAGATTGCCGGGGGGCTCCTCGAGGACGACCTTGCGCACGTCGGCGGGGTCGACCGGGACCCAGCCGTAGTCCCGCAGCCACACCTCGACGCGGCAGTGCTGGCCCTTCGTGCACACCTCCGTCGAGGGACCGAGGCTCTGAAACCCGTTGTCCGACTTCGCGACGCGCAGGCCGTAGATGTGGCGCGCGGGCAGACCCGACGCGCGGGCGAGGCCGACGTACAGGGCGTTCAGGTCGGCGCACTTGCCGCCCAGATCCCTCGATTCGAGCATGAACTTGATGTCGCCGACGCCGCACCCCCGGGTCTTCGGGTTGCGATAGGTGTTGTCGACGATCCACTCGTAGATCGCCTTCGCCTTCTCGAGGTCGGTGTTCGCGTCCTTCGTGATGAGGAAGGCCTCCGACTTCACGATTCCGTCCGTCGTCACGAGCTTCGTGGGCTGCAACCAGTAGTCGAGCTCCGGGTCGGGCTTCGGAGGAGGGCCGGGCTTCGAGAGATCAACGGAATAGTTCCGAGTCTGGACGCGGCTCGTGAGCGTCAGGACGGGCTTGACGCCTTCCGGGAAGCTCGCGGAAACGACGCCCATCGCATCGCTCTCCTTCTTCACGAGCTCGGCCTTCCCGCCGTCGGCGCGGAATTCGTTCGAGATCGTCTTCTGGAAGGGCGTGTCGCGCAGCAGCGCGGCGGGAAGCCACACGCGCGTGGCGCCGGAGGGCTTGCGGACCTCGACGAGCGTCGTCACCTCGAACGTGCGCCAGGTCCCGCCCGATCCGGCGAGCGCCCAGGCGCGCGCTCGTTTCGGGATCGCGAGACTCGCGGAGACGACACCGGTCGACTGCAGGAACTTGCGGCGATTCATGCCTCACCTCACGTTCGTGACGGTCGCGCGTAATCTACTATCGGGGCCGGGGCACGATCCAGGCGAAATCACCGATCTCGAGACCGAGATCCTGGTCGACTCGCCCGATCGACGTTCGCGGTGGTGAGCGGGCCTGGGGACCGATTACGGCCCGTACAGGATCAGCCCGAACGTCTTCGTGAGGAGCCGGCCACCAAAGGAAAGCCCACGGCAGTAGGCAACGCCGAGCTTGAGGCTGGCCGAGGGCCAGCCTCTGACTCGGCGGTAACTCAAATGTCGCCAGCGGGCCCTACGGACCGTACAGAGTCAGACCGAAGGTCTTCGTGAGGAACACCGCCATCTGGCCGCGCGTGTTCGAGTTCCCTGGACAGTAGTTCCCGCCGCCGCAGCCGCCCGTAATTCCGCGGCCGGCGAGATCCTCGATCCAGGGGTCGAACGCGCCGCCCGAGCACGGCACGTCGGCGAACACGGCTCCGGTGCAGTCCGGAGGCACGTAGCTCGAGCCGAGGCTCGCCTTCAGGAGAAAGACCGCCATCTGGGCCCGCGTCACCGGAGCCTCCGGGCAGTACATCGACGGCCCGCAGCCTCCCGTGATGCCGTGCTGGAAGAGCTGCTGGATCCAGTCGGCGAAGGGGCTCGGGCACGGCACGTCGAGAAAGACGCCGGGGAAGCACGCGACGGGCGTGTAGTCGCTGCCGTGTTTCGCCTTGAGGAGAAACACGGCCATCTGGGCGCGCGTCATCGGGTCGTCGGGCAGTAGGCGTCTCCGCCGCAGCCGCCGGTGACGCCGTTGTGGAAGAGGTTCTCGATGAAGGGGTAGAACGCCTCGGACGGTGCGACGTCCGACGAAGCTGCTGCCGACGTGCAGCGTCCAGGTCTTGGCGGGTTTCCTCGCCGAATGCGAGCGCTTCCTCGAAGGTGGCGTCCCAATGGGTCTCCGGACGAGGCCCCGAGATCGTCATCCGGTAGCAGTCGTGCGCTGGCGTCGCGTCGTGACAGCCGCTCTCGGCTCCGGCGGCCGCGGTGCCATAGTCCGCGGACGGATCGTCGATGAGGTACGTCGCTCCGGCCGGTCCGGTGAGGTTCGACGCCGCGCCCGTGAACGCCAGCGGAGCCGACGAGGACGTTCTGCCAGCCCGGCTCGACGATCACGCTCTCGCCGGGCTCGAGGACGCCGTTGACGTCGGAGAGACCCGCGCCGTGGACGTCGACCGCCAGCGAAACGGGCTCGAGCGCCCGAGGCTGCCGTCCCCAGGACCGGATCGTCGGCGTTGGCGGGCGTGGGGAGCGGCGTCACCTCGTCGGGCCGGTGCGCGATATCCACCGTCGGCGCCGGCATCGTGTAGAACGCGAGCTCGCCGTCGCGGTCCGACACGAAGACGACCAGCGTGCCGTCCGGCGAGAAGGACGGAGACATGTCGTTCCAGGCCGGATTGTCCGAGAGCAGCCGGATGTCGCTGCCGTCCCGATCCACCTTCTCGAGCTGCCAGGGCGGGCAGCAAGGGTCCACGCTCTGCGTCTGGTAGACGAGGAGGGCGCTGTCCGGCGACCAGGCCGGAGCGCGGTCCTCTTCGAGCATGGTCGCGCGCGGCGTGCCGGGCTCGCCGGCCGTCAGGATCTGCTCGCCGCGAGCCGTCGGGGTTGACGAGCACGATCTCCCACTGCGCTGCCCTCGCCGCTCGCTCCAATTCTCGAAGCGCACGCCCGCGAACGCGATCTTGCTGCCGTCCGGCGACCAGGCCGCGTCGAGCTCGTCGAAGTCGGAGTTGGTGATGTTGGTCTCGCCGGATCCGTCGACGTTCGCGACGAGGATGTCGAACTGGTCGGTGATGACCTGCCCCGGAACCATCCGGGTGAACGCGATCTGGGTGCCGTCGGCCGACCAGGTCGGCCCGAACTGGTAGGAGGGCTCGGCCGACGATCGGCGCCTGCCCGCTGCCGTCCGCGTTCATGACCCTGATCGTGTAGAAGAAGTTGGAGCCCTCGACGTAGGCGATCCGCGTGCCGTCGGGCGACCAGGCCGGGCCACATCTCGTTGAGCTCGGGAGTGTTGGTCAGGTTCGTCGGGTCCGAGCCGTCCGGGTTCATCACCCAGATGTCGCAGGTGACCTCGCCCGGCGGCTAGTTGAATTCGCAGACCTCGAAGGCGATCTGGCCGTTGACGGAGGTGACCTGTGCGACGACGGCGGAAGCAGAGAGAAGGACGGCCGCGGCAGCCGCCGCGAGGGTGGGGTTCGATGTGCGCATCTGAACCTCCTGAGGGATGGGCAAGAACCCATCCACACCATGTTTCATCACGTTGCACGCCGCGCGACGAGTCAAATGAATCATTTAAGGAGATCAAATGAATCACTCGAGGAGACAGCCCGGGCCGTCCCCCGGAACGAGAATCGTCTGCGCCGGGGGCTTTTCAGGGAGCCGGAGACGGCGCCGTCGATTCCCGGGTCATCGGACAGCGATGGCTGTTTGCGGCACGCGCACTCGCGCCACAGCAGTCCATCGTCGCCCCGGCGCAACAGTCGTTCATTCCGCCGCCGCGGTGCTTCATGTGCTCGGCGCAGCCGGCCGACGCCATGACGTGGCCCCCCATCATCGGGCAATCGGACGCACCCGGGGCCGACGCGTTGTACGCCACGAGCTTCTGGACCGCGGCTTCGAGGGCCGCAACCTTCTTGTCGCCGCGCGACGTGCGCGCGAGTTGCAGCTGGGCCTCGATTTCCTTCCACGCGGCGTCCCGCTGCTGCACGTGGGCCTTGCACGCGTCGACGTTCTTTGCGCGGGCGGCCGCCATCTCCCGACAGTGCTTCGCGGAGGCGTCGGCATCGAAGGCGGGTGGCTCCTGCGAGAGCGCGGTGCTCGCGACGCAGAAAACGAACAGGGTGAGCAACGCAACGAACCTGTATCTCAGCATTTCCGACCTCCGCCCGCAGGTTAGCGGCGGGAACCGGTTTGTCTTTGATGCGTGTGCATCAGGCGCGGCCCTCGCCGCGGGGCCTAGCCTTGGTCCATGGAAATCACCTTTCCCGGTGGCCTGCGCGTCGAGGCGATCCACGAGGGATACCGCATCCGCACGGACCAGCCCGTGCTCGCGGGGGGAGAGGGAACGGCCCCTTCGCCCTTCGACCTCTTCCTCGCTTCGATCGGCACATGCGCCGGGTATTACGCGCTCCGAT
>CAVVML010000020.1:0-165561 GCA_963749265.1 uncultured Acidobacteriota bacterium | reverse complement strand
GACGTCGGGACGCACGACGGCGCGCCGTTGTCGTGCAGGAGCTCCTGAGAGGGCGAGTCGCTTCGCACGGCGCTTCCGTCGGCGATTCCCAGCGCCGCGCAGTGGACTACGCCGGTGCAGGTCGCGCGGGGGCTCGCCGCCGCGCACGACAAGGGCATCGTCCACCGCGACCTCAAGCCCGAGAACATCTTCGTCACCAACGACGGCCGCGTCAAGATCCTCGACTTCGGCCTCGCCAAGCTGATCCAGCCCGAGAAGGCCGAGGAGGTCACCAGCTCTCCACGCGCACGCGAAGACCGACGCCCGGATCGTCCTCGGCACGATCGGCTACATGTCCCCCGAGCAGGTCCGCGGCCTGCCCGCTGATCACGCTCCGACATCTTCTCCTTCGGCGCGATCCTCTACGAGATGCTCTCGGGACAGAGGGCGTTCAAGGGCGCACCGCCGCCGACACGATGTCCGCGATTCTCAAGGAGGTCCCCCGAGATCTCGGACACCGGAGGCAAGGCCGTCTCCCCGCCCCTCGAGCGCACCGCTCGTCGCCATTGCCTCGAGAAAAATACCGAGCAGCGCGCCCACTCCGCACACGACCTCGCCTTCGAGCTGGAAAACCTCTCAGCGTTCCGCCGCGACCAGGCAGACACCGCCGCAAGACAAGCGCAAAGGAGTGCTGCCGTTCGCGATCGCGGCAGCGGTGATCCTCGCGGGAGCGGTCGCCGCGGCCTTTCTGACGGGCAAGAAGGCTGGGTACGTCCCCCACCCTCTTTCCAGCGGTTGACGTTTCGCCACGGCGAACTCATCTCGGCACGCTTCTCACCGGATGGGCAGTCGATCTTCTACTCGGCCGCTTGGGACGGCCAGCCTTGGAGATCTTCACGACCGCATCGACCAGCCTGAGCCGAAGCGTTTCGGCCCGGCGCCCCAAGCGTGATGTCGGTCTCCCCGTAGAGGGAGAAATGGCCATCTCGCTCGACAACCATTCTTTTGAAGAGCTTCATAGCGGACGGGCACTTCTTCGCGCCAGTTGCCTATCAGCGGTGGTGTCGCGCCAGCGCACGCTGCTCGAGCGACGTCGTTGAATAGGGCCGACTAGGTCTGCCGAGATGGGACTGACCATAGCCATCGTTCGGGAGATGGGGCCGCACAACCGGGCTGAAAATTCCCAGTGGCCAGATTCTCTATCAGACGCAGGGCTGGCTCAGCCACCCCGCGTAACGTCACCCGACGGACGACTGGATCGCCGAGTTCATCGACCCCACCTCCTCATCGCCGCGACGACGGGGGCGCCGTCAGCGGTAGTGGAACCAGTCCGGAACGAAGCCGCGCGATCTCCGGACTTTTCTCGTCCGTCTGGGGCCTGGCCTGGTCGGCCGATCGGAAAGAAGTCTTTGTGACCGCCTCGAAACAGGGAATGGGGCGCGCACTCGTGGCCTTGTCGCTCGGAGGTCGGGAACGGCTGATCGCTCGCGTGCCGCAGGCTCTTACTCTCCACGATGTCGCGCAGGATGGCCGCGTTCTAATCGCGCAGGACCTGATCCGTCAGGGCGTTCGGGTGCGGGCACCCGGCGAGCCGACAGAACGGGAGTTCGGCTGGCGCGATTTCACTTCTGTTGCACCCATTTCCAACGACGGGAAGACCGTCTACATCTGTGAGTCCGGGGAGGGCTCCAGCCCCGGGTACGATCTCTATCTCCGCAGGACCGACGGCTCGCCTCCCGTTCGTCTCGGGGAGGGAGGTCTTGTCGCACTCTCTCCCGACGGAAAGTGGGTCTTCGCTGCTCCCGCTCGTCCCGACAAGCCTCACCTGGCGCTCTTGCCGACGGGCGCGGGCGACCCGAAGGTCATATCCATCGGCGACCTCTCATTGGAAGCTGCGACGGGCAGTTTCTTGCCAGACGGCAAGCGCATCGTTTTCACCGCAAGCAGGCCGAGCGATGGAACACGGCTTTATGCGCTCGGCGTGGAGGGTGGCGCGCCTCGTCCTTTGAGCCCCGTCGGATATCGATCCTTCGCCCAAAGCGTGTCGCCAGACGGAAAGTTCGTCGTGGCCTCCGGTCCTGACCAGAAGCAGTATCTGTTCCCTCTTGATGGAGGCGAGCCTGCGGTCATCCCGGGCTTCTCCGCCGACGAGAGTCGGCAGGCTGGACCGAAGACGGTCGATCGCTGTACGTATACCGAACTCGCGATCTTCCGATCCGGGTGTTCAAGTTGCAGGTTTCCACAGGGAAGCGTGAGTTCTGGAAGGACATCATGCCGACAGATCCGGCTGGGATCGTCGGCATCCTCGACCTGTCGGTAACACCCAACGGCCTGTTCTACGCGTACGATTACGTCCGGATCCTTTCGAGTCTTTACGTCGCACACGGAATCCGGTAGCCGGATGACGCTCGCGGCCGGCATCAAGCTCGGTCCCTACGAGATCCTGGCGCCGATCGGCGCGGGCGGCATGGGCGAGGTCTATCGCGCGCGCGACGCGCGGCTCGGCCGCGACGTCGCGATCAAGGTCCTGCCCGGCACGTTCGCGTCGGATCCCGACCGCGCTGCGCCGCTTCGAGCAGGAGGCGCAGGCCGCCGCGCGCGCTGAACCATCCGAACATCCTGGCCGTCTACGACGTCGGCACGCACGACGGCGCGCCGTACGTCGTCTCCGGAGCTGCTCGAAGGCGAGACGCTGCGCGAGCGGCTCGGCGGCGGCGCGCTGCCCGCCGCGCAAGGCGTCGACTACGCGGTGCAGATCGCGCGCGGCCTCGCCGCCGCGCACGACAAGGGCATCGTCCATCGCGACCTGAAGCCCGAGAACGTCTTCGTCACCGACGACGGCCGGGTGAAGATCCTCGACTTCGGTCTGGCGAAGCTGACGCAGGCCGACGACGCGGCTCGAAGCCACGCAGCTCTCGACCGACGACGCGCGGCACCGAGCCCGGCATGGTCCTCGGCACGGTCGGCTACATGTCGCCGGAGCAGGTGCGCGGGCAGCCGGCCGATCACCGCGTCGGACATCTTCTCGTTCGGCGCCGTGCTCTACGAGATGCTCTCGGGCAGCGCGCGTTCCGCGGCCGACTCGCTGCCGAGACGATGGCGGCGATCCTCAAGGAGGATCCGCCGGAGCTCTCCGACACTGGACCGGAAGCCGTCTCCCCCGGCCTCGAGCGCATCGTCCGCCACTGCCTCGAGAAGAATCCCGAGGAGCGCGCCCATCCGCCCACGACCTCGCCTTCGCAGCTTGAGTGCTTCGAGCGTCTCGGCACCGAACCTAACCACCGCCAGGAAAAGCGTTCGACGCAAGCAACTGCTTCTCTCCGGGCTCGGCGCCATGGCCCTCGCCGGCGTGGGAGCCGTCGCATTCGTCGCCGGAGCGAGGAGAACCGATCGACCTCTTCCGACGTTCCAGCAGCTCACGTTTCGACGAGGCGAGATCCTCTCCGCGCGCTTTGCGCCGGACCAGCAAAGCGTCGCCTACTCCGCCGCCTGGGATGGAAAACCGCTGGAAATGTTCCTCACGAGGATCGATCATCCCGATCCGAGGAGCCTTTCCTGCCGGGCGCCGATCTGCTGAGCATCTCTCCCCGGGGCGAAATGATGATCTCGCTCAACCGGCAAATGGTCCAGCCGTTCGTGTGGGTCGGAACGCTGGCGCAGACCAGCATCAGCGGCGGCGTCGCTCCTCGTGAGCTCCTCGAAGATGTTCAGTGCGCCGATTGGGCCCCCTCCGGAGCCGCAGCGGCGATCGTCCGCGACGTGGATCGACGCGCCCGTCTGGAATATCCAGCCGGCCGGGTCGTCTACCAGACTCAGGCTTGGCTCAGCCATCCCAGGGTGTCGCCGGACGGAAAATCTGTGGCATTCATCGACATCCGCTCCGCTACGACGACGGCGGCGTCATTGCGATCGTGGACGCGAAGGGGCAGAAGCGGGTTCTGAGCCGCAGCTTCGCGACTGCGTCCGGCCTAGCCTGGCACCCGTCGGGAGAGGAGGTGTGGTTCACCTCGGCGGAGACTGGTGCACGAAGGGCTCTGCGCGCCGTCACGCTCTCGGGAGCCGAGCGTGAGCTGCTTCGTATTCCGGAAAGCCTGGCGCTCCAGGACGTCGCCTCCGACGGACGCGCTCTGGTCTCCAGCAACGTCCACCGAGCCGGAGTCCTGGCGAGACTCCAGGGCGAGAGCAGGGAAGAGAGCTCGGCTGGGGAACCTACTCCATAGCGTGGGAGTTTTCCGACGACGGAAAGAAGGTGCTGTTCCTAGAAGCGGGCGAAGGTTCGAGCTCGGGCTACGACCTCTATGTCCGGGGCACCGACGGATCGCCCCCGGTGAAGCTCGGAGAGGGCGCGCCGCGGGACCTTTCTCCCGACGGGAAGTGGGTGTTGGCTCAGTCGGCTGCCCCGGGATCCCAACTCGTGCGCTATCCCATCGCCGCCGGAGAAAAGACGCCTCTCTCCGTGGGTCGGCTGGAGCTGGGAGGCGTCACGGGGCAGTATCTTCCCGACGGCGCGTACATCGTCTTCACGGCTCGGGAGACCGGTTCCGAGAACCGGGTCTACCTTATGGATCTCGCCAAGGAACACCCCCGAGCGCTGAGTCCCGAGGGGTACTCGTCGGTTCCGCGGGGCGTTTCTCCGGATGGGAAATACGTCGTCGTCACTCGCGTCCAGGATCAGACGACCTGGCTACAGCCCCTGGACGGTGGAGATTTGGTTCCGATTCCCGGGTTGCGTCCCGACGACCTGATCGGCGGCTGGAGCGAGAATGCCCGATTCCTGTACGTCCATAGCCGCGGCGTGCCCGTGCGCGTTTTCAGGCTCGAAGTCGCGACGGGAAAGCGAGAGCACTGGAGGGACGTCATTCCCGACGACGCGGCCGGGCTCTCGCACCTGAGGGTCCTTCCTACCCCGAATGGCGAGGCATACGTCTGCAACTATGTCCGTACGCTTTCGGACCTCTACGTGGTCCACGGTCTCCAATGATTCGGTCCCTCCCGATCCGATTTGTTGCCGTTTCAGTTCTAGGCGCTCGTACTTCTGAATGGGTCCAACGGAAGGTCTGAATGGCTCTCGCTTCCGACTCGCTTCCTACGCGACCCTGTCGCCGGGTCGGCGCAAGCGGGATAGGCGAGGTGTATCGGGCGCGGGACGAGCGCCTCAAGCGCGACGTCGCGATCAAGGTCCTGCCCGCCTCTTACTCCTCCGAGCCCGACCGCCTCCGCCGCTTCGAGCCTGGTCGAAGGCGTGCGGTAACGCGCGCTACCAGCTGAGCCGCACACCGAGGCGCGCCCGGAAGGGCTGCTGGAAGGAGATCGGCTGGCCGAAGTTCGGATTTCCGGCCGGGCAGTTCTCCGGCGTGCCCGTACCGGGTCCCCCGCACGTCGCGGGGTCGTTCTCTTCCGGATTTGGCGCGCCGAACGTCCAGGTCTGGTCGACCGCGGTCTCGGTCCGAGTGTTCGTAACGTTGAAGAGGTCGGCGATCAGGGTCGCCGTCAAGAGTTGCCCGATGGCAATGCGTAAGCCAGATGCAAATCGAGCTGGAAGAGACCGTCGGTGCGGCCCGCCGTTCCACGCGGCGTCACGAAGCGCTCGTTCGGCCCGTAGATAGCGTCGGCTCCGAGCTGCGAGATCGGTGTGCCGCTCAAGTATTGAGCCAACAGCCCAGTCACAAGGCGAAACGGCCAGGTGTAGGAACCGTAGAGCTTGACCTGGTGCGGACGGTCGTTTGGCAGCGGCCCATAGGCGCCCACCAGAAGATGCGGAAGATCAAACACCGTGGTCAGGTTGGGCGTGAGCTGCCCGTTGTCCTGACGAAAGAGACCGCCGTAGTTGCCCTCGTTCGATGAGTAGACGTAGCTTCCGAAGAGCTGCCAGGAATTGCCGAAACGCTTGCTCACCGTGAGCTCCAACGCGTTGTACTTGCGCTCGGCCTCCGGGAACACGGCCGGCTCGGCGAGCGGCACCCCCGTCACCGGGTTGACAGTAAAGGTCCCTCCGGGATTGGTGATGAAGTACGTCGCCCCGTTGTCGACCGAGATGTCTTCGACGACGTTTCGGATCCGGCGGGCGATCCCGCGGAGCCCGAGCACGAAGGCCGGCGCGATCTCGTACTCGAGCCCGACGGAAGCCTCCTCGGTGTACGGTGGCGAGATCGAGGGGTCGACAGCGATGCCGAGCGCAATCGGGATCGGAAACTGGAATACCCCGAGGTTTGTGTAGGTCGGCAGCGACCCGTTCTCGGGATAAGCAAAAAAGTAGAGGTCGAAGCCCGCGTCGCCGAAGGCGTAGTCGTTGACGTCCATCGGAATCGACTCGGAGAACTGACCGTAGCTCGCGAACACCCGCGATCGCCCTTGCTTGGAGGGGTCCCATATGACGCTCGCGCGCGGTGAGATCCGGTCGCCCATGCTGAAGTCGAGGCGGCGGTCCGGATGTAGCGCAGTCCCGTTGCCCGTGGCCTGAAGCGAATCGAAGCGGACGCCTGCGTTGACCGTGAGATTCGAAAGAATCTGCCACTCGTCACTGACGAAGAGACCGACTTCGTCGGTCGTGCCTTGGGAGTCGTAATCGTCGACTCGTAGGACGTAACAGGATTCGGCTTCGACCCCGAGCGGACAGAAATCGTTCAGCTGAAAACTGGCGCCGGGGACTCCATCCGGTACGACCACGACGCCATTCGCGTCAACCAGCGGCCCCGAAGGCGGCCCCGCGGCTCGCGCGAGGTCGGTGTACTTTGAATGGCGGTACTCGACGCCGGCCTTAAGGCTGTGCGTGCCGAGAAAGGACGAGACCGCGGCCCGAAGTTGATTACGCGAGCGGTCCCCGTTCTCGGTGACCCAGGCTCCTCCCAGACATCCCGGCACGAAGGACACGCCCGCCGCGGCGACGAGGGCCGGGTCGCCGCAGCCCTGTTGCACCGCGAAGGAGCCGCCGGGCGTGAGGTCGACGTAGGGGTTCGCGACGTTCTGGACAGGCAAGAACTGCAGCCTCTGCTCGTACCGCCCGAGCGTGAGCTCCCCGAGCCACTGGGGGCTCGGCGTCACATCGTAGGTCAGCCCGTACCCGTAGCCTCCCTGCTTCGAATTGTGAACGAGAAGCCCTGCCGCGTTCCGTGAATTGAAGGGCGGAAACATCCCTTGAAACGCGCCGATGTTGTCGGTCTCGCTCGGGTCTCCGAACCCCGAGGCGACGAGCCGATGCTGCGAAGCGATGTTCCAAGTCAGCTTGCCCGCGAAATAGAGCGTCTCGTTCCGCTCCGTGTAGGGGATGTCCTGGCGCGTCTCCTGGTCGACATCGGAGATCGACGGGTTGATGGCCGCGAAGTACCAGAGCTTATCCTGGATCAGCTTGCCTCCGGCGTCCGCGCCGAAGTCGTACCGTGTGAGGCCGACGGTCTCACCGAACTCGACGCTCTCCTTCGCCGTCGCTTCGAGCGCGTCGGAGTTGAAGTATCCGAAGACGTCGCCGTGAAAGTCGTTGCCGCCGGACTTGGTCAACACGTTGATGACGCCCCCGAGCGCCCCGCTGTAGTCGACCTGATACCCGCCGGTCTTGACCTGCACTTCCTGGATGAACTCGAACGCGAGCGAGCCGCCGCTGACTCCGAAAGCCGGGTCCGTCACGTCGAGGCCGTCCACGACATAGCGATTCTCAGCGCCGGTTGCCCCCATGATCGACGGGCTGTCGGTGAGCCCCGACGGAATGACGGTCGGCGCCGCGAAAGCGAGGCTTTGGTAGGTCCGTCCCGTGGGGATGTTCTCGAAGATCTTCCTCGTGAAGTCGGCTCCGTCGGACGTGTCGGTCTGGTTAATGATCGGGGCCTGCGCTTCGACGACGACGGATTCCTGCTGTACCCGCGTCATCGAGAGATCGAGCGAGGACGTACGGTCCAGGGTAACCGGCACGACGGGAACCTCCAGCGGGTTGAAGCCTTGGAGCTCCGCCTTCACCTCGTAGTTGCCCGGCGGCAACACCGGGAACCGGAAGAGCCCGTCGCCTTCAGTGACGGCAGTCCGTAGTCCCTGGAGGCTCGGGCTCGACGCGGTCACGGTCACACCCGCCAGGACGCGCCCGTCCGGGTCGACGATCCGGCCTTCGATGCGACCGGTCGTCTGAGCCAGGGCCGACCCGCAAGACAGGAACACCACCGACAGGCCGAGGAAGCGCCGTAGAGCGCTCATAACCCCTCCCGAGGAGTGCGTTGCACCGATCATATGCCCCCCTGCGCGATAATCACGATCGCTCCGGCGGCCACCGGAGTCGTTGCTCATTTCCGGGGATTGCGCGGGTTTTTTGCGGGGGCGTCGGATGCGTGTGCGATTCGGAGAGTGCTTGCTCGACTCGGATACGAGGCAGATCTTCCGAGGCGAGCGGGAAGTGCACCTCCAGCCCAAAGCCTTTCAGTTCCTCCTGCTCGTGATCGAAAGCCGTCCGAAGGCCGTCGCCAAGGAGCGGATTCACGAGCATCTCTGGCCGGGCACGTTCGTTTCCGACGGGACGGTCACATCCCTCGTCGCGGAAGTCCGCGACGCAATCGGCGACGACGGACACGAGCCCCGGCTGATCCGTACCGTCCACCGCTTCGGCTACGCGTTTTCCGGCGAAGCGCACGAAGCCGGCGACACGAGGTCCCGTCCCGCCGCGGGAAGTCCGGCGGTCTGGGTCATCGCGGGCCGTCAGTCCGTACCGATCGCAGCCGGAGAGTCCATCATCGGCCGGGATCCCGGAGCCGCCGTCTTCGTCGACGACAAGAGCGTCTCACGCCGCCATGCGAAGATCATCGTCTCGCCCGGCGGCACCACGCTCGAGGACCTCGAGAGCAAGAACGGAACGTTCCTGCGCGGAGCGAAGGTGGGTGGGACGCCCGTGCCGCTCGCCGACGGTGATCGGATTCGTGTCGGCTCCGTCGCCCTGGACGTCCGGATCTTCGAGTTACCGCAGACGACCGAGACCGGTTCCGGCCCGACGCCACCCTCCGTGTAGAATCCCGCCACTTCGATGGAAAAAAAGCGCAAGTTTCTCTTCGTCTCTCTGACGGGGCTCGTCGGTGACATCGCGTGGCAGGTCCGGAAGGAAGGCCACGAGGTCCGGTACTTCATCGGCGACCCCGAGGAAAAAGACATCGCCGACGGCTTCGTGCCCAAGACCGAGGACTGGGAGAAGGACGTCGACTGGGCCGACGTCATCGTCTTCGACGACACCCTCGGGCAGGGCGAGAAAGCCGTGGCGCTCCGGGAGCGGGGCAAGGCGGTCGTCGGCGGGACCCCGTACACCGACCGGCTCGAAGACGACCGCTCCTTCGGTCAGGAGGAGCTCAAGAAGGCGGGCGTCACGATCATTCCGTACCGGGACTTCGACAACTTCGACGACGCGATCACCTACGTCCAGGAGAACCCGAGCCGCTACGTGATCAAGCCTTCGGGCGCCGCGGGCAACGTCAAGCGGCGCCTCTTCGTCGGCGACGAGGAGGACGGCGGCGACGTCGTCCGGATGCTGGAGGCCTACAAGAAGGCGTTCTCCGACGAGATCCTGGTCTTCCAGCTCCAGAAGCGCGTGGTGGGCGTCGAAGTCGCCGTCGGCGCCTTCTTCAACGGCAAGAGCTTCGTCTACCCGATCAACACCAATTTCGAGCACAAGAAGCTGTTCCCCGGAAACAGCGGCCCGCCGACGGGCGAGATGGGCACGACGATGTTCTGGTCGGAGCCCAACAAGATCTTCGAGCAGACGCTGCTCAAGATGGCGTCGAAGCTCGCCGAGGAAGGCTACGTCGGCTACATCGACATCAACTGCATCGTGAACAACAACGGGATCTACCCGCTCGAGTTCACGTCGCGCTTCGGGTACCCGACGATCTTCATCCAGCAGGAGGGCATGATCACGCCGATCGGCCTGTTCCTCGACGACCTCGCCCACGGCCGCGACCCGAAGCTGAAGGTCAAGAGCGGCTTCCAGGTCGGCGTGCGGATCGTCATGCCGCCCTTCCCGTTCGACGACAACGCGACGCATCGAGGCGTTCACGAAGAACGCCGTGATCGTCTTCAAGCGGGGCACGCCCGAAGAGGTCCACATCGAGGACACCAAGATCGTCGAGGGCCAGTGGCTCGTCGCCGGCTCCTCCGGCGTCGTGCTGACGGTCGTCGGCCTCGGCCAGACGATGAAGCAGGCCCGGGAGCAGGCCTACAGCCGCGTGCGGAACATCCTCATCCCCAACATGTACTACCGCGACGACATCGGCGAGCGCTGGGCCGAGGACTCGGACAAATTACACAACTGGGGGTACCTGAGGTAACACGGCGCTCGCGGCGCCGCCACCCTCACCGGCTGTCCCGGCGGATACCCTCGGCCCTCTCCTGCGCGTCGACGACGGCGATGGCGGCCATGTTGACGATGTCGGCGACCTCGCAGCCCCGCTGGAGAACGTGCACCGGGCGCTCGAGCCCGAGAAGGATCGGCCCGATCGCCTCGGCGCCCGCGAGGCGCCAGACGAGCTTGTAGGCGGCGTTCGCGGACTGGAGGTCCGGGAAGATCAGGACGTTCGGGTTCTGGACCGTGGCCCAGGGGTACTCCGCTTCCAGCATCTCGGGCACGACGGCGTAGTCGGCCTGCATCTCGCCGTCGATCGGAAGGTCGGGCCGCGCGGCCTTCACGAGCTCCACCGCCTTCTTGACCTTGAGCGCGTTCGCGTGCGTGTTCGACCCGAAGTTGGAGAACGAGATCATCGCGATCCGGGGCTCCATGTCGAAGCGGCGGACAGCGCGCGCGGTCAGCAGGGCGATCTCGGCCAGCTCCTCGGCCGAGGGATCGATGTTCACCGTCGTATCGGCGAAGAAGTACGTCTGGTGCTTGAGCATCAGGATGTAGAGGCCCGAGACCCGTTCCACGCCGGGCGCCGTGCCGAAGATCTGGAGCGCCGGCCGGATCGTGTCCGAGTAGGACTGTGTCATGCCCGAGATCACGCCGTCGGCGTCGCCGGCGTCGAGCATGAGCGGCCCGAAGACGTTCCGCACGCGCGCCTGTCTCGCCGCCTCGGCGTGGGTCATGCCGTGTCGTCGCCGGAGCTCCTCGAGGCGCCGCGCGTAGGCGGACAGCTTCTCGGAACGGTTCGTGTTGATGAAGTCGATCTTGTCCATCGGGAGCTGGAGATCGCGCGCGAGCGCCTCGACCTCGGCCTCGCGGGCGAGGAGGATCGGCCGGCAGATGCCTTCCTCGGCCAGGATCTTCGCCGCCCGCAGGATCTTCGGGTGCTCCCCTTCCGGAAACACGATGCGCCTGGGATCGCGGCGGGCCTTCTCGATGACGACGCTCATCACCTCGCGCGAACGCGAGAGCATCGCTTCCAGACGGCGCAGATACGCGCCCATGTCCGTGATCGGCTCCCGCGCGACGCCGGAGCGCATCGCCGCCTCGGCCACGGCCGGCGCGACCCAGAGGAGCACCCGGTGGTCGAAGGGCTTGGGGATCAGGTATTCGCGCCCGAAACGGAAGCTCTGGCCGCCGTAGGCCTTGGAGACCGAGTCCGGCACGTCCATGCGGGCCAGCGCGGCGAGAGCCTGCGAGGCCGCGCGCTTCATGGCCTCGTTGATCTCGGTGGCCCGGACATCGAGCGCTCCGCGGAAGATGAACGGGAACCCCAGCACGTTGTTGACCTGGTTCGGATAGTCGCTGCGCCCGGTCGCCATGATGACGTCGGGGCGGGCCGCCCGGGCCTCCTCCGGCGTGATCTCGGGGTTGGGATTGGCGAGGGCGAACACGATCGGGTCGCGCGCCATGCCCTTGAGCATCTCCCCTTTCACGATCCCGCCCGAGGAGAGGCCGATGAAAGCGTCGGCGCCGGTGAGGGCGTCCTCCAGCGTCCGCTCGAAGGTCTCGACGGCGAACTGGGCCTTGTAGGGATTCATGTCCTGCGTCCGGCCGAGATAGATGACGCCGGACTTGTCCACCATGCGCAGGTTCTCGCGGCGGACGCCGTAGGACAGGTAGAGCTTGGCGCACGCGATCGCCGAGGCGCCCGCGCCGCAGAAGACGACCTTCACGTTGTCGATCTTCTTGCCGACGACCTCCAGCGCGTTCAGGAACGCCGCGGCCGAGATGATCGCCGTGCCGTGCTGGTCGTCGTGGAAGACCGGGATCTGGAGGCGCTTCTTCAGCCGCTCCTCGATCTCGAAGCACTCCGGAGACTTGACGTCCTCGAGGTTGATCCCGCCGAACGTCGGCGAGATCCGCGCCACCGTGTCGACGAACTCGTCGACGCCCAGGGCGTCCACCTCGATGTCGAAGACGTCGATGTCCGCGAACCTCTTGAAGAGGACGCCCTTCCCCTCCATGACGGGCTTGCCGGCGAGAGGACCGATGTTGCCGAGACCCAGCACAGCCGTTCCGTTGGAGATCACGGCCACGAGATTGCCCTTCGACGTGTACTCGTAGACCTTCTCGGGGTCTTTCGCGATCTCGAGGCACGGCTCGGCGACACCGGGGCTGTAGGCGAGCGACAGGTCTTCCTGCGTCCGGCAGGGCTTGGAGGGAACGACCTCGACCTTTCCCTTGCGTCCGCGCGAGTGGTATTCGAGCGCCTCTTCGGCCGTCATCTTCCGCATGGCGACGATCTAACCTCTAGGTGCCGGCCTTCACGCGCCGGCCAGCTCGGCCCGCATGGCCTTCACCGCCTCGAGCGCGCCGGCGGTCTCGACGCTGATGGTGCTCTTGTCCCGCCGCTTCACGATCTCGACCTTGCCTTCCTTGAGCGCCCGGCCCCCGACGTTCACGCGGATCGGGAAGCCGATGAGGTCCGCGTCCTTGAACTTGACGCCGGGCCGCTCGTCGCGGTCGTCGTAGAAGACGTCGAGGCCGGCCCCGAGCAGAGCTTCGTAGAGGGCGTCGGCCTCGCGGCGGGTCGTCTCGTCCGACGGGTTCAGCGACGCGAGCACGATCTCGAAGGGCGCGATGGCGAGAGGCCACACGATCCCGTCGGCGTCGTGGTGCTGCTCGATGGCCGCGGCCATCGTGCGGCCGACGCCGATCCCGTACGTGCCCATGACGGCGGGATGGGTCTCCCCCTTCTCGTCGGTGAACGTGCAGCCCAGCGCCGTCGAGTACTTCGTGCCGAGCTTGAAGATGTGGCCCACCTCGATGCCGCGGGCGATGTCGAGGGGCTTGCCGCAGCGTCGGGCACGGGTCGCCGGCGCGGGCCTGCGCGAAGCTGCCCCACGCCTCGACCTTCGCGTCGCGCCGCTGGACGAAACCGGCGACGTGCCAGTCGCGCCGGCCGGCTCCGGTGACCGCGTTCACGGCGTCGCGGATGGAGTGGTCGCCCACGATCCGCACGGCCTGGGCGGGGAGCTTGTGCGGCCCGACGTAGCCGACCGGAGCGCCCGTGGCCTTTTCGACCTTGTCCTCGGAGGCCAGCGTCAGGTGGTCCACCTGCAGCATGTTCTTGAGGGCGACCTCGTTGACCTCGAGATCGCCGCGGAGCAGCGCGACGACGAAGCCCCTCTCGGTCTCGTAGACGAGGCACTTGATCATCCGCGACGCCGTGATCCCGAGGAACTCGACGACGTCGTCGATCCCGCCCTTGCCCGGCGTTTCGACCTCGACCATCGGCGTCTCGGTCTCGTCCTTCCAGGGCGCGGGCCGCGCACCCGTTTCGGCCTTCTCGAGGTTCGCCCCGTAGCCGCACGCGGCGCAGCGGACGACGGCGTCCTCGCCCGTGTCGGCGAGCACCATGAACTCCTCGGAGGCGGTGCCGCCGATCGCGCCCGAGTCCGCCTGCACGACCGTGAAATCCAGGCCGCAGCGCCGGAAGACCTGGCGGTAGGCCGCGTCCTGCGCCTTGTAGGAGCGGTCGAGCCCCTCGGCGTCCACGTCGAAGGAGTAGCCGTCGTACATCAGGAACTCGCGCCCGCGCATGAGCCCGAACCGCGGCCGGATCTCGTCGCGGAACTTGGTGCGGATCTGGTACAGCGTCACCGGGAGCTGGCGGTAGGACGTCACGCCCGAGCGCACCATCGTCGTGACGGCCTCCTCGGCCGTCGGCGCGAGGCAGTACCCGCCGTCCTTGCGGTCCTTGAGGTGGAAGAGGATCTCCTCCTTCTCGTAGCGCGCCCAGCGGCCGCTCTCCTCCCAGAGCTCCTGCGGCTGCAGGATCGGCAGCTCCACCTCGAGGCCGCCGGACGCGGTCGATCTCCTCGCGGACGATCTGCTCGGTCTTCCGGTGCGAGCGCAGGCCCAGCGGGGTCAGCGAGTAGATGCCGGCGGCGAGGCGCCGGATCATCCCCGCGCGGCTCAGGAGAATGTGCGAGACGGCGTCGGCGTCGCCGGGCACTTCGCGAACGGTCTGCAGGAAATAACGAGTCCAACGCATCGGTGGACGCGGAGAATAGCAGGAGGCAGGAAGCGGGAGGCAGCTGAGCGAAGCGCACCGTCCGAGAATCTCCTGCCTCCTGGACGGCTGCCTCCTGCCTCCTTATCGTTTGGGCGACGCGGCCTCTTTCCGCTTGGGACCGACCTTTTCGACGAGGCGCAGGTTCGAGCGGAGCTGCTGCATCATCCGATCCTCGATCCCCGCGCCGCGCGCCGCCGTTTTCGCTTTCGTGAACGCGGCCTTGGCGTCCTCGGCGCGGCCCGCCGCGAGATACGCCATGCCGAGGTGATGCAGCGTGGTCGGCGCGGCGGCCCGCTCGCTCGACCGGCGCAGGCACTCGATCGCACGGTCGTACTCGCTGGCGCTTGTAGTGCACCCACCCGAGAGCGGCCAGCGGATACGGCTTCAGCTCCTCCGGCGCCGCGGCCAGGGCGCGTCCCGCGTAATCCAGGGCGAGATCCAGGTCCTCCCCCGACTCGGCCAGGCTCGTCGCGAGCTCGTAGTAACCGACGGCCTGCGCCGTCTTGGAGGGATGCTTCTCGAGGAACTCCCGCAGGAACTCCGCGGCGCCGCGGGGATCGCCCTCCGCGCGCAGCGCCTCGGCGAGCGTCGAGCAGGCCGCCGCCGCGACCACGTCTTCCGGATCCGCCGCGAGGACCTCCCGGCACGCCGCGATCGCCTCTTTCCAGCGGCCCATCGAGGCCGAGAGCAGCGCGAACGAGACGCGGATCGTGGGGTTGCGGGGCTCGGCCCGCATCGCCTTGCGGTACAGCTCCTGAGCGCGCTCGAGGTAGCCGCGGGCGGCGCTCTCCTCGGCGTCCTTGAACGCCGCCGCGCCGGGGCCGTCGACCCGCGGCAGCTCGTACCCGCCCTTCCTCTCCAGCAGGCGCACGGCCTCCTGGTACTCCAGCCGCCGGGGGTTCTTCTCGAGCGCCTGCTGGAAGCACTCCAGGGCGCGCTTCGACCAGTTCTTCTCGAGGTAGCAGAGTCCGAGCTGGAAGACGGCTTCTTCGGATTCCGGCGCAAGACGCAGCGCCTCTTCGAACTGCTGGATGGCCTTCGTGAGCTCGCCCTTCTCCCGCAGCACGTTGCCGAGGAGGATGTGGGCCGAGGGCACGGGCGCGGCGTCGATGGCGCGGGAGAGCTCGCGTTCGGCCTCCTCCCAGCGCGAGAGATGGGCGCAGAGCGTACCCAGGGCGAAGTGCGGCAGGAACGCGTCGGGCTTGCGATCGATGGCCCGCCGCAGCGCGTTCTCGGCCGCGTCGGTGTCGCCGGCCTCGGACGAGGCGATCCCGCTGTAGACGAGGGCCTCGAAGTGATTCGGGTCGACCCCCAGGATCTTCTTGAAGTACGAGGACGCCCGGCCGAGGTCGCCGCTCGAAAAGAAAGTCTCGGCGAGGTAGAAGCCGAGCTCGACGTTGGCGCGGTCGGCGCGGTAGAGCTCCTCGAGCACGCGGATCCCCCGGTCGGCGTCGAGGGCGAGGATCGCGAACTCGGCCTCGCGGAGCCGCTTCAGGAACGTCTCGCGATCGTTCCCGGAGGAGCGCGCGATGATGCGGTCGCGCCGCTCGAGAAAGCGGTCCTTCTTCTCGACCGCCTGCATCCTCTCGTCCATCTTGGATTCCCAGAGGTCCACGACCTCTTCGGCCCGGACCGCGCCGCGGCGCTCGAGCGTCTCCTGCAGCGCGAGAATCCCGGTGTGGGCCACGAAGAGGTTCTTCTCGAGAT
Source organism: uncultured Acidobacteriota bacterium (assembly GCA_963749265.1). Classification (GTDB taxonomy): domain Bacteria; phylum Acidobacteriota; class Thermoanaerobaculia; order UBA5066; family Gp7-AA6; genus DAHUXD01. The sequence continues at coordinate 149,500 of CAVVML010000020.1, read as the reverse complement.
TGCCCATCGACTCGAAGAGGGACTTGACCGCTTCGGCCGTCCGCTTGACGACGTCCTCGAGCGTCGAGATCCGCTCCAGCAGGTGCTCGTCGAACGGGATCTCTTCCTGAGGCTCCCCCGACTCGTCGACGACCCCGACGCCCGAGAGCACCAGGAGCTTCGAGTTACAGCGGGCGCAGTACTCGTCCTCGTCGGAATTCTTGAGGCCGCAGACCTGGCAGTACATCAGTGCCCTGGAGGCCGGAGGCAGGCGGCTGCAGGCCGGGAGCTCATGCCTGAGGATATTCGTAAAAGCCGCGCCCCGTCTTCTTGCCCAGCCAGCCGGCGTCCACCATCCGGACGAGCAGGGGGCTCGGCCGGTAGCGCGGGTCGCCGAAGCCATCCTGGAGGACGCGCAGGATGGAGAGACAGGTGTCCAGGCCGATGAAGTCGGCGAGCTGCAGGGGCCCCATCGGATGGTTCATGCCGAGCTTCATGATCCCGTCGATCGCCTCCTTCGTCGCCACGCCCTCGCGGACCGCCTCGATGGCCTCGTTGATCATGGGCATGAGCACGCGGTTGGACACGAACCCCGGGTAATCGTTGCAGGAGATCGGCGTCTTGCCCATCCGGCGGGCGAGCTCTTCGACGGCTTCGGCCGTGGCGTCGGAGGTCGCGATGCCCCGGATCACCTCGACGAGAGCCATGACCGGCACCGGATTCATGAAATGCATCCCGATGAACCGGTCCGGCCGACCCGTCGCCGCCGCGAGGCGCGTGATGGAGATCGAAGAGGTATTCGACGCGAGGATGGCCGCCGGCGCGCAGATCCGGTCCAGCTTGCCGAAGAGCTCCTTCTTGATTTCCTCGTTCTCGACGATCGCCTCGACGACCGCGTCGGCCTTCCCGAGAGCGTCGAGGTCGGTGGTCGTCGTCAGCCGGCCGAAGGCCGCGGCTTTGTCCTCCGCGCTGCGCTTGCCCTTGGCCACCTCGCGATCGAGATTCTTGTCGATCGTGGCCCGGGCCTTCTCGAGCAGCGCCTCCGCGACGTCGACGAGAATCACCGGGCAACCCGAAGCGGCCGCGACATGAGCGATGCCCCCGCCCATCTGTCCCCCGCCGACCACACCCAGGGTGCGGATTGCCACGACGCGGACTCTATCGCGTCGAAAATGTCACGCAAGTGCGGCGCCGTACCGAGTCGACGGGTATCTCTCTCCCGTCCGCGCGTCGAGCGCGGGTTCAAAAAGCCAGGCGGTACCTCGGTGTTCCGAAGCGGGAGACGAGAGCCACGCCGACGGCGACGATCGAGGCTACGCTCCAGACGAGCGCGCCCACGAAGGGCAGAAGCGAGACGCCGCCGAGCACGGCGAATCCGGCGGCGAGCGCGACGGGACGGCGCGCGGGCGCCACGCTCTTGACGATCTTCTGACCGACGAGCAGGAACAGCGCGGCCATGCCGAAGACCTTGGCCACGACGGCCACGGCGGCCGAAGCGAGGGCGATCGGGATCCCGAGCGGCGCCGGCAACAACGCGAGAGCCGCCCCCGCCGCGAGGAAGAGCGTGAGAACGCCCAGAGCGCCGGCGAGAAGCGAGCCCGACCAGTCTTCGCCGGCGAGCATCGCCGCCCGGGAAAGCGGCGACGAAAAGAACCAGAGGAGCGCCAGAGCCACGGCGAGCCAGGCGGCGAGAGCGATCAGATGGAGACCCGACAGCACCGAGGTGCCGACCGCGCTCTCTTCCCACGGCGCCCGGCGCATCTCCGAGAGGTAAAGGTGCAGCAGGGAGCCGGGCGTCGACACGCGGCCTTCGACCGGAGCGACCGTGACCCCCTCGGGCAGCTCGATGTCGCCTCCGAAGACCACGAGATCGCCGGCGACCGCTCCCCCGGGAGCGAACGAGACGTTGCCTCCCCACACGATGACGTCGCCGGACACGCGCGCGGCGATCCGCACGTCCGCGAGCACGGAGACGACGCGGCCGGGCAGATCCTGGGACACGACGATGTCGCGGCGGACGGAGGTGATGGAGCCCGGGGCCGCGCCGACGGCGCCGGCGGCGCCAAAGAGGAGGATCCCGCTCGCCAGAACGCAGAGGAGCCGGGCCGCCCTCATCGAAGCGCCGGGGTCAGGACTTGCGTCCGGGAGCGCGAGCCAGCACGCGGCCGAGACCCAGCGTGAGCGGCGGCAGAAGCAGGAGCGCGACGATGCCCAGGGTCCCGTCCTGGCGCATCCCCTCCGAGAGGGCCTCGAGGGCCGTCGGCGCAAGGCGGAGGAGGTCGGCAGCCCAGCGGACCGCGGAGCGAGCGAGAGCGAGGACCGGCATGGCCGCCGCGGCCCCGAGCGAAGCCTGTTCGGAGGCGGTGAGGGCGGGCAGGGCCAGGAGGGCGAGACCGGAAACCCCGAGGAACACGTTCAGAAGCACGGGTCCGTTCCAGAGGGCGTAAGTTCGGCGCTCTCTCCGGGAGAAAGCCCGGAGACGCGTGACCTTTTCGGCCAGCCCGGCCACCTCCGGCCGAACCGGCTCCGTCGCCCCGGAAAGCCCCTCCAGGGCCTCGGAAAGGGCCCTGGCGGTCACGATCAGCGCCTGGCAGCCCGGGCACTCCCGGGCATGAACGGCGGCGTCCGGAGCCAGCAGGGGCTCGGCTCCGGCGGCAACCGCTTCGGCGTCAATCGGATCCAGCGGACGAGGGCACGGTCTCACGTCAGTTCTCCAGCCAACCTGTCCTTCAATACGACTCGGGCACGAAAGAGTTTGTTCTTGACCGTCCCGAGGGGCATTTTCTTGACCAGGGCGATCTCCTCGTAGGATAGCCCCGCGAAGTGCCGCAGGGCGATGAGCTCCCGAAAGTCGGGAGGAAGCTCCTGGATCGCCCGATGGATGGCCTCCCCCCGCTCCGTGTTGCGGAGCTCTCCGTAGGGGTCCAGCCAGTTCGAACGCTGCTCGATCGCATACGGAGGGGACGCCCCGTCGGGGTCGGGCGTCTCGAGAGGCACCGTCTTGGGGCGCCGCTTCCTCAAGTGATCGATCGCCGCGTTGCCCGCGATCCGGAAGAGCCAGGTCGAAAACTTGTAGGCGGGGTTGAAGCGGTCGAGCGCCTGGAAGACCTTCAGAAAGATCTCCTGGGCCAGATCCAGCGCATCCTCGCGGCTTCCGACCATCCGGGTGACGTGCGAAACGACCCGGACCTGGTAGCGGCGCACCAGAGTCTCGAAGAGCTCCTCCTCGCCGCCGAGAACCCGGCGGACGAGCTCCCCGTCCTCGAGCTCCGTGTTGGTGGCCTCCACTCTCGGCTCTTCTCCGGCCCGCGCGCCCCGGGGGCGGCGTGGAGGCCGGTGCTAGAATCCCCGCGCATTTTAGTGTGACCGGGCCCATCGGCCCGCGGGAGATGGACGTGAGCACAAGCGCCGAACCCCGTATGACGGTCGATACCTACGCCCCGGGCACGGAATCCATGAGCCCCTTCGACGAGATGATGTCCCGGTTCGACCTGGCCGCCCAGAAGCTCGGCCTCGACCCGGGACTCTACAAGGTCCTCCGGGAGCCCGTCCGCGAGACGAAGGTCTCGATCCCGATCGCCATGGACGACGGCCGCATCGAGGTGTTCATCGGGTACCGCGTCCTCCACAACATCGCCCGCGGCCCGGGCAAGGGCGGCATCCGGTTCGACAAGAACGTGACCCTCGACGAAGTCCGGGCCCTCGCGGCCTGGATGACCTGGAAGTGCGCCGTCGTCAACATCCCCTTCGGCGGAGCCAAGGGCGGCGTCATCTGCGATCCCCAATCCCTCTCGCGCGCCGAGCTCGAGAAGATCACCCGGCGCTACACCGCCGAGCTGATGGACCAGTTCGGCCCCGAGAAGGACGTCCCGGCCCCGGACATGGGAACGAACCCGCAGACGATGGCCTGGGTCATGGACACCTACTCGATGCACGCCCGCCACACGGTCACGGCCGTGGTCACGGGCAAGCCGCTCTCGCTGGGCGGGTCCCGCGGCCGTGTCGAGGCGACCGGGCGCGGACTGATGCTGATCGCCCGCGAGGCCGCGCCGCTGCGGGGCCTGAAGCTGCCGGGCAGCCGCATCGTGGTCCAGGGCTTCGGCAACGTCGGCTCGATCGCCGCACGGATGTGCCACGAAGCCGGCGCGAAGGTCGTGGCCGTGTCCGACATCCAGGGCGGGATCTACTCCCCGGACGGCCTCGACGCGACGGCGCTGCTCGCGTACTACGAGAAGAACCGCTCCCTTCAGGGATTCCCGGGCGCTTCGGCGGTGACAAATGAGGCCCTCCTCGAGCTCGACTGCGACATCCTCATCCCGGCGGCCAACGAGAACCAGATCCGCCAGAAGAACGCCGGCAACATCAAGGCGAAGATCATCGTGGAGGGCGCCAACGGCCCGACCACGCAGCGCGCCGACGAGATCCTGAACGCCAAGGGCATCCTCGTCGTGCCCGACATCCTCGCGAACGCCGGCGGCGTGACCGTGTCGTACTTCGAATGGGTCCAGGACCGAGCCGGCTTCTTCTGGCGCGAGAGCGAGGTCAACGAGCGGCTGGAGGACATCATGGTCCAGTCGTTCCAGGACGTCGCGATCATGGCCGACAAGTACGGCGTCAGCCACCGGATCGCCGCCTACATGCTGGGCATTTCGCGCGTGGCTCACGACACGATGGTCCGTGGGCTCTACGCCTAGGCGTTTCGCGCTTCGGTTCCTGGTTTCGGTCCTCGAAGTCTTCGTCGCCGCGTTTGCGGCGGCGGCGACTCCCGACCAGATCGCCCGCATCGACGCCCGCTTCCGCGCGGCGTATCCCGCGTCGGGGCCGGGAGCGGCGGTCATCGTCGTTCAGGACGGAAAGACCGTCCTCCGCGCGGGCTACGGCTTCGCGAACGTCGAGCTCGGCGTGCCCGTCCGGCCCGACATGGTCTTCCGCGTCGGATCGGCCACCAAGCAGTTCACCTCGGCCTGCATCCTGAAGACTCGTCGAGCAGGGCAAGCTCCGGCTCGACGATCCGATTTCGAAGTACTTCCCGGACTATCCGGCGGCCGGACGGACGGTGACGCTGGAGCAGCTTCTGACGCAAACCTCCGGCATCCGGAGCGCCACCGACATGCCCGCCTGGTACCCCCACATGCGCGAGGACTGGACGGTCTCGGAGCTGATCGACTTCTTCAAGAACGAGCCCCTCGACTTCGCTCCCGGAAGTCGCTGGCACTACACGAACTCGGGTTACATCCTTCTCGGGGCAATCCTCGAAAAGGTGACGGGACGCCCCTACGCCGAGATCGTCGCCGACTTGATCTTCCGGCCGCTCGGCATGAAGAACACCCGCTATGGGAGCGAGACGCCGATCATTCCCGGCCGCGCGGACGGCTACCGGATGACGCCGGACGGCGTGATCAACGCGCCGTACCTGTCGATGACGCAGCCCTTCTCCGCGGGCGCGCTCGTGTCGACCGTGGACGATCTCGCCCGCTGGCAGTCGGCGCTCGATCGCGGCGAGCTTCTCTCGCCGGAGAGCCGGCGTCGCATGTGGACCCCGGTCGTCCTGCCCGACGGGCGGCCGACGCGGTACGGATTCGGCTGGGGCATCTGGAGCTACCAGGGACACGCGGTCGTCGAGCACGGAGGAACCATCAACGGATTCTCGACCGCCAACATGCGACTGCCCGACGACAGGATCTACGTGGCCGTGTTGTCCAACTGCGGCGGCTGCGCCGACCCCCGCTCGCTCGCGTTGACCGCGGCCACCACGCTCCTCGGCATCCCGTTCGATCAGCGGCCGGCGGCGCCCGTGTCCCCCGCCGCGCTCGACCGCGTCTCCGGCAGCTATCGGGACGAGGACGGGGACGTGTGGGTCATCGCCCGCGAGGGCGACCACCTGTCCGTCGCCGCGGGACGGCCCTATGCAGCGTACCCGGCGTCGGAGACGGCGTTTTTCTTCCGCGACTCCGTCCGCACGCTGCGGTTCGTGAATGATTCCTCGGGAACGGTCGTGGCGATGGAAATCGACGAGGGAATCGGGACGGTGGTGCAAGGCGATGCGGGTGCCCGGAGGACGTTGAGTGTTGAGCGTTGAGTGTCGAGCGTCGGAGTCAGGATGTCCCGTTCACGCTGAACGCTCGAACTCTCGACCTCTCTTCAGCTTCCCTTCAGCGTCACCCTCGGGCGCACTTCCGGCATCTCGACTGCGAGCTTTCGCTCCAGCTCCGGCAGGGCCGCTTCGATCGGCTTCTTCCACGAGGGGTCGAGCAGCGAGACCGTGAGACGCCGCCCGTGCAGCGCGACGGGTTCGATCTTGCGCGAAAGCGGCTCCCCGACGATCCGGCCCCATCGGGCCTGGAGCCAGGCGAGGGCGTTGTCTCCCCGCGCCATGCGACGCAGCAGGCCATCCGCCGCGGCGTCGAGCGCGGAAAAGGAGCTCTTCGACCCCGACCTCCTCGTCGTCTTCATCGCCGGGCTCCTTCTGGCGGCACGGGCCGCAGGGGTTTCTCTCCGGACAATACACGCCGGACGTCCTCGACGACCATCCGCGCCATTTCGCGCCGCGTTTCGACGGTCGCGCTGCCCGCGTGCGGCATCATGACCACGCGGTCGTCGTCGAGCAACGCCGGCGTGATCGCCGGCTCATGCTCGTAGACGTCGAGGCCCGCGCCGGCCAGCGTCCCCGCCTCGAGCGCCCTCGCGAGGGCGACCTCGTCGACGATCGGGCCGCGGGCGGTGTTCAGGAGCAGGCTCCCCGGCTTCATCTTCGCGAAGGACTCGGCCCCGAAGAGACGCCGGGTGTCCTCCGTCAGCGGGACGTGGATCGAGACGACGTCGGAACGGCGGAGAAGCTCGTCGAACGAGACGCGCGGCGGGTCGTCGGCATCGCCTTCGTGGCGAGGCGATCGTCCGAAAGCGATCACGGTCATGCCGAACGCCTTCGCCCGCCGGGCCACGGCCTTCCCGATGCGTCCGGGCCCGACGACGCCGAAGACCTTGCCCTTGAGATCGCGACCGAGGAGGAGGTCGGGCGCCCAGCCCGCGAAGCCGCCGGCGCGCACCATGCGGTCGCCCTCGACGATCCGGCGCGAGAGGGAGAGCAGGAGCGCCATCGTCAGATCCGCCGTGGCGTCGGTCAGGACGTTCGGGGTGTTGGTCACGACGATCCCCCGCGCGGCCGCGGCGGCGCGGTCGATCTGATCGACGCCGACGGCGTAGCTCGCGATGATCCGGAGCCGGTCGGCGGCCTGGATCACCGTGCCGGTCACGGAGTCGTCGACGAGGCAGATGAGCGCGTCGACGCCCGGGATCTCGGCGGCGAGCTCGAGCTCCCCCGCCGCGCCTCCGAGCACGCGCACGTCGAAGTCCTCGCGAAGGGAGTCGAAGGGCTCCGGCAGCTGCCGCGTCGAGAGGATCACGCTGCTCACGACGGCCTCCCCTGCAGAGCGCGGCCCGCGAAGAAGATGCCCGCGCCGATCCCGAGCAGAAGCAGCTCCCGCCGGACGTTGTGCCCGAGCAGGCCCACGAAGAGCGCCGCTCCGGCCACGACCAGGCCGAGGAACTGGACCGCGCGCGCGATCCGATACATCTACGGCCCTCCCGACTGGACCGCGACGCGGCGGATCCGGTCGTCCTGCTCGATGCGGCTGACGACGTCCTGGCCCGTCAGAATCTGACCGAACACCGTGTAGCCGCCGTCGAGGTGCGGCTGCGGGGCCTGCGTCACGAACCACTGGCTCCCGCCCGTGTCGGGCCCCGAGAGGGCCATCCCGACGGTCCCCGTGCGGTAGGGGAGCGCCGAGAGCTCGTCCCGGATCTCGTAGCCCGGGCCGCCGCTCCCCGTGCCGGTCGGATCTCCATCCTGAACGACGAAGCCCGGGACGACGCGGTGGATCGGAGCGTCGTTGAAGTAGCCCTTCTTCGCGAGCGCGACGAAGTTCAGGACGGTCAGCGGAGCCTCCTCGCCGGCGAGGCGGATCGTGAACGCGCCCCGGGCCGTCTCGACCCGCGCGGTCCAGCCCGATCGCGCCTCCCGGAGAAGGGCGGCATAGTCCGCGACGCTCTTGCCCGTGTCGTAGGTGCGCCAGGGGAGATTCGCGCGGTCGGCGTGAAAGTTCTTCACGAGCGAGCGCCGCGCCAGCCGGGAAACGAGCGTCGAGGGCGAGCGGTAGGCCGCCTCGACGACCGCCCTCGCCTCCGGCTTCTCCGGAGTCTGCTCCGCGGCGCCGATGGCCGTGATGGCCATGTCCGGATTCGACTCCCGACCGGACTCCTCGACGGCCTTCATGAGCAGGCCAAAGTCACCGCCGCCCTGGAACGCCAGGTCCAGCGCGGCCGACCTCACGGGAATGCTCGTGTCGGTCAGCGCCGTGTCGATGAGAGCGCGCTCCGCACGGATCGCCTCGGGATTGTCGATGCCCTCGAGCACCTTCACGCGCACGACCGCCTCGGGGTCCGCCATCAGCTTCGCGCGCCGCGCGGAGGCTTCGGCAGACGGCAGGAAACCGAGCGACGACGCCGCGGCGCCACGCAGGAAGGGATCCGTGGAAGCCATCGCCGGATCGAGAACCGACGCGGCCTGCTCGGGAACCGCCGCCACCGCGGCGCGCAGGGCGACCTGTCGGCGCCGACCGGTTCCGGTGGAGGCCGCCGCCCACAGCCGCCGAAAGGCCTCGCGGTCGGACGCCGCCACGTAAAAACGCAGGAGCGCGATCGCCGGGATCGCGAGGTTGGGGTTCGCGTCGCTCGAAAGCGTTGCGACTCTCGCGGACGTGTCGGAGGGAGGCGTCGCACCGGGGTTCTTCTCGAGCACCGCGGCCAGAGCCGTGAGCGACGCCGTCCGCACCGGCGGGCGGCGGTCGGCGAGCGCCGCGCCGAGCGGCTCGATCGATGCCGGCCTGGCGAGGATTCCGAGCGCGCGGGCGCAGAGCGCCGCGGCGTTCGCATCGGAATCACCGAGGCACCGTGTGAGGGTTGGCAGAGCCGCTTCCTGAGGCCGGCGGGACAGAGCGTAGAGGGCCGCCGTGCGCGTCGCCGGGTCCGGGTCGGCGGCGTAGGGCTCGGCCGCCGCGACGATGGCGGGCGTCGGGAATCGCCAGAGCGCGAAGAGCAGGGCCGGGCGGCGGGCGGGCGGTGCAGCCGCGAGAGCTCCGAGCAGGGCGTCCCGGCCGTCCGTCTGCTCCAGGAACCCCAGCGACCAGGCCGCCCGCGCGGCCACCTTGTCGTCGGAATCCGAGAGCGCCGGAACGAGAGCCCGCGACATGGAGGGATCCCCGAGAATGCCCGCGCCGAACGCCGCGGATTCGCGGACATCGGGCGATCCGTCCGCGAGCAGGCGCGACAGAACCCCGGAGGCGCGCTCGTCGCCGATCCGGCCGGCGGCCAGCGCGGTCCGAGCGCGAACCGCGGCGTCGGGCGAGGCGGCAGCCGCCTCGAGCGTGGGCGCATCGAAGGCCCGGCGGTCCTCGAGGGCGGCGAGGGCGGGCTCGGCCTCCGCGAGCGAGGCCACGGCGGCCGCCGGAGCCGGGGAGGGCGGCGCCGGCGCGGGCGCCGCGGGAGGCTTCGCGGCCGCGCAGCCCGCCGCGACCGACACGATCACCGCACCGAGCGCGCCGAGAGCACGCCGCATCGCCCGCCTTTCCAAATCGAAAATCGGACCCGGATTATAGAGGGAGTCGGCGAAGCGATGGGGAGTTGAGTGTTTAGCGTTGAGTGTTGAGCGGATCCGGGGAGATCCCTCGGAGGCTCCACGCTAAACTCTCAACGCTCAACTCTAAACGCTCTTCTCCTCACGCCCCGACGAGAAGGCGATCGCCCAGGATGTGCGGCAGGCCGGCTCTGTAGATCTTGTCGCGCGCTTTCTCGGCCGGATACGGCACGCGATCGAAGTGGACCACGTGCGCCGTCGAGTCGTAGATCGCGTAGGAGGCGGCCGCGTTGCGATCCCGGGGCTGACCGATCGAGCCCGGGTTGATCAGGTACCGCAGGCCCGGCCGCAGCGGATAGCGTACGCGCGACTCCGAAACGAGCTCGACGAGGATCCCGTGGGGCTCGAGCGTGAACACGCACGGGATGTGGCTGTGGCCGAAGAAGCAGACGTTGGCCTCGAGCTCCCGAAAGTTCAGGTAGGCGTCGTAATCCGTGAAGATGTAGGCGTCCTCGTCGCGCGGAGAACCGTGGCAGATGGCGAAGGCGCCGTCGACCGTCACCGGGCCGAGCGGCAGCGTCTCGAGGAACTTCCGGTTGCGCGGCGTCAGCTTGTCGGTCGTCCAGCGCGCGGCCCGGAGCGCGACGGGATTGAAGAGGTCTCCCGACTCCAGGCCGCACACGACCTTGTCGTGGTTGCCGCGGATCATGACCTTCTCCTTGCCGATGCGGCGGATCCGGTCGATGACCTGGTTCGGGTTGGCCCCGTAGCCCACGAAGTCGCCCAGCACCACGACGCGGTCGAAGCGCTTGCGGCGGACTCGCGCGAGCACCGCGGCCAGGGCTTCGTCGTTGGAGTGGATGTCCGAGAGGATCAGATAACGCACGCGGGACGGTCTCTCCTTCAGTCCGGGATCGAAACAGGAAGCGTTTCGTGGTCTTCGAGAGCCGTCAACACACGGTCGGCCGTCTCCTCGATCGTCTCCGAGCCGCCCAGGGCGACGCGGACGTCCGCCATTCTATAGAAGGGCGCGCGCTCGGCGAACAGGGCCCCGAGCTGCTCGGGGCTCTGGAACAGCGGCCGGTCGGTCTTGCCCGAAAGGCGACCGCGGATCGTGTCGAGGGGAACGTCGAGCAGGATCGAGGCCCCGAGCCGGCCGATCGTCCGGCGGGCCCTTTCCTGGGCGAACGCGCCGCCTCCGGTCGCCACCACGACGCCGGGAAGCGACGCCGTCCCCTCCAGGAACTCGGCCTCGCGCTCCCGGAAGGCGGCCTCGCCGGACTCCTCGAAGATCGCGCGGATGGTCCGCCCCGATGTGCGCTCGATCTCGGTGTCGACGTCGACGAACGGGAGGCCGAGGCGCTCGGCCACCCGCCGTCCGGCCGACGTCTTGCCGCTCGCCATGAACCCGACGAGAAAGATCCGCCGGGGCGGGCGGCGGCGGCGCGCGGCATCGAGAGCGGCGCGCGCGTTCTCTTCGATGCGGCCGTCCGAGTAGAGGGCGCCGATCATCGCGGCGGCGTCGGCGCCCGCGTCCCAGACGGCGTCGAGCCGGTCCAGCGTAATCCCGCCGATGGCGACCAGGGGCTTCGTCTTGGCGGCCGCCACGCGGCCGAGCGCGTCCAGGCCCCGGGCGGAGCGGACGCGCTTGGTCGCGCTCTCGAAGACCGGACCGAACGCGACGTAATCCGAGGCGTCGTGCGCGAAGGCCCGCACGGCCGCCTCGGGATCGTGCGTCGAGACGCCGATCGGCGCGCCCGGCGGCAGGATCGCCCGAGCGGCCTCCGCCGGCAGGTCCCCCTCGCCCAGATGCACGCCGGTGCCGAGGCCCGCGAGGCGCGCGACGTCCACGCGGTCGTTGACGAACACTCGACCGCCGCACGCCCGTGCCGCCGACGCCGCGTCGTCCGCCGCCTCCAGCAGAACGCGGTCCGGCAGGGATTTCTCGCGCAGCTGCACGCAGCGGACTCCGACGGCGAACAGCCGCCGGGCCAGGGCGCCGTGGTCCTCGACGCCGCTCGCGGCGCGGTCGGTGATGGCGTAGACGGGAGGGAGTCGCACGTCGATGCGTGACGCCGGCCGAAGGGCCGGACCCGCGATTCTCAGGCCGCCGTGCCCGAGAACCGCTCCATGAAATGGGTCGACAGCCTCCCGGAGATGAAGTCGGGATCGTCGAGGATCCGCCGGTGCAGCGGAATCGTCGTTTTGATCCCTTCGATCACGAAGAAGTCGAGCGCCCGCCGGCCGCGCCCGATCGCCTCCTCGCGGTCTCGTCCCCAGACGATGAGCTTCGCGATGAGCGAGTCGTAATGCGGCGGGATCAGGTAGCCCTCGTACGCCGCGGTGTCCACGCGGACGCCGAGGCCGCCCGGCGGATGGAACGAGGCGATCCGCCCGGGCGAGGGCTTGAACGTCACGGGATCCTCGGCATTCACCCGGAACTCGATGGCATGGCCCCGGGGCCCGATGTCGAGGTCTCCGAAGGAGAGCGGCGCCCCCGCCGCGACCGCGATCTGCTCCTTGACGAGATCGAGCGAGGTCACTTCCTCCGTGATCGGGTGCTCGACCTGCAGGCGCGTGTTCATCTCCATGAAGTAGAACTTGCCGTCCTCGTCGAGAAGGAACTCCACCGTTCCGGCGTTCGTGTAGTTCACGGAGCGCGCGGCGGCGATCGCGGCCTCCCCCATGCGCTTGCGCAGCCCGTCCTCGAGCACCGCCGAAGGGGCCTCCTCGATCAGCTTCTGGTGGCGCCTCTGGATCGAGCACTCGCGCTCGCCGAGGTGCCGGAGCGTGCCCCGCGAATCGCCGAAGACCTGGAACTCGATGTGACGCGGATTCTCGATGTACTTCTCGAGGTAGACCTCGGCGTTGCCGAACGCCTTCTCGGCCTCGTTGCGGGCCGTATCGAAGGCGCCGGAGAGCTCGCGCTCGTCGCGGGCCACGCGCATGCCCCGGCCTCCCCCGCCGGCCGAGGCCTTGAGGATGACCGGGTAGCCGGCCTTCCGGGCGAACGCCACGGCGTCGTCGACGGACTCGACCGGGCCCGGCGAGCCCGGCACGGTCGGCACGCCGACCGCGGCCACGGTGCGCCGGGCGAGGGACTTGTCGCCCATCTTGCGGATCGCATCGGGCGAGGGGCCGATGAAGGTGATGTGGCAGTCCTGCAGGATCTCGGCGAAGTAGGCGTTCTCGGAGAGAAAGCCGTAGCCCGGATGGATGGCGTCGGCCTCCGTGATCTCGGCCGCCGAGACGATGGACGAGATGTTGAGATACGACGCGGCCGACGGGTACGGGCCGACGCAGACGTCCTCGTCCGCGTACCGCACGTGGAGGGCTTCGCGGTCGGCTTCGCTGTAGATGGCGACGGTCCGGATGCCGAGCTCGCGGCACGCCGAGATGACGCGCAGCGCGATCTCGCCCCGGTTGGCGATGAGGATCTTTTTGAACATTGTCCCGCGGCTACGCGGCCAGGCGGATGGCGAAGAGCTTTTCGCCGTACTCGACGGGCTGGCCGTTGCGGGGATAGACGGCGACGACTTCGCCCTCGACGTCCGACTCGATCTCGTTCATCAGCTTCATCGATTCGATGATGCAGAGGATCTTGCCCTTGCCGATCCGCTGTCCGATCTCGGCGAACGCGTCGGCCTCGGGCGACGGGGAACGGTAAAACGTCCCGACGATCGGCGACGTGATCACGTGGACGTTCTCGTCGGCATCGCTTGCGGCGTCTCGGGAGCGGCGGACGCCTCGGCCCACGGGTCAGGGCCGGAGACGCCGCGGCGCTCGCGTGCGCGTGCGGTCCCGAGGGATGGACGACATCGGCTCCCGCGGGACGCGGGCCGTCGATGCGCAGCCGGAAGCCGGCGCGCTCGATCTCGAGGCCGGCGAGGCCCCGTTCGGTGACCAGATCCACGAGCTCGCGGATTTCCTTCATCGACAGCATCGTCTTACATCAGCTCCTTTTCGAGCGCCGCCGCGGCCTTCCGGAGCTCGAAGCGGCCCCGGCCGAAGTTGCCGTCGCGGGCCAGAAGAAGGAGCAGATAATACTCCTCGGTCACCCGGCAGAGGATCGTCGCGGCGCGGTCGGAGGCCAGCGTCAGCTGCTCGAGCGGACCGTGCTCGGTGAGCGCCTGGGCAGCCCGGGCGGCCTTGACGACCGAGCCGGACTCGGCCGCGAGCGAATCCATCGGCAGCCCCTCGGCGCTGACGTAGGAGTCGATCGGGATCCCGTCGACGCCGACCAGCGACACGGCGCGCGTGCCCTCGACGCGCTCGGCGATGCGACGAAGCGTGTCCTGGAAAACGTTCATGCGCCTCCCGATGATGTCATACGCGGAAGCGTTGCAACGCGTCGGGGAAAGCGGATCACCCGGCCTGGACCTGGGCGAGCCAGCTCTTCAGCAGACGAATCCGCGCGAGGCGCCGCTCGAGCCCCGGGTCCGGCGACATGGAGCCCGGCGTCGAGCCCGCCGGCAGGAGGCGAGCCTCGGCGTCGCGACGCATGCGCTTGAGGTCCTCGTCGAAGGGATGGCGCGTGACGAGGTCGTCGTAGATCTGGAGGGCCTCGGCGTAGTGGCCCTGCGCGTAGTAGAGGTCGGCGAGCCCTCGCCCGGACGGCCGAGCCGGCTCGGGCTCCATCTCGGGAGCTCCGATGGGGGCGGCGAAGATCTCGGGCGGCCGCTCCGTGGACTCCGAAGGCGTCGAGGCTTCGTAGACGACATTCTGGGGCGGCGGCGTATCGGCCGGCGAGCCCACCGCAGCGGACGGCTCCAGAACCTGCCAGGGCTCCGGCGGGCGAGCCGGTTCCGGCGCGGACGCCGACTCCTGCGGGTTCTGTGCGGGCGCCGCCTCCCGAGCGAAGGCCGGCGCCGCGGACGCACGCGGCGCGATGGCCACGTCCCGGGTCGGCACCAGGAACGGCTCTTCCACGACCCTGTCCTTGTCCGACTCGTCCCCGAGCTCGAAAGGAAGGGCGGCGATGTCGAACGGGCCTTCGTCGACGACCGAGGGCAGCGGCTTGGGGATCGCCCGCCGCCGGCTCTTGTCCGTCTCCTGGAACTTCGGCGGCGGCGGCGGCTCCACGGGCGCCTGGGGTTTCGCCGGAACAACGGGCTTCGGCGCCACCTGCGTCTCGAGCTCCGCGATCATCGGGTCGACCTTCCGGTCGCCCGAGAGCGCCCGATACAGCTTGTACTTCTTGATGGCCTCGAGCTTGTCGCCGCGCGCGAGGTAGATGTCGGCCAGGGACTTGGCGGCGACGAGATTGCCCGGATCCGCGACGAGCACCTTCGTGAAGGTCGCGACCGCGTCCGTCGACTGCCCCGCCTCCAGGTACACGCGCCCCAGGGCCACCTGCGCCGCCACGTAGCCGGGGTGAGCGAGCAGTCCCTTCTGGAGGGAAGAGAGCGCGTCCTTCAGGCGGCCGAGTTTCCGGTACTCCTCGGCGAGCGAGACGAACAGCCGCGAGCCCGGATCCAAATCCAGGCGCCGCTGGAGATCGCGGATGCGGGCTTCGGGCGTCTGTGCAGCCACGGCGAGAGAATGCCGCCCCCCTTTCGGGGGGCGGCGAAGGTTTCTACGGAGTGGGAGTCGGGGGCAGTACGCAGGGGAGCTGTGCCTGGAACGCTCCCGCGGCCAGGACGGCACAGGTCGTCGCGCGGTCGGTCACGCTCACGGCGACCGTTTCGGCGGTTTGCAGCGTGCCGGCCGGGTTCGCGCCGGTGCAGGTCGGCGGCGCCACAGTCGAGGTCGGCGCCGTGACCGTGATCAGCGTGGACGAGGCCGAGGTTACGAGAGCCGTCTGCGCGCCGAACTTCACATCGGCGTCGGGGACGGTGTCCGGCAGGTTGAAGCCGGTGATCGTGACCCCCGTTCCGCCCGGCCCGGCGTTCGGAACCACGCTCGAGATGACGGGCTTCAGGACGAGGTAGGTGAACGATCCGTCCTGCACGCTCGATCCGGTGTTGAGGTTCGTGATCTCGATGGGTCCGCTGATGTCCGCGCAGCCCGCGGTGAGGGCCGGCCCCGGAACGACCACGATCTCGGTCGCGGAGACGGACTGGATGATCGCCCCCCAGCCGGCAAGCTCGACCGCCACCGGCGCCTGGAAGCCCCGGCCGAAGATCGTCATGGGCAGGAACGGTCCGCCGAGCGGCTGCACGTTGTTGCTGAAGCCGGTGATGATCATCGGCTCGGTGTAGAGATAGGTGACGCCGTTCGAGACCTGTCCGCTCGAGATGTTCCGCACCGTCACCGTCACGGGCGTCGGCTGTCCGACCTGGAGCGGCGAAAGGACGACGACCTGGTTGAAGGAGACCGAGACGACGGTGGCCTCGATCGCACCGAAGAAGACCTGGACGCCGCCGCCCACCGAGAAGCCCGAGCCGACGATCGTCACGCGCGTTCCGCCTTCGTTCGTTCCCGAGGAAGGCAGGAGCGATGAGACCTGCGGCGTGCCCGAGTCCTGGGTGCCGTACGAGAAGCAGGACGGCAGCGACAGCACGACCGGCGGCACCTGGTTGGTGCCGAGGGACACGGTGACCTGAGCCAGCAGCCCCGGCGACGAGAACTCCGGGAAGCCCGGCGTCAGCACGGTGATCTGGCTCTGCGAGACGGACTGGACGATGCCGTCCTTGGCCACGCCGTTGACCGTGAACTGGACGCGGGTCGTCGACGGGCTTCCGAAGAAGCGGCCGCCGTTGAGCGTCAGGAGCGTGCCGCCCTCCTTCGGGCCGAAGCTGGGGCTGCACGACGAGACGAACGGAAGCGTGTCGTTGCTGGACTGGAACGAGATCACGATGAAGGCCGCGCCGGTATTGCCGGCGATCGTCGCACTGGCCCGGACTCGGGCCTGCCCGGCGCCCGGTCCGCACACGGCGGTGACCGCCACGCCGTTCGTGGTGACGACCGAAACGAGCGGAAGCCCGTTCTGGCCGAACGAGCCGAAGTCCGTCGAGAAGTTGACGCTCGAGCCGTCCGGCACGTTGACGCCGTTCAGGGTCACCGTTGCCTGGATCAGCGTGCAGGTGCCGCCCGGGGGATTGGCGTCGCTCGTCACGAGCTGGATCTGCAGAGCCGTGCCGGGTCCGGGACCGGGGCCCGGACCGGGGCCCGGGTTCGTGGGCGCGTCCGCCGCGCAGGCGTGCAGCCCGGCGATGGCCGCGACGAGAAGCAATACGAAGGCTATGCGGCGCATGGACCCCCCTTACCGGCCCGATCCCGGGGTCGCCCCGACCGCCGAGTATCGAAAGATCAGGATTCCGCTCGCAGTCTGGCTCTGGACACGTTTGCCCGACACGGTGCGACCAAAGAACGTGATGTTGAAAGCGGTGTCAATCTCGTCGAGGCCCGTCTCGCGGTCGATGCCGCCGTTGAACGGCAGCAGCTGATCGAAGGGCGACTGCTGGATGGCGGGCTGGTAGAGCACGGGAAAGTTGCTCAACGTGGCTTCGCCCCCCGACGGGACGACGACGCCCGCGCCGAAGGTCTGGGGCGGCGGCACGAGCGTTCCGCCGTCGGTGCGGGTGAAGGTCACCTGGTAGCTGTTGATCTGCGTGTCCGCGAAACCCTGCGGGTCCGCCGCGAGCGGATCCTTCAGCTCGGAGTTCAGCGTGATGGTCTGGATCTGCACGGGGGCGGGAGTCGCCACGTTGATGAATCCCGGCTGCAACTCCATCTCCACCGTGATGAACACCGGCGCCTCGGACTCCCCCTCAGGGTTCGTACAGCCGCTCGCGAACGCGAGCGTCGCGGCGAGGGCCATTGCAATGTACGTCTTCGTCTTCATGAGCGTTCTCCCTTACGACCTGAGAATCCGGGGAGTGATGAATATGAGCAGTTCGTCGTGCTTCTCGGTCCGCGTCTTGTTGCGGAACAGGTTGCCCAGGACCGGGATCTTCCAGAGACCCGGGATCATGTTGTTCTGGTCCTGATCGTTGATCTGGAAGATGCCGCCGATGACCGTCGTACCGCCGTCCTTGACCAGGACCTGGCCGCGGTACTCGCGGATCGTGAGCGGCACGTTCTGGCCGAGCGCGAGGTTGAGGGCGACGGCCGGCTCGCGCTTGGTCACGTTCACGGTGAGGAGGATGGTGCCCTCGGCCGTGATCTGCGGCGTGACGTCGAGCTTCAGCGTCGCGTCGACGTAGATGACCGTCGTCGTGTTGTTGACGGTCGTCTGCACCGGGATCTGGACGCCCGACTGGATGAGGGCCGGGGTGTTGGTCAGCGACGTGACCTTGGGCGAGGAGATGATCTTCAGGAGACCCTGGTTCTCCGCGGCCGTCAGGGCGACGTCGAGGTTGAACGTGTTCAGGATGTTTCCGAGCACGAGGGAAGCGACCGTCGGGCCGTTGCCGAGGCCGACGTCGATGCCGCCGAGGACCGTGTTCGGGAAGATCAGGTTCGTCGTGTTGCCGCTCTCGACGTCGGCCTTGCCGCGCACGCTCCAGTTGATGCCGAGGCTGCGGCCGAGGCTCTTCGTCGTTTCGACGATTCGCGACTCGATGACGACCTGCGGCGTGGCGGTGTCCAGGTTGTCGATGAGCTGGAGCACGGCCGGCAGGTAGGTCGGGATCTCGCGGATGATCAGCGTGTTGGTCCGGGCGTCGACGACGATCGCGCCGCGCTTGGACATGACGCTCTGCAGCGTCGGGACGATTTCCGCGGCCTTCGCGTAGGACAGCTTCTTGATGACCGTGCGGGTCGGCTCGGCGGCCTGGCGCGCCTCGGCGAGGCGGGCCCGGTCGGATTCTTCCGCCTGCAGCTTCCCGGTCGTCGCGATGCGCATGATGTTGTTCTCGAGCACGTAGCCGAGGCTGTTCTGCTTGAGGATCAGGTCGAGCGCCTGGTCCCAGGGAACGTCCTCGAGCTGGACCGTGACCGTGCCGCGAACCTCGGGGTCGATCACGATGTTGAGGCCGGTCAGCTGGGAGATCGTCCGGAAGACGTCCTTGATGTCGGCGTCTTTCAGGTCGAGCGAGATCGGCTCGCCGGTGAACTGGGACTGCGCCTCGGAGATCGTCCGCGAGCGGTACTGATTGTTGGCCGGCGCCGACTGCTCCTGGTCGAGCGCGGCCGCGGCGGCTTCGAAGAGCGCTTCGCCGCGGCTGGACTTCGGCGAAGACTTGGCCGGACGGACCGCCGGGGCGGGCGCCGGAGCCGGTTCGGGGGCGGCCGGCGGCGGAGCCACGTGGGTGACGGCGGTCTGGACCGGAGGCGGCGGGACGGAAGCGGCCGGCGGAGCAGGCGCGGGAGCCGGCGCCGCGGCGACGGTCTCCACCTTCGAAGCCGGAGCCGGCGTCGACTTCGCCACGGCCATCGGGGCCGGCTCGGCGGCCGGAGCGGGCTTCGGCTCGGGAACGGATTCGGCCTGGACCGTCGCCGGAGCGAGCGCTTCTTCGAGCTGCGTCGGCGCGGCGGCCGACGGCGCGGGCTCAACGTGCTCCTGCGACTGCGGAGCGTCGGCGATCGTCGTGGTGGAAGCGGGGGCCGGAGCCTCGACGGAGGCCGGCGCCGGAGCTTCGGCGACCTGCGTATCCGCCGTCGCGGCGGTCGTGGACGGGGCGATCTCGGCGGCGGTCACGCCCTCGCCGACCAGGACGGCGAGCCTCTCGCCGTCCGGGGCGATGGCGTAGCCCACGGGCCGCGCGAGGTCGATGACGACGCGCGTGATCATCTCGGGCGACGTCTGGAACTGCGACACGCGGACGCGGGAGACGACGTCCCCCTTCACCGCGATCGCCCGCTGGCGCACCTCGTTCTTCACGCCGGGCAGGTCGATGACCAGCCGCGGCGGATTCGCGAGGACGAAATCCTTCGGAGCGAACCAGCCGTCGCCGACGAGAGTGATCGCGACGCGGCCGTCATGCATCTGGGTGTCCACCGACTCGAGGGCGTGCGCCGTTTCGCCTCGCGCGGCCAGCGACGTCGGAGCGGCCTTCGGGGCTTCCATAGGCACAGGCACAGGCGCCGGCGCGGGCGCGAGCGGCGCGCTCGTCACGGCCGCGACCGCGGGAGCCTCCGCCGGGGCGGACGCCGGGGCCTCTTCGGCCGAGGCCATCGCCGATGCCGGCCCGCTGAAGGCGATCGCCAGCCCCTGGCCGACCGAGCGGACGTCCGGCTTGGCGTCGGGCTGGTGCGCGATCGACAGGCGCGTGATGCGCCGGCCGAGCTCGTCGAGCTCTTCGAACTTGATCGATTCCACGAGACCGCCCGGAGCCGCCGGCGTCTGGAAGCCCGAAGCCACGGAGGCGTCCCTCAGATCGACGATCAGCAGATCGGGCCGCGGCTCGTAGGAGGTGTAGAGCAGCGGAGCGTTGGAGGTCAGAACCAGGCGGGCGCCGTCGGAGTCTTCGTTGACCGCGGCCTGGGTGATCTTGACCGAGGCGGCGGGGGAGGTCGTAGCCGCCGGAGCCTTTTCGGAGTTCGCCGGAGCCGCCGTGGCCGTTTCGGCCGCTGCGTGCGTCTTGGCGCCGCCGGACGAGCAGCCCACGGCCGCTGCCCAGGACAGCGCGAGCGCCGTGGCCGTCGCGGTTGCTCTGAATGCCATTCGCATCATTCCTCCCGTCGCGCGGAAAAGCTTCCCTTGGAGTTCCGGATTCACTGCTTGACCGTCGCGTTGAGCTGCTTGGTCACTTCGCGAAACGGCTTCACGCTCTGCGGATCGTTGAGGTTCTGCCGGAAGGACACCTCGTTCGGGCCCACCCGGGTGACCTCGCCGTCGTAGAGCAGGTCGCCGGCACGAATCAGATAGCTCTTGTTGTCCGTCGCCCGGATCTGGGCCACGTAGCCCGACTTGGTCTTCCAGATCCCGTGGACGACGAGATCGTCGATCGAGATGCCGGCGATGCCGGGAGGCCGCTGGGGGCCGCCGCGCTGCTGCTCGCGCACGAGGAGCGAGCGGAAGGGGTCGCGCCGTCCGGCGGGATCGTAGGTATAGGAACGGCCGGACATGGCCGACTCGTCCTGCTCGATCAGGCTCTGACCCGGAGACTCCGGCACCGGCGCGATCACGGCGGACGGCGTCGTGCTCGGAGCGGGCGGGGTCGCGGCGGCCGGGGCCTGTGCGAACAGGCCGGCGGCAGCGAAGACGAGCAGCGCCGAAAGCAGGAGCGCGCGTCTCATTCGACACCTCCGCCTTCGGCCCGGCCCTTGAGCGTCTGCGCGTTGGCTCCGGCCTTGCCCGCGGGGGGGGTCTGTCCAGGAGTGGCGGCCGGCTGAGCGCCCGGCTCCTCACCCGTATAGATGAAGGTCTTGGCCACGAAGGACGCTCCGATGGACTTGCCGGGAACGTTCTCGAGCGAGTTGATCTTCATGTCCTCGACGTTGACGATCCGCGAGAAGCGGCTCATCCGGTCGAAGAACAGCGCGAGGTTGTGGTACGTCCCCTGAATCTGGATGTCGATCGGCCACTCCGCGTAGAAGTCCTTCTGGATGAACTCGCCGGGCGTGAACTTGAGCAGCGTGAAGTCGCCCTGCCGGGTGAGCGTCTCGATCCGCTTGATGAGCTCTTCGGTGTTGCGCTTGGAGGGCAGGATCTGGAGGAGCTTGGCGAGCTCGAGCTCGAGCCGCTTGACCTCTTCCCGGAACTGGGCGAGCTTCCGCTCGGCGGCACGGCCCTTGGCGATCTCCTGCTTGAGTCCCTCCAGCTCGACCTTCTTGGCCGCGATCTCTTCCTGCTTGGGCTTGAAGACGAACCAGTGGACGGCGCCCCCGAGCAGGGCCGCGATGAAGATCCCGACCCCCAGGGCGTAGTACCAGGGGCGTTCTTCGACGTTGATGCCGAACATGGCCATGGCCTATGCCCCCGGCTTCGGCGCCGCGGCTGCGGCGGCGCCAGGCTGCTGTCCGGGCGCCGGACGGCCGTAGGTGAACTTGACCGCCATCTCCCAGGCGTAGATGCCCTGCGGTCCGGGCTCGCGGCCCAGGTTCTTGAAAACGGGCTCGGCGAAATAGGGGCTCTTCTTGAGGTTCTCGAGGTAGGTGGCCACGGCGTTGGGCGAGAGGGTCCGGCCCTTCATCGTGAGCTGGTCTCCCTGCATCGTCATGTCGGTCAGCCAGACGAGGTCGGGCAGCGCCTTGGAGACCTCGTCCATGAGCCGCACGGGGCCCTTCTGGTTGGTCTTGAGGTTGTTGATGAGGTTGATCTTTTCCTCGAGGCTGCGCTTCTTGTCCTCGTAACCCTTGACCTCGTCGATGATCGACTTGAGGCGGGCGACCTCTTCCTTGGCCTGCGCGATCTCCGTGTCCAGCTTGCGGTTACGGTTGTGCAGGACCAGGAACATCGTGCCGATGTAGATCAGGCCGAGAGCCAGCCCGCCGATGAGCAGGAGGTTGTTGAGCTTCGCTCCCGTCGGAAGGGCCGGCCCCTTCTTCTTGGCGGCCGCCGCCCTGGCCTCGGTGAGGAGATTGATTCTGATCAAGCGGCTTCGTCCCCGATGTGCCGGATCGCGAGCCCGACGGCCACGGCCAGACTGGGAGCGTTTTCCGTGAGCCACTCCCCGGAGACGGACGTCCCGGCGATGTCGATCTGGCGGAACGGGTTCAGGATCTCCACCGGAATGTTGAACCGCTCCTTGAGCTGGGAGTCGAGGTTCACGACCCGCGACGAGCCCCCGGAGATGAAGATCTGATCGATCCTCTCCGTGGAGGTCGTCGCGAGGAAGAAGTCGAAGGTCTTCTGGAGCTCCTGGGCGAGGTCGTCGGACACCGACCGGAGGATCGGCAGGATGTCCTGGATCGACTGCTCCCCGGTCTTCTCACCCTTCTTGAGGGCCTCGGCGAGGTCGAAGGACAGCGAAAGCTGCTTCTGGATCGCGTCGGTGTACTGGTTGCCGCCGAACGAGATGTCGCGCCAGAAGATCGTGTTCGAGCCCGAGAGGATGTTCACGTTCGTGACGGAGGCCCCGATGTTCACGAGGGCCACGACCCGGCCCGGCTCGACGGGATAGTTCGCCTCGTAGGCGTTCTGGAGGGCGAAGGCGTCGACGTCCACCAGCACCGGCGTCTTTCCGGCCTGGGTGATGACGCTCGTGTAGTCGCCGATCTTGTCCTTCTTGACGGCGACGAGCAGGACGTCCATCGTCTCGCCCCCGCCCGACTCGAGGACCACGTAGTCCAGGTTGACGTCGTTGATGTCGAAGGGGACGTACTGCTCGGCTTCCCAGCGGATCGACTCGGCGAGCTCCTCCGGGGACATGGCCGGCAGCGAGATCTTCTTGATGATCACGGAGTGCCCCGAGAGGGAGGTCCCGAAGTCGGGGTTCCGGACGCTCAGGGAGGACACGATCCGGTTGACCGTGTCGACCACCAGGGAGGAGTCCATGATGGCGCCGTCGACGATGGCCTCGGGGGAAAGGGACTCGAGGCCGGTCTTGACAAGACGGTAGCCTCCCCCCTTCGAGTCCTTGAGTTCGACGAGTTTGATCGCCGAGGACCCGATATCCAGCCCCACTAGGTTCTTGGACTTCTTAAACAGCACGCTGCGCCTTATCCGAAAAAAGAAAGACGTTTACGGGCTTTGACTTGGACTTATTCGGCTGGTTTGGAGAATAGCAAAAGGTTATTCCGTGGTCAAGGCATCGGAGCCACAGAAGATGCGAAACGGCAACGACTTAAGCCGAAAGGACAGGTCCCGGAGGCGAAGGCCAGCTGTTCTTCCTTGCGTCGCGCGCAGGACCGTTGTAGGCTTCGCGGGTTTTTTCGGCCGCGCGGCTAAGACGAGGAGACCCATGGCCCAGCACTGTCACTTCTGCGGAAAAACCCCGATGTCGGGGCATCGCGTCAGCCATGCCAACAACCTCACCAAACGGAAGTGGCACATCAACCTCAAGAGCGTGCGCACGGTGGTCGGCGGCGTCTCGCGGCGCACATCCGCCTGCACGCGCTGCATCCGGTCGGGGAAGGTCTCCAAGCCCAAGCCGCGAGTCAAAGCGGCGACCGCCGTGCAAGCCACGACCGCCGCGACGGCTTAGTTCCCGCCGGTCCCTGAGTCGAAGCGGATCCGGTTTCGAGCTCGGGATCCCTCGTCGCTGCGCTCCTCGGGATGACGCGCGACGGCTTCGCTTCGCGCGTCAGCCCTTCTCCCCCGCTTTCGCCACGTTGTACTTGCGGACGACGTCCCGGACACCCGGGATGGCGCGGATCCGCCCCACGATCTTCTCGAGCTGCTTGAGATCGGAGGTCTCGAGCGAGACCGTGACGAAGGCCTCCTTCGTCTCCTCGACGCGCGCCTCGATGCGCCGGATGTTGGAGCCCTCGCCGGCGATGGCCTGCGTGACGTCCGCGAGCAGACCGGGCCGGTCCTCGGTCGACACCTCGAGCTCGATCGCGTAAGACGCGCGCTTCTCCCCCGCCCAGGCCACGTCGATCTGGCGCTCGGGGTCGTAGAGAAGGTTCCGGACGTTGGGACAACTCTGCGAATGGACCGAGACTCCCCGGCCCCGCGTGATGTAGCCGATGATCTTCTCGCCCGGCACCGGGTTGCAGCACTTGGCGAGCGTGGCGAGCAGGTCCTTGTGGCCGACGACCACGATGTCGGGCACGCCGAACGGCAGGATCCGGCGGACGACGCGCGAGACGGCCGATTCCTTCTTCTCGGCCTCGGGACGGGCGAGCTCTTCGGCGGTCACGAAGCGCTCGAGGGCGTTCCGCGGCGCGAGCTTTCCGTAGCCGATCGCGGCGAAGAGGTCCTCGGGCTTCGAGAATCCCCAGTGCGGCAGCTCCCGCGCGAGGCTCCCGTCCGAGGAAAGCTTCTTGAGAGTCCGCTTGAACTTCTTGAGCTCCCGCTCGAGAAGCCTCCGCCCGAGCTCGACGGCCTGCCGCTTCTCTTCCTCGTGGATGAAGTGGCGGATCTTGTGCCGCGCCCGGCTCGTGACGACCGAGGAGAGCCAGTCGCGCGAGGGAGTCTGGCCCGGAGAGGTCAGGATCTCGACGATGTCTCCGCTCTGGAGCGGCGTCCGCAGGGGCACGAGCTTGCCGTTGACGCGGGCGCCCACGCAGCGGTGGCCCACGTCCGTGTGCACGCGGTAAGCGAAGTCGATCGGCGTGGCGCCCCGGGGGAACGCGAAGACCTCGCCCTTTCGGCGTGAACGTATAGACCTCGTCCGGGTAGAGGTCGATCTTGAGCGACGAGAGGAACTGCCGGGGATCGGAAACCTCGCTCTGCCAGTCGGCGAGCTGTCGGAGCCACTGGAACCGGGCGTCGTCGGCGTGCGGCCCGAGGCGGCCCTCCTTGTACTTCCAGTGCGCCGCGATGCCGCGCTCGGCGATCAGGTCCATCTCTCGGGTCCGGATCTGGATCTCGAAGGGCTGGCCGGTCTCGCCGATCACCGTCGTATGGAGCGACTGGTAGAAGTTGGGCTTGGGCATCGCGACGTAGTCCTTGATCCGCCCCGGCACGGGCCGCCAGAGCTGGTGGACCATGCCGAGGGTGGCGTAGCAATCCCGGGTCTCGGGCACGACCACCCGGAAGGCCAGGATGTCGTAAAGCTGCGCGACCTCGATGCCGTTGCGCTTCATCTTGAGCCAGATGGAGTAGTAGCGCTTCATCCGGCCGGAGACCTCGGCCGGGATGCCCGCGTCCGCGAGGCGCGCCTCGATGCGGCGGCGGATGTCGCCGATCAT
Source organism: uncultured Acidobacteriota bacterium (assembly GCA_963749265.1). GTDB lineage: Bacteria > Acidobacteriota > Thermoanaerobaculia > UBA5066 > Gp7-AA6 > DAHUXD01. The sequence continues at coordinate 124,266 of CAVVML010000020.1, read as the reverse complement.
GGTCTCGGAGACCTTCATCCGCCGGGCGACTTCCCGCGACAGCTTCTCGTGCGCCTCCGGCTCGAGGTACAGGAACGCCAGGTCCTCGAGCTCCCCTTTCACGCTCCCCATGCCCAGCCGGTGCGCGATGGGCGCGTAGATGTCGAGCGTTTCGCGGGCGATCTCCCGCCGCTTGGATTCGGGGAGGAAGCCCAGGGTGCGCATGTTGTGGAGGCGGTCCGCGAGCTTGACCAGGACCACCCGCAGGTCCGAGATCATCGCCAGGAGCATCTTGCGGAAGGTCTCCGCCTGCTCCTCCTCGCGCGAGACGTAGGAGAACTTGCCGATCTTCGTCAGGCCGTCGACGAGATCGGCGACCTCGTCGCCGAACTGCTGGGCGATCGCCTGTTTGGTCGTCAGGGTGTCTTCGAGGACGTCGTGGAGGAGCCCGACGACGATCGAGACGTCGTCGGCCTTCAGGTCGGCCAGGATCGAGGCCACGTTGAGCGGATGAACCAGGTACGGCTCGCCCGACCGGCGCACCTGGCCCTTGTGCTCGAGGCCCGAAAAGACGTACGCCCGTCGGAGGAGCTCCTGGTCCGAGTTCGGGTTGTACGCCTCGACCTTTTCGAGGATTTCCTCGAAGTGGATCACCCTTTAAGGGTACACCGCGGCTGAGGGGGAAGTTGAGAGTCGAGTGTTGAGAGTTGAGCGTGGAGAAAGACACGCGTCGAACTTCGACGCTTCAACACTCAACGCTCAACGCTCACCTCTAGCGCCCCTTCTGCTTCTTCTTGTTGCCCTGCGGGGCGACCGGCTGCGCCGGCGGGGGCTCCACCCTGACCGGCGTGGGAACGACGGCGAGCTTGCGGCCCTTCTTCCAGTCGTTCCAGATCACCACGATGGCCGCGGCGACGTAGATCGAGGAGTACGTGCCGATGATGATGCCGATCAGGAGCGTCAGGGCGAAGGTGTTCAGGACCTCGCCGCCGAGGAAGAAGAGCGTGATGACGACCAGCATCGTCGCGCCGGAGGTCAGGATCGTCCGCGACAGGGTCTGGTTGATGGAGCGGTTGATGACGACTTCGAGCGGCTCCTTCTTGGGCGTCCTGAGGTTCTCGCGCACGCGGTCGTAGACGACCACCGTGTCGTTGACCGAGTAACCGATGAGGGTCAGCAGCGCGGCCACGACGATGAGGTTGAACTCGCGGCCCAGCAGCGCCAGCAGGCCCACCGTGATGAACGTGTCGTGAACGAGCGCCACGATGGCGCCGACGCCGAAGGGCAGCGACCGGAACCGGAACGCGATGTAGGCCAGCATGCCGATGGTCGACCAGACGACGGCGTAGAGCGCCTTCTTCTGGAGGTCCTTGCCGACCTGGGGGCCGACGTTCTCGGCGGAGAGCAGGACGAAGGGCCCCGCCACGGTGTTGGGCTTGATCCACGCCTTGACGGCGTCCGAAACGCCGGCCACCGAATCCACGTCCGCCGGCGAGCGGAAGAGGCCCAGCTCCGAACGGCGGGCGATGACGCGCTCGGCCGCCTGCGCGTAATGTTCCTCGGGATTCACGTCGGGCTTGCCGGCCACGTGGTCCGGGTCGGCCGCCGCGAGGCGCGCGGCGAGCGTCGCCCGGCCCTCGATGTTGATGTCGATCTTGTTCGGGTCGGTCTCGGCCTGCAGGCTCTGCCGGAGCACGCGCAGGACTTCGTCGGCGACGTCGCGGCCCTCGGTGGCCTGCTGCTGGACACGGATGAGAACCTCGTTCTTCTCCGCCTCCTCGTAGCGCTGGATCCCGATCTCGCCGAGTCCCGCCCCGTCCAGGACGGAGCGCATCTTGTCGATGTCGGGGCGCTCGGCCATGCGGATGACGATCGCCGTGCCGCCCGAGAAGTCGATGCCGAACTTCAGTCCCTTCTGGACGAAGACCGTGAAGAGACCCACGGCGATGAGCGCCCAGGAGGCGCCGATCGCCCACCACTTGTACTTGAGGAAGTCGATGTTGGTCTGACGAAAAAACTCCATGACGTCTCGGCTTTCTAGATCGACACGGTGTCGATGTGCTGGCGGCGCCCGTACTCGAGCTCGAAGATCGTGTGGGACACGAAGACCGCCGTGAACATGGAGATGAGCAGGCCGATGATGAGCGTGACCGCGAAGCCCTTGACCGGCCCCGTTCCGAACTGCAGCAGGAAGAGGGCCGAAATGATCGTCGTGGCGTGCGTGTCGACGATCGTCGCGAAGGCCTTCGAGAAGCCGTTTTCGATGGCGGCCTTGGGCGCCCGACCGCTCCGCAGCTCCTCGCGGATGCGCTCGAAGACGAGGACGTTCGAGTCGACGGCCATACCGATCGTCAGGATGAAGCCGGCGATCCCGGGCAGGGTCAGCGTGGCCTCGAACATCGCCATGGCCGCCGCGAGGAGCACGGCATTGAGAATGAGGGCGAAGATCGCGTTCCAGCCGGCCCGGCGGTAGTAGAGCGCGATCGCCACGAAGACGAGCAGCGCGCCGACGACCGAAGCCCGGATGCCCTTCTTGATCGAGTCCAGCCCGAGCGAGGGACCCACCGTCCGCTCCTCGAGGTACGTCAGCCCCGCCGGCAGCGCGCCGGCCCGGAGGACCAGCGCGAGGTCGTTGGCCTCCTCGGCCGTGAAGGAGCCCTCGATCACGCCCTGCTCGGTGATGCGGTCCTTGATGTTCGGCGCGGACTGCACGCGGTTGTCGAGGACGATCGCCAGCTGCTTGCCGATGTTCGCGCCCGTCGCGGCGCCGAACTTCTGCGAGCCTGCGGCCGTCAGGAAGAAGGACACCGAGTGCGATCCGAACTGGCCCTGGGAGGGACGGGCGTTCTTGAGGTCGCGGCCCGTGATGACGGCCTGCTTCCGCACGGCGTAGTACAGCCGGTCGCGGCTGCCCGGGACCGCCTTCGCCTCGAGGATCTTGAACTGATCGCCCGAGTAATTGGCCTTGAGGGCGTCCTCCGTGGACGGGCCCGATTCGACCAGCGAGAGCTCGAGGAACGCCGTGTTCTTGATGAGGTCCTTCACGCGCTTGGGATCGTCGATGCCCGGGAGCTGGACGAGGATGCGGTCCTTGCCCTGGCGGGCGATCAGCGGCTCCGCGACGCCGAACTCGTCGACGCGGTTGCGGATCGTCTCGACGGCCTGGGCCGTGGCGTTGTCTTCGATCAGCCGGCGGGACGGGTCCTTCAGCGTGAAGGTCCACTTTCCTCCGCCGGTCGAGTAGGCCCAGTCGGGCAGGAAACGCTTGACGGTGTCCTCGAGCTTGGCGAGGTCCGTCTGCGGAGTGACCGTGACGGTGAACGACGAGTCCGTCGGGAACTCGACGGGGCCGATGCCGGCCTCCTTGGCCTCGCGCTGGAGCGTCTCGGTGGCGTCGTCGCGCTCGGCTTTCACCGCGTCGGCCGTGTTGACCTGCAGGACGAGGTGAATGCCTCCCCGCAGGTCGAGCCCCAGCTTGATGGCCTTCTTCAGGGCGTCCTTGACGCGTGGGATTGCCGTCGCCCACCATTTCCTTCTTGGCGTGCCGGTAGCCGGTCCAAACGTAGCCGGCGATGGCGCCCACCACCACCAGCAGGATCAAGAGGACTCGCCAGCGAAGCTTCTTACCCAAATCGTCCTCCCGAAAAAAAAGAACGGCGCAGTGTACAGGAAGAGCCGACCGGTTTGAAGCAGGGCTTCTGAGCGGCCGCTCGACGCGGCCGAACGAGGGAGGGAACGTCCCCGCCTCGCCCTCTCCCTTCTAAGTCGCTGTCGTGCTTGTAGTTGCTTCGGGTTCGCCCGCCAGGCCGGAGATCGCGCTGCGAAGCACCTTGATCTTGGTGTTGTCGGAGATCTGCAGGATCACGAACCCGCGCTCGTCGTCGAGAGCGGTGATCCGCCCGAAGATGCCACCACCCGTGATGACCTCGTCGCCCTTCTTGAGCTTGGAGAGCATCTCCTGCGCCTTCTTCTGCTTCTTGCGCATGGGCGCGATGAGAAGGAAGTAGAAGATGACGAAGATGAAGATCATCGGGAGGAACTGCATGAGCCCTCCCGCCGCGCCGCCCGGCGCGGGAGCCGTCTGAAGCAGAGAAATCAGCGCAGTCCACATAGCGGGCGCATCATATCAACCGGGCTTCCTCGTATCTCGAATCACTCGAGCGCGAACTCGAAGGTGCTGACCACGCGGATCTTCTTCTGCACCGTGCTCGTCGGCGAAAACGCTCCCGACTCGTCGTTGCCGTCGGTCCCGAAGATCTGGATCTGCCCCTGATTGGCCGAACGGATGCTCCCGACCCGGGCTCCCGAGTCGGCCGCGAACTGCTGGGCCATCTCCCGGGCGTTCTTCGTGGCCTCGGCCAGCAGCTGGGGCCGCAGGTCGTTGAAGGCGGACACGACGAAGCGGGGGTTGGCCGGGCTGCCGCCGTCTCCGCCGTCGAGGACGACGCCGGAGCGGAGGAGCTCGTCGGTCGCGCCGAGCGATGAGCGCACGAGGTCGACTTTCGGCGTGGTGACCACGAGCGAGGCCGTCAGGATGTAGCGCAGGGGATCGCCGCCCTGCGGCTGGCCGTACTCCCGGGCGAGCTTGTCGATGGTCTTGATCGGCGTCCGCTCGATCTCGGAGTCCTCGAACCCCTGCTTCTTGAGAAACGCCACGGCGGCCTCGCGGTCGGCCGCGATCCTGGCCTGGGCGTCTTTCACGTCGGCGCTCGCGCGCCGGAGGTTGAGCGTCCAGATGGCCCGGTCGGACTTGACCTCCTTTTCGACGAGCCCCTTGACCGTCACCGTCCGGACCGCCGACCGCAGCCGTTCGGTCCCCCGTCCGATGAAGAAGCCGGCGACGGCCAGCCCCACGAGGGCGCAGAGACCGACCACGACCGCGCCGGTGAGGCGCCCGCTTTCTTTCGGCGAATCCATCGTCTCCTCCGCTCCTTCCGCGCTCGGCGACCCTATTGCGGCTTCGAGAAGGGCAAGGGCTCCGTCCGCGCCGGCACCGCGTTCCGGGCCTTGTCCGCGCGGTCCCAGAACCGCAGAAAGTTCTCGCCGAGGACTCCGCGGACGACCTCCTCGGAGTGGCCGCGGCGCAGGAGCTCTTCGGTCAGCTTCGGCAGCTTCGACACGTCCTCGAGTCCCGTCGGCGGGTCGTCGATGCCGTCGAAGTCGCTGCCGAGCCCCACCGACTGCGGGCCGCCGATCTTCATGACCCGCTCGATGTGGTCGACGACCTTCGTCCAGTCGGCGTCCGGGTAGTGGATCGTCTTCATGATCTTGCGGACCTCCGCGTCGGAGGTCTTCGGGTCGTCCTTGTACTTCTCCCGGACCGCGTCGATCTGCGGCTTGAGGGCCGCGCGCCCGGCCAGGTAGGCGTCGACGGATTTCTGGTCCAGAAAGAGCGACGAGAAGTTGACCATGACGACGCCGCCCTTCGCCGTGACGCGCCTTGATCTGCTCGTCCGTCATGTTGCGCGGAATGTTCGAGAGCGCGCGGCAGGAGGAATGCGAGGCGAAGACCGGCGCCTTGGAGACGGCGAGGACGTCGGCCATCGTCTCCTCCGAGACGTGCGAGACGTCCACGAGCATGCCCAGCCGGTTCATCTCGAGGACCACTTCGCGCCCGAAGTCCGTGAGCCCTCCGTGGACGACGTACATCTTCGGATCGAAGTCCGTGCGGAAGAAGTTGCCCGAGGAATCCGCCCAGGCGTTCGTGTTGGTGTGCGTCAGCGTCATGTAGCGCACGCCCAGCCGGTAGAACGAGGAGAGCGCTCCGAGCGAATCCTCGATGGCATGGCCGCCCTCGATGCCGATGAGGATCGCGATCTTGTCGTCCTTCTTCGCCTGCCGGATGCCCGCCACCGAGTCGGTGAAGACGAGGTCCTTCGGGTGGGAGTCGACGATCCGATGGATGAGGTCGATGAACTCCAGAGCCTTCTTGGCGGAGCCGCCCGACTTGGCGAAGTCCGCGTTCACGTACGCCGCGAGAAACGGCGCCGTGACTCCCCCTTCGCGCCAGCGCGGGATGTCGATGTGGCCGACGGTGTTGCGGACGGCGAGGTCTTTCCAGCGGCTTTCGAGCTCCTCCGGGACGTCCTCGTGGGTGTCGACGATGATCGCGCTCTTCTGGAGCCGCATCGCCCGCTCCTGAAGGGTCTCGGCGGCGGGGAGGGAGGCCGCGGCGAGGAAGGAGCTGGCAAGGGCGAGCCCGAGCCGAGGGCCGGCGCGACGGCGGTCTTTTTCATGCGCGGGAGGCTATAACAGCGCCATGCGAACGCCACCCCGTTTCCAGCCCCTCGACTTCGAGCGCCTCACGGAGACCGAGATGTCGCGGCGCTCCGCCGAGTTTCTCGCGCGCATCGAGGACCCGCCGCACCGTCCGGGACTTCTCGGCCGAGCCCGTGCCTCTCTCGCTGATCGAGAACGCCGTCCGCGCCGCGTCGCTCGCTCCGTCGGGGGCCAACCGCCAGCCGTGGCGATTCGTCGTCGTCTCCGACGCGTCCGTCAAGACCGCCATCCGCGTCGCCGCGGAGGCCGAGGAGAAGGAGAGCTACGAGCGCCGCATGCCCGAGGAGTGGCTCGAGGCCCTCTCGCCCTCTGGGAACCGACTGGCACAAGCCGTTTCTCGAGACGGCGCCGTTTCTGATCGCCGTCTTTCGCATCGACTGGGAACCGGTCCCGTTCTTCCGGCGGCCTGGACGACGGAACGCGTGCGACGTGTCGAGAAAGAACTACTACGTCGCCGAGTCCGTCGGGATCGCCTGCGGTTTTCTGCTCGCGGCCCTGCACCTCTCGGGCCTCGCCACGCTCACGCACACGCCTTCGCCGATGGGTTTTCTCAACACGATCCTCGAGCGGCCGGCGCACGAGAAGCCGTACCTGCTCGTGCCCGTCGGCTATCCGGCCGACGGGCGCCCGTGTCCCGGTCATCGACAAGAAGACCGCTGGCCGAGGTGATGCGGATTCGGTAGGGACACTCTGTGGGAATCACTGCCGGGCGATCGCGGCGCGCCCTCCCCGCAGCACGTATTTCTGGACCTTCCCGGTGGCCGTCTTGGGCAGCTCGTCGAGGAACGTCACGCCCTTGGGGGTCTTGAAGCCCGCGAGGCGCTCGCGCGCGAACTTCTGGAGCTCCTCCTCGGTGACGTCGGCGCCGGCGCAGCGGACGACGAAGGCGTGCGGCGCCTCGCCCCACTTCTCGTGCGGAAGCCCGACGACCGCGGCTTCCTGGACCTCGGGGTGGCGGAGGAGCACGCCCTCGACCTCCACCGACGAGACGTTCTCTCCGCCGCTGATGATGACGTCCTTGAAGCGGTCGCGGATCTCGACGTAGCCGTCGGGATGGACCACGGCGGCGTCGCCGCTGTGGAACCAGCCTCCGCGCATGGCTTTCGCGGTCGACGCCGGATCGCGGTAGTAGCCCTCCATGACCACGTTGCCCCGGGCCACGATCTCTCCGAGCGTCTTTCCGTCGTGCGGGACCTCGTTGCCTTCCTCGTCCACGACGCGGAGCTCGCCCGACGTCAGAAGCTCGACGCCCTGCCTCGCCTTGACCGTGGCGCGCCCGCCGGCGTCGAGAGCGGCGTGCTCGGGCCGAGGCTCGCAAACCGTGATGAAGGGCGAGGTCTCGGTCAGCCCGTAGACCTGAGTGATCGTCCAACCGAGCTCGCCTTCGACGCGCTCGATCGTGGCGGCCGCCGGGGGCGCTCCGGCGGTCATGACGCGGACGCCCCGGCGCGCGCCCCGGCGCACCTCTTCGGGCGCGCCGGCGATGCCGATGAGCACGGTGGGAGCCGCACACAGCATGGTCACGGACTCGCGTGCCACGAGGTCGAAGACCGCCGCCGGGTCGACCTTCGGGAGGCAGATGTGCGTCGCGCCCGCCGCCGTGACCGTCCAGACGAACGTCCAGCCGTTGGCGTGAAACATGGGCAGCGTCCAGAGGTAGCGATCCTCGACGCTCATCGGGTGGTGGAGCAGCGTGCCGATCACGTTCGTCCACGCGTTGCGGTGCGTGATCATCACGCCCTTGGGCCGCGCGGTCGTGCCGCTCGTGTAGTTGATGGAGATCAGGTCGCGCTCGGAGAGCGGCGGCGGCGGCCGGTCGAAGTGCGCCGGCGCGCGCTGCAATTCCGTTTCGTAGTCCAGCCATCCTTCCGGCCCGGGCCCGTCGAAGGCCACGACGCGCTCGAGCGCCGACAGCTTCCCGCGAACGGCCTGGACACGCTCGATCCCGTCGGCGTAGGCGCAGACGACGCGGGCGCCGCTGTGCTCCAGGATGTACTCGACGTCGTCGGCCGTCAGGCGGTAGTTGATCGGGACGAGCACGGCCCCGATCTGCGGAACCGCGTAGAACGCTTCGAGATGGGCGTGCGAGTTGTTCGCGAGCGTCGCGACGCGGTCCCCCGGACCGACCCCGAGGCTCCGCAGGAACGCCGAGAAGCGGTCGCAACGCTCGAAGAACTCGCGGTAAGTGAATCGCCGGGAGCCGTCGACGACGGCCTCGCGCTCGGGATGGAGCCGCCGGGTCCGCCTTGCGAACTCGAGTGGCGTGAACGGAGTCTCCAGACGGGCACCTCCGAACAGGGATTCGGAGGCGATGTTATCGCCCGCGGGCGGCGGAGTGAGCGAGAAGAGATCCCTTGCGCAAGCTTCAGGCCCCCTCGGGCAGCTTCTCTTCCGGCGGCGCGACGAGCCCGGCCAGGCGCCCTTCCGTGATCGCGTCGCGGATCTCGCGCATCCACGCCAGATAGAAGTAGACGTTGTGCATCGAGAGCAGCATGGGCGCCGAGAAGTCCTTCAGAACGAAGAGATTCCGCAGGTAGGCCCGGCTGTGCCGCCGGCAGACCGGGCAGGCGCAGTCCGGGTCGAGCGGCGCGAGGTCCTCCTTGAAACGCTCGTGCTTGATCGTCACCTCGCCGCGGCTCGTGTAGACGTGGCCCATGCGCCCGTTCCGCGTCGGGAGCACGCAGTCGAAGAGGTCGATCCCGGCGCGCACCGAAGCGAGGAGGTCGGCGGGCGTTCCGACGCCCATCAGGTAGCGCGGCTTCTCCTCCGGCAGGAGCGGCGCCGTCAGCGTCGTGACGTCGCGGATGGCCTCTTTCGACTCGCCCACGGCGACGCCGCCGACCGCATAACCCGGAAAATCCAGCGCGCGGAGCGCCTCGGCGTTGTGCCGGCGCAGGTCCTCGTGCGTCCCGCCCTGCACGATGCCGAAGAGCAGGCCCGGCCCGGCGTAGGCACGCCGGCCGCGCTCCGCCCAGGCGAGCGTCCGGCGGCAGGCTTCCTCGATCTCGCCGCGCTCCGCCGGAAACGCCGGACAGACGTCGAGCGCCATGGCGACGTCGACGCCGAACGCCGACTGCAGCTCCATCGCGCGTTCCGGCGTCAGGAAGTGCTTCGTCCCGTCCTCGGGGGAGCGGAACTCCACGCCCTCGTCGGTGACGCGGCGCCGCGAGGCCAGGCTCATCACCTGGAAGCCGCCCGAATCCGTCAGGATCGCGCGGGGCCAGCCCATGAAGGCGTGGAGGCCGCCGGCCTTCTCGATCGTCGCGAGACCCGGCCGCGTCATGAGGTGATACGTGTTGGCCAGCACGACGCGGCAATCCCAGGCTTCCAGCCAGTCGAACGCGACGCCCTTGACCGCGCCCCGGGTGCCGACCGGCATGAAGCACGGAGTTTCGATCTCGGCATGCGCCGTGCGCAGCCGGCCCCGCCGGGCCGCGGATCCGGGGTCGCGGGCGTCGATCGAGAACAAGACGTTCTAGAAGTGGAGGCGCACCGAGGCCGAGCCGCCGAGCGCCTCACGGTCCGGGTTGCTCGGATTGAGGCCGCCCGTCGGGCCGAAGAGAACCGCCAGGTCGACCGAGAGGATCGGGACCCCGAAGCCCACGCCGAGCGAGTACGCCCACGTCGGATCCACCGACTTGAAGTCGTAGGTCGCGCCGCCGCGGAAGGCGAAGAGCGGGATCTTCACTTCGGCGCCGAGCGAGATCTGCTGGCTCTCCACTCCGGGGACCAGCGTGTCGCTCGGGATGATGTCGCCGTCCGCCGCGAGCGTCAGAAACGACAGGACGTCGACGGCGACGCCGCCCCGGAACTGGCGCGGCAGCGGCACCGTGGCGGGCGCGCCGGGCACGGTGCGCGACCGTGAAGTGCGGCTGGTTGAGCGCCGTCCCGACGACGCCGAGCTTCACGATGCCGAAGTCCGCGCGCGCGCCCAGGTCGAACGTGAACTTGTCGGTCGTGAGCGCGTTGTCCTCGAACGCCTGCTGGATCAGATCCCCGAGGTCGTTGCTGTCGCAGGCGAAGCTGAAGACGCCGCAGCGCCCGAAGTACGTGACCCCCGAAACGTAGCGAGCCGCGCCTCCGACCTCCAGCACCCCGCCGAAGAAGTTGTGGCCGTAGCCGAGCCGGGCCTCGCGCGCCGAGAGGCCGGCCAGGTTCAGGCTCGTCTGGTTGAATTCCAGTCCGTCGTCGGGGCCTCCTCCCGGAACCACGTGCTGGAGGTCGACGATCGGGTAGATGCCGGCGTAGGGCACCGTCCCGATCGAGAGCGCGAAGCCCTTCCAGGAGACGACGGCCCCGACCACCCCCGAGGCGACCACGCTCGTGCCCGGCCGCGCCACGCTGGCGATGTGGGCCAGCAGCACCGGAACGAGCTCCGGAGCGTCGCCCGCCGCGATCTCGTCGAAGGGCAGCTCCGAGATGTCGACCACCGAGCCCACGAGGTTGTTGCGGTTCTGGGCGGCGAGGCCCGCCCAGGATCTGGACTTCCCAGCCCTGCAGGTCGGCGAGAACGGCCGGGTTGGACCAGGTGGCCGAGTTGTCGCGCACGGCCGCGACCTCGGCTCCGCCCATGCCCATGGCCCGGGCCCCCGCCCACGGAAACTGAGCTCGCGCCGGAACCGAGAGGGCGAGAAGGACGGCGGCGGATCCGAGAACACGGAGGATGGAGGCCGGGTTCCGCACCGCGATCGATCTTAGCATCCGCAGTCGGTTGACCCTTGAAAACCCGCGTGCTAGGTTTGGCCGCCTTTCGAGGGGGAAATGCCCGATCTCGGCAAGAAGTACGACTGTTTCAACTGCCACACGAAGTTCTACAACCTCGGCAAGCCCGAGGCGATCTGTCCCAAGTGCGGAGCGAACCAGAAGAACGCGAAGTCCGACGACGCGCCGCCTCCGGCGCCGCGCCCGCCTCGACGCTCGATGCTCCTGGAGACCATCCCCGACGAGAATCCTCCGGAGTTCGGTGAAGAGACCCCGGCGGAACCCGAGGAGAGCGACCTCGACGACGACGAGCTCGAGGAAGGCGAAGAAGCCGCCGAGGCCGAAGAAGAGGAAGACGAAGTCTACTGAGCCGCCCGCCCGCGCGCGGCTCGCTCTGCTCGGACTCGGCTCCAACGTCGGCGACCGCCGCGCGCACATCGAGCGCGCGCTCGACGAAATCTCCCGCGTCGTCCCGATCCTCGCCACGTCGTCGTTCTACCGCACGGATCCCGTGGGATTCGCGAAGCAGCCCGCGTTCTGGAACCTCGTCGCCGCGATCGCCTGGAAGGGGGGGCCGGTGCGCCTGCTCGCGCTGGCGAAGCGCGTCGAGCGGACCGTCGGACGCACGCCGAGCTTTCGAAACGGGCCGCGGGAGATCGACGTCGACATCCTCGACCTCGAGGGAACCCGGAGAGCGGGCGCCGATCCGATCCTTCCGCACCCGCGCCTGGCGGAACGCCGATTCGTGCTCGCGCCCCTCGCGGAGCTCGCGCCGGGATGGCGGCACCCGGCGACCGGCGAATCCGCCGCGGAGCTTCTGCGCGCCCTCCCCCGACGGCCCGGGGCTACGCGGCTTTCTTCCAGGCCGCGAGGTTCGCTCGCGCCTCGTCCTGCAGGACGAGATCCTCGATGAGGTGAACCGGCGAGGGGGACTCGGAGACGACGCCTTCCTCGAGCGCCAGGGCCTCCGCCTTCTCCTTCGCGTCGCCCTTCCAGAGAGCCATCGCCAGGTAGTGGCGGTTGGCGATGGCGCGCGGGTCGACCTGCACGGCCAGTCGGAGGGCCCTCAGCGCTTCGTCGCGCGAGACCCAGCCCGTCAGGAAGGGAATCCACGGCGCCTCGTCGTTCAGCCGCCCGAGGATGCGATAGCCGCCGCCCTCCTCGAACTTCGGGTCGAGGGCGATGACCGTCAGGGCGTAGTCCCGGATCGTGTCCGCGGCCCCGGTCTTGGCGGCCTCGACCTTGCCCATCGACAGCGCCCACTGGCCCCAGGCGGCCGCCGCCCAGAAGTAGGTCGGCGCGGCATCCGTGCGATCGGAGAGCGAGCCCGCGAGCAGCTCCGGCGTCAGATCGATCAGGCCCTTGATCCCCTTCTGTTCGAGGCTGCGGTTGAGGATCCCGATCGCGTCCTCCGAGACGCGCCGCGCCTTGACGAAGACGGCCTTGCGCTGATCGGGATCGAGCCCGGTGTAGAGGCCCTTGAAGTAGAGCGCCCGGACCAGCTTCCATCGCGCATCGACGAGATCCGGAGCTTCCGTCGCGCGATCGTAGAAGGAGATGGCCTGGTTGATCGGCGTCACGCTCGCCTTCAGTCCGATCCGTCCCTCCTGCCGTCGCCCGTAGAACCGGTCCCCTTCCGTCACCAGCGGATTCGACGAACCGCTGCTCGGGAAGTAGGCGCGATCCGGAAGAGCCGGGCCCGTGCTTTGCGCCAGGAGATGGCCGGGGAAGAGGTCCAGACGACGGCGGACGCGAGGACGAGAGCTGCGAGCCGCAGGGAGCGCATCGGCGACCAGTGTATCCGAACCGCGGAGATAGACTCCCGCGGCGGAGGAGGCTCTGCATGACCGATCCGAAGCCCGTGCCCGTGAAGTTCACGATCGACGAGACGACCGCGCAGGGCCACTACGCGAACTTCGCGAACATCCTGCACAACCCGACGGAGTTCGTCTTCGACTTCGGCCGCGTCGTCCCCGGACGCCCGGACGTCAAGGTGCTCAGCCGCGTGCTCACGACTCCCTTTCACGCCAAGCAGCTTCTCCGAGCCCTTCAGGAAAACGTCGCGATCTACGAGCGGGCGTATGGAGAGATCCGGTCGGACTTCGGCGTGACGGCGGCGGTGCCGAGCGATACGAAGACGAACTAGGAAGTTGAACGTTAAGCGTCGAGCGTTGAGCGTGAAGCTGCGGATGGCCGTCGACTACCTCTCAACGCTCAACGCACAACTCTCGACTCTTCTCTCCGGATCACTCCCCCGCCCAGCACCAGATCCCCGTCATAGAACACACACGACTGTCCCGGCGTCACGGCGCGGACCGGGGAATCGAACTCGATCTGCGCGGTGGCTCCGGCGCCCGGCGTGATCGGTCGCCGGAACCTCGGAGGCGCGATGCCGAATGCGGACCCCGGCCCGGAACGCACCCGCGGGCGCGGCGGCCGAGAGCCGGACGTCCCCGATCGCCGCGCTGCGGCTCTCCAGGGCGGCTTCCGGCCCCACGACGACGCGGTTCTCGCCGCGCGTCGACTTCCAGGACGTAGAGACGCTGCGTCGCCGCGATGCCGATGCCGCGCCGCTGGCCGATCGTGTACCGGTAGTGGCCGGCGTGCTCGCCCACGCGGCCGCCGGCGGCGTCCTCGATCACTCCCGCTTCCGGAGGCGCTGCGAAACCGAGCGCGGTCGCGTGGCGCGCGACGAACTCGCCGGCCCGCGTCCCGGGGGGAACGAAACAGATCTCCTGGCTCTCTTCCTTGTCCGCGTTGGGCAGGCCGGCGGCGCGCGCTCGCGCGCGCACTTCGCTCTTCGTCAGGTCCCCGACCGGAAACCGGGCCCCGGCGAGCTGCTCCTCCGAGAGGTCGTAGAGGAAATAGGACTGGTCCTTCGCGGCGTCCCGACCCTTTCGGAGCACGGCTCGACCGCTGACCGTCGTCGCGCCCGGCGCGGGCATAGTGCCCGGTCGCCACGGCCGCGCAGCCGAGGGCGCGCGCGCGCTCCCAGAGCGTGGAGAACTTGACCTTGGTGTTGCAGGCCGAGCACGGGATCGGCGTTTCGCCGGCCAGGTAGGCGCCGACGAAGGGCCGGACGACGTCGCGCCGGAACTCCTCCTCGAGATTGAGCACGTAGTGGCGGATCCCCAGCGCCCACGCCGCGCGGCGCGCGTCTCCGAGATCGTCGAGCGTGCAGCAGCGCCCCGAGCGGCCGGCTTCGCCGGAGTGGTCCCAGAGCTGCATCGAGAGGCCCACGACCTCGTGGCCCTCGTCGCGAAGAAGCAGGGCGGCGACCGAGGAATCCACGCCCCCCGACATGGCGACGGCGATGCGCATGGGGAAAAGGTATCAGCTATCAGCCGGAACACGCACAGACGGATCCTCCTGGGAGAGGAGACTCAAGCAACTTCCCCTCTCATTTTCACGGTCCGCGAAGCGGACCGCTAGAGTCCGAGCCTTCCCCTCTCATTTCCACGGTCCGCGCAGCGGCCGCGAGTCGGACGATCAGCATGATCGTCGAGCCGCCGATCGTGAACTCGCCCTGGTTCTCCAGGGGCGCTTCCGTGATGGCGCTTTCGTCCACGAACGTGCCGTTGCTGGAGTTGAGATCGAGGACATAGACGTTCACGCCGCTCACTTCGATCGCCGCGTGCTGGCGGGAGATCTCGGGATCGTCGAGCGCGAAATCCACTTCCTCACGGCCGATCACGACCCGTGGCTTGTCGATGGCGTACATCTTCCCGGCGTCGGGTCCCGCGATCACGGCGAGCGAAAGCTTCTGGTCCTCGGGAAGCTTCGGAGCTCGCGGAGCCCGCGGATGCTCGCGCGGCGTCGCGCGCGCGTCCGAGGAGGAGTCGCTCTTCTGGCGGCGAAGCATCGTTTCGCCCGGCGTGATCGGAGGCCGCACGGGCGGACCGGCCTCGTAGGCCCGCGTGTTGAAGACCTCGAAGATGGCCTGGCACTTGGAGCAGCGCAGCTTCTTGGAGGGCTTGCCGGCGAAGCGGTCTTCGTCGTAGTGGTACTTCGCGTGGCACTGATCGCATTCGACGATCACGCGCGCCCCCGCACAGCTCCCAGCCTCCGCCGCGTCAGGCCGTTTCCTCGCCGCCGGCTCGCCGCCGAGCGTCGGATGTCGGCCACGGCGGCGCGGACGATGCCGGCCGCGCGCCCGATCTCTTCCGCGGTCGTGCCCCGGCCCAGGGAGAATCGCACGACGCTGCGAGCCTCTTCGCGCGAGAGGCCCAGAGACAGCAGCGCCGGCGACGGCGCGAGCGTGCCGCTCGAGCACGCGCTGCCGGTGGAGACGGCGACGCCTTCGAGATCGAGTCGGATGAGCAGGGCCTCGCCCGAGACCCCCTCGAAGAAGATTGCCGAAGTATTGGGAAGCCTCGGGGCCTCGGCGCCGATCACCCGCGCGCCGCCGAGCCCGCCGACGAGCTCGCTCTCCAGCCGGTCCCGAAGCGCGGCGACGGCGGACGCATCGCGGTCGACGCGACGGGCCGCGAGCCGCGCCGCGACCCCGAAGCCCGCGATCGCCGTCGTGTTCTCGGTGCCGGCGCGCAGGCGCCGCTCCTGGCCTCCCCCCGGCGTCTGAGGAACGACGGTCACGCCCTTGCGCACGTAGAGCGCTCCGGCGCCCTTCGGCCCGTACAGCTTGTGGGCCGAAAGCGAAAGGAAGTCGACGCCCCACGCCCCGACGTCGACGCGGAGGCGGCCCGCCGCCTGGACGGCGTCGGTGTGGAAGAGGATTCCGCGCCGGCGGAGCTCGGCGCCCAGCCGCGCGATGGGATAGAGGCCGCCGTACTCGTTGTTGGCGGCCATGATCGACACCAGGGCGGTCCCGGGCCCGGCCGCCGCGAGCACGCGGTCCGGATCGAGGGCGCCCGAGGGCTCCGGATCGACGGTCACGACCTCGCGGGCCCCGGACGCCGCGCCGGCGAGCCGGGCCGCCGCCTCGCGGACCGAGGGGTGCTCGGCGCCGGAGATCACGACCCGGCCCTCACGGCCGGCGGTCGTCCCAAGAATCGCCAGAGCATTCGCCTCCGTGCCTCCCGAGGTCAGGACGATCTCCTCGGGGCGGGCCTCGATCAGCCGCGCGACCTCGTCGCGGGCCTCCTCGACGAGGCGGCGCGCCCTTTGTCCTTCGGCGTGGACGGAGGAGGGGTTTCCGAAGACACCGGCGGCGGCCTCCATGGCGCCGCGAACCTCGGGATCGAGCGGCGTCGTGGCGTTGTGATCGAGGTAAATCATCGTCTTCAGAATCTCGGATTCCTTCAAATTATCCCTCCGGAAACCCTTCTGTTGAAAAACTTTTCTGAAGGAATAGCCGTATCGCGATCGGGAGTTAAGATCGATATCCGATGAAGGCGCGCACGCTCACGCTCTTCGTCGTCGCGGCGTTTCTGGCCACGACTCTGGCGACCAGGTCCGTCGCGGCGCGAGCGATTCCGAAGCTCTCGGCCAAGGAGCGCGCGGCCAAGATCGCGGCCCTCCCCACGGACGACCAGAAGTGGCTCGAGGAGTACGTCAACCCGATCATTCTGGAAGACGAACGAGACCTCTTCATCCAGCTCACCGAGCCCCACCAGCGGGAGATCTTCCGGAATGAGTTCTGGGAGCGTCGGGAGCAGGCCGGCCTGCCCGACCCCCTCGGCCCGGGCTACCGCAACCGCTACGCCAGCTTCCGCGAGGCCGCGGCCACCGAGTACGACGGGCTGACGAGCGACGCCGGCCGCGTCGTGATCATCCACGGGATTCCGATCATCCAGGAGTTCCGGGACTGCAACGAGGTCTTCCGCTCCGTCGAGGTCTGGACGTACCCGAACCAGACCGGCGGCACGGGGGTCCAGAAGGAGCTGCAGTTCCTCTTCTACCGGCCCACCTTCGGAGGGATTCGCAAGCTCTGGTACCCCGCGATTCCCGAGCGCGAGCTCCTCGCTCCGTCCTCGTGTCTCGGCAGCGCCCAGCAGGCCTGCCGCCCGGCGGGGGTGCCCGGGACTGCAGGAGTTGTTGCCGGCGGCGGGGCCGGCGGGTTCTGCCCGAACAACGTCGTCCCCCAGACCTGCGACGCCGCGTGCGCGCGTCGTCGCCACGATCGAGCGGATCAAGGCGCGCGGCGTGGCCGACATCGCCGTGGCGATGTCGACGCCGCCGCCGGTCTCGACCGAGGGCCTCGAGAAGCTCGCGGAACGTTTCGCGACCCTTCCCGACGCCGGAGCCAAGCCGCTGACCGTGCAGTCCCCCGGCGGAACCGCCCCGGCCGGCGACGCCGTCGCTCCGACCTCGCCCTCGGCCAAAGTCACCGAGGGCAAGACGGACGCCCCGGCCAACGACGTCCCGGCCGGCTCCGGCGAAGCGCGAGCTGTCCAAGAAAGAGATGAAGGCGCTGGCCGAGACGCTTCCCCCGAAGTACCGCGACTTCCTGCATTCTGACCGAGCTCATCATCACCGAGGACGAGAAGGAAGTCTTCCTCCAGATCAAGGAGGACTACCAGCGCGACAAATTCATCGAGAACTTCTGGAAGCGGCGCTCGATCGACTCGATGGGCATCCGCACCGACTACCGCGCCGTCTACACGCGGCGCGTGCAGCAGGCGCTCGAGCAGTTCGGCGATCTGCACAACGACCGCGCCAAGGTTTTCGTCCTGCAGGGCCCCCCCGACGCCGTCGTGCCGATCGAGTGCCAGGACATCTACGTGCCGCTGCAGATCTGGTACTACGAGCGGATGGAGGTCCTGAGGACCAAGCTCTACCTGATCTTCTACGAGCCGTACGGCATGCCGCCCTGGAAGATGTGGCTGCCGATCGACGGCCGCGGCGTCCTCCTCGTGGGCTTCGGCGGCTCGTCCGCGATGAACATGGGCGCCCGTCCCGTCGACATCACCCGCTGCTACGAGTGGCGGACGATCGAGCAGGCGCTCCAGTACTCCTCGGCCGCCCTCGGCGTGGGCGCCTTCTCGCTCGAGGCGGCGAGCAAGCTGACGGCGCCGCCCAAGGTCGAGACCGAGGGCGTCGAGCAGATCCTTTCGATGACGACGGATCTCCACGTGGACTCGACCGCGCTCGGCGTGCAGAAGCTGGTGCGCTTTCCCGAGGTCCGGGCCAACAAGATCGGCATGGACCTCTCGCTTCTCGTCCCGAAGGCCGAGCTCAAGCCGCGGGCTCTCGGCGAGGAGTCCTTCTACAACGTCGACGTCATCGGCGAAGTCGTCAAGGAAGACCGGCTGATCGACAACTTCAAATATCGCTTCGACATCCCGACCGCCGAGGTCGGCGGCGAGAAGATCCCGCTGACGGTCCGGCGATACCTGTATCCCGGCGACTACAAGCTCATCCTCAAGGTGTCCGACGGCAACCAGAACGCCGAGGGCCGCATCGCCGAAGCGCTCACGGTTCCCGAGCAGCCCGACGCGCCTCCGCCCCAGATCGCCGCGGCCCGGGCCGACGGCAAGGCGGTCATCGGGCAGATCAAGGACGTCGGCCTGCTGCCCTCGGCGATCTCGCTGCTGCCGATCGCCAAGGAGATCGTGACGGGCCTCCAGCGGTTCGAGACGAAGGCCGCCGAGAACGTCAAGACCGTGGACTTCTACCTCAACGGCTCGAAGATCATGACGCGCACGAAGGCGCCCTTCGACGCGGACCTCAACATGGGACCCCTTCCCCGCAAGCAGACCATCCGAGTCGTGGCCTTCGGCCCGACCGGCCGCTCGGTCGGCGAAGACGAATACATCGTCAACGAGGGGCGCGAAGCCTTCAAGATCCGGATCCTGACGCCCGAGAAGGGGGCGCGATTGACGGGCCCGACGCGCGTCCTGGCGGCGGTCGTGGTTCCCGAAGGCAAGCTGCTCGAGAAGCTCGAGTTCTTTTCGAACGACGCCCGCGTCGCGACGCTCTACCAGGCGCCCTACGAACAGACCGTCACGATCAAGGACTCGAAGTCCCTGTCCTACGTCCGCGTCGTCGGCACGCTCGAGGACGGAACGGTCTCCGAGGACCTGCGCTACGTCAACGCTCCCGAGTTCGTCTCGGAGGTCACGGTCGACGCGGTCGAGCTGTACACGACGGTGACGGACAAGGGCAAGCCCGTCAACCATCTCCAGGCCTCCAACTTCAAAGTCACCGAGGACGGAGTCGCCCAGAAGATCCAGGGTTTCGAGTACGTCAAGAACCTGCCGATCTCCGTGGGCCTCGTCATCGACACGTCGGCGTCGATGCTCGACTCGCTCCACGACGCCGAGCAGGCCGCTCTGAAGTTCCTGGATTACTCGATCGGCATGAAGGACCGGGCGTTCGTCGTGTCGTTCGACAACGAGCCGTACCTTCTCTCGAAGCTCACGGGCCGCAAGGACAAGCTCGTCCGGTCGCTCTCCGGGTTGCGCGCCGAAGGCTCGACGGCCCTCTACGACGCCATCATCTACGGGCTGTACCAGTTCACCGGCGTCAAGGGAAAGAAGGCGCTCGTCATCCTGACGGACGGCAAGGACACGGCGTCCAAGTTCGACTACGACACCCTGGTGGAGTACGTCCGCAAGTCGGGCATCTCCATCTACGGCATCGGCCTGAAGATCGCGGCCACCGACATCAAGGTGAAGGGCGACCTCAACAGGATCGCCTCGGCCACGGGCGGCCAGACCTTCTACGTCGACTCCTCGAAGAACCTCGAGGGCATCTACCGGCAGATCAACGACGACCTGCGGGCCCAGTACCTCCTGACCTACTACTCGGCGAACACCGAGAAGAAGGACGCAGTGGCGCAAGATCGAGGTCAAGGTCGAGCCCACGAACCTCCAGGCGAGGACGATCAGCGGGTACTACCCGTAAGTCGTTCTCGTTCGCGTCAAAAGGCCCGGGTCAAAGTCCGGAGCGCCGCGATCGCAGTCCGGGCTCCCGCGTCCGACGGCGGAGCCGAGCAGGCCCGCGAGGAGCAGGTTCTCACGCACCGCCCATTGCAATCCCCCGTCGAAGTGGACTTCGTGGGCAGCCGCTTCATGGCCGTTCGGAATCAGTGCCCAGACCTCCGCCAGCAGCGTCCAGCGCCGCCCGAGCTCCTGGCGGAGGCCTGCCCGAGAAACCAGGTGTCGTCCGCGAAGACGCTCCGCGAAACGTCCACGGCCAGGTATCCCGCGTTTCCAGTCGAGGCAGGTCCGGCCCAACAGCGCGTCGCGATCAGGGTTCCGCCCGATTTCCGGGTTCCCCGTGCCGAGGCCGAGCGCCTCCGAGGCCGTCGGGAACGCCGACGTCGAGCCGGGCGCTGAGCTTGCAGCCCGAATACGATTGCCAGGAGCCGCCACTTCGTCGACAGCACGAGTCGCTCGCGCCGCCCGCATCGGCGCCGTCGAGGCCCCGGCTCGGCTCCAGGCGCAGATAGCCCGATCGTGGCTCCCAGCTCCCACGTCGGGTCCGTCAGGCCGTAGACGGGATTGAACGGAACGGCCGTAGAGCCGGCTCGCCGAGGACTCGTGGAACTGCAGACGGCGTTGATCTGGAAGCAGTGCTCCGGCGTCGTGTCCGCGTCGTCCACCGTGAGCGGATGACGGCCCGAGGGCGCCCGATGGAACACCACTCCGAGACAGAAGCGCGCAACCGGTCACCCGGCGGATCGGCCGAGATTCGGAACGTCCTATAGTCCTGCGGAAGCCGAGCTCGGAGCTGGCTCGCGCAGAATACCGGATGGCCAGATTGAACTCCGCTGATCCTCGCCTCCGCCTCTCCCCGCCGCGCCGAGATCCTCCGCTCGCTCGGCATCCCGTTCGAAGTGCGCCCGGTCCACGTGGACGAGACCCCCCTTTCCGGCGAAACGGCCGAGGCCGCGGCGGCGCGGCTCGCGGCCGAAAAGGCCGCGCGGTCCGCGCGAGACCATCCCGAGTCGTGGGTGCTCGCGGCCGACACGCTGGTGTTCCTCGACGGCGCGATCCTGGGCAAGCCGCGCGACGACGCCGAGGCAGCGGCCATGCTTCGCCGGCTCGCGGGACGGGAGCACGGGGTCGTCACCGCCGTGCACCTGCGCCGGGGCGAGGCTCCGGCGCGGGGGATCGCCGAGGTCAGCCGCGTGCGCTTCGCGTCGCTCGACGAGTCCGAGATCGACTGGTACGTCGCGACCGGGGAGCCTCGGGACAAGGCCGGCGCCTACGGCGTGCAGGGCCTCGGAGCCCGGTTCATCGAGGAGATCCACGGCTCCTTCACCAACGTGATGGGCCTCCCGGCGCGCGCGGTCTACCGGCTGCTCAGAGCCTCCCCAGATCCCGCTCTCGCGCTTCTCGCTCTCTCTTCCGGTTGAGCTTCATCTCGTACATCCGGGCGTCGGCCTCGGCGAGCGTCTTGGGAAACTCGGCTTTGGGGCGGTGCGTGGCCCAGCCCACCGAAAGCGTCGGCTGCAGCTGCTCCGCTCCGGGGATGTGCGGCAGGCGCCGGGCCATCTCCTCGGCCTTCTGGGCCGCCGAGGCCTCGTCGGAGTGGGAGAGCAGGATCAGGAACTCGTCGCCGCCCCACCGGAAGACGAGGTCCGACTCGCGCAGACACGCCGTCAGGTAGTTCGCGACGAACTGGAGCACCTCGTCGCCGACCTGGTGCCCGCGCACGTCGTTGATCTCCTTGAAGCGGTCCACGTCGATGAGGAGGACCGAGAGCGCCGTGCCGTGGCGGCGCGAGGTCGCGAGCTCCCGCCGGATGACGTCGTTGAAATAGTGCCGGTTGTAGAGGCCCGTCAGCCGATCGCGGATGCCCATCTCCTTGGCCTGCGAGTCGGATTCCACGAGCCGATGCATCTCCTCCTGGAGCTGGAGCTGGCTCGCCTCGAAGAGCAGGATGATGATGCCCACGCCGATGGTCATCTCGAGGAACATCTCCAGGAAGTAGGCGTACTGCAGCGTCTGCGGCATCTGGGCGATGTCCCCGTACCGCAGGTAGGCGACGCCGAGGATCGCGCGCTCGGCTCCCCAGAGCAGGAAGGAGGCCGAGAGGATGCCTCGCCCGCCCGGAGAGCCCGGCGTCATGGCGAAGGCGAATGCCGTCACGATGTACGCCGCGGCGCGCAGGAACGAGATCGGCATGGCCCATCCCACCGCCGGGAAGAAGGCCTGCGACGACAGCCACCAGGCGAGCGCCAGGATCGGCACCGCCCAGAGCATTTCGGCAGGCCGCGAGACCGGCTGGGCCTGCCGGTACCGCCGGACGCCCCGCAGCAGGAAGAAGACATGGGCCAGGAGGGCGAGGACCAGGGCGAGGAGCGCCGGTTGGCTCGCCGTCACGAAGGGGGCGAGCATCAGCCCCCAGAGGACAAGGCCGATGAGGAAGAATCCCCAGGAGGCGATCCAGTCGAGGAAAGCGGGCCGCCGGAACTTGCGGTACAAAAGCAGGAACACCACGAACAGGAGGACGGTCCCTGCCGCCTGGACGACGAGAGAAAAGAGGTAGGTTTGCATCGGATCTGGTGCACATCAGTGTAACGCGGCGCGGCTGACGAATCGCATCGGCGGGAAGGACAGGCGGCCCGTCCCCGCGCCGGTCGCGGTCGTGGCCGCATCCGCCGGCGAAGCCGAGGCCGCCGCCTCCGCGATTCTCGCCCGCGCCCCCGGCGCGACGCTCGTCCCGGTGACGCTCGCCGCGTACCTGAGCGCCCCCGAGGCGCCGGCGCACGTGATTCTCTGCGCGACGCGTGGAAGCGCCACCCGGGGCTCCGCCTTCCTCGCCCGCGCCGCCGCCAGGATCCTGTGGCCCGCGCCTCCGGGCGAGATGGACGCGGCCATCGGCGGACTGCGCGCGGCGGAGCTTCCCCGGAAGGCTTCATCGCGAGCGTCGCGCGCATCACGCTCCCGGCGGTCGAGCTTGCCGGGGCGAAGCTCGCTGCGCGCCGCGCTGCTGCTCGAAGGCGACGTGGACCTCGTCCGGGCGCGCGCCGCGCTGGCCGCGGTCACAGACGCCGGCCCGCGCGACTGGATCGTCGAGAGCGTCCGCCACGTTCGCCTCGGCGAGCCCGGTCTGGCCGACCTCGCGAAGGCCGGCATCCGCTGGTCGGTTCTCGAGCCGATCGAGCTTCTGGCCGTCTACGCCGCGGCGTCCGTCGCCCGGACCGTTCGCCGCAAGGCGTGGCTGCCGCGGGGAACGCCGGTGTGGATCACGGCGGGCCGGAGTCGTCGATGACGCGGTAGACCTCCGCCTCGACGAAGATCCAGGCGCTCCGGGCGAAAGCCCGGCATTTCGACGGGGCTCGCAGCGCCCGCGGCCACCGAAGCAAGGCGCACCTCGGCGGCGGAATGGAAGAGCACCCGGCGGAACACTTCCGGAAGTATGCCGGAAGGCGCGATGAGGACGAGCGGACGCCGCGGACGGTTACGCCGACAGGTCCTCGAGAAGCTCCGCGATCGTCCGCGATCCGAGCTCCTGGCGGTGACGGTAGTCACCGTGCGTCACTTCGACAACCGCCGCCGCCGCGGAAGCCAGGGCCGCGCGGCCCTCGGCGCCCGGCTCGAAGCGGATGTAGTGCACGGCCGAGATGCGGTCGCCGCGACTCTGGCCCGGATCGAAGAGCGCGGGATATGCCGTCTCCCCGATACGAAGTGAGAGGTGTCCGGGCTCCTCGAGGCCGAGGAAGCCGTCGAGCACGGGTTGGACGCGCGCAGGATCGGTGACCTCGACGAACAGGGTCGCGGCGATCTCGCCCGGCCCCGGCAGGAGCGCGTTGTAGGTATCGAGCTCGTGCTGGACCTTGTCCGGCTGCACGATCCGTTCGACGCGAAGCATCTCCTGGATCTGGAAGCGGACCGTGTCGCGGTTCTCGAAGACCAGCGTCATCAGGGGGCCGAGCGGAACGCGCCGCCGGCTCTTGAGCGCGATCACCCGATCTCGAAACGCCGGGCGCTCGAGCTCGTACTCGTGGAGGTTGGAGAGGTCGGAGGGAGTTAACAGGTTCATAGATGCTCGAGCGTTGAGTGTTGAGCGTTGAGTGTCAAGCGTAGAAAGTCGTATTCAGGAGTCGACAACGCGATCACCACCCTCAACTCTCAACCCTCAACTCTCAACCCGTACGCCTCGGCGACGATCTGGATCGGATGCTTCGGCGTTTTCCCGGTTCCCTGGCGGATCTGGATCCCGGCAAGCGGGCAGTCCGTCGCGACCCGGTCGGGCCGCTCGGCGTCCACGACGTCGAAGACAGGCCGGCCGATCTTCATCGAGATCGGGAAGTACTCGGTCTTCATGCTCCAGGTGCCGTCGTGACCCGTGCACTTCTCGACCGTCACGACCTCGCTGCCGGGGATCAGCTGGAGGAGGTCGCGCGACTTGAACCCGATGTCCTGGACCTTGAGGTGGCAGGGCACGTGGTAGACGATCTTTCCGGGCGAGCGCTGGAAATCGGTCGACAGGCGGCCTCTGGCGTGGAGGCGCATGAGGAATTCGCAGAGGTCGAGCGTCCGGCCCCCGACTTCCCGAGCTTCCTCTTCGGGGCCCAGGACGGGATACTCCTTCCGAAGCGCGAGGCTGCAGGTCGGCCCGGGCGAGACGATCGTGTAGCCGGCCCGGACGAAGGGCAGCAGCGCCGTAACGTTGTCCCGCCGGCACTCCCGCGCCGAGTCGAGCTCTCCGTTCTCGAGGTACGGCATCCCGCAGCAGCGCTGCGACGGCACGACGACCTCGCAGCCGTTCTTCTCGAGGACGGCCACGGCCGCCTTCCCGACGTCGGGCGCCGACCCGTTGACGGCGCACGTCACGAACAGGGCGACCCTCTCGCGCCCCGAGGGGCGACGCGCCCCTCCCGGTGAGCGGGCCCGGCTCCGTGGCCCCGCCCCGTCTCGCCCACCACTCGAGGAACGTCTCGCTCGACCAGGTTGGCAGCAGGCGATCGCGGTGGACGCCGAGGGTCTTTTCCATCAGGACGCGGACGAAGCGGCTGTCGTGCATCGCGTTGACGATCGGCGCGGCCGCCGTGGCGAGCGGCCGATGGCGTCGGCGGAGGCCAGCACGCGATCCCGCAGCGGACGGCTTGCCCGACGCCGCCAGCCGGCTGGCCCGATCCCGCATCACGAGCCGCGGGACGTCGACCTGCCACCGATGCGGCGGGTAGTACGGGCAGTGCGGGATGCAGAGCCGGCACTCGAAGCAGAGGTCCGAGAACTCGCCGAGGTCCGCCGCCCGGAGGCGTTCGACCGCGCCGTCCACCTCCGGACGGTCGAGCGCCCGGAAGAGGACGTCGAAGGATGGGCAGAGGCTGTAGCAGCGGCGGCAGCTGTGACAGATGTCCGCCACGCGCCGCAGCTCCGCGTCGACCGCTCCCCGATCGAAGAAGTCGTGAGAAGTGGAATCGAACGTCAACCCAGCCTCCCCGACCGCTCAGGGATCGCCACGCGTCAGATCTTGCCGAGAGTGTCGAGGCCCTTCTGGAACCGGCCGGCGTGCGACTTCTCGGCGCGCGCCAGCGTCTCGAACCACTCGGCGACTTCGGTGAACCCCTCCTCGCGGGCCGTCTTCGCGAAGCCGGGGTACATCTGCGTGTACTCGTAGGTCTCGCCTTCGACGGCGGACTTGAGGTTGAGGTCGGTGCCGCCGAGCGCGAAGCCGGTCACCGGGTCGCCGACCTCCTTCAAGAAGTCGAGGTGGCCGAATGCGTGACCGGTCTCGGCCTCGGCGGTGTCGCGAAAGAGGCCGCCGACGTCGGGATAGCCCTCGATGTCCGCGCGGCGCGCGAAGTACATGTAACGCCGGTTCGCCAGCGACTCCGCGGCGAACGCGTGCTTCAGGTTCTCGTGGGTCTTCGTGTTGGCGAGCCTGGGCATTCCGATGCCTCCATCGAAGGTTCCCTTTATTGATAAGGGAGAGCCGCGAGTCAAGGCCCTCGGGCCCGCTCCGGTTACAATCGCCGGGCTTTGCCGACGACGACCCCGCCCATTTCCGCCGGGAGGAACTTCCCTCTCGGCGAGCCCGGATTCCACTACCAGGACCTCCACCGCGAGGAGCGCCTGGCCGAGCTGGATCGGGCCTTCCTGAACCGGCTCGCGGGCGAGGCTCCGGAGCTCCACGCCCGCCTGACGGCGTATCGCGCCAATCCCGGCTCTGTGAACGCCCTCGAAAGATCCAGGCTCCTCGTCGACGCCGCCCGTCCTCTCGGCGAGTTCATCGCCCGGCTCTTCGGCATCGAAAACGAGTGGCGCCGGCAGGCGGCGTCTGCCGGCCCGGAGGCCGTCCTGTTCCGCTTCCGGCGCGACTTCCTGCTCCGCCGCGCGGTCAAGACCAAGCTGCCCCAGGACCTCGAACGCTTCGACCCCGCCCCCCTCGCCGCCACGGCCCGGGCGATCGAGCGGGACCTCCATCCGGAGCTCCCCTGGGACGCGGATCCGGAGCTCGCGACCGCCGAGATGGCCGTGCGGATGCTCGACATCGAGGCCGATTTCATCGCGACGATCCGCCAGAAGAAGAAACCGGAGGTCTCTCCGGAGGCCCGCGAGGGCGCCCGCGCGCTCGCGGCCCGGGCGGCCGCCTCCAAAGCCGCCGACCTGCCCCGCGCCGCCGGCGAGTCCGACGAGGAGCTCCTGGCCTTCCTCCACAAGCTCCTCGAGCGGTATGCCCTCTGGTGCCACCTTCTTCGCGAGCACCCCGCGCTTCGCCCGTCCATACGGAGCTGGGTCTCCTTCAAGCTGCCCGAAACGCTCGACTACCAGAATCTCGTGGCGACCGAGCGCCCCGACCCCGCTCTCCCCGAGCGTCGCGTAGGGCCGGCGGAGACCCACCGGCGCCGCGAGGGGTTCCGCCTGACGGACCCGCGGATGACCCGTCGCGAGATCCTGGGCGAAACGCACTACTGCCTCCTCTGCCACGACCGGGAGAAGGACTCCTGCTCCAAGGGCTTCTTCGACGCCAAGACGACCGCCTGGCAGAAGAACCCCCTGGGCATCCCGCTCAAGGGCTGCCCGCTCGACGAAAAGATCTCGGAGATGCACCAGCTCCGCCGGGAGGGCGACTCCATCGGGGCGCTGGCTCTCGTGGCCATCGACAACCCGATGTGCCCCGGCACCGGCCACCGCATCTGCAACGACTGCATGAAGGGCTGCATCTTCCAGAAGCAGGACCCGGTCAACATTCCGCAGATCGAGACGGGCGTCCTGACGGACGTGCTGACGCTGCCCTGGGGAGTCGAGATCTACGGCCTGCTGACGCGCTGGAATCCGCTCCATGCCGGCCGGCCCAGCCCGCGGCCGTACACCGGGAAGAAGGTCCTCGTCGTCGGGCTCGGCCCCGCCGGCTACACGCTCGCGCATTACCTGCTGAACGAAGGCTTCGGCGTCGTCGGAATCGACGGCCTCAAGATCGAGCCGCTTCCGGACGACCTGACCGGCGCCGACGGCGGCGGGATCCGCCCCATCCGCGACTGGAAAGAGCTCGCCGTGCCCCTCGACGAGCGCGCCCTCGCCGGATTCGGAGGCGTCTCCGAGTACGGCATCACGGTCCGGTGGGACAAGAACTTCCTGACGCTCATCCATCTGACCCTCGCGCGCCGCCGGCGCTTCGCCATCCTCGGTGGCGTTCGGTTCGGCGGGACGCTCAACGCCGAGCAGGCCTTCGACTCCGGGTTCGACCACGTCGCGATTGCCGCCGGCGCCGGGCGGCCGACGATCATCTCCATGAAGAACAACGTGATCCGCGGCGTCCGGAAAGCCTCCGACTTCCTGATGGCGCTGCAGCTCACGGGCGCCTTCAAGGAGGAGGCGCTCGCCAACCTGCAGCTCGAGCTCCCGGCGGTCGTCATCGGCGGAGGTCTCACCGCGATCGATACGGCGACGGAGTTCCTGGCGTACTACCCGATCCAGGCCGAGAAGACGCTGGCGCGCTACGCGATGCTCTGCGCCGAGAAGGGCGAGGACGCGGTCCGGGCCACGTTCGACGCCGAGGAGCGGGACATCCTCGATCGGCTCCTCGCCCACGGCCTGGCCGTCCACAAGGAGCGCGAGCGCGCCCACGCCGCGGGCGAGATCCCGGACCTCGCCCGGCTCTGCCGCGAATGGGGCGGCGTGGCCATCGCCTACCGCCGGACGATGGAAGACTCCCCCGCCTACCGGTTGAACCACGAGGAGATCATCAAGGCCCTCGAGGAAGGCATCTCGTTCATCGAGGGTCTCGAGCCGCAGGAAGCGGTGCCCGACGAGCACGGGAAGCTGAAGGCCATGCGCTTCCTGCGGGGCGGCTCGGGCGAGACGGTGGAGCTGCCGGCCCGCACCTGCCTCGTGGCCGCGGGGACGACGCCCAACATCACCTACGCGAAGGAGTACCCGGACGCGTTCCCGCTCGACGCCAAGCGCCGCTTCTTCGCGCCCCACAAGGCCGTGCGCTCGGGCGCGGGCTACCGGCTCGAGCCGGCGCACGCCGAGGACGAGACCGCGTTCTTCACGGGCTTCAGTCGCGGCGGCAAGTTCGTGACGTTCTTCGGCGACAACCACCCCGCCTACAACGGCAACGTCGTGAAGGCCATGGCCTCGGCGCGCAACGGCTACGGCGAGATCGCCCGCGTCCTCGACGGCGAGGCCCTCGCGAAGACGGTGCCCGATTCCGAGTGGGACGAGTTCGCCGGCCGCGTCCGGGACGACCTCTCGGCGGAGGTGGTCGCGGTGAACCGTCTGACCCCCACGATCGTGGAGGTCGTGGTCAAGGCGCCGGCCGCCGCGCGCAACTTCGAGCCGGGCCAGTTCTTCCGGCTCCAGAACCTCGAGTCTCTCGCGCCCCGGCTCTCGGGCTCGCCTCTCCTCATCGAGCCCTGCGCGCTGACGGGGGCCTGGGTGGACGCCGAAAAGGGACTCCTCTCGATGATCGCCCTCGAGATCGGAGGCTCGACGCGGCTCTGCTCGATCCTCAAGCCCGGAGAGCCCGTGGTCGCGATGGGCCCGACGGGCACCGCGACCGAGCTGCCCAGGGACTCCACCGTGATGCTCGCCGGCGGCGGGCTCGGCAACGCCGTGCTCTTCTCGATCGGCAAGAAGGCCCGCGCGCTGGGAAACCGGGTCATCTACTTCGCGGGCTACAAGAAGGGCGAAGACTTCTACAAGCGGGAGGAGCTCGAGGCCGCGGCCGATGTCCTGATCCTGTCGGTCGACCGCGGCGAAGCCATCCCGGCGACACGGGCGTCGGACCGCAGCTTCGTCGGCAACATCGTCGAGGCGATGGTGGCCTACGCCACCGGCCGCCTGGGCGAAGTCTCGATCCCCCTCTCGTCGGTCGAGCGCCTCATCGTCATCGGCTCGGATCGGATGATGGCGGCCGTCTCGCGGGCCCGGAAGGACGCCCTGGCGCCTTTCCTCGCTCCGGGCCACGTCGGGATCGCCTCGATCAACTCTCCGATGCAGTGCATGATGAAAGAGGTCTGCGCCCAGTGCCTCCAGAAGCACGTCGACCCCGCGACGGGCCGCGAGGAGATCGTGTTCTCCTGCTTCAACCAGGACCAGAAGCTCGACGAGATGGACTGGGGGAACCTCGCCGCCCGCCTCCGCCAGAACACGGTCTCGGAGAAGCTGACGAACCTCTGGCTGGACCGCCTGTTCCGGATCGAGGACCCGAGGGTCGTCTTCGAGCGCGACGCGAAAGTCTCGAGAGCGAGGGTCGAGGTGTCTCGAGCGGTGCGAGCGTAGGGTCTAGGCTCGCGGTCGAGCCCAGGCGAGCTGCGACCCGTGGACCGAGGCGCAGACTCGGACTGGCGCAGGACGTTACTGAACGGTGGCCAGGAACAGCAGGTAGGGGTTGATCGCGACGCCGGCCTTGAAGTTGTCGTCCTCTTCCGCGAGCCGGGTGATCGAGAAGTGCAGATGCGGACCGCTCGCGTGCCCCGTCCGGCCGACCTGGGCGATGACCTGGCCCTTCGCGACGCGGTCCCCGGGCTTGAGCCCCTTGGCGTACCGGGAGAGGTGGCAGTAGTAGAGAAGGAACTTGCCGCTCTTGTCCTTCTGGTAGAGCGAGATGCCGCCCCGCTTCTCCCGGCGGAGGATCACGATCTCGCCGTCGGCGGCCGCCACGACCGGCGTGCCCTTGGGGGCGCCGATGTCGATGGCCAGGTGCTTGCGGTGGCGGCCCCGCGAGTTGAGGAAGGAGTCCCGGAGGCGGCTCGAATCGACGCCCTCGACGGGGATCTGCACGCCCGCCGAGAGCAGGTCGGAGAGGTCGACGTCCTCCGGACGCATCGTCGACTCCGGCGACTTGGGACGCAGGAGCGATCCGAAGCTGCGGGCGGCCCGCATGAGCGGGTTCTCGTCGACTTCGGGCATGTCGTCGATGTCCCCTTCGGCGTTCACGGACTCGGGAGTCTCCTCGTCGGACTCGTGGACGTGGGCTTCGAGAACGGCGTCCAGGGGCTCGCAGTCGGGACGGGGGTAATCGACGACTTCGACCGGGCAGGAACGGCCCGTAGAAGGCCGGAAGCTCGACCTCCACCCGCTCGACGACGACCGCTCCGTCGGCGCCGGCGACCGGCGTCCGAGCGTGACGGGCCTTCCTGGACGGCTTGCGCGCCTTGGTGCGGCTCGCCGAGGCTCTTCCTGGCGGCGCCCGCCTTCGAGGACGAGGCCTGGCGCGACTGCTCGACGCCTTCTTCGACGCGGAGGCGGGCTCCGCCTGAAGCGAAGTCAGGGAAGCCAGGGAGAAGATGGCGGCCAAAGCAGCCGCCGAGATACCCGAACGATTGTGCACGGACGGGATTATCCGAACCGACCCCCGGCCCGTCAACCCAAAAAGTTCTTGGGGCTCAATTATTTATGCTGGATCAGCATAAGCGCCAGCGATTGTGGTGAGAGCCGGTCGACTCAAGTGCTCGAGGTCGTCGCTCAGAGCGTCTGCGAGTCGTCCGTCAGGAGCGCTCGAGGTCGCGCGTCAGGCGCGCTCCAGATAGGAATCGTCGCGCGTGTCGACCTTGATCTTCGTTCCCGCTTCGATGAACTGCGGCACCATCACCTGCAATCCGGTCTCGAGCGTCGCGGGCTTGTACGACGCCGAAGCTGTGGCGCCCTTCATCCCCGGCTGCGTCTCGACGACCTTGAGGGTCACCGTGTTGGGCAGCTCGATGCCCACCGGATTCTCGTCGTAGAAGTCGACGTGGATCGCCGTGTTCGGCAGCAGGTACTTCATCTGCTCGCCGATCACTTCGTCGGAGAGGGTGAGCTGGTCGTACGACGTCTGGTCCATGAAGTGGTGCCCGGCGGCGTCCGAGTAGAGGTACTCCATCTCCCGCTCGTCGAGGGAGGCCTTCTCGACCCGGTCGGTCGAGCCGAAGCGGTGCTCGTTCATGGAGCCCGAGCGGACGTTCCGCATCTTGGCCTGGACGAACCCCCGGAGGTTGCCCGGGGTCTTGTGGACCATGTCGTGGACGCGGTGCAGCTCCCCGTTGTGGATGATGAGCATGCCGCTTCGAAGCTGAGTTGCCGGAATCATGGCCATGGGAGCCTGCCCTTCGAAAAAGACGGCGAAATTAGCAGAAGCCGGCTGCGGGCTGCAAGAAAAAGGCCCCGGGGGGATCCCCGGGGCCTGGACGGACGTAGTCGAGCCGGGAATCAGTCCCGGACGACGCGGCGCGGCCCGCCGCGGCCGGGCCGGGGGGCGGACGCCTCCGGCATCTGGATCGAGAAACCGCGCGCCGGCGCCGGTGCGCTCCAGCAGCGTCGCGCCACATGCCGAGGCTGTAGTGCCACTCTCCGCCGTTCCGCGCACGCCCGCGCCGGTCTGCGGGACGTTCGGCGTGAAGAGCACGTGGCTGAAGTCGGGCGCCGGGATCTCGAGGCCGAGCTCGACGTTCATGCGTCTGGATGAACGCGTTCGCGATGATCGTGTAGCCGATCGACGAGGGATGGACGCCGTCGGCCGAGAAGATTCCTCCGCTCAGGAACGACGTCGACAGGTTGATTCCGCCGAGATGGTATCCATGGGCGGAGATGTCGTCGAAGATCGCGTTGATGTCCACGACGATGCCGCCGACGCCCGCGATCTGCGAGGCGATGATCGCGTTGTAGTCCGCGATGAACTCCTCGATGCCCGCGACCTCGTCCGGATAGAGGAGAACGCCCGGGACCACCGTGGCGGGCTGGATGAACTGGCCGTCCGGAAGAGGCTGCCCGGTCCCCCCCAGCGCCACGGGCACGCCGATGCCCTGGGCGAGCAGCGCGGAAGCCGGCAGCGTCACGAGCGTGCCCGTCGGGAACCGGGCACCCGTGGTCCGGAGCGACGGGCGTCGCACGGATAGGCGTCGTTGCCCGGGCCGAGAACGGCGTCGAGCGTCGGGTCGTCGATCAGCGCCGGGACCGTCGTCGTGAACGGGATCGCGGTGACGTCCGGAACGTTGCCAGCGACGATCGTCCGTCCGGGCACCGCGATGTTCTCGAGCACCAACGCGTAGTTCTCCTCGAAGACGTCCGGCGGAGTCGCGGTCACGCCGGGCAGAAACAGCCCCGCGGTCGCGGCGCTGAGGATGTCGTTCGATCCGGCCCAGAGCGTGATGAGGTCCGGCCCGAGCAGATTCGCCTCGGTCACGGCGTTCAGGCCGTCGAAGGGCGAGCCCGGGACGTTCCGCAGCACGAGGGCCGAGAAGCGCACGGCCGTGCTGCCGCCGTTCGGGTCGCCGTGCGTCAGGGTCGACCAGGTCGCCGACGTTGGCTCCCGGGATGCCCAGGTTGTCGTAGGGACGGGCGAGCGTGCGCGTTGAGGGGCGCGCCCATCTGCGAGATCGCGCCGACGGTGATCGAGCTGCCCGACAGCACCGCGCCCAGGCACGGAGCACCGACGAGCGGGTTCGTCAGGCCGAGCTCCTGGACCAGGGGCTGCTGGAAGTCGGTCTGGTTGAGCGCGCTCGCGAGGACCGCCGGGAACGAGGCCAGCTGGTTTCGCTGGACCAGGCAGCCCCCCTCGACGCCCGCCGTGAGGCTGTCGCCGAGAGCGACGTAGTGCGTGAACTGGGCCGAGAGCGGCGCGGCGGCCAGGGCCAGGATCGCGGCGGCCGGACCGAGGGAACGCAGCAGTTTTCTTCATGGCTTCCTCCGCCTCAAAGGGCCAGACGGATCCCGGCCGTCAGGACGAGGCCGGTCTCCTTGTAGGTGCCGAAATAGTTGTCGGTCTGCGGCATCGGGGGAAGGATGGCGCGCTCCTTGAACTTGAGGAGCAGGGCCGCCAGGTCGAATCCCCAGCGCTCCGTGTTGTAGCCGAAGCCCGCCGTGTACACGTTGCGATCCGAATCGGGCAGGAGCGGGCTCACGTCGAAGTCGGGCTGCGGGGTGTTGTCGTAGTAGTAGCCGATGCGGACCGCCCAGTCGCCGAATCCCTTCTCGAGGCCCGCGCGGTAGGCCCAGCTGTCCTGCCAGAGCTCCGGGCGGAAAATGTCGCGGCCCGGGAGGGTCGGGAAGATGATGGCGAGGCTCTGAAGACGGGACCATTCCGTCCAGTCCGCCTCGAGCGACAGGAGCCACTGGTTGCCGAGCTCGATGCCGACGCCGAGGTTGAGGCTCGAGGGGAAGGCGATCGAGGTCCGCACGGGAGGATTGCCGGGCGGCAGCGAGGCCGCGACGATGGCGTCGAGGGCGGCGTTGCCCGTCGGCCGTCTGGGTGAACGTCGCCTCGCCCTCGTAATCGATGTCGATCTTCGAGCGGTACGCGGCGCCGATCGAGATGCTCTCGGACGGGCTTGAACATGAGGCCCACGTTCCAGCCCCAGCCGCCGTTGGAGAGCAGCTCGCTGTTGAGCTTGACGTGCGCGACCGGCACGACCGCGCCCGTTGAAGGGGTTGATGGCGGCCTGGTTGCGCTCGAGCTGGACCTTCGAGAACCGGTAGTCGACGCCGGCCGCGATCGAGAGCTGCGGGAACAGCCGGTACGAGAAGTTGAGGTTCGTGTCGAGCGACTGGATCACCGAGTTCTGCGAGATGAACTGGCCCGTGAAGGTCGTGTTCGGGTTGTCCCACTTCAGTCCGAGGCCGTACTGGGCGAAGCCGCCGACGCCGACGTTGAGCTCGTTCGTCAGCGGGAGGACGAGGTAGCCGTCCGGGAAGAAGTACCAGTTGTTCTCCATGGTCTCGAGCGCGCCCGAGCCCGGGAACGGGGCCGCGCCCGCGAGCTCCCCTTCCGTCCGGGTCAGGAAGTTGACGCCCACGTATCCCTCGAAGTGCTTCATCCAGCCGATGCCCGCGGGGTTGTAGAAGACCGCCGTGGGATCGCCGGCTGATGCCGGCGTAGGCCAGGCCCATGCCGGTCGCCCGGGCGCCGTGCGTCATGACCTGGAAACCGGAGGAAAACGCGTTGGCGCTGACGAGCAGGGCCGCGGCCGCGGCCATCAGGGCGAGACGAAGACGTGGCACCCGGACGCGATGGCGCTGTCTCACGATGCTCCTCCCTCGCTTGTGGATGTGGAACCTGCACATCGAATCGAACGATGGACACGCTGGTCTGGCAATCTAGACCGCCGCGAAGCGAAAGTCAAAGAAACAGCCGCGAAAGTCAGAGGGAGTCGGGCCGGCCGCGGCTTAGAATCATCGTCGACTTGGGCCACGAGAGCGAGCTGCCGACGCGAGACGGATCGACCCAGCGGACGAATCAAAGCGCCCGCGAGGTACCGGTCACCGTCGGCACGATCCTCGGGGACCGCTATCGCATCGACTCGGTCCTGGGCTTCGGCGGGATGGGCGTCGTCTACCGCGCCCGCGACCTGAAGCTCGACCAGGAGATCGCGCTCAAGCGCATCCGCCCCGATCGCGTGTCGCCCGAGCGGCGCGAGACGCTCCGCCGCGAGATCATCCTGTCGCGGCGCGTCACGCATCCCGAACGTCTGCCGCGTCTACGACCTCACCGAGATCGCCGGCGAAGAGTTCGTCTCGATGGAGTACATCGCCGGACCCGACGCTCAAGGACATGGAGGAGCGCGAGCGCATGCTCCCGCTCGGGCGCGGGCTCGCGATCGCCAAGGGCATCTGCGGCGGGCTCGCCGCCGCGCACCGGATCGGCGTGCTGCACCGGGACCTCAAGCCCGAGAACGTGATCGTCGGCGAAGACGGCGAGCCGCGTCTCATGGACTTCGGGATCGCCATCGAGTCGGCGCTCTACAAAGGCGAGAGCCGGGCGACACGGTCCCCGGAACGCCCCAGTTCCTGGCGCCCGAGCTTCTCCAGGGCGCCATGCCGACGCAGCGGACCGACGTCTACGCGATGGGCGTCCTCCTCTTCGAGATGTTCACCGGCCGCGTGCCGTTCGACGACAACGACACGGCGAAGCTCGTGCGCCGCGTGATCTCGGAGAAGCCGCCGAAGGTCGAGACGCTGCGGCCGGACTTGCCGCCCGAGCTCCGCGACATCCTCGAGCGCTCGATCGCCAAGGATCCGGAGTCGCGCTTCCCCGACGCGACCGCCCTCTCCGATGCCATCTCCGCCTTCGAGGGCCAGGTCCTCGACCGCGTGCTCGCCGAGGTCTCGGTCACGCGCGCCCGGATGGTCAAGCTGATGGTCATCCTCGAGGCCAACAAGTCTCTCGCCGCGACCTTCGATCCGACCGAAACGCTCCGCATCATCCTCCGGACCGCGACCTCGGAGACCGACTCCGAGCGCGGGACCATCTTCCTGCGCGAGCCGGGCTCGGACGAGCTCGTCAGCCAGATCCTCGAGGGCGGCTCCGTCAACCCGATCCGGCTGCGCGTCGGGACGGGAATCGCCGGCACGGTCGCCAAGACGGGCCAGGTGATCAACAGCGTGGACGCCTACCGCGACGCGCGCTTCGACAAGCGGACGGATGCGTCCTCCGGCTTCACGACGCAGTCCATCCTGGCCGCTCCCCTGCGCACGCCTCGGGGGGAGATCGTCGGCGTCATCGAGGTCCTGAACAAGCGGCGGCGCAACTTCACCAAGGAAGACGAGGAGTTTCTCTCCGAGGTCGGCACGCACGCCGCCCTCGCCGTCGAGAGCGTGCGCGAGCACGTCGCCGCCGTCCGCCAGGCCCGCCGCGACGGCGCCGCGGCCGTCCTTCGCGGCGTCTCGCCGCTGCTGAACCCGACGACGTGGCCCGACACTCCGGGCTTCGAGTCGGCGCCGCTTCGATGGCGGTCGGAGGAGCCCGGCCTCTCGGTCTACGCCGTCGAGAGCCCGGCCGGGCGGCGTCGCCATGCTGCTCGTCGAGGACGCCCGCGATCTCGAGGACTCCGTCGGCCCGATCGTCCGCGCGTCGCGAGCCGCCCGCGCGCACCTGTCGTCCGCCCCGCCCTCCGAAGTCGCTGCGCCGCGCCGCGGAAGCGGACGCGGGCTGCGCGGTGACGGTGGCGCGCTGGGAAGGAGACCGCGCGGCCCTCGCCTCCCGCGGCGCGCCCGTGCCCTTTCTCCTCCGCTTCGGGCGGCCCGTGCCCTTCGAAGTCCGCGAGTCCGCCGGGATGACCGAGGCGACGCTCGAGACCGCGCCGAAGGATCTGCTCGTCATCGCCTCGCGCGGGTTCTTCGCGTTGCAGCCGGACGGAGGATCGACCACCGCCGACCAGGCGATCCAGCGGCTCGCCCGCGGGTGCGAGACCCAGGGCCTCTCCGCCGCGTTCGCCGCGCTCGTCTCCGAGTGGAAGAAGCTGGGGATCGCGCCGAGAGAGCGGGACGTGCTGCTTCTGGCCGCGAAGCGACTCTAGGGGAGGTTGAGTGTCGAAGTGTTCAGAGTTGAGCGTGGAGACGTCCGCTCAACCTCAACGCTTCAACTCTCAACGTCCCCGTCGTAAATCACCCTCTCCCCCTCGATCCGCGCGAACTCGGCAACGCATGCGGCCTCGCGGAGGTCGCCGAAAGCACGTCCATGACTTCGGCGCCTCGAGCCACGAGCGCATCGGCGATGAGGGAGCGGTGGCACCGCCAGGGCACCGCCTCGGCGCACAGGAGCGCCGGACGGCTCGCGCCGGACCGCGCGAGCTCGAAGACGCGCCCGAGCCCGGCTTCGAAGTCGGGCGTGTCCATGAAATCGGCGTAGCCCCGGAAGCTCTCCTCCCGCCAGGCGACGTGCGGCGAGTCCGGCCGGGGCTTTCGCCGTCCGCCGAGCTCGGGCATGCCGGAGTACGCGATCTCTTCCTCGGCGAGGGCGCGCGCCAGGGGTTCGGCGTCGAAGTGCGGCCACTTGCGGGACACCGGATATCGCCGCACGTCGAGGATGCGATCGATCCCGTGCGCCTTCAGGATCGCGAGGAAGTCCGCGAGGGAGCGATTGGAGTGGCCGACCGTGAGGATCATGGGACGTCGAAGCGTTCGAGATGTTCAAGGTTGAAGCGTGCCGAAGTCCGGCACCACGCTTCAACTCTCAACGCTTCGACCCTTCGACTTCTCTCAGGGCAGCACCGACAGCGCGAGCGCTCCGGGGCCTCCGTGGGCTCCGAGGGCCGGACCGCACTCGACGATCATGACGTCGGATTCCGGGTAGCGCCGGCGGATCTCGCGCGCCATCTCCTCGGCCGTGTCCTCGGCGTCGCAGTGGGCGACTCCGAATCGGCGCGAGGCGCTGGCGCGCTCGCCGGCTTCCTCGAAGAGGAGCTTGAGCGTCTTGCGGCGCGCGGCCTCGTAGCCGCGGGCCTTGGCCGCGGGCTCCGCCTTGCCTTCCTTCGAGATCGTCAGGATGGGGAGGAGGCCCAGCATCTTCGCGACGAGCCCCTTCAGCGGCGACACGCGTCCGCCGCGCACCAGGTGGGTCAGCGTCGGGACCGCGACGAACGTCCGCACGCGCGCCGCCGTATCGCGGGCCACCTCCGCGACCTCGTCGGCGCTCTTGCCCGCGGCGGCGGCCTCCGCGGCGGCGCGGACGACGAGGCCCAGGCCGACCGAGACGTTCCGGCTGTCGACGTGCGTGATCCGGGTCTTTTCGTTCTCCAGCGGGCGGGCGCCGACCAGGGCCGCCTGGTATGTCCCCGAGACGGCGGCGGACAGGTGGACGGAGACGATGGATCCGGCGTGCGCCGCAACGTTGCGGTAGACCTGCGTGAAGTCCGCCGGCGGCGGCTGCGACGTCTTGGGCGCCTGGTCGGTCACCGAGAACCGCGCGTAGAACTCGGCCGGCATGATCGTGACCTTGTCGAGATAGTTCTCGGAACCGAAGTAGACGCGGACCGGCACCACGCCGATGCCCAGCTCCTCGAGCATCGTCGCCGGCAGGTCGCAGGTCGAATCCGTGACGATCCCCACCCGCGACGAGCGGTTCTGGTCGAAACGCGACTCGTGCTGGGCGCGCATGTCCTCGATCTTGGTCTGGGCGACGTCGGCGAACCGGGCCGCGACGGAGAAGAGCTTTTCGGGCTCGTTCGTGTGCACGTGGAGCCGCACGCGCGAAGCGCCTCCGGCGAGAACGATGGAATCGCCGAGGAGCGCGACCTCGCGGCGGAGAGCGTCCCGGTCGATGGCATCGCCTTCGAGGAGCGCCTCCGTGCAGTAGCGGAAGAGGATCGACTCGGGCGTCTTGTCGAAGATCGCGGCGCGGACTTCCTCCGGCTCCACCGGCGGTGGAGCGAAGCGCGCCGCCTCCCGGAGATACTTCACGATGCCCTCGAGCAGGTACACGAATCCCTGGGCGCCCGCGTCGACGACGCCGGCCTTTTCGAGGACCTTCATTTGCTTGGGCGTGTTCTGAAGCGAGGTCCGGGCGGTCTTGAGGGACTCGGGCAGCAGGATGCCGAAGTCCGCCACTTCGGTGGCCCGGTCGGCAACGTGCCGCGCCCAGTCGCGGATGACCGTCAGGATCGTCCCTTCGACCGGCCGGGCGATCGCGCTGTACGCCGACTCCGCCGCCTTCACGACGGCGGCGCCGAAGGCGCGGGTCGTCACGCGCGGGGAATCGGGCAGCCCCTCGGAGAACCCGCAGAAGAACTGGGCGAGGATCGCGCCGGAGTTGCCGCGCGCCCCGCCGATCGCGTGGTCCGCGAGAGCCTTGGACATCTCGCGGACGTGCCGCTGCCGGATGCGCGAGATTCCCGCCGCCACCTTCTGGAGCGTCGACGCGACGTTCGTGCCGGTGTCGCCGTCGGGCACCGGAAAGACGTTGATCTTGTTGAGCGCCTCGGCCCGCTCGGCGACGAAGTGGGCTCCCGCGATGACGGCCCGCGAAAGCCGGTTGCCGTCGAGGTAGCCGATCGCGATCAAGGCTTGATGGTCGCCGGGTAGCCTTCCGGCGCACGACTCGTGCTGGCGGACGCGCGGTATTCCTCCGCGATCGCCGGCAGCCGGTCGAGATAGAAGAGGACGACGCCGCAGCCCATGCACGCCCAGGGAAACACCTTCTCGACTCCCCACGAGAAGATCCCGGTCTTCCAGGGCTTCTTCCAGAAGTAGGACGTGTAGCCGGAGGTATTCGATCGGGAGCGCAGCATGTCGCCCCCGCAGAGCGGGCATTTCCTGTGGAAGGCGTCGCTCATGGCGCTCGTGGCCCCGGAAGGATATCAGGGGGTCTCGCCGAAAACCGGCCCGTCAGGGCGTGGCGGAATTCGTCTTCGCCAGCAGGCGGGAGATCTCCTCGGCCTTCTGGCGGGCGGCTTTCGCCATGTCGGCATCCGCGCTCTCGGATGCCACCTTCCGAAACGCGGCGAGCGCACCCCGATAGTCGCGCCTGTTGTAAAGGGCGATCGCGGCGTTGTAGGCGTCGACGGCCTTGTTCGACGCCGCCGTCCGTACGAGCTTTTCCCGATAGCGCTCCAGCTCAGCCCGGGTCTCCGCATCCGACTCGGGCATGAGCCCGTCGAGGACCTTGATGGCCTCGTCGAGCTTGCGCTGCTCGACCAGCCGGTTGACCTTCGCGACGCCGGCGTTGAACTCGGCGACCGGATTCGACGTGGCCTTCCCGGCGGCGGGCGCCGCGGCGGGTCCCGGGAGCGCGTCCCCCGGCGGGAAGGTTCTTGCGCTCGTAGAGGGCGGTCAGATCGGCGGCGACGTCCTGGCGGGTGGGGAGCCGCGCCTTCGCCTGCTCGAGAGCGGCGATGCCTTCGTCCACGTTCGCTCCGAAGGGCTCGTACCGATAGGTGCGTCCGAACATCGCCAGCGCTTCCGCGAAATCGGGGTTGAGGTCGGCGCTCTTGCGGAAGGCGGCGCGCGCCGCTTCGAGGAGGGCGCGCTGGTCGGTGTTGTTCGAATCGAATCTCGTACCGATCGCCTCCCAGCGGTACCCGCCGTCGTAGTAGTAGACGCGGAAGTCCTTCGAGCCCGCGGCGGCCGCGCGGCGCATCAGGCCGGCCGCCTCGTCGTTCTTCTCCTGCCGCCGCCGCATCCACCCGAGCCCCCCGAGCGCGGCCGCGTCCTCGGGATTCGCGGAGAGCGCGGCCTGATAGAAGCGCTCGGCGTCCGCGAATTGCTGCGTGTGGGCGAGCAGGTCGCCGAGCCGCACGACCACGTCCTCGTAGCGCATCGGCGTCGTCGTCGCCTCCGTCGGCGGCTTGAGCTCGGCGAACTGGAAGCGGTTGTACAGGAACCGCTTGTTGTTGCGGATGTAGGAATTGAGCTCGCCGTAGACGGTCGCGTAGTCCGTCCCGAAGGCCTCGCGGAACGCCTCGTCCTGCGGACGGCCCTGCTTGATGAGGATCATGTACCGGCCGAGCTGCGGCGTGCGGCTCGGGTTGCCCTGCATCAGGTAGTGGGCGAAGGCCCACGACTCCGCGAAAAAGAGGCTCGTCCGGTCCGGGTCCATGTACTCGGGCGAATCGCGTTTGGCCGCGAGCAGGCGATCGAGCGGGATCCACATCCCGCGGTCCCGGAGCAAGTGGAGGTCGTCCTCCGGCACCATGCCGGTCCGCGCTTCGTCGCCCTCGGTCTGGAAAGTGCTGTAGTAGCCCGCGACGCCGACCTCGTACCAGAGCGGCAGCTCCTCGAAGTTGGCGTCGATGAAGTCGTAGATGTACTGGTGGTACACGCTCGGCCGCGGATCGGCGTTCCACGCGGCGGAGAGCATCGCGTAGTTGCTGTCCGGGCCGCCCTGGTAGTGGGACGCCCACCGGCGCTCGTCCCCCTCCTCGCGCGGGAGGAAGGGCTCGAGCGCCTGGGGATTCTTGAAGACGTAGAGGAAGGTCGGCATCATCGCGTTCGCGGCCGATCCGCGCTTCAACAAGACGAGCACCGCCCGCAGCCGCTCCATCTCGAGACCCACGTCTCTGGTCTTCGACTCGCTCGCGTTGCCGTAGAGCGTGAAGTTCTTCGTGCGGACCTCGACCCACTTGTCGCCCTTGGAAGGCAGGGGGATCGGCTTGTCCGCCGCGACGAGCGGCGCGGCTCCGCCGAGGATCAGCGCCGCGCACAGGGCCGCCGAAGCCCGGATGCTCAGGGCCTCAGCATACTCCTGCCTCCGGAGGCTCGGGCCTCCAGCGCCGGCGCCCTAAGGGCGCCAGCGAAGCGTCAGCTTCTTCGCCGCGCCGACCTCGTCGACCCGCTTCACCGGGGTCGAGTGCGGCGCGGCGCGCACCATGTCGGGCGCCTCGGCACACTCCCGGGCGATCTCGCGCATGGCGCGGATGAAGGCGTCCAGGCCCGGTTTCCCCTCGGTCTCGGTGGGCTCGATCATGAGCGCTCCGTGCACGATCAGGGGGAACGACACGGTCGGCGGGTGGAAACCGTAGTCCATGAGGCGCTTGGCGATGTCCATGTTCGAGACGCCGTACTCGGTCTGCTTCTTGTCCGAGAAGACGACCTCGTGCATCGACGGCGCGTCGTACTTGAGGTGATAGAGGTCCGAGAGGCCGGCGCGGATGTAGTTCGCGTTGAGGACGGCTCCGCGGGCAACCTCGCCGATGCGGTTTCCGTAGGCCGCGATGTAGGCGAGGGCGCGCACGAACATCCCGTAGTTGCCGAGGAACGTGCGAAGCCGCCCGATCGAGTCGGGCCGGTCGCCGTCGAGGTAATAGGTCCCGTCCTCGCGCCGCTCGACCGTCGGCCGCGGCAGAAAGGGCACCAGCCTCTCCGCCACCGCAACCGGGCCCGAGCCGGGCCCTCCGCCCCCGTGGGGCGTCGAGAAAGTCTTGTGGAGATTCATGTGCATGACGTCCACGCCCATGAGCCCCGGCTTGGCGACGCCCACGAACGCGTTGAAGTTGGCGCCGTCGCAGTAGAGGTACCCGCCCTTGTCGTGCACGATCCGGGCGATGTCGAGGATCCGGTCCTCGAAGACGCCGAGCGTGTTGGGGACCGTGAGCATGAGGGCCGCGACGTCCTCGGTCATCGCGGCCTCGAGCACGTCGAGGTCGATCGTGCCGCGGGCATTCGACTTCAGCTCGCGCACCTTGTAGCCCGCGAAGTGGGCCGACGCCGGGTTCGTCCCGTGCGCCGAGTCGGGGATGAGGACGGTCGTCCGGGCGCGGCCCGACTTCTCCAGGGCCTTGCGAACCATCAGGATGCCGGCGAGCTCGCCCTGCGCTCCGGCCGAAGGCTGCAGCGTCACGCGCGCGAGCCCCGTCAGCTCGGCCAGGATGCGCTCCAGCCTCCAGGCGAGCTCGAGGGCGCCCTGGGAAACAGACTCCGGGGCGAGAGGATGCGCCGCCGCGAAGCCCGGCAGACGCGCCATCTCTTCGTTCGTCCGCGGGTTGTGCTTCATCGTGCAGGAGCCCAGCGGATAGAGACCCTGGTCGATCGAAAAGTTCAGACGCGAGAGGCGCGTGAAGTGGCGGGCGATCTCGACCTCGGTGACCTCGGTTTCGCCGGCGATCTCGCCGCGACGCAGCGCCTCCGGGATCGCGACCGCCGGCGGCACGTCCAGCGGCGGCAGCGAGTAGCCGACCTTTCCCTCGCCGGAGCGCTCGAAGACCAGCGGCTCGGCGCGCGGCTCGGGGCGCCGGTGAACGGCCTCGGCGGTCTTCTCCTCGATCTCGACGCTCATGCCCGTGTCTCCGCTTCGGCCGGTGTCTTCGCTTCGGACAGTCCGGCCACGAGATGGTCCATCTCGGCGCGCGTGTTCATTTCGGTCACCGCGACCAGGAAACGCCGGCGATCGGCGGCGTCCCATCGCGAGAGCGGGATCCCGGCCAGGATCTTCCGCGCCGCGAGCCGATCGAGGAGCGCGGCCGCGTCGACGCCGTCCGGCGCTTCCACCACGAACTCGTTGAACGTCGGTCCCGAAAACGGGAGCCGGTAGCCCGGGATCGCCGCGATCCGGCC
Organism: uncultured Acidobacteriota bacterium; assembly: GCA_963749265.1. Lineage (GTDB taxonomy): Bacteria > Acidobacteriota > Thermoanaerobaculia > UBA5066 > Gp7-AA6 > DAHUXD01. The sequence continues at coordinate 81,262 of CAVVML010000020.1, read as the reverse complement.
CTTCAGGTACTCGGCCTTCGCGTGGCTCTGCTGGGCCACTTCGCGCATGCCCTTCTTTCCGAGAAGCGACATGTGGATGTTGGAGGCCAGCGCCATCAGCCCCTGGTTGGTGCAGATGTTGGAAGTCGCCTTCTCCCGCCGGATGTGCTGCTCGCGTGTCGAGAGCGTCAGGCAGAATGCCCGCCGCCCTTCGGCGTCGAGCGTCTCCCCCACCAGCCGCCCGGGAATCTGCCGCTGGTGCTCGATCCGGCATGCGAGGAAACCGAGGAGCGGCCCGCCCAGGTGCATCGGCACGCCCAGCGACTGCAGCTCCCCGCAGGCGATGTCGGCGCCGCCCTCTCCGGGCGGCTTGAGCAACGCGAGGGAGGCCGCCTCGGCCACCACCGCGACCGACGCCGCGCCGGACGTCCTGGCCGCCGCCGAACCGACGGCCCAGTCCTCGATGACGCCGTAGAAGTTGGGCGACTGCACGGCCACCGCGAAGGTCGTCGCGTCGACCGCCGCCTCGAGCGCACGCGGGTCCGTCGCGCCGGCGGCGTCCAGGGGAACCTCGACGATCTCGAGGCCCAGGTTCGCGAAGTAGCTCCGCACGGTCTCCCGGTACTCGGGGTGGATGCCGGCCGAGAGGACCGCGCGCTTGCGGCCCTTCGAGAGCCGCTCGGCCATGAGCAGCGCCTCGACCAGCGCCGAGGCCCCCTCGTAGAGCGAGGCGTTCGCGACTTCGAGCCCGGTCAGCAGGCAGACGTGCGTCTGGAACTCGAAGATCGACTGCAGCGTCCCCTGCGAGACTTCGGGCTGGTAGGGCGTGTACGCCGTCAGCCATTCGGCCCGGTAGAGCATCTGGTCGGCGATCGCCGAAACGTAGTGGTTGTAGACGCCGCCGCCCAGAAAGAACGCCGTGTCGCGGGCGTTCGCGTTCTTCGACGCGAGACCTCCCAGAAACCGGCGGATCTCGATCTCGGACAGCGGGTCGGGCAGATCCGGCGCCTGCCGGACGGCGGGAGGCACGGTCGCGAAAAGGTCCTCGATGGAGGAGACGCCGATCGCGGCGAGCATGTCGCGCCGTTCGGCGTCGGAGTTGGGGAGGAACTTCACTTCGACTGCTCTTCCTCGCTGACGTACTTCGCGTAGGCCTCGGCCGACATGAGCTTGCCGATCTCCTCGTCGGTCGAGAGCTTGATCTTGATGAGCCAGCCGTCGCCCTGCGGATCGTCGTTGATGATGCCGGGCTCGGAGACCGCCGACTTGTTGACCTCGACCACCTCGCCCGAAACCGGCGAGTACAGCTCCGAGACGGCCTTGACCGACTCGACGGTCCCGAACTCGTCGTCCGCGTTGTAGACGTGGCCGACCTCGGGCAGCTCCAGGTACACGATCTCGCCGAGCTGTTTCTGGGCGTGCTCGGTGATCCCGATCGTTCCGATTTCGCCGTCCACGCGGACCCACTCGTGGCTCTCGCTGTAGTGCAGGTCGTCCATCAGCTTCCCTTCCTCTTGTAGAACGGTGTCGCCACGACGCGCGCGGCCGCGCCGCGTCCGCGAATGTCCACCTCGAACTCCGTCCCGAGGGCCGTCGCGGCCGTCGGCAGGAGCGCGAGCCCGATGGGCTTGCCGAGCGTCGGCGAATGCGTGCCGGAGGTCACGACGCCCGCTCCGGCCCCGGTCTTCGCCGGATGTCCATGGCGCGCGATGCCCCGGTCGACCATCTCGAAGCCCACGAGCTTGCGCGGCACGCCGGCGGCCTTCTGCGCGGCGAGCGCCTCGCGGCCGAGGAAGTCGCCCTTGCCCATCTTCACGATCCAGCCCAGGTCCGCCTCGTAGGCGGTGACGGTCTCGTCGATGTCGTTGCCGTAGAGGGCCATCTTTGCCTCGAGCCGCAGCGTGTCACGGGCGCCGAGCCCGCACGGCATGACGCCGTCGGGTTTTCCCTCTTCGAGCAGCCGCCGGAAGATGGCCTCCGCGTCCGCGGGCCGGCAGTAGATCTCGAAGCCGTCTTCTCCCGTGTACCCGGTGCGCGAGACCAGCGCCCCGAAGCCGGCGACCCGGCCCTCGAGAAAACCGTAGTACGGCAGGCTCGACGGGTCGGGGTCCGCCACGCGCCCGAGAAGCCCGGCGGATTTCGGTCCCTGGACGGCGATCAGGGCGTAGTCGTCGCTGTGGTTCTCGACGCGCGCATCGCCTCGCAGACGTTCCTGCGCCCAGGCGAAGTCCTTGTCCGTATTTCCGGCGTTGACCACGAGAAGGTACTCATCGGCCGCCTTGCGGTAGACGAGCAGGTCGTCGACGAAGGTCCCCTTCTCCGTCAGGAACGCGGAGTAGTGGATGCGGCCGTCCGCGAGCCTGGCGACGTCATTGGGGGTCAGGGCCTGGAGCCCCGCCAGGGCGTCCGGGCCGGCGACGCGGAACTCGCCCATGTGCGAGACGTCGAAAAGGCCGACGCGCTCGCGGACCGCCCTGTGCTCCTCGAGGATCCCGGCGTACTGCACCGGCATCTCCCATCCGCCGAAGTCGACCATCCGCGCGGAGAGCTCGCGGTGCAGGGCGTAGAGCGGCGTCCGCTTGAGTGCGGCCGGCGCAGTCGCGGGGGCGGACATGAGGTCGAGAAACTAGCACAAGGGTCGCGCTCCCGGTGAGAACGGGCGAACGCCATAGAATTCGGACGCATGACGGACTCGCCGGCGGAGCGGGCGCGGGTCGCGGCGCGCCGCTGCGAGGCCGCCGGGCTCTCGGCCGAGGCGGACATGCTTTTTCGCCTCGCGGAGACGCTCGAGGCGCAGGACCGCGCCGCGGCCGCCGCCTCGCTCGCGCGGGTCCTGCTCGCGGCGGGACGCGTCGACCAGGCGCGGCCCTTCGCCCTCGACGGCAACGATCCCGTGCTGGTCGCCCGGCTGCTCCTGGAGGCCCACGACTTCGGCGAGGCCCGGCGGCTCCTGGACGAGGCGCGCCGGCGCGACCCGTTCGACCCCCGGATCGCCTCGGCCCGCGGCCGGCTCGGGTTCCTCGAGAAGCGCTTCGCCGAAGCCGTCCGGGATCTCCTCGAGGCCGCGCTGCTGCGGCCCGACGGCCTGCCGGACGGCGGCGATCGGCGGTTTCTGCGGGCGGCGCGAGCCCTGGCGCCCCGTGAGATGCCCGCGTGGCCGGATGCCGTCGCCGCGGCCCGCGACCGGCTGATGGAAGAGGCGGAGCGTCGCGCCCCCGGCGTTCCCTGGCCGGACCACTCGGCGGATCTGCTCCGCTCCCTCGTCCGGCGCCGCGGCGCGTCCTCGGAAGGCGTTCTGGACCGCGCGCGCCGCCTCGCGGAGATGCCGTCGCTCCAGGGCCTCGACGAAGGCGCCCTCTTTGCGGCGGCCGCCGCCGGCGAGCTCCGCCGGCTCGCCACCGGAAGCCCGCTCTATCGCAGCGGCGAGTCCTCCGGAGAAATTTCCTTCGTCGTGCAGGGCGCGCTCGAGCTCGTGCGGCCCACGCCCGTCGGAGACCAGGAGATGGGAGAAGCCCAGCCGGGAGACCTCGTCGGCGAAGAAGCCCTGGTCGGAGCGCCGCGGACGTGCGATGCCCGGGCGCGGGGGCCGGTCACGCTGCTGGGCTTCACCGTCGACTTCTTTTCCTCCGACCCCGATCGCGCCGTCTGGCTCCGCTACCTCCGGGCGCGCCTCGCGCGCCGCCTCGCCCGGCTCAACGACCTCTTTCGAAAATTCTTCCCCGAGGAGGCCGCCGCGCCGCGCGCCGCGCAGCGCATCGACGACGCCGCGGAAGGCGCCGATACGCTTTCGCTCGAGGACCGGTCCCGCTCGCTGACATCGGTCGGGCTTTCGGAGTCCGACCGCTTCCTCTTCGCCGTCTTCGCCGACGAGAAGAGTTATCCCTCGGACGCCGTGATCTTCCGGGAAGGCGACGCGGGCGATGCGATCTACGTCATCGCGCGCGGCCGCGTCCGCATCTCCCGGCGCATCTCCGGAGGCGAGGAGGCCTTCGCGGTCCTCTCGGCCGGCGAGATCTTCGGCGAGATGGCGATCCTGGATCCGGGTTCGGGCCGATCGGCCGACGCCGTCGTGCACGAAGATGCCGTGGTCCTCGAGCTCTCGCGCACCCGGTTCGACGCTCTGGAGGCCGCCGATCCGGAAGGCTGCGTCGAGCTCTCGGCGCTGTTGTGCCGGCTGGCCGCGCGCCGAGCCGTCGAGACCGCGGAGCGCCTGGCGAGCTGGCGGGTGCTCGCCGGGCCGGGATGAGTCGAAATGTTGATTTGTCTAAGCGTCGAAGGGCTTCTTCTCCGGCCCTTTCAACATTTCAACATTTCAACATTTCGACCTTCCCTAGGGCGTCTTCAGCTTCTCGGTGACTTTCGCGCGCTCTTTTCCGGCGTTCGGCGCGACGAGGATGCGGACGAGCTTCGGCTTGTACCCGGGCGCCGACAGCATCAGGTCGTGGACCATCGGCCCCGACAGCTTCAGGGGTGAGCCCGGCCCGAAATCCGATGCGGTTCCGAGCGCCTTGCCCTCTTCGGAGACGCCGGCGTCGGCCGGCGTGACCGCGAATTCGACCTCTGAAGTCGTACGGTCGTAGACGGCCGGCAGCTTCTCGTAAGGGAGCCGCTCGCGACGCTCGAGCTCTTCGTCGATCGAGACCGAGTCGTCCCCGTCCGGCGTCACGTCGATCTGGAGATTCAAGGGCCGGTAGCCCGGCAGCTCCATTCGCACGTAGTGCGTGCCTTCCTTCTCGAGCTCGAGCGGCCGGCCTCCTCCCCGGTTGTCCCAGTCATCGGCGATTCCGACGTATCGCCCGTCGACGTAGAGGCGGGCCTGCTCGGGACTGGAAGTGAATCGCAGGCTGCCGCGCGTCTCGTAGACGGCGTCCACGCGGGTCGGCCGAGCGGGAGCGGAAGAGGCCGGCGGGGGCACCGGCGGCTCCGCCTCCGCGCGCGCGGCGACCTTCGGAGGCTCGGGCGTCGGCGCGGGGCTGGGCCGCAGGCGCGTCGGGCGCGAGGCCGGCGTATCGACGAGCCGCGGCGCGCCGACGGTGGCGTCGGCGGCTTCCCCGGGCCCCGGCGTCGGCAGGACCACGGGCGTCGGCTCGACCGCCACGACTTCGGGAGCCGGCACGGGCAGCGTCGGCACGGCCGGCGCCGCCGCCGGAGTCGGGAGGGAGGCCAACGGCATCGGACCGGAAACCGTGCGCGGCCTTCGGAAGACCAGAAAGAACAGAAGCCCACCGGCGAGCGCGGCCCCGGCGAGCAGGAAGATCGTCCCCTCGAATATCCGCCGGTTCGGCCGCGCGGCCGGCGCCGTCGGCGCGCCGGACGATGCAGTCTCGGGCGGAGGGGCGGGCGCCGGGACGCGCGACGTCGGCAGCGGCGGAGGCGCCGCGACGGCGCCGACCAGGCCGACCGCCGCCCCCGCGGGCGCTGCAGGGCCCGCCACGACGGCGCGCCGCGTCATCTCGGATTCGCGCTGAAACTTCTCGATGCGGCGGAGCTCCCGCAGGAACTCCCGTGCGTCGGCCGGCCGGCGTTCGGGCTGCTTGGCCAGCAGGCGCGCCATCACCTCGCGGGTCGCGATCGGAAGATCCGACCGGATCTCGCGGGGGTCGCGCGGCTCCGTGTGCAGAATCTGGTACACGAGGGTCGTGATCGACTCGCCCGGAAACGGCCGGGCGCCCGTCAGCAGCTCGTAGAGGACGACGCCCAGCGAGAACAGGTCCGAGCGTCCGTCGATCTTCTCGCCGCGGATCTGCTCGGGCGACATGTACGCGGGGCTGCCGATCATCTGGCCCGTGCGCGTCATGTCGGACGTCGTCGCGGAAGTGAACTTGCCGATGCCGAAGTCGGTGACCTTCACGCGGCCGTCTTTGGCGATCAGGATGTTGCCGGGCTTGACGTCGCGGTGGACGACCTCGCGCTCGTGCGCGTGAGCCAGAGCCTCGGCGGCCTGGCGGATGATCGCGACCTTGGCCGCGAGAGGCAGCTCCTCGCCGCCGAGATAGCGCGTGAGCGGCTTGCCCTCGACGTACTCCATCGCGATGAAGTAGACGTCCTTGTCGCGGCCGACGTCGTAGACCGTGACGATGTTGGGATGCTGCAGCCTCCCGGCGAGCTTGGCTTCCTTGAGGAATCGGGCCTCGATCTCGGCCGCGGACTCGCCCCGCGCCGCTTCGGGGTGGATCGTCTTGATCGCCACGGGCCGGTCGATGTCGGGATCGTGCGCGAGGTAGACGACGCCCATGGCCCCCTGGCCGAGAACCGAGGAGATCTCGAAACGCCCGAGCCGGGAGCCCGGGGGAAGGATGCTCATTCCTCGGACGGGTCCTTGTCGGTTCCGGATTCCGCACCCGCGTCCGCGTCGGCGAGATTGCGCTCGGCGTCGCGCTCGCTCTCGGCGATCAGGACGCGCGCCTCTTCGGCCCGGTCGGGCGGCACGAGCACGCGCGTCCGACCGAATGCTCCGAGATCCTCGGGAAACGGGGAGGACGGAGTCCCTTCGATCACGACCGGAAACCCTTCGGATTCGAGAAGGCCGGCGATGATCTCCGCCTCTTCATCGTCGCCGCTGGACGCGACCTCGACCCAATCCTCCCTGTCCTCGGCCATGGCCTCCCCTTTCTGGATTCGAGCGCGGTGTTCGACGAACGCGGACGGCGGACCTGGAGACTCTAGCGGCGAACGGAGAGCCGCTCCGCCCGCGGTTCGACCACCCTTCCGACCACGGCTCCGGCGGGTGCGCCCTTCTCGAGGCAGCGGGCGGCGTACGCAGCCGCCTCCGCCTCCGGAAGCGCCACCAGGAGCCCTCCCGACGTCTGCGCGTCGGAGAGGAGAAGGAAATCCTCGTCCGAGACGCCCTCGGCGACCGCGGCCCGGGCGCGCAGGTTCGTCGCGTTCGCCTTCGAACCGCCGGGCACGACGCCCTCGGCGACGAGCCGGCGCGCCTGCGAGAGCAGCGGCACGTTCCCGACCGAGATCTCCGCCGTCGTGTCGGAAGCCGACATCATCTCGTACAGATGGCCGAGGAGCCCGAAGCCCGTGACGTCGGTGACGGCGCGGATGGTGAAGCCCTCCATCGCCTCCATCGCGGCCCGGTTCAGCGTGCACATCACGCTCACGGCTTCCTCGAGCGCCGCGTCGGAAAGCCGGCGCGCCGGCGACCCGGCGTCCGGCGGACGCGGACGAGGCCGCGGCCGAGTCCGACCGGCCGGCGCGGATCGTCACGCCGATGCCGAGAGGCTTGGTCAGGACGAGCGCGTCGCCCGGCCGCGCGCCTTTGTTCCGCGTGATGCGCGACTCCTCGACGATGCCGGTCACCGAGAGGCCGTAGAGCGGGATGTCGTGATCGATGGAGTGTCCGCCGCCGACGACCGCCCCGGCCTCCGCGACTTTCTCGGCGCCTCCCCGCAGGATTTCCTCGAGCATCTCGGCCGGAAGGACCTTCATCGGAAAGGCCGCCACCGCGAGGGCGAGGACCGGTCGGCCTCGCATGGCGTAGACGTCGGAGAGCGCGTTCGTCGCGGCGATCCGTCCGAAGAGCCTCGGATCGTCGACGACCGGCGTGAAGAAGTCGATCGTCTGGACGACGGCGTGGCCCCCGGGAATCCGGTAGACCGCGGCGTCGTCCGATTCGGCATTGCCCACGAGGAGGTTCGGATCGGAGCCCGTGGGCAGCTTCGAGAGGATGGAGGAGAGGTCGAACTGCGGGATCTTGCACGCGCAGCCGGCGCTCGATGCGAACGAGGAGAGCGGACGCGAAAGCGTCGGAGCTTCCTGCGACGAGCTCGAAGGCTGCGAGGAGCGCGAGGGCGTCACGACGCGATTATAGGAGCCGACTCGGGTCGCGGGTGCCGGGTTCGGAGGCGCCCGGCTTCACTCGCCTCGGGCCGAATCGTCAGTCGTCGTCGCCGTGGAACAGGAACCCGAGCACGAAGCCGACGGCCGCCGAAATCGCGATCGCCGCGCCCGGATTCTCGCGCACGTACCCGCGCACGTCGTCCCACAGGTAGCCGTAGTCCTTTTCGATGCGCTTGGCCGTCGACTTGACGCTCTTGCGGACGTCTTCGCTCACGTCGTCGAACTGGTCCCGCGCCTTCGTGTAGGAGTCGCCCAGCGTTTCCTTGGTCTGGTCGATCTTCTCTTCCACGAAGTCCCGAGCGCGGTCGAATGGGGTTTCTTTCGCCATGGATACCTCCGGTTCGGGCCCGGATCATATACCCTGCCCGGGTTGAGGACGGAGATTCGTTGAAGACCGACAGCTCTCCCGTCCGGCCCTCGCGCGAAATCCGGCCGGCGTGGACGATCCGGGGCGTGGTGTCCGAGACGTTCCGCGGCTTCCGCGCCGACCGGGGCCCGGATCTCGCCGGTTCGCTCGCGTTCACGACGCTGCTCACGGCGGTTCCGCTCCTCGCCACGTTTTCCCTCTTCCTGGTGACGTTCTTCCAGGAGTACGACGACGAGATCCTCGCGATCCTGAACGCCGTCATTCCCTACTCCACGACGCGCCTCTCGCACAACCTCCAGGAGTTCGTGGCGGAATCCAAGGCCATCTCCGGCGTGGGCCTGGCCCTGCTCGTCCTCGCGTCGGTCCGGCTGGTGTTCGTCGTCGAGGGCGTCTTCAACGCCGTCTGGGGCGCTCCGCGCCGCCGGGCGCGCGTCTCCCGCTTCATCATCTATGTGTTCGCGCTCGCGGCGCTCGGCCTCGTCCTCGGCGGCATCGGGTGGGGCCTCCGCACCATCCGGTCCTCGGACGCGGGCTCGCCGCTGAACTCCCCGATCTTCGGCGCCACCGTGCCGTTCCTCCTGAAGGCCTTCTTCCTGACGCTCATCTACCGCTACGTGCCCAACGCCCGCGTGCGCCTGACCCCGGCGGCCGTGGCGGGCGCGACGGTGGCCATCGGCCTCGAGCTCTTGCGCGCGGGGTTCGGCCTCTACGTCGACGCCCTCATGCGGATGAACCTCATCGCGGGATCGCTGGCCTTCGCGCTCTTCGCGATCATTTCGCTCTACTTCGCGTGGGCGCTCATTCTCTTCGGCGTCGAGCTGACGCACGTGCTCCAGAAAGAGAGCTCCGGCGCGACCACCGAGAGCCAGCGCGAGGGGCGCGCCGAGAAGGCGATCCGGATGCTCCTGCGGATGTCCTCGGCCGAGGCGTCGCCGCTGCAGGACCTCGAAACGAACCCGGACGTCTCCCCGGCGGACACCCTGGCCATCCTCGAAGACCTGAAGAAGGGAGGGTTGATCGAGGGCAACCCGGCCGCCGGATTCCGCCTCGCGACCTCGGGCCGCCAGATCACGGTCGCGCGCATCATCGACGCGCTCTCCCCGGGCCTGCTCCACGTCAACCCGCACGGCCAGGATCGTGTCGCCATGGTGCTCGAGCCGCTCTTCGATCGCCTGGAAGCCGAGAGGCGCGCTCTGCTGGGGACGACGTTGACCCAGCTCCGCGCGCGCCCGGACACGGCGCGCACCCCCCGAACCTAGGCGCGCGCTCGCGGGCTCGCGGACTATGCCGCTTTCGGCCGGAGAACCTTCAGAAGAGGCGGCGCGACGAACGTCGTCAGGAAGACCGCCATCAGGACGGCCACGAATACGGGACCGGGCAGCGCCTTGTCGGCGAGGCCGAGCGAGGCGAAGATGAGCCCGACCTCGCCCCGAGGCACCATCCCCGCGCCGATGAAGGCTCGACGAACCTTCCCCCAGGCGCAGTAACCCGCGGCGAGCTTTCCGAGAAAGCCGATCAGCGTCAGGCCCAGTCCGAGGAGGAGCGCCGGCCAGTTCTCACGCACCGCGGGGTTGAGCAGCCGCACGTCGACTTCCGCCCCCACGTACACGAAGAACACCGGAGCGAAGATGTCGACGACCGGCCGGAGCGCCGCGTCGATGTCGTGCCTGCGATTGGTGCGGGCCAGCACGAGCCCCGCGGCGAAGGCGCCGACGATCGGCGCCGACTCGGCCTTCTTGGCCGCCCACGCCACGAACACCGCGAACATGACGGCCGCCGCGCCGAGCATCCCGCGAGCGCTCGACTTCCCGACGAAGTGCACCAGCCGTTTCCCCACCGGCGTTCCGACCACGATGGCGACCACGAGGAATCCGATCGCCAGCGCCGTCGACTTCAATGCGCCCGCGGCCGAAAGCGTGCCGGTCTGCGCGAGCTTGCTGACGATCGCCAGCACGACCAGCCCGAGGACGTCGTCGATGACCGCCGCACCCAGGATGATCTGGCCTTCGGGAGTCTTCAGCGCCCCCAGCTCCGCCAGGACGCGGGCGGTGATGCCGATGGATGTCGCCGTCAGCGCCGCGCCGACGAAGATCGCGGTCAGCGAAGGATGCCCGAGCGCCCGCGTCAGGGCGTAGCCGCCCGCGAAAGGCAGCACCATGCCCGCGAGAGCGACCGCCGCCGCGCGGCCGCCGACGCGCAGAAGCTCCTCGAGATCGGTCTCGAGTCCGACCTCGAAGAGAAGGAGGATCACGCCGATCTCCGAGAGCAGGAAGATCCCCTCGGAGAGCGGAACGAGCCCGAGCACCGAGGGGCCGAGCACGACGCCTGCGAGCAGCTCGCCGAGCACCGAGGGCTGGCCCACCCTTTCCGCGAGGCCGCCGAAGAGCTTGGCGCCGAAGAGCGCGGACGCGAAGGCGATGAGGAATGCGCCGATGTCGACGCCGTGCTCCATGGGCGCGGATCCTAGCCCATCCGGGTTAGGCTGCGCCGATGCCAGACGGGCCGCCCTCGCGGCGAAGCGCTCTCCTGGTGGCCGGAGCGCTGGCCGCCGCGGCGGCGGCGATCGTCACGACTCTGATGGTCCCGCCCGTCGTCGGGCTCGCCGACAACGGCGACTTCGACCGGGTGGGAACGCCGTCCGGGCTCGTCTCGGTCAGCGCTCGGCCGGAAGATCGCTTCTACCGCTGGATGCAGCCCCGCTTCGATCATGCGGCGCGCCGTGCTGACGTGTCCGCGTCTCGAACGTCGGAATCCCTTCTCGTGGAGATCGCGGTCGCCGCGGCAAAGCTCCTGTCGCGGGCTCCGCGCTTCGACGTTCGGTTTCTCGGAGCGGTGCACGCCGCGCTCCTGCTCGTGGCGCTCGGAATGCTCGTCCACGCGGCCGGCGTCCTGAGCGCTGGCGCGCAGGCGGCGGCCGCGGTCCTTCTCGTCTTCTTCTTCACCGACCCGGGCTACCTCGCTCCTTTCCAGTCCCTCTACAGTCAGACCGCGTCGCTCCTGTTCCTGCTCCTGACGGCGGCGATCGCGGCTCTGGCCATCGGCCGCGGCCGGCTCGCCGGCGCATGGCTTCCGGCCTACTTCCTCGCGGCGGCTCTCTTCGTCTGTTCCAAGCCTCAGGAGAGCGTCCAGGCGATCCTTCTCGCCCCGCTCGGCATCCGCCTTGCCTGGGCCGGCACGCGACGCGCGCGCGCCGGCGCGGCCCTCTTCGCGGTCCTGCTGATCGCTCTGGCGTGGCGCTACTACCGCAGCGCCGAGGCGTCCGCGGGATGGGTGACCCGTTACAACGTCCTGTTTCTGGATCTGCTTCCGGGCTCGCCGGATCCCCGACGCGATCTCGAGGAGATCGGCCTCGATCCATCCCTGGCGCGGTACGCCGGCGTCGGCGCCTGGGTTCCCGAATCGCCCTCGAACTTCCCCGAGGTCCGGGAATTCCTCGAGCCGCGATCCGGAAAGACGTCGCCGCGGGTGTTGTTCCTGCGTCACCCGAAGCGCCTGGCCGCGCGGATCGCCGAGGCCGCGCAATCTTCGTTCGTCCTGCAGCCGCCGTATCTCGGAAATTTCGCGAGGGAGTCGGGAGCGCCACCGCTGGCCCGGGCCCACGGCGCCTGGAGCGCGTTCCGCATTCGATTCTCGGGCCTCGTCTGGCCCACGATCCTCTTCGCCGGCACCCTCGCCGCCTGCGCGCTCACCTATTCCCGCGCCCGTCCCCCCGCGAAGCGATCGCGTGAGGCGCTCGCGGTTCTGGTCGCGATGGCGGCGGGAGCATTCCTCGTCTCCGCCATCGGCGACGCCGAGCTCGAGACCGCCCGGCATCTTTACGCGTTTCACGCGATGTGCGACCTGATCCTGGTCGCCGACGCCGCCTGGATCACTCAGGCCCTCGCGTCGCGGCGGATGGTTCGAGCGCATGCGGTCTGACCGGATCGCGGTCGCCGCCGTCGTCGCGGCGGCCGCGTGCCTGCTCGCCATGCAGCTGCTCGTGAAGCCGATCGTCGGCCTCGCCGACAACGGAGACTTTGCCAACGTGATGGGGCCCGCGGGGCTCGCCTACGTCGAGCCCGAGCCCGATCGGTACTTCCGCTGGGCGTCGACGAGGTTCGCGTTCGCGGAGCCGGAGAAGGACCCGGAGCGCTACTCGACGACCGAGACCCTCCTCGCGCGCGCGGCGGTCGTGGCCTCTCAGCTCGCCGGTGCGCGGCTCTTCGACATCCGGATCATGGGAGGGCTGCACGCCGCGATCCTTCTGTTGGGTGTCGGACTCTGGATTGCCGCTTCCCGCGACCTCGCCCCGGCGGCGCGATGGATCGGCGCGTTCCTCCTGGTGTTCGTCTACACCGACGTCGGGTACGCGGCGCCCCTGAATTCGCTGTACGGGCAGGCGGCCTCCCTCGTCTTTTTCCTGTCGACGACCGGGATCGCGGCGCTGGCCATCCGCCGCGGCGCTCTCGCGGGTGCATGGCTGCCGGCCTACTTCCTCGCGGCCACGCTTTTTGCCTGCTCGAAGCCGCAGGAATCCCTGCACGCCCCGCTCCTCGCCGTGCTCGGCGTGGCACTCGCCTGGGGCAACCGCCGGCGGCGCGCCGTCGCGATGGGTCTCGCCGCCGTGCTGCTCGCGGCGGCGCACGTCTACTTCCGCACGGCGCCGCAGGCACTCCGACGCGTGTGCCAGTACCACACGTTCTTCACCGAGATGCTTCCGAACTCTCCCGACCCCGCGGCCGATCTCCGACGCGTCGGGCTGCCCGAGAGCTATGCCCGCTACTCCGGCACGACCGCGTACGACGAAGGCTCCCCTCTCAGGGATCCCGTCTTTCGCGAGGAGCTCGACACCACGCTCGGCTACCGGGTGCTCGCGCGGATCTACCTCTCCGAGCCGGGCCGGGCGTTCTCGGTCCTCCGGCGGGCGGCCTGGAAGGGGGCCCGCATACGCCCGCCATTCTTCGGCGATCTCCCGAGAGACACGGGTGCTCCGGAGCGCGCCCAGAGCCGGCGATTCGCGCTCTGGAGCGATCTCAAGTACCGGGCCCGGCCGTGGACGCTCTGGATCTGGGCCGCGCTTCTCGTCGGGCCTGCCGCGGCCGCCGTCGCGACCTGGCGCAAGGCGTCCCCGCGCGGCCGCATGGCGCGCGCGGGCCTCCTCGTCCTCTCCGCGATGGCGGCCCTCGAGCTCGCCATCTGCGCCTTCGCCGACGCCCACGTCGAGCTTGTCCGGCACCTCTACGTCTTCCACGCCATGATCGACCTGATCTTCGTCGCGACCGTGGTGTGGACGGTTCAGAGCCTGGCCGCGAGGCGGGCGCGAACCTAGAGAGTTCACGGTCGCCGGTTCGATCCCCCGCAGGGTCGGCTGGAGCTATCGCTGTGTTGATGAAGTATTGGTGGAGCTGACCGGGATCGAACCGGCCGCGCCTCGCTCCGCTCGGCACGTCCGCGGCGGCGTCTTCTGTGCGGGGGGCGCACGCGCGCCCCCGACCCCCACGGTCGCCGGTTCGATCCATGCGGGGTCGGCTGGAGCTATCGCTGTGGTCGATGAAGTAATTGGTGGAGCTGACCGGGATCGAACCGGCGACCTCGTGAGTGCGATTCACGCGCTCTCCCAAACTGAGCTACAGCCCCACGCGGAAGAGGGCGCGGAGGATAACACGTCGGCGAGCGCCAGGTAAATCGCGCTACCGGCTGCGCTTGCGGGTGCGGGCGGCTTTCCTGGCTGCGCGCGAGCGGGCCCTGGCGGGGCGCCGCCGCGCGGCCGCGCGGGCCTGGCGTGCGAGGGCCTCGTGGCTGGCGGCGCGGCGTCCCTCATGGCGCAACGCCTGGGCCGCCGCACGCGAACGGGTGCGCGACGGCCGGCGCGTGGCGCGGCGCCCCGCGGAAGAATCGCGGCGCGCGCTCCGGCGCGTGCGCGCGGATGTCGTGCCTTTCTTCGGGGGCGGCAACTTCACGCCGGCGCGGCGGGCCTTGGACAGCCCGATGGCGATCGCCTGCTTGGCGGAGCGCGCGCCGTGCTTGCCCTCCCGCACGTGCTCGATCTCTTCGTGGACGAACTCGCCCGCCTGGGTCGAGGGAGATTTTCCTTCGCGTTTGTCGCGGCGCGCGGCCTTCAAAGTTCTCTTGGTCGGCATCGTTCCTCCTCGGGGTTCGGCGCCGCAAGATCCTTGCCAGCCATGACTTGCGGTGGGTTGCGCGGCTCGCCGCCGTTCATCGGTTCATCCGAACCTTCACAGGCTCCTTCTCGAAAGGAGATTCGGAATGAGAAAGGTATTCACACTCACCGTGGCTTCGCTGGTGCTCGCGATGGCATTCGCCCCGGCCGGAACGGACATCGTCGGTCGGCCCGCGGTCCGTCCACCGAAGGAAGACCCCCGGCTATAGGAGACGCCGTCCGTAGGACGGCGGCAACCAAGGGCCGCTCGAAATCCGAGCTACGATGACCCGCCGGGAACGCGCCGCGAGTCGGCGGTGTTCTCAAGGGTCCAATCCGTTCGGGAGGAGAGACGATGGCCAAGGCGACTTTCGGCGCGGGGTGCTTCTGGGGAGTCGAAGAGGAGTTTCGGAAGGTGCCGGGCGTGCTGCAGACCGCGGTCGGGTACGCCGGCGGAAAGAAAGACAACCCGACCTACGAAGACGTCTGCTCCGACGAGACGGGGCATGCCGAGGTCGTCGAGGTCGAGTACGACCCGGCCAGGGTCTCGTACGACCAGCTGCTCGAGATCTTCTGGAACAACCACAACCCGACGACGCTCAACCGCCAGGGCCCCGACGTGGGCTCGCAGTACCGCTCGGCGATCTTCTTCCACACGCCCGAGCAGCAGGAGGCGGCGAAGGCGTCCAAGGAGCGGCTCGAGAAGAGCGGCCGCTTCGGCCGTCCGATCGTCACGGAGATCACGCCCGCGGACCGCTTCTGGCGCGCCGAGGAGTACCACCAGCGGTACTTCGAGAAGCGGGGCGGCGGCTCCTGCCACGTCTGATCCCGCGCCGCCCGTGATAGATTCCGCGCCCGCGTAATTTGGCCGGCCGTCCTTCGCGCCGGCCGACCCTCAAGACAAAAGGAGACGAGACATGCGAAAGGTTCTTTCCTTTTTCCTGGCCCTCGGAATCGCCGCCGCCGCGGTCGCGCAGCAGGCGCAGATCCGCCCCGCAGTCCTCGATGCCGGAAATGCAGAAGTCCGACGTCGACATGGCCAAGCTCGAGAACGCGCTGTCCAAGAAGCGCCGCGAGCTCTTCGCCGCGGGCATGGGCGGGCTGAGCGCCGACCAGCAGCAGACCTTCTGGGGCGTCTACGCCGACTTCGAGAAGGAGCGGGACGCCGTCATGGCCGCGCGCCTGAACCTCCTCAAGCAGTACACGGAAAACTTCGCCACGCTTTCCGACGCGGACGTCACGAAGATGGTCAACGAGTCCGCCGAGATCCAGAAGCAGACGCTGAATGTTCGGATGAAGTACTTCGGAATCATGAGTCAGAAGCTCGGAGTGAAGGCGGCCGCCCGCTTCGCCCACATCGACGACTACCTGACGACGCTCTTCCGCCTCGGGATGCTCGACAACATGCCGGCGCTCTCGGCCGGCGGCAAGTAGGGCTCCTAGGCTTTCGCTTCCATCGGTCTCGCGGCGAGGCGCTCCCGGATCAGGGCCAGCGCCTCGTCGCGTTCCTTCCCTTCGAGCTTCAGACGCGGCGGACGCACGCGCTCCGAGCCCGTCCCGGTCTCCTGCTGCACGAGCTTGATGAGCTGCACGAACTTCGGCACGACGTCGAGGCGCAGCAGGGGCAGGAACCACTCGTAGAGCGCGCGGGCCTCCGGCATCCGGCCCGCCGCGGCGAGGTCGAAGAGCCGCACGGACTCCGCGGGCAACGCGTTCACGAGCC
Source organism: uncultured Acidobacteriota bacterium (assembly GCA_963749265.1). Classification (GTDB taxonomy): domain Bacteria; phylum Acidobacteriota; class Thermoanaerobaculia; order UBA5066; family Gp7-AA6; genus DAHUXD01. The sequence continues at coordinate 65,206 of CAVVML010000020.1, read as the reverse complement.
CCGCGACCCAGCCGACGGCCCCGGCGGCGACGCCCTCGACGATGAGATCGTCGACGCCCACGAAGATCGCCATCCGGTCCCCCATCAGCGCCCGGATCGCCGCCACCCGTCGGACGTCCTCGCTCGATTCCTTCACGGCGACGAGGTTCGGGTGCTTCGCCGCGAGAGCCGCGAGCTCCTCCGGGCCGCACGTCGGTGCCGTAGGCGGGCGGATTGTTGTAGAGCATGCACGGCAGCCGCGTCGCGCCGATGACGGCGGAGAAGTGCGCGGCGGTCTCGCGCGCGTCGGTCCGGTACACGTAGGCCGGGAGCACCATCAAGCCGTCGCAACCCTTCGCCTCCGCGAGCCTCGCGGTGGCGACGGCTTCGGCGGTCGAGAGGGCCGCGATCCCCGCCACGAGCGGCGCCCGGCCGCCGCAGCGCGCGTTTGCCGGCCTCGAGCACGGCGCCTTTTTCTTCGAAGCTCATCGTGGCCGCTTCTCCGAGCGAGCCGAGGAGCACGAATCCCCGGCAGCCGGCGGCGAGCATGGACTCGAGCTGGCGCGGAAGGTAGTCGAAGTCGATCGAGAGGTCCTCGCGCAGAGGAGTCGTCACCGCCGGAAAGACGCCCTGCCATTTCATGCCGAATCCTCCGTCATCATCGCGAGGCTGCCGAGCGCCGCCGGCTTCAAGGGCGGCCGTACCGTATCCGAATCCCAGCCGAAGAGGAACTCGAGGGCCGGGCCGCACACGCGGCCCTGGCACGGCCCCATGCCGGCGCGCGTCGCCAGCTTGGCCTCGCGCGCGCTCGCCGCGCACGCGATCGAGGACAACGCCACGTCTTCGCAGCGACAGACGATCGTGTCCGCGCGCACGGCGGCGGCGAGCTCGGGGCGCGGGCGGAAGACGCTCTCCATGGCGGCCGCGAGACGGCGGCCGCGCGCCCGCGCACGGACGAGCCGGCGGACCTCGGCGGTCGGGCCGTCGAGCCGGCCGGCCGCAGCGAGCCCCGCGATCTCGCCCTCGGCGATCGCGGTATCGAGGCCGGCGACGCCGCAGGGCTCGCCGGCCGCGAACACGCCGGGAACGCTGGTCTCCTGCGACGCGTCCGTGACGACGGCCCCTCTGTCGGTTTCGCAATCGAGGAGTCGCGCGAGCTCCGCGTTCGGCACGAGGCCGTAGCCGACGGCGGCGAGGTCGCAGTCGATCGTGAAGTCGTCGCGTCCATCGGTCAGCGTGACCGCTTCGAGCCGCTCTCGGCCGTGCGCCTTCGCGATCCAGGTGCCGGTGCGGTACGGCGCCGGAAAGAAACCGCCCCGATAGCGCGCGGCCTCCAGCGAGCCTGCCCGGAAAGAACGCGAGGTCCGCGGCGAAGCGCGCGAGCCCGAGCAGCCCCGCCTGCTCGGCGACGAGCGCCACCTCGGCGCCGGCCTTTTCGAGATACGCCGCGACCGGAAGCAGCAGCGGCCCCGAGCCCGCCACGACGGCGGAGCGACCCCGAAAGTCCGCCCCCATCTTGGCCATGGCCTGCGCTCCGCCGGCGCCCATCACTCCCGGCAGCGTCCAGCCCGGGAACGGAAGAAAGAGCTCGCGCGCGCCGGTCGCCAGCACGACGCGAGCCGCGCGCACCGAGAGGACGGCGCCGTCGTTCTCGGCGAACAGCCTGAACCGGAAACGCGAGCTCGAAGAGTCGGCTGTGGCGTCGACGACCGACCATCCGCGTGCGCACCTCGGCGCCCGAAGCAGCCAGCCGCTCGAGCCAGACCCGCGCGCCTTCGGGTGCCGGCTGCCCCGGAAGATGGCGGTGGATCTGCCCGCCCGGCGCCGGATTCTCGTCGAGCACGACGGTCCGCGCTCCGGCTTCCGCGGCGCGGCAGGCCGCCGCGACCCCGGCCGGACCCGCGCCCACGACCGCGACGTCGCACTCGACCTCGCCGTCGACCTGCTCGCGAGCATCGAATGCGGGGCGGCGGCTCCCCTCCATCTCCATGCAGGCGCGCCGGTGCGGGACGCCTCCGATGTCCATGCGGCACTCGAAGCAGACCCCCATCGCGCACAGGACGCCGCGCGGCTCGCCGGAAACGGAACGTCGGAGGATGGAACGGCCCGCGTTCTCGAGGGCCGCGGCCACCGTGAGCTCACGCATGCGCATCGTCCGCCGCCGGAAACGACCGCATCGGGGAATAGGGCGCGGGGTCGATGGGGCTGCGGCGGCCGAGGATCGCGTCGGCGACGAGACGCCCGGTCGCCGGCGCCGACGTGATGCCGAGGCCTTCGTGGCCGGCGGCGACGAAGAGGCCGGGCGTTGCGTCCCACCGGCCGATGAGCGGAAGGTTGTCGGGAGTCGCCGGACGGAAACCGACCCATGTGCGCAGGGCGGAGAGACGCGCCAGCGCCGGGAGCGAACTCGAGAGCTCTTCGCACCATCTTCGCGCGAATGCGGCGGTTGATCGCCGGATCGAGGCCGACGAACTCGCGCGAGGAGCCGAGGAGCATCTGGCCGGTCGCGCGCGGCTGCAGATTGAACGCGACCGACTCGGGCGACGGCGTGTGGGCGCTCTTCAGGTACCCGAGCTCGACGAGCTGGTGGCGGCAGAATCCCGGGTAGCGGTCGGTGATCACGAGATGCCCTTTGCGCGGAGCGATCGGAAGGCCCGGCGTCAGAAGCGGCGCCGCGACGCCGCAGGCGTTCACGACCGCGCCGGCCTCGAGGCTCCCCTGCCGGGTCTCGACGCGCCGTCCGAAGATCGCGACGGCTTCGATCGCCCTCGCGGCGCACGGCGCCCCGCGCGACGGCGCGCTCGAGCAGCCAGCGCGCGGCATTGACCGGGTAGAGCACGCGATCGCCGGGGACGCGCAGGGCTCCGGCGAGGCCGGGACGCAGCGAAGGCTCGGCGCGAGCCACGTCCTCTCCCGAGAGCTCCTCGACCTCGACGCCGCGCTCGCCGGTAGAACGCCGCCTTCTTTCGGACGTGCGGCCTGCTCCTCCTCGTCCTCGGCGATCCAGAGCGTGCCGGTCTCCTCGTCCTCGCAGTCGCGCGGGATCTCGGGCGCCATCTCGACCCAGAGCCGGCGGGAGAGCGAGGTCAGCGCGAACTGGGCATCGGAATCGTCCATGACGACCACGTGCCCCATGGCCGCCGCGGTCGCGCCTCCGCCCGCGAAACGGGACTCCAGGATCTCGACCGAAAGCCCGGCGGCCGTGAGCGCTTCGGCGCAGGCCGCTCCGACGATCCCCGCGCCGACGACGAGGACGTCAGGCGCCGGCATGACCTCCGGGGACGGAGACCGCGGCGGACGGAAGCCCGGCGCGGAAAGGATCGCGCGGATCGAAGTAGAGGGTCGCCCGTCCGGTCACGTAGGCCCGGCCCTGGATCCGGGGCCAGAGCTGCCCGTCGTGCTCTTCGAGCCACCCCGTGAACAGGCTTCCCGTGATCGACTCCTGTCGGTAGCGCCGACCCGCGGGGAGCTCGCCGCGCGCATGCAGGGCGGCCATCTTCGCCGAGGTTCCCGTGCCGCAGGGCGAGCGGTCGTAGGCGCCGCCGGGGCAGAGGACGTAATTTCGGCTGTCGGCGTCGACGCGGCCCGGCGCCCCATAGAGAATGACATGGTCCACCGCCGTCCCGCCCTCCCCGGTGATCCCCTGCGCGGCGAGAGCCCGCTGGATCCCGAGCGTCACGGTCCGCAGCCGCTCGAGGTTGTCGGGCTCGACCCGCTCGACGCCGTCCCGCGCGAGGAAGAACCAGTTGCCTCCGTAGGCGATGTCGCCGACGACGCGGCCGATGCCGGGAACCTCCACGGCCACGTCCTTCGCGAGGAGGCGGGCCGGCACGTTCTCGATCGTGACGAGGCCGTCGACGGCGAGCTCGGCCCCCACTGTGCCGACGGCGGTGTCGAGACGCACCTTCCCGGGCGAAATGCGCCCGAGGTGCTCCAGCGTCCGGACGACACCGATCGTGCCGTGGCCGCACATCCAGATGGGCCCGACGTTGTCGAAGTAGATGACTCCGGCGACGGCGCCCCGAGTCACCGGCGGCGTCAGGAGAGCGCCCACGATCGCGTCGTGGCCGCGGGGCTCGAGCACGACCGCGCGCCAGAGATCCTCGAACTGCGTCGCGAGCTCCTCGCGGCGGCCTTCCATCGTCGGCGCCGAGAGCTCCGGCCATCCGCCGATGACGACGCGGGTCGGCTCTCCTTCGGTGTGCGAGTCGACGACCTCGATCGACTCCGGGAGCCGCTTCATACGGGATCCTTCGTCGGGGCGCCGTCGACCAGCCTCCACAGCCCGCGCGGATTTTCGTTGCGGAGCTCTTCGGGAAGCGCCGACTGCGGAAAGTCCTGGAAGCAGACCGGTCGGACGAAGCGGTGGATCGCGGCCGAGCCGACCGAGGTTTCGCGCGAGTCGGTCGTCGCGGGATACGGGCCGCCGTGCTGCATCGCGTGGCAGACCTCGACGCCCGTCGGGAAGCCGTTGAAGACGAGCCGCCCCACTTTCCGGCGGAGGACGGCGACGAGCTCGGCGAAATCGGAGAGGTCCTTCTCGGTGCCGTGGATCGTGGCCGTGAGATGGCCGTGCAGGCCGCGGGCGATCCGGACCATCTCGTGGCGGGAAGCGCACCGCACGGCGACCGAGGCCGGCCCGTAGATCTCCGACGCCAGCGCGGCCTGGCCGAGATACGTCTCCGCGTCCGTCAGCAGGAGGGCGGCATGCGCCTCGGTCTCGGGATGCGCTCCCGCGCCCTGGGCGCGCGCGGCGACCCTCACGCCGGGAATCCGCGTCACGTCCGCGACGCTCTGGTCGTACGCGGTCTTGATGCCGGCGTGGACCATCGTGCCCGCGGTGGTCCCGGCGAGCAGGTCGCCCGCGGAATGAAGAAACGCGGTGGCGGGCGGCGAATCCACGAGGACGACGACGCCCGGATTCGTGCAGAACTGCCCCGAGCCCGAGCGTCACCGAGGCCGCGAAGCCCTTCGCGATCGTCTCGCCGCGCTCCTGAAGCGCGCCGGGAAGGAGGAACACCGGATTCGAGGAGCCCATCTCGGCGAACACCGGGATCGGCTCGGGCCGCAGGGCCGCCGCGTCGTAGAGCGTGCGTCCGGCCCGCAGCGAGCCCGTGAACGCCGCGGAGCGGATGGCCGGATGCGTGACGAGCGTGATCCCGACCTCCGGCGAAGTCCCGTGGAGCATCGAGAAGACGCCCTCGGGCATTCCCGTCTCGCGGGCCGCCCGCTTGATGGCGGAGGCGGAGAGCTCCGAGGTCCCCGGATGCGCCGGGTGCGCCTTCACGACGACCGGGCATCCGGCGGCGAGCGCGGAGACCGTGTCGCCCCCCGCCACCGAGAAGGCCAGCGGAAAGTTCGACGCTCCGAAGACCGCCACCGGGCCGACGGGAAACAGCATCCGCCGAATGTCGGGCCGCGGCTGCGGTTTTCGTTCCGGCAGGGCGCGGTCGATTCGCGCGCCCACCCACGAGCCCTCCTCGATGAGCTCGGCGAAGAGGAGGATCTGCGAGACGGTGCGCGCGCGCTCGCTCTCGAGGCGAGCCGCGGGGAGGGCCGTCTCGGCTTCGGCCCGCGCGAGAAGGCTCTCGCCGAGAGCCACCGTCTGCTGCGCGATCGCCCTCAGAAACTCCGCCCGCCTCTCGGGGGCAAGCGCCGCGTACGGCTCGAACGCCCGCTCGGCCGCCCGGGCGGAGGAGTCGATCTCGGCCGGCGTGGCTTCGAAGTAGTCGCCCTCGAGAGTCTCACCGGTCGCCGGGTTCCTGGCGCGAATCGAGGCGCGCTGACCGAACCGCGAATCGCGATGCGCGCTCACGGCCGGCTCCCTGGCATCAGCCGCGCCCGAGGAGGCCGGCGCGGGCGCCGATGCCGACGCCTGGATCCACGCGTCGACCTGGGCCTCGAGCACCGGCAGAGGCACCATGCCGTTGGCGAGGACGGCGTCGTGGAACCCGCGCACGTCGAAGCGGGCGCCGAGCTCCGTCTCCGCCCGCTTCCGCAGCTCCCGGATCTTCAACTCCCCCATCTTGTAGCAGAGCGCCTGGCCCGGCCACGAGATGTACCGGTCGGTCTCCGTCGTGCACTCGTGGACCGACAGCGCCGTATTCGAGACCAGGTAGTCGATGGCCTGCGGCCGCGTCCAGCCCATCGAGTGGAGCCCCGTGTCCACGACGAGGCGGCAGGCGCGCCACATCTCGTAGGTCAGACGCCCGAACTCGCTGTAGGGGTCCTGATAGAAGCCGGCCTCGCGCCCGAGCCACTCCGAGTAGAGCGCCCAGCCCTCGCCGAACGCTCCGACGTCGGAGAAGCGCCGGAATTGCGGCAACCCCGTCAGCTCCTGAGAGAGGGCGACCTGGAGATGATGGCCGGGAACCGCTTCGTGCAGCGTGAGGGCTTCGAGCGTGTAGAGCGGACGCTTGTCGAGAGCATAGGTGTTGACCCAGTAGATTCCGGGGCGCGTGCCGTCGGCCGGAGGCTCGACGTAGCGGCCGCCGGTGTACTTCGGTGCGAGGTGGGCGGGCACGGGCTCGACCGTGTACGGAAGCCGCGGGAGCCGGCCGAAGAGCGCGGGCAGGCTTCCGTCGGCCTTCTTCGACATGGCGCAGGCGGTCTTGAGGAGCTCCTCCGCCGTCGGAGCGTAGAAGCGCGGATCCGTCCGCAGAAACGTCAGGAACTCGGCGAAGGTCCCCTGGAACCCGGTCTTCTTCATGACCGCTTCCATCTCGGCGCGGATCCGGGCGACTTCGGCCAGGCCGATCTCGTGGACCTGCTGCGGCGTGACGTCGAGCGTCGTGTAGTAGCGGACGAGGTGTGCGTAGTACTCGCGCCCGCGCGGCAGCTCCGAGGCGCCGATGGACGTCCGCGCCTTCTTCACGTATTCGTTGCGCATGAAGTCGGCGAGGGCACGGTACGCGGGGACGACGGACTCGGAGATGGCGCGCCGGCCCGCGGCCTCGAGTCGCGTCCGCTCCGCCGCCGCCACGCCGACCGGGAACGAACGGAACGGCGCGTAGAAGACGCTCTTCTCGGGATCCGTCACGACGTGGGCCTGCATCGTGCCGTCGAGCCCTTCGAGGACCGAGCGCGACAACGAGAAGCCCGCGGCGAGGCCCTGCCGCATCAGCGCCATCTCCTGCGACGCGTAGCGCGGAAACGCATTCAGCCGGGCGATGTACGCCTCGTAGTCCGCCGCGTTGCGGAACGGGTTCCGGTTCGGGATGTCGGCGAAGTCGGTCTGGAAGCCGCTGTCCGCGTTCAGCGGAATGCGGTACGTCCCGAACTCGTAGCCGGCGATCTCGTGGGTGAGCTCGCGGACCAGCATCTCGCGGCTGACGCGGTCCGGCGTCGACAGCGCCGTGGCGTCCACGGCCTCGAGCCTCCGGAGCATCCCGCGCGCGAAGGCTTCCCTCCGCGCGAAGTCCGCGGGCGTCATCGACGGAAGGCGGGCGCTGTAGCGTGGGTCGCCGGCGTTCGTCGCGAAGAGCGGGTCCTCGGCGAGTCGAAACTCCCACTGCTCGCGAAAGAGGGCCTGGAGGGCGGCCGAAGGGGGCGCGTCGGCGGCAGAAACCGACGGCGCCGTGACCGCGAGCTGCACCAGGAAGAGTCCCACGGCGCGCACAGAGCGCGCATGGTAGCAGAGAGCCCGCGCGACGTCGGCGCGGTTAGGGCGCGCTGCCGGCGCTGCCGGCCTGATCGAGCTTCTTCCGCAACGACGCGACCTGGGAATCCGAGCGCTGCCCCGCCGGAAGGTCCTCGGCGAAGGCGAGCGCCTCCTGCAGCGTCTTGCGTGCCGCCGCCGCGTCGCCTCGCCCGGCCTGGATGTCGGCCCGCACTTCGAGCACGCGGACGCGCCGGGGCCCGTAGACGAGCTCGAGCGCGCGGTCCGAGGCGGCGAGAGCCTGGTCATACTTCTTCAGCCTCAGGTACACGAGCGCCAGCCGCGCCGGAGGGTTGTAGTCCTTCGGAAAGTCTTTCTCGGACTGCTCGAGCATCGGGATCGCCTTCTCGATCTCGCCGGCGGCCTGGTACGCCGAGAGCCGGTTGGGGTCGAGGGCCGTCCGCTGCTCCGGATCCTGCAGCCCCGCCGCCACGCCGTCGAGATAGTCGACCCACTGCCGCGAGATCGCGCGGGCGCCGGCCTGCGTCGTTCGCCTGCTCGCGCGCGTCGAAGAGCAGGCCATAGAGCGCCGAGCGGTCGTCGGCCGAGAGCGGAAGCCGCGCGTTGCCGACGATCGTTATTGCCTGCGCTTCGAACTCGGCGATCGCCCCGGCGCGGCCGGGCGCGTCTTGCGGCATGGAAAGCGCGCAGTCGAGACCGGAACCGGCGAGCGTCGCGGCCGAGGGCGAGAGACGCAGCTTCGGCGAGGCCTCGCGCGCGAGAGCGACGCACTCCGAGTACTGCTTTGCGACCTGCAGCGAGTAGAGCAGCGCTTCCACGGCGCGGGCGTAATCCGGCGACACGGCCGGTGTGAGCTTCAGCGCCGCTCGGTAGGCCGGAATCGCCTCGGCGTACTGACCTGCGCCGTAGAGCGCGTCGGCCTTCGCGAGGGCTTCTTCGGATCCCTTTCGCCCGCCGCGGACGGCGCGCTCACCCTGGGCGAACAGCTTCTCGAGCTGCGGGACGGTCGCGCCTCCGACCCAGCGGAGGACGATCGTCTCCTTTTCCGGATCGATGACGTACATCGACGGCCAGGCCCGGATCGGGTACTTTTTCGAGAAGGCCGCGTTCGCGGACTTTTCGGTGTCGATCGAGAGCCAGACGAACTGCCCGGCGTGCTTCGCGAGAGCCTTGTCCGTGAAGACGAAGGCCCTCATCGAGCGGCACGTGTGTCACCAGGGCGCCCAGGCCTCGACGAAGATCGGAAGCTTCTTCGCGCGCGCCTCGGCGAGGGCCCTGGGATAGTCGTCGTCGATGAACGGAAGCGCCGGCCGGGCCGCGGGCGCCGGAGAGGCCGCGAGCGCCGAGGCGAACACGAGGGCCGCGAGCGCGGCGGCAGACCGGAAAGAGATTCGCTGTGCCATCCCCGAAACGATATCGCACAGCGTAGAATCCGCGTCGCATGAACACGCCGAGGAGGACAGGATGACTCGTCGCTTCACCCGCATTCCGGCCGCCGCCCTGGGGCTCGCTTTCCTGTGCGTCGGGGCGCTCGCCGGCCAGGACGCCCAACAAGAGAAAGCCATGATGGAGGCCTGGCAGAAGGCCGCGACGCCCGGCGAGGGCCACAAGAAGCTCGACGCGCTCGTCGGCACCTTCGACGCCAAGGTCCGCTCCAGTGTCGATCAGTCGAAGCCGCCGGAGGACTCCGTCGGGACCTCGACGAACAGCTGGGTGCTCGGCGGCCGCTACGTCGAGCAGGAGTTCGACGGCGAGTTCATGGGCGAGCCTTGGCGGGGCATCGGGTACACGGGCTACGACAACGTCCAGAAGAAATTCGTTTCGGTCTGGATGGACACCGCCGGGACAGGGATGATGTTCCTGACTTCCGCGGCCGACAAGACCGGCAAGATCATCTCGGGCAGCGCGCGCATCTGGGACCCCCTCACCGAAAAGCCGCTCCCGGTCGAGTCCAAGATCACGATTACCGACAACGACCATTACAGCTTCGAGCTGTGGGGCAAGGCGCCCAACGGCAAGATGATCAAGCTGATGGACATCCAGTACACGCGAAAGAAGTGACGGGGAGCGGTCGAAAGGTCGAAATGTTGAAGGGTTGAAAGGGTGAGAAGCCTCCCGACGCTTCGACGCTTCGACACTTCGACACTTCGACTTCCCCTACGTCTCCTCGATCGGCCGCAGCTCGGCCCGGCCTCCGTGCTTCAAATGCGGGCATGACTGCGCAATCGCGAGCGCGGCCGCCGGGTCCTGCGCCGAAAAGATGAAGAAGCCTCCGAGCGGCTCGGGCCCGCTCGCCGCCGAAGACGCTCCCAGATCGAGGTTCCGCGGCGCGAGCTTTTCTCCGGAGATGTCGCTGCCCGAGCGTCGCAGTCCGATCGCCCAGTTGCGGTACTCGTCGACTCGGGCGGCCATCTCCGCGTCGGAGAGAGTCCCTTCCCCCGGCGCGTCGTAGAGCAGGAGCACGTAGCGCGTCGCGGAGACCGCCGGCGTCGCGCCCTCCACAGCCGGCGCGCTTCGACGCTGCCCCACCGCCAGTCCCGCGGCAAACAGCGCGAGCCCCGCCGCGGCCGCGAGCGCCCAGGCCACGACCGGCCGGCGCCGCCGAGCACGATGCGCGATGAGGCCCCGCTCCGAAAGCCGCGCCACGACCTCCTCTTCGAGCGCGGCCGGAGGCTCGGGCCCGGACCGCAGTCCCGAAAGGGCGCGTTTCTCCTCGGCCGTCAGATCGTCGTCTCCGTTCATGGGTTCCTCCCGGAAAGGCGCGCGCGCAGGGCGTTTCGCGCCCGTGACAACTGACTCTTGGAAGTTCCGACGTCCACTCCGGTGAGCTCGGCGACCTCTTCGTGCGTGTAACCCTCGACGTCGTGCAGGAGGATCGCGCGCCGGTAGCCCGGCGCAAGCTCCGCGAGCGCCCGCTCGAGATCGACCCGGTCGATCTCGCGGCGGATGACCGGCGCCGCCGGAAGCGAGGCCTCATCCGGCAGCTCCGCGTCGCGCGCGGCCGCCCTCCTCGACTCCCGCCACCAGCGGATCGCGATCCCGGCGAGCCAGGTCTTCAGCGACGAGCGCCACCCGAAGCCCGCGAGCCCCTGCGCCGCCCGGACCCACGTCTCCTGCACGCCCTCTTCGGCCGCCGCTTCGTCTCCGACCGACAGCCGCAGCAGGAAGCGATACAGAAAGGACGCATGCCGCCGGTAGAGGGCCCGAAAGGCCGCCTCGTCGCGGCTCTCGACGAAGCGCGCGACGAGAAGGCGATCCTCCTCGTCGGCCTCCCCGCGGGGCGCGAGGCCGGCGCTCAGCGCCGGCGAGTCTGGACGATCTCCTCGAACCATTTCTCTGTCCCGTTCTCGTACCAGGTCCAGCGCGACGTGATCCGGTCGGGCCCGTCGAATCGCATGACCGCCTTGTCCATGTGTCCCCGGTCGCGCGTCGGGATGTTCGCCCCGTCGACGAACGTGAAGACCACCGTCTTGCCGCCGTCGGCGAAGGCCGTCGCTTCCAGCCGCGGAGCGTTCCTGGCCATGCAGTAATGGGTCAGCATGAGCCGGTCGCCGTCGAGGTAGAAGGTCGTGGCCATTTCCTGCCCCGGGTGGGCATCGAACGACGTCTCGAGCACCGTCGTCCCGCCCGCGATGGTCCGATACTGCAGGGTCTCCTCCCAGCCTTTCGTGCTCTTGCCGTCCCAGTGACCGGCGAGCGCCTTGAGCCGCTCGAAGGCCGCCCTGGAAAGCTCCGGTGTGGCGGGCACGGTTCCGGCGGGCACCTCCGACGTGTCGGCCCCCGCCATCCAGAGACCCAGGAATGCCGCAATGAGCGCCGCTTGCATGCTTCCTCCTTTCGGTCGACTGTGAGTGACCGAAAGGGCGCGGAAGGTTGCATGGGGTCAGTTTCCGGCGTGACCCGTGTCGTTCCAGAGCCGGACGACGGGCAGCGCATGCTCGTAGGAGAGCTGCGACAGGCTCGCCGTCACGAGATAGAAGCAGCGCCCCCAACCGGGGTCCATCCCCAGCCAGCGGGCGCCGACCATGCGGAGAAAGTGTCCGCTCGAGAAAACGAGAACGTCGCCGCCAACCGCTCGCACCTTCGCGACGACGCGGTCCGCCCGGGCGGCGACCTGCTCCGGCGATTCGCCTCCGGGGCAGCCGTCGCGGAAGAGCTGCCAGTCCGGCCGTTCGGCGTGGATCTCCTTGCTCGTACGGCCTTCGTAATCGCCGTAGTTCCACTCCACGAGATCGGGGTCCACGACCGCCACGTTTCCGAAACCGGCGAGCTCGCAGGTCCGCCGGGCCCGCTGGAGAGGGCTCGTGAAGACCCGTGCGAACGTCATCTCGCGGAGACGCTCGCCCAGCCGGCGCGCGTCCTGCTCCCCTTTCTCGGTGAGCGGGATGTCGGTCAGGCCCGTGTGCTGACCCGACAGGCTCCACGCGGTCTCGCCGTGCCGCGCGAGCGAAAGGATGGGGAACTTCTGGGCCATGCGCGGCGTGGAACCTCGACGCGTTTTATATAACGCCTCCCCGGGACGACGCCGCACCGGAGAAACCTCATTTCGGCCGAGTTCGGAGTTGAGGCCCCGCGCGCTCGACATAGAATCCCCCCTGCAATCAGCGGGACTCTTGGGTAGTCCGTCGGCGGAAGCCGGGAGGTGGGTTCGATGGCGCGACCCGGACAGGGTTGGATCTCGGGAATGCTCGTCGCCCTCGCGGTGCTCTCCGCCGCCTGCGGCAAGAAGGAGGAGGCTCCTCCTCCGCCGCCTCCGACCGTCGAGGTCGCGCCCGTCACTCAGAAAGACGTGCCCGTCTTCGCGGAGTGGATCGGCTCGCTCGACGGCTTCGTCAACGCCCAGATCCGGCCGCAGATCGAGGGCTACGTCCTCCGGCGGAACTACCAGGAGGGCTATCTCGTCAAGGCCGGGGAAGCCCTCTTCGAGATCGATCCCCGCCAGTTCCAGGCGACCTACGACCAGGCCAAGGGCACCCTGGCCCAGAACGAGGCGACTCTCGCGAACGCGAAGACGACGGCCGCGCGCTACAGGCCTCTGGCCGCGGAAAAGGCGATCAGCCAGCAGGAGCTGGACGACGCCGAGACACGCGAGCGGACGGCGCAGGCCAACGTCGAGAGCGCTCGGGCGAGCCTCGAGAAGGCGAAGCTGGATCTCGACTGGACGAAGGTCGTCTCCCCGATCGACGGCATCGCGGGCGTCGCCGTCTCGCAGGTCGGCGATCTCGTCAACCACCAGGTCGTCATGACCACGGTCTCGCAGGTGAATCCCATCAAGGTGTACTTCAATCCCGAGCGAGCAGGAGTACCTGGCCTGGGTCGCCAAGCACGGCCCGGTCCAGAAGACGCTCGCAGGCCGGCCGAGAGCCTCGAGAAGGGAAACGCTCGAGCTCATTCTCTCGGACGGCTCGGTCTTCCCGCACCGCGGGAAGCCGTTCCTCGTCGGGCGCGAGGTCGACGTGAAGACCGGCACGATCCAGCTCGCGGGAGCGTTCCCGAACCCGGGCAACCTGCTGCGGCCCGGCCAGTACGCCAAGGTCCGTGTCTCCGTCGACCTCCGGAAGGGAGCGATCCTCGTCCCTCAGCGGGCCGATCAGCGAGCTGCAGGGAAGCCACCAGGTCGCGGTCGTCGGTGCCGACAACAAGGTGACGATCAAGGTCGTCAAGGTCGGCCCGATCGAGGGGAGCATGGTCGTCATCGACGAGGGCCTCAAGCCCGGCGACCGGGTCGTCGTCGAAGGGCTGCAGCGCGTGAAGTCGGGGATGACCGTCGTGCCGAAGGAGGCATCCAGCACACCGGAGCCGACGGCGGCCCCGGCCGGGAAAACCGGGAAGATAGACCCATGGCCGAATTCTTCATTCGCCGCCCGATCGTCGCGATCGTCATCGCCATCCTGATGACGATGGCCGGCGCCGTCGCGATGTCGAAGCTCCCGACCGCGCAGTACCCGGACATCGTGCCGCCCCAGATCCAGGTCTCGACGACCTACACCGGCGCCGACGCGATCACGATCGAGCAGTCGGTGGCGACGCCCCTCGAGCAGCAGATGAACGGCGTCGACTACATGATCTACATGCAGTCCACCAACGCCAACGACGGGACGATGACGCTCAAGGTCACGTTCGACGTCGAGACCGACATCAACCTCGACCAGGTCAACACGCAGAACCGCGTCTCCCAGGCCCAGCCGAACCTGCCGGCCGACGTCAACCAGTTCGGGCTCACGGTCAAGAAAGCGACGAGCAATCCCCTGCTGGTCGTCTCCCTCTACTCCCCGAAGGGGACCTATGACGCCCTCTTCCTGGGCAACTTCGCGACGATCAACGTCAACGACGCCATCTACCGTGTGCCGGGCGTGGGGCAGATCCAGAACTACGGAACCGCCGACTACGCCATGCGCATCTGGGTCAAGCCGGAGCGCCTCGCGAGCCTCGGCCTCACGGTCCCCGATCTGCTCAACGCCCTGAACCAGCAGAGCGCGGTGAACCCCTCCGGAGGCATCGGGACGGAGCCCGCCCCGAAGGGGCAGGAATTCACCTACACCGTCCGTTCTCAGGGGCGTCTCATCACCGCGGAGGAGTTCGGCAACGTCGTGGTTCGACTGAATCCCGACGGGTCCATGGTCCGCCTGAAGGACGTCAGCCGGATCGACCTCGGCGCCCTCAACTATCAGCAGCGCGCGCGCCTGAACGGCAAACCCTCCTGCCCGATCGGCATCTTCCAGGTGCCGGGCTCCAACGCCATCGCCGTGGCCGAGGGCGTCAAGAAGGTCATGGCGGAGCTCAAGACGCGGTTCCCGGACGATCTCGACTACGTCGTCGCCCTCGACACCACGATACCGGTCACCGAGGGCATCAAGGAGATCGAGCACACGCTGTTCGAGGCGATCATCCTCGTCATCCTCGTCGTCTTCCTGTTCCTGCAGGGGTGGCGGGCCACGCTCATTCCCCTGCTGGCCGTGCCGGTCTCGCTCATCGGCACGTTCATGGTCTTTCCGATGCTCGGCTTCTCGATCAACACGCTCTCCCTCTTCGGCCTCGTTCTCGCCATCGGCCTCGTCGTGGACGACGCCATCGTCGTCGTCGAGGCGGTCGAGCACCACATCGAGCACGGCCTCGCTCCCAAGGAAGCCACGCGGAAGGCGATGGAGGAGGTCACGGCGCCCGTCATCGGTATCGCCCTGGTCCTCTCCGCCGTGTTCATCCCGGTGGCCTTCATGGGCGGCATTCAGGGCCGGATGAACATGCAGTTCGCGATCACGATCGCCGTTTCGGTTTGTATCTCGGCGTTCAACGCCCTGACGCTGTCACCGGCGCTCGCCTCGCTGATCCTGAAGCCCAAGAAGCCCGCGAAGGGACCGCTCGGGAAGTTCTTCGGCTGGTTCAACCGCGTCTTCGGGAAGGCGACCGACGGCTACGTGAAGGTTTCGCACATCCTGGTTCGCCGGGCCTTTCTGACCGTCGCGATCCTCGCCGGGTTCGTCGTGCTCTCCGGGCTGCTCGGCAAGAAGCTGCCCGCCGGCTTTCTTCCCAACGAGGACCAGGGCTACTTCTTCGTGAACGTCCAGCTGCCCGACGCCTCTTCGCTCCAGCGGACCGACGCGGTGTGCATGAAGATCGAGAAGATGCTGGGCGAGATCAAAGGCATCAAGTACATCACGACCGTCGCGGGCTACAGCCTTCTGTCCGGAGCCTCGGCGCCCTACACCGCCTTCTACTTCGTCACGCTCGACCCCTTTGACGAGCGCAAGGGCGAAGAGCTGCACGTCGCCCCGATCATGCAGCGGGTCAACGCCGCGTTTCGGGCCAACATCCCGGAGGCGAACGTCTTCGCCTTTCCGCCTCCGGCGATTCAGGGCCTCGGCACGGGCGGCGGCTTCTCCTTCTGGCTCCAGGACCGGAGCGGCGGAACGCGTCGAGTTTCTCAACACGAACCTCCAGAAGTTCCTGGAGGCAGCGCGCAAGAGACCCGAGCTCGCCAACGTCAACAGCGTCTGGCGCCCCAACGTGCCCCAGATCTACGCCGACATCAACCGGGACAAGGTCCTGAAGCAGGGCGTCGCCGTGGGAGACGTCTACCAGACGCTGCAGGCGTTCCTGGGCGGCATCTACGTCAACCAGTTCAACCGTTTCGGCCGGCAGTGGAAGGTCTTCCTGCAGGCCGACGCCGTCGGCCGCGTCCAGCCGTCCGACATCAACCAGTTCTACGTTCGCAACAACGACGGGCAGATGGTGCCTCTCTCCTCGGTCGTGACCACCCGGAGGATCGAGGGCCCCGAGTTCACCAATCGCTTCAACCTCTTCCGGGCGGCGCAGGTCACCGGAATCCCCGCGCCCGGCTACAGCTCGGGTCAGGCCACGGCGGCGCTCGAAGAGGTCGCGAAGCAGGTCCTCCCGCGCGAGATGGGCTACGACTGGGCCGACATGTCCTACCAGGAAGTCAAGGCCGCGGGTGCGGGAGCGAAGGTTTTCGTGCTCTCGATCGTCTTCGTCTTCCTGATCCTCGCCGCGCTCTACGAGAGCTGGTCGCTGCCCTTCAGCGTTCTGCTCTCCGTGCCCGTCGCGGTCTTCGGCGCCTTCCTCGGGCTCCTCCTGCGCAAGTTCGATCTCGACGTCTACGGCCAGATCGGCCTCGTCATGCTCATCGGCCTGGCCGCCAAGAACGCGATCCTGATCGTCGAGTTCGCCGTCCTGCAGATGAAGGAAGGCAAGAGTCTCGTCGACGCGGCGCTCGAGGGCGCGAAGCTCCGGCTCCGGCCGATCCTCATGACGTCCTTCGCGTTCATCCTCGGCTGCGTTCCGCTCTACATGGCCTCCGGTTCGGGCGCCGAGTCGCGCAAGATCCTGGGAACCGTGGTCATCGCGGGCATGCTGGCGGCGACGGCCCTCGCGATCTTCCTCATCCCCTCGCTCTTCGTGATGGTCGAGAAGCTCGCGGGCAAGGGCAAGGCCAAGGCCCCGGAAGCCGCCCCCGCGGGAGCCGGCACTCCGGCCCCGAGCCCGAGCGGCGCCGCCGGAGGGCACTGAGATGAGGAGGCTATTGCGCTCCGCGCCGGCGCTCGCTGCGCGTCGCCGGGTCATCGCCGCGGCCCTCGCCGTCGTCCTCGTCTCCGGATGCGCCGTCGGCCCCAACTACGAGAGGCCTCCCCTCACGGTTCCCGACCAGTACCTCGAGATTCAGGGACCGCCGGCGCCGGCGCCGTCGCTCGCCGATCAGCCCTGGTGGGACGTCTTCGGCGACCCGGTCCTCAAGCGGCTGATCGACGAGGCCCTCGCCACGCAACTACGACGTCCGGATCGCGGCCTGGCGCGTCGACGAGTTCCGGGCGAACGCCGGCATCGCCCGGTCGGAGTTCTTCCCCCAGATCGACATCGGCGGCGGTTTTTCCCGCGGCCGGACTTCGGTCGTTCCTCGCTCCCAACAGCACGGCGACCAGAAATCTCTGGGACGCCAACGTCAACTTCGGCTGGGAGCTCGACATCTGGGGCCGGATCCGGCGGCTCAACGAATCCGCGAAGGCGCGCTTCTTCGGGAGCGAGGACGCGCGCCGCGGAGTCCTGCTCTCCCTGGTTTCGGACGTCGCGCGCACCTACTTCTCGCTCCGCGAGCTCGACGCCGAGCTCGTGATCACGCGCAAGACCGTGGACTCCTTCCAGGAGACCTACAACCTCTTCAAGCGCAAGCTCGACCAGGGCGCGGCGTCCGCGATCGAGACCTCCTACGCCGAGGCGGCGCTGGGGCAGGTCGCGGCGCAGATCCCCGAGATCGAGCGGAGGATCGAGGCCACCGAGAATCAGCTCAACCTGCTCCTCGGACGGAATCCCGGGCCGGTTCCGCGCGGCGAGTCGATCGAGACGCAGCCGATTCCCCCCGAGGTGCCGCCCGGCCTTCCCTCGGAGCTGCTCCTTCGGCGCCCCGACGTCCGTCAGGCCGAAGAGGACCTCATCGCGGCCAATGCCCTCGTCGGCGTCGCGTTCGCGAACTTCTTTCCCCGGCTCAGCCTGACCGGGCTCTTCGGCGCCGTCGCCCCCGAGATCGACAACTTCTTCTATCCGGCCGGGAAGACCTGGTCGATCGCCGCCAGCCTCCTCGGCCCCCTGTTTCAGGGCGGCCGGATCGCGAGCGAGTACGGCGTGGCCTATGCGCAGTGGGAGCAGACGAAGGCCCTCTACGAGCAGGTCGTCACGGGAGCATTCGCCGAGACGACCACGGTCCTCTACGCGCGGACGAAGATCGCCGCCACCGTGGCCGAGCTCGACAGGACCGTCGACGCCTATGGCGAGATGGTTCGCCTCTCGCAGGTGCGCTACGACAGCGGCCTCGCGGACTACTTCGAAGTGCTCTACTCGATGCAGCTTCTCTTCCCGGCGGAGATCGCCCTCGCCCGAGCGCGCCTCGACCTCCTGAACGACTACGTCGACATCTACAAGGCTCTCGGCGGCGGGTGGAACCTCGAGAACCCGACCTGGCAGTCGCCCGGAACCGAGGCGCCGCCCCCGGCCGACGTGCCGGAATTCGCCACGACGAGGGCGGAGAAGGACCAGAAGGAGAAGGACCAGAAGCCGTAGCGAGGGTTTTCGCGGGAACGCCTGGTTCGAGAAAAGGGGGACGGGATGCGGAAGTTTGTAGTTCTCGGCTTCGTCGCGTCGCTTCTCTCCGCCGGCATGGCCGCGCAAGCCGCGCAGAATCCGGCGCCGGCTCCGACCCCCGCGGGGCCGCTGGAGCTCTACCAGGTCGATCTGGTACCGACCGGCACCGGCTTCGCCGTGACCAAGCCGGTTCTGCAGGGCGACGTCTGGGTCTTCCAGGTCTGGCCGGATCGCTCGACGGTCCGGCTCGCGCAATCCAAGGTCAAGAAGATCACGCCGCGGACGAAAGATCTCCAGAACGAAGTGGCCTATCGGATCGATCTCGCCCCGTCGGGCGAGATGTTCTCCCGCGACAACCCCGTGCTGAAGGGAACGACGTACACGTTCCACCGCTGGCAGGGAGGAAACCTGATGAGCCTGCGCCAGGCGGACGTCAAGAAGATCACGCGGCTCACGCCCGTCCGAGATCTTCCAGGCCCATTTGAAGTACTTCGGCCCCAAGGCGATCCGCAACCTCCCGATGGAGGGCGGCACGGCCGTCATGCCGGCGCAGCCCGCACCGGTTGAGGAGGCGAGCTCGAATCCGCCGGACAACTGGGTCTACTACGGGACTCCCGGAGTCGACGACGCCTGGGCGCCGGGTAACGCGGTCGTGGCCTCGCCCGGCGACGTGCCGAAAGCTCCGCCTCGGTAAGCCCCGGCGCCGGTCAATCCCTAAGGGGGCAGAAGAGACGACACCACCTGACCCCATGAAGCGAGCCCCGGGAGGAGGGCGGCAAGCCGCCCTCCGCGGCGTGGCGTTCGCGCTCTTCGCGGCGCTCTTCGCGCAGCGCGCCGCGGCGTTCGACAGCAAGGGCCACGTCGTGATCGAAGCGCTCGCCTACCGCACCCTCATCCAGGGGTACGCCGGCCAGCCGGCGCGGCCCGACGTCCTGCGGGATCTCTTCAACGACGGGGACCTCGCGCCGCCCCTCTGCTTCGGCTGGGGCGACCATCCGCCGGAGTTTTGCGCCGACGCGACGACGACCAATCCCCTTCTCGACTGGCCCAAGCCCCTGACCGACCATCCCGACGCGGCGTTTCGGAGGCAATTCAGCGACGCCGGCCAGTGCTTCCACTTCATGGCGACGCTCGAAGACGCCGAATCCCCCGACATCGAGGGAACCACGATTCCGCGCGGCCTCGCGACGTCCGCGCTCGTCCGCTGCCGCGACCTTCTCGACAACCTCATGCGCCAGGTCGTGGTCGACGGGGGACCCGGGGTGCGCAAGGGCGGGTACGGCTTGTACGAGCTGATGCACTCCGTGGGCGACTCGTTCTCGGGATCGCACACCCAGCGTCGTCCGGAGACGGACCAGATCGAAGAGCTCCGCATCTGGAAGCCTCTGACGCGAATGCCGGGACTGGCCAACGAGAAGCTCGCGCGCATCCCCGACTCCGCGTTCCACAAGTGGGACGACCACCGCGACAAGACCTACGTGATCGAGGAGCGGGTGACGGCCGACGGGCGCCAATGCAAGGACCTCACCGACTATCCGTACCAGGTGCCCTTCGAATGTCTCTCCGAGGAGGGCGACCACGCGCGACAGGCGATCGTGGAGCTGCTCATCGTCGTGCGGGACCTCCGCGTCGCGCAGGAGAAAGCATTCGCGACTCCGACCCCCTCTGGTGTCCCCGTCCCGGAGGACCCGCAACAATCCGACGCCTGGCGCTCCTTCAAGGACCACTGGTTTCAGGGCGCCTATCCCTGCGAAGGCGACGAGTGCGGCGTGCGCCAGCCCACGGACATCTCTCCCGGCGCGTACGCCTTCCTCGGTCTCGACACGACGTACAACTTCACGCGCAAATTCGTCGACGTCACCGGCAAGGCGACCCTCTTCCGGTACGCCTGGGAGCTCAACCCCTTCGTCTACGCGCTGTCCGGCGAGATCGGGTATCGCCGCTACGACGACGGCGACAGCACCGGCCTGCTCGGCCTCGAGGTCGATCTCGCGCTCCCGATCGGAAGACGCCTCGCGGTGGGATTCACTCCGGCCGCCTGGCGTGTCGCCTTCGGAGGCGACCGCACCGGATCCGGAGATCACGACGAACTTCTTCCGCATCGACTACGTCATCGACAGCCGTTTCGCCCTCACGATGCACGGTCCCCTGGAGATCGACTGGCGCAAGCCCGCCGCCGAGCTCTCCCTCGGAATCGGCGTGGCCTGGGCCCTGACGCTCGCCGAAGTTCGCCGGCGGGCCCCTGATCGAGCATCACAGCGAAAAAGTCGAGCGGACGGACGAAACGTGGTCGCCCCCGGAAGCGCCCTACGGGCGCCTCGAAGGCCGGACGGCCTCCTGGTACGTGGGAGTCGGGGTCACGACCGTCGAGTCGCCGATCGTGGCCATCGAGGACGCGGCAGTACGGGGAGGGCGGGTTCGGAGCGATGGTCCTGTGGGACCGCGACCGCTGGGGAGGCAAGTTCCTCTGGGCGCCCGGCGGCTCGGTGTCGATCGGCGCCCGGCGGACCTCGGGAGAGTTCACCTACCTGACGGGAGCGTTCGCCCTGGACCTGCGCTGGTATCCCCTCGGGGTGCTCGGGTTGGCGCTGACGCCGGTTCGGGTGGAGGGCGGACCGAGGATCCGCGGCGGCGACCTGATCGACGACTCCCCCGGGATCCACGGCGCCGAGGGCAGCCAGTACTACTTCCAGGCCGGCTCGCGCATCGGCATCGCCTTCAACGCCGGGATCATCGACATCCTCGTCCAGGGGCCGACGATCGCCTGGAGCTCGAGCCCCTTCGCGGCCAAAGAGATCCTGAGCGTGGCGCTGTCGTTCCGTCTGAACTGAGGACGCAGGTCTCCCCCCCAGCGCTCAGGACCCGAGCGCCGCGCTGGTCTAGAATGCCCCGTTCCGGAGGAAATATGCGCATCGTCACGCCCCAGCGGATTCGGGCCATCGTTGCGGGACTCTTCGTGCTCGTGCTTGGCGCCGCGCCCGCGACAGGCCAGGAGAAGGCCACGAAAGAGAAGCACGCCCTGCCGATCAGTGTCGGCGAAAAGGGAGGCGACTTCGACGCCATCAAGAAGCGCCGGAACATTCGCGTCCTCGTCGTGTACAACAAGACGAATTACTTCATCGACAAGGGCGCTCCGCGCGGCATCACCCACGACGCCTTCAAGATGTTCGAGGACGAGCTCAACAAGAAGTACAAGACCGGCAACATGAGGATCTTCGTCTCCTTCGTCCCGGTCGGCCGAGACGAACTCGCCGCGGCTCTCCTCGACGGGCGCGGGGACATCGCGGCGGCCTCTCTGACAGTCACTCCCGAGCGCCTGGCGAAGTTCGACTTTTCCAACCCGACCGCGAAGAACGTCTCCGAGATCGTCGTCTCGGGTCCGAATTCTCCGGCGATCGCCACCGTGGACGATCTTTCCGACAAGGAGATCTTCGTTCGGAAAGGATCGATCTACCACGAGAGCGTCGAGAAATTGAACACCGACCTGGTCAAGCGCGGCAAGAAGCCGGCGAGGGTACGGTTCGCGCCGGACAACCTCGAGGATGAGGACCTGCTCGAGATGACCAATGCCGGGCTCGTCCAGTACGTCGTCGTGGACGACTACCTGGCGGGGTTCTGGGCCAAGGTGCTACCCGCCCTCAAGCTTCACCCGAACGTCGTGCTTCGCTCGAACGCCCAGATCGCCTGGGGGATGCGCAAGAACAGCCCGCTCCTGAAGGCCGAGCTGGACGAGTTCCTGGCCCGGCACCCCGAGGGGTCGGCCTCCTACAACATGCTCTTCCAGAAGTATCTGAAGAACACGAAGTTCGTAAAGAACGCGGCCACCACTGAGGAGATCGCGAAGCTTCAGCAGATCATCCAGTTTTTCAAGACCTACTCGGACAAGTACGACATGGACTATCTGCTGATGGCGGCGCAGGGCTACCAGGAATCGCAACTCCGGCAGAACGCCAAGAGCCAGGTCGGGGCGGTCGGCGTCATGCAGGTGATGCCCGCGACCGGCCAGGAGCTGGAAGTCGGGGACATCTCCCAGCTCGAGCCGAACATTCACGCCGGAGTAAAGTACATGCGATTCATGATCGACCAATACTTCGAAAAGGAGCCGATGGACCAGCTGAACAAGGGACTCTTCGCGTTTGCCGCCTACAACTGCGGGCCGGGCCGCGTGCGGAGCCTGCGCAAGGAAGCGGCGAACCGGGGTCTCGATCCGAACAAGTGGTTCAACAACGTCGAGATCGTGGCCTCCGAGAAGATCGGCCGGGAGACCGTGACCTACGTATCGAACATCTACAAGTACTACGTCGCCTACAAGCTCGCCACGGAGAACCTGGAGGAGCGGCGCAAGACTCTCGACGAGGCGAAGAAGCCGGCGTAGCCGACGCCCTCGACCTCGTCAGAACACGATCCTTCAGGAGCCTCCCGAGTGGGCCCTAGCCCGAAACAAGGAGACTTTTCTTTGATCCCAACGATTGCCGTTTCGCAAGAGACCCGGCGCGTGCTCGAGCCGATCGAGCGGATCTCGGAGGTTTTCTTCGGGCTGATCATGGTGCTCACCTTCACGGGCACGCTCAGCGTCGCGGAGGCGGGCCGCCAGGAGGTGCGCACGATGCTGATCGGCGCGCTGGGATGCAACCTGGCATGGGGAATCATCGACGCGATCCTCTACCTGATGGGGTCGCTGGCGGGTCGGGCCGGGGGACGGCGCACCCTGAGCGCCGTACGCAACGCCGTCGACAGTCGCCGGGCCCGACAGCTCATCGCCGACGCTCTGCCGCCGATCGTGGCGTCCGTCATGGAACCGGCCGAGATCGACGCGCTGCACGAGCGGCTGTCCCGGCTGCCGGAGCCGGCACGGCGCGCGCGCTTCGCCAAAGACGATTTGCGCGGCGCCCTCGGAGTCTTTCTCCTGGTCTTCCTCACGACCTTCCCGGTCGTAATTCCGTTCCTGGTCTTCCGGGAAGATGCCGTTCAAGCCCTGCGGATCTCCAATTTCATCGCCCTCGCGCTGCTCTTCCTGGTCGGGTTCGCATTCGGGCGCACGACGGGGCGGCCGCCCCTGCTCATCGGGATCGGAATGATGCTCTTCGGCGGCGCGATCGTGGGCATGACGATCGCGCTTGGCGGATGACGGCCGATCACGGGCGGCGGCTGCGAGTCCGGTCGGTCTCTTGCATGTCCATGAATTGGCTCGGTACACGAGCGGTGGGGCTGGCAGCGGTCGTGCTGCTCAGCGCCTGCACGACGGTGGGGCCTGACTTCAAGCCACCGCAAGTGCCCCCTTCGCTGGCCGACTGGAAGGGCGGCTCCCTCGAGTCGCTCGCCGCTGAACGGCCAGCTCCCCCAGCGGACAGATGCAGGAGTGGTGGCGCAACTTCAACGATCCCGTGCTCGAAGACCTGGTTGCCGAGGCGCAGCGCGTGAATCCCGACGTGCGGACCGCCGGTCTTCGCATCATGGAAGCGCGCGCCCAACTCGGGATCGCCGGCAGCACGCTCTATCCGCAGGTGCAGCAGGCGACCGGCGAGGTGCTCGGTGTGGGAGAGCACCCGTCCGGCGCGCCCGACACCACGGTGGTGGCCGCGAGCGCCGGGCTGGGGATCGGCTGGGAACTCGATTTCTGGGGCAAGTTCAGGCGCGGCATCGAGTCCGCGGATGCCAGCTATTTCGCCAGCATCGCCCAATACGATGACCTGCAGGTGCTGATGGCCGCCCAGGTGGCCAGCCTGTACTGTTCCATCCGCACCGTCGAGGCGAGGATGGTGATCGCTCGCGAAAATGCAGCCCTTCAAAAGCGCAGCCTGGAGATTGCCGAGCGGCTGTTCGAGGGTGGCACGGACTCCGAACTGGATGTGCAGCAGGCGAAGGCCCAGTATCTGGGCACGCTGGCCACCATCCCTCAGCTGGAGATCACGGAACGCCAGACACAGAATGCACTGAGCACACTGCTGGCCAGAGCCCCGGGGCCATTGCCGGAAATGGACGCGGGCAAAGACGTGATCCCGCAGGCGGAACCGGACGTCATCGTCGACATGCCGGCGGATCTGCTGCGCCGTCGACCGGACGTCCGGGCTGCGGAAATGCAGTTGGCGGCTCAGTCCGCCCTGATCGGGGTGAGCGTGGCGGACCTTTATCCGTCGATATCCCTGTTGGGATCGATCCGCCTGTCGGTCACGTCCTTGAGCGGGGCCCCGAACGTGCTCAGTTGGGGCCTCGGGCCCAGTCTCGTATGGAACGTGTTCGACCATGGCCGGCTCACCAACGCCGTGCTGGTCCAGGATGCCCGATTCCAGCAACTCTACGAGCAGTACCAGAACACGCTATTGCGGGCGGCCCGCGAGGTCGACGACGCCGCCGTTGGCTTCGCCAGGACCGGGCAGCAGATCGCTCTGCTCGTGGAATCCGTAAAGGCTGCACAGCGCGCGTTTGAGATTGCCACTCTCGGGTACACGGAAGGGCTGGCCGACTTCGAGCGCGTGCTCGACTCCCAGCGAACGCTTTTTGGCCAACAGGACATCCTGGTCACCAACCGTGGGAGCCTGACACAGAACCTGATTTCCCTTTACAAGGCCATGGGGGGCGGCTGGGAACAGGGTCGAAGCCGCCCCGTACTGGACGACGCAACGCGCGAAACCATGGGGGAACGCAGTAAGTGGAAAGACCTACTGACCGCCCCGCTACCGCCGGCGGGTACCGACGCTCCACCAATCATTCCGGACGGCAACCATGACTAACAGCCCGGAATCCACAAAGCCGGACGAGACCCCGGCCTCGATTGGGGAAAACTCGCCGCCGTCTTCCAGAGCCGGACGAGACGCCAGCCCCGATGAGCGAGAAATCGTCGCCGCCGTCGCCCAAGCCGGGCAAGGGAAGCCGGCGGGGCGCGATCATCGTGCTGATACTGATTGTCGTCAGCCTGGCCTGGTATTTCGTTTCCGGTCGCCTGACCCCGTATACCTCCCAGGCGAGGGTTCAAGCCTTCGTCGTGCCGGTGGCAGCCGAGGTCTCGGGCAGAGTGCTGAAGGTGTACGTCAAGAACAACGACGAGGTTCGGCCCGGGCAGCGCCTGTTCGATATCGATCCGACCCAGTACCGGATCGCGCTGGAGCGCAGTCGTTCGGACTATGAGTCGGTGCGTCTTTCGGTCAATGCCTCGACGGCGTCGGTGCAGGCGGCGAGAGCGTCATTGCAGGCGGCGGAGGCAAAT
This sequence comes from uncultured Acidobacteriota bacterium, assembly GCA_963749265.1. GTDB lineage: Bacteria > Acidobacteriota > Thermoanaerobaculia > UBA5066 > Gp7-AA6 > DAHUXD01. The sequence continues at coordinate 39,818 of CAVVML010000020.1, read as the reverse complement.
ACTGTGTTCGCTCAACAGGATGCCATCCGGCTCGAACAGATCTATGAGAAAGATCCAGGCGCTCTCTCTGTCCGCCGCGTCCAGGGGGCGCAGGCCAGCCGGCTCGCGGCGCAAAGTCAGGTGAAGAAAGCCGAGGCGGACCTGCGCCGCGCCCAGGAGACAGCGGGCGCAAGCGGTGAGAAGAACGCGCAACTGTTGAGTGCCCGAGCGGCGGTCGAGAAGGCCGAGCTGGATCTCAAGCGTACCGAAGTGCTCGCTCCCGCCGGCGGTTCCGTGACCGATCTGCGCACCGACGTCGGGTTGTTTGCCCAGACCGGCGCACCGGCGATGACCCTGATCGCCATTCACGATCTCTGGATCAGCGCCGACATGACCGAAAACAACCTCGGCAATATCAAGCCCGGCGACCCGGTCGCGATCGGGCTCGACGTGATGCCGGGCGAAGTGTTCAAGGGCCGGGTGCGCAGCGTCGGCACCGGCATCAGTCCCGGCAGTCCGCCTCCACCCGGCACCCTGCCCCAGGTCCAGAACAGCCGCGATTGGCTGCGGCAGGCACAGCGCTTTCCGGTCGCCGTCGAGTTCGACCCGTCCGAACGTGAGCGGCTGCGCGGCGTGCGCATCGGAGGCCAGGCCGACGTGCTGGTCTACACGGGAGACCACCCCGTGATGAACGGGCTCGCCGGCTTCTTCATCAAGGTCCTGAGCTACTTTTCGTATTTCTCCTGATTGTCGATGTCGAACGCCGACAGAGGGGCCCTGCGATTGGCCCTCGGAATGGGCCTGTCCGTGGCGATCGCCTGGGGAATCGGGTTGGAAGCCGCGTTCATGGCTCCCGTGATGACCATGACGTTGCTGGCCAAACCGGGACCGCCGATCCCTCTCGTGAAGGGCGTGGTGCTGGGCTTCGTCGTCGCCGCGCTATTGCTGGCGGGTGTTTTGACGGTCCCGATCCTGAAAGACTATCCGGTGAGCGGCATCCTGCTGACGGGCGCACTGTTCTACACGGTGACCTACACGAGCGCTCGCAAGGCGAACCCTCTGACGCTCTTCATGCATGTCGCCCTCGTGTTCATTCCCACGGCCGGCGTCGCCAATCAGGCGGCGACGACATTGCTGGCCCGGACCACCGGCGTCGCGCTCGTCATCGGCGTGCTGGCCAGTTTCATCGCGCACGCTCTGTTTCCGGATGCTCCCGTGCCGGCGAAAGTCGCGCCGGCACCCGCAGGCGCCAGTCCGGAAGCGGCAGGCTGGATCGCCCTGCAGGCGACGTTGATCGTGATTCCTGTGTTCATGCTGGCGCTCAGCAACCCGGCCTTCTATCTTCAAGGCGTCATGAAGACCGTCGGGATGGGACAGCAGGCCGGCGCCACGACCGCGCGTACGGCCGCGCGCCAGCTCGTCGGATCCACCGCAGTCGGAGCACTCCTGGCGATGGCGGTCTGGGGCGGCCTCTCGCTCCGGCCGAACTTGTGGATGTTCGCTTTATGGACCGCGGCCGCATCGCTCTGGATCGGCGTCAGGATGTTTCGGGTCAAGGCCACATCTTCCCCTCCGTCATACTGGCTCAACGCTCTGATGTCGATGTTCTTCGTGCTGGGGCCCGCCATTACGGATTCCGCCAAGGGCGACGATGTCTACCGCGCTGGTGTTGTGCGTGTCACCCTGTTTTTCCTGTTCGCGCTCTACGCTTCGGCAGTTGTGTGGGGACTCGAACGGTGGCGTGCCTCGAGATCCACGTCCCTCATTCCGGAACGGAGTTAAAAAGGAAAACATGAAACCGAAAGAGCACACAGGTTCTACACCCGCTCGTGAGACCGGTCCGTGGGACGGCCCTGCGCTGGCCAAGCTTCGCGAATGGGACCCCACCTGGGTCGACCAATGCCTCGACATGTCCGTCAGTCCGTGGACGAGCAACGTACTGCCGCGCAAAGACGTCGAGCTGATCAGCGTTGCAGTGAATGCGGCCTGCACGAACCTGAGCGAAGGCGGAACCCGCCGCCACATTCGCGGCGCACTCGAAGCCGGCGCGACCCGCGAAGAGATCCTGATGATCCTCAAGATCGGCTCTCTCCTCTCGATCCATACCTGCAGCCTGGGCGCACCCATCCTGTTGGAAGAAGCGAAGGCCGCCGGGGTGAAGCAAGGGCCGAAAGGGCGGCGGCGACGCCGGTCTGCGACAAGATGAAGGCCGCGGGCCAATGGAATCCCGGCTGGGATGGGTTCTTCGAGATCGACCCGGCATGGACGGAAGCGATCATCGCCGCGAGCCTCCCGGTTTACACCAGCGGGATCTTCTCGCCCAAGCTGGCGGAGCTCCTGAGCATTGCCGTCGATGCGTCGATCACCCACATGTACGCGCCCGGGACACGCCGCCATATCCAGTCGGCGCTGAAACTCGGCGCGACGATGGAGGAGATCATGGAAGTACTCAAAATCTGCGTCTCTTCGGGCATGCAGGCGTGCAATCTCGGCGTGCCGATTCTTGCTGAGGAACTGGAACGCATCGCGAAAGAGGCTGAGGCGTGAACGACCTTACCGATCACATACCTTTGCGGCGACCTGCAAGGAGATAATCCATGTTGCCTACGCCCACTTCCGAGAAGGCGCTGTCCCGGGGCCTGCTCGATGTGTTGATCCGTGCCGGCCTGGTCGCCGTTCTGGCGATTGCCTGCTACCAGATCTTCCACCCCTTCCTCGACCTGATTCTTTGGTCGCTGATCCTGGCGGTCACCCTCTACCCATTGCAACGCAGGCTCAAGAGCATGATGGGTAACAAGGAGGGTCGCACCGCAACGCTGATCGTGGTGATTGCCATCGGCATCCTCATAGTGCCTATCTATCTGTTGGGCACCTCGATGGCGGCCTCGATGGAAAATGCCGTGACCATGGTCAAGAGCGGCAGTTTCCATATTCCGCCGCCGGCCGATTCGGTCGCCAGCTGGCCGCTGGTGGGCAAACGTCTCTACGACTTCTGGCTGCAAGCCGCCACCGACTTGACCAGTCTGATGCAGAAGTTCGAACCGCAGATCAAAGATGTCGGTCTCATCCTGCTGGGTAAGCTCGCCGGCGTCGGTATGGGCTTGTTGATGTTCATCGTCGCCCTGGCCATCGCCGGCATCTTCATGGCCTATGGTCAGAGCGGCCACCGCAGCGCGGTGCAGGCCGCCTCGCGCATCTTCGGCGGGGGCAAAGGGCCGCAAATTGCCGAACTGTGCACCGCCACCATCCGTGCGGTGGCTCAGGGTGTCGTCGGCATCGCCTTTGTCCAGATGCTGCTCGTCGGCGTCGCCTTCGTGCTCAAGGGCATTCCTGGCGCCGGTCTGCTCGCCCTGGCGGTACTGCTGTTCGGCATCCTGCAGCTACCGGTCACCCTGATCACGCTCCCGGTGATCGCCCTCGTCTTCGTCACCGAGGGTGCCAGCCTGGGGACCATCGTCTTCGCCATTTTCGTCTTCATCGCCGGCCTGGTCGACAACGTGCTGAAGCCTTTGCTGCTGGGACGCGGTGTCGATGTGCCGATGCCCGTGGTATTGATCGGCGCCCTGGGCGGCATGATCACCAACGGCATCATTGGCCTGTTCATTGGTCCGGTGATTCTTGCGGTCGGTTACCAGCTATTCTGGCAATGGGTTGAGGACCAGCCCGCAGCGCAGGAGCCAGGCGACCAGAAGCAGACCTGACGCGACCTGGCTCCTAGGTCGTACTCGCGATGGCGTCAGCTACGGGGACGCATCCTCAGCCCAGGCGGCGGAACAGCTTCACGAGCACCGCTTCGACCACGAGCATCGTCACCACGACGACGATCAGGGGCACGATCCCATGGTAGGGTCCGCCGAAATGCAAGCCGTCGCCGAACACGACGGAGAGCGCTTCGAGCATCACGAACTTGGACCCGAAGAGCACGAGCCAGGCGCTGAAGTAGCGCATGAATTTCGCAAAGCCTCCCGGTCTCGCATTGAAGAAGGCGGCGAGCCGATGCTCCAGGGCGATCGTGAGCTTCAGGAGGAGCTGCAACATCGCGGCGACGAGCAGCATGACCGTAAACGAGGTGACCCTGACCTGATCCCAGTACTGGGCGAATAGGCCCAGCACCGCCAGATCCACCAGGGTTGCAGTGAGGTAGCGGAAGAATCCCCTTTGCCTGGGCGAGGGCGCGCGATCCAGGGTGTTCCACACCGAGACGCTAGCCGTTGTCGTCATGCGCCTTCTCCCATGTTGGACGCCTCCGTTGCCTCGGCGGACTGATCATCGAGTGGGCCCGATCGCCGGATCGGCGCTCGTGCTGGTCGCGGCCGTTCTTGGAGCGTTAGGTTCAGGGGACTGGAGCTAGTCCCCGTCGTCGCTGTCGCTCTCCTCAGCCTCCGTCACGACCCAGCCCTTGTCGGGGTTGTAGCGCTTGATGGCGGATGCGACCGTCGCGGTATCGGGGCCGAGGTCCTTCTCGTAGACGACGCCGTCGTAGCCGACGATGAACGTCTTCACACCCGTGACTCGATACTTCGCCGGCCATGCGGCGAGCGCAAAACCGCCGATCATGTGTCCCTTGATCACGTAGTCGAGCTGGCCGAGGGGCGCGGCCGGACCCTGCCCGGTGAGGACCCGGAAGTAGTACCCGTGGTAGGGCTGGTCCCTCTTCGAGTAGCCCTCTGCGATCGCTTTCGCGACCTCTTCCCCGATGGGACTTTCCGGCTGGCCGGGTTCGCTCTTCCAATACAGTCCGTCGTGCTTGCCCGGAGTGCTCAGAATGCGCTGCGCGTACTGGTGAACACCGGTCTTGTCGGGGTCCGCCATGGCGTATTCGTGTTGCGCCTCGACGAAGCCCCGGCACACGGTGATCGCGTCCAGCTCGTTTTCTCCGATGTGGCGAAGGAGGATCTCGTAGCGGCCCTCCTTGGAATTCCACATCCACTTCCCGTTCTTCTCATCGATCGGAACTGGGTAAGGCCATGCGTTGGGGCCGACTGAAACCCATACGCGATGGGGATTGGCGGAGTCCTTGGTAATAGTCGTCTTCTCCTTCGCGAGCCGGACGAACTCGTTGCGGCCCTTGTCGTCCTGCACGGCGTCACCGGAGGAGATGATGTCCTTTCCGTCGGGCCCGAACATCGCCAGCAGCGCCGGCACGTCGTCGGCGGCCGCCGCCGCGACCGCGGCGTCGACCGCCTTCTCGGGCGAGTCGAAGGTTGTCTGCGCAGAAGGAGTGGGAGAGGCGGCCCGCAGGGCTGGTGCAACGAGGCCGGCCAGGCCGATGGCGACCGCCACCACGATCCATCGAATCGGACGAGTGCCGTTGATGTGGGTGTTCATCGTCATGTCCTTCTTCATCGGCCTACCTCCGCCTCCCGCCGCCGCCGCCGCCCCGGCCGCCGCCGCCCATGCTGGACGAGCCGCGGGAGCTGCTGGACCTGGCGCGGTTCGCGCTCGAGGCCCCGCCCGAGGCCCCGCCGAAGGAGCTGCCGCCGCGAGAGGAGCCGCCCGACGGGACACTCCGGCTGCCCGCGTAGTTGCCTCCTCCGCCGGAGGAGCGACTGCCGCCCCCGCCCCCGCCGCGGTTCGCGCTCGACGCGCTCGCCCCGCCCGCTCGCGACGAGGCGCCTGCGCCACCCGCGCCGCCCGCTCGTGAGGATGCGCCCGCCCCGCCCGCTCGCGACGAGCCCTGGCGATTGGACGCCGACTGTGACCCGCCCCGCGCGGACCCGCCGTACTTGTTCGCCGTCGACTTGTTCGAATACGGGGCCCCGCCGCGATGCTGGGAGTTGTGCTGCCAGTTGCTGTTGCCCCCGCCTCGGTTCCCGCTGATGTTCGAGTTCTTGTTGAAATTGTTGTTGTTGTTTATGTTGATCGTGTTGTTCCCGCCCCCGCCCCAGCCGCAGCCGCAGCAGGAGCCGCCCCAGATGGCCGCGCCCATGGCCATACCGACCCCGAAGGTCACCAGCCCAGCGCCGGGAACGTAGGGAGGGTAATAGACGGGCGGATAGGGATAGACCGGAGGCGGATAGACGACCGTCGGATTGTAAGAAGGGACGTAGACGACCTCGGGGTTCGAGGGTTGCACGACGATGATCGTCTTATCCTCGACGACCTTGTTCTCGACGACCTGCTGCTCGTTCGATTTCAGGGCGCCCTTATCCTCGGCCTTCTTCCTCATCCGCTGGACGGCGTCCATGACGGCGCCCTGGTTGTCGAGGAATGCGTCTCCCAGCTGTGTCGTCCACTGAATGTCGTCGGCGAGCCGTTTCACCACGTCGGGAACCGCCGCCATCGACTGGATCGCCGGGTCCCAGGGCTCCTTGGCGACCGCGTCGGCCAAAGCCTTGTCCTTGAGGGTCGAGTTCTTCGCGAGCCACTGCTGTAGCTGGATGAGCTCGAGCGGGTACGTGGACGCGACGAGCGTCTGGGCCAGCAGCGGGTCCGGGTAGAGCGCGATCGGCGCGACGAGGGAGTCGAGCTGATCGTTGCTGAGCTGCGGCGCATCCTCCTCGGCCGGAGCGGCCTCCTGGGCCGGCGCCGCGTCCTGCGCGAGCAGTATCGTGTTGCCCGAACCGAGCAGGAGGACGCAAAGCACGACGGCCACACCTTGCACGAACATTTTGTTCTTTCCTGGAATGCTCATCAGCTCCACCTCCTGGTTTCGCAACGCGACTCTAGCACCGTGGCGCCGCCGCTCATCGTCTCCGGAACGGGTTTCGGGCCGGCACCCGAGACCACCACCCCGCCCGGATCCGAGAGCGCGGCGTGACCGGGTTCCTAGGCCCGTTCCTCCGCGACCGGGGCGGCGAGGTATTTCGCGACGGCCATCTCGAGGGTGAAGTGCATCCGCTCCCGGCCGAGGGTCTCGCCGAGTGAGGAGCGCTGCACCACCTCGAGGACGTCCGGGTTCAGGCCGACGAGCCAGAGCGAGATGCCGGCCTCGCGCTCTCGCTTTTCTCCCCTCGATGAGCATCTTGAGCGCCGTGTACTCGAGGTCGAAGACCGCGCTCATGTCGAGCGCGACGACCTTCGGCTTCGCTTCCGCAGCGAGCGCGCGGATCTTGGCTCCGACACGCTCGGCGTTGGCGAAGAACACGCGGCCCTCCGGGCGCACGATGAGCAGGCCCGGGAAGCTCTCGTCCTCGGGATGCTCCTTCGAGCGCGGCCGAAAGACGTTGGTTCCGGGCTTGCGCCCGAGCACGTGCACCGGCGGATCCGCCATCTGATACGCGAGGGCCCCGAGGGAGAGGATGATCGCGAGCAGGATCCCCTTGAGCGTCCCGAGCAGCAGGACACCGGCAAACGCCGCGAGCGCCCACACGAACTCGGTCCGGCGGATCCGGAGGATCGCGCCGAACTCCGCCGGCTCGATCAACCCGATGGAGTAGACGATCACGAGACCCGCCAGGACGGCCTGCGGCATGCCGCCCAGGAGCGGGGCGAGCACGAGCATCGTCAGCAGCGTCGCTCCCGCGGTCACGAGCGTCGAAATCTGCGTGCGCGCGCCGGCCCGCCGGTTCACGGCCGTCTGGGACGTTCCCCCGCCCGACGGCATCGCGCCGAAGAGGCCTCCGCCCACATTGGCCAGGCCCGTCGCCAGGAGCTCCCGGTTCGGGCGGAGCGGCGGCTCGTCGGATCGCGCGAAGGCGCGGGCCGCGGCAATCGTCTCGGTGAAGCTCATGAGCGCGATGCCGACGGCCGCGGGCCACACCCGGGCCACGAGCGAGAGCTCCGGGAGCGTGACCGACGGCAGGCCCCGCGGGATCGCTCCGATCGCCTCCACCCCGTAGGACTGCAACCCGAACAGGCTCATCGCCGCGATGCCGGCGGCGACGACGACGAGCGGCGCGGGCGCTTTCGGCAGGAAGTGCTCGAGGGCGACCAGGAGCCCGATCGTGGCGATGCCCACCGCGAGCGTCGGCCACGAGGTCTCGGGAAGGTGTTGCACGATCGCTCGCAGATTGCGGAAGAAGCCGGTCTTCGGAAAGTGGATGCCGAGGAGCTTGGGGACCTGGTCGAGCACGATGACGAGCCCGATTCCCGCCTTGAAGCCGATCAGGACCGGCTCGGAGATGAAGTTCGCGACGAAGCCGAGCCGCAGCAGGGAAGCCACGAGGAGAATGCCGCCGACGATGACGCTCAACGTGGCGGTCGCCCGGATCAGGGTCGCCGGATCGGCGTCGGGAGCGATCTCGCCGAGCAGGGCTCCCGTCAGGATGGCGATCGTCGTGGTCGTGCTGACGCTCAGCGGACGCGACGTGCCGAGCACGGCGTAGATCGCCATCGGAACGAGCGCCGTGTAGAGCCCGATCTGGACGGGAAGTCCCGCGATGGTGGCGTAGGCCATCGCCTTGGGGATGACCACCGCGGCCGTGATCAGCCCGGCGAGCACGTCCATCCGCAGCCACTCCCGGCGGTAGCCGGGAAGCCAGTCCAGGACCGGGAGAGCGAATCGACGAGCCGTGTCGGCGTCTGCGTCTGCGGCCTCAGTACTTCTCGGCGACGAATCTCCGGCCCTTCAGAGAGGCCTGGTCGTCGTACGCGCCCTTCTTCGACCGCTTCGGGAGCTTCACCTTCTCGTGCGGCACCTTTTCGTAGGGAATCTGGCTCAGCAGGTGGGAGATGCAGTTGAGCCGCGCCCGCTTCTTGTCGTCCGAGCGCACGATGTTCCAGGGCGCGTGCTTCGTGTCCGTCGCCTCGAGCATGCGATCGCGCGCGCGCGAGTAGTCGTACCAGCGCTCCCGCGAGGGCAGGTCCATCGGGCTGAGCTTCCACTGGCGCAGCGGGTCCTCGATCCGAGCCTGGAACCGCCGTTCCTGCTCCTCGTTCCCCACCTCCAGCCAGTACTTGATGAGCTGATGCCGCCGTCCACGATGTACTTCTCGACCTCGGGGCAGAGCTCGAGGAAGCGCTGGCGCTGCTCCTTGGAGCAGAAGCCCATGACGTACTCGACGCCGGCCCGGTTGTACCAGCTGCGGTCGAAGATCACGACCTCTCCCGCGGCCGGGAAATGCTGCATGTAGCGCTGCATGTACATCTGGCTCTTCTCGCGGTCCGAGGGCGCCGGCAGCGCCACGAGGCGGAAGACCCGCGGGCTCACCCGCTCGGTGATCGCCCGGATGGTGCCGCCCTTGCCGGCCCCGTCCCGTCCTTCGAAGATGACGATGACCCGCAGCCCTTTGTGCTTGACCCAGTCCTGCAGTCGACACAGCTCCGCCTGAAGCCGGCGAAGCTCTTTGACGTATTCCTTGTTCTTGAGCTCGGGCTTGCCGTCCTTGTCGTTTTTTTTGCTTGCCATGAGGGCAGACTCTACCTTGCATCCCATCGACGGTCTTTCTGCCGGCACGAACCATTGGCAAACGCCCGGCACCCGCCATAGCATTGGCCCGATCGAAAGCGAGGAGCCTTTGCCAAACCTGCAATCATTTCCGAAACAGACTCGCAAATATCCCGGGCGGACCTCTCGTCGTCGCTCTCTGCGCGCTGCTCGCGGCACCTGCCTGCTCGACTCCCGCGCCGCAGCCGATCACTGTGACGACGACGCCGCGCACGACGACGACGACAACGACGACGACGCAAGCGGCGCCCGCGCCGGCGCCGGCACCACCGCCATCGGCCGCGCCGTCCTCGCCCGCGACGTCGCCCGCGTCCGCCGCACCCGCCCAGGCCGACCTTCTCTCCGCCGATCAGCTCGAGGCCCTGGTCGCGCCGATCGCCCTCTACCCCGATCCGCTCCTCGCCCAGTGCCTCGTGGCTTCGACGTACCCGCTCGACATCGTCGCGGCGCAGCAGTGGCAGGCCAAGAACTCCACCCTGAAGGGAGACGCGCTGACCAACGCGGCCGAGCAGCAGCCCTGGGACCCGAGCGTCCAGGCTCTGGTCGTCGTTGCCGGATGCTCTCAAGGTCATGAGCGAGAACATCCAGTGGACGACGCAGCTCGGCGACGCGTTTCTCGGGCAGGAGAGCCAGGTGATGGACGCCGTCCAGCGCCTGCGCGTCAAAGCCAAGGACGGAGGCAAGCTCGCTTCCTCGGAGCAGCAGAAGGTCGAGACCAAAGTCGTCGAAGAGAAGACCGTCATCGAGATCCAGCCGGCGAGCACGGAGGTCGTCTACGTTCCGACCTACAGCCCGAGCGTCATCTGGGGCGCCGATGTACTATCCCTATCCCCCGATGTACTACCCGCCGTACTACGGCGGCGCCTGGCTCGGATTCGGTGTCGGGATCGCGATCGGCATCGGCATCTCGGGCGGCTGGGGCTGGGGCTGCGGCTGGGGCGGGAACAACAGATCAACATCAACAACAACAACAACTACATCAGCCACCACAACAGGCAGAACAACGTCAACCGGACCGGCAACAGCAACTGGCAGCACAACGCCCAGCAGCGCGGCGGCGCTCCGTACAAGGACCGGGCGACGGCCAACAAGTACGGCGGCGGCGCGCGCGGCGACTCGGTGCAGGCCCGACAGGCACAGGCGAGTCAGCGCCAGTCCCAGAACTTCGACCGCAGCCGATCCTCCGGCGGCGCCGGGCGCGAGCAGCTTCGACCGGAGCCGCTCTTCGTCCGGCTCGGGCAGCTACAACCGCGGCGGAAGCTCGAGCGTGGGCAGCCGCGATTTTTCGTCGAGCAACCGGAGCTCGAGCAGCAGGAGCTCGAGCGCTTTCGGAGGATCGTCGTACAGCGGAAACCGTGCGCGCTCGTCGAGCTCCCGGGGCAGCTCGAGCATGGGCGGGATGCGCGGGGGGCGGCGGAGGGCGGCGGCGCTAGCCGCGCGGAGAGAAGATGAAGAACACTCGAGACACGGCTTCTCCCCGTCCTCGGCTTCGGCACATTCGCCCTGCTCGCGGCGCTGTCGATTCAGGGCGCCGAGGCGCCGACCAGCCCAGAAGGCGTTCGATACCCCCCGCCAGGCCGCCGACGCCTTGATCGCGGCGGCGAAGGCCGACGACGTTCCCGCAATCCTCGCGATCTTCGGCCCCGAGGGAAAGGACATCGTCTCCTCCGGGGACGCGGTCAGTGACAAGAGCGACCGGTCGGAGTTCGTGAAGAAGGCCAGCGAAAAGACGGAGATCTCATTCGATGTCGCCGACCCCCGGAGAGCCATCCTGGTGGTCGGATCCGACGACTGGCCCCTCCCTGTGCCCATCGTCGAGCGGAACGGGAAGTGGCGGTTCGACGCGAAGGACGGCCGCCTGGAGATCCTCGCGCGCCGCATCGGGGAAAACGAGCTCGACGCGATCTCGCTTCTGCGCGGCTACGTCGAGGCCCAAATGGACTACGCCTCGGAGCTTCACGACGGGAGCCAGATTCGCCAGTACGCGCAGAAGTGGCTCAGTTCCCCCGGCAAGCAGGACGGCCTGTCCTGGTACGACGCCGACCACAAGCCGGCGGGCCCGATGGGCGACGAGATCGCCGAGGCTCTGGCCGCCGGCTACACGGACAAGACGAAGCCGTACAACGGCTACCACTTCCGCACGCTCACGGCCCAGGGGCCGGACGCGCCGCTGGGCGCGCGGAGCTACATCGTGAACGGCATGATGATCGGCGGCTTCGCGGCCATCGCGTGGCCGGCGCAGTACGGCGTGACCGGGGTCCAGACGTTCCAGGTCAACTACGACGGGAACGTCTACCAGAAAGACCTCGGGCCCGAGACCTCGACGCTCGCTCCGGCCATCAAGGCGTACAACCCGGACAAGACCTGGACGATCACCAAGGACGAGGAATAGCTCACCCCGGCCTCGACAAGCGACGCGTGCGAAACTGTAGGAGCTCATGAGCGGCAGTCTGGACGGAGCTCCGGCACAACCCCATCTACTGGCTGCTCGCCTTCGTGCCGGTCGTATTCATGGCCGAAAAGGCCCGACCCGAGTCGCATACCGCCCTCTTTCTGTTGTCGGTCCTCGCGATCGTGCCCCTCGCCGCCCTCCTGTCCCACGCGACCGAGAGCGTCGCGGCCAAGACAGGGGATGCGGTCGGCGGCCTCCTGAACGCCACGCTGGGCAACCTGACCGAGCTCGTCATCGCGATCACGGCGCTCCGGGCGGGCATGCTCGACCTCGTCCGCGCCTCGATCACCGGAGCGATCGTGACCAACAGTCTCTTCATGCTCGGCGGCGCGTTCCTCATCGGCGGGCTGCGTCACCGCGTGCAGGAGTTCAACCCGCGGAACTCCCCGCGTGCAGGCCGGGATGTTGCTCTCTGGCCACGCATCCGCCCTTCTGATCCCCTCGGTCGTCGCGAGAGGTCGCACAAGCTCAATGTTCCCGCCTGATGAAGCCGCTCTCCGTGCGGCTTTCGTTCATCCTGCTCCTCACCTACGCGATCTCCCTGTTGTTCTCTCTCAAGACACACAGCGAGTACTTCCAGAGCGTCGGCGAGGCGGAGCACGATGAGAAGCCCTGGCCGCTTACCGGCGGCTCTTGGCGCCCTGGCCGTCGCCACGCTCCTGATCGCCCTCGTGTCGCGAGATCTTCGTCGGCTCTGTCCAGCAGGCCGGCGACGCCTTCGGGATGTCGAATGCCTTCGTCGGCTTCGTCGTCGTTTCGCTCGTCGGGCGCCGCCGCCGAAATGACGACGCGCGTTCTCGGCCGCCGCGCAAGAATCGTCTCGACCTTTCCGTCGGGATCGCCATGGGGAGCTCTGCGCAGATCGCCCTCTTCGTCGCTCCGGTCCTCATCATCCTGAGCTACTTCATCGCCCCCACCCCGATGGACCTCAACTTCGGCGCCGGCCAGGTGCTCCATGGTCCTGCTGACGACGCTGACGGTCACCATGGTCGTCGGCCACGGTCAACTCGGCCTGGTACTCTCGGAGTCCAGCTCCTCGCGGTCTACGCGGTCTTCGCGGTGACGCTCTACCTGATGCCCAACTGACGGGAACGGACGGAGAAACGACGATGGCCTCGGAGCAGCGCCGAGAGGATCCTCGAACCGACCGAGAGGTTCTCCGAGATCCTCTTCGGCCTGATCATGGTCCTGACCTTCACGGGCTCCCTGTCGGTCGCCACGAGCGGCCGCGAAGACGTGAAGCGCGATGATCATCGGGGCGATCGGCTGCAACCTGGCCTGGGGCATCGTCGATGCGATCATGTACGTCATGAACTCGCTCGCCGAGAGGGGACGACACGTCGTCAGCTTCCGTGAAGCTCCGAGCCGAGCAGGACCCGGCTCGAGCGCGCCGGGTCATCGCGGACGCGCTGCCCTCCTGTCCTCGCGCAGCGTCTCGACGGAGGAGGAGCTCGAGTCCCTCCGCCAGCGCCTGACGACGCTGCCCGAGCCACCGCGTCATGCCGCCCCTGCAGCGCGGCGACCTTCTTGCCGCGCTGGCCGTGTTCCTTCTCGTCTTCCTGTCGACCTTCCCCGTGGTCCTTCCGTTCTTCCTCGTCTCCGACGCCGTACGGGCCCTGCGCTTCTCCAACGCGATCGCGATCTTCATGCTCCTCGTGGGGGGCGACCGAAGCACGGCCGCTACGCCGGCTTCCGGCCCTGGCGGCGGCGCTCGTCATGGTCACGATCGGCCTCGTGCTCGTCGCCGCCACGATCGCGTTGGGCGGATGAGGCTCCCCGTCTGGCGACGGCGGCGTTTCTCGCGTTCGCCGCCGGATCCCTGCGCGCGCAGGAGGAACCGGCGCCCGCCGCGCCGGGAAGATGGAGCAGGCCCCGGCCTGGGAGTTCGGCGCGCAGCGTGCCATTTCCGCCCGAGGACACCGATTACGGCCAGCCGACCGTCACCGCGGATCACGGTGCGCTGCATCTCGAAGCCCGCTACAACGACGAAGGCATCGGCACCGGCTCCGCCTGGGTGGGCTGGAACGTCGGGGTCGGCGAACAACTGCTCGCGCCACGCTCATCGCGGGCGGCGTCTTCGGCAACACGAACGGGGTCGCCCCGGGCTACAAACTGACGGTGTCCTGGGGGCCGATCGAGCTCTACAGCGAGGGCGAGTACGTCTTCGATCTCGAGGACTCCGAGGGGGACTTTTTTGACAACTGGGCGCAGCTCGGGTACTCGCCCTGGGAGTGGCTCACGGTCGGCTTCGCGTCCCAGCGCACCCGCGCGTACGAGACGGGCCTCGATGTCCAGCGCGGCCCGTACGTCGCGTTCACGTACAAGAGCACGTCCCTGGCCGACGTCTTCAACGGCGACGCCGAGCCGCCGACCGTCGTCACTTCGATCTCCGTCTCGTTCTTAGCGCCGGGCGCGGAAGCAGACGATTGATCGGTCCGCGAAAGACGAGGTCGGGCACGCTCGCCAGACAGGACCGCCACGGTCACGGCCTGGTAACCCGCACTTTCCAGATCTCGCGCCAGCCCTGTGTCCGAGGAGGTCTCCCCAGGATCGCGCCAGGAATTCGTCGGTGCCCGCATCGTCTACGCGGCGCGGGAACGTATCGTCACTAGAGTCTGACCGGTGCCGTTTCATCCTCGCCCTCGACCAGGGCACCACCAGCTCGCGCGCCATCGTCTTCGACCACGCGCGGCGCACGCTCGGCGCCGTGGCGCAGCAGGAGTTCCCGCAGATCTTCCCGCAGCCCGGCTGGGTCGAGCACGACGCCGAGGAGATCTGGGCGCACGCAGTCGCACGTCGCCGCGCGAGGCGCTCGACGAGGCCGGCATCGGCCGCCAGCGACGTCGCCGGCGATCGGCATCACCAATCAGCGCGAGACGACGTCGTCTGGGACCGCGCAGACCGGCGAGCCGTCGGCAACGCGATCGTCTGGCAGGACCGCCGCACCGCCGAGCGCTGCGAGCGGCTGCGCGCGCGGCGGCCTCGAGCACGCCATCCGCCGCAAGACCGGCCTCGTCCTCGACGCCTACTTCTCCGGCACGAAGCTCGCATGGATCCTCGACAACGTGCCCGGCGCGCGACGCACGCGCCGAGCCGGCCGAGCTCGCCTTCGGCACGGTCGACTCCTGGCTCGTCTGGAAGCTCACCGGCGGCCGCCGCACGTCACCGACGTCGAGCAACGCCTCGCGCACGCTGCTCTTCAACATCCAGCACCGGCGACTGGGACGACGAGCTGCTGCGAGCTCTTCGGCGTGCCGCGCGCGATGCTGCCCGAGGTCCGCTCGTCGAGCGAGGTCTACGGCGAGACCGACGCGGCCTGCTCGGCGCGCGCGATCCCGATCGCGCGGCATCGCCGGCGACCAGCAGGCCGCGCTCTTCGGCCAGGTCTGCACGAAGCCCGGGCATGGCGAAGAACACCTACGGCACCGGCTGCTTCATGCTGATGAACACCGGCACGAAGCCGGTCGCGTCGAGCCGCAACCGGCTCCTGACGACCGTCGCGTGGCGGATCGGCGAGGCACGACCGAGTACGCGCTCGAAGGCAGCGTCTTCATCGCCGGCGCCGTCGTGCAGTGGCTGCGCGACGGCCTCGGGCATCATCCGCATCGCTCCGGCGAGGTCGAAGCGCTCGCGGCGCCAGGTGCCGGACACCGGCGGCGTCTATCTCGTGCCGGCCTTCGCCGGCCTCGGCGCGCCGCACTGGGACCCGTACGCGCGCGGCGCTCATCGTCGGCCTCACGCGCGGCACGACCGCGGCGCACATCGCCCGCGCGGCGCTCGAAGGCATCGCCTTCCAGGTCGCCGACGTCCTCGACGCGATGGAGGCCGACTCGGGCGCGCGGCTTCGCGAGCTGCGCGTCGACGGCGGCGCCGCGGCGAACGACCTGCTGATGCAGTTCCAGGCCGACCTGCTCGGCGTGCCGGTCGTCCGGCCCGCGAACCTCGAGACGACGGCCCTCGGCGCCGCGCTACCTCGCCGGCCTCGCCGTCGGCTTCTGGAAAGACCTCGACGACGATCGCGAGCCAGCTGGCAGGTCGAGCGCACCTTCGAGCCGGCGGATGCCGCGGCGCGGAGAGCCGGCGACGGCGCGCGCTGTGGAGCCGCGCGGTCGAGCGGGCGAAGGGCTGGGCAGATGAGACGCGATGAACCGCGACGAGATGCTCGCCGCGCCTCGAGGCGCGGAGACGCGCCTGGGACGTCCTCGTCATCGGCGGCGGCGCGACCGGGCTCGGGCGTCGCCGTCGACGCGGCGACGCGCGGCTACCGCACGCTGCTGCTCGAGCAGGCACGACTTCGCCAAGGGCACCTCGAGCCGCAGCACCAAGCTCGTGCACGGCGGCGTGCGCTATCTCGAGCAGGGCAACTTCTCGCTCGTCATCGAGGCGCTGCGCGAGCGCGGGCTGCTCTACCGCAACGCGCCGCACCTCGTGCACAACCTCGCCTTCGTCGTGCCGCGCTACCACTGGTGGGAGGGCCCGTTCTACGGCATCGGCCTCAAGCTCTACGACGTGCTCGCCGGCAAGCTGAACCTCGCGCCGTCGCGCGTCCTCGACCGCGAGGAGACGATCGCGCGCGATCCCGAACGTCGAGCAGCGAGGACCTGCGTCGGCGGCATCGATGTACCACGACGCCCAGTTCGACGACGCGCGCCTGGCGATCACCCTCGCGCACGACCGCCGCCGACCACGGCGCCGTGCTGCTCAACTACATGCGCGGTCGCCGGGCTCGCTCAACGGCGCGACGGGCTGCGTCGCGGGCGTGGTGCGCGCGACGCCGAGACCGGCGCGCTGCGCCGAGATCCTCGCGAGCGTCGTCGTCAACGCGACCGGCATCTTCTCCGACGACGTGCGCCGGCTCGACGATCCCGACGCCGCGCCGCTGATCGCGCCGAGCCAGGGCATCCACCTCGTGCTCGACGCGCTCGTTCCAGCCCGGCGCACGACGCGCCATCATGGTGCCGCAGACCGACGACGGCCGCGTGCTGTTCGTGATCCCGTGGCACGGCCGCGTGCTCGTCGGCACCACCGACACGCCGATGCCGCGCGCCGAGATCGAGCCGCGCGCCGCTGCCCGAGGAGATCGAGTTCATGCTGCGCAACGCCGGCCGCTACCTCGCCCAGGACCCGGCCCGCGGCGGACGTGCTCTCGCTGTTCGCGGGCCAGCGCCCGCTCGTGCGCGCCGCGGCGACGACGGCAACCAAGAGAGCTCTCGCGCGAGCACGCGGTCCTCGTCTCGACGTCGGGGCTCGTGACGATCGTCGGCGGCAAGTGGACCACCTACCGCAAGATGGCGCAGGACGCGCTCGATCGACGCGATCGCGGTCGGCGGGCTGCCGGAGCGGCCGTGCGTCACCGAGACGCTGCGCCTGCACGGCTGGATCGACCGCGACGACCCGGACGCCCGCCGATCCGCACGGCGCGTCTACGGCTCGGACCTCGCCGGCGTCGATGCGCTCGCGGCGAGAGCCCGGCCTCGCGCGCCGCTGCACCCGCGCCTGCCCTACCGGGCGCGCAGATCGTCTGGGCCGCGCGCCACGAGATGGCGCGCACGCTCGAGGACGTCGCTCGCGCGCCGCACCCGCGCCCTGCTGCTCGACGCGCGCGCCGCGATCGACGCGGCGCCGCGCGGCGGCGCTGCTCGCGCGCCGAGCTCGGGCGCGACGCGGCCTGGGCCGACGCGCAAGTGAATGCCTACCGCCGGCTCGCCGCCGGCTATCGCATCGCTCCAGCCTGAGGCCGGGAACTATTTCTCGGCGAGGAGCAGCTTGCGGGCGCGCGCGAGCTCGGCGCGCTTCTCCTTGTCGACCTTCGGGTAACGGAGGTCCAGCGAGGACAGCGTGTCTACGACCGCGGCGGCCACGACGGCGCGCGTGAACCACTTGTTGTCCGCGGGCACCACGTACCACGGGGAATCATTCGTGGCGGTGTGACGGATCATGTCCTCGTAGGCCCGCATGTAGTCCTTCCAGAACCCGCGTTCCTGCACGTCGACGGAGGAAAACTTCCAGTTCTTCTCCGGGGCTGTCGATCCGCTCGAGGAAACGCTTCTTCTGCTCCTTCCGGGACACGTGCAGGAAGAACTTGCGGACGATGGTCCCGTTACCGGTGAGATAGCGCTCGAACGCGCGGATGTCCCGGAAGCGCTTCTTCCAGACCGTCCCTGGCGACGAGCTTCTCCGGCAACCTCTCCTTCGCGAGCAGATCCGGGTGGACCCGCACGACGAGGGTCTCCTCGTAGTAGGAGCGGTTGAAGATTCCGATGCGGCCCCGCTCCGGAAGATGCCGGGCGCACCGCCACAGGAAGTCGTGATCCAGCTCTTCCGCCGAAGGCGCCTTGAAGGACACGACCTGGCAGCCCTGCGGGTTGATGCCCGACATGACGTGCTTGATCGCGCTGTCCTTCCCGGCGGCGTCCATCGCCTGAAAGATCAGGAGCACGCTCCAGCGGTCCTGCGCGTAGAGCATGTCCTGGAGGCGGGCGAGGGCCTCGACGCCCCGCTGAAGCGCCTCCTGCGCGAGAGGCTTGTCCGCGTCCTTGAGCCAGGCCGTGTCGTCCGGATCGACGTCGGACAGCCGGAAGCGCTCTCCGTTCCTGACACGGTAGCGGTGCGCCAGCTCCCGCGCGCGGCCGACGAACTCGTCCATCTTCATCGCGCTGAAGATCGGCGACCCTTTTGCGTCGCGCTTCCGGCCTCCTCCGTCTTTCACCGCGTCCTCCTTCGGTATTTCGACGCGCTTCAGCTCTTCGACCGGGAAGACGCCGAGTCGCTCTCTTCAATGGCCTGCGCGATGTATCGCCCGACGAGCATGGCGACTACCGCGGCGACGTAGAACTGCCCGACGACGCCCTCGAAGGCCGCGACCATGCGGGCCAGCGGCGTCACCGGAACGATGTCACCGTAGCCGAGCGTCACGAGCGTCACGAGGCTGAAATAGAGGAGATCGCTCCTCAGGACCCCGGGCTGAGCAGGGTCGGCATCCGGAATGCGAAAGCTTCCGGGTTCCCAGTGCAGCAGCAGCATTTCGACGATCGCGAAGATCGCAGCCACGAGCAGGTACGCCGCGATGGCTCCGAAGATGCTGTCGACCGTGACCCGCTTCGAATGGAAGACGTATCGGAGGATTCCGAACGCGCATCCCGTCAGCAGTACGGCGAAGGCCACAAACTCGACGCCGTGGAAGTCGAAAGGAAGAGGCAGCGAAGTCAGGATCGACGCCACGACCGAAATGCCCCAGGTGGTCCAGAGAAACGGGCGAAGGCGCGACTTGCGGCCCTCTTCCGAGATCGTGACCAGCAGCGAGTTCAGCAGGAAGAGCTGGACGGCGATCTGGAACATCCAGTGCTCCGAGGCCCAGGGCACCACGATGAACAGCGCCGCGAGGCACAGCGAGAGCTGGAGGAACCTCCACTCGCGCAGCCACGCCTTCACTTCATGCTCTCCCGCAGCTCGATGAGGGAGCGATCGAACGAGTCCACCCGGATGAGTCCGACGCGCGGATGCTCGAGGTCGAGGATGACGTACACGGTGAGCGACAGGACGGCCGCGAAGCCGACGACATGGATCCAGCTGCGCGTCTTCGCGCCCGCCATCCCGAATCCGGCGAGGAGCGACGCCGCCAGCGCCAGCGCCCCGAGCATGAGATAGATGGCGAACGGCGGATGCGTGCGCGCGGCCGCGGTTCGGCTCGTGACGATGTCGAACATCGCGTTCAGCGAGTTCAGAAGGAGGGAGCCCGTGAACCCCGGCGGGCCCGCCCTCAACGCGGCGATCGTCTTCCTCCAGATCTCGCCCTGGAGCTCGATCGAGTGCTGCAGCTCCGCCTCGGCCGCCTCCACGTCCGGAAGCTTTTTGTAGGTCAGCAGCCGCGAGTCGAGATACCGCCGGAAAAGGTCGCGGAGCTCCGGCTGCGCCTCGGCGGGCAGAAGATCCAGGCGCAACCACGCCGTGCCGATGTCGTTGGCCTCCTCGGTGATCAGCTGCCTGCGGGCGTCGAAGCGGCTCGCGGCGCCCGAAAACGTAAAGGCTATCAGCAGCCCGAGGAGTCCGAACATCGAGCCCTCGACCGCGGAGATGCCCGTGCGCGCGCCTTCGGGGTCTTTCTCGAGGCGGCGGTTCCCGACCCGGCGGCCGACCTCGAGGAGCAGGAGCATGCCCAGGAAAAGCGACGCTGCGAAAAGGACGCCGAGCTGTTCAGGGTCTTTCAACGGATACCCTCCATTCGATTCGGAAAGTCGTCCAAGTGTATATTCGGGCCGTTTACCGGAGGTTCCCATGCTGGGTCAGCTCTCGAGGACCGCGATCGCGGGTTTCCTTGCAGCCTCTCTCGCCTCCACGCCCCTGCTCCAGGCGCAGCAATCGTCTCCGCCACAACCGGCGGCGGCCGCCTCGTCCGCGCCGTCCGGGCCGTCCGACCCCTGGCCGCGGCGTCTCCAGGCGAAGCAGGGCACGTTCCTCATCTACCAGCCGCAGCTCGACAGCTGGAAGAACAACCAGATCGAGGCGCATGCGGCGGTCTCGGTTCAGCCGACCGGGGCCAAGGACCCGACGTTCGGCGTCATCTGGTTCACGGCGCGGACGGACGTCGACAAGACCAATCGCCTCGTGTACCTCGAAGACCTCACCATCACGCGCTCGAGCTTCCCCTCGGCGCCGGAAAAAGCCGCGGCCTGGGTCGAGGCTCTGCACGAGCTCGAGCCATCGAAGCGATCGAAGGCCATCTCGCTCGACCGGCTCGAGGCGGATCTCGGGATCACGCAGGCGAAAATCCAGGGCGAAGCCCGGCCGCTCGACAACACACCCCCGCAGGTCATCTTCTCGAATGTGCCGGCGGTGCTCGTGCGGATCGATGGGCAGCCCGTCTACAAGCCCCAGTCGGGCACGGATCTCCAGCGCATCATCAACACGAGCGCGATCGTCCTGAAGGCCGATTCGGGCGAGCTCTATCTGCACCTCTTCGATGGCTGGATGGAGGCCTCCTCGCTCCAGGGCCCGTGGAAGGTCTCCGATCCCCACTTCGGCCGCAAGGACAACCTGGACAAGGCCCTCAAGGAAATCCTCGCCGCGAAGAACGGCGACCCGATGACCGGAGGATCCGCGTCGGACCCGAAGGCTCCCAAGCCGTCGCTTAAGACACAGCCCGTCCCCGTGGTCTACATGGCGACGACGTCGACCGAGCTCATCGTCGTCGGCGGACAGCCCAATTACACGGAGATTCCGGGCACGCAGCTGCTCTACCTCAGCAATACGACCGGACGCGTCTTCAAGGACATCGCGAACCAGAACACCTACGTGCTCATCGCGGGACGGTGGTTCAGCGCTCCGGACACCTCCGGCCCGTGGACCTACGTCGATCACGCGAGCCTGCCGGCGGACTTCGCGAAGATCCCCGACGACAGCCCGATGGAGAACGCGAAGGCCTCCGTTCCCGGCACGCAGCAGGCGAAGGAGGCCGTCGTCGCGGCCTCGATCCCGCAGACGGCCACGGTCCAGCGGACCGCGCAGCCGGCCAAAGTCACCTTCGACGGCGCGCCCGAGATGAAGCCGATCGAGGGGACGACGCTGGAGTACGTCGCCAACGCCTCCACGCCCATCGTCATGACGGGGCCGAACGCGTACTACATGTGCCAGAGCGGCATCTGGTTCACGTCGACGGCGGTGACCGGCCCGTGGATCGTCGCCGCCTATGTGCCGTCCACGATCTACACGATTCCACCCTCGTCGCCCCTCTACAACCTCACGTACGTCCAGGTCTACGGCTCGACGCCCGACGGTCGTGTACACCGGCTACACGCCGGGCTACACGAGCATGATCGTGTACAACGGCGTCGTCGTGTACGGCACGGGCTACGTCTACTCGCCGTGGATTGGCTCGGTCTGGTACGGCCCGCCGATCACCTACGGCTACGGCGTCAACATGGCCTACACGCCCTACACCGGATGGGCTTTCGCGTTCGGCGTCGGCTGCGGCTTCGCGATGGGCGCCGCGATGTGCGGCTACGGCTGGGGCTACTACGGCTGGGGCTGGGGCGCGGCGTGGGGCGGCTACTACGGACACTACGGAGCGGCGGCCTGGGGCTACGGCGGCGGCGCCGTCTGGGGCCCGGGCTACGCGCGCTGGTCCTCGGGTAACGTCTACAGCCAGTGGGGCTCGACGTCGGCCGTCACGCGCAGCGGCGGCGGCTACAACGCCTGG
Source organism: uncultured Acidobacteriota bacterium (assembly GCA_963749265.1). Classification (GTDB taxonomy): domain Bacteria; phylum Acidobacteriota; class Thermoanaerobaculia; order UBA5066; family Gp7-AA6; genus DAHUXD01. The sequence goes on along the minus strand of CAVVML010000020.1, from coordinate 17,864 downwards.
ACCGGAACCGCGTGGCATGGCCAGGAGGGCTCGTTCTACAACTCGAAGACCGGAGCGCAGGGCTACGGTCAGCGGGGCCAGGCCTACAACGCCTACACCGGCAACTACGCCTCGGGCGCGCGCGGTGCGGCCTACAACCCGACGACGGGCGCGTCCGCCGCGGGAGGCCGCGCGACCGTCGGCAATGCCTACACCGGCAATCAGGTCACGGCTTCGCACGGAACCGTGACGGGAGCCGGAGGCAACACCTACTCGGGCGGCGCGATCCACGGCGACCAGGGCGGCGTCGCCAGCGTCAACGGCAACACCTACGCCGACCACAACGGCAACATCTACTCGAACACCGGCAACGGCTGGCAGAAGAACGTCGGCGGAAGCGGCAGCACCTGGCAGAACGCCTCGAGCGAAGAATCGAAGAACCTGGACAGCTGGAGCAACGCGCGCAGCCAGGGCAACGACCGCTGGAGCAACTTCAGCAACAGCAGCTTCGGCAACAAGGATTGGGGCGGAGGCGGCAGCGGGAGCTGCGGCGGCGGCGACCGCGGCGGCGGAGGCGACCGCTCGTTTGGCGGTGGCGGCGGCTGGGGCGGCCGGTCCGGCGGCTGGGGCGGCGGCGGCGGTCGCGGCGGCGGGCGCCGCTAGAAACGCGCCGCATCGGCGTGCGGGGGCCGGCGAGCTCCCCGGCCGATGGATGGTTCATAGTCAGCTCGCCGAGGGACGTTCGTTATGACGGCCCGTGATGGCAGGGGCGGAGTCGCGAGTCTCACGACGCGACGCCCGCGCCCTGCCTCCGGCTCGCGATGCCACTCGCCCCCTAAGCCGTCTGCTCGGGTGGACTCCGTCGAATCCGGCGACTCGCTCGCGCGATCGGACGATCGGTGTGTTTCTTTCTTTTGGAGGGATCGCAATGAACCAACGCAGATTCCCCGCCTTTGTCGCCTCGATCCTGTTTCTCCTGTCTCTGGCAGGCCTGGCCCGGGGACAGACGGGCACCGGATCGATCGCCGGCCGGGTCGTCGACGGCGCCGGAACGCCCGTGTCCGGAGCCGTCATCGCGATCCGCAACCTGGCCACCGGTTTTCGGACGTCCACCCTGTCGAGCGGGAACGGTTCCTATTCGATCGAGGGACTCTCGTCGGGCGTCTATGACGTCACCGTCGAGGCGGCGGGCTTCGGCACGAGCCTGGCGAGCGGCGTGACCGTTCGCGAGGGCAGGACGGCCGTCACCGACTTCAATCTGCGCGCACCGGCGGCCGCGGGGCCGCCGCCGTCGGAGGGTGAGGTCGAGATGCCGCCTCGGGGCCAGCAGGGCGCTGCGCCCCCGATCCCGAGCAAGACGGGGCCGGGGATGGAAATCTACGGGTACGCGCAGGCCAACGCCATCTACGACTTCGACCAGATCAACCCGGATTGGTTCGACGTCGAGCGCCCGACGAAGCTGCCGACGTTTCCGAACGAGTTCGGCGAGAACGGCAACTTCTGGGCGGGAGTGCGTCCCAGCCGTTTCGGCATCAACGCGTGGATTCCGACGGGCTGGGGCGAGGTCAAGACGCAGTTCGAGTTCGACCTCTTCAGCGTCAACCCCGACCCGGGGGACACGGGTTTCCACCTCCGGCATTTCTGGGGCGAGCTCGGCCCGTTTCTCGCGGGACAGACCAACACCGTCTTCATGGACGGCAGCGTTTCGCCGATCGCGCTCGAGTACTGGGGTCCCAGCGGCAACGCGGCCTTGCGGAACGTGCAGTTCCGGTGGGCCGCCATGCGGGGGAAAAACGAGCTCTTCATCGCCCTCGAGCGGCCGGGCGCCACCGCCGACAACGGCCGCGTCGAGTCCCGCGTCGAGCTGCAGAACATCCAGGATCACTTTCCGGCTCCCGATCTCACGGTCCACTACAAACGGAGCGGCGACTGGGGCCACGTGCAGCTCGCCGGGATCCTCCGCTACATCGGCTGGGTGGACACGGTGCCGGACGAGTTCGACCTCACCGGCCACGCGACCGGCTGGGGACTGAACCTGTCCACGAACATCAAGGTCGGGCCGAAGGGCACCATCCGCGCCGCGGTGGTCTACGGCGAAGGCATCGAGAACTACATGACCGACGCGCCCACCGACATCGGCGCCGCCATCAACCCGTCGGGCAATCCCCGGCGGCCGGTCGTGGGCGAGCCGCTCCCCGTGCTCGGCATCACGGCCTTTTACGACTTCTACTGGAGCGAGTGCTTCAGCAGCGCCATCGGCTATTCCATGGTGGACGTCGACAACAGCGACCTGCAGTTGCCGGTCGCGTTCAACAAGGGCCAGTACGCGCTCACCAACCTGCTCTATTACCCGGTCGAGAACGTCATGGCGGGCTTCGAGTTTCAGTGGGGCCGAAGGACCAACTTCTCGGACGGCTTCAGCGTCGACGACTTCCGGATCCAGTTCTCGGCCCGATACAGCTTTGGCTTCGATCTGGGATGGGGGAAGAAGTGACCGGCCGGGGCGAGGGGGCCCTCCCGTCCAAAAGGAACGCCCGCATCGACTTGCGCAGAGGGGCCCGGGCCGGACGGCGCGCGAATGTCCTGGCCCGGAGACGGTGCCGGAACGGCCGACGTGTCATGATCGCCCGTAATTTGGCAGTAGGACAGAGTTCCGGATTGGGAGAGAATCCCGCTTTAAGGGGAAGAAAGGAGAAATTCATGGAGGTCAGAACCCGACGAGTTTCGGTCATTCTGGGGGTTGGATTGCTCGCGTTGTCCGCGACCATCGCGACGGCTCAGCAGCCGAGCATCACGAAGACCACGTCAATGGGCCAGGCCGAAACGACCACGAGCACGCGCACCGTCAACGCCACCGTCGTCAGCGTGGACGGCAACAAGGTCGTCGGCAGGGACGCCGCCGGCAAGCACACCGAGTACACCATCCCGGACGGCTTCAAATTCCAGTACCAGGGCCGGGAAATCGGCGTCTCCGAGCTCAAGCCCGGAATGCAGGTGTCGGCCAAGATCACGACGACGACCACGATGACGCCCGTGTACGTTTCGGAAATCCGTACGGGCAAGGTCCTGGCCGTTTCGGGCGACCACATCATCGTCAAGGGCCCGCAAGGGAATCGGCAGTTCTCGAACGCGGACGCGAAGAAGCGGAATGCCAAGATCTACCGCGACGGGGTACAGGTTGATTTGAGCGACCTGCGTGTCGGCGACAACTTCACGGCCGTGATCGTCACGGACGCGGAGCCCAAGATCGTTTCCGATCGCGAAGCCCAGGCCATGGTCAGCGGTGGCGCGCCTCCGCCCGCCCCGGCGGCCGCTCCGGCTCCGGCTCGCGCTCCCGCTCCGGCGGCCGCTCCGGCTCCGGAACCGGCCCCCGCTCCCGCGGCGTTGCCGAAGACGGCGAGCCAGGTTCCGGTCGCCGGCCTGATGGGCATGCTTTCGATCGCAGCCGCAGTCGGCCTCACACTGCTCCGCCGCAAGCGCTGATCGTTTCGCTCGACCTCTGCACCGCCGGCCCTTCGGGGCCGGCGGTTTCTTATGCTCGGAAATCAGAGGAAGCCGTGCGCCCGCTCGACGTAACTTCAGAATCTTCCTCGGACGCGGCGAGGCGACTGGTCGGACGTATTGCGGCCCCCGCACGCTCTCGAGCTCTGGTTTTCGCGGTTTCTCTCGCATCCCTGCCCCTCGTCTGGGGCTGTGCGACGCCGCCGCGGCGGCAGGCCGTCCCGCTGGCTTTCGAGACCCAGGCCACCGTGTCGGGCTTTCCGTACGGCATCCGCTACTTCCCTCGCGACTCGGCGCGGCTGCAGGTGTTTCAGGAGGACTTCGTCGAGTCCTGGAAACGTGAGGAGGCGTACCGCAAAGCCCAGGGGCTGACCGGTCCCCTGCCGCCGGCCGTCTACCTCGCCATCTCGGGCGGCGGCGACAACGGAGCCTTCGGGGCCGGGTTGCTCGCGGGCTGGACGAAGACCGGCACACGGCCGGAGTTCAAGCTCGTCACGGGCGTCAGCACGGGCGCGCTCATCTCGCCCTTCGCGTTCCTCGGTCCGGCCTGGGATGAGCAGTTGAAGGCGCTGTACACCGCCGTGTCGTTGAAGGACATCGCCGTCGAGCGATCCATCCTCTCTGTCCTCTACGGCGACTCCATGGCCGACACGACTCCTCTCTGGAACCTCCTGAAGAAGTCCGTGACGCAGGAAATGCTCGACGCCATCGCCGTGGAGCACGAAAAGGGACGCATCCTGCTGGTGGGGACGGCGAACCTGGACGCCCGGCGTCCAGTCATCTGGAACGTCACCAAGATCGCGGCGAGCCGCCGGCCCGGCGCCCTCGACCTCGTGCGCAAGATCCTGCTCGCGTCGGCCGCGATCCCGGGCACGTTTCCCCCGGTGATGATCGAGGTCGAGGCGGGCGGCGCGACGTACGAGGAAATGCACGTGGATGGCGGCACGGCGTCCCAGGTCTTCGTGTATCCGGCCGGCATGAACCTGAACATCGTGTCCCTCAACAACGGGATCGAGCGGCAACGAACGCTGTACGTCATCCGCAACGCCCGCCTGGACCCCGAGTGGGCCGAGGTCGACCGCCAGACGCTTCCGATTGCCATGCGGGCGATCGCCTGCCTCATTCAGTACCAGGGGATCGGAGACCTCTATCGCATCTTTTCGATCACGCAACGCGACAAGGTCGATTACAACCTGGCCTACATTCCGGCGACGTTTCAGGTCCCCCACACCGCGGAGTTCGATCCCGTTTACATGCGCAAGCTTTACGACTTCGCCGAACGCCTGATGCTCGACGGGTACCAGTGGGCCAACGAGCCGCCGATTCTGGTGTCGGGCGACCGCGACGCGGGCGATCTCCCCGCCGCCGTAGCCCAGAGGCTCCCGTGTCTGCGTAGCACCTTGGTAGGGGGTGTCCGACGGCTGGCGGACTGAAATAGGATACGTCGCAAGACGAAACGATTCGAGACGAGAGGAGAATGAGATGCGAAAGCTCGCTAACGTCCTCGTGACCCTGGCCGCCGCGGCGACACTGGCCTGTTCCAGCATGAGCACTGCTGTCGATTACGACCATACGATCAACTGGTCGAACTACAAGACCTTCCAGGTCATGGTGGGGACCCAATCTCCCATCACCTTCACGCAGAAGGAGATCGACAGCTCGATTACCCAGGCGCTCACGGCGAAGGGCATGCAGTCCACGACGACCAATCCGAACCTCCTCGTCTACCCGCACGTCGTGCTGACACAGCAGAGACAGTGGAACACGATGTCCATGGGCGGATTCGGCTACCGCGGCTGGGGCGGCATGGGAGGCATGGCGCAAACGACCGAGCAGAACATCCCGATCGGGACGCTCATCGTGGACCTCGTCGACCCCAATACGAAGGAGATGGTCTGGCGCGGCACGGCGACCGACCAGGTTTCGAGCGCGGGCGAGTCTCAGGGGAACATCAACAAGGCGGTTCAGACGATCTTCGCGAACTTCCCGCCGGCGCCCGGCAGCAAGTAGAGGTCTTCGGGCGGCGGTCGGTCTTCCGGCCGCCGCTTTCATTCTCCCCTCGTCCCTGCAATCACCGGCTTTCGCAGGCGAAGGCGATCGGGGTGTGTCGTCTCGCCACGGGCCGAGGATGGGGTCGCGACTTGAAATAGGATACCCACGGGAACTCAACCGTTTCGCCATTTGAGGAGAGATACATGCGCAAGATAGCTACCGTCCTCGTGACCCTGGCGGCCGCCGCAAGCTTCGCGTGTTCCACCATGACCACGGCCGTCGACTACGACCATACCGTCGATTTCTCGAAGTTCAAGACTTTTCAGATCATGGAGGGAACGAAGGCGCCGGTCTCCTTCACGCAGAAGCGGATCGAAGACGGCATCACGCAGGCGCTCAGCCGAAGGGCCTGCAGCCCACGACGAACAACCGAACCTGCTCGTCTATCCTCACGTTCAGCTCTCCGAGCAGAAGCAGTTCACCACGACGAGCATGGGCGGCTATGGTTACCGGGGCTGGGGCGGCATGGGCGGCGGCATGGCGACCACGACCCAGCAGAACATTCCGATCGGGACGCTGATCGTCGACCTGGTCGATCCGGCCACCCACGAGATGGTCTGGCGCGGGACCGCTTCGGACCAGGTCTCCGGCTCGGGCGCAGACCAGGGCAAGATCGACGAGGCCATGCAGAAGCTCTTCGCGAATTTCCCGCCGGCGCCCGGCAGCAAATAACCCGGGCCTCGACATGCTGGCGGCCGGATCGTCCGGCCGCCGGTTAACACCTTCAGCACGAGGTGGCCCATGAACTCCAAAGCTCTTCGGCGTATCGCGGTCGGCGTGTCTCTGGCGATCGTCTTCGGCGTTTCCGCGGGTCGGGCCCAGCAGCTCATCCTCAAGGGCGAGTTCGGCATGAAGGCCGGCGTGATGCCCCCGCCCGGCCTCTACGCCGGCATGTTCGGCTGGGGCAACTTTGCCGACACACTCGTTGGGCCGGACAAGAACTCCGTCAAGGGGCCCGAGCTCGATCAGTACGCCTTCGGCCCGCTCGTCCAATACGTATCGAACTTCTGCATCTTCGGTGCGAACTACGGAGCCCTCGTGGCGGTCCCGTTCGCCAACACCGCGATCGACTTTCCGCGACTGGACGTGGACGACTCGACGGGCACCGCCATGTCGCAGCTGTGGGTCATTCCGGTGATGCTCGGCTGGCACATCACGGACCCCTTGCCTCTCGCCCCGGGCGGCGCCGACATGACGTTTCACTACGCGTTCTACGCTCCCACCGGCCGCTACAACGTGGTCCAGACAGCCAGCGGCCCCAGCCCTGCGCGGAACAACACGGCTCTCGGGATGTGGTCCAACGAGCTTTCGTTCCGCGTGACCGGATACTTCGACAAGGCGAGGAAGTGGCACGGGACGGGGTCACTGTTCTACGACTTCAACGAGAAAAAGAAAGACCTCGACTGGAAGACGGGCAACCCTTTCACGTACATGTGGGGCCTCGGCCGCGACTACGGAACTCCCGGCAAGATGTTCAGCGGCTGGGTCGGGGCCGCGGGTTACGCGCAGTGGCAGGTCACGTCGACCACGGGCATCGACGCGCCGCTGATCGCCCGTGAGAACAAGACCCAGATCGCCGGCGCCGGGCCGGAATTCACCACGCTCCAGGGCGCGCTCACATTCCGCTACTTCTGGCAGTTCGGTGGCAAGTTCACGACGCGGGGCCAGGGGGCCTACGTGCAGTTCGCGATGCCTCTGCCCTTCTGATCGCACCCAACGTGCGGGACCGGCGAACCCTTCTAGCCGGGCTCCTCGCGGCGGCGCTCGTTTCCGCATCGACGGCCTGCCGTGAGCGGGCCGCTCCCTCTGGGGCCGGCCCGGTGGCGACCCCCCTCCCCCGCTCCGCCGCCGCGACGTTCGTCGGTCGCGAAGCCTGCAAGGGATGCCACGCCGCCGAGTACGAACGCTGGAAGGGGTCACATCACGACCTGGCCATGCAGGAAGCCACGGACGAGACGGTCCTCGGCGACTTCGGCCGCCGCACGTTCACGCACTTCGGCGTCACCTCGACTTTCTTCAAGCGCGACGGCAAGTATTTCGTTAAAACGGACGGGCCCGACGGGAAGCTCCACGATTACCCGATCGCCTACACCTTCGGCGTCTACCCCCTGCAGCAGTACCTGATCCCGTTTCCGGGAGGCCGATATCAGGCGCTGAACGTCGTCTGGGACACGCGCCCGAAGAAGGACGGCGGGCAGCGCTGGTTCCACCTCTATCCGAAGGAGGCCGTGCCGCACGACGACCCCCTCCACTGGACAGGCCCCTACCAGAACTGGAACTTCATGTGCGCCGAGTGCCACTCGACGAACGTGAAGAAAGGCTTCCTCGCCGCGGAGAAGCGTTACGAGACGACGTTTTCCGAGATCGACGTCTCCTGCGAGGCCTGCCACGGGCCGGGCTCGGCGCACGTGGCCTGGGCCAAAGCGGTCGAGGCCGGAAAAGCCGAGCGCACCGACCCGGACAAAGGCCTCGCCGTCGTCCTGAAGGACCCCGCCGGTAAAGCCTCCTGGATCATCGACCCGGCACCGGGCTCGCGAAACGCAGTGTCCCCCGGACCTCACAGGCCGAGATCGAGACCTGCGCGCGCTGCCATGCGCGGCGCTCGGTCGTCGCCGGGGAGTACGTCTACGGCCAGCCGCTCTTGCAGACCCACCGCCCGGCGCTCCTCGACGAGGGTCTCTACTACGCCGATGGCCAGATCCGGGACGAGGTTTACGAATACGGATCATTTCTCCAGAGCAAGATGCACGCGAAGGGCGTGAGCTGCTCCGATTGCCACAATCCCCATGACCTCAAGGTGGCCGGCTCGGCGGATCGCGTCTGCGCCGGCTGTCACGCCCCGGACAAGTTCGACACTCCGGCGCACCACTTCCACAAGGTCGGCTCGGTCGGGGCGCGCTGCACGAGTTGCCACATGCCGACCCGCGACTACATGGTCGTGCACACGCGCCACGATCACAGCTTCCGCGTGCCGCGTCCCGACCTCTCAGTCGCGATCGGCACTCCGAACGCATGCACCCAGTGTCATCGCGACCGCTCCGACCGCTGGGCCGCCGACGCGGCGAAGAAGTGGTGGGGAGATCGGTCTCCGAAGGAGCCGCCGTATGGCGAGATCATCCAGGCCGGCCGCGATGGCTCGACCGGAGCCGGAGCGGCTCTCGCGGTTCTCGCGGCAGATCCCGCAAGGCCGGCGATCCGGCGGGCGACGGCCGCATCGCTCTTCGGCCAGAACGCCTTTTCCGGAAGCCGCGACGCGCTCTTACGAGCCCTCACGGACCCCGACCCGCTCGTGCGCTCCGGCGCCCTCGAGTCTGCGCGAGCGCTCGAGCCCTCGGAGCGCGTGGCGCTCGTGGCGCCGCTCCTCCGGGATCCGATTCTCACGGTTCGCATCGACGCGGCCCGCGCCCTCGCCCCGGTGCCGAAGGAATCGATGCGGCCGCAGGAGCGGGCCGACTTCGAGGCCGCGCTCTCCGAGTACGAAGGCTCTCTCGCGAACGATGCCGACCGCGCGGAGGCCCACCTCGCGCTGGCCGAGCTCGCCATCGATCTGGGGGACTTGCCGCGCGCCGAGAAGGAGTACCGGATCGCTCAGGAGCTCGTTCCGGCGCTCGCCGGAACGTACGCGAACCTCGCCGATCTCTATCGGCGGCAGGGGAAGGAGAGCCGAAGCCGAGGAAACCCTTCGCCGGGGCCTCGCCGCCGCCCCCGGCGACGCCGGGCTCCACCACGCGCTGGGCCTCGCCCTCGTCCGGCAGAAGCGGATGCCCGAGGCTCTCGTCGAGCTCGAGCGAGCTGCCCGAAGCTCCCCCTCTGCGCCCGCGCTACGCGTATGTCCTGGCGATCGCTCTCGACTCCGTCGGGCAGACCGGGCGCGCGATCGAGGTGCTGGAAGCCGCGGAGCGGAAGCACGCCGGGAATCGCGAGATCCTGGAAGCACTGGCATATCGTTCCACGCAAAGGCCGGCCACCGCGACGCCGCGGCCCTCTACGCAAAGAAACTGCAGGATCTGACGGGGCCATCGCCGCTTCCACAGCGATGACCGTGCTGCGTCGCACCGTGAGGAGCCTCGTCCTGGCGGCGGCGGTCCCCGCCGCGCTCCATGCGCAGGAGCCGGCCGTGCCGAAGAAGCCCTGGAACGAGCTCTCTATGTCCTGGATCGACCTCCAGCTGCACATCACGGCCATGGAGGACGGAGCGTTCTTCGTCCAGGACGCCGGCAGTGTCGCGCAGGTCGGTGCTGTCCCCAACGACGCGCAGTTTCGCCTCGACAACTTCGAGGTCGACGGGCAGCTCCGGGCGCCCTTCCCCTGGAGCTTCCAGATCGAGGCCGAGTACGACGGCGCCGACCAGCTCAACAGTCAGCGCGGCTGGACGCTGTCGGGCTTGAATGTGACGATTCCGGTGAGAGACCTCTTCTCCGTCACGATCGGCAACCAGTCCGAAGGCGTCACGATGGAGCGGCTCGCCAACAGCTACGACCTCGTCTTCATGGAGCGCTCGACGATGTCCCAGGCGTTGACGACGTCCCGCAGCACAGGCGTCCGGCTCCAGGGCACGGCGGCTGGCGGAAGGATGAACTGGTCGGCGGGCTGGTACAACGGCTGGCTGACGAAGGGTCTCTCTTTTTCGGAGAGCGGCAACATCGTCAACGGCCGCATCGCGGGACTTCCCATCGACTCGCGGGGCGGCCGGCGACTCCTGCACCTCGGCGCCTGGGGCGTCTACGCGGAGGCTCAGGAGGGCCAGGAGCAGTCCCGCAGCCGTCCGGAGGTCTACGAGGCGCCCTTCTTCGTCGACACGGGTTCGTTTCCGTCGCTGCACTCGACGGGTTTCGGAGTCGAGTTCGGGGCGGTCGAAGGACCCGTGACGCTGGCCGCCGAGTACACACATTCCGCGGGCGACGCCCCCCAGTCCGGGGATCCGCATTTCGAGGGTTACTACGTCCAGGCCTCGTGGGCCATCACGGGCGAGACGCGTCCCTACGACCACTCCTGCGGCTGCTTCGGGCAGCTCCAGCCGTTCCGTTCGCTATCGTTCCGGCACGGCGGTGCGGGCGCCTTCGAGGTCGGAGCGCGGTACTCGAAGATCGACCTGACCTCGGGAGCGGTCGACGGCGGCAAGTTCGACCGGTGGAGCGGCGCGTTCTCCTGGTTTCCGACGAGCGAGTTCCGCTTCGAGTTCAACTACGGGTATGGGACGCTGCAGCGGTCCGGCATCCAGGGCCGGACGCACTTCTACCAGCTTCGACTGCAGTGGGAAATATGAAGCCGGCCGCCTCGCGGCGGCCGGCTGAGAATGCGGGCTTCCCGAGGTCTACTTCTCGATCTCGAGCTTGAGGCCCTCGGCGGCGATCTTGATGTTGGCGCCCTTCGTCTCGCTCTTGAGGTTGATCACGACGCCCTTGGGGTTCCTCAGCGAGGAGACTCCGGCACCCTTGCCGGCGGTGCCCTCGGTCCCGGCGGCCGCGAAGACGCCGTTGAAGTCGTCGATGCTCTTCAGGTTGTAGACGCTTGCCCGACGCTTCGGCCTGGGTGATCCCGACCTCCGCCACCGTGATGCCGCTGACCTTGATCCGGTAGGTCTTGCCCATGTAGGAGAGGGTGCCCTTCCCCAGTTCCAGCCGATGCCGGCGGCGACGGTTCCTTCGGACAGCCGAATGGTCGCATCCGGCGCCTTGTCCTCGGCGGAGGCGAGAGGTGCGAACACTGCCACCATGGCGAGGAGAAGTACCGGGACGATCCAACGACGTTTCATAAGTTCCTCCATTTACGGAGTTTGCCTCGCTGAGCCGGGTCATTCCGGCCGGCGCGAGGTTCCACCACCCTCTGTTATGCAAGTCCGGGGCCGACTCAAACACCTCATCCCTGAGAGCCGCCGAAAACCGGGTGGCGCTCACCGCAGCGACCAGCCCAGCATGAAGAGGCCGGCGGCCGCGATCCAACTTGCGGCCACGCGCGCGGCGATGCGGGCTGCGGCCGCTCTGACGGATACGGCCGCGGCCGCGGATCCGACCAGCGCCACGACCACGAACACCGCGCACGCGATCCCGAGGCCCGTGCCGAACCGGTCGGCGCCCGACCGCACGAGATCGATCCCGTTCCAGGAACCGTTCCAGAGCCCGAGCGCCGCGGCGAGCACGCCGACGACGCGGGCGGAGAGCCGGAGGTCCGCGGCGGCGAGGGTTCCAAAAAGGACGGTCAGGCCGGCCGCGACCACCGGCCATATCCAGTGCGGAGAAAAGAGTCCTCCGAGAAAGACGCCGGCGAGCCAGGCGGGCGGCAGCACGAAGAGCACGGTCCGTCCTCCCGCCGGGCCGCGCAGGCCGGCGGCGAGGGAGAGCGCCAGGACCGGAAGCAGGTCCTCGGGCGTGACGAAGAGATGGGCGAGGCCGTCGTAGAACGGTCCGAGCCCGGTCGTCATCAGGTGCGCGACGAAGAAGGACGGCATGGCCTAGGTCAGCGCCCTCCAGAGAAACGCCAGACCCGCGAGCGCGACGACAGCGCCGGCCCAACGGAGCGCCGCGCGTCCCGCCGGCCAGCGATGGATCGTCCCGATGCCGATGCCGGCCAGTGCAGCAGCCCCGTCGCGATGACGAACCCGATGCTGTAGAGGAGTCCGTTCGCTCCCTCCGGAAGCTCCGTTCCGTGGGCGTGGCCGTGGAAGATGGCGAAGAAGCCGACGAGCGCCGCGGCAATGGCGAGCTTCGGCTTCGCCTCGAAGAGGACCGCCGCGCCGAGACCGATCGCCGAGAGCGCGATCCCGATCTCGACGCCGGGCAGATGCACACCGACCAGTCCGAGCGTCCCGCCGAAGGCCATGACCATGGGGAACGCAACGGGGAGGAGCCATACGGCGGGCGGCCCGAGCTGGGCTCCCCACAGGCCGACGGCGACCATGGCGAGGACGTGATCGAGTCCCGAGACCGGATGCGAGAGTCCCGCGACGAATCCCGCCGCTTCCCCGCCGCGCGGATGGGCGAACGCCGCGGCCGGCGCAGGAGCCAGGCCAGAAACGCTGCGGCGAGGCGGACGGGAAAGCCGCGCTCTCACGCGGTCCATCCGAAGAGGATCGCCGTCCGCTGGATCGTCCAGAACGCGCCCAGGGTGCCGACGGCGTACCCCGGCAGAGCCTCGACCCAGCGGGGCCACCGGATCTCGAGGATCGCGAAACGCGCGCTCGAGCGCGACGACGAGCAGCACGAACGCGAGCTGGCCGATCTCGACGCCGACGTTGAAGCCGAGAAGGGCGAACGGCAGGTCCGCCCGCGGAAGGCCCGCGCTCGTCAGGGCCGAGGAGAAGCCGAACCCGTGCAGGAGCCCGAAGACGAACGCGACCACCCAGGGGTGGCGGATCGTGAAGCTCGTCTCGCCCCGCCAGGACCGGACGATTTCGGGCCCGAGAAAGAAGATCGAGAGCGCGATCGCGGCGTTCAGGGGAAGGACCGGCGCCTCGGCCCAGCCGAAGGTCGCGATGGCCAGGTGATCGAGTGGGCGACCGTGAAGGCCGTGATCGTCTTCACGAGCATCCAGCGGTCCTTCACGATCAGGAGCAGTCCGAAGACGAAGAGCAGGTGATCCGGACCGAACACGATGTGCCGGATCCCGTGAACGACGTAGGTGCCGAGAAGCTGCATCCGCGTCTGCTCGGCGGCGATCTCGATCCACGGCTGCGACGGCCGCACGATCGTCGTCCAGGTCCGGCCGTCGAGCATCTGGACGCGCACGAGGACGTCCGTGATCGTCGCCTGGAGTCCCGGGAACTCGATCCGCTTTCCGGCGAGCCCCGCCTGGGCCGGCATCGATCGTCCGCCGCTCGAGGCGCGAGTCGATGAGCTCCTGGACCGTCGGGTCACCGACGGTCCGGACGCCGCCCGGAACCTGCAGCGCCACGGGGAGACGCATCCCCGACAGGACCGGCGTCTTCCAGAGAAGGTCGTAGCGCCCGGGACCGGTCTCCCGGATCTCGAGATACGCGGGGCGCGCCTCGTGAGCGAATGCCCGTCCCGCCGCGAAACAGAAGAGAGCCGCCAGGGCGGCTCTCTCGAGGGTCTTCACTTCGGGGGCGTGTACCAGATGGGCGACGTGTATGCGCGCTCGGTGGTGGTCATGGGGACTTCCTTCGGCAGCGTGATGCCGAAGTACTTGGCGTCGTAGGCCGTCCAGCGCGGCGTCGGGATCTCGATGACGCGTCCATAGTAGAAGGCCCGCTGCGCCGGGTCGAAGTCCGGGTCCTTCCACACGGCGATGAGCTCGGAGGCTCCGATCGAGTTCGTGTAGGTGGCGTTCGGCACGTCCACGGTGTTCCCGACCGGCGGGCACCTTCCCGTCGGCGCCGGGCTTGCGGCCGCCCGACCAGGCGACGTCGTAGACCTTCTCGTGGACCTCGCCCTTCGCATCCAGCCAGCCCTTCACGATCTGGTAACGATCCAGGTTTGCGCCGATGGGGTCCTTGAGCGCCGCCACGAGAAAGGTCGGCGCCTTGCCGGCGGTCGCCGCCGGCAGGTCGCCGCCCATCGGCACGCCCTTGCGGTAGCCCGTCACCCCCGGGTTGCGGCTCTTGCGCGTCCTTCGCCTCGTAGTCCCAGCCGCCGAAGAAGCGCACCACCATGCGGGGACCGGTCGTCGCGTAGGTCTCGCGGCGCTCCATGGCGTCGAAGAGATCCTCGCGCGTGTTGGACTTGGCCCACACGGCCGCGTAACCGGAGGAGGTCTGCTCCCAGCCCATGATCGTGGCCTTCTCGGTCTTGGCGAACGGATGCGTCGCCCGCACGGGGCTCGGCTCGGAGCTGGACGTCTTTCCGAAGAAGTTCTCCTCCTCGACCGCCGTCAGGCCGCTGTGGGCGTCCGTCGAGCCGACCATCCCGAACTTGTAGGGGTTGACGCCCAGCTCCTTCTCGAGCTTCAGACCGTTCTGGAGCGCCCGGCGCGCGTACTCGAACTGGAGCATCTCGGGCTTCTTCAGTACGCTGAGGTCGAGGTTGCCCTTGTCCCAGCGCTCGAAATTCGCGAATTCGTCGTTCGGCGAGAGGAACGGATGCGTCTCGCCGTCCCCCTTGATCTGCGAGGCCTCGTAGAGGCGCTCCCACTTGGCGCGCTGCTCGGCGTATGCGCGGTCGATCGGCTTGCCAGTGAATGACTCCACCATCGGAAACATGGTTCCGTTCGACAGGTTGCCGTTGTGGGCGATCGCGAGCACGTCGCCGCCGGTCTTATCCTCGAAGGCCGCCATCCACTTCCAGAGGTCGCGCGGGTTGTCGCTGCCCGGCGGGTAGACCGTCATCGGCTCGACCTTGTTCGCGAGGTCCCCCCCGTCGCGGAAGATCACGTTGCGGTGGAGGTTGTTGCCTCCCGTGTTCGACGTCCACTCGTAGCCGATGAAGGCCGTGAACCGTCCGGGATCGTTGGCCTCCTCCGCCGCTTTGATCGTTTCCCGCCACGCCGAACGATACGGCGGCGTGCCGGGCAGATACATCAGGGCCTTCGGAAACTTGTCCTGCGAGAAGGCGGAGATGATCTCGAGCGCGGCCTCGGCGCCCTTTCCGGACTGGACCATGTCGTACCAGCGCCGGCCCGTCGGGTCCGCCAGCAGCTCGGGCTTTCCGGCGAGGAGGTCCGGGAAGAACCCCATGTTGTCGGAATGGTCGGCCACGACGAGAAAGTCGAGCGAGCGGGAGAGGCGGGCGCGCTGCCCGCTCGAAGCCGTGATCTCCTGGCCCTTGGCGAAGCGGTAGGCGTCGGCCGGGCACAGCCGGCAGCCGAAGGCCCCGGCATCCATCGAGAACGACGTGTGGAGGTGCGTGTCGCCGAAGAAGGGACGAACCGGGAAATCGCGGCCGGCGTACGGCGAATACGGCCGTTTCGAGAAGCCATCGCCGTCTCCTTGTCGAGCGTCCCGGTGTCGGTCACCACGCTCTGGGCGAGGGCGACGGACGCCGCCATGATCGACGTGAGAATTCCGGAGACGATCGACAGGGTACTCCGCCTCATGTCCTGCTCCTTTGGGATCGAGGCCGATTCTATCGTCCGAGGTGACTCAGAACATCGCGCAGGGGGGCGTCCGAGATCCGGATAATGCCTTCGAAGGGCCGGTCCATCTCCAGGATGAGAAAGACCGCCGCCGCCACAGACAGCGCGCAGACGAACAGCGCGACATGCACGGTGGGATTGGGCTTCGCGAAAACTCCGAAGCTGACGAAGAGAATGGTCAGCCAGAAGATGACGACGACCAGAAGGGGCGTCGAGATGGCGCTTGCGCTCTGCGCGAACATCAGCCACCGAGTTCTCCCGAGCCCGATGGCGAGCTGCCCCGCAATGGTCTTGATCGAGCGTTGCCGATCGTCCGCGGCCGAAAGGCGGTCGATGTTGTCGTAAAAGGCCTCTCCGGCGGCCGACGGCGGTTCCGAGCCGCGCTTCCAGAGCGCGCCAAACGAGGCCTCGACGGTGGATCGAAGCTGTTGTCGCGGGGCCACGGCCTCGGGGCCGTAGTGGGCCAGGGCCCGGTCGAGCAGCGCGACGTCGGCGCAGATCTGGATCAGCTCGTCTCTCTGGTTGTCGTACGAGCTCTTCGCCGACGCGACGAGGAGCCCGAGCACGAGCGCCGACATCGTTCCGATCAGGGCCGTGCTCGCTTTGAGCACATCCCGGGAATCGCCGTCCCGATGATGCTCTGGAACCCGCAGCTCGATTCCCAGGAGCGCCCCCCCATACACGCACGCGAAGACGATCGCGCTGACGAGGAGGGGACTCATCGCGTCGGACCACGCGTCGCGGGAGCCGCCTCCGGCGGAGCCGGCAGAAGCAAGTCGTACTTCGCGCGCATCTTCCTGTAGGCCTCTTCCCAGGCCGCGGCCTTTCGCGCCCCGAGCCAGGCCGTCTTGACGTCCGGCTCGACTTCCTCGAGAGCCGGTATCCGCCCAGGCGTCAGGGAGTCGAGGAACACGAGGTGCCAACCGTAGCCCGATTCGATCGGCCCGGTCCAGGCGCCCGGCTTCTGCGCGAAGAGGGCCTTCGCGAAGGCCGGGCCGAACTCCTTGGAAACCTGATCGGGTGCACGGTCGGCCAGATAGTCCGCAAACATGAAGGGGTCGCCGAGGCCCGCGGCGCCGGGCCACGCCGCGGGCTTTCGTGCGAGCTGCACGAGCGCCTTCTCGGCGTCGGCGCGGGCGTTCGGACCGCGGCGGTCGGGGGAGAAGTAGAGGGTCCGAAACGTGACGCGGGGCGGCTCCTCGAACATCGAGGAGTTCTTCTCGAACCAGGCTCGCAGCTCAGCGGTCGTCGGCTCGTGCGCGGCAGAGACGTCTTCCGCGAGAAACTCCATCTTCTGCGCCATCCGGCGCTTGACGATCGTGTCGTCCCTGTCGAGGCCCATGGCGAGGGCCTCGCGGTAGAGAACTTCCTCTTTGATCCGGTTCTCGATCAGGGCGAGCATCTCCGGTTCCGTCGGCGGGCGCTGCCACTGAGCCGCGAAGCCGATCTGGAGCTGGCGGAGATCGTCGAGCGTGAGCACGATCTGCTGCGCCGGCGCCGGGCGGCCTTCCCCCCGGTGGACGAGACCCCATACGACGAAGAGCGCGGCGCCGAGCACCACGAAGTGCAGGAGCGGCTCCGCAGGGCTCGGGAGAGAAATCCGCGGGGCGGCCTCGCCGTCGGAGACGGCAGCGCCGATCGCGGTCGCGGGTCGAGCGAGCTCAGTTCTTCTTCGATTTGGAGGGATCGAGAAGGTTCGTCGGTCCCGGGCACGATTTTGTAGTTTGCGTATCCGAACTCGTTGGATCGCGCCCCGACGTATTTGTCGCCGACCTTGTACACGGCGATGTCGAAGGCCGCGTTGCCGAGATTGCTGCCGATGCGCCCGTCGATCGTATAGGTCCCCGGCACTCCCTGGTAACCGCTCTGGGCGAGGTTGCCCAGCTCGCTCGGCATCTGGGCATTGCGTCCGACGTGGAGGAGAAGACGCTGACCATCGGTGCCGTAGCGAGCCTCGAGCACGTCACCGGTAACAGTGTTGCGCCACCAGATGTTCTTGCCGACAACCAGGCTCGTGAGAGCGGCATCGTCGACGGCCACGCCGCCTTTTGTCTTGAGATCCGCCACCGTCATCCCCGCCGCGGCGCGCACCCCCGCGGCAGGCGTGTACCAGATCGGCGAGGTCCAGGCGCGCTCCTGGATCGTCGCGGGCACCACGTCGGGAGGCGCGATGCCGAGCTCTTTGGCCTGGAGCGTCGTCCAGCGCGGAGTCGGGATCTCGAGGACTCGAGCGTAGTAGAACGCGTGCAGGCTGGGGTCGAACTCGGGATCGGTCCACACGGTCTTGAGCTCCACGGATCCGATCG
>CAVVML010000019.1:0-25660 GCA_963749265.1 uncultured Acidobacteriota bacterium | reverse complement strand
TCACGATCGCGCTCGACGCGCGCGGCAACCTCATGAGCCTCCGGGTGGAGCCGCCTCAGGTCACGCGGCCGGCCGAGGCCGCCTCGGGCGCGAAACCCGACTGGAAGCCGCTCTTCGCCGCCGCCGGCCTCGACCCGAGCCGCTTCACGCCCTCGGTGCCCCGATGGCTTCCGAGCGAGCCTTTCGATGCGCGCGAGGATTGGGACGGCAGCTATGCCTCGACCCCGGACGTGCCGATCCACGTCGGCGCCGCTTCGTGGCTCGGAAAGCCCGTCTGGTTCGAGGTCATCGGCCCGTGGAGGCGGCCGACGCGCGTGGTCGACGAATCCGACCGCGGGAGGCCGCGTCGCGCGCGACGTGGCCATCGCGTTCATCGTCTCCACGGTTCTGATCGGGACCGCTTTCGTCGCGCGTCGCAATCTCCGGCTCGGTCGCGGCGACCGCCGGGGCGCGTTACGCGTCGCGGGCTTCATGTTCATCGTCTCTCTGATGTCCTGGCTGTTCCAGGCGCACCACGTGAGCGACATGAACGGGGAGTTCGCGTTGCTCTGGAACGGCCTGGCGTTGTCCGCATTCACGGGCGCATTCGCCTGGCTCATCTACGTCGCGATCGAGCCGATCGTCCGGCGGAAGTGGCCGGACCTGCTGATCTCCTGGAGCCGGCTGCTCGCCGGGAGGTTCCACGATCCGCTCGTGGGCCGCGACGTCCTCGTCGGGCTGCTCGTCGGCGCCGGGACTCATGCTTTGCTACGCCGGCGGCAACGCGCTTCCGAACTGGATCGACCTCCGGGGGATGACACCGGCGCCGCCGAAGGTCGCGTTCCTCCTGGGTCTTTCGGACACGGTCGGCCGCGCGTTCGGCGTCCTGGCCGACAGCGCCGAGCGAGGGCTCGCGATCATGACGGTTCTGGTCCTCGGGCAGGTTCTGTTGCGCCGCAAGTGGCTCGCGATCGCCTTCGCGGGCCTGCTTCTCGTGATGCTCTCCCTCTCCGGCGAGAACTACACCGTCGAGCTGATGTCGGGCGTCTGCATGGCCGCCCTGACGATCTTCGTCGCGGTGCGGTTCGGCATCCTCGCTCTGTGCTTCGCGTTTCTCGTGAACCTCCTGTTTCTCGAGGCGCCGTTCTCTCTCGATTTCTCGCGCTGGTACGCCGGACGGGGCCTGATCCTGGCGGGGCTCGTGGCCGCTCTCGCGGTGTACGCGTTCCGCATCTCGCTCGGAGGAAAGTCCGCCTTCGCGGGCGCGCGGCTGGACGAGGGATAAGCTCCGAGACAACAGACTGTGAATACCGCGTCTCCTCGATGCCCTTCGTGCTCGGCGGAGACGCCGGTGGACGCGAGCTTCTGCCCGAAATGCGGCGAGACCATTTCGTCGGTCTCGCAGCTGCCGACGAACATCGCATCGGCCTCGGTCGCGGAAGCGGCGCGGCGGCGCGGCCCGTCTTCCTCGAAGGTCGGCCGGCTGGCCTCGTCCGATTCGATCGAGACCGGCGGCTTCACGCCGGGCACGGTGCTGGCCGAGCGCTACCGGATCATCGGGCTGCTCGGGCGCGGCGGCATGGGCGAGGTCTATCGCGCGGACGATCTGAAGCTCGGCCAGCCGGTCGCGCTGAAGTTCCTGCCGCGGCGATTCGCTTCGGAGAAGGACCGCCTCGAGCGTTTCTACGCCGAGGTGCGCATTGCCCGCCAGGTCTCGCATCCCAACGTCTGCCGCGTCTACGACGTCGGCGAGATCGACGGCCAGCACTACCTCTCGATGGAGTACGTGGACGGCGAGGACCTCGCGTCCCTCCTGAAACGCATCGGCCGACTGCCTCCGGACAAGGCGCTCGAGATCGCGCGCGAGCTCTGCGCCGGGCTCGCCGCGGCGCACGAGCGGGGCGTTCTGCACCGCGACCTGAAGCCGGCCAACGTGATGCTCGACGGCCGGGGCCGCGCGCGCATCACGGACTTCGGCCTGGCGATCGCGGCGAGCGAGGTCGTCGAGGGCGAGGTCTCGGGCACCCCGGCCTACATGGCCCCGGAGCAGCTCGCCGGGAAGCCCGCGTCGGTGCGAAGCGACATCTACTCGCTGGGCCTCGTGCTCTACGAGCTCTCCACGGGCCGCAAGGCCTTCGACAGCGCGACGCTGCAGGAGCTCAAGCGCAAGCACGCGGAGGACGCACCCGCCTCGCCGTCCTCGATCGCGCCGGGCTTCGACCCGGCGGTCGAGCGCGTGATCCTGCGCTGCCTGGAGAAGGACCCGTCGGCGCGGCCCGCCTCGGCCGCTCAGATCGCGGCGGCGCTTCCGGGCGGCGATCCCCTGGCGGCGGCGCTCGCGGCGGGCGAGACGCCCTCGCCCGAGATGGTCGCCGCCGCCGGCGAAGAGGGAGCGCTCGCGCCCGCGAAGGCGTGGGCGATGCTGGGCGCGGCCGTCGCGATCCTCGGCGCGGTCGTCGGGCTCGCGCGCTTCTCCATGGACCAGGGCCTCGCGCCATTTCCGAAGAGCCCGGAGTTTCTGACGGAACGCTCGCGCGAGCTCATCCGCAGCTTCGGCTACACCGCCGAGCCCGCGGACGAGGCCTCCTGGTGGGATCGCCGGTACGACTACCTGAACTACCGGGCCGCGCACGAGCCCTCGACCAGGTGGTGGCGAAGCCTCGCCCGCACGGAGCCCCACCCCTGGTGGTTCTGGCACCGCCAGAGCCCGCGGTTTCTCGTGCCCGAGAATCCGTTCGGGGAACCCCCGATCCGGCCGACCGACCCGCCTCTCGAGGTCTCGGGGATGGTGAACCTCGCGCTGGACGCCCGTGGAAATCTGATGCGCCTGCGTGCCGTGCCGCCGCAGGTCGAGGCCCCCGGGGCGCCCGCGACTCCGCCCGTCGCGCCGGACTGGAAGCCGCTCTTCGCCGCGGCGGGTCTGGACTTCGCGCGTTTTTCGCCGTCGGCGCCGCGCTGGCTGCCGAGCGAGCCCTTCGACACGCGCGCGGACTGGGACGGCGCCTACGCCTCGAGCCCCGACGTGCCGATCCACGTGGCGGCCGCGGCGTGGCGCGGCAGGCCGGTCTCCTTCGAGGTCCTCGGGCCCTGGAACATTCCCGAGCGCATGCAGGAGCAGGCGCAGGCGGCCGGGCTCGTGATCAGCAACTACGGGGGTCTCGTCTTCATCCTCTCGGCCTGGGCGGCCGCGCTCTTCATGGCCCGTCGGAACCTGCGGCTGGGCCGCGGCGACCGGCGCGGCGCGATTCGCATCGCGACCTTCGTCTTCAGCGGGGTCGTCCTCGCCTGGATCTTCTCGGCTCACCACGTGCCGAGTCAGGACGAGGGCTGGATGTTCCTGAACTCCCTTGCGTCGGCCGTGTTCCTGGGCGCCTTCGTCTGGCTCGCGTACATCGCGATCGAGCCCATCGTGCGGCGGAGGTGGCCCGAGCTGCTGTTTTCCTGGAGCCGGCTGCTCTCCGGACGATTCCGCGATCCCCTGGTGGGCCGCGACCTGCTCGCGGGAATCCTCATCGGGGCTTTGATGCTGCTGCTGCTCGAAGCCGCGTGCTGCGACTCCCAACTGGGTCGACCTCGCCGGCATGACCGCGATGCCCCCGTCGCGGGCGACGATGCTGAGCGCCGCCGGAGCCGCGTCTCGCCTCTTCTCAGTGTCTTACGGCGCGCCGCTGAACGGGCTCGGCTTCCTGACCATCCTCGTTCTGAGCCTGGTCGTCCTGCGTCGTCGATGGCTGGCCGTCGGACTGACCGGGATCCTGCTCGTCGTCGCTGCAGCATCTCCGGCGAGAACTCCGCCGTGGAGATTCCGGCCGCGATCGCGGTGGCCGCTCTCCTGATCTTCGCAGCCGTCCGCTTCGGGGTCCTCGCGTTCACGGTCGCCCTGTTCGTGTTTGGGCTCCTGGCCTCGGCTCCGCTCACGCTGGATCTGTCCCGCTGGTACGCGGCACGAGGGCTCTTCTTCGTCGCGCTGATCCTCGCGCTCGCGATCTGGGCGTTCCGCGTCTCGCTCGGAGGAAAAGCGGCGTTCGCGGGAGCCGGCTGGACGAGGCATAGGCTCTCCGGCGACAGAGTCATGAACGCCGCGTCGCCTCGCTGCCCTTCGTGCTCGGCGGAGACGCCGGTGGACGCGAGCTTCTGCCCGAAATGCGGCGAGTCGGTGTCGTCGGTCTCGCAGCTGCCGACGAACATCGCGTCGGCCTCGGTCGCGGAAGCGGCGCGGCCGCCCGGCATCCTCTTCGAGAGTCGGCCGCCTCGCCTCGTCCGACTCGATCCAGGCCGGAGGCTTCACGCCCGGAGCGATCCTCGCGGAGCGCTACCGGATCATCGGCCTTCTCGGGCGCGGAGGCATGGGCGAGGTCTACCGCGCCGACGATCTGAAGCTCGGCCAGCCGGTCGCGCTTGAAGTTCCTGCCGCGGCGATTCGCTTCGGAGAAGGATCGCCTCGAGCGTTTCTACGCCGAGGTGCGGATCGCCCGGCAGGTCTCGCACCCCAACGTCTGCCGCGTCTACGACGTCGGCGAGATCGACGGGCAGCACTACCTGTCCATGGAGTACGTGGACGGCGAGGACCTGGCGTCGCTCCTCAAACGCATCGGCCGGCTGCCGCAGGACAAGGCTCTGGAGATCTCGCGGGAGCTCTGCGCGGGGCTCGCCGCGGCGCACGACCGAGGCGTCCTGCACCGGGACCTGAAGCCCGCCAACGTGATGATCGACGGCCGCGGCCGCGCTCGGATCACGGATTTCGGCCTCGCCGTCGCGGCCGGCGAGGTCGTCGAAGGCGAGGTCTCGGGCACCCCGGCCTACATGGCGCCCGAGCAGCTCGCCGGGCAAGGGCGCGTCGGTCAAGAGCGACGTCTACGCGCTCGGGCCTCGTGCTCTACGAGCTCTATACCGGCAAGAAGGCGTTCGACGGCGCGACGCTGCGGGAGCTGCGCGCGCAAGCACGCCGAGGATCCGCCGACCGCGCCGTCCACGCTCGCGCCCGGCTTCGACCCGGCCGTCGAGCGCGTGATCCTGCGCTGCCTCGAGAAGGATCCGGCGATGCGTCCGGCGTCCGCCGCGCAGGTCGCGAAGGCGCTGCCGGGAGGCGACCCGCTCGCCGCGGCGCTCGCGGCCGGCGAGACGCCGTCGCCGGAGATGGTCGCCGCGGCGGGACGAGCAGGGCGGGTCGCCGCCCTCCACGGTCCGCCGGCTGCTGCTCGGCCTGGCGGTCGCCGTCGGGCTCTCGATCCTTCTCACCCCGCGGGCGATCATCTCGAGGTTCATCGGGATCGAGAAGTCGCCGGAGATCCTGCGCGAGCGCGCCCGCGAGATCCTGCAAAGCGCGGGCCTCGGAAAGCCCGTCGACTGGGCGAGCTGGTTCCGCACGGATCCGGACTTCCTGGGCTGGGCACGCGCGCCGCGGCGCGCTCGGAGGCGATCCGTCGCGAGACGCGGTGGCCTTCGTCTATCGACAGAGCCCGATCCCGCTCGCTCCGTTGCTGATCACGGGGCCGGATACCGACCAGGGTCGACTCCTTCAACCCGCCGGCCATAGAGCCGGGGATGGCCGAGGTGTGGACCGATCCGCGGGGCCGGCTGGTCCGGCTCTCGATCGTCCCGCCGGCGGTCGAGACCGGCGACGCCTCCTCGCCGGAAACGGATTGGGCCTCGCTCTTCCGGAGCGCGGGTCTCGACATCGGC
Source organism: uncultured Acidobacteriota bacterium (assembly GCA_963749265.1). Classification (GTDB taxonomy): domain Bacteria; phylum Acidobacteriota; class Thermoanaerobaculia; order UBA5066; family Gp7-AA6; genus DAHUXD01. The sequence continues at coordinate 19,999 of CAVVML010000019.1, read as the reverse complement.
CGGTTCTCGGCGGTCTCCCCGCGCTGGTCGCCGCGCGGGTACGCGACCGCCCGCGCCGCCTGGGAGGGACCGCATCCGGAGCATCCCGGCGTGACGATGCGGGTCGAGGCGGCGTCGTACCGCGGACGGCCGACCGAGTTTCAGTGGATCGGCCCGTGGACGCAGCCCGCCACGCAATCCCGGGCAGGCCGCCGAGCGCGGGAGCCATCGTCTTCGAGGGCCTTCTGCTCGTGTTCCTGATCGGCGGAGTGATCGTGGCGCGCCAGAACCTGCGCGCGGGGCGAGGCGACCGGCGCGGCGCCATGCGGTTCGCCGTCGCGGTCTTCGTCGTCGAGCTCGCGACGTGGGCTCTGGGCAGCCACTACGTCGCGGCGCCGGAGGAGGGCTGGCTCCTGATCAACGGCTTCATGAACGCCGCGGGGATGAGCCTCGGCTTCTGGCTCATCTACATGGCGCTCGAGCCCTTCGCCCGCCGAACCTGGCCGCAGATGCTCGTCTCGTGGTCGCGCGCTCTCTCGGGCCGGGGGCGCGATCCACTGGTCGCCCGCGACCTCCTGATCGGCACGCTCGTCGGCACGGCCGCGGGACTGATGATGGGTCCCATTCGCGTGCTGCTCCCGCTCGCGCTCGCGATCCCGGGACCTCCGCCGCACGCCTACGAGCCGCCGACCAGTATTCGCGCCGCAATGGCGTGGCTTCTCGCGACCGTGGTCTACGCCCTCGTGTGGGTTCTCGGCATCGTCTTCCTGCTCGTCCTGACCCGGAGGATCGTGCGACGCGAGTGGATCGCGGTTCTCGTCGTCACCCTGCTGTTCACCGGCACCTATCTTGGCGCGCCGTCCCCCTGGATCGCGCTGCCGCTCGCGACGATTTCGGTCGGGATCCTCGTCGTCGTGACGGTGCGATTCGGCGTCCTCGCCGGGATCGCGTGCGAGACGGTTCGCCGACATTCTCGGCTACCGCATCTACAGCACCGATCCCTCGAGCTGGGACTTCTACAGCGGGATGATCGCGGTGGCCGCGGTGGCGGCGCTCGCATGGTGGGCGGCGAGGACCATGCTCGCCGGGCGGCCGCTGTTCGGGGAAACGACCGAGCCGCGTCTCGAGGAAGCCTGAGGGACCGGAGCTACCGCATCGCCTCCATCGGGCGAGAGCCGCGACGCGCGGATCGCCGGATACATGCCGAAGGTGATCGCGAGGACGATGCAGCGTGACCCAGGCGACGAGCAGGCCCATCGGGTTGACGACGAGGCCGTAGGGGAAGTTCGCGGACAGCGCCTTGCAGACGACCGTCCCGAGGAACGTCCCGAACGACGCGCCGACGGCCGCGAGCACGCATGCCTCGAGGAGGAACTGCACGAGGATCTCGCCGTCGGACGCGCCCATCGCCTTGCGCAGGCCGATCTCGTAGCGGCGGTCGGAGAAGGAGATGAGCATCACCGACAGAACGCCGACGCCTCCGACGAGCAGCACCGTCGCGGCGAGGCTCGTCAGCACGACGCGCCAGCCGCGCATCTGGTCCAGGAACTGCGCCCAGGCGCGCGCGGACTCGGCCTCGAGGTCGGTGATCTCGATGTCCTCGATGCCATGGTGGGCCTGCTTGGCGCGGCCGATCATCATGGCCGAGACTTCGGCCATGTCGCGCTTCCTCGCGAGCTTGACCCCGACGTGCGCGAGCTTGTGGTCGGGATCGATCCGGTCCATGTAGGTCTGGAGCGGGATCGTGATGCCGTTGGCGTCGTACCAGAGCTCCTCGGTGAAGATCTGGCTGGACGCCTGGACGCCGACGATCCGGAAGCGCACGCCCTCGACCGTGATGTCGCGGCCCACGGGGTCGGCGCCGCCGAAGAGCTTGGAGCCGAGCGTCCCGCCGACGACGGCGACGGTCGAGCGGCGGCGCTCGTCGTTCTCGGTCAGGCCGCGGCCCATCGCGATCGGCCGGTTCATCCAGCGCCCGTAGTCCGGCCACACGCCGTTGACCCAGCAGCGCTCGGTGCCGCCGGCGACCTTGACCGCGGACTCCTTCGTCGCGCGCGGCAGGTAGGCGAGGACCATCGGGTTCGGCGCGGTCAGTCGCGGCAGGTCCTCGTGGCGGAGGCCCGGGCTCATCGCGAAGCGCTTCAGGTCCTCGGTCGTCTCGGGCGACTTCGGAGCGAGCATGATCGTGCCGTCCCAGCTCATGCCCGAGAAGCCGGTCCCGATCTTGTCCATGACGCCGTCCAGGACGGACGTCATGACGACCAGCGCGAAGACGCCGAGCATGAGGAGCGTCAGCGTCAACGTCGAGCGCAGCTTGTGCGCCCAGAGCTCGACGAGGCCGCCCTTGACGATCTCCCAGCCGAGGGCGAGCCGCGCGCCGACGGACAGGTGCCGGGGGCGCGCCGGATGCGCGGCGGCGGCGGAGGGTGTGGGTAGCCGAAGCGCCGACTCACTCATACCGCAGCGCCTCCATGGGCGACAGGCGCGAGGCTTTCCACGCCGGGAACAGCGCGAACACGAAGCCGAAGACCCCGGCGAGCAGGTACGCGGAGACGAAGCTCTTCGCGTCGATGTGGAGGGGGACGCCGATCGAGGCCGTGATGATCTTCGAGAAGCCGACGCCGATGAGGAGGCCGACGATCGAGCCCACCGCCCGTCAACAGCAGGGCCTCCGTCATGAACTCCTTGAAGACCTCGCGGCCCGGAGCGCCGATCGCCATCTTGACGCCGACCTCGCGGATCCGCTCCTTCAGCGTCGCCATCTGGATGTTGACGTTGACGATGCCGCCGCCGATGAGGGACAGGAAGCCCGAGAGCAGGAAGATGATGTCGTAGACGTCTCCCTGGGACTGCTCCTTGCGGACGCGCGCGCCCACGTCGTCGAGGCGGAAGTCCTCCTGCTGGCGGTGATTCGCCTTGAGCATGCCCGAGAGCTCCTTCGAGAACTTGGCCATGGCGTCGAGCTTCCGGATGCGGAAGGTGACGCGATCGACGCGGTGATACTGGTCTCCTTCGAACCGGCGCGCCACGAGCGTCGTGGGTATGGCGATGATGCGGTTGCGCCAGCGAAAGATGTTGCGCTGGCCGTCGCGGAACCGGAAGACGCGCTCCTTGAGGATGCCCACCACCTGGACGGGCGTGTCGCCGATGCGGAGCGTCCGTCCCAGCGCGTCGCCGTTGGGAAAGAAGACCGCGACCGCCTCGGTCCCCAGGATCGCGACGGGTGCGGCCGTGTCGATGTCGTGCATCGTGAAGTCCCGGCCCTGCTCGATCTCGTATCCGTCGAGAGCCAGGAAGTTGCCTCCGATACCGCGGATGTCGCGCTCCTGGTCGGCGTACGGCGACCGGACTCGCGCCTGCGCGTCCTTGCGGAGCGAGATGCCGTCGACCGAGGACGAGTCGATCTCCTCGCCGTCCTGCGGCGTCGGCCGTGCGCAGGCCCAGGTTCGCCATCTGGAGCGCCGTCGGCGCGCCCTCCTTGACGACCGCCGACTGGCGGACGTTCAGCTTGTCGAGGCCGCCCATCTTCACGTAGAGCTCCATCGAGCGCCGGCGCATGCTGTCGGAGATCGAGAAGCCGCCCAGAACCGACGCGACGCCGAGGATGACGCCCAGCGACTGCAGCGTCGAGCGGGTGAGGTTCTCCCGCATCTCCACCCAGGAGTTGCGGACGCGCTCGCGGAAGGCCCCGTTGAACATCGTCGGCTCAGCGCCGCCTCCGGCAGCTTGATCAGTCCGTCCATGATTTCGACCTGGCGCTGCGCCATGGCGGCGATCGAGAGGTCGTGCGTGACGATGATGATCGTGTTGCCCTGGCGGTGGAGGTCCACGAAGAGCTCGAGCACCTCGTGGCCGGTCTTCTGGTCCAGCGCCCCGGTCGGCTCGTCGGCGAGCAGCAGGGCCGGCTTGTTGGCGAGCGCGCGCGCGATCGCCACGCGCTGGCGCTGCCCGCCCGAAAGCGCCGCCGGAAGGACCTTCGCCTTCTCCGGGATGCCGACGCGCTCGAGCAGCTCCTGCGCGCGCTGCGCGCCGCTCCTTGCGCGCGACGCCGGCGTAGAGCATCGGCAGCTCGACGTTGCGGACGACGGACGCCTTCGGGAGCAGGTTGTACTGCTGGAAGACGAAGCCGATCTTCTCGTTGCGGATCGCCGCGAGCTCGCGCCCGGAGAGCCCTTCCACGCGCTCGCCGTCGAGGGCGTAGGTTCCGCTCGTCGGCTTGTCCAGGCAGCCCAGGATCGCCATGAGCGTGGACTTGCCGGAGCCCGACGGGCCGATCAGCGAGATGAACTCGCCGCGCTCGACCTCGAGGTCGATGCCCCGCAGCGCGTGGACCGCGGCGCCGTTGGAGCCGAACGTCTTTGTCAGGCCGACTGGGTGTGAATGATGGCGGTCATGTGGTCCCCTTCGGCGACTCGGGGCGGCCGCAAGGGCCGCCCCTACGAACCCGATGGGGACGGCCCCCGCCGGGCGTAGGGACGGGGCTTGTCCCCGCCCCGTTGAGCCGGTACTTAGTTGTCTTCCTCGTCCTTCTCGACCCGCTTCTTGGTCGGGTCCTCGAGGGAGACCTCTTCGCCGGCCTTCAGGCCCGCGAGGATCTCGACGCGCTCGAGCGTCGCGATGCCGCCCTGCACCGGGACGACGTCGAAGTAGTCCTTCCAGTGGTCGGAGAGCCAGATGAACTTGCTGCGCCCCGAGAGGCCTTCCTTCGCGTTGGCGATCTTCTTCGGGCTCGAGGTTCGCCTTGAGGCGGTACGCGACCGTCTTGCCCGTCGCGCTTCTGGAGCGCCTCGAGCGGGATCGAGATGGCCTTGTCGCGCTTCTCGCCCAGGATCTCGACGTTGGCGCTCATGCCGGTGCGGAAGGAGTCGCCGAGCTCGTCGAGCGTGACCTCGACCTTGAAGACCTTGATCTTCTCGACGAGCTCCGCCGAGGGCGCGACGAAGCGAGACCTTCCCCGTGAAGACCTTCTGCGGATACGCGTCGAGCGAGATGCGGACGGGCTGTCCGACGTGGACCTTCGCGATGTCGACCTCGTTGAGGTTCACGCGGATGATGAGCGACTTCAGATCCGCCACCGTGAAGAGCACCGTTCCGGCGTTGAAGGACGAGACGCCCGAGGTCACCGTCTCGCCGAGCTCGACGCCCCGCTTGATGACGACGCCCGACATCGGCGAGGTGACGCGAGCGTTCTGCGACGATGCGTTGCCGGAGATCGGGATGCCGCGGTCCTCGACGATCTGGTAGCGCATCTTCGCCGCGCGCAGGTTGTCGGCGGCCTGGTCGCGCTTGATCTCGGCCGCGCGGAACGGGTCGCGGCCGACGAGACCCTGGTCGAAGAGCGCCTTCTGCATCGCGTACTCGCGCTCGGCGTCCTGGAGCTTGAGATCGAACTCGCGCACGCTCGCCTGGACGTCGGAGAGCGACTGCGCCTGGTTGACGTCCGGCTCGATCGTCGCCAGCACGTCGCCGGCCTTCACGACCGCGCCCTCGCGCACCGAAAGCGACAGGACGCGTCCCGACACGACGGACTTGACCTCCACCTTGGTCACCGGGTCGACGACGCCGACCTCGCGGACCGAGACCTGGAGGTCCTCCGCCTGGACCTTGCCCAGCCGGAAGGGCGAGTTTTCGGCCTTGGGATCGCCCTTGTCCTTGCTCTTGGCGGCCACCAGGGCCACCCCGCCCAGGACCAGAATGACCGTCAGGATCGCGATCCACTTCTTCCGTTTCACGACAAACCCCCCTAAAGCAGAGAAAACTCGGGCCACGCCCTGATATTACGCATGCCGCCTTAAGAATGTTCGGATGCCAGGAGGCAGGCCGCAGGCGGCAGGCGGCAGGGCTGGCGCCTCAATTCCCTGCCTCCTGCTTCCTGCCTCCTGCCTCCTGAGAACCCGGGGCTGCTCTTGCGTTAGTTCGGCCAAGGGGGCGCAATGCTGTCGATTCGATCTCTGGGCAAACGCTACCCGGGCGGCACGGTCGGGCTTTCGGACTTCTCGCTGGAGGTCGGCGAGGGCGTGCTCGGCCTGCTGGGCCCGAACGGCGCGGGGAAGTCGACGCTCATGGCGATCCTCGCGACGGTCACCCGGCCCACCTCCGGCACGTTCTTCTGGGAGGGCAAGGACGCGGTCGCCGATCCGCTGCCGCTCCGCCGCCGCCTCGGCTACCTGCCCCAGGACTTCGGCGTCTACGAACGGCTGACCGCGCGCGAGTTCCTCCTCTACCTCGGGCGGCTGAAGGGGCTCTCGGGCGCGGAGCTCTCGCGGCGCGTCCAGCAGCTCCTCGAGCTGACGAACCTCCACGGCGCCGCGAACCGGCGGCTCGGCGGCTACTCGGGCGGAATGCGCCAGCGCGTCGGCATCGCCCAGGCGCTCCTCGGCGATCCGAAGCTCGTCATCGTCGACGAGCCGACGGTCGGCCTCGACCCGGAGGAGCGCGTCCGTTTCCGCAACCTCCTCTCGGAGATCGCCCAGAACCGCGTCGTGATCCTCTCGACGCACATCGTCTCCGACGTCGAGGCGGTGGCCTCGCAGATCGCGGTCATCCGCCAGGGCCGCCTCGTCACGCAGACGACGCCCGAGGAGCTGCTGAAGAAAGCGACCGGCCGCGTCTTCACGGCCGTCGTCGCGTCGGAGGGCCTCGCCGAGGCGCAGCACCGCGTCCACGTCTCGAACCTGATCCGCCGCGCCGACGGCGTGCACGTGCGCTTCGTGGCGAATGGCAACGGCGCGACTCTACCGGGCGCGCGAGCGATCGAGCCGACGCTCGAAGACGCGTACCTGCTGTCGAACCTCGAATCGGCGGCCGCGTCCGTGAGCGCCGCGTGAACACGCTCGCGACATGTTCAGCCCAGATCGGCGCGGAGGTCCGCATGCGCCTGCGCTCGCCGGCGACGCTGATCGCGATCCTCGCCTTCGTCGTCGGGGCCTTCTTCTGGATCCCGGACCCGCACGGCACGGCGACGTCGCTGTCCTGGGAGCTTCCGGACGGCCGGGTGCAGGCCCCGCTCTACACGGCCGAGTACGTCGGCCTGGCGATCTCGATCCTCTCGGGGATCTTCCTCGCGATGGGAGGCTTCTACCTCGTGGCGGGCTCGGTGCGCCGGGACCGCGAGCGGAACGTCGGCGCGATCCTCGCCGCGACGCCCCTCTCGAAGACCGCGTACCTCGGAGGCAAGTTCGCCGCGCACTTCGTTTACCTGCTCGTGCTGGCCACGCTGGGCCTCGCGGCAGGCCTCGTGGCCTTCCTCCGGTTCGGCACCGGGCCGTTCTCGCTCGCGGGCTTCACGCTCCCGTACTTCGCCTCGATCATCCCGGCGGTCGCCGTCGTCGCCTCGCTCGCCGTGCTCTTCGACGTCACGCCGATCCTGCGCGGCCGCGGCGGCCTGGTGCTGTGGTTCTTCTTCTTCATCTTCGTGCTCATCAAGCTTCCGGTGGATCTCTCCGGCGCCGACATCGAGGCCGGGGGGCGCACGGCGCCCCCCGGATCCCCCGCCGATGCGCCCGGGAGGCGACGATCCGAAGACCCTGCCCATCTACGATCCTTCCGGCCTCGCGACGCACCAGTGGCGGGTGAGACAGTCGCTCCCCGAGAAGGTCAAGGGCGTCTCGACGGGCTACGTCTTCCACAGCAAGCCCTTCGAGCGCGTGCCCTGGCACGGGGCGCCGCTCACGGCGGAGCAGGTCGGAATCCGAGGGCTCAACCTTCTTATGGCGCTCGTCCCGCTGGGCCTCGCGGTCCTCATCTTCGACCGCTTCGACCCGGCGAGGTCCCGCCGCCGCCGAAAGAAGGAGAAGCAGGGCGCGAGAGACCGACGCGGTCGAAGTCGTCGAGCCTCAACGCGACCGCGGCCCCCGGTGGTTCTGGTCCCGGTCCATCCCTCCCCGTCCGCCGCCGGCGCGATCTTCGCCGAGGCGCGCCTCATCTTCGAGAGCGCGACCTGGATCAAGTGGCCGCTCGTGCTCTCGGCGATCCTCGCAGGCCTGCTGCCGGGAAACCTTCCGGCGGGGATCTTCCTCGTGCTGCTCGCGCCGGTGATCTCCGAGGCCGCGGCGCGCGAGGAGATGGCGGGCACGCGCGCTCTCGTGTTCTCGCAGCCAGGCGTGCCGGCCTCGCTCGTGCTCTGGAAGACCGCGGCGCTGTCGCTCGTCGTGGCGATGCTCGGTGCGCCGATGGCGATCCGCGGCTTCGTAGAGTCGCCCGGCGAAGGGCCTGGCCGCGGTCCTCGGTCTCCTCGCGATCTCGGCGATCTGCGTGGGCCTCGGCTCGCTCTCCGCCGGCGGCAAGCTCTTCACGGGCCTCTACGTCGCGGCCTGGTACGCCGCGATGTCAGGCGGAGCCGAGATGGACGTCACGGGCGCGCTCGGGAAGACGGCGCAGCCGTTGCTCTCCCTGGCTTACCTGGGCGGAGGCGTCCTCCTCGTCGCTGTGGCCGCGGCGCGCGAGCGGATGCGCGCCTCGCGGATCTAGGCCCGTCTCGTTCCGTGCGGGGCCTGTCCAACGGCGAACCCGGCGACCCTCTGTTCTTGACAATATGTCAGGACTGACATATTGTCCGTAAAGCGATGGAGAGACCGCTCGCATGGTTGAAGGGCGAGATCAAGACTCCGCCGTTCTCGGCTGATGCGCGAATCGAAGCAGAGGCGAGAAGTTGGCTTTGCCTCAGTCCAGGCCCATGCCGGTTGTCGGCCCGCGGTGCCACGAACTACGAATTCGGGATCGTGACCACATCTGGCGAATCGTTTACCGGGTTGATCAGGACGCGGTTTTGATTCTAGAGATCTTCGACAAGAAGACTGCCACGACTCCAAAGGCCGTCATCGATGACTGCAAACGCAGGATGCGGCATTACGACGAAGTCACGAGGTGAAGATGAAGAGCACTAGGAAGAAGAAGCTCCAGGCGGCAGGCTGGCAGGTTGGGACCGCAGGCCAACTGCTGGGACTGTCGAGGCAGGAGGCCGAGCTCGTTGAGCTCAGGTTGGCTCTTGCGGAGGGTCTACGCCGGAGGCGACAGGCCCGCAATCTGACGCAGGCTCGGCTCGCAAGGCTCATCGGCTCCAGCCAATCTCGCGTGGCCAAGATGGAGGCCGCCGACTCGACCGTCGCGTTTGATCTGCTCCTCCGCTCCCTGGTCGCCACCGGTGCCTCCAGACGCGAACTCGCAAGGATCATCCAGCGGCCAACCACCTCGAGCGCGGCCTGACTCAGGCGGTCGCGCGGCCCGCACACACGTCGTAGAGCTCGCGGAGCGCCGTCCGGACATTTCCGCCATGGCGTGTCCAGAGCTCCTCGGGCGTGACGCCGAAGCTCTCGCAGCTCCGGTCGGAAGCGGCGAACACGGCGGCTTCGAGGATGCCGGGCGTCGTGCGCGTTTCGAAGAGCGTCGGCAGCAGGCCCGGGCGGTGGGCCGTGACGACGCAGCCGGCGGCCTCGCGCTCTTCGCGCAGGAAGCGCCGCCACTCCCGGCCCGACAGCCGCTCCGCTCCGTCGAGCAGCGTGACAGCTCCGGATTGGACGCCGCCGAAGACGACGCGGCGGCCGCTCTGCCGCAGCCGCTCGCCGAGATCCTCGAGGAGAGTCGTCTTGCCGCTGCCCTCGGGGCCGACGATGGCGCCCCGCATGCCGAGCGTCTCGAGCTTCGAAAGGAGCGGGTCCCAACCCGAGTCGACGAAGCAGTAGCGGAACTCGAGGATCCGCGAGGCGCGGAAGGGATTCGCGGCCGCGTCGACTCCAAAGGCGGCGCTCACTTCGGTGTCTCCGGAAGCGGCGCGGGACGCACGGGCTGTCCTGTCGGCGAGACCACGATGTCCTGGTGTCCGGCTTCCGAGTCCGGCTCGGCGACCACCTCGACGCTCCAGAGGATCGCGATGAGCTTGCCCGCGTAGCTGTAAGGCCCGTCCGGAAGGACGAGCTCGAAGTCCCGGCGGTCCGTCCGGGCCGGATTCTGGAACGTCTTCGAGGCAGCGATCTCGGTGTCGGTCGAGCCCTTGCCTTCGGTCCGCCAGAAGAGCCGGACCTCGACGGACTCGGGCTGGCCGCCCAGCGTCCAGTACGCCGTTCCGCGCACCGTTTCACCGGGGCGATAGGCCTCTTTGCGGTCCTGCAACAGAACGGAGATCTCGCTCATGACGGCGTGACCTCGATCTCGACGCTCTCAGTCACGTCGGGCCACTTCGGGATCGTCCCCGAGAGCTTGAGCGTCCAGACGATGCGGTTGCTGCCTCCGGAGAAGGAGTGCATCGTGTCGACCGGCACGCGCACCTCGGCGTTCCCGGCCTGCGGCACGCCGCCGGGCGACTCGAAGATCGGGATCTTCGCGAACGTCTCGCGGTCCGTGTACGTCCGCGTGCCGCGCCGGTACCTGGCCTCCTCGACGCCTTCGAGGATGACCTTCAATCCCGTCATGCGCGAGACCCGGCCGGCGAACGTCCACGACAGCGTCGCCGAGCCGCCGAGCGGCACCGTGCTCGCGGACAGAGTCAGGGTTGGACGCGGGTTGAACGCCGCGAGCATCGTGTAGAAGACGCCGACGATCAAGCCCAGGCCGACGAGGACGAACGGCACGAGGAAGCAGGTCAGCCCGAACGGCTTCCCGCCGCTCTTCCACTCCGAGAGCATTTTCCAGAAGAAGACCGAGACGATGCCGTTCCAGAAGAGCGCGAGAAAGAGCATCCCGAAGATCTTCGCGACCGGATGCGGAGTCTTGAGCTTCATGGGACCGGAAGCCGGCTCGGCGCCGGCCGCGAACCTCCTCGCGAAGGAGGCCGCGTCGCCGGGTTGCCTGGCTCCGCCCTTGCGGGTCCTGATCGCGAAGACGATCCCGCCCCCGCCCACGGCCGCGAAGAGCAGAGGGACGAGAACGATCAGGTACGTCTTCGACAGCCCCCGATCCATCACGGCGTCGTCCGGGTTCTCCGGATTGACGAAGCACGACCGCCGAGTCCCCGGCGGATTTGCCGCGACGGTCGCTTCCTTGGCCGCCGATCCGCCGGAGGACCCGCCCAGGAACTCGTAGCGGTTGGATCGCCGCATCCGCCCGCCGGCCTCGTACTCGTAGAGGATGTCGACGCTGTAGGTGTTTCCGTCGCTGTCCGAATGCGTCCGCACGCGGCTCTCGAGGACAGTGCACGGGACCTCGCGCCACGAGCGCGCCTTCACGACCTTGAGCGCCGGCAGCGTGAAGAACAGCGACATCCCGAGCCCCACGACGAGAAACACGCCGAAGAACGCGGCGAGACAGCCCGCGGCCTGCAGCGGCGAGCCGGCCTTGCGCGAGAGCGCTTGCTTTTCCGGATCCGGCGCCATTCGCCGCGGGCTCCAGGCGAAGGCCAGACCGCCGACGCCGACGGCCACGAACACGAGAGGGAAGAGGACGACGAGCAGAGTCCAGAGGCTCGGCCGTACCAGCGCGGCTTTGTCCGGGTCGTCGCCCGAGACATAGCAGGGGACGTCCGTGTCTTTGGCATAGCGAGTGAGGAGCGCCTCGGCCTCGCCGGCCTGCGACGATCCGCTGTACCCCGGCTTGTACACGGTGCCTTCGCGCGTCGTGCCGCCCGCCTGGTACGTGTACCGCGGCCGAAACTCGTAGTTGCCGGAGTCTCCCTCGGCGCGCGCCACGAAACCGTCGCGCATGCGACACGTCGTGTGGTTCCAGCCGTAGGTCCGGATCGTGCGCCACGCGCCCTGGACCGTAAGCGCCAGGAAGAAGCAGCCCATGCCCAGAAAGAAGAGGAAGAAGAGGGACGCGAAGATCCGCCTGCCGATCCCTCCGCCCGGCTGCGCCAGGCCACCGCCGACGCGAATTCTCAGGCGAGCTCCGGAGGCAGCGTCACGCCCTCGCGCTCGTTGTCCCAGATCGTCGAGACGATCCACCACCTCTCACCGTCGTGCATGAGCTGGATGCTGTTGACGCCGCGCCGCAGGAGCTTGCCCGCGGGCGCCGGCGCGGTGCGCGCCTCGTAGGAGGAGAGCACGTGCGCGATGACGCCGAAGCGGAACTCCTGGCGGCCGATCTCGACCTCGTAGAAGTCGTTATCGGCGAGAAACGCCGCACGCGAGGCGACGAAACCGTCGAAGTCGAAAACGCCGGCGGCTGGCCCTCCGGCCGCCTGTTTCGCCGGGACGAGGAGCGCCTTCGGATGATGAAGCGACCGGTCGCGTTCCCAATCGCCCGGCGTGCCTTTGGGGCCGGAGATGCATTCGTACATGGCCGAGACGATCCCGTCGATCGTGGCGAAGTCCCGCTGGGTCATGTGCCTCCCGTTTTTCGGGCATTATCGCCCGCCGGCGGTACGATGCCGCCGACATGCAGGAGAAGACCCGCGCCCTGATCCTCGAGCAGGTTCGGGGGATCCTGATCTCGGCCGTCGTGGGCCTCGGGATCGTCTACCTCGTGACGTTTTCCGAGAGGGGGCGCTTTACCCCCGGCGTCGCGGCGTACGGCGCGTTGATCGGCGCCTTCGGCTACGTCTTCTGCGCGGGGCTCGCGTGGCTGCTGAGCGGGTGGTTCGCGAAGACGCGCCTTCCGACGTGGATCGCACATGCAGGCGTCTACTTCCTGGGAGGCGTCGCGGGCTGGCTTCTGGCGAACCGCGTCGCGGCCGGTCTCGGCCTCGTGCACTTCCGCGTCTCGTTCGCGGAGCTGCGGGCGTACTTTCCGGTGGCGGGCGTGGCCGGCGTCATGGTGGGCCTCGTCTTCTACGGATTCAGCCTGCTGCAGAACCGCCTCGCGCAGTCGGTCGAGCGTCTCAAGGAGGCCGAGTTCGCGGAGAAGGAGGTCGAGCTCGCGCGCTCGATGCAGCAGCGCATACTGCCGCCGCCCGAGATCGCCGGGGAGGGCTACCGCATCTCCGCGCGCAACCTCCCGGCGCGCTTCGTGGCCGGCGACTTCTACGACGTCTTCAACCTCGCCGACGGCTCGGTCGGCCTGATCGTCGCGGACGTCGCGGGCAAGGGGATGGGCGCGGGGCTCATCATGGCGACGGCGAAAGCGGCGATGCCTTTTCTCGCGGCCGCGCATCCGGTCGACGAGGTCCTTCGCGAGGCGAACAAGAGGCTGAAAGCGAGGCTCGAGGCGCGGGAGTTCGTCGCGCTCGCATACGTTCGCTACGACCCGAAGACCGGACGCTTCGAGCTCGGCAACGCGGGGCTGCCGGATCCGTACGTGCTCGGGAGAGACGGCGGCCGCCCGCGCGTGCTGTCGGTGCCGGGCCCGCGCTTCCCGCTCGGCGTGCGGCGCGAGGTCGCATACGAGAAGATCTCGGGCACCCTCGCTCCGGGCGAGAGGCTGCTCCTCGTCTCCGACGGCCTTCCCGAGGCGCCGACGGCGGCGGGCGAGCCCCTCGGCTACGAACGGTTCGAGGACATCCTCGCGCAAGCCGGCCACGTCGATCCGGACGCCCTCTTCGCGCTCGTCCGCACCGCGACGAGCCCCACGCTCGCCGACGACTGGACGGTGCTCATCCTGGAGCGCACGGCGTGAACCGCGAGCGCCTCCTGGCCGATCTCGCGGCGCACACACCGGGCGACGCGCAGGAAGCCGAGTCGCTCGCGTGGCTTCGGCGCTTCGTCGCCGCGCCCGAGGATCCGCTGGCGCGCGACAATCCCGTCGGCCACGTCACGGCGAGCGCCGTCGTCGCGAGGCCGGCCGGGGAGTCGTTCCTTCTCGTCTTCCATCGGAAGCTCGGACGCTGGCTTCAGCCGGGAGGCCACGTCGAGTACGACGACCCGTCGGCGTTCGAGGCGGCGCTGCGCGAGGCGCGCGAGGAGACCGGCATCGCGGACTTCCAGTCGCCGCTCGGCGAAGCGATCTTCGACGTCGACGTTCACCGGATTCCGGCGCGCAAGAGCGAGCCCGCGCACAATCACTTCGACGTGCGGTTTCTCCTGACGACGAAGAGCCCGATCGATCGCGCCGCCTCGGACGATCCGACGCGGCCGATCGAGTGGCGGAGCTACGAGGAGGCGATGGCCTCGGGCGTGGACGCGTCGCTGGCGCGCGCGATCGAGAAGGCGCGGTCGGTGTTGTCGGCGCCGGCCCCGGCCTGATCCGGCCGGCTACGGCGGCGTCGCGGTGGGCGTGTGCGCGCGGAGCCGCTCCGGGATCGGGATCGTCATCGTGGGCTCGGTGCCCATGTTGACGCAGAGGTAGACGAGCCCGACGACGATGACGAAGATGCCGGTGGCTTTGTTGACGAGCACCAGCTTCTTGAAATCGAAGTGCCGGCGCAGCGCGAAGGCCGCCGCGCAGAGGATGATCCACCATGCCGCCGAGCCCGCGAACACGCCGCCCACGAGCTCCGCCGTCAGCATCGGCCGGCCATACACGGCGCCGATGCCCATCGTCGCGAAAATCGCGGCGAACGCCACGAACGTCATCGGATTCGTGAGCGTCAGGATGAAGGTCGAGAGGAAGTCGCCGGCCAGGCCGCGATTGGTCGCGCCGTTCTTCTTGCGCTCCACCGGACGCATGAGGAGCAGGCGGACTCCCATCATGAGCAGGATCACGCCGCCGACGCGCTGGAGCCAGTCGTGCTCGGTGATCAGAAACTCCGAGATGATCGTCGCGCCGAACGCCGCGATCGCACCGTAAACGGCGTCCGCCGCGGCGGCGCCCATGCCGGAGACGAGGCCCGAGAGAAAGCGTTTCGCGATCGTGCGCTGGACGCAGATCGCGGCGATCGGACCGACGGGCGCCGCGAGACAGAACCCGACGATCAATCCCTTGACGAAGAGGCTCATCGTGCCGGCGGCGTGCTCGTCAGTGCGTCAATGCGGGAGCTTCAGCTTGAAGCCCTGCGGCATGATGCTGCCCTTCTTCTCTGCGCAGACCTCGTCCGCCACCGCCTTGTCCCGGCTGGAGCAGCTGACGAAGACAAACGGGTCCTTCAGGACCGAAGGCTTCACAGTAATGCGGGGAATTCTATGCCGGGTGGGGCCCGGTCAAGCCCAGGGAAGGGCTTCCTGGATCCCGAACGACTGGGCCAGGGCTCGCCCTCGGGCACGAAAATTGTCTTCGATGAGCGCGCCGAAAATCCGCGCGATGTTGAAGGCGAGGGCAGGCTCGGATCGTAGCGGCCGGTCTCGATCGCGTTGATCGTCTGGCGCGAGCGGAGACGCGCGCGGCGAGATCCGCCTGGGACCAGTCGCGCTCGGCGCGGAGGACGCGCAGCCGGTTTCTCACCGTCAGCAAGTGAGACCTAGCGCCGCGAGGCGAGCGCGAGACCGCCGACGTTTGCGCTAGGTCCGCGACTGCCGACGTGGCGACAGCTCCGTCCGCTTCCGGCAGGAAGCGACGTCCCGATCACGATGCGACGCTGAGCCGAAGAGCTTCGCGACTCCTTGCAAGGCGAGGGAGAGCGAAGGGCTCGGAGCGGCCCGTCTCGATCGCGTTCACGGCCTGACGCGAGACCGAGAGCTTCTTCGCCAGATCGGCCTGGGTCCAGTCCCTTCTCGGCGCGGAGCACGTGAAGTTCCGTGTTCCTTCATCGCAGCCGGATGTAATGCTGAACTTGTCATATTGGCAAGTCTAATTGACATACTGGGATTACGCTTGAGTTACGCCTTATTTACGCCTACAGTACGGCTTTCCAGCCGGGGAGGAAGACATGGGCGCACTGGCGATCGAGCAAATCCTGGAAGGATCGGGGCTCGAGCGGAAGGCCGCGGCTCGCGACCTGCTCTCGGGCCTGGGCGCGAAGCTGACGCGCGCCTCGGATCTCGCCTCGGCCTCATCCGGCGGCGCGCGCGATCCGTTCGCGACGAAAGTCCCCGCGCTCGACAGCTCCTCTCCGGCGGCCTCCCGCGCGGCGCGCTCGTCGAAGTCACGGGGCGGCGCTCGTGTGGCCGCTTCTCGATCGGCATCTCCTCGCTCGCCGCGGCGACTTCGGCCGGCGAATCGGCGGCTCTCGTCGACCTCGGCGGCCATCTCGATCCGCAGTCGGCCGAGGACGCCGGCGTGGACCTCGAGCGCGTGCTCTGGGTGCGTCCCTTAAAGCTGAAGGACGCCGTCGCGAGCGCGGAGATGCTGCTCGGCGCGGGCTTCCCCCTCGTCGTCGTAGACCTGGGAGTGCCTCCCGTGCGCGGCCGCTATGTTCCCGACGCCGCGTGGGTGCGTCTCACGCGCGCCGCCCGCGACCGTCGCGCGGCGCTCCTGCTGCTCTCGCCCTATCGCGTCAGCGGGATCGCCGCCCAGGCCGCCGTCGCCGCCGACGGCTCGCGCGCGATCTGGCGCGGAGCGGGGAAGTCGCCGCGCCTTCTCGAAGGCATCGCGTCGCGGCTGACGTTGCAGAAGGATGCGCGGGTGCGGGGAGGTGCGCAGGAGGCATTTGCGCTGTCGATGACGGAAAGGGCTGGCCGCAGGGCCGCCCCTCGCTCTCCGGCTTACGCGGGCGAGGGGCGGGATTCGTCTGCGCCCCGTTGCGCGCGCGCGTGTGATCGGCTGTCTCTTCGTTCCGCTCTTCCCGCTCGCGGCGCGGCTGCGCAGCGAGCCGGAGCTGAAGGAAGAGGCCGTTGCGATCTTCGAGGGCAACGGCAACGCCGCCCGCGTCGTCGCCGCCACGAGGAAGGCGCGCAAGGCCGGCATCCTGCCCGGCATGACGCTGCCCCAGGCGCGCGCCCGCATGCCCCGCCTCGTCGCGCGCGGACGCGACGTCGAGTGCGAGCGCGCCGCCGAAGAGGCGCTTCTCGAAGTCGCCGAGTCCTTCTCGCCGCGCGTCGAGGATGCGGGGGATGGGGTCGTCTACGTCGAGCTGGATGGACACGCGCGATCAGGAGGCAGGAGGCAGGAGGCGGGAGGCAGGGGGAAGGAGACAGGGAGCAGGAGGCCACGAAGGAGCTCGGCCGCGACATGATCCGCGCCGCCGAGAAGGCGGGGCTGCCCGCACGCGCCGGCCTCGCCGCGTCGAAGCTCTCGGCCCGCGTCGCCGCCGGCCTTCCCGAATCGCCCACCGTCGTCCCCGACGGCGAGGAGGCGCGCTTCCTCGCTCCGCTTCCTCTCGAGAAGCTCGCCCCGCAGCTCGAGATCGCCGCGACCCTCGACCGCTGGGGCCTCTCGACGATCGGCGAGCTCGCGAAGCTGCCCGAAGGCGAAGTGGCCAGCCGTCTCGGCGAGATCGGCCGCGCGCTCCACATGTCCGCCCGCGGCATCGATCCCGCGCCTCTCGAGCCCTGGATCCCGCCGCCCTCCTTCACCGAAGGCATGGACCTCGAGTGGCCGCTCGCATCGCTCGAGCCCTTTCTCTTTCTCGCGCATGCCGCGCTCGAACGCCTTCTCGTCCGCCTCGAGTCGCGCGCCCTCTCCTGCACGCGCCTCGACGTCGGGCTCAAGCTCGACCCCGACGGCCACGACGCGCGCTCGATCGCGCTGCCCGCGCCGACCCGCGACGCCAAGACGCTTCTGACGCTCGTCCGCCTCGAGCTCGAGGCCCGCCCGCCCGGCGCTCCCGTCGCCGGCTTCTCCTTCGCCGCGCACCCCGACTCCCCGCGCCGCGCCCAGCTCTCTCTCTTCGGACCCGCGGCCCTCTCGCCCGACCGCCTCGCGACCACGATCGCGCGCCTCGCGGCGCTTCTCGGCGCCGAGCGTGTGGGCTCTCCGCGAACGGTCGACGGCCACCGCCCCGAGCGCTTCACGATGAGCCCCAGCGGCTTCGCGCCTCCGCCTCCGCCGCGCCTGCGCACGCCCGCGAAGAACGGACGCGGACTGCTGTCCGTGCGCGTGCTGCGGCCGCCGGTGCCGCTGGAAGTGCTGACGGAAAGTCGAGGGTCGAGGGTCGAGGGTCGAGGGCTGGAGGCGAACGCTCGTCCGACTTCGCTCAAATCTCCACCGGAGGCCGCGCCGGCCATCTCGGGCGCCGTCCGCGTCGCCTCGGGCCCCTGGTCTCTCGAGGAAGGCTGGTGGACCGAAGCTCCCGCCGACCGCGACTACTGGGACATCGAGCTCTCCGATGGCGGCCTCTACCGCATCTATCGCGACCGTGCCGGCAGCGCCTGGTTCGCCGACGGCGTGTACGACTGAGGCCGCGAGGCGTCAGTATAGTCGCCGCAGCGTCCCATGGCCGGAAAGCTCTTCCGCGACTTCATGCTGATCTGGACGACCATCGATCCGATCGGCAACCTCGCGCTCTTCGCCGGCCTGACCGCTTCCCTGACCCGGGTGGAGCGCCGACGCGTCGCCCGCCGCGCGACGACTTACGCCGGCATCATCCTCGTCGGCGCCGTCGTCGCCGGCCAGGTCATCCTCGATGCCATGGGCATCCACCTTCTCTCGCTCAAGCTCGCGGGAGGCATCATCCTGTTTCTCTTCGCCCTGAAGATGCTCTTCGGATCGATGGAGAGCGAGGCCGACGCTCCGGAGGAGGGCCGCGACATCGCCGTCTTTCCCCTCGCCGTTCCCTCGATCGCCGGCCCCGGCACGATCATGGCCGTCATCGTCCAGACCGACAACGACGTCTACACCGTGCCCGAGCAGGCGGCGACGGCCGGCATCATGCTCCTCGTTCTCTTCCTCACATACGTCCTGTTCCTGCTCTCGGACGCGATCCTCAAGGTCATCGGACGGCAGGGCGCCTCGATCCTCGTGCGGGTCATGGGCATCCTCCTGGCTTCGCTCTCCGTCGAGCTCGTCATGAACGCGCTCGGCATCGGCATCTGGGCGGGGGTCGGCAAGCACTAGCGGATCGTCGGCAACACCGTCCTTTCGAAGCCTGCGGTGAGTCCAGGCCCTCCGCTCGCGACAACACATATATAGATGTCCGGGACAACATAAATGTCCGTGGTCCCGCCCGCCCCGCCCCCGGGACCGCCGCGCCTGCTCGATCGCGTCCGCGAGGCCATCCGCGCCCGCCACTACAGCCTGCGCACCGAGGAGGCCTATGTCGGGTGGATCCGCCGCTTCATCCTCTTCCACAAGAAGCGCCACCCGCTCGAGATGGCCGAGCCCGAAATCAATGCCTTCGTGACCCACCTGGCCGTCCAGAGCTCCATCGGAGCCTCCACACAGACACAGGCCCTCTCGGCGCTGATGTTCCTGTACCGACACGTCCTCAGGAAGCCCCTGCCCGACCTCGACACCGTCATCCGCGCCAAGCGGCCCGGCCGGCTTCCGAGCGTCCTGACTCGTTCCGAGGTCAGACGCATTCTCGGCCGGATGAACGGCACGCCGCGCCTGGTCGCGACGCTCCTCTACGGCACCGGCATGCGTCTTCTCGAATGCCTGCGCCTGCGCGTCAAGGACCTCGAGTTCGGCAACAACCGCATCATCGTCCGCGACACGAAGGTCGGGGAGGATCGCGTCGTCCCGTTTCCCGTCGTCGCACGCGCCGAGATGCCCTCGTGGCTCTCCCGCGTCAAACGCATCCACGACGGCGACCTGGCGGACGGCTTCGGAGGCGTCTACCTGCCCGACGCCATCGCGAGGAAGTTTCCCGGCTCCGAGCGCGAGTGGGGCTGGCAGTACGTTTTCCCGGGCGAGCACCGCAGCCACGACCCGCGCGGCGGGGAGTTGCGCCGAAGGCCGGGCTCAGCGGCGCCGGTGCTCACTCCCACCGGCCAACCCGAACGCCGCCATCACTTGCACGAGACCGTGATCCAGCGCGCACTCCGGCGCGCCGTCCTCGACGTCGGGATCTCGCGCCGAATCAGCTGCCACACCTTCCGGCACTCCTTCGCGACCCACCTGCTCGAAGAGGGGTACGATATCCGCACGATTCAGGAGCTGCTCGGCCATCGCGACGTGAAGACGACGATGATCTACACGCATGTGCTCAACCGCGGCGGCCGAGGTGTCCGCAGCCCTGTGGACATCCTTTTCGCCGGCGTGCCCGGCAGTCCGGCGGCTAGACAGCTCGACTTGCAGCCTAACTACCTGACGTCCCTGGTGCCGCCCGAGCGCCAGCTCGAGGCTGGTGAAACAGTTATCGACAATCCGGTGTCTGAAGACGTAGATGACTAGACGGCGAGCAATGCTGGAATCGACGAATTCGCGTAGGAAGTCTAAGTTGCAGCCTAAGTCAGCGTTAGGC
>CAVVML010000018.1:0-638167 GCA_963749265.1 uncultured Acidobacteriota bacterium | reverse complement strand
CCATTCCGACGCTCGGCGGGACGGCGCTGTTCCTTCTGGCGATCGGCCTCGCCATGGTCGGCGCACGCCTCGCCCTGCGCTGAGAGCTCGAACCCGGGCTCGGATGCTCCGGCGGACCTGGCCGCCGGCGAGGACGATCAGCCCGCGAACTTGTCCGGGAACTGCTTGATGATCCCGGCGCTCAGCATGTCGGCCATGTGCATGATCTGGTCCTCGACACGGTCGAAGGCCGCGACGTCGCCTTTCCAGTCCTTCTTCAGGCGCATCTCCAGCTCCGTCGTCGTCGCGGCGAGATGCTCGCGCATCATGGTCTTCATGTCCGCGGCAGGCCAGTTCTGCGGGTTCGCGCCGCTGAGAAACACGGCGATCTCGTCCGCGTTGGCGTTCCATTTCGTCTTGGCGGCTTCCACCTTGCCGGTGTCGCCGGCCTTGGCGCCCTTCACGATGTCCGCCGCGATCAGGATGTGCTCTCTCAGCAGTCCCGTGAGCTTCGTGCCCGCGGCGTCCCCGTAGAACGGCTTGATGGCGTTGCCGATGTCCGTCTGGTTCTGAAGGAGACGCTCGGTCGTGGCCGGGGCGTCCGGGAGATCAGACAGGGTGCTGATGATGAACAGCCGGGTCCAGACGACGTGGTCGTCCCAGAGACGGCGCATCCCTTCCTGTAACTGGTCCGCTTTCGACGCGCTGGGGACGCGAGCCAGGGCGAGCGCGGGGGCGACCAGGAGAAGGGCAGCAACGAGGAGTGGTCGACGCTTCATGGGCGACTCCTTTCGGAAGGAGGAGGGGAGTCCCCTCCTCGATCGAATAGAGCCGCGGGGGCTTCCCGCGTGACGCTTTAGGGCGGACGCTGCGTGGGACGAGGCGAACGCCCTACCGCTGCAGGCTGACCTGGCCGCCGGCGAGCACCTCGACGTCGCCCGAGATCAGGTCCTTGCGGAAATCGCCGACCGTCAGCGAGAGCGCTCCGTTCTCGAAGCGCCCCGAGACGGCGCCGCCCGTGCAGCCCAGCATCCCGACGCTGCCGGTGACCACGTTGCCGGAGATCGTGCCGCGGAACGTGCCGTCGATGCCGCAGCCGAGCGCCTTGAACGCGCCCGTGACCCGGTTGCCGTTCTGAACGAACGACGCGGACGCCGTGCCGTCGGAACACACCGTGGGTGTGTTCGACTGGTATTGCCCGTTCCAGTTCCCGGAGAGGTCGGCCGAAACGCCGACGGGCCCGGGGGAGGTCATGTCGTTCGAGTCGTTGCACCCGATGAGGGCGGCCGAACCGGCGACGGCAACAACAATCAGCGCGGCGGCCACCAGCGTTCCGGGATAGCGCGCAAAGGCTCGCATGGGTCTCCTTCCGGTGGCGAATCCGGCGCCACCGTCTTCTTGGAACATCTTTACCACCGTTCGCGACCGAGGGTATGCATTTGAATGAAATCTGCATCGACGTGACGGCGGTCGCTTGACTTGCGCCTCTTTGACGCCTATCGTGTTTTGCGAGGCCGATGGGCTGGCCCGCTCAGGCCTGCGGGCAGCCGCGGTGGTTCCCTCGGCCTTATTTTTTCTGTCTGGGGAGCTCTGGCGACTGAATAAATTAGGGAACATATGAACCTCACCAAACGCCAGAAGGAAATCCTCGATTTCATCCGCAGCTACCGGACGAGCCACGGCATCTCGCCGACGCAACGCGAAATCCGCGAGACGTTCCGCCTCTCCTCGTTCGGGACGGTGCAGAAGCACCTGAAGCGGCTCGAGGAGAAAGGCGCGCTCTCGCGGGAGTGGAATCGCAGTCGGGGCATCTCGCCCAAGGAGGAGCCCAGCGGCTCGCGCGGCGTCCCGCTCCTGGGGCTGGTCGCCGCCGGCCGGCCGATCGAGCCGTTCCCCAACGAGGAGTCGATCGAGGTGCCGGCCACGCTTCTCGGCAAGGGCGATCATTTCGTGCTCCGTGTGCGCGGAGAGTCGATGGTCGAGGATGGCATTCTCGACGGCGACTACGTCGTCGTCGCCAAACGCGCGAAGGCGGAAAGCGGGCAGACGGTCGTCGCCCTCGTTCGCGGAGAAGCGACCCTGAAGCGCTACTACGTGGAGGGCGCGCGCGTGCGCCTGCAACCGGCGAATTCGGCGATGCGACCGATGACGGTCGACGCCCGGGACGTCACGATCCAGGGCGTCGTCACCGGTCTGATCCGCGACTACGCGCGGACGAGCGTCCGGTAGGGCCGGGGAGCCGCGGAGAAGAGCCCTGCGGTAGAATCCGGCCTTCAAAAGGCGACGTACCCAAGTGGTTAAGGGAGAGGTCTGCAAAACCTTTATTCGGCGGTTCGAATCCGCCCGTCGCCTCCATTTATCCGATGCTCCCGGCGGCGGGTCCTGCTTCGCCGGAGTGGCGGAATTGGTAGACGCACGGGACTTAAAATCCCGAGGGCCACAAGGCCCGTGCCGGTTCGACTCCGGCCTCCGGCACCACTGACCCGGTCATGAATGGCGTCACGGCGGATACGGCGTCCGCCTTCCAGCAGAGGCTCGGCTACACGTTCCGCAACCTCGATCTGCTCGAGCGGGCGCTCACCCACAAGTCCTACTCGAACGAGAATCGGGAGCTGCGCTCGCCCAACAACGAGCGGCTGGAGTTCCTGGGAGACGCCGTCCTCGGCTTCGTGATCGGCGAGCTGATCTATCGATCGTTTCCCGAATCTCCAGGAGGGCGCGCTCTCCAAGATCAAGGCCCACCTCGTTTCGGCGAACATGCTGTCCACGAAGGCGCGCGCGCTCGAGATCGGTCGGTTCCTGAAGATGGGAGCGGGCGAGGCGCGCTCCGGCGGCGCGGAGAAGCTGTCGCTTCTGGCCGACGCGTTCGAGGCGGTCGTCGCGGCGATCTATCTCGACGGCGGCGCGTCCGCGACGGAAGGCTTCGTGCGCCGCGTCTTCGAGCACGAGGTCGCGGTCATCGACATCGGCGACCTCTCGTTCCACGACTACAAGACGACGCTGCAGGAAGCGGCCCAGGGCCTGGGACTTCCGCTGCCCGACTATCGGGTCATCGAGGAGTCAGGACCCGACCACGAAAAGGCGTTCGTCGTGGAGCTCTCCTGGGACGGCGAGCCTTTCGCGCGCGGGCAGGGACCCTCGAAGAGGGAAGCTCAGCGGAAGGCCGCCAAGGAAGCGCTGAAGAGGCTCGGCCGGCTACCGGCCTGACCGTCGCCGCTCGACCTCTAGCGGTCCGCTGCGCGGACCGTGGAAATGAGGGGGTCGCTGGGTCTCCTCTCGCCCACCGGCAGTTGAGCCGAGCCGTCTAGCGGCGCGCTCGATCCGCTTCAGGAACGCGTCGGCATCCTCGAAGCCCACGAGGCGCAGATCCTTCTGCTCCTGTCCCGAGGCATCGAGGAAGATGACGGTGGGCACCCCGAGGATGCCGAACCGCTCGGCGAGGGCCACCGTCTCGGGCGAGCCGAGCTTCGTCATGTCGGCCTTGTAGAGATCGCGGCCGTCGAGCGCCTTGCGCACGCGCGGGTCCGAGAACGTCCGCTTCTCGAGCTCCAGGCAGGGGAGGCACCACTCCGCCGAGAAATCGATGACGGCCGGGCGGCCGGCGCTCGTGGCGGCGCCCGGAGCGGTCCCCGCGGCGGCGCCCGTCGGATACGGCTGCCAGCCCTCGACCGTGCGCGGAACGAAGAAGATCGCAATCGCGAGAAAGAGCGCGGCGACGCCGGCCCGCAGCGGCCACCGGAGGCCGTAGCCGCGAACCAGGATTGCGAGGAGTCCGATGACCAGGACGATCGGCAGCAGCCACAGGCCCGACGGGGCGCGGGAGGACGCTCCGGAGGAAATAGGCGGCCATCGCGAGCAGGATCCACCCGAAGACCTTCTTGACCGATTCCATCCATGCCCCGGCCCGCGGAAGGCGCGAGAGGCTCCCCGAGAAGGCGCCGAGGAAGAGGTAGGGGAGTCCGAGTCCCAGCGAAAGCACGAAGAAGAGGAGGAAGCCGAGGGCCGGGTCCTGGCGCGCCGCGACGAACGCGAGCAGCCCGACGATGAATCCGCCGACACAGGGGGCCGCGACGACGCCGACGAAGAGGCCCATGCCGAACGCTCCGGCCGCCCCGCTGCGCGCTCCCGCGCGATTCATCAAGGCCGAGGGCATCCGGATCTCCCAGTAGCCGAACATCGACAGCGCCATGAGCACCAGGACCCCGGCGATCATGGTCAGCACGATCGGGTTCTGCAGGAGCGAACCGAAGAGCTTGCCGGAAAGCGCCGCGGCGACACCGAGGGCGGAGTACGTTGCGGCCATCCCGAGCACGTAGAGCGCCGAGAGACCGAACGCCCGCGAAGTCGAGCCGCCCGCTTCGCGCGAGAAGAAGCCGACGGTCAGAGGAATCACGGGGTAGACACAGGGCGTGAGGTTCAGCGCGAGTCCGCCGAGGAAGACCGTCAGGAGGACCAGCAGGAGGCCGCGCTTCTCGAGCAGAGCCTGGAGCTCGCCTCCCGCGGTCCCGGCCGCCGGCGCGTCCTTCTGAACCCGACGGGCTTCGGAAAGCGGGACCGCACCTCCGGCGAGAGGAGCGTCGGCGGCGGCCGGACCGGTCGCTGCGGCCGTGGCCGCGGAGCCCCCCTGGCCCGGAGGGCCGGTGCGGAACGCGACGCTCGCCGGAGCGAGGCACTGCTGGTCGTTGCAGGCCTGGAACTCGACCGTGCCCGAAAGCGGTGGAACCGCGGAGCCCGTCCACTCCACCGGGACCTCGATCGTGAAGTCGTGCGCGTAGACGGAGAGCGGCGTGTCGGAGAACGCGAACTTCTCCATCTTTCCTTCGGGGAAACGGGGCTCGCCGAACTTCACGCCCGGCTGCTCGGCGAGCGTGACGGTGGTCGGGATCAGGTAGTCCTCGGAAGGCTTGTGGCTGTTGACGTGCCAGCCCGACGCGAGCGTCGCCTTCAGAGCCAGCGTGCCGCGCCCGGCCTCGCTCCCGGGCGTGACCGCGGCGTCGACCTTGAGAAGGCTCGCCGGATCGGGAACCGCCGCGAAAGCCGGCCGGGCGCCTGACGCAAGCGTCAGCGCCAGCGCGAACGCGAGAGAGAGGGGGCCGAGCGCCGCGCGCTTCACGGTGTGGGCGGGCTCGAGAGCCGCGCGATGAAGGACTGCACGCGCTCGATGTATTTCGAGTTGGGGTGATCCGTCGCAAACTTCTTGTAGAGCGCCAGGGCTTCGGCGGGCTTGTTCTGCGCGAGCGGGATCTGCGCCGCGAAGAGCTCGGCGCGCTCCTTCTGGTCGGGGTTCTTCGTCGTCGCGATGAGCTGGTCGATCGCTCGCCGGGACGCCGCGGAGTCGCCGAGCTCGAGCTCGACGGCGGCCAGGCTTTCGAGCGCCGCTTCGCGCACGCCCGCGCCGGGATTCGGAGCCACCGACGCGCGTTCCAGCCGCGGCAGCGCCGCCTTGGGGTCCTTGCGCGCGTAGAGCTCCCGGCCCGTCGCCAGCGCCTCGTTCGCGGAGAGCGTGGCGACATCCTGGGAGTCGACCTTCTTGGCGAACTGCCGATAGAGATCGAGATCCTTGTGGGCGTGACGGTAGAAGTCGGGAGCGTCCTTGAATCCCTGCATCAGGAAAACGAGCCGGCCCTCGGGCGTCGTGATCAGCACCGAGGGCGCCGTGGCGACGCTGTAGAGCTCCTGCAGCGGCTTGGCCTCCGGAAAGTCGATAGCGCAGCTTGACCGGCACCATTCCGATCAGGAGCGCTTCGAAGTCGAAGGCCGGGTAGAGCAGACCCTGCATGCGGTGGCAGTCGCCGCAGTTCGGGCTGTCGAACTCGTAGTAGACGAGCTTGTTCTCGGCCGCCGCCCGCGTGCGGGCCTCCTCGGCGGTCTTCGCCCAATCGGCATTGCCCGGGCTCTTGACCGCGCGATTGGCGTCGGGATTCGCGCTCGAGGGCGGGGCGTGCTGATGCGTGTCCTGGGCACGCGCCGCGGCGTGTTGCGGACGCCGCGAAAAAAAGGCACGCGAGCGTGGCGGTTCCGCCGAGGGTCCGAATTCTTGGGTACATCTTGCGACCAAACCCTCCCGCGCGCCCGGGAATTCCCGGCGACGCCGCGCTTGCAGGCCCTATGATCTCGCATCATGACGGACCTGAGAAACCATCGGGTGACCTTCGGCTTCCTCGTGGCCTCGATCATGTTCCTGGCCGGCGCGCCGCACCCGGCCGCGGGCCGAGGACTGGCTGCAGTGGGGACGCACGCCCCAGCACCGCGGCGCCTCGCCGGTCCAGGGCCAGCGGCCCGAGGTGATCCTGGATTCGGTCGTGTACGACCCCTTCGCCGAGCAGATGAAGGCGGAGAGCGGCGACTCCCTGCTCGCGCACTATTCCGTGCCGCTCATCCGCGAGGGCGCGATCTACATGGTGTTCAAGACGGGCGTCTACTCGGGATTCGGGAACTTCGACTCGCTGACCTGGAACGTCAAGAAGCTCGAGTGGATCGGCGGGCAGCTCGAGGCCGTCTGGAGCTTCGAAACCGACTGGAAGCCGGAGCCGCTGGCGCTGACGGCATGGGAGTCGGTCCTCCAGCCCGCGATCTCCGGCCACGACATCTACGTGCCGGGCCTCGGCGGCACGGTCCATCGCGTCGCCACGGAGACCGGGATCTCGGAGGGGCGCGTCAATCCGTTCGCCGACGTGGATCCGACGCGCTACGTCGCGGGCGGTCTCGGCGTCGGTCCCGACGGCAGCGTCTTCTATAACGTGATCGATCTTCCGAATGGAGACGGGGACGTCGATGGCGCCTGGCTCGTGAAGGTGATCCACGAGGGCGAGGCTTCCCGCGCGGCCTACTCGACGCTCGTGACCGGCGCGCCGTCGGCCGACTTCGGACTGCCAGGCGCAGTTTCCGAACGATCAGCGTCCGTGGCCGCCGACACCGGACGCGGTGGCCCCGACGATCCCGTGCGGCTCGCAGCGCCCCGGCATCAACGTCGTTCCGGCGATCGCCGAGGACGGCACGATCTACACGCTGAGCCGCGCGCATCACTCGGACCGTTACAGCTATCTCGTCGCCGTGCATCCGGATTTGACGCCCGCCTGGAAGGCCTCGTTTCGCGGGATCCTGGACGACGGCTGCGGCGTGCTCCTCCGCATCGACGACACGAACCGGGGCTGCCGCACGGGCGCGCACCTCGGAGTCGACCCGTCGGTGAACGACCAGCCGGCGGGGCGCGTCCGCGACCAGGGGACCGCGTCGCCGGTCGTTCTCCCCGACGGCAACGTCCTCATCGGCGTGTCGACGAGCTACAACTTCGCCCGCGGGCATCTCCTGAAGTTCAATCCGCAGGGCGGCGTGCTTGCGACGTACGATTTCGGCTGGGACCTCACGCCGGCGGTGTTCGAGCACGACGGCACCTACTCGATCCTCATCAAGGACAACCACTACTCGGATCCGGACGGCATCGCCTTCTACGACGTGACGACTCTCGATGCCAACCTGGTGCCCGAATGGTCGTTCCGCGCGACCAACACCGAGAGCTGCGTGCGCCAGCCGGGCGGCGAGATGACCTGCGTGGACGACCATCCCGAAGGCTTCGAGTGGTGCGTGAACCAGCCGGCGCTGGACGTGGACGGCACCGCGTACCTGAACGGCGAGGACGGCGTCCTCTACGCTTTCGATCGCGCGGGAAACGTCCTGGCCAGGCCTTTCTCGACACCGCACTCGGCGCCGCCTATACGCCGCTGTCGATCGGCCCGGGAGGCGTCATTTACACGCAGAACAACGGCGTCCTCTTCGCCGTCGGCGCGGCCCCGCACGGGCCCCGCGCGAATCCCGAAGTCCCGGGGAATCCGGAGCGCGCCACGAGGGTCCTCGGCCGCGACTGATTCGCCCTATCCCGGTGAGGCTTACAGCGCGCCGGCGGGGGAGCGTGACGGTCCCGGCCGCGGTTCCGGCGGCGCGCGGCCCGATCATGCCGAGCGAGCGCCGCGCGTTGCCCCGCGAGCCCTGATCCGCTAGACTCCCCGTTCCGTTTCCGGGGTGCCCTCCGGTTCCGGGGGTTCTCGAACGCCCAGGTAGCTCAGTTGGTAGAGCAAGGGACTGAAAATCCCTGTGTCGGCGGTTCAATTCCGTCCCTGGGCACCATTCTTCAGCGGACAGCTCCACGATGATCCTCAAAGTCGCGAAGCTCGGCGTCAAGACGCTGCGCCAGGTCTCCCGGGACGTCGACCCGAAGGCCATCTCGCGCGGCGACTACGAGCCGTTTCTTTCGGATCTCGAAGACACGATGCGCGAGTACGACGGAACCGGGCATTGCCGCGCCCCAGGTGTTCACTCCGCTGCGGGCCTTCCTCTACGAGGTGCATCCCGAGACGCGGAAGCGCAAGGAGCCGGACGTCGAGCTGACCGCTCTCTTCAATGCGACCTACGAAGGCGTCGGGGAGGAGATCGAGGAGGACTCCGAGGGCTGCCTCTCGGTGCCCTTTCTCTGGGGCGGCGTGGTGCCGCGCTTCGCGACGATCCGCGTCCAGGCGCTCGACCGCACCGGCAAGAAGGTCTCGTTCGAGGCTTCGGGGTACCACGCCCGCGTGCTCCAGCACGAGATCGATCACCTGAACGGGCTGGTCTATCTCGACCGCATGCCGGACATGAAGAGCCTCGCCTACACGGTCAAATTCGGCTAGACCGCGGCGATCCGCGTAAGCCGCGGGATGCAATAGAATCCGCGCCGATGGCCCTCTTCTCGAAGAAGAGCACTCTGCCCGCGCATCCCCCGGCTGGGGCGACCGGCGAGGGAGAGTTCCTCGTCACGAAGCTCGAGGAGATGGTCGGCCTGGGCGCGCAGCAACTCGCTCTGGCCGTTCCCGTTCGCCACGGCCTGCTGCGGCATCGAGTTCATGTCGGTCGCGGCGCCGCACTACGACATCGCCCGATTCGGCTCCGAGGTCATGCGGTTCTCGCCGCGCCAGGCGGACCTCCTGATCGTCGCCGGCACGGTCACCGACAAGATGGCGCCGGTCCTGCGGAGGATCTACGACCAGATGCCCGAGCCCAAGTGGGTCATCTCGATGGGCGTCTGCGCCTCCTCGGGCGGCTTCTACCGCGCGTACCACGTGACGCAGGGCATCGACGAGATCATCCCGGTGGACGTCTACGTCCCGGGCTGCCCGCCGACGCCGGAGGAGCTCATCTACGCCATCCTCCAGCTCCAGAAGAAGATCGCTTCAGGGCGAGAAGTCGCGCGACTCCCGCTCGGCGAGGTTCGCCGCGGAGCGGCTCGCTTGACGGACGCGGGCGTCGTCGAGGCCGCGGTCCTCTCGCCGCCGGCCGAGAAGCTGCGCGAGCGCGTCGAGGCCTCGCCGGTCGCCGGCGCGCGCCCGGGTCGTCGACCTCGACATGCCCACGATCGAGGTCGGGCCGACGGACTGGCTCGCGCTGGCGCGCTTCCTGCGCGACGACCCGGGCTGCCAGTTCGACCTCTTCCTGGACCTCTGCGGCGTCGACAACCTGAGGCGCCGCGATGACGAAGACCAGCGCTTCGAGGCGGTCATCCACCTCCACTCGCTCTCCCGGAACGAGCACGTGCGTGTCCGCGTGATCCTCCCGGACGACGCGAAGCCTTCGCTGCCGAGCGTCGAGAGCGTCTGGCCGGCGGCCGAACTGGTTCGAGCGCGAGGCCTACGACCTCTTCGGCTTCGACTTCCCGGGCCATCCCGAACCTGCACCGCATCCTCTGCCACGACGCCTTCGTCGGGCACGCCCTGCGCAAGGACTACGCCCCGGGCCAGCGCTGGTTCTTCGCGGAGGAGGACCTGCGGGTTCCCGGAGTGGGCGAAGGAGACCGACGAGCGGGCCGGGAACTTCGAGACGCAGACGATCTCGATCGGCCCGTCGCACCCGGCGACGCACGGCATCATCCACCTGTCGCGCGCCTCGACGGCGAGAAGATCGTCCGCGCCGAGACGATCATCGGCTACCTCCACCGCTGCTTCGAGAAGATGGCCGAGAAGCACCACTGGAACCAGGTCATCCCGTACACCGACCGGCTCAACTACGTCTCGGCCATGATCAACGGCGTCGGCTACGTCCGGACGGTCGAGAAGATGCTCGGCGATCGAGATCCCGGACCGCGGCCAGCTCGTGCGCACGATCCTCTCCGAGTTCTCGCGGATCATGGACCACTGCGTCTGCATCGGGGCGAACCTCGTCGACATCGGCGCGCTGACCAACTTCAGGTACCTCTTCCAGAACCGCGAGAACATCTACGGCCTCCTCGAGGCCTGCTGCGGCGCGCGGCTGACGGTGTCGTACGTCCGCGTCGGCGGCCTCGCGATCGACGTCCCGGACGACTTCGTGCCGCGCTGCCGGAAGCTCCTCGAGACGATCCCGAAGCTCCTCGACGACGTCGAGAAGCTCGTCAACAACAACCGGATCGTCCGCAACCGGCTCGCCGGGCACGGGGGTCGTCACGCGCGAGCAGGCCATCGGCTGGGGCCTGACCGGGCCGTGCTGCGCGCCTCGGGCGTTGCCTACGACGTCCGGCGCGCGCGCCCCTACGACTTCTACGACAAGTTCGACTGGGACGTCCCGATCGCCCAGGACGGCGACAACTTCGCCCGCTACCTCGTGCGGATGGAGGAGATGCGCCAGTCGCTCAAGATCATCCGCCAGGCCCTCGAGATCCTTCCGGCGAAGGGGCCGGTGAGCTCCGACGACTGGCACGTCGTGCTGCCGCCGAAGGACGCCGTCTACAACGACATGGAGTCGCTGATCTATCACTTCAAGCTCGTCATGGAAGGCATCCGGGTGCCCGCCGGGCGAGCGCTACGAGTGGATCGAGGGCGGAAACGGCGAGCTCGGCTTCTACGCCGTCTCCGACGGCCGCGGCGGGCCGTACCGCCTGAAGGTCCGGCCGCCGTGCTTCCCGATCCTCGCGGCCTTCGAGAAGATGATCGTCGGCGGCACGGTGTCCGACGCCGTCGCGACGCTGGGCACCCTCAACGTCATCGCCGGGAGAGCTCGACCGATGAGCGGCGTCATCGACGTCAGCCGGAAGTACCCGGAGAAGCTGACGCTTCTCCAGCGGCTCTACATCCCCGAGATCCTCCGCGGGATGGCCGTGACGATCCGCCACCTCCTCCGAAATCTCGCGAACATGAAGGGGATGCCGACGATCCTGTACCCCGAGGTCCGGCGGAACTACTCGGGGCGTTTCCGCGGAAAGCACATCCTCAAGACGCGCGAGGACGGCACGCTGAAGTGCGTGGCCTGCTACATGTGCCAGCAGGCCTGTCCGGCGGAGTGCATCACGATCGTCGCCGGCGAGCATCCCGAAGATCGCGTACGAGAAGTACCCGGTGGTCTTCGACATCGACATGATGCGCTGCGTCTTCTGCGGGTTCTGCGTGGACGCGTGCCCCAAGGACGCGATCTGGATGACCCGCAACTACGAGATGGCCTTCTTCACGCGCGAGGAGGCCGTCTACTCGATCGACCGCCTGCGGGAGAGCCCCGAAGAGATCGCGAAGCACGGATACGGTTACCGGCCGTACTACCCGGGCGACGGCACGACGCCGCCGGCCGACGCGGCGCTCCTGCCGGTCGTGCCGGGCTCGGGCGAGCGCGACCAGCTGCGCGAGAAGAGCGTTCCTCTCCCGGACCGCGATCCGGGGCCCGGCCCGCTGAACGCCCCGAGCCAGGCGGAAAGACCGTTCTCCGCCTGAAAGTCGCCTCTCTCCGGCTCCCGCGGCTCTGGCGCGGGCGTGGCGCGGCGGGCGCGGGGAGCGCCTCGAAGATCGCCGCGCTCACGGGCCTGGATGAGGCCGGCTGGCGCGGCCTCGCCGACGCGTATCCGAAGCTTCCGAAGAACCCGGGCCGGGCCGCGGCGCGGCGGAAAGCCAGGCTCGTGCGGCTGGCGTCCCGAGCCCTGGCCACGGGGCGATGGGACCTGAGACTCGAGGGAGACCCGCCCGGGCGCGAGCCGTGCGTCTACGTGACGGCGCACATCGGATCGATGCAGGCTCTTCGCTATGCGCTGCGAGCGCGGGGCGTTCCCGCCGCCACGGTGCTGGGCCCCCACAACCTCGACCGCACGCAGGCGATCCCGCAGGACCGCGTCTTCGATCGCCGATACGCTCTCGACTTTCCACACGCGCTCCCTTCGTCGGCCACCCACCGCCTCCGCTCCGCCTTGAAACGGGGGAGTCTCCTCGCCGCCGGCGATTTGCCGGAGCGGGACGGCGTCCCGGCGAAGGTCCTGGGCGGGCCCGCGCTTCTGGACCCCCGCCCGTTCCGCCTGGCGCGCGTCGCGCGCGCGGTTTGCCGGCCGGCATTCGCGACGCTTCCCGAGGGCCGCTGGACGCTCACGCTCGGCCCGGTCCTCGAGGGCGACGAGATCGCCTGCGCCGAAGCCTTCGGCCGGGTCTTCGCCCGCGTCGCGGCGGCGGCGCCGCTCGACATCGACGGCGTCGTGTATGCGTACCGCGCGGGACATCCTCGATGAGCCTCTGGGAACGGGTGCGGGAGACGGCCGGGCGCGTGCCGGGGGCGCGCGCTCTTTCTGCGGGCGATCGCGTCCTCGACTATCGAGGGTTCGTCGACTCGGTCGAGCGGCGGGCCGATGCTCTTGCCCGGAAGCCGGCGGCGGAATGGATCGATCTCGACGGCGCAGACGCCGTCGGGTTTCTCGTGGACTTGTTTGCGGCGGGTCTCTGCGGCCGGGCGGCCGTGGCGCAGGCGCCGTCGATCCCGGCATCCCTCCGGGCGCTGCGGCGGAGCTCTCTCGAACGCCGGCCGCCTTCGCCCGGCTCGACGGTCTTCTACTCGTCGGGGAGCGTGGGGCCGGGTCGGGCGGTCCCGCTCTCGGGCGGGAACCTCGAAGCCGCGGCTCTCGCATTCCTGCCATGGGGAGAGCTCGGTTCCACCGACCGGCTCGCGGTCGGACTGTCGCCGGCGCAAGTCCTCGGGTGCGTGCGCGGCGCCCTCAACGCGCTGGCCGTGGGCGCGGAGGCCATCTTCTTCTCGCCGCACCGCGATCCCCTCGAGGATGCCGCGCGGCTCGGCGCGACGAAAGTGCTGCTGCCGAGCGCGCTCGTGCGGCTCGCCGCGCGCCATCCCTCTCCGGTGAAGCTCGAAGCGCTTCTCTGCGGCGGAGGAGCGCCGGATGCCGCCGCGGCCGAGGCCGTGGAGCGCGGGCGCGGCGTGCCGGTACGGGCGGGCTACGGCATGACGGAGTCCTCGGGCCTCGCCTCGCGGCAGCCGCTCTCTCGTCCCCGTCGAGCCGGATCCGCCGGCGTGCCCGCGCCCGGCCTCGAGGTGGTCATCGCGGGCGAGGATGGCCGCCTGTGTCCGCCGGGGCAGTCCGGCGAGATCCGGCTTTCCGGTCCCGCCGTCTTCTCGGGATATCTCTTGCCGGAAGACGGCTCGCCGTTCG
Organism: uncultured Acidobacteriota bacterium; assembly: GCA_963749265.1. Classification (GTDB taxonomy): domain Bacteria; phylum Acidobacteriota; class Thermoanaerobaculia; order UBA5066; family Gp7-AA6; genus DAHUXD01. The sequence goes on along the minus strand of CAVVML010000018.1, from coordinate 624,777 downwards.
ATGAGGCCGGCAGGCTGCGGACCGGAGACGTCGGTGTCTTCGACGAAGAGGGAGAGCTCCGCGTCCGCGGACGCCTGGCGTTCGCCCTCACCGCGGGGGACCGCATCCTCTGCGTCGAGGAGCTGGAGGCGGCCCTCGCCGAGCACCCGTCGGTGGCCGAGGCGGCGGCGGCGCCCTTCGAGCGCGACTTCGGAGTCCTGGTCGTGTCGCGCGGCGGCCCGGTCGAGATCGACGAGCTGCGCGCCTACGCCGAGAAGCGCCTTCCCGCATTCGCCCGCCCTCGCCGCATCCTGACGGTGCCGGCGCTCCCGCGCACGCCGGCGGGCAAGATCGACCGGGCGGCGGCCATCCGATGGCTCACGGAATCGACCCGCGCCGTCTGAGGGCGGCCGCGGCCGCTGCGGCGAATGCCGCGCGCGGCCCCGAGACGCCCTTCTACCTCTTCGATCGCGAGGCCGCGCGCTCCCGCCTGCGGCGGCTGCGGGAGGCCGCGGGACCGGATGCCGTCCTCTTCTATCCGTGGAAGTGCAACCGCCACACGGCGCTGCTGGATCTGGCCGATGCGGAAGATTGCGGGGCGGAGGTCACGGCGGCCGAGGATCTCGCCGCCGCCCTCCGTCGGTCGGACGGGGACCGCGTGCTCTACCAGGGACCCGGCGAAGACGGAGCGGTCGCTCGACCGGGCGCTGGCCGCCGGAACGTGGCTGGTCGCCGATTCCGAGCAGGACGCGGAAGCGATCCTTGCGAGGGCGCGGGCCGTCGGCGCGGCGCCGCGCTATCTCCTGCGATTCCGGGCGCGCGCCGCCGAGGCCTCGCAGCGGGCGTTCGGGCTCGCGCCCTCCCGGGCGGCCGGGCTCTGCGCGCGGCTGGCGCGCGAAGGCCGGCCCCTTCCGTCCGGCCTCGCGTTTCACCTTGGAACCGGTCTGCTCTCGGCGAGGCCCTTCGTCTCGGCCGTGCGGGAGGCCGCGCGGCTGGCCGGAAAGCTCCGCAGGTGTCGGCATCCCGGTCGAGGTCCTCAACGTCGGCGGGGGATTTCCCGCCCGCGGGGAGGTCCGGCGCGATACGCATCCCCGAAAGTCCCCGGGAACGGCGGAGAGTTTCCTCGGGGCGATCCTCTCGGCGATGCGCCGCGCGCCGGAGCTCCGGGACGCCCGGCTGTTCTTCGAGCCCGGCCGCGCCGTGGCCGCGGACGCGTTCCACCTGGTCACGCGCGTCATTCGGGTGACGCCCGGCCGGATCTACGTGGATGCTTCGAGGATGTCGCACGCCTTCTTCGTGGCGTGGGGCCGCCACGCATGGCTGCCGATTCCCAGGCGCCCGGGAGACGGCGCCGTGGAGATCGCGGGCCCGCTGCCGGTGGACATCGATCGCCTCGCCGCCCGCGAGAGGATCGGCCGGCCGAGGGAGGGAGACCTGCTCGTGATCGGATCGGTCGGGCGCCTACAACCTGATCGTCGCCAACGACTGGGCCGGCCGGGCGCCGCAGATCGTCGAGGTCGGGCTCAGTGCGTCTGGGGATGGCCGTCCGTCCGGTGCACGGACTCGACGGTCACGACGATCTCCTCGTCCGAGACGCCCTTCTGCTTGAGCTGCCACGCCAGTTTCGCTTCTGAAAGGCAGATCCCGCAGCCCGCGGCGTGCTTGTCGACGAAGCAGGTCAGAAGTGTCTTGTGCTGGAACGTCGGGCTCTCCGCGCACTCGCAGAAGCAGTGGAGCCTGTCGAGCGTCGCGGGGATCTTTTTCGCGATCTCGTAGCCCTCTTTCACCTCGGCGTCCCAGCCCTTTTCGAACTGCTTCGGGTCGAGGGTGGCTCGGCGCTCCTTGCAGGCGGTGCAGGAGTTCTTCGGCTCGGGCGCGGCCTTGCTTTTCGCGGTGTCCCCGAGAAGCGACACGGACGGTACGAGGAGGAGGATGGCCGCGACCGTTCGGATGTTCATGGCGGCCTCAACCGAAGCGCGGTCGCCGAATTCCCGGAAACCCAATCGTATCCCGGCGATCCCCCGGGGCACTCCGACCGTGCATCGCCGAGCGATAGTCGAGCCGTTCACCAGAGGCAGACGCCCCGGCGAGTAGGCAACGCCGGCCGGACCGCGCATCCGGCGGTAGCGGATCCCGTGTCCGGCAGGCCCCGAGTCGGGGTGGCAATTCCGGGATCCCTCGGGCTTCGCCCCTCGGGATGACTCTCGCGGCGAATCGCTACGCGCGCGGAGGCACCCTTCCGAGGAAGGCCGGGATCCCTCGGGCTTCGCCCTCGGGATGACTCGTCGGCGCGCTACGCGCGCGACGAGTCACTTGAGGCTCTCCATGATCTCGTCGAGGGCTTTCCGGCCCGGGCGCAGTCGCTCGTCGGGCACCGAGACGATCGGCACGGAGCCGAGGCCCGAGAGCTCCAGGAAGTCTTTCTTGGAGGGCTCGACGTAGATCAGTCCGGTCAGGAACTCCTGCTTCTGCTGGGATTCCTGGCACAGAGCGAGGGCCTGCGCTTTGTCGGTGGCGTCGTAATCCGCCCGGAGCTTCTTGAGACGGATGTGCGAGCCGTCGTGGAGCTCGATGTCCTGGGTCGTGCCCGGATCGTAGTCGACGGTGATGTCCTCGTAGTAGGGAATGAAGCCGATCTCCTGGATGGGGATCTCGTGGTCCTTGGCCCACTTGTACGACTTCGTCGAGGAGTCGTGGTTGTTGAACGTCACGCAGGGAGAGACGATGTCGAGCAGCGCCGTGCCCCGGTGGGCGAGCGCGCCTTTGAGCAGGCCCAGGAGCTGCTTCATGTCTCCCGAGAACGACCGCGCCACGTAGCCGCAGCCGAGCTCGATCCCCATCGCGCAGAGATCGATCGCCGGCAGGTCGTTGACGACGCCCGTCTTGAGCTTGGACCCGGCGTCCGCGGTCGCCGAGAACTGGCCCTTCGTCAGGCCGTAGACGCCGTTGTTCTCGACGATGTAGACCATCGGGACGTTGCGCCGCAGAAGGTGCACGAACTGGCCCGCGCCGATCGAGGCCGTGTCGCCGTCGCCCGAGACTCCGATCGAGAGCAGCGAGGGGTTGACCATCATGGCGCCGGTCGCGACCGCCGGCATCCGGCCGTGGACGGCGTTGAAGCCGTGGCCGCGGTCCGCGAAGTAGGCCGTGGTCTTCGAGGAGCAGCCGATCCCCGACATCTTCGCGACCTTGTAGGGCGGGATCGACATCTCGTACATGGCCTGCGTGATCTGGCGGGTGATGACGTCGTGGCCGCAGCCGACGCAGAGCGTCGACTTGAGGCCGCCGTACTCCTTGACGGTCAGGCCGACGCGGTTGGACGGGGGAGCCTTCGGTTCGGTCGTGCCCGGAGGTGTTGCGGACATCAGAGTTTCTCCCCGGCCTCGATCCCTTCGATCACCGTTTCGGCGTCGAGGGGGAAGCCATCGTAGTGGCGGATCGACCGGAGCTTCGCGGCGTCCGCGCCGACTTCGAGTCTCAACAGGTCGTACATCTGGCCGTCGCGATTCTGGTCCACGACGTAAACGCGCTCGTGGGCGGCGACGAACGCCGCGGTCTCGGGCGTGAAGGGCAGGGCGCGCAGTCTCAGGTAGTCGGTCGTCAGCCCTTTCCGTCCCAGCAGCGTCCGGGCCTCCTCGACGGCGAAGTCCGAGGAGCCGTAGGCGATGACGCCGACCTTCGCGCCGTTTCCGGAGGAGACCACCGGCTTCGGAACGTACTCCCTGGCCGTCTCGAACTTCCGCGCGAGCCGGTCCATGTTGTTCTTGTAGTCGTCGCCGCGCTCGGTATACGTGGCCCGGTCGGTGTGGCCGGAGCCGCGGGTGAAGTACGCCGCCGCCGGCGCGTCGAAGAAGCCGGGCAGCGTCCGGTAGGGGATGCCGTCTCCGTCGACGTCGCGGTATCGGGCGAACTCGCGGTACTTCGCGACGTGGGCCTCGAACTCTTCTTTCGTCCGCAGGACCTTGCCGCGGTCGAAGGGCTTTTCGGGATACGAGAACGGGTCCGCCATCCAGTTGTTCATCCCGAGATCGAGATCCGTCATCAGGAAGACCGGCGTCTGGAACCGCTCGGCGAGGTCGAAGGACTCCATCGCGAGCTCGTAGCACTCCCGGATCGAGCCCGGGATGAGGAGGATGTGCTTCGCGTCGCCGTGGCCGAGGTAGTAGGTCGACGTGATGTCGCCCTGCATCGTCCGCGTCGGCAGGCCCGTCGAGGGCCCGACGCGCTGGACGTCGACGATGACCGCGGGGACCTCGGCGTAGTAGCCCAGGCCCGTGAACTCGGACATCAGCGAGATCCCGGGCCCGGAGGTCGTCGTCATGGCGCGCGCGCCCGGCCCAGCCGGCCCCGAGCACCATGCCGAGCGCCGCGAGCTCGTCCTCGGCCTGCACGACCGAGAACGTGGGCTGGTCCGTTTCGGGATCGATGCGGTGGCGGCCGGCGTAGTCGATGCAGCGACTCCGCGAGCGACGACGAGGGCGTGATCGGGTACCAGGCCAGGAACTGAACGCCCGCCATCATGCAGCCGATGGCGGTCGCGGCGTTGCCCTCGATGATGATCTTGCCGGCGGTGGCGTTCATCCGCTCCAGCCGGAAGGGATCGCTCTTCTTGAGGTTCTTTTCCGCCCACTCGAAGCCGCCCCGGATCGCCTTCATGTTGATCTCGACCGCGGCGGCCTTGCTCTTGAACTGCTTGGCGACGGCCTTCTCGATCTCGGCCATGTCGATGTCGAGGAGCCACGCGGCGACGCCGACGTAGATCATGTTGACCGCGAGCCGGCGGAGCTTGCCGTCCTGGACGAGCTCGAGGACGAGCTTCGAGAACGGCACGGGGTAGAAGTGCAGGTCGTTGCGGAGGCCGTCGAGCTTGAGGCTCTCCTCGTAGATCACGGCGGCGCCCGGAGCGACCGTCTTGACGTCCTCGTGAGCCGTCTCGGGGTTCATGCAGATCAGCACGCCGATGTCCCGGCGGCGCGCGATGAACCCTTCCTTGGAGGCCCGGATCGTGAACCAGGTCGGAAGCCCCTGGATGTTGGACGGGAAGAGGTTCTTTCCCGAGACCGGGATGCCCATCTGGAAGATGGAGCGCATCAGGATGGTGTTCGAGGACTGGCTGCCCGAACCGTTGGCCGTCGCGACGTGGATCGAGAAGTCGTTGATCACGGGCGGCCGGCGCGAGGCCTCGGTGTGTTTTTCCTCGAGGACGGCAGTCGACATGTTGCTCCTTGCCGCGGGACACTTTGCTCGACCTGCCGCGTGCCCGGCGGGCCACCGATGATACCAAACGGGGACGCATCTCAAGGGTGCGTAAGACGTTGGCCCGAAGGCGGATAGAATCCGCCGCCGGGAGGATCCCTGCATGAAGCTCGTTCGCCTGGCCGTCCTGTGCGCGCTCGCGTCCGCGCCCGTTCTGGCGGCCTCGCCGAAGCCAATCCGTTTCGAAGAATCCGCGCGCATTCGCCGCGTCGGCGGGTTTTCCGTGTCTCCCGACGGCCGCAGAGTCGCCTATGCGGTCTCGACGCCCGACGTGGAGGCGAACACCTCGCGCTCGGCGATCTGGATGGTCACTTTGAGCGATTCGGGCGCAGGCGAGCCCCGCCGCATGACCTCCGGAGACAAGCGGGACTCGGATCCGCGCTTCTCGCCCGACGGCCGAGGCTCGCGTTTCTGTCGGATCGCGGAGGCTCCTCGCAGATCTGGTTGCTCGACCTTTCGGGGGGAGACCCCGTGCAGGCGACCTCGTTTCCGACGCAGGTGAACGGCTTCACCTGGACTCCCGACGGCCGCTGGTTCGTCATCTCCTCGGACGTGTTTCCCGACTGCACCGACACCGCCTGTCTCGAGAAGACGCTCAAGGAGCGCGCCGACTCACCGACGAAGGCGCGCATCGCCGAGCGCCTCCTCTATCGCCGCTGGACCACCTGGAAGGACGGGACCCGCTCGCATCTCTGGCGAGTCCCGGCCAGGGCGGACGGGGGCCGCGGTCGACCTGACGCCGGGCGACCGCGACGCGCCGCCCTTCGCGGTCGGCGGGGGAACGGACTGGGACGTTTCGCCGGACGGGGCGGAGCTCGTCTATGCGTCGAACCCCGACAAAGACGAGGCCCTGTCGACCAACGCCGACCTCTTCCTGGTCAAGTCCTCCGGCGGCGCGCCCGCGAAGAACGTGACGGCGTCGAACCCCGCGTTCGACGGTTCGCCTCGCTACTCGCCCGACGGAAAGTGGATCGCCTACCGCGCGCAGAAGAGGCCGGGTTTCGAGGCCGACCGCTTTCGGCTCATGCTCTACGAGCGTGCGACGGGCCAGATCCGCGGCCTGACCGACACGTTCGACTTCTGGGTCGAGGACTTTCGCTGGACTCCGGACTCGAAGTCGATCGTCTACGTCGCCGAGGTCCGCGGCCGGCAGGTGCTGTATCGCGTGCCGCTCGCGGGCGCGGCGGGCAGCCCGTGCCGCTCTGGACCGGCGGCGGCGTCGGTGGCCTCGAGGTCGCGGGCTCGCGGGTCGTGTATTCGGCGAGCTGGTTGAACCGTGCCGCCGGAAATCTGGGCGCTCGGCCTGGACGGGCGCCCGGCGGCCGCGGTCACGCGGGTCAACGACGCGATCTTTCAGGACCTCGCTCTCGGCGAGGTGTCCGAGCGGTTCACGACGGCTTCCGACGGCGCGAAGCTGCAGGCCTGGCTCGTCAAGCCGCCGAACTTCGATCCGCCGAAGAAGTACCCCGCGGTCTTCTTCATTCACGGAGGGCCGCAGGGCGCCTGGCACGACTCCTGGTCGTACCGCTGGAATCCGCAGATCTGGGCGGCCTACGGCTACGTCGTCTATGCGCGCCAATCCGCGCGGCTCGACGGGCTTCGGCCAGGAGTTCCTCGACGCGATCAGCGGCGACTGGGGGGGCCTGGTCTACGACGATCTGATGCGCCAGGCCGATGACCTCGCGGCGCTCCCGTTCGTCGACCGGACGAAGATCGGCGCGGCCGGCGCGTGCTACGGCGGCTACATGGTCAACTGGATCGCGGGGCACACCGACCGCTTCGCCGCGCTCGTCTCGCATGACGGCACCTTCGACCTCGCCTCGGCGAATCTCGAGACCGAGGAGCTCTGGTTCCCGAAGTGGGAGTTCAAGGGCTGGCCGTGGACGTCGGACTGTACGAGGAAGTGGAACCCGATGGAGTCCGCGGGCAACTTCAAGACGCCGACCCTCGTCGTCACGAGCGAGCAGCGACTACCGCGTGCCGTTCGGCCAGGGCCTGATGATGTTCACGGCGCTGCAGGTCCAGAACGTGCCCTCGAAGCTCCTCAAGTTCCCGGACGAAGGCCACTGGGTCCTCAAGCCCGGCAACTCCGCCGTCTGGCACAACGTGGTCATGGACTGGCTGCACCGGTATCTGGGGGGAGCGGAGGCGGATCCGAAGCCGCGTTGGGGATGGTGTATTCGGTGACGAAGTAGAAAGTCGAGGGTCAAGGGTTGAGGGTTAAGTGTCCAAATCGCGGAGGCGTCGCGACAATAGAACGGTAGGTGCAGCGGTTTCGCGATCTTCGCGTCTGGCAACTGGGGCGACGTCCTCGCTCGGGATGTCTACGCGACCACGGCGTCTCTCCCTCTCGCTGAAAGGTTCGGGCTGTCTGCCCAATTGCGCAGAGCGGCCGTGTCTGTCCTCGCCAATATCGCTGAAGGTTCGAAGCGCAGGTATTCGAACGACTACGCGCACTTCCTGAATATCGCGGAGAGTTCGGTGGCGGAGATCGAATGCCTCGTGACGATTTGCGAAGACCTGGATTCTTCAAGGCCGACCGGGCTCAGCCGGTCCTCTTCGATGCCGACAGACTTGCAAGAATGCTTGCGGCGCTGCGCGCAGAAGTGTTGCGCGCCGAGGGGTCGCTGCGGGCCTCGAACTCTCGACCCTAGACGCTCGACTCTCGACTTACCATCAGTCCGCCGGCACGCACCGCCCCTTCGCCCACTGCCGCAGCGCATCGACCTTCTCGGCGCGGACGACCGAGAGCGGCCGCGTCGAGCGCAGGGCGGACGAGGACGGCGGCGCTGTCGAGGGCGAAGCGGCCGGCGCGCGCCTCGTAGAGAGCGGAGACGACAGCCTGCTCGATCTCGGCGCCGGAGAATCCCTCGGCGGCGTCGGCGAGGGCGTCCGCGTCGAAGCGCGCGGGGTCCTCGCCGCGGCGCGCGAGGTGGAGCTGGAAGATCCTGGCCCGGGCCGCGCCTGTCGGGAAGGTCCACGAAGAAGACCTCGTCGACGCGGCCCTTGCGCATCATCTCCGGAGGCAGCTCTTCGACCGAGTTGGCCGTGGCCACGAGGAAGACGCGCGCGGCCCGCTCCTGCATCCAGGTCAGCAGCGTCGCCGACCAGGCGCTTGGAGACGCCGCCGTCGGACTCGGAGCGTGCGCGCCGAGACGAAAGCCTTCTCGATCTCGTCGATCCAGAGGACGCACGGGGCCATGCGCTCGACGCGTTTGAGCGCGTCGCGCAGGTTGCGCTCGGACTCGCCGATGTACGGGCGCGAGGAGCTTGCCGGCATCGAGGGACAGAAGCGGGAGTCCCCAGCTCGCCGCGATGGACTTGGCGGCGAGGCTCTTGCCGCAGCCCTGGACGCCGAGCAGCAGGATGCCTCGCGGCGGATCGAGCGGCTTTTCGCCGGCCGCCGGCAGGAATCCGACCTTGCGCGTCGCGATCCACTTCTTCAGCTTCTCGAGGCCGCCGACCTGGTCGAGCCCCTCCGGCGCGGGAACGAACTCGAGCAGCCCGCCGCCCTCGACCAGGACCTTCTTGGTCTCCCGGATCCGGGGCCGGTCCTCCGCGGTCAGCGCCTGGTCATAGACGATCGCGCGGGAGAGCGCGCGCTCCGCCTCGAACATCGTCAGGCCCTGGAGGTCGGAGACGATGCCTTGCGCCTCTTCCGGAGACAGATCGATCCTCGGCCGGGGGACGTCGCGGGAGCTGCGCCGGATCACCCGCTGGAGAAGGTCCTCGAGCTCGGCGGGTCCCGGCAGGGCGAACTCGAAGCGGACCTGCACGTCCTCGAGCTCGGGGCGCGTGGGCATCGTCGGCCCGACCATCACGAGGGTGCGCGCGGAGCCGGCGAACTCCTGCGCCGTCTCGCGGAGCAGGCGCAGCGTGGCCGGAGCTTCGAGGTGGGCCGCCGGATCCTTGAGGAGCCACGTGCCGTCCCCGGTCGACTTCCGGATCAGCCGCAGGGCGAACGCCAGCTCGGCGGACTTCTCGGAATCCGCGGGATGCGCCGGCGCCAGGCCGCTCGCCGCGCTCCAGCTCCAGAAAGGGATCGTCAGCTCGCTCGAAACCGCGCGCACGAGGGCCTCGAAGCGCTGTTCCTCCACCGTCTCGCAGACGATGAGGGGATGGCGCGACCGAAGCAGAAGCGCCAGGTCCTTGGCGGCGACGTCCAAACTGGCGCTTAGTGTAGCGAACCGATCGAGAATAGACTTGGCGGGTGCCGCCGTTGCGGGTGGTTTCCCTCTGCCCGTCGATCACGGAGACGATCGTTGCGATCGGAGGACTGAAGGCGATCGCCGGCGTCACGCGCTACTGCACGCGGCCGAGCGGCATGCTGTGGGGCCTGCCGCGGGTGGGCGGCACGAAGAGTCCCAACCTGCCTCGGATCCTCGACCTCAAGCCGGACCTCGTGTTCGCGAACGCCGAGGAGAACCGCAAGGAGGACGTGGAGGCCCTGCGCGCCGCGGGCATCGAGGTCGACGTCACGCTGCCCAAGACGGTGCGCGAGGTTCCGCGTGGCGATCCGGCAATGGGGGCGCCGGCTGGCCACCGAGGGCGAAGCCAATGCCCTCGCCGACCGCATCGAGGAGGAGATCCGCAAGCTCGCGGCGCGGCCGCCCGCAGCCACGTTTCGCTATGCCTACTGGATCTGGAAGGACCCCTGGATGACGATCTCGGACGACACCTACGTCGCCGACCTGATTCGACTCGCGGGCGGCGTGAACGTCTACGGAAACGAAAAGACGCGCTACCCGACGACCACACCCGGGGAAGCGGTGGGCCGGCGACCCGACGTGCATGTCTTTCCCAGCGAGCCCTTCCCGTTCACCGAAGAGAAGCACGGCGCTCTGACCGAGCAGCTCTTCGGTCGGGAGAGCCGCCGTCGCTTCGTCCCCGGCGACGACTATTGCTGGCATGGCGTCCGAACGCTCGAGGGGCTGAAGGCCGTCCAGACCTTATCAAAGTTCGGTGATTAGGAGATTTTACCTAATGAAATCAGGATACGTGTGCCTTCTGGCGTCTTTCATTGCCGCGGAGAGTCTCGGCCAGGCCCCGCCGTCCGTTCCGGTGACGGTGATCCGGGCCGGGACGCTCATCGACGGCACCTCGGCGTCGGTGCGCCGCGACCAGGCCATCGTCGTCCGCGGCAACCGGATCGAAAGCGTCGGTCCGTGGTCCGCCGGCTTCGGTTCCGGCCGGAGCGACGGTCGACGGACCTCTCGGGTGCGACCGTTCTGCCGGGGATGATCGATGCCCATACGCACGTCTTCCTGGACCCGAAGGAAGACGACTACGACATGCAGATCCTCAAGGAGAGCGTGGCCTTCCGCGCGGCGCGGGCGACGGCCCTCGTGGGCCGGATGCTCGAGCAGGGCTTCACGACGATCCGCGACGTCGAGACGGAGGGGGCCTGCTACGGCGACGTCGGCGTGAAGCAGGCGATCGACAAGGGTTACGTGGCCGGGCCGCGGATGTTCGTGTGCACGCGGGCGATCTCGTCGACCGGCGGCTACGCGCTCGACGGCTATTCGCCGGACCATCGATCTCCCCACGGGCGCGCAGCTCATCGACGGCCCCGTCGAGGCGCGCAAGGCCGCCCGCGAGCAGCTTGCGAACGGCGCCGACTGGATCAAGGTCTACATGAACCATCGTTCCTGGGTGGACGCGAAGGGCAACCTCGTCTCGCAGCCGACGCTGACCGCTCGACGAGCTGGCGGCGATCATGGACGAGGCGCACGGCCAGGGGAAAAAGGTGGCCTGCCACGCGTACAACGGAATCGGCATGCGCCGCGCGCTCGACGGAAAGTGCGACTCGATCGAGCACGGCCTCGACCTGACGGACCAGGACGTCGCCCAGATGGTCCGGCAGGGGACCTGGCTCTGCCCGACGATGATGCCGTACTTCTACGAGTGGGCGCCCGAGGGCACGGCCGCGGGAGCGAAGGACCGCAAGCGCGCCGAAGTCCACGGACCGTCGCTCCAGCGCGCCGTCAAGGGGGGCGTGAAGATCGCGTTCGGCACCGACGCGGGCAGCTTCTCGTGGGACGAGCCTCTGGCGCGCGAGTTCGAGCTCATGGTCGAGGCGGGCATGACGCCGATGGCGGCGATCCAGTCGGCGACCTCGAAGGCCGCCGAGATGCTCGGGATGACGGGACAGCTCGGGGTCGTCGCGCCCGGCGCCTATGCCGACGTCGTCGCGGTCCAGGGCGATCCGCTGGCCGACGTGAAGGCGCTCGGCCGCGTGTCCTTCGTCATGAAGGACGGGAAGGTCTACCGCAAGCTCGTCGCAATGACGGGACGACTGGCCGCTCAGCACCCGCGGCGATTGAGGAGATCGAGGAACTCCTCGCGCACCGGCTTGGTATTGAAGATTCCCCGGATGGCGGACGTCACGGTCAGGGCGCCGGGCTTCTTGACTCCGCGCATCTCGACGCAGAGGTGGCGCGCCTCGATGACGACCATCACGCCCTGGGGATCGAGCTTCTCGGCCATGAAGCTCGCGATCTGCTCGGTCAGCCGCTCCTGGAGCTGGGGCCGACGGGCGTAGAACTCGACGATGCGGGCCATCTTCGAGAGGCCGACGATCGACTCGTTCGGAATGTACGCGACGTGGGCGTGGCCGTAGAACGGGACGAAGTGGTGGGAGCAGAGCGAGTAGAAGGGGATGTCCTTCTCCATCACCATCGAGGTGTAGCGCTCCTCGTTGGGGAAGAACGTGACCCTGGGCTCGGCGCCCTCCGAGAGGCCCGCGAAGAGCTCGAGGTACATCTTGGCGACGCGCTCCGGAGTCTCGACGAGGTTCGGGTCGGCCAGGTCGAGGCCCAGCAGCTCGATGATCGTCCGGAAGTGCGACGCGATGTCGCGGATCCGATCCGTGTCGGCGAGCGTCGGAACACCGACCTCGCTCGTGGCGCCCCGGTCCTTCACCTTCGTGCCCCCGTTCGCGTCGGCCGGTCTCAGGCGGCCCGCGCCGTCTCGATCAGCTTGGCGATGTCGCGCGCCACGGGGATGTCGCTGGCCACGACCTGCTTGATCTTGCCGTCCTTGCCGATGATGAACGCCGTGCGCGCCGCGATGCCCTTTTCGGGAAGGTAGACGCCGTACTTCTCGGCGACCGCGCCCTTGGGATGGAAGTCGGCGAGCAGGGGATAGGTGATGCCCTGCTGGGCCGCAAAGGCCTTGTGGGACCAGAGCGAGTCGATCGACACGCCGAGGACCTCGACGTCCCCCGCCCCCTTCGTCGGCAGCATTTCGGCGCACTGCTTGGTCTCGACCGAGCAGACCGGCGAGAAATCGAGCGGGTAGAAGAGCAGGATGACGCTCTTCTTCCCGCGGTAGTCGGAGAGGGTGACCTTCTCGTTGACGGTGGAGGGGAGCGTGAAATCGGGGGCGGTGTCGCCGGGCTGCAGGGCCATGGAGTCACTCCTTACACACGGAACAGCGCTCAGATTCGCGGCGCCGGAGCCGCGGGACGGGGATTCTATCCCGACGCCCGGTCCAGGGATTCGGGGATCGGCGCCGCCGCGGCGGCGCTCCAGCCACGCGACCACCGCGTCGGCGTCGCGCGCGTTGAGCACGCGCCCCGGCCTCCGCCCAGCCCTTGCGGGCCATCGCGAGGCCGTAGGGCACGAACTCGAGCTCCCGCGTGGAATGCGCGTCGGGGTCGATCGCGAGCGTCGCGCCGCGCTCCACGCGCGGCGGACGAGCCGCCAGTCCAGGTCCATGCGGTGGGGAGACCCGTTGATCTCGAGGGCGCAGCCGTCTCGGCGGCGGCGTCGATCGACGGCCTCCATGTCCGCCGTGACGCCCTCGCGCGTCAGCAGCAGGCGGCCCGTCGGATGGCCCAGGATCGCCACGCGCGGATTGCGGACGGCGCGGATCAGCCGGGCGGTCTGCTCCTCGCGAGTCAGCCCGAATCGGGAGTGCACCGAGGCCACGACGAGATCGAGCTCGCCCAGGAAATCGTCTCCGTAGTCGATCGAACCGTCGGCCAGGATGTCCGCCTCGGTGCCGTGAAGGATCCGCATCTCCGGAAGGCGCCGCCGCAGGGCCCGGATCTCCTCGCGTTGCGCGCGCATCCGCTCCATGGTCAGGCCGCCGGCATAGCCCGCGGACTGGCTGTGGTCCGTGATGGCCACGTAGCCGTAGCCGGCGTCCTGCGCGGCGCGCACCATCGTCTCGAGCGCGTCCCGGCCGTCGGAGGCGTCCGTGTGGACGTGGAAGAGGCCCGCGCAGATCCTCGCGGGCGACGAGCACGGGCAGGCGGCCCGCGGCCGCGGCCTCGATCTCGCCGCGGCCTTCCCGCAGCTCCGGCTCGATGTAGGCGAGCCCGAGCGCCCCGTAGATCTCGGCTTCCGAGTCCGCGGGACACCCGATTCTCCCGCGGGTCGAAGAGGCCGTTCTCGTCGAGCCGCAAGCCGCGGTCTCGGGCGAGAGCGCGCAGGGCGATCGTGTGCGCGCGGGATCCGGTGAAGCAGAGCAGCGCGGCGGGGAACTCCTCGGGCGGGACGATCCGGAGGTTCGCGCGTCAGGCCGTCGAGGAACCGGACCGCGACGACGTCCTCCTCGGACGACGGCGACGTCGGCGACCTCGGGAAACGCCACGGAACGCCTCGGCGAGCTTCGCGGGCGGAGCGCGAGGACGCGACGATGCTCGATGCTCCGCGACCACTTCGCGGAGCCGGCGCAGGCCTCCCCCGAGCGACACGTTCTCGGCGAGCCCGGAACGCGGACAGGACGCCGACCAGCGCCCGGCCGCGGGCCGCGGCGGACGAGTGCAGGAAGAAGCCCGCCGAGGCCCGAACCATGCGCGATCCCGCGCAGCAGATGTGCCGGCGCTCTTTTTTCCGAAGCCCCGGACGCTCGCCAGCCGGCCCTCCCGGCAGGCGCGCTCGAGAGAGTCCAGCGAGTCCACGCCGAGCGTGTCGTGGAGGACCTTGACCTTTCGCGCGCCGAGGCCCGGAACGCGCAGGCACTCCGACAGACCGCGCGGGAACGACGCTCGGAGCTCGTCGTACAGGGAAAGCCGCCCGGTCCGAACGAGCGTCTCGACGTTTCCGAAGATCGTCGCGCCGATGCCCGGGACGTCCCGCAGCCGTCCGGTCCGGACCGCCTCTTCGAGATCGCCCGAGAAGGCCAGCAGGGCCTCCGCGGCCCTTTCGTAAGCGCGGACCTTGAAACGATTCGCGCCCGCGAGCTCGAGCATCTCGGCGATCTCCGCCAGCACGCGAGCGACCTGTCTCCGATCCACCGCCGAAGCATGACGCAAGACCCGCGCCGCGGATCGCCGCTCGGCGACTCGGCTAGACTGCGCGGCCGATGAAGATCGACCTCCACAGCCACTCGACCGTCTCCGACGGCCTGGATTCCCCGGCGGCCCTGGTGGGCCGGATGGCCGACGCCGGCATCGATTGTCTCGCGCTGACCGACCACGACACGCTCCAGGGTCTCCCGGAAGCCCGGGCCGAGGCCCGGCGGCGGGGGATCGAGCTCATCTCCGGAGCCGAGATCTCGGCGGAGTGGGGCGGGCAGGACGACATCCACATCATCGCGCTCTTCGTCGACGAGACCAACGCGGCGCTGCAGGCGCACCTCTCGACGCGCCAGGACGAGCGGCGCACCCGCGGGGAGCGGATGGCGAAGAAGCTCGTCGAGCACGGGTACGCGATCGACCTGGAGGCCATCCGGGCGGACGTCGGCGACGGCGTCTGGGGACGGCCGCATCTGGCCCGGGCGCTGATCCGGGCGGGCTATGCGGCCAACAACGACGAGGCCTTCGACCGCTTCCTCGGCCGCGAGCACCCCTGGTACGTGCCGTACGAGAAGTGGAAAGCCGCCGACGTCGTGCGCGCGGTGCGTGCCGCCGGCGGCGTCACGTCGCTCGCGCACGCGGTCTGGTACAAGAACACCGACGCGCTGATCCGGGCTCTCGCGGCGGAAGGCCTCGACGCGATCGAAGTCTTCCATCCCGATCACGGGCCCGAAGAGGAGCAGCGCTTCGGTGCGCTCGCCCGCGAGCTCTCGCTCGCGGCGACCGCGGGGAGCGACTTTCACGGCACGGCCGAGGAGCGCAAGCGGCCGGGCGGCGTGTTCGGCGACTCGGCGATGCTGGACGCGCTGCGCGCGCGACGGCCGTAGACGTCCTCGGCCCGATCCCGATCTCATCGATAGCGAGGATCCCGAAGTCGGCAGGCCTACGAGACGGTCGGACATCGATCTGTCGACGGCACCCGACTCCATGGAGCTGTTGAGATCCGCGGTCCCTGCGGAACGAAATCATCTGTCTCACCGTCCGGCGCCTCATGGTGCTGTGGAAAACGCGGGCGACCTGTCGAAATCTCTGCCGATGACTTTGGCGGACTCGCGGGAGGAAACTCGCCGGCAATTCCCCGATGCTCGAAGAAATCACCTCCGAAAAGGTCTGCCGCAGAATCTCGAAGCCGAGCGCTCGGTGCTCGGCGCGATCCTGCTCGATCCCGCCGCGCTCTCCTTCGTCGTCCCGGTCATCTCGCAGGAAGACTTCTTCCCGGACACGCACCGGCGCATCTACAACGCGATGCTCGAGCTCTCGCAGCGTTCGGCCGAGATCGACATCCTCACGCTCAAGGAAGAGCTCGACCGCGCGGGCGGGATCGAGAAGGCCGGCGGCGCCGCCTACCTGACGGCGCTGCTCGACGGGGTGCCGGACGTCGGCAACGTCGAGCACTACGCCCGGATCGTCAAGGAGAAGTCCACCCTCCGCCGCCTCATCCGGGCGGGCCAGAAGATCGTCCGGGACGGGCTGTCCGGGGAGCGCGACGCCGAGGCCCTGCTGGGCGAGGCGACCGGCGAGATCTTCGACATCGCCGAGGGGGCGGTCCGGGGCGGGTTCGAGGCGATCGGGCAGGTCGTGCGCCACAACCTCGAGATCATCGAGGACGCCCGCGGCCGGCAGGGCATGCTGTCGGGCCTCGCGACGGGGTTCACCGAGCTCGACCGGATGACCTCGGGCCTGCAGGGCACGGACCTGATCATCATCGCGGCGCGGCCGTCGGTCGGAAAGACCTCCTTCGCCCTGAACATCGCCCAGCACGTCGCCATCCGCGAGGGCCGCTCGGTCGGCTTCTTCTCGCTGGAAATGTCCAAGGAGCAGCTCGGCTTCCGCGTGCTCTGTTCCGAGGCCGACGTCGACGCGAAGAAGGTCCGCGACGGGTTCGCCTCCAAGGAGGCGATGCAGCGGCTCGTCCTGGCCCAGTCCAAGATCCACGCGACGCGCTTCTTCATCGACGACAGCGCGGCCCTCAACGTGCCGGAGATGCGGGCCAAGGCCCAGCGCCTCAAGCGGGAGAAGGGCCTCGACCTGCTGCTCGTGGACTACATGCAGCTGATGGCGGGCCACGGCCGTTTCGACAACCGGACGCAGGAAGTCTCGATGATCTCCCGCGGCCTGAAGCTCCTCGCGAAGGAGCTGCGGGTCCCGATCATCGCGCTCTCCCAGCTCTCGCGTCAGCCCGAGCAGCGCAAGGGCGAGCTCCGCAAGCCCCAGCTCGCCGACCTCCGGGACTCGGGCTCCATCGAGCAGGATGCGGACGTCGTCGTCTTCCTCTACCGCGAAGAGCTCTACGACCGCGAGACGGAGCGCAAGGGCATCGCCGACGTCATCATCGCCAAGCAGCGCAACGGCCCGACGGGCGACTTCCCGCTGGTCTTCCTCGGCGACCACATGACTTTCGCCAACTACGCCGGCGGACCGCCCGCCGAGCCGTCGGGGCAGCCCTTCTAGGACAAGTCGAGGGTCGAGCGGTCACGGGTCGAGCGGTTTCGGAATCCGACGGCGAAAAGACGAGAGAATCGGCGCCGCGTGAACTCTCGACTCTCGACTCTCGACGCTCGACTTCCCGTTCGGGCGGTCGTCGATCTCGACGCGATCGCGTCCAACTACCGGTTTCTCGCGAATCGGGTGGCGCCCCGCGGCGTCTACGCGGTCGTCAAGGCGGACGCCTACGGCCACGGCGCGGTCCCGGTCGCGGCGTGCCTCGCCCGCGAGGGCGCCGACCGGTTCGCGGTCGCGAATCCGGAGGAGGGCGCGGCGCTCCGCCGCGGCGGGATCGCCGGGGAGATCCTCGTTCTTCTCGCGCGCGACCCCGAGGACGTGCCCCGGCTCGCCGCCTACGGTCTGACCCCGACGCTCTACGACGCGGCCCAGGCCGAGGCGATCGCGGCCGCCGCGGAGGGCCTCTCGGAGCGCCGCTCCCGGTCCATCTCGAGCTCGACACCGGCATGGGCCGCGCGGGCTTCCGCGCGGAGGAGCTCGACTTCGTGGTCGCTCTCTTCCGAGCACGCTCCGGGCCTGCGGCTGGCCGGGACCTTCGCGAACCTCTCCCGCGCCGACGACCCGTCGTCTCCCGAGACCGCGCGGCAGGTCGAGCGCCTGCGCGCCGCCGCGTCCCGCCTGCGCGATGCCGGGCTCGCGCCGGGCCTCGTCCACGCCGCCAACTCCGCCGCCATTCTCGGAGCGGAGCCGGCGTGGCTGGACGCCGTGCGGCCGGGTCTCGCGCTCTACGGCGTCGCGCCCCGCGGATTCGCCGAGGCTCGCCGCGCTCGTGCCCGCGATGACGCTCGAGGCGCGCGTGACCGCCGTGCGCCGCGTTCCGGCCGACACGCCGCTCGGCTACGGCGGCCGCTTCGTCACCGAGCGTCCCACGACGATCGCCGTGCTTCCCATCGGCTATCATGACGGTTTCCGGCGCAGCTTTTCGGGACGAGTCGCGGTTCTTCTCGGGGGGAAGCGAGCGCCCGTGGTGGGGGCCGTCAGCATGGACGTCACGCTCGTGGACACGTCGGACGGCGCCCGTCCGCCGCGGCGATCGCGCCGTATGCCTGGGCACCGACGGCCGCGACACGCGTGACGGCGTGGGAGCTCGCGGACGCCGCCGGCACGATTCCCTACGAGATCCTCTGCGGCATCGGCCCGCGCGTGCCCCGCGTCCACGTCGAGTCCGGCGAAGATCCGACGGAGTCCCGAGGGTGATCGTCCGCTTCCTCGAGACGATCGGGCGCGGCATCATCCGCTTCCTCGAGCAGCTCGGTCGCTTCTTCCGGATGCTCGGCCGGATCCTCGTCTGGGCGCCCGCGCCCGCCCTACGACCTGCCGGAGTGGTTGCGCCAGATGGTCCGCGTCGGCGTCGACTCGATCCCGGTGGTGTTTCTGACGACGCTCTTCACCGGCATGGTGCTGGCGCTCCAGACCTTCACCGGCTTCGCGCGTTTCAACGCGCAGAGCCTCGTCGGCAGCGGTCGTGGCGCTCTCGATGGTGCGCGAGCTGGCGCCGGTGCTCTCGGCGCTCATGGTCGCCGGCCGCGTCGGCAGCGCGATGGCCGCCGAGATCGGCACCATGCGCGTCACCGAGCAGATCGACGCCCTGGAGGTGCTGGCCACCGAGCCCGTGCACTACCTGGTCGTGCCGCGCGTGTGCGCGTCGATCCTCATGCTGCCGCTGCTCGTGGTCATGGGCGACGCCGTCGGCATCTTCGGCGGCTACCTCGTGGCGGTGGAGCTGCTCGGCGCCAACCCGGTCACGTACTACGACAGCTCGTTCCAGTTCCTGGACCTGGAGCGACTTCACCGTCGGGCCTCGTCAAGGCCGCGGTCTTCGGCCTGATCCTCTCGGTCGTCGGCTGCGTCCGGGGGTATCACACCGAGGGCGGCGCGGAGGGCGTGGGCCGCGCCACGACGCAGGCGGTCGTCGTCGGCAGCCTCGCGATCCTGCTCGCCGACTTCTTCCTCACGAGGCTTCTCTTTTGACCGCGACCCCGCGGAATCGCGACGGCGCCAGGCCCGGGCCGAGCCGCCAAGCTTCAGGCGCGGAACCTGCGGAAGTCGCTTCGGCGGCCACGTCGTGCTCGACGGCGTCGACCTCTCCGTGGCGGCGGGGGAGTCGCTGGTGATCGTCGGCCCCTCGGGCACCGGCAAGAGCGTGCTGCTGAAGCACCTGATCGGCCTCCTGCGCCCGGACGCCGGGCAGGTGTTCGTCGACGGCCAGGACTTCTGGGAGCTCGACGGCGTCGAGCTGCAACGAGCTGCGCAAGAAGTTCGGCATGGCCTTCCAGGAGGGCGCGCTCTTCGACTCGATGACCGTCTTCGACAACGTCGCCTTTCCGCTGCGCCGCACCGGCCGCCGGAGCCGGCCGAGGTCCGGGCGCGGGTCGAGGAGTGCCTGGAGCTCGTGCAGCTGCCCGACGTCGGCGCGAAGCGGCCCGTCCGAGCTCTCGGGAGGCATGCGGCGCCGGGTCGGCTTCGCCCGGGCCATCGCCCACAAGCCGGAGATCCTGCTCTTCGACGAGCCCAACACCGGCCTCGACCCGATCATGACCGACATCATCGCGGAGGTGATCCTCGGGATCCGCCACCAGATGGAGCCGACCATCGTGACGATCACGCATCACATGGCGAGCGCGCGGAAGATCGGCGACCGCCTGGCGCTGCTCTTCGGGGGCCGGATCCTGTTCGAGGCGCCGCCGGAGGAGTTCCTGCATTCGAGCGACCCGGCGGTGCGGCAGTTCGTCGAAGGCCGGGCCGAGGGCCCGTTGACCGTCGAGTCGGAGAGAGCGAGGGGCAAAACCATTTCGGAGGCGCGATGAGCACAGCAGCGAAAGTCGGAGCGTTCTTTCTGATCGCACTCGTCCTCGCGGGGATCCTCATCTGGAAGATCGAGGACCTCGAACCTCGGCCGCGCGGCGGGCCGCGGGATCTCCGTCCAGTTCGACGACGTCGCGGGCCTCAAGGAGAAGTCCGACGTGCGCATGGCGGGCGTGCTGGTCGGCAAGGTCGCCAAGATCCGCCTGGTCGGCGGCAAGGCGCTCGTCGACCTCGAGCTGACCAGGGACGTCGCGCTGCGCGAGGGCGCCTCCGCCTCCATCCAGAGCCTGGGCATGCTGGGCGACAAGTACGTCGAGCTGATTCCCGGGCCGGTCGCCGCGGCGGCGCTTGCCGGAGGGGGCGACCCTCAAGGGCGAGGCCCCGGTCTCCTTCGACCAGATCACGAAGCTCGCCCGGGACATCGAGGTGGACATCCGCGACATCACCTCGAACCTCAAGGCGTCCCTCGGCGGCGCCCTCGGCGAGGAGCGGCTGACCGGCATCGTCGACAACGTCCTGATCCTCTCGCAGGAGCTGCGCAAGATGCTCGAGTCCAACCGCGCCAACATCGACGCCACGACCGCGAACTTCCGCGAGTTCTCGACGCAGATGACCGACGCTCGTCGACCGGATCGACAAGCTCGTCGCCTCCAATTCGGGCAACGTCACCGACAGCATCTCGAACGCGAAGCAGCTGACGGCCAAGCTCCAGACGACCGTCGACAACATGAACGCCATCACGGGCCAGATCGCCGAGGGCCAGGGCACGGTCGGCCAGCTCGTGCCAGAGCGACGAGACCAGCAAGAACCTCAACGAGGCGCTCGTCGCGGTGAAGGAGGGCGTCGACAGCCTCAGCGGCGCGATGACGAAGGTCAAGAAGCGGAACCTCGATCTCGGCCTGCGCGCCGAGTACCTGACGAGTCACGAGCAAGGGCCAGGGCTTCTTCACGGTCGACTCTCGCCAAGGTCGGCGAGCCGCGCTTCTACCGGCTCGAGCTCTCGAGCGAGCCCTTCGGCGTGCGGCGCGACACGACCACGATCACGACCACCACGTTCCCGGACGGACACACCGAGACCGTCCGGCAGGATCAGGCCGAGTTCAAGGACACGATCGCGATCTCGGCGGAGGTCGGGTACCGCCTGGGGAACTGGATCGGGCGCGCCGGCGTGATCCAGAACTCCGGCGGCGCCGGCATCGACTACCTGACGCTGAAGGACCGACTGCGATTCTCGGCGGAGATGTGGGACTTCGGCCGGCGAGGACGACCTGAACCCCCACGCGAAGCTCACCGGACGCTACTACTTCTCGCCCGTCGGTCTTCGTCATCGGAGGCTGGGACGATCTTCCTGAACACCAAGGCCAATCGCGACTCGCTCTTCCTGGGCGCCGGGCGTGCGCTGGGGCGACGACGACATGAAGTACCTGGCCGGCGCCGTGTACTAGAGGCACGAGGAAGCCGCGAGCATGGCGCGCGTCCAGACCGTCTTCGCCTGTCAGTCCTGCGGCGCCACGGCGCCGAAGTGGCTGGGGCGCTGTCCGGACTGCGGCGACTGGAATTCCTACGTCGAGGAGGCCCGGACCAGAGCCGCCCCCGCGTCCGACGCCGGGCCTCCGCGTCGCAATCCGTTCCGATCGGGGAGATCGCGTCGCTCGACGGGCCGCGGCGGGCGACCGGGCATGCCGGGATTCGACCGCGTGCTCGGCGGAGGGCTCGTGGCGGGCTCGGTCGTGCTTCTCGGAGGCGAGCCGGGCATCGGCAAGTCCACGCTGCTCCTCCAGGCCGGGCGCGGCCTCGCGGCCGACGGCTCGCGGCGACGTGCTCTACGCGAGCGCCGAGGAGTCCGCGGCGCAGGTCCGTCTGCGGGCCGAGCGGCTGGGCATTCGGGACGGCCGCCTGCTCGTGCTGCCGGAGACGGACGTCTCGCGCATCGTCGCCGAGGCCGAGGCGCGAAAGGCCTCCCTCGCGCTCGTCGTGGTGGATTCCGTCCAGGCCGTGCGCGGACCCGACGCTCGCCTCGTCGCCGGGCACGGTCTCGCAGGTCCGCGCCGCGGCGGGCGAGCTGACGCGGTACGCCAAGACGAGCGGAGTGCCGGTCCTCCTCGTCGGGCACGTGACCAAGGACGGCAGCCTCGCCGGTCCCAAGTCGCTCGAGCACCTGGTCGACGCGGTCGTCTCGATCGAAGGCGACCGGGGCGGCGCGCGGCGGCTTCTCCGCGCCACGAAGAATCGTTTCGGCCCGGTCGACGAGATCGCGCTCTACGAGATGACCGGCGAGGGCCTCGCGGAGCTGCCCGACGCTTCCGCGGCTCTGCTGGCCGAGCGGCGCGCGGGCCTGCCGGGCAGCGCCGTGACCGCGGCGCGCGAAGGCACCCGCTCCGTCCTCGTCGAGATCCAGGCGCTCGTCGGCGGGGTTTCCGCGGGCTCGCCGCGGCGCGTGGCGATCGGGGTCGACGGCGGACGGCTCGCGCTTCTGATCGCGGTGCTGGAAGGCGCCGGCCTGCCGCTCTCATCGCGCGAGGTCTTCGTCTCCTGCACCGGCGGGATCGAAGTCTCGGAGCCGGCGGCCGACCTGGCCATCGTGGCGGCGCTCGCGTCCTCGGCGCGGGGTCCGGCCGCTGCCGGAGCGCAGCGTCTTCTTCGGCGAGATCGGCCTGCTCGGAGAAGTGCGGCGCGTGCCCGCGGCCGCGTCGCGCCTCAAGGAAGCGGCGGCGCTCGGATTTCAGACGATCTTTCTGCCGTCGGGCAACGCGGGAGACGCCTCGGCGTTTCCGGACCTGGAGTGCCGGCCCGTGGACCGCGTGGCGGACTTCCTGGCGGAGCTCTTCCGGAAATCCTGCTCGGGAGACGCCGGGCGGACTAGGGCTCGAGGTGCTCCGGCATCGCGTCGGTCAGCTTGCGGTAGGCGTCCAGATACTTCTCGCGGGTCGTGCGCACGACGCCCTCGGGCAGCTTCGGCGCCGGGGGCCGCTTGTCCCAACCGGTCGACTCGAGCCAGTCGCGCACGAACTGCTTGTCGAAGGACGGCCTGCCCGCGGCCCGGGTCGTACTGGCGCGGCGTCCCAGTAGCGCGAGGAGTCGGGCGTGAACGCCTCGTCGATCCACACGATGCGGCCGTCGAAGCGACCGAACTCGAGCTTCGTGTCCGCGAGGATGAGGCCGCGCGACGCGGCGTGCTCGGCGGCCCGGCCGTAGAGCGAGAGGGTCAGGTCGCGCAGGCGCTCGGCTTCGCCTTCGGGGAGCTGCCGGGCCATCGTCTCGAAGGAGATGTTCTCGTCGTGCCCGGTCTCGGCCTTCGTGGCCGGCGTGAAGATCGGCTCGGGCAGCCGGTCCGCTTCGCGCAGCCCGGCGGGAGGCGCGATGCCGCAGACCGGCCCGTCTTCTTGTACTCCGCCCAGCCCGAGCCGGCGAGGTACCCGCGCGCCACGCACTCGAACGGGATGACCTCGCACTTGCTGCACGATGACGGAGCGGCCGGCCAGCAGAGGCGCGTCGGCTCGCAGCTCCTCCGGGAAGCGCGCGACGTCGGTCTCGAGCAGGTGGTTCTCGACGTCGGCGAACTTCCGGAACCAGAAGTTCGAGAGCTGAGTCAGGATCCTGCCCTTGTCGGGGATCCCCGGCGAAAGCACGACGTCGAACGCCGAGATCCGGTCGCTCGCGACGAGAAGGAGCGACTCGCCGAGGTCGTAGAGCTCGCGGACCTTGCCCCGGCGGGAGAGCCGCGCGCCCGAGAGGTGCGTTTCGGTGATCGTCGTCATGGGGCGGAAAACTTAGCACAATCGCGGCCTCTGCTATCGTAGGAGCCCATGCGCATACGGCTGACGGATTCCCCGCCTCGCGCCGCCGCAGCCACCCGAGTCGTCTTTCTGTACGAAGCGCGCGACCCCGCCGCCGGATCGCCCGCGGCGTGGACGTCCGGCGTTCGCGCGGCCGTGCGCGCCACGGGATTCGCGGGCAAGGAGAAGGAGACTCGTGGCGGCGGGCCGCCGGGCCGCGACTTCTGCTCTGCGGCCTCGGGAAGGCGCCCGCGTCGGCGGCCCGCTGGCGCACGGCGCTGCGCCGCGCGGTCCGGCAGGCGCTCGAGAGCCCGGCCGGCCGATCGTGCTGGTCTTCGGCGCCGGGCTTCACGGAAGACGCTTTTCGCGCCCTGCTGCCGCAGATCGCCCTCGCCGACTACGCCTTCGACCGCTACAAGTCGTTCGCGAGTCCCCGGGCCGCGGCGCCGGCCGCGCGATCGTCGTCCCGCCGCCGGGCGTCTCGGCGCGCTCGCTCGCCGGCGCCGCCCGGGAAGCCGAGGCGATCGCCGAGGCGGTGCGCTGGGCGCGGGACGTCGGAAACACGCCCGGCAACGACCTCGGCCCGGCCGAGCTCGCCGGCGAAGCCCAGGCGCTCTGCGAGCGCCGGCGTCTCTCGTTCCGCGTCCTCGGAAAGAAGGAGATCGAGCGGGAGCGGATGGGCGGGCTGCTCGGCGTCAACGCCGGCAGCGCCCGGCCGCCGGTCTTCCTCGTCGGCGAGTACGCGCCGGCCCGGCCGAGGGGAACCGCGGTCCTCGTGGGCAAGGGCATCACGTTCGACACGGGCGGCATCTCGCTCAAGCCCGCGCCTTCGATGGGGGAGATGAAGTACGACATGATGGGCGCCGCGACGGTGCTCGCGTGCCTCGCGCCGCGAAGGCCTGGCGCTTCCCGTGCGGGTCGTCGCGCTCGCGCCCGTGACCGAGAACATGCCGGGCGGCTCGGCGCCGCGCCCCGGCGACATCCTCCGGATGCGCAACGGCAAGACGGTCGAGGTCGACAACACGGACGCCGAGGGCCGGCTCATCCTGGGCGACGCGCTCTCCTACGCCGAGAAATTCTCGCCCGACGTGCTCCTCGACTTCGCCACGCTGACCGGCGCGGTGCTGATCGCCCTCGGCCACGAGTGCGCCGCGGTCATGACCGACGACGACGGACCTCGCGCGCGCTCTCGAGGCCGCCGGCGAGGCCACGGGCGAGCGCCTCTGGCGCCTGCCCGCTCTGGCACGACTACCGCGAGAACTCCGCTCCGAGTGGGCCGACATGAAGAACACGGGCGGCCGCGCCGCCGGCACGATCAACGCCGGGGTCTTCCTCAAGGAGTTCGTGCCCGAGGGCGTGCCCTGGGCGCACCTCGACGTCGCCGGCGTCGCCCACTTCGAAAAGGAGCAGAGCGGCTGGCCGCCGGGCGCCTCGGGCTTCGGCGTCGCGCTGACGACTCGAGTTCCTCAAAAAGCGTTTCGGAGCGTCGAGCGGATGAGCGGAGGCGCAGGGCCTTGACGCGCCGAAGCGGCGGCTGTTACGGTGGCGCGCCATGCCGCTGCGAGATTTCACGATCGGCCCCGTCGGGGAAGATCTCTTTCCGCGATTCATCGGCCGCGCTGGCCGAGAAGCTGGACGATCCGTCCCTCGACCGCAACGTCATCGTCCGCGACGCCCTGGCCCAGCTGTACCTCGGCCGGACGGTCGACTACGACGCCGTCGTCGGCGATCCGGACGTGCCGCTCGCGACCGAAGACCCTCGTGGCGTCCTTCGATCCCCGCAACGCGACGCTGGAGGCCGAGTACTACAAGGAGATCGACCTCGCGAAGTGGGCGCCGATCAAGCCCCTCCTGTGGTTCTGGCAGATGTTCGACCATTCTCCGGTCGGCCGGAACATCCGCCTCGGGACGCAGATGCGTTACATGCTGGCCCAGCGGGTCTTTCGGAAGTGCGGCAAGAAGGTCCGGATCTTCCACGAGGTCGAGGTCTCCTTCGGCTACAACCTGAGCGTCGGCGACGGCGTCACGATCCACCGCAACGTCCTGATCGACGACCGCGGCGAGGTGGTCATCGGCGACGACGCGTCGATCTCGGACTATGCCAACATCTACTCCCACTCCCACGCCGTCGAAGACATCCACGATGTGACGCTGGCTCGACCGAGATCGGGGACCGTGCCCGCGTGACCTACCATTCGGTCGTCCTCTCGGGCGTCAAGATCGGCAACGACGCGATCCTCGGCTCCATGGGCGTGGCCTCGAAGCCGGTCGAGCCCGGAGCCATCGTCGGCGGCATTCCCGGCCAAGCCCATCGCCAGAAAAGCGTCAAGGCCTAGCGGTCCCCAGACTCTCCGGCGTGCTCCGCCGGCTGACGGTCAAGAATCTCGCGATCGTCGAAGACCTCGAGCTCGAGCTGGCCGAGGGGCTGACCGTCGTGACCGGAGAGACCGGGGCCGGAAAGTCGATCCTGGTGGACGCCGTGTCTCTCGTGGCGGGCGGGCGAGGTTCCGCCGACTTCATCCGCGAGGGCGCGGCGCGCCTGTCGGTGTCCGCCGAGTTCGACGCGGACCCCGGGGTCCGGGCGATCGCTCGCGGAGGCCGGGCTTCCGGCGCCCGCTTCGGCTTCGGATCGCCTGCTGCTGCGGCGGGAGCTCACGCCCGACGGCCGCGGCCGCGCTTTCGTCGAAGACGAGGCCGGCCTCGGTGCGCACGCTCGCAAAGCTCGGCGAGCGCCTCGTCGCGATCCACGGCCAGAGCTCCGAGCAGGAGCTGGCGGACCCGGCCGCGCCCCTCGAGCTCCTCGACGCCTTCGCGAAAACGGACTCCGAGCGGTCGGCCGTGGAGGACGCGGCCGCGGCCTGGAAGGAGGCGCAGGAGCGCCTCGACGCCCTGGAAGAATCGCGGCGGCAGCGCGGGGAGAAGCTCGAGATGCTCGACTTCCAGATCCGCGAGATCGAGTCGGTCGGTCCCACGGAAGCCGAGGAGAGCGCGCTTCCCGTGGAGCGCGAGCGGCTCCTGCACGCGGATCGGATCCGGAGCGCCGGAGAGGCCGCGCTCGCCGCTCTCACGGAGGCGGAGGGGGCCGCGGCCGACCGCCTGGGGGAGGCCGCGCGGGCCTTCGGAACCCTGGCGGCGATCGATCCGAGCCTCGGCGCCCACCGGGAGGAGGCCGAGGACCTCAAGCGGCGGATCGCGGACCTCGCCGCGGCCGCGCGGGACGCGGCCGAGTCCGTCGAAGGAGACCCGGCGCGGCTGACCGCGATCGAGACCCGCCTCGAGCAGCTCGCCCGGCTCAAGCGCAAGTACGGCCCGAGCGCCTCGGAGCTCCTCGCCCGGCTCTCCGACATGAAGGAGGAACGCGCAGAGCTCTCGCACGTCGAAGAGGCGCTGGACCGCCGCCGCCGCGAAGCCGAGAAGTCCGCGGAGGCCTATCGGAAGGCCGCGGCGGCTCTCTCGCGGAAGCGGCAGGCCGCCGCTTCCCGGTTCTCGGCGGCCGTCGAGAAGGAGCTGCGCGGCCTCGCGCTCGAGAAGGCGAAGCTGCGCCTCGCCCTCGAAACCCTGCCCGACGACCGGCCGCGGCCCGGAGGCCTCGAGACCGGCGCGTTTCTCTTCGCGCCCAATCCCGGCGAGACCGAAAAGCCTCTCGAAAAGATCGCGTCGGGCGGCGAGCTCTCGCGCCTCCAGCTCGCGATCCGCTCGGTCGCCTCCGGCCGAGGGCCGGGGCCGGACGCTCGTCTTCGACGAGGTCGACGCGGGAATCGGAGGGCGGGTCGCCGAAGTCGTCGGCCGCAAACTCCGCGCGCTCGCCGACTCGGAGCAGGTCCTCTGCGTCACGCACGTCCCGCAGATCGCCGCGCTCGCCCGGACGCACCTGCGCGCGGAGAAGCGCGAGATCGGCGGCCGCACCGTCGCGTCCGTGCGCCGGCTCGACGCCCGGGAGCGCGTGGCCGAGATTGCGCGGATGCTGGCCGGCGAAACGATCCCGGAGACGGCGATGAAGCACGCCCGCACTCTTCTCGAGGCGGCCCGATGACGGATTCGGATCGGTATTCGCGGTCGACGCTCTTTCCCGGCATCGGCACCGAGGGGCAGGAGCGGATCCGCGGTTTCTCGATCGTCTTCATCGGAGCCGGCGCCGTGGGCGCCGCGGCGGCGGAGGAAGCGCTCCGCGCGGGCGTCGGGCGACTGACGATCGTCGACCGCGACGTCGTCGAGCCTTCGAACCTGACCCGCCAGTTCCTCTTCGACGCGGACGACGCGGCGCGGATCGCGCCGAAGGCCGAAGCCGCCGCGGCGCGGCTGGCCGAGATCGATCCGGCGATCCCGGTGCGCGCCGTCGTCGACGATCTCTCGGCGGCCAACGCGCGCGATCTCCTTTCCGGCCACGACCTCGTCTTCGACGCGTCCGACAACTTCGAGACGCGGCTCCTCGTGTCGGACGCGGCGCGGTCGCTCGGGCGGCCGTCGTTTACGCCGCCTGCGTGGGCGCGGAGGGGCGGGTCGCGATCTTCCGTCCCGGGGGCCCCTGTCTGCGCTGCTACCTCGAGGCGCTCCCCCCGCCGGGCACGGGGCCGACCTGCGACACGGTCGGCGTCGTGCCGACGCTGCCGCCGCTCGTGGCCTCGATCGCGATGACCGAGGCGCTGCGGCTCGCGGTCGGGGAGGAGCCCTCGCGCGGCTTGCTCACGCTGTCGGTCTGGGACGGAGGATTCGCCTCGCGCCGGTTGTTCGAGGGCGCGGCCCCCTCGCGCGCCTGTCCGGTCTGCCGGGACGGACGGTTTCCCGCTCTCGAAGGCGAGGGCGCGTCGGAGCTCGTGAAGCTCTGCGGCCGTCAGTCCGTGCAGGTGACGCCGGCGGCGCGCGTCCGGCCCGACTTCGACGCCCTGGAGCGGCGCCTCGCTCCGCTCGGACGCGTCCGGAAATCGCCGCAGCTTCTCAACGCCGACGTCGAGGACGTCAGCCTGACGATCTTTCCCGACGGCCGCTGCGTCGTGCGGGGCACGGCCGATCCGATGCGCGCCCGCTCTCTCTACGATCGCTACGTCGGGGGCTGAGATGCGCCGGATCTCGATCGCCGAGCTCCTGGCTTCGGAAGAGACGCTGGCGGAGCTGGCGGCGCTTCTCCGGCAACGGAGGCGTCGCGGCGATTCCGACCGAGACCTTCTACGCTCTCGCCGCGGACCCGAAGAGCGAGGCCGGCGTCGCCCGCGTGCTCGCGGCCAAGGGCCGCGGCGAGCGGAAGCCGCTGCTCGTGCTCTTTTCCGAGCGCGGGCAGCTCGACGCTCTCGGCGTGGCGGCTCCCGCCGCGGCGCTCGAGCCCTACTTCGACGTCTGGCCCGCGCCGCTGAGCGTCGTCGTGCCTCTCCGCGAGCCTCTGCCCGCCTCGCTCGGCCAGCCGAACCTCGGTCTGCGGATCCCGGCGCACGAGCCGCTGCGCCGGCTGCTCTCGCGTCTCGGGCCGGTCACCGGCACGAGCGCGAATCCCTCCGGCCAGCGGGCGCGCGTCGATCCCGGAGAGGTCGTGGAGCTCTTCGAGAACGAGATCGACGTCCTCGTGGACGGCGGATGGACGGCCGGAGGCCTGCCCTCGACGCTCGTCGACGCGACCGTCGATCCGCCGCGGCTCCTGCGCGCGGGAGCCTGGCCCTGGCCGCCGGCCGAGCTCGGAAACCGTGCTAAATTGCCCGGCTTCATGGGGATGGGAATCGTCAAGGAATACGCCGGAAAGCGGCCGCGGCTCGGAGAGCGGGTCTATCTCGCCGAGACGGCCGCCGTCATCGGTGACGTCGTGCTCGGGGACGACGTGTCGGTCTGGTACAACTCGGTCGTCCGCGGCGACTGCCACTTCATCCGGATCGGCGCGCGCTCCAACATCCAGGACAACTGCGCGATCCACGTCACGCAGGGCACGCACCCTACGATCCTCGAAGAAGAAGTCACCCTCGGCCACGGCGCGATCGTGCACGGAGCGACCGTCCGGCGCGGAGCGCTCATCGGCATCCGGGCCACCGTGATGGACGGCGCCGACGTCGGCGAGTCCGCTTTCATCGGGGCGGGGGCCCTCGTCACGCCGCGGACCATCGTGCCGCCTCGGACGCTCTGGCTGGGAGCGCCGGCGCGGAAGGTGCGCGAGCTCTCGGAGGCCGAGGTCGCCGACCTCCGCCACTACCACCTCAACTACCTCGGCTACAAAGAGGAGTACTTCAAGATCGACGGGGCCTGGGCGAGGTGAGCGGCAAGCTCCGGGCGCCCAAGGGCACGCACGACCTGCTCCCGCCCGACAGCGAGAAGTACGCGGCCGTCGAGCACGTGGCCCGGCGCGTCTTCGGGTCCTTCGGCTACGGCGAGATCCGCACGCCCGTCTTCGAATCGACCGAGCTCTTCGCCCGGTCGGTGGGGGAGACGACCGACATCGTTCACAAGGAGATGTACACGTTCCCCGACCGCAAGGGCCGCTCGCTGACCCTGCGCCCGGAGAACACTGCGGGAGTCGTCCGCGCGCTGGTCGAGCACGGCCTGCAGGAGATGCCCCGGCCCATTCGCCTCTGGTACGCCGGGCCGCAGTTCCGCTACGAGCAGCCCCAGGCCGGCCGCTATCGGGAGTTCCGCCAGATCGGCGTCGAGCTGCTGGGCGTGGCGGGCTCCGCGGGG
Source organism: uncultured Acidobacteriota bacterium (assembly GCA_963749265.1). Taxonomy (GTDB): domain Bacteria; phylum Acidobacteriota; class Thermoanaerobaculia; order UBA5066; family Gp7-AA6; genus DAHUXD01. The sequence continues at coordinate 594,504 of CAVVML010000018.1, read as the reverse complement.
GACGCGGAAGTGCTGGCGATGCTCTTCCGGTTCCTCGAAGCCCTCGGCTTCACGGACCTGACGGCCACGCTCAACTGCATCCCGAGCGGCGCGGCGCGGGAGTCGTTCTCCCAGGCGCTCCGCGAGCACGTCCGGCCCGAAGGCCGCATCCCTCGGCCCCGAGGACGCGCGCCGGCTCGAGGAAAACCCTCTGCGCCTCTTCGACTCGAAGGACCCCGAGGTCGTCGCGCTGCTCCGGGGCGCCCCGTCGACCCTGGAGTTTCTGGACGAGGAGTCGCGCCGGCACCACGAAGAGCTCAAGGAGCTTCTGCGCCAGGCCGGCGTGCGCTTCACGGAGAGCGCGGCGATCGTGCGCGGCCTCGACTACTACACCCGGACGGTGTTCGAGGTCGCCTCGGAGAGGCTCGGCGCGCAGAACGCGATCCTGGGCGGCGGCCGCTACGACGGCCTCGTGGCCCATCTCGGCGGGCCGCCGACGCCCGCGGTGGGATTCGCCATCGGCGAGGACCGGCTCGTCTCGCTCATGACGACGGACGCCCGGCCCGAGAGGCCGCTGTTCTGGGTCGTGCCCGACTCGAAGGACGAGCTCGCCTACGCGCTCGCCGTGGCTTCCGAGCTGCGGGCCGTCATGCCCGACGCGACGGTGGAGAGCGACCTGGCGGGCCGCGGCATCGGCAAGGGGCTGTCGCGGGCGGCGCAGATTCTCGCCGACCCGGGTCGCCACGCCCAGCGGGCGGCGCGGCGTGCGCGCCGTGCTCCTGGGATCCCGCGAACGAGAGGACGGAAACGTGACGATCAAGGATCTGGCGACGGGAGAGCAGCAGACCTTTCCGCGGACCGAGCTGGCCGAGCGCCTGGGCGCGGCGAGGGAACGATGACGCCGACGACTCGCCAGAAAGCGGGGGAGCTGCGCGCCGCCGATGCCGGGCACGCGCGTGCTCCTCAAGGGCTGGGTCGGCCGCCGGCGGGATCTGGGCGAGCTGATCTTTCTGACCGTCCGCGACCGCAGCGGCCTCGTCCAGGTGGTCTTCGACGGCGCGCGGTGCCCGGCGGAGGCCGTGACGGCGGCCGCCGAGGCGCGCAGCGAGGACGTCGTCGAGATCGAGGGCGAGGTGGTGCTGCGCGGCGAGGGCCAGCGCAACCGCGAGCTGCCCGACCGGCGAGGTCGAGGTCGTCGCGAAACGCCTCGTGTTTCTGGCGCGCTCCGAGACGCCGCCCTTCGTGGTCGAGGACCGCACGAACGCGACCGAGGAGCTGCGCCTCGAGTACCGCTACCTCGACCTGCGCCGCCCGGCCATGCTGCAGAACTTCGTGCTGCGCGACGAGATCGCGTTCCGCGTCCGGAAGGTGCTCCACGAGCGGGGCTTCCTGGAGGTCGAGACGCCGATGCTCACGCGCTCGACGCCGGAAGGCGCGCGCGACTTCCTCGTGCCGTCGCGCGTGCACCGCGGCAAGTTCTACGCGCTGCCGCAGTCGCCCCAGCTCTTCAAGCAGATCCTGATGATGTCGGGCTTCGAGAAGTACTTCCAGATCGCCCGCTGCTTCCGCGACGAGGACCTGCGCGCCGACCGCCAGTTCGAGTTCACCCAGATCGACCTCGAGATGTCCTTCCCGACCGAGGAGGACGTCTTCGACACCGTCGAGGCGTTCCTCGTCGAGGCGTTCGCGGCCGCGGGGATCGCGGCGGCCCGGCCGTTCCCGCGCCTGACCTACCGCGAGGCGATGGACGACGTACGGCACCGACCGGCCGGACCTGCGCTACGGGCTGCCGCTCGTGCGACCTGTCGCAGGCCGCCGCGGGCACGCGGCTTCGCGCCCTTCGAGAAGGCGCTCGGCGGGCGGCGGCACGGTGCGGGGTCTGCGCGTGCCGGGCGGCGCGGCCTTCTCGCGCAAGCGGCTCGACGAGCTGACCGAGAAGGCGCGCGAGCACGGCGCGGCGGGCTGCTCTGGATGAAGCGGTCGGGCGGCGAGATCACCTCGCCGGCGAAGAAGGCGCTCTCCGAGGCGAAGCTCGACCGAGCTCCTGGCCGCCGGAGGCGTCGAGGACGGCGATCTCCTGCTCGTCGTCGCCGACCGGAGAGCGCGGCCTTCGCGGCCCTCGCGGCGCTCCGCGCCGAGGCCGCGCGGGAGCTCAAGCTCGTCGACGAGTCCAGGCACGCCTTCTGCTGGGTGACCGAGTTCCCGCTGCTGGGTCGGGACGAGGCGACGCGGACAGTGGTTCCCGATGAACCATCCCTTCACCGGCCCGCGCGAAGAGGACCTGGACCGCCTGGAGTCGGATCCCGGCAGCGTGCGCGCGCGCGCCTACGACGTCGTGGTCAACGGCTGGGAGCTCGGCTCGCGGCTCCATCCGCATCCACCGCGCCGACCTCCAGGAGCGCGTGTTCCGCGTGCTCGGGATCTCGGCGGAGGAGGGCCGGGAGCGCTTCGGCTTCCTCCTCGACGCGCTGCGCTACGGCGCGCCGCCGCACGGCGGCATCGCCCTCGGGCTCGACCGGATCTGCGCGATCGCGGCGGGAGCGACGTCGCTGCGCGACGTCATCGCGTTCCCGAAGACGACGTCGGGCATCGACCTGATGACGAAGGCGCCCCGCCGACGTGCTGCCGGGGCAGCTCGCCGAGCTGGGCCTCGCGCCGCCGGGCCGGCCATCGGAGTGAGCCCGACGCCCGCGACACCCCGGGTCGAGCGCGATCGCGGTCGGGCGAGGGAGCGATCTGGGTCGGCGAGGGACTTCTGCGTCGACGCCTCGCGCTATCTCGTCTCGCCGTCGGGCCGTTTCCTGCTCGTCTCGCCGCGCCTCCGCGCGCTCGGCGTCGGATCCGATCCGGGAGGCGCTGGGCGCCGCCATCCTTCTCGACTTCGAGATCGAGGACGGCGAAGCCGCGAAGTCGCTGGCCGACGTCGAGAAGATTGCCGAGGCGGCGCTCGCGCGCCGGGCTGCGGCGCGACGACGCGTTCGTCGCGGTCGGCGGAGGCGTCGCGACGGACGTGGCGGGTTTCGCCGCGGCGATCCTGCTGCGCGGCGTGGCGTGGAACGCCGTGCCGACGACGACGGCCGGCATGGCCGACGCCGCGATCGGCGGGAAGACCGGCGTCGACCATCCCCGCGGCAAGAACCTGCTCGGCGCGTTCCACCCCCCGCGCGCGGTCCTCTCGGATCCCGGCGTGCCTCGCGACGCTGCCCGGACCGCGACTATCGCGCCGGGCTCGTCGAGGCGTTCAAGGCGGCCTGGATCGCGCGACGCCGGAGCTCGCCGCGCGCGCCTCGGAGCAGCCTCTCGACGCGATCGCTCGCGCGCGACGGCGCGGCCCTGGTGGCGCTGCTCGCGGGCGCCGCGCGCGTCAAGGCCGGGATCGTCGCAGCCGATCCCGCGGGACGCGGGACGGCGGCGGCTGCTCAACTTCGGCCACACGCTCGGGCACGCGTTCGAGGCGCGCGGCGGCCCTGGGGAACGCTCCGGCACGGCGAGGCGGTCGCCTGGGGAATCGCCGCGGCGCTGGACATCTCGCAGCGGCGCGCCGGCCTGTCCGAGGCGGACGCCGCGGCGATCCGCCGGACGCTCGCGCGGCCTGGGCCCTTTCCCGCAGCCGGAGCGCGACCCGACGAGGCTCGCGCCCCTGCTGGCGCGGCGACAAGAAGGCGACGGCGGCGGGCACGCGGGCGTCCTGCTCGAGGCGATCGGGCGGGCGCCGCGTCGAGGACTCGGTCGCCGATTCGGCGGAGTGGCTCGACGCGGCCGCTATAATGTCGTTATCGTGAGCCTGGGCGTTCCGGTCGCCGACGGATCCGGCTCTTTGTCCTGCTCTCCGGCGCTCTCATCCTCGCCTCCCTGGTCCCGCTGCTCGTGGCCGAGGCGGTCCTCATCCGGCGGAACCGCCGGACCCTCGAGACGCTCGAAGAGAAGTACCTGACGCGCTCCTCCGCGGCCATCGCGGACCACATCGCCGCCTACTACGGCGCCGCCGCGCAGCAGCTGACCAAGGCCGGCGACGCGATCCGGCTGGCGGTGCAGCTGACGGGCAAGGACCCCTTCGGCTCGACCGAGGGCGCCGAGATTCTGGGCGGCGTGCTCCAGGGCAGAACGCCGCTGGTCGCCCTGCGGGCCGTCAATCTGGAGGGCAGGGGAGCTTCGTCGGGCCCGACCTCCATTCGCCGGAGATGGACTTCGAGTTCCGGAAGGGCTTCGAGTCGGCGCGGGACGGCGTCCGCTACGCCGGCGAGCCCTTCGGGCGTTCCCGAGCTCGGCACCGTGGCCGTGCTCGCGACCCCGGTGATCGACGCGAAGGGCGCAGCGGATCGGCGTCGTCGAGGCGCTGGTGTCGTGGGCAGCCGATCGTCAAGGAGTTCCAGGACGAGGCCCGGCGGGAAGTGCGCGCGACGCTCGTGGACCGGCGCGGCCGGATCCTCTTTCCGCCCGCGACCGGGGGCGAGGCCTCCAGCATCCCTCGAGCCTGGTGGCCGACTTCGTCCGCTTTCCCGGCGCGACTGACGCGCTCGGAATCGACGCCTTCGGGCAGCGTGCTCGCGTCGATCGCCCCGGTCGGACGATCCGCCCTGGGGCGTGCTCGTCGAGCGCGACCGGAACCTGGCGTTCGCGTCGGTGGACCGCATGGTCCGGGACACGGTCGTCTGGAGCGCGGTGTGTCTCGCCGGCGCGCTCCTGCTGGGGTTGCTCTTCGCCCGGCGGCTCTCGAGGCCGATCACGCAGCTCGCCGATTCCACCCGCGCCGTCGCGCAGGGAGAGTACGGCACCAGGTCGAGGTCGCGGGCACGGCCGAGATCGCGGACCTCTCCGAGAACTTCAACACGATGAGCGTGTCGATCCACGACGCCTTCGAGAAAGTCCAGAAGGCGCGCGCGGGAGAACCAGGAGCTCTTCGTCTCCTCGATCCGGGCGCTCGCCGCGGCCATCGACGCCAAGGACCCCTACACGCGCGGCCACTCCGAGCGCGTCGCGCGCTACGCGTCGGCGATCGCCAAAGAGATGGGTCTTCCGCCCGAAGAGGTCCGCAAGACGCGGCTCTCGGCGCTCCTCCACGACGTCGGTAAGATCGGCATCGACGACCGCATCATCCGCAAGCCGACCGCGCTCACCGACGAAGAGTTCGAGCTGATGAAGGCCCATCCTTCGAAGGGCGCGGCGATCATGGAGACAATCCCGCAGATGGCCGATATCATCCCGGGCATGAAGTGGCACCACGAGAAATGGGAGGGCGGCGGCTATCCCGACGGCCTCAAGGGCGAGGAGATCCCGCTGCAGGCCCGCATCGTGGCGGTCGCGGACACGTTCGACGCCATGACGACGACCCGCCCCTATCAGAAGGCGATGGAGGTCTCCTACGTGCTCGAGCGTCTTCGGGACATGTCGCAGAAACGTTTCGACGGCGCGGTGGTCGACGCTCTCGCCCGCTCGCACGCCAAGGGCGGCCTGATCCCGACCGAGGCGGCGCCGGCCGCGCGGGCGCAGGCGGCCCGATGAGGGCCCGCCGCGCCGTGCTGGCTTCTCACGGTGGCTCTCGCGACGGTTCCCGTCGCGGCCTGCCAGTCCGAAGAAGGCCAAGACCTCGGCGGAGGTGCTCCTCACCGAGCGGATGGGCCAGGTCCTTCTCCGCGAGAACCGTCCCGCCGAGGCGGAGAAGGCGTTTCGCGAAGTCCTCAAGGAGGACCCGAAGAATCCCGAGGTCCAGGACGGCCTCGGCCTCTCGCTGCTGATGCAGAGCCGCTTCGAAGAAGCCCTGCCGTACTTCGACAAGGCGGTGGATCTCGCGCCGCACAACGCCTCCTACCGGAACAACCGCGGCGTGGCCCTGATGGAGCTCGGCAAGTTCAAGGAAGCGGCGGCGGACTTCGAGGCCGCGGAGCATTCGGTGAACGCCGACGACCGCGTCTCGGCGACGATCAACCAGGGGCGCCTCCTGCAGCGCCAGGGCAACTACACGGGCGCGGAGCAGGCGTTCTCGACCGCTCTGGCCCGCGACCCCCAGTCGTTCGCGGCGGTCTTCGGCCGAGCGTCGGCCCGCGAAAGCGCCGGGGATCTCGAGGGCGCCTCCGAGGACTACCTTGCGGCGATCAAGCTGAACCCTTCGAGCGCCGAGGCGAACCTGCGGCTCGGCCTCTGCCTCGTGACGCTGAAGCAGACCGAACTCGGCCGACGCTACCTCCAGCGCGCCGTGGATCTCGATCCGGTGGGCGACACCGGCGCCAAGGCGCGTCTGCTTCTCGAAAGCTCCAAGAAGACCAGCTAGCCGCCCGGGCCTCAACTCTCGACCTCTCGACTTTCCTGAGTTATCTTCCCCTCCCCATGTCCGACGACCCGCGATCCGCCGAGAAGCTCGACGCTCCGCCCGAAAAGCCGGCGCGCGGAGGCTTTTTCGCCAAGGTCAAGCGCGGCCTCTTCATGACCCACACCGAGATCCTGGAAAAGCTCGGCACCGCGGTCAAAGAGAGCCTCGGGATCGACGAGTCGGTCCTCGAGGCCCTCGAAGAGGCGCTGCTCGCGGCCGACGTCGGGGCGGACACGGCCTCGGCCCTGACCGACGCCGTCCGGCGAGCGCGCGAACATCTCGGAGCGCAAGGACCTCGCGTACGTGCGAACGCTTCTTGCCGAAGAGATCGAGAAGCTCCTGGCCACGGCGCCGCGCGCGGCCGGGCGGGCCGACGTGCCCCTCTTCGTGACCTTTCTCGTGGGCGTGAACGGCTCGGGCAAGACGACGACGACGGCGAAGCTCGCCGCCCGCGAGAAGTCGGCCGGACGCAGCGTCCTCCTTGCGGCGGCGGACACGTTCCGCGCCGGCGCCATCGACCAGCTTCAGATCTGGGCCGACCGTCTGGACCTCCCGGTCGTCCGGCACAAGGAGGGCGCCGATCCTTCGGCCGTGCTCTTCGACGCTCTCGCGGCGGCGAAAGCGCGGGGGGTCGGGGCGCTTCTCGTCGACACCGCCGGCCGGCTGCATACGAAGAAGAACCTGATGGACGAGCTCGCCAAGATGCGGCGCGTCGCCGCCCGGGAGGTCCCGGGCGCCCCCCACGAGACGCTGCTGGTTCTCGACGCGACGACCGGCGTCAACGGCCTCGTCCAGGCGCGGAAGTTCGTGGAGGCCGCCGGTGCGACGGGCGTCGTCCTGACCAAGCTCGACGGCAGCGCCAAGGGCGGCGTCATCCTCGCGATTTACCGCGAGCTGAAACTGCCGGTCCTCTATGTCGGGGTCGGCGAAGCGATCGACGACCTCGTTCCGTTCGACCCCGCCGACTACGCGAAGGCGCTTCTCGAGGACGATGCCGTCCATTGATCCGGCCTGGCTCGAGCGGGCGTTCGCGCTCGCCGAGAAGGGCCGGTTCTCGACCTCGCCCAATCCGATGGTCGGCGCCGTGGTGGTCGCCCGCGGCCGCGTCGTCGGCGAGGCGTTCCATCGGCGGGCGGGGGAGCCCCACGCCGAGATCCTGGCCCTCCGCCGGGCCGGCCGCGCCGCGAAGGGCGCCGATCTCTACGTCACACTGGAGCCCTGCTCGCACGAAGGCCGCACGCCGCCGTGCGCGCCGGCCGTCGCGGCGTCCGGAGTGCGGCGCGTGGTCGCCGCGTCGATCGATCCGAATCCGAAAGTCTCCGGCCGCGGCCTCGCGGCGCTGCGCCGGGCCGGCGTCGGAGTCGTCCTGGCGCCCGCCGCGTGGCGGCGCCGGGCGGCGCGAGCAGAACGAGCGCTTCCGGACGTGGGTCGTGGAGGGCCGTCCTTTCGTCCTGGCGAAATGGGCCGAGAGCCTCGACGGAAAGACGGCGGAGGCTTCGGGACGGAGCCGCTGGATCACGGGCGAGGCGGCGCGCCGGCGGGCCATGGAGCTCCGAGAGGAATACGACGCGATCCTCGTCGGCGCCGGGACCGTGGCCGCCGACGACCCGCTCCTGACTCGCCGCCTGGGCCGGAACCGATCCACCGAGCAGTGGCGGATCGTGGTCGACGGACGACTGCGCGTGTCCGAGAAGGCGAAGGTCTTCCGCGGCCCCGGACGCCGGCTGGTCGTCACGGCCGCGCCGCTCTCGCACCCGAAGGTCGCCCGCCTCGCCGCGCGGGGCGTCGAGGTCTGGAGCCTGCCGGCAAGGGCGTCGGGCTCGCGGCGTGTGGACCTGCGCCGCCTCGTGTCGGAGCTCGGCGCTCGCGAGGTCACTGGCCTCATGGTCGAGGGCGGGGCAGAGACCCTGTGGGGGTTCTTTGCCGCGGACCTCGTCGATCGGGCGCCGTGTTCCTGGCTCCCCGGATCCTCGGCGGCCGGCGGGCCCCGGGCGGCGTGGGCGGCCGGGGCTTCGCGCTGGAGCGCACGCCGACACTCCGGGACGTGCGCGTGGAGCCTCTGGGTCCGGACTGGCTCCTCACCGGCCGGGTCGCGCGCAGGACCGGGCCGGCGCTCGGACCGGTCGCCCATACGAAATAGACTCGCCCGCGAAAGCATGTTCACGGGCATCGTGACCGGAATGGGCCGGATCGAGTCGGTCGAAAAACGCCGGGGGGGCGCGCGGATCGTGATTGCGCCGGCCCGTCCGACGACGTACCGCTCCGGCGAGAGCGTCTCGCGTCTCGGGCGTCTGTCTCACCGCCGTGTCCACATCGCGGCGCCTCATCGCGGACCTCTCCTCCGAGACGCTCCGCCGGTCGACCCTCGAGGCGCTCGCGCCCGGCGACCAGGTCGAACCTGGAGCGGGCGCTGCGCTGGGGCGACCGTCTCTCGGGCCACTTCGTGATGGGGCACGTCGACGGGGTCTCGCGGATTCTCTCGACGCGGCCGGGCCGGCAATTCCTGGGAGTATCGCTTCTCGATCCCGCCGGGCCTGGGGAGGCTGGTCGCCGAGAAGGGCTCGGTCGCTCTCGACGGCGTGAGCCTGACGGTGGCGGCGCGGAACGGCCGGGCGTTCTCGGTTTCGGTGATTCCCGAGACGTACCGGCGGACGACGCTCGGAGCCAGGCGCCCGCGGAGACGCCGTCAACTTCGAGGCCGACGTCTTCGCCCGCTATCCACGGGCCGCCGCTCTCCGGCGCGTCCGGGCGCGGCGTCGAAGCGCGACGGAAGCGATGATCGTCTACGAGGGGACCGCTGTCCCGGCCGTGCGGGCGGGCGAAGCCCTGCTCGCCGGACGACGAATCGCGGGCCGACTCGCTCCCTGGGGGTTCGAGACCGCGGGTCTCGCGATTCGATCCGCTCGATCGGCGCTTCGTTTTTCCGAGAGAGCAGCCCGTCGCCGCGGCCGGGCCCGTCTCTCGTCGAGGTCTGGCGCGAGGCCGCCTCCCGCATTCCGCCCGGACCCGTCCTGATCGGGCCGCCGGCGGCGGAGGGCGGGGGCGCCGAGTCGCTCTGGGGCGCGGGACGCGCCGCGGCGGAAGGAGCGATCGAAGCCGGGCGGCCGGTCTACCTGCTCGATCCGGAGCCGGAGGCCATCCCCTCCGGAGCAGGCGCGGTCGCCGTGATCGTGTGCTCCTGGAGGCCCGGCCGGCCCGAGCTCGCTTTTCCGGGGCTCGCCCGCTTTCGGGACTCCGCCGTTCCGCGGGCCGCCCTGTTTCCTCTGATCCCCGGATGGACGGCCGAGGACGAAGCGATCCGGGCGCTCGCCGACGCGGCCGCCCGGCACGGAGCCGTCTCGCTCACCGGGCTCGTTCCCGCCGCGGACGGCGAAGGGCGTCGGGCCATCGTGGATGCCCGCGCCCGCGTCGAGCCGGAGCAGGCCGATCGCTTCTTCGAGGTGATCCACCACGGCGACTGGCCCGATCGGCTGGCCGGCCGCGTGGCGGCGGTCCGGGAAGCCGCCGCCGGCCGCGGTCTCCTCGCGCTGCCGCCGCGTCCCGCGGGTCGGGGAGAGCCGCGCGGCAACCGCGAGGCGGCCGCGCGGCTGGAGGAGCGGGCGGACGCGCCGGATACGGGCGAGCACCGCGCCGCGCTCCTGCACGCGGCGGTGCGATGGATCGACGAGTCTTCGCGCGACCTCTCGGCGGTCGCTCGGGAGGGGAACTTCCGGAAGGTCTTTCCGTTCGACGGCCAGGTCGGAGACTGGGCGGAGGCGGCTTCGACGCGGTCCGCCATCGAAACCGAGGCCGAGGCGGGACGGTGAGCCCGCGCGGCGGGATCTACGTCCACCTTCCGTACTGCGCCTCGCGCTGCGGGTACTGCGCGTTCGTCGTCACGACGGACGGGTCGAGCCGGGACCGGTATCTCGAGGCGCTGCGAGCGCGAGACGGCGCTCCTGGCCGGGGAGGCCGAGGGCTCGACGTTCGACTCGATCTACCTCGGCGGGGGGACGCCGTCGCTTCTGCCGACGGAGGCCGTGCGCCGCCTGCTGGAGGAGTTGCGGAGGGCCGTTCCGGATCGACCCGCGACGCCGAGGTCACGCTCGAGGCGAATCCCGAGGACGTGACGCCGGAGGCCGCGCGCGCCTGGACGATCGCCGGGGTCAACCGCGTCTCGGTCGGGGTCCAGTCCTTCGAGGACGCCGAGCTCGCCGGCGTCGGTCGCCGGCACGATGCGGCGCGCGCCGCCTCGGCCCTCGAGATCCTCGACGGCGCTCGCCTGGCGGTCTCGGGAGACCTGATCCTCGGCCTGCCGGAGCAGACTCCCGAAAGCTTCGGACGGAGCGTCCGCGCGGCTGATCGATTCGGGCGCGTCGCACGCCTCGATCTACCTGCTCGAGGTCGAGAAGTCGAAAACGATGGAAGAGGATCGGAGGGTGCGGCCCGAGCGCTACCCCTCGGACGACGTCCAGGCCGACATGTGGCTGGCGATGGGCGAGGCCATGGCCGCCGCGGGCTTCGTCCACTACGAGATCTCGAACTGGGCGCGGCCCGGCCGCGAGGCGCGGCACAATCTCAAGTACTGGACGCGCACGGCCAACCTCGGCCTCGGCGTCTCGGCCCACGAGCTGTGGGCCGGCCGGCGGCGCGCGAACGTCTCGACGCTCGAGGGCTACGTGGAACGGCTCTCCCGGGGCGAACGGCCGCTGGCCCTCGACCGCCCGATCGACCCGGCGGAAGCCGCGCGCGAAGAGGTCTTCCTGGGCCTGCGGCTGGCGCGGGGCGTGGAGGAAGACGCCGTGCGCCGCCAGATCGACGCGGCGGGCGACGCGCGCCTGCCCGAAGACTACGAGGTCTGGCGGGAGTCCGGGATCCTCGAAAAAGACCAGAGCCGCGTCCGGTTCACCGAACGCGGCTTTCTGGTCTCGAACGAGGTGCTGAGCCGATTCGTCTAGAGCCGCAGCCCGTCAGCCTCAGCCGAAGAGGCCGAAGAACCGAAACGGCCCGGCGCAAGCCGGGCCGTCGGACTGCGGATGACGCGGAGGCGCTTCGTCTCAGATGAACAGCGGCGCCAGCACCAGCGTGATCGTCGCGAGCAGCTTGATCAGCACGTGCAGCGACGGGCCCGCGGTGTCCTTGAACGGGTCGCCGACCGTGTCGCCCACGACCGCCGCCTTGTGCGTCGGCGGAGCCCTTGCCGCCGAACGCGCCCGTCTCGATGTACTTCTTGGCGTTGTCCCAGGCGCCGCCGGCGTTGTTCAGGAACGTCGCCATGAGGATGCCGGCGATCGTGCCGACCATCAGGAGCGCGGCGACGGCCTCGGCGCCGACGCCGAACTGCTTGAAGATGAGGCCGACGACGATCGGCATTCCGACGGCGACGAGGCCCGGCGCGATCATCTGCCGCAGCGCGCCCCGGGTCACGATGTCGACCGTGCGGCCGTAGTCGGGCTTCTCGGTGCCCTTCATGATGCCGGGCTGCTCCTTGAACTGCGCGCGCACGTCCTGGATGACGACGTAGGCCGCCTTGCCGACCGCCTTGATCGCGAGCGCCGAGAAGAAGAAGACGAGCATCGCGCCGAGCAGCGCCGCCGACGAAGACCTCGGGCTTGGCGAGGTTGACCGAGGTCAGCTCGGCGCCGTAGTTCTTGACCTCGTCGAGGTAGGCCGAGAAGAGCAGGAACGCGGCGAGCGCGGCCGAGCCGATCGCGTAGCCCTTCGTCAGCGCCTTGGTCGTGTTGCCGACGGCGTCGAGGCGGTCGGTCCTCTTGCGGATCTCCTCGGGCTGCTGCGACATCTCGACGATGCCGCCGGCGTTGTCGGTGATCGGGCCGAAGGTGTCCATCGCGAGGATGTAGGCCGCCGTGCCGAGCATGCCCATCGTGGCGACCGCGGTGCCGAAGAGGCCGCCGCCGGGAATGGCCGACGCGCCGATCATGTAGGACGCGAGGATCGCGGCCGAGATCGCGATGACCGGCGCGAGCGTGCACTCGAGGCCGACCGCGATGCCCGCGATGATGTTCGTCGCGGGGCCCGTCAGCGACGCCTCCGCGATCTCGCGCACCGGCCGGTACTTGTACTCCGTGTAGTACTGCGTGATGTAGACGAAGGCGATCGACGTGACGACGCCGATGATCCCGCAGATGAAGTACTTCCACCACGCGTCGGGGTGCGCTCGGGTTGAAGAGCAGCCACTTCGTGGCGACGAAGAAGCCCGACGATCGCGAGGACCGAGGTGATGTAGTAGCCGCGGTTGAGGGCCGCCATCGGGTCCTCGTCCTCGCGCGTCTTCACGACGAAGATGCCGACGATCGAGGCGAGGAGGCCGAACGCGCGGGCGACGAGCGGGAAGAGCATCACGCCGACGACACCGGCGGAGAAGGCCATGCCCTGCTTCTCGAGCGACGCCGCGAGCGTGGCGCCGAGGATCATGGCGCCGATGTTCTCGGCCGCCGTGGACTCGAAGAGGTCGGCGCCGCGGCCGGCGCAGTCGCCGACGTTGTCGCCGACGAGGTCCGCGATGACGGCCGGGTTGCGCGGGTCGTCCTCGGGGATGCCCGCCTCGACCTTGCCGACGAGGTCGGCGCCGACGTCGGCGGCCTTCGTGTAGATGCCGCCGCCGAGCTGGGCGAAGAGCGCCACGAACGAGGCGCCGAAGCCGTAGCCCGACGATCAGGAGCGGGATCTGGGCCGGCGGCGACCTCGGTGAACCTGCTCGACGAGCCAGTAGAGGCCGCCGACGCCGAGGAGCGACATCGCGACGACGAAGAGGCCCGAGACCGCGCCGCCGCGCAGCGCCGTCTGGAGCGCGTCGTTCAGGGACGTCCGGGCCGCCGAGGCCGTGCGGATGTTCGTGCGGATCGAGATCCACATGCCGACGTAGCCGGCGACGACCGAGCAGAGCGGCGCCGAGGACGAAGGAGAGCGTGGTCCAGAACGCCAGCCGCATGGCGGTCGGCACCGGGTCGAAGTCGTGGTGGTCGCGGACGAAGCGCGTAGAGGACGTAGATCACCGCGGCCAGGACGAGCGGCGCAGGATCGCGATCGTCCTGTTCTGGCGGCGCAGGAACGCCTCGGCGCCCTCCTTGATGGCGTTCGAGATGGCCTGCATGGCGGCGGTGCCGGTGTCGCGCTTGAGGACCCAGGACATCAGGTAGCCGGCGACGAAGAGCGATCCGATGGAGAAGACCAGGATCAGGGGCAGGGCAAGCTCGTGAGACATTCGTCCAACTCCTGTTTTCGCGTGAATTCGGAGGCCGCCGGCGAACCCCGGCGACCGGCGGGGGAGGATATCAGAAGGGAGGGCCGAGCGACGGTAGGGCCGAGGTCCGTGGGACCGACGACCCGGCACCGAGGCCTGCGCTGCCTACTGGCCGACCGGAACCGCCTCCATGACGATGCCGATGTTCTTGGCGCCGGCGTTGCGGCACAGGTCCATCACCTTGATGACCTCGCCGTAGGTCGAGGCGTCGTCACCCGAGAAGAAGATGGTCTTGTTGGCGCGGTTCTTCAGGATTTCCGTCAGGCGCAGCGAGAGGGTCTGCGGAGTTGACCTCTTCCTTGTTGAGATAGATCTTGTTGGCCGGCGTCAGGGACACGATCAGCAGGTCCGCCGGAGGCGGCTGGTTCTCCTGGGGCGGCGCCTTCGGCGGCACCTTGACGTCGTAACCCATCTGCAAGAGCGGCGTGATCACCATGAAGATGATGAGCAGCACCAGCACCACGTCGACCAGCGGCGTGATGTTGATGTCGCTCTTGTACTCGCCGGCGCCGCTTCCGACTGCCATCGCCATGGCGATTGGTCTCCTTGACGCGGCTGCGGCTTAGCCGCCCACGCCCTTTTGCTTCTTCTCGGCGATCAGGCCGACGTCCTGGAAACCCGGCGTCCTTGGTCATCTTGAAGACTTCCTTGACGTCGCCGTACTTCAATCTCTGGTCGGCCTTGATGACGAGCTCGGCGGACGGGATTCCGCTGATAGAGCTCGTCGAGGGCGTTCTGGAATTCCGCCTTGGAGAGCGGCTTCGGAGTGTCCATGTAGTAGGCGGGCGGCGTCTCGTGTACGAGACCGAGATCATCTTCTGCTTGCTCGACTCCGGCTTCTTGTCCGGGTTGTCGGCCTGAGGAATCTGCACGCTGACGCCCTTCTGCAACATGGGCGTGACCACCATGAAGATGATCAGAAGGACGAGGCAGACGTCCACGAGGGGCGTGACGTTGATGTCGCTCTGAAGCTTGTCGCGGCCTCCGCCGCCTCCCATACCCATGGCCGGTCTCCCTATATCTCCTGGTGGATCGTCAGGCCGAAAGCGAAGCGCCCGCGCCGCGACGCTTGATGAAGTAGTCGATGAGCTCGTTGGCCGAGTTCGACATCTCGACCTGGAAGCGCTCGATGTTGTTCATGAAGATGTTGAACATCCAGACGGCCGGGATCGCCACGAAGAGCCCGAGGGCCGTCGTGACGAGCGCCTCGGCGATGCCGGCGGAGACGGCCGCGATGCCGCCCGAGCCGCTCATGGCCATGCCGCGGAACGCGTTGATGATGCCGATGACCGTCCCGAAGAGGCCGATGAAGGGCGCCGTGGTGCCGATCGTGGCCAGGCCCGAGAGGCCCTTCTTCATGTCGGCGGTCGTGACGAGGGCCTCGCGCTCGATGGCCCGCTCGGCGGCCTCGATCATGTCGTGGCCCTTGATGTTCGACCCACCGCTCTTGATGTCGTGGGAGAACTCGTAGAGGCCGGCCGACAGCACGCGCGCGACGTGGCTGTTCTTGAACTTCTTCGAGGCGTCGATCGCCTCCTGGAGCTTGTCCTGCTTCAGGAACTGCGTGACCATCTTGGCGTAGGCCACCGACTGGTTGCGCGCCTTGCGGTAGTAGAGGAACCGCTCGAAGGCCACGGTCAGCGAATAGATCGACATGATGATCAGCAGCACGACGACGCCCTTCGCGATGGGCGTCATCGTGTTCCACAGGTGAATGGGGTCAAAACTCATGCCACGCTCCTTCTCAGTTTCGTTCGCCGTCAAGCTCGCCGCTCCAATCCTAGTTCAACCGGAAGGTCACCGTCACCGTGAGGTACACGCGCACCGCCCGGCCGTTCAGGGTCGCCGGCTTGTATTTCCACTGCTGCACTGCCCGGACGGCGGAGGCGTCGAGCAGGGGATTGACGGACTTCAGCACGCGCACGTCCTCGACGTTTCCATCGGCGGTGATGATGGCCTCCAGGATGACGACCCCTTCCATGCGGGCCTTTCGAGCCGCTTCGGGATACTGGGGCTCGACGCGCGAGGACAGGACCGGGGCCTTGACGTCCCCTCCGACCCGGAGGGGTTCGCCGCCCCCGCCCGCGCCCGTCCCGCCGACCACGCCGCCCATCACGCCGCCCGGGACGCCGCCCTCCACGCCACCCTCCACGCCGCCTTCCACGCCCGCATCCGCAGCCGCCTCGGGCTCGGCGAGGGGCGCGGGCACGACGTCCGGCACGACCATCGGCTGGGCCATCTCGACGGGTTTGACGGGGACCTGCTTGGGCGTCTCGGGGGCTTTGGGCGCCGCCTTCGGGGCGGCCGGGGGCGGAGGAGGCGGAGGGGGAGCGGCGGCGTAGAAGGTCACGGGGATCGGAGGCTCGGGCACGTCGCCGACGAACCAGATCGAGGCGCCGAGGGCGATTCCGATCACCAGGCCGTGGATGAGGACGGAGACCGGGAAGGACAGGGCCTTCTTGGATCCGCCTCCGTGATGTTCCGATTCGATCAGCGACGTTTCAAACATGGACGATCTCCCCGACCCAGTGAGACACCGGCACTAGTTGCTCGGTTCCGGTGTGGCCTGGGCGGCCTCCGCCTTCGCCTTCTCCTGCGCCGCCTTCCTCAATTCCAGAGCCTGCTGGAGGTATTGATTTGCGAGGTCCGTGTATTCCTGCTTCTTGGCCGGATCCGTCTCCATCTTGGCCTTCTCGCGGTAGAGAAGGTTGGTGTACGAGATGGCCTCGAAGTAGCCGGGCTTTATCTCGACGGCCTTCTTGAGGGCTTCCATGCCCTCGTCGACGAGCTGGCCCCGGACGACCGGGTCGACGTCGGGGAAGTTGTAGGAGCGGTCCCAGGCCTGGACGCCGATCAGGTAGTAGACCTCGGCGCGCTCGTCGTTGCTCGTGACGACGTTGAGCCGCTCCTTGAGCCACTTCACCCCGTTTTCGAAGTCGCCCTTCTTGAAGTACAGCATCGCGAGCGACTGCATCGCCTTGGTGTCCTTCGGGTTCCGCTTCAGGAGCTCGTTCTGGTAGAAGGCGATGGCGTCGTCGAACCGCTCGGTGTTCAGGTACATCGAGACCAGGTACTCGAGCGCCTTGTTGTCCTCGGGATAGGCCGCGATGTATTGCTTGAGGTTGTCGATGGCCTTCTGCGCGAACTCGAGGTCCTTGGCGTGCTTCGAGCCCGGCTGGTACATCCCCATGTACGCGATGCCGATGTGCTTGTGCAGTTTGGTCTCGGACGGATCGAGGCGCAGGGCCTCCAGGTAGGAGGTGAGGGCGGGCTGGTATTGGGCCGCCTTCAGGAAGTCGTTTCCGCGCTTAACTTCCTGCTTCGACTTCAGCTTGTTGCACCCGGGGAACGCGAGGGCCGCGAGAAGAAGGATCGCGGCGGTGGCCGCACGTTGCCTTGCGCGTGGCATGCTGAGCTTCGCTCCTCTGTTCGTAATCCCACACACGGGCTCGATCCGGCCCGCCCCCGGAGTGCCGAATTCTGTTGAATTCCCTCCGACAAAGCAACAGAGTTTTTGGGCGGGGCGTCGGCGGCCGCATCGCGCGCGCGTCGCGTCGTGGCCGAACGTTCCGCGGCGGCTCCGACTCGGTCTCCGGCCGCGCCGCGCGAGCCAAGGTGTTTCCGAGGGGTCGGGGAATAATGCCGACCTGGCAGCGCTTTGCGCTCACAGGAGGATCCCGTTTGAGACGACTTTGTACGTTCGTGATGCTCGTGGCTCTCGCCGTGCCCCGCCCGAGTCTCGGGCAGCAGGCGCCCCCCCCGGCGAGCCAGGAGAAGCCGGCCCCCGAGAAGGCCTTCCCTCCGGTCGTCGAGTCGGTCGACGTTTCGGTGACGAGCGTCGAGGTCGTCGTCACGGACTCCAAGGGCAACCGCGTGCCGGGCCTCACGGCCGCGGACTTCGAGATTCAGCAGGACGGCATCGGCCAGAAGATCACGAACTTCTACGCCGTCGCGGGAGGCAAGCTCCTGCTCGAGGACGGCACGTCCCTCGACCTCGGCTCCAAGGAGCAGGCCGCCGAGGTGCCCAACGATGTGAAGGCCAAGTACGTCTTCTACATCGACAACCTGAACATCCAGCCGATGAACCGGAACCGGATGTTCCGTCGCCTGAAGGAATTCGTGCCGACGGTCATCGGGCCCAACGCCGAAGGCATGGTCGTGACGTTCAACCGGTCGCTGAAGGTCCGGCGCGCGTTCACCTCGGACGTCAACGACATCGTCGGCGCGATCGAGCAGATCGAGCTCGACACCGGCGGCGGCACGACGACCATCGGCGAATACAAGGACACCCTCGCCCGGATCGCGGATGCCAAGACCGCCGACAACGCGACGAGCGCCGCGCGCTCGTACGCGCAGTCGGTCCGCAACGACATGGAGTTCACGATCGACGCCATCAAGGAGACGCTCGACAGCATGGCCGGGCTCCAGGGACGCAAGAGCCTGCTCTACATGTCCGAAGGCCTCCCGTCCATCGTCGGCCTCGAGCTCTTCGAGGCCATCCGCGAGAAGTTCCAGGACACGACGGCGACGATGCAGCAGTTCGACTTCGACATCAGCACGAAGTACGTGAAGATCGTCCAGGCCGCGAACGCGAACGGCGTCACCATCTACACGCTGGACGCGTCGGGACTGACGACCGCCGACGTGCTGTCGGCCGACACGAAAACGAACAAGGAAGTGCACGTCAGCGAGTTCACGGCCCGCCAGAACATGCAGGGATCGATCCGCATGATGGCCGAGGAGACGGGCGGCACGGCCGCGGTCAACACCAACGACTGGAAATCGAATCTCGACTCGATCGCGGCGGATTTCTCGAACTACTACTCCCTCGGGTTCCGAAGCGCGAAGGGCGCGGCCGACCGGCCGCACTCGATCCAGGTCACCGTCAAAAACAAGGCTCTCCGCGTGCGCTCGCGCAGAAGCTACGTCGAGAAATCGGTCGAGACCCGGACCGCCGAGGCGGTCGTTGCGACGCTCTCCTATCCCCGGACCGACAATCCGCTCAACGCGAACCTGTCCGTCGGCCAGGCCAAGCCGCATGACCGCCAGAACTATGCCCTCCCGGTGCGCATCTCGGTGCCGATCTCCCGCCTGGGGCTCATCCCGGCAGGCGACCTGTACGAGGGGCAGTTCTCGGTCTACTTCGTGGTGCGCGACGCCGCCGGCAACCAGTCCGATCTCCAGATCCAGCGGCAGGAGGTCAAGATCCCTTCCAAGGATTTCGAGACGGCGCAGCGGAAGGACTTCTATTACGACGCGACGCTCGTGGTGGTCCCCGGGGGCCAGAAGCTGGCCATCGGCGTTCGCGACTCGGTCTCGAACCTGACGTCGTACCTCCAGAAGAACGTCTTCGTCTCGGTGCTTCCGCCGGAGACCAAGCCCGAAGCCGGAAAGCCGGGCTCCTAGGCGTCGCCCGCTGCGGCGTCGGCGCCCCGGCGCGACGCCGCGATTCGCCGGATAATCGGCGCATGGCCGAGCGTCCGGTCCTGCTGCTCTTCGCCCGATCTCCCGTTCCGGGCCGGGTGAAAACGCGCCTCGTGCAGGCCGGCGCCGGGGCCGGGGCGCTGTCGCCGCAGCAGGCGAGCGATCTGTATCGGGCTTTCCTGGAGGACGCCTCGCGACTGTACGGCCACGGCACCGCCTGGGACAGCGTTCTGTGCGCGGACCCGGACCCGGCGGATGCCGGTCTCTCCATTCTTTTTCCCCACCCGTGGCGCGCCCGGGCGCAGGGAGACGGTGACCTCGGCGCCCGGCTGCGGCGGGCCTTCGCGGATGCCTTCGCCTCCGGCGCGCCGGCGGCGGCCGCCGTGGGATCCGATCACCCGACTCTGCCGGTACGGCGGCTGCGCGACGTCTTCGATGCGCTCGCCGCCGACGACGCGGCGGTGGTGCCGGCGGAGGACGGGGGCTACTGCGCCCTCGGACTCGCGGCGCGAACGGCCGGAGCGCTCGACGAGATCTTTCGCGAGGTGCCCTGGTCGACGCCCGACGTGCTCGAGACGACGCTCGATCGCATGCACCGGGCGGGCGTCTCGTGCCGGAAGCTCGATCCTTTCTATGACGTCGACCGTCCCGAAGACCTGGAGCGCTTGAAGGAGGATCTTCGGGCGCGGGACCCGCGCGAGCCGGACTTTCCGTCGGCGACCGCGGAATGGCTGGGCCTGCGGCCCGAAGTTCACAAGCGAGGCGCACTCTGATCCCGGTCCTGCGTGCGGCCGCGATGCGCTCGGCCGACGCCGCGACGATTCGCTCGGGCGTCCCGTCCGCGGTCCTCATGGAGAACGCGGGAGCCGCTCTCGTCGAGGCGCTCCGCGCCCGGTATCCGGACTGGGATCGCGTCGTCGTCGTCTGCGGACCGGGCAACAACGGTGGAGACGGGCTCGTCGCGGCCCGGCTGCTCGCGCACGCCGGCGTGCGCCCGGCCGTGTTCACGCTCGGCGATCCCTCGGCGTACCGCGGCGACCCCGCCGAAAACCTGGGCCGGGCGGGCGCGATCGGGATCTCGCCCTCGTCGCTCGAGGGGGCCGCCGGCCGCCGCGCGCTCGGCCGCGCGCTCGCCGACGCCGACGGCGTGATCGACGCTCTCTTCGGGACCGGCCTGAGCCGTCCGCTCTCGGGCGATGCGGCCCGGGCGGTCGCGGCGCTGAACGCGGCCGGCCGGCCGACCGTCGCGGCCGACGTGCCTTCGGGGCTGTCGTCGGATTCCGGTTCGGTGCAGGGCCCGACGGTGCGCGCCGCCCTCACCGTCGCCTTCGGCGCGCCGAAGCCGTGTCACCTGCTCGCTCCGGCGAGCGAATCCTGCGGACGGCTCGTCGTCGTCGACATCGGAATCCCTCGAAAGACGCTCGAGGCCCGGGCGGAGCGCTTCTGGCTCACCGAGGCGTCCGACGTCGCCTCCCGTCTGCCGGCGCGCGCGCTCGAGTCGCACAAGGGCGACTTCGGACGCCTCGCGGTCATCGCCGGCTCGCGCGGAAAAGCGGGGGCGGCCGTCCTCGCCGCTCGCGGAGCGCTGCGCGCCGGCGCGGGGCTCGTCACGATCTTCTGCGCGGAGTCTCTGGCGCCTCTCTACGCGCCGGCTCTTCCCGAGGCGATGACCGAGCCTCTGCCCGAGAGCGATGGCGCGATCGCCGAAGCGGCGGCGTCCGGGGCGATCCGCGCCCTGCGCGGCTTCGATGCCGCGATCGTCGGGCCCGGACTGGGAACCTCGCCGGAGACGGTGGGCTTTCTCGAGAAGGTCCTGGCCGCCACCCGGCTTCCGGTCGTGCTGGATGCCGACGCCCTCAACGCGTTCGCGGGCCGGCCGGCGAAGCTGCGGAGCCGAAGGCTCCGGCCGCTCGTCCTGACGCCGCATCCCGGAGAGGCGGGCCGGCTGCTCGGGCGGCCGAGCCGAGCCGTCCAGGCCGACCGGCTCGGCGCGGCTCGCGCGCTCGCCGGAAAGACGCGCGGCATCGCGGTCCTCAAGGGAGCGCACACGCTCGTCGCCGAGCCCGGAGGCCGCGTCGTGGCCAACCCGACCGGCACGCCGCTTCTCGCGACGGCGGGCTCGGGGGACGTGCTCGCGGGCATCATCGGCGCGTTTCTCGCGGGAGGCCTCCGCCCGATCGACGCCGCGATCTGCGGAGTCTGGCTGCACGGCGCCGCCGCGGAACTCCTCGAGCCGCGCCTGGGCGACGCGGGCCTGCTGGCCCACGAGATCGCCGACGCGCTGCCCTCCGTCCGCCGGGCGCTCCGCAGCGCGGAGCGCGGAACGCGGAACGAGGATCGATGATGGGCGCGGCGGCGACGGCGGACGCGACACATGTGACGCGGTCGGAAGCCGAGACCGAGTCTCTCGGAGCGGCTCTCTCGGCCTCGCTGGGACGAGGCGACGTCGTCTATCTCACCGGGGAGCTCGGCGCGGGCAAGACCGCGTTCGCTCGAGGAATCGCCCGCGGTCTCGGCGCTCCGGCGCGCGAGGTGGCCTCGCCGACCTTCGCTCTCGTGCACGAGTACGCCGGCGGCCGCGGCGAGATCGTGCTCCGCCACCTCGACCTCTACCGGCTGGCGGACGACCCCCGCGAGCTCGAGGCCCTCGGATTGCCGGACTCGCTCCGGGGAGCGCCGGTCTGCGTCGAGTGGCCGGGCCGGGCGATCCGCGCCGCGCTTCCGCCGACCGTCGAGGTCACGATGGAGGCGCAGGCGGACGAGAGCCGGGTGGTCCGGATCGGCGGCCGTAGTCAGGAGGCAGGACGGCAGGAGCGGAAGTGAACGCCTTCGTCCTGCCGCCGGCCTCCGGGTTCAGAAGGCGACGATGAACCCGCCGTTCGCGCCGCCGTTGGTCAGCCAGTTGCTCTGCGTGCAGACGTAGTACGGCCCGCAGAACACGTCGGTGTCTCCGAGGTAGGTCGAGTAGAGGCGTCCGTCGAGCCTCAGCGCGAAGTGCGGAGAGAAGAAGTACTTGACGCCGCCGCCGATGCCGGCGGTGAAACGGGTCTCGGACGTCGTCACGACGTTGAGGATCTCCGGATCGAGGTTCGCGGCGCCGGCGCCGACCGTGAAGTACGGGACCCAGCGGCTTGTGCCGAAGTTGAACGTCGCATAGCCCATGAAGTACTGGATCTTCAGGTCGCCCAGGCTCTCCCCGGGAACGAAGACGTCGTCCGGGTCCCGGTCGAATTGCGTCTTGAAGTAGGCGTACTCGAACTCGAACTCGAACATGCTCGACGCGTTGTATCCGATGCGTCCGCCATAGACGACATCGTCGTCGACGCCGAGGTCGTACGGCGTGAATTCGACGTTGGCGTTTCCGAAGTTGCCGCCGAACAGCCATCCCGCGTAGGGATTGATCTCGACGGTTCCGCCTCGGAGCTGGGCCTGCGCGGCCGCGGCGAACGCAGCGAAACCGATGGCCAGGGCGGCGACGCGGATCTTCATGGAAGGACCTCCTCGGGTTTGGACGCGCGCCTCGCGGCGCCGGTTTACTTGCGCGCTTTCAACGTCTTGTCGAGGAGCTTCTTCCAGCGTTCCTCGACGTCGGGGTGATAACCCACGAAACGATCCATGAGCGTGCGGTCCGGTCCGAGGATGAACGTCGACGGGATGCCCATCGCGGTCAGCGGCCCGGCGTCCTCGGGCGACGCGTAGTAGACGGGCAGCGAGATGTTGAACTGTTTCACGAAGGGCTCGACGCGCTTGCGGTCGGCGTCGACGTTGACGGCCAGGACGACGAAATTGCGATCGCTGTAAGTGTCGTACATCCGCTGGACGACGGGCAGCTCCTTCTTGCAGGGGCCGCACCAGGTCGCCCAGACGTTCAGCAGGACGACGTTGCCCTTGAGCTCGGAGAGCCGGACGCTGCCGCCCTCGGAGCCGACGAACTCGAGATCGGGAAAGACCGGAGGCGCCGCGGAGGCCTGAGCGTTCTGGGCGAGCAGCGCGGGGGCGACCCCGGCGTACAGGGCGAGGGCAACGAGAGTCGCGCGCATTCGGATCAGCCCAACGGCCCGAGGCCGGCGATTATTCCGCGGCATGGACGCCATCCAGAATAGCAGGGTCGCCCCGGATTTTTCGGTTTCCCAGTGGTGACCGGCGTCATCCGCCGGCCGCCGAAATCCGGAAAATCCGAAATCGACGGGCCTGACCCCATAATGGGCGGCCATGCCGAAGGCTCCGCCGGTCCTGGCGCGCGTCTATCGCGGACCGCGCGTCGAGTCCTCCCACCGGGGATCGGTCGCGGTGGTCGACGAGCGCGGCGCCCTGCTCGCGGGATGCGGCGACCCGCGCACGCCGGTGTACGTCCGGTCCGCCGCGAAGCCGTTTCAGGCGATCCCGTTGCTCGAGGCGGGGGGCGAAAAGAAGTTCCGTCTGACCGACGAGGAGCTCGCCCTCATGTGCGCCTCGCACGGAGGCGAGCCGAAGCACGTGCAGACGGCCGAGCGAATGCTCCGCAAGGGCGGCTTCCGCGTCTCGGATCTCGAGTGCGGCGCCCACGCGCCGATGCACGAGGCGTCGGCCCGCGATCTCGTCCGCCGCGGCGCCGCGCCGACGGCCCTTCACAACAATTGCTCGGGCAAGCACGCCGGCATGCTGCTCGCCTGTCGCCTGCTCGGGCTCCCGAGCCAGGGCTACGTCGATCCCGCGCATGCGCTGCAGCGAAAGATCCGGACGACCCTCGCGCGCTACGCGGGCATCCCGGAATCGGAGATCACGGTGGCGGTGGACGGCTGCAACCTTCCGGTGTTCCGGCTGCCGCTCTCGGCTCTCGCCTGCGCGTACGCGCGCCTGGTCGGATCGCGCGTGAGCGGCGAGTCTCCGGCCGCCGCCTCGGGGAGGGGGAGGCTGGTCAAGGCGATGTCCAAGCGCCCCTTCATGGTCGCCGGGTCGGGCCGCTTCACGACCGACTTCCTCGAGGCCGGGGGCGGACGGTGGGTCGGCAAGGAAGGCGCCGAGGGGGTCTATGCGGTGGGCCTCGCTCCGGCGCCCGGCGCGAAACAGGCCGTGGGCGTCGCGTTCAAGATCGAGGACGGCTCGGCCCGACCCCGGGACGCCGTCACGCTCGAGGTGCTGTCGCGCCTCGGCCGCCTGCCGGAGGCCGCGCGCCGCACCCTCGCCGCTTACGCGGAGCCCGTCGTCCACAACGCGCGCGGAGCGAACGTCGGCCGGATCGAGGCGGAGGCGCCGATCGCGCGGACCGCGCCGGCGCGCCGGAAATCGAAGAAATAGAAGGAGACCGGCGGCGCGTGGCCTATCGCAACCTTTCGGCCTTCCTCGAGGAGCTGGAGCGGGACGGCGATCTCGCCCGCATCCGCGAGCGGTCTCGCCGCGTCTCGAAATCTCGGAGATCGCCGACCGGAGCGTGAAAGCGGGCGGGCCGGCGCTGCTGTTCGAGAACGTCGAGGGCTCGGCGTTTCCCGTCGCCATCAATCTCTTCGGCACGCGCCGGAGGATGCTCAAGGCGCTCGACCTCGCCTCCTGGGAGGAATGGGACGCGCGTCTCGAGTTCTTCCTCGATCCGCGGCCGCCCGAGGGACTCCTCGAGAAGCTGAAGGCGATCCCCAGGGTGACGGAGCTCGCGGCGGTGTTTCCGAAGACCGTCCGCGGCGGCCCGTGCCAGGAGGTCGTGGCCACCGGCGACGCGGTCGATCTCGGCGAGCTGCCCGTCCTGACGTGCTGGCCGCAGGATGCCGGCCCGTTCATCACGATGCCGCTCGTCATCACGAAGGATCCCGCCTCGGGAAAGACGAACGTGGGGATGTACCGTCATGCAGGTCTACGACCGCCGGACGACCGGCATGCACTGGCAGAAACACAAGGACGGCGCGGGGCAGGCGCGCGGCTATGCCCGCGAAGGACGGCGGATGGAAGTCGCCGTTGCGATCGGGTGCGACCCCGCGACGGTGTTCTCCGCGATCGCTCCGCTGCCGCCGGGTCTTTCCGAGTTTCTGTTCGCCGGCTTCCTCCGGGGCGAAGGCGTGCCCCTCACGCCGGGGAAGACCGTGGACCTGCTCGTTCCCGCCGAAGCGGAATTCGTGCTCGAGGGCTACGTCGATCCGGGCGAGTCGCGCCGCGAGGGGCCGTTCGGCGACCACACCGGCTTCTATTCGCTGGACGACGATTTCCCGGTCTTTCACGTGACCGCCGTGACGCGGCGCCAGCGCCCGACGTATCTCACGACGATCGTCGGCCGTCCGCCCATGGAAGACGGCTTCATGGGGGAGGCCGTCGAGAGGCTGTTCCTGCCGATCGTGAAGAAGACGATCCCCGAGATCGTCGACATGCACCTGCCGGTCGAAGGCATCTTCCACAACCTGATGATCGTTGCGATCGACAAGCGGTATCCGGGGCATGCGCGCAAGACGATGCAGGCGATCTGGGGCACGGGCCAGATGATGTTCACGAAGACGATCGTGGTCGTCGACAAGGACGTCGACGTCCGGGGCGGCGGCGAGCTCCTCTGGAGGGCGCTGACGGCCATCGATCCGGAGCGGGACGTGGAGATCGTCCGCGGCCCCGTCGACGAGCTCGACTTCGCATCCCGGTTGCCCTGCTACGGCAGCAAGATGGGCATCGACGCGACGCGCAAGTGGAAGGAAGAGGGATTCGAGCGGCGGTGGCCCGACGAGATCCTCATGAGCGCGGACGTGAAGAAGAAGATCGACGCGCTCTGGCCGGCCCTCGGGATCGGTCCGGGGCGCCGCTGAGGCGCCTCCAGGTGGCCGCTGAGGCGCCTCCACGGTGTAGAATTCCAGGTCCGGTATGAAGATCCTCGTGCTCGACCCCGACGCCTCCTCCCGCGACGCGCTGCGGCAGGGCTTCGCGGCCGCGGGCGGCGCCGTCCGGGTCTTCGCCGAGGCGCGCGAGGCCGAAGAGGCGTTCCACGGCTTCGAGCCGGACGTGGTCGTCGCCGCTCTCGACGCGCCGGGAGGAGCCGAGCTCCTCGCCCGGGTCCGGGAGGACGGCTCGGGCCGGATTGTTTACGCGCTGGTCGATGGCGCCGAAATGGATCGTGGCATCGCCTCCGGCGCCCACGACTTCTTCTGGCGGCCCGTTTCGGGAGCCCGCGTCGCGCAGCTCCATGCCGCGGCCGCCGATCGCCGCCTGCGCGGCGCCGAAGCCGAGGAAGCACGTGTCCGCCTCGCCCGGGCCGAGCTCAAGGATGCCCTCCCGGGCCGCTCGCCCCGGTGGCTCGCCGCGCTCGCTTCGCTGGAGCGCGGCGCGGGATCGAACGCCTCGGTCCTGCTGACGGGCGAGGTCGGGACCGAAAAGGACGTCGCGGCGCTCGCTCTGCACCGCCTTTCCGGGCGTGGCGCCGGGCGCTTCGCCTACATCTCCGAGGGGGAATCGCTCGAGCTCGCCGTGCGCCAGACGGGGGCCGGAACCCTCTTTCTCCCGAACGTCGAGACGACGTCGACGGCGTTCCAGGAGGCCCTGCTCGCGCAGATCGCGGCCGGCGGGCCGACGCGATTCGTGCTCGGCATCGACGAGGATCCGCGCGAGGCGCTGGAGGCGGGCCGGCTGTCCCGGTCGCTCCGGAGCGCGCTCTCGGACGAAGTCGTGCATCTGCCGCCCCTGCGCGAGCGCGAGGGGGACGTCGCGCTTCTGGCCCGGCGGTCTCTCGAGGAAATCGATCCCGGTCTGATGCTCGACGCCGAGGCCCTCGACGCCCTGCAGGCGCACGACTGGCCGGGCAACGTCCGCGAGCTCAAGGAAACCCTTCGCCGCGCGGCCCGCCTCTCCGAGACGGAGATCGGCCCGACGGTCCTCCGCTCGGTGCTGGCCAGGCCGCTGCCGCGGACGCGCGCCCGCCGCCGCAAGCCGCCCGTCGTTCGGATCGCCGTCGGCGACTCTCTCGCCGACGTCGAGCGGCGGCTGATCTCGAAGACGCTCGAGTTCGCCCGCGGGAACAAGAAGAAGACGGCCGAGCTCCTCAAGCTTTCGCTCAAGACCATCTACAACAAGATCAAAGAGTACGGCCTCGAGCACTGAGCCGCAGCCTGCCGCGTAGTGCGCGGAGCGCGCTCTGGTGCCGGAGGCCGGACTCGAACCGGCATGCCCTTGCGAGCGGGGGATTTTGAGTCCCCTGCGTCTGCCATTCCGCCACTCCGGCAGGGAGGCCAAATGATAGACGCCGGGCGCCTGAAATCCCAACGCCCTTCCGATCCCCCTAATTCTTCGGTTTCGACGACCGCAAGGCGTCGACCGCCGCTCGGGAGCACGTGTAGTCCTCGAACACCACGGTGGCCCAGTAACCCTCCGACGGCGGGCAGTTCGTGATCGGGGACGCGGCCGGGCAGTTGTAGTCCTGGCGCGGGACGGTCAGACGGGATCGGACGAGGAGCACGTTCCCGCCGGCGGCGGCCGAGCGCTCCCTCTGGGCATGAAAAGGATCCCTGGGTCCGGTCATCTGCAACTCGTTCATGTCGACGGGAGGATGCGAGAAGAGGAGGCGACAGCCCTCGGGCATCGGCGAGCCATCGAGCGGGGCCTCGAAGACGGCCACGCCGATCTTGTCCGGTGGCGCGGAGGCACACGCGCTCCCGAACGAGAGGGCGGCAACGACAGCGGCACGCAGGGGCCGGATCACGCGGTCCATCATCCGCCGCGGACTTGAGTTTCGCGTGAAGCGCCCCCATGAGGGGCGGAGGCGCTGAAATCGGCAGGGGCGCGCCGTCGCTTCCTGACACCGTTCTCCTGCGGAAGCGATTCACCCGGGGAAACGGTAAAAACCCGAGCTCGACACGCCGTTTCGCCCTGCCTGCGTTCGAATCCTGCAACCCGCGTGCCTTTTCGGGCTGCCGGGAGGAGGCGGGCGAAGCCTGGACGATCCGCGCTTTATCGCGATTGGCCTCTCCCCAAGGTGCCAGGACGAGCCTTCTCGGTGCAAATATGTATCGGTGAACCCGAGGATGGAACCGTCACCCGCGGCTGCGAGAAGACACCACTCGAGCGGCGCGGCGGCTGGCCTCCAACATCGACCGCGGCCGCGATGAGCGAAATGTCCGCGCAGGGAATGGAGCCTGACTCGCGGCGCGCGCCCCGGGCGATCCTCGCGGCTTTCGTCTTTTCGACCATTTATTTCACGGGTCTTGTTTCCGCCGGACTCGAACACGAATGAACTCTCCCGTTTTCAGGCCGTCGTCGCGATGGCCGAATGGAAGACTTTCGCGATCGATCGGACCATCGCGGCGATGGGCCAGCACAAGGACGTTTCCGCGGCCGGGGGCCACTATTACTCCAACAAAGCCCCCGGGCTCGCTTTTGCGGCCTATCCTGTCTACCGGTTCCTGCGTCTTTTTCTCCCGCCGCCGACGGCCGGAACGTCCAATGCGATCTTCTACCTCCTGCGCCTTCTCACCGTCTCCTCGATCTGCTTCATTGCGGTCTGGTGTTTCGGGCGGCGGCTGGAGGTTGCTTCCGGCAATCCCACGGTGGCCCCGCTGATCATGCTGGCCGCAGTTTTTGGAACCCCCTTTCTCTTTTACGCGCGGACCTTGTTCAGCCACGCGTGGACGGCGTCGCTCCTGTTCCTGGCCTGGGACCTGATCTGCCGCGCCGAAGACAAGGCGTGTCGGCATCCATTGTTGTTGGCCGGGGCGAGCGGAGGGCTCGCGGCGTGGGCAGCCATTTCGGAGTACACCGTCGCACCGATCGCCGTCCTCCTCGCTCTTCGAGCCGGCCTGCCGCTCTCGACCCGGGCGGTCGCCTTCGCCGTGGCCGCCATGGTGCCGCTCTCGCTGCTTCTCTTCTACAACAACGCCTGTTTTGGCTCGCCATGGATCCTCTCGTCCGCGCGAGAGACCGCCTACGCGACCCTGGCGAGCAAGGGCCTGTTCGGGATTCGGCATCCCAGCCCGAGAATCGCGCTGCGACTCCTGTTCGACCCGGCGCGGGGAGTGTTCATCTTCTCGCCGTTTCTCCTCTGGTCCATCGTCGGTTTCTTCCGCTGGTGGCGTTCGGGCGAGAAGCGCGCGGATTGTCTCTTCCTGTTCTTCAGCTCGCTCGGATTGTTCGTACTGCTGTCCGGGTACCCGAGATGGGACGGCGGCGCCTCGCTGGGGAGTCGGTATCTTCTTCCCGCTCTCTTCCTGGTGGCCTTTCCGCTGACCCACGCGTTGCGAACGCCGCTGTCGCGCGGGCTGTTCCTGGTCGCGACCGGATACTCGCTCGCGAGCCATCTGCTGCTGACGTCCACCTTCCCCCACCTGGGGATGGTTCGATGGCCCGCGATTTCGATGTCCTCCTGGTTCCTGAGCCATGGATGGATCGCCGAGAATCTGGCTTCGCTGATGGGAGCGCCGTTCTGGGTGGCCTTTTCGATCCCTGCGGCCGTCGTGGTTTTTTGCGTTCTGCGGGTCGCTCGCTCGTCGGGTCGGTGGGTGTCGGCGCCGATGGCGAAGCTTTCGACCGGCATCGCGCTTCTCGCTCTTCTCGGTCTCGGTCTTCCGGAGCTCTCCTACAAGGGTCGGCTGGAGCGCGCCTCGCACTTCGGGCTTCTCTCCGGCCGGGATCCGGCTCGGCGGGAGCTCAGGAGCGTCGTGGAACAGGCTTCGACCCCGGAACAGAGGGAAGTCGCCGCCCGCTATGTCGCTCGCGACTTGGCCTCGCCGTGAGACTCGCGCCGCCTCGGCGCTCTGTGGAGGCGGGCTGGTCGTTCCTTGTTCGCCTGCCGGCGTCTGAATCGCGCAACCGGCGTGCCACTTTCGGGACTCCGGCAGCGCGCGTTGACAAGGCCGGGAGCCGGATATAGCTTGACTGTCGATCCTCGGAACGATTTCACGAGGCCACCGGAGACAGGGGAGAGTGTGACTCTATGCTCCTCTATGCGGCCATCGGGGCCTTCGGGCTTCTGTTTCTCCTGTCGATGCTTTTCCTCGGCGACCTGTTTCATGCCGACCATGACGTCCACGTCGAGGTGGGCGGCCACGCCGGGGTGGAGCATGGCGACGGGCCCAGCATCTTCAGCTCGAGGGTCATCGGCGCCTTCCTGACGGCGTTCGGCGTGGGCGGCGTCGTGGCGCGCTATCTCGGGATGTCCCATCCGGCCGCGTCCGGGATCGGCGTCGCGACCGGGATCGTGATGGCCACGATCGTCTATCAGTTCGCGAGGCTGCTCTACGCCCAGCAGGCCTCGAGCGAGGTCCGGATGACGAGCCTCGTGGGGCAGCCGGCCGAGGTGTCGGTCGGGATCCCGAAGGGCGGGGTGGGGCAGGTCACGCTGACCGTGAGCGGAGAGCGGTCGTACGCACATCGCGCGGGGCGCGGCGGGACAGGGGATCGCCGCCGGAACCGGCGTCCTGATCACGGCGCTCTCCGGCGATTCGGTTCTGGTCGAAGCCACAGGGCCGAAGGCGCGGCCCCAGGGAGGATGAACATGTTGGAAGGACTTCCCTCGGCGACGGTCGTTCTCGCGATCGTCCTCGGGCTCGTGGGCCTCGTGGTGGCGATGGCCCTCTTCGCCCGCAACTACATCAAGGTTCCGCCCTCGATGGTCGCGATCATCTACGGCCGCAAGCACACCATCGTCGACGACAAGGGCAATCGCTCGAAGGTCGGTTTCCGCATCGTCCGGGGCGGCGCGACGCTGCGGGTCCCGGTGCTCGAGCAGGTGGCGTATCTCTCCCTGAACATCATCTCGATCCCTCTGAAGATCCAGCGCGCCTACACCAAGGAGGGCGTGCCGGTCACGGTCGAGGCCGTCGCGAACGTGAAGATCGCGGGCGACGACGTCTCCATGCGCTCGGCGGCCGAGCGCTTCCTCGGCATGACCACGGAACAGATCAAGGGCGTGATCTTCCAGACTCTGGAGGGACACCTCCGGGCGATCCTCGGGACGCTGACGGTCGAAGAGATCAACGCGGACCGGCAGGCCTTCGCCCAGAAGATGACGGACGAGGCCGCGCTCGATCTGAAGAAGATGGGCGTCAACATCGACATCCTGACGATCCAGCAGATCAGCGACGAGCAGGGCTACCTCGACGCCCTGGGCAAGAAACGGACCGCCGAGGTCAAGCGCGACGCCGTCATCGGCGAGGCCCAGGCGACGCGCGACGCCATGATCCAGTCGGCCACCGCGGACCGCGAAGGGAAGACCAAGCGGTACGAGGCGGATGTCGCCATTGCCGCGTCCATGCGGGACAAGGAGACGAAGCAGGCCGAGTTCGACATGATGGTGAAGGCCAAGCAGGCCGAGTCGCAGCAGGCCGGCCCCCTCGCCACCGCGATCGCGCGCCAGCAGGTCACCGAGCAGGAGGTCCGGGTCGAGCAGGTCCGCAAGCAGAACGAAGTCGCGGTGCAGCAGCAGGAAGCCGCCCGCCGCGAACAGGAGCTCCTGGCCACCGTGGTCCGCCCGCCGAGGCCGAGCGCCAGGCGACGATCCTCCGCGCCGAGGGCGAGAAGCAGGCGGCGATCACCCGGGCCGAAGCCACTCAGAAGGAGCTGGAGTTCGAGGGCGCGGGCGAGGCCGCCAAGATCGAGCGCGTCGGACGCGCGGAGGCCGCGAAGGTGCTTGCGGTCGGCGAAGCCGAAGCCGAGGTCGTCAAGAAGAAGCTGCTCGCGGAGGCCGAGGGCCTTCAGCGGAAGGCCGAGGCCTGGAAGCAGTTCAACGAGGCGGCCGTCATCAACATGGTCGTCGACAAGATGCCCGAGCTGGCACAGGCCTTCGCGACGCAGCTGGCGGGCATCGACAAGATCAGCATCATCGACATGGGCAACGGGTCGGGAGCGGGAGCGGTCGGGAAGGTCATGGGCACGGTCGGCGGGGGCATGTCGGCGATGCTGGCCATGCTCAAGGACCAGTTCGGGATCGACATCGCCCGGATGATGCAGGCCAAGACGGACGCGGCGGCCGTCGAGGCCGAGAAGAAGGCCGACAAGGCGTAAGGACCGGGGATCGCCGTCACCTCTCGCGCCTGGTTCGTCGACCGCTACGGAGGCCCGGAGCGGCTCGTCCTGCGGGAGCGTCCCGATCCGCTGCCCGGCGAGCCGGCGAGGTCCTCGTCCGCACGGCCGCGATCGGGCTGAACTTCGCCGACCTCTTCGTGCGGTCGGGGGACTACCCGAGGACGCCGAAGCCGCCGTTCGTTCCGGGCATGGAGATCTCGGGGACGGATCGAAGCGATCGGGCCGAAGGTCGCCGGGCTTGCGCCGGGGCAGCCGGTCGTCGCGCTTCCGATCTTCGGCGGCCATGCCGAGAAAGTCTCCGTCCCCGTGGCGCGAGTATTTCCCCTGCCCGAGGGCGCGGATCGCGGTCGAGGCCGCGGCCGTCGCGGTCACGTTTCTCACCGCCTGGTACGCATGCCATCGCGCGCAGGTGGCGGCCGGAGACCGCGTCGTGGTCACTGCCGCGGCCGGCGGAGTCGGGACGGCCCTGCTGCAACTTCTTCGCGAGCGGGGCGCCGCCGCGGTGGCGCTCGTCGGGTCCGAGCCCAAGCTTTCCCGCTGTGCCGCGAGCTCGGAGCCGCGGCGGCCGGCCTGTATGGCTAGGCGGGGAGCTCATCGACCGAACCTTCGGCGGCCGTCCGGACGTGGTGTTCGACGCCGTGGGCGGCCGGTTGTTCTCGAGGCTGTGGCGGCGGCTCGAAGACCGGCGGCCGTTATGTCCTCTACGGCTTCGCGGCCGCCTCCGGCGCGCGCGGAGTCGCGAAATGGACGGCCGCCCGGGAGCTTCTCGGGATGGGCTTCCACTCGCCCTACGAGGTGATCCAGTCCTGCCGCACTCTGATCGGCTTCAATCTCTCGCTTCTTCCGGACCGCTCCGGCGAGCTGCGCCGGGGCGCGGAGGAAGTCTTCGCGATGTGGAAGGCGGGCCGGATTCGTCCCGATCCTGGGGCCGCGGTTCGACTTCGAGCGCCTTCCCGACGCGCATCGGGCGCTCGCCAGCCGGAAGACGACCGGCAAGGTCGTCGTCACCGTGCCCTGAAAAAAGAAGGCCGGCGTCCGTCACGACCCGGACTGATCTCGAGACTTCTCCTCGTCGGAGTCCGGTGACATGGCTTCTTCTTTGCAGTTCCATCGTGAAGTCAATGTATGGCTCGAGGGACTCATTGAGAAAGGCGATTC
This sequence comes from uncultured Acidobacteriota bacterium, assembly GCA_963749265.1. Lineage (GTDB taxonomy): Bacteria > Acidobacteriota > Thermoanaerobaculia > UBA5066 > Gp7-AA6 > DAHUXD01. The sequence continues at coordinate 561,439 of CAVVML010000018.1, read as the reverse complement.
CCTCCTTGGAAAACTGCTTTGTCCATGCCTGGTTGGCTTGCCTGTCCAGTTTCCAGGTCGTCAACCGGTCGAAAAAGGCGGCTTCCTGCGGAAGTCCAAGCCGCGAAAGAACACCGCGAAAGAATCGATCCGGCTCATCGACCATGAGTTCGTACACGACGTCATGGAGCTGGAACGACTACAATGCGCCTCTCCCTTCGAAGCTCATCTCGTATCTCTTGACGTATTCCGTCAAGAGCTCGATCTCGGTCTTGCTTTCGAAGACGTTCGGGCTTGGTTTTGTATCCCCATCTCTGTCTGTAGTAGGACGCCACAACCGCCCTGGGATCCCGATGGATGTACAGAACGTGCGGGTTGGCAAACACTCGCTCGAGCTCCGCCGCCCTGTCCGCTCCCGTGATCTTCGTGATGAATCTCTTTTTCCCCTGGTAGCGCTGAACGTCACGGATGGCGGCAATGCATTCGTCCGGGCGATCCTGTTGTTTCGTGCGGCCACGGATCTGCCGGCTCAGAAAAATAGGGAAAGTAGTGGTTCCAGAAATTGTAGGCCTCCGCAGGACGAGGCCAGTATCGCCGGGAGCGACTGAACCTCTCCACCGTATCGATTTCCATCACACGGTTGAACACGGCCAGAGAAGTGGATGACCGGGAAAACGGTTCACGTAACCCGAGATCCAGGCAAAAGCGGAATGCGTGGAGAGAATCCGGCTGAAGAGAGTGGTGCCGGACCGGCCTGGCCCGTGAAGCACCACTGCATTGGAAATCTTCTCGGTCATCGTCTCGGGTCCTGAGACGGCAAGGATAACTGCCGCGAGGTCGACATGGGGGATCGCTTCGCGAAACGGCAACCGTCTTCAGCCCTCGTGAGCATCCGTTCGGCCGTGACACTGCGCATGCGCAGGATCCGGCGGAAGAGCCGGGAGAATGTGAAAAGGGCCGGCGCGTTTCCGCGCCGGCCCGTCGTCGAACGCTCCGGACTTCGCTACGACCGCAGCCCGGGAGCTTGATGCTCGCGATGCGCGTCTGCCAGCCGGCCGTCGAGGTGGCCTGCCCGGCCAGCGTGTAGTACTGGTTGACGTACCAGAACGTGCAGTCGTCGCTCGGGTCGATGTTCATCGAGGTGTAGTCGCCCCAGCGAGAGTTGGTCGTCGTCTGCACTCCCGTGCCGTTGATGACCGTGGCCTCACCGAGCGTCATCGTCCCCGGCGCATCGCCGGCGAGCCGGCCCGTGTAGCGGATGCCCGGAAAGACGGTCGTCGCCGTTGACGACGCTGTAGCCGAGGGCCATGTTCCCGTTCTTGTCCTGGGCGATCGAGCCCATCCAGCGGTGCACACCGTCGTTCGGCGCGAAGGTGCCTTCCTGGTGGATCGAGTAGGTGCTTCCGACCCGCCGGATCTCCCACCACCGCGCGCCGGCGATACCCGGAAGGGCCTCGACCGACTGATTCGTCACGATGGTCTCGTAGTCCTTGAAATTGCGGTACGCGGCGCGCCAGGTCGGCCGCTGGCGGTAAGAAAGGATGTCGAGGTACTGAGCCGGATTGACTATTCCGGGCTGCGGCAGACAGTCGCGGGAGGTCGGTGCGCAGGGAAAGACCGAGTCGAAGGGTGCGACCGGGAATCGCGCCGCGAAACGCGATCGACGCCACGGGGTTCGCCTGCCAGTGGATCTTGAGATCCCAGATGTTCACGGCGTCGAACGTGGCACCGTATCCGGCTTCCGCGTCCTGCGTGCCGATGATCGGAATGGCCGCGTCTTCCTTCGGCTGCTTCGTGCCGTCGATGTCGGCCGGAAGCAGGCCGTCGCCGATCAGATTGAGCGGCACGTCGTTCGGAATCCAGGAAGAACTGGACCGCGCGGGCATTCGGGTTGCCGGCGATCATCTTGTTCTTCTCGAGCGCATAGACGCTGATGCCGTACTGGTTGTAAAGCCGAAGTCGCGAGTCGTCAGCACGTACGACTTCTTCCACTCTGCCATACTTCGGATAGTCGGGGAAGAAGTACCAGCCGGGCAACTCCGTCCGGCTGCGTGATGAACGCATAACGGTAGTACTCGCCCGTGGGATCACCGGTGACGGAGATGGCGACGCAGTTGTAGAACGGCGCCTCGAACGGCGGAACAACTAGAGGCGCGCGTCGTGAACTGGCTCAGGAGCCAGCGGTCCTCGAGCTGGTCGTAGACGACGATCGGGTCGCCCGACGGGTCTGTGCAGTCGTCGATCGGAAAGTCCGCCCAGAGCGTGCCCGTGTCCACCGGGCCGAGGAGCAGCGTTCCCGTCTTGCTGTAAACCGCGTAGACGAGGTTGATCATCTCGACGTAGTGATTGGGGCCGACGTCGCCCACGGGGTCGGGCGGGTTGACGCGGAAACCGAAGATGTTGAAGTTGTCCTGGTTGCTCACGCCTTCGAAGTTCTCTGACGGACCCGGAATCGCGAGGCTCGGCGCGATAAATGAGCCGGCCGGACCCTGGAGCGCGCCATCGGGCGAGTGGCCGCGGTCGCTGATGGCACGCACGACCCGTTCCTCTCGGATTTCTTTGAGCTCCGGAGCCACCGGTTTGTTGACGCGTCCCGAGGCCGCCATCTCCCGAAGGGGGGCGGACACGTCGAAGGCCACCGCCTTCGACCACTTGGGTTTGACTTTCGGCACCGACGTCTTGCCTGACGAGCCGACCGCCGTCACCGTCGCACCGAAACAGAGGACGGCTGACGCCAGGACGGGAACCAACACTTTCTTCGCGGGGAACCGTAGAGCCATGGTCTCCTCCTTCCAATTCACGCGTGCGTGACCAAGGGTCAATACTATTGCGCGAAGTACTACTTAAGTACGTAGTTCAAGAAAAATCTCGTGCAAGCCGGCTGATACCATTCGGGCACTTCTCCGAGGTCGGCCATGCGCATCGACCGGTTTCAGATGGAGCGGACCCAGTGCCTCTACGAGAACGAGGTCCGCTGGAACCTTTCGGAAAGCGGCGTCCTCCCCCTGCGGGTCGAGGAGTTGCTGGAGGGCGAAGCCGGCCGGGGCGAGTTCCTCGAAACGGCGCTCAAGTACCCCGAGGCCAACGGTTCGAAGCTCCTGCGCGAGCGGATCGCCCTTTTCTACCCCGGGGCCACCACCGAAAACGTGCTGGTCACCACGGGGACGTCGGAAGCGAACTACACGACACTCTGGGGACTCCTGGAGAAGGGCGATCGCGCGGCGATCATGCTCCCGTCGTATCTCCAGGGCTGGGGACTGGCCCGGGCGTACGCAGGCCGAGCCGACGCCTTCCGGCTCGTCGAGAGCGGGACGGGCGATGCCCGGCGCTGGTCGCTGGACATCGACAGCCTCGAGAAGGCCGTGACGCGCCGGACGCGCATCATCATGGTCACCAATCCGAACAACCCGACCGGGGCGGTGTTGACCGAGGCCGAGATGGATGCGGTTGTGGAGGCGGCCCGGAGGGTCGGCGCCTGGATCGTCTCCGACGAGGTCTATCGCGGGGCGGAGGTCGGGGCCGACGCGCCCTCGCCTTCGCCGACGTTCTGGGGACGGTACAGGAAGGTGATCGTGACGGCCGGCCTCTCCAAGGCGTTCGGCCTCCCCGGGCTGCGCATCGGCTGGATCGTGGCGCCCCCGGCGCAGGCCGCGCGGCTCTGGTCGTACCAGGACTACACGACTCTGACTCCGACGATGCTCTCCGACCGGCTGGCCCGTCTCGCGATGGAACCGAAACGCCGGGACGAGATCCTCGCGCGCACGCGTTCGATCGTCCGGCGGCAGCTGCCGGAAGTCGAAGCCTGGGTGCGCGGACACGAAGGCGTCCTCGACCTGATCCCGCCGCGAGCCGGAGCGATCGCCCTGGTCCGCTACCGGCTGGCGATCGGCTCGGTGGCCCTCTTCGAGAGGCTGCGAAAGGAGAAATCCGTCCTGATCACCCCCGGAGGCCACTTCGGGATCGGCAAGTACGTGCGGATCGGCTACGGATACGACCTCGGAAAGGTCCGGGAGGGGCTTTCGAGGATCGACGAACTGATCGCGGAATTTATTTCTCGCCGACCCCGGGAGCGCGTCCGAAGAGTGTCCTAACCCGAAGACGCCCCTCGTCGGATTTCCTTGCAACGGCAGGGCTTTCAGGCTGCTCCCTGTACTATTCCTGTCCCTGTGATCAGGCGCACAACCGGCCAGTAAGTTGCTGCTACAGCATAGGTTCTGGGCGCGCAAAGGAGGCGCAAAGCTTGAGTTTCTCGCGCGTTTTGCCTATAATCCGCGGTTCCCAGTATCAGATCTTTTTCATCTACTTTTCGAGGAGGCGCGAGTGGGATTTAAGGTGGGAGAGAAGATCGTGTACCCCAACCACGGGGTCTCGGTCGTCGAAAAGATCGGCGAGGGGTTCGCGACGGAGCCGGTGGCCCCGCGGAGCTTCTATCATCTCCGTCTCCTGTCCAACAATTCCCGGGTCATGGTCCCCGTCGGCAACACGAGTCTGATCGGCCTGCGCCGGTTGACCCAGCGCAAGGACATCACAGGCCTGATGAAGACTCTGGGCGACGGCCGCTTCTCGGCGACCGGGGACTGGAAGGGTCGCTACAAGCAGAACCTCGACAAGATGAAGTCGGGGGAGCTGCACGCCATCGCGGACGTTCTGAAGACGCTCAACTACATCTCGTCGCGCAAGACGCTCTCGTTCCGCGAGAAGAAGATGTACGAGCGCGCGAAGTACCTCATCGTGTCCGAGATCGCGGTGATCAACAGCCTCGACGAGAAGGAAGTGGAGCGCCAGGTCGACAAGGCGCTCGCCCGTTCGGCCTCGAGCCGGGCGGCGGCCGTGTCCCGCGCGACGGGCGGCACGGTGCTCCGGGCGGCCTCGCACTGAGTCGGTTTCCCTTCGGAGTTTTTCACGGGGCGGCGAAAGCCGCCCCGTTTCGTTTCTGAGAGAATGCCCGCGTGGTCGCTGAGAAGTCCGCAAGATCCGCCGCTCCGAGAATCGTGCTGGCCCTCCTCGTCGGCGGCCTGGTCGGCTTTTCGGCGGGCTACTTCGCGGGCGGCGGAGGACGGCCGGCGAGCGAGAGCGCCGGATCGGCCTCCGGTCGGGAGACCGGGGGCGGCGATGCGCGCCTCGCGGAGCTGACGCGCGCGGTCGACCGCGATCCCGAGAACCCGGCGCTGCTGATCGCCCTCGGCAACTACCGCTACGACCGCGACGATTGGGACGGCGCGATCGCGGCCTACGAGAAGGCGAGACGCAAGGCCCCGAACGACCCGAACCTGCTTTCGGATCTGGGCGCGGCGCACCGCAACGCCGGTGAGTTCGAGCTCGCGGTGGCCTATTTCAAGAAGGCGCGCGACGCGGACCCGGAGCACTGGCAGAGTCTGCTTGAACTGGGTGCTCGTGGAAGCCTTCGATCGGCGCAATCCGGCCGAGGCCCAGAGGCTCTTCGACGAGCTCCAGCGGCGGAATCCCGAGATCCCGCAGCTCGACCGCATCCAGTCCCAGATCTCCGGCACTTCGCGCGGGCTGGACGCCATGGCCCGGGCCGTCCTTCTCGTCTTCGCGCTCTTCGCGTTCCTGACCGTGCTTCGGGGTCTCCGGATTTTCTTCGAGGCCGTGCGCCGCGGCAGCGCTCCCGGGCGGCCGCCCGCTCCCCCGGTGCGCGAGGGAGACATGGTTCGGGATCCCGTGTGCGGCACCTGGATCGATCGCCGTCTCGCCCTGCCGGTGCGGCGCGGCGGCGAGACCCTTCGCGGTCTGCTCCGAGAACTGTCGCCGCTCGCTCGAGGCCGCTCCATGACGCGCGACCTCTTCGAAGGGGAGGCGCCCGAGCCCGGACCGGCGGGCGGCGGCGCTCTGTCGTCGACCGCGCCGCTCGCCGATCGGATGCGTCCGCGCTCTCTCGACGAGGTCGAGGGGCCCGACGGAAGTCGTCGGCGCGCAACGGGTTTCTCCGGCGGGCCATCGCCGAGGACCGCGTCCCATCGCTCATCCTCTGGGGTCCGCCCGGCGTCGGCAAGACGACGCTGGCGCGGCTGATCGCGTCCCAGACCTCCTCGCACTTCGTGTCCTACTCGGCCGTGGCCACGGGCGTGAAGGAGATGCGGGAGGTCCTCGAGGAGGCGAAGCGCCTCCGCTCCCGCAAGCGGACCATCCTGTTTCTCGACGAGATCCACCGGTTCAATCGCTCGCAGCAGGACGTGTTTCTGCCCTACGTCGAGTCGGGAGACATCGTGCTGATCGGCGCGACCACCGAGAATCCGTCGTTCGAGCTCAACGGCGCGCTTCTGTCCCGCTGCAAGGTCGTGGTCCTCGAGCCCCTCGCGCCGGAGGCGATCGCCCGGATCGTCGGGCGGGCCCTCCAGGACATCGACCGCGGCCTGGGCGCCCGCGACTTCCGGCTCGACGACGAGGCCCTCTCCTTCATCGCCCAGGCTTCCGGCGGCGACGCGCGCCGGGCGCTGAACCTGCTGGAAGCCGCGGGGGCCGACGGGGAGGCCTCGCGCACGAAGACCATCGACGTGGCGCGCCTGCGGGACCTGCTGCAGCGCAAGGTCCTCCTCTACGACAAGGCGGGCGAGGAGCACTACAACCTCATCTCCGCCCTGCACAAGTCCATGCGCGAGTCCGACCCCGACGCCACGATCTACTGGCTCGTGCGGATGCTGGAGGCGGGGGAGGATCCGCTGTACGTCGCCCGGCGCATCGTGAGGTTCGCCTCGGAGGACGTGGGCCTCGCGGACCCGCGGGCGCTGCGCATCGCGCTCGACGCCAAGGACGCCTACGACTTCCTGGGAATGCCGGAGGGCTCGCTCGCCCTGGCCGAAGCCGCCGTCTATTGCGCCCTGGCGCCGAAGTCGAACGCCCTCTACGAAGCGGAGGGAGAGGCCAAGCGCGACGTCGCCGAAAAGCCCGCCGAGCCGGTGCCGGCGGTCATCCGCAATGCCGTGACGAAGCTCATGCGCGAGGTCGGGTACGGCCAGGGCTACCGCTACGCTCCCGCCGAGCCCGAGGGCGTGGGCGGCATCGAATGCCTGCCGGATCGGCTTCGCGGCCGCCGGTACTACCGGCCTCGGGCCTCCGGCGAGGAAGAGCAGCTTTCGAAGCGTCTCGAGGCCGTGCTGAAGCTTCGCCAGGAGAAGTGGGCCAAGGACGCCGAGGCGAAGGAGAAGCGGAAGAAGAAAAGTTGAAAGTCGAAGAGTTGAAGGTTGAAGGGTGAGTGTCGGTTCGCCCGTTCAGACATGTTCAACGCTTCAACATCTCGACTCCCTCAACCCTAGCCGTCCTCTCTCCGGTAGTTCGGCGCCTCTTTGGTGATGATCACGTCGTGCGCGTGGGACTCCCTGAGTCCCGCGGAGGTGATCCGGATGAGCTTCGATTTCGTGCGGAGCTCCTCGATGGATCGGCAGCCGGCGAGGCCCATGCCCGACCGCACGCCGCCCGTGAGCTGGAGCACGAGTCCCTCGACCGAGCCTTTGTAGGGCACCATGCCCTCGATGCCTTCGGGAACCAGCTTGGAGAGGGAACCGCCGTTGCCGGATGTCACCGGGGCATCCGACTCCATCGACTCCTGGAAGTAGCGGTCGGAGGAGCCGGCCTTCATCGCGCCGAGCGAGCCCATGCCGCGGTACGCCTTGAACGTGCGGCCCTGGTAGAGGATCGTCTCTCCCGGCGACTCCTCCGTTCCGGCGAGCAGCGACCCGATCATGACGAGGTGGGCGCCCGACGCGAGGGCCTTCGTGATGTCGCCGGAGAACTTGATGCCGCCGTCGGCGATCAGGGGCACCTTCGTCCCCCGCGTCGCCTTGGCGCACTCCCGGATGGCATGGATCTGCGGGACGCCCGCGCCGGTGACGACCCGGGTCGTGCAGATCGACCCCGGGCCGATGCCGACCTTGACGGCGTCGGCGCCGCGCCGGACGAGGTCGCGCGCTCCTTCCTCCGTCGCCACGTTGCCGGCGATGATGGGAGTCGAAGGAAAGCGCTTGCGAACCAGCTTCAGCGCGTCGAGCACTCCCTGGCTGTGCCCGTGCGAGGAGTCGAGGACGAGCACGTCGACCTTGGCGCCCACGAGCTCGCGCGCGCGGTCGAGGATGTCGCGGGTGACGCCGATGGCGGCGCCGACCCGCAGCCGCCCGAGCGCGTCCTTCGCGGCGTTGGGGTACTTGATCGCCTTCTGGATGTCCTTGACCGTGATGAGGCCCTTGAGGCTTCCGGCGCGGTCCACGACGAGGAGCTTCTCGATGCGGTACTTGTGGAGAAGCTCCTTGGCCTGATCCAGCGTGGTGCCGACCGGCGTCGTGATCAGGTTCTTCTTGGTCATGCGCGCGGAGATGGGCTTGTCGAGCCGCGTCTCGAAGCGCAGGTCACGGTTGGTCAGGATGCCGACGAGCTTGCCCCGCTTGTCGACCACCGGAACGCCCGAGATCTTGAAGCGGGACATGAGCTCCAGGGCCTCGACGATCGACTGCTCGGGGCGACAGGTCACGGGATCGACGATCATCCCGGACTCGGAGCGCTTGACCTTGTCGACCTCGGCCGCCTGGGCCTCGATCGAGAGGTTCTTGTGGATCACGCCGAGGCCGCCCGCCTGAGCCATGGCGATCGCGAGCCGCGATTCCGTGACCGTGTCCATCGCCGACGAGATCACGGGGATGTTCAGGCCGATGTCCGCGGTCAGGCTGGTCGAGAGATCGACCTCGCGGGGATGGACTTCCGAGTGCGCCGGAAGGAGGAGGACGTCGTCGAACGTCAGGGCCAGGGGGATCGCGTCGTCGGATCGGGTTCGGGGATTCTTCGCCATCACGCTCCGGCGGCCCGGTGATTGGATTTACCTCCGCCCTCCGGCGGCGGCCCACCCTCAGCTCCGTGGCACTTCTTGTACTTCTTGCCCGAGCCGCACGGGCAGGGATCGTTGCGGCCGACCTTGGGGGCTTGTCGCTGGACCGTCTCGACCTTGGCGTCCTGTCCGCCCGAGGCCGCGGCGCCGTAGGAGTAGTTCACGTTGGACGGCGCCCGGCGCTGCGGCATGGCGACCGGAGCCCGCCTCGGACCGGCCGGAGCTTCGCCGCCGGCTTCGGCCTCTTCCCGCGGGACGGGCTGCAGCTTGAAGAGGTACTGGACGATCTGGTCCTCGATCCGCTCCTTCATGAGCGTGAAGAGCTCGAAGGATTCCTTCTTGTACTCGATGAGCGGGTCCCGCTGGCCGTAGCCGCGCAGGCCGATGCCTTCCTTGAGGTGGTCGATGGCGAGGAGATGGTCCTTCCACTGCTGGTCGACGACCTGCAGCATCACGAACTTCTCGTGGGTCCGCATCATCTCCGGACCCAGGATCGACTCCTTGCGGTCGTAGACGGCGAGCGAGCCCGTTCCAGATCTCCTCGCGGATCTCGTCGCGGCTCTTGCCCTCGTAGGCGATCGTGCCGGGCTTCAGCCCGAAGTACTCGCCGAGATCGACGTCGGCGGCCGCGAGATCCCAGTCGGCGGGGGACTTCTCTTCGTTGAGGTGGCGCCCGAGGACGTAATCGAGGACCATCTCGGCGAGGCCGAGGACGTGCTCGCGCGCGAGCTCGCCCTTGAGGATGCCGCGGCGCATCCCGTAGATCTCCTCGCGCTGCCGGTTCATGACGTCGTCGTACTCGAGCAGGTGCTTGCGGGTCTCGAAGTTGCGGCCCTCGACCTGCTTCTGCGCGCGCTCGATGGACCGCGAGACCATGCCGTGCTCGATCGGCACGCCCTCCTCCATACCGAGGCGCCGCATGATGTTCTGGAGGCGGTCCGACCCGAAGATGCGCATCAGGTCGTCTTCGAGAGAGAGATAGAAGCGGGAAGAGCCCGGGTCTCCCTGCCGGCCCGAACGGCCTCGGAGCTGGTTGTCGACCCGGCGCGACTCGTGGCGCTCGGTCCCGATGATGTGGAGCCCGCCGGCCGCGAGGACCTGCTTCTTGTCCGCGGCGCAGCTTTCGCGGAGCTTCTCGAGCCGCCGCTCCCGCTCGGCCGGGTCTTCGACGTCCCGGAGCTCGTGGGTCGCGACGGCTTCCGCATTGCCGCCGAGGACGATGTCCGTGCCCCGGCCGGCCATGTTCGTCGCGATCGTGACCGAGCCCGAGCGGCCGGCCTGAACGACGATCTCGGCCTCCTTCTCGTGGAACTTGGCGTTGAGAACGACGTGGGGAACCTTGCGTTTCTTCAGGAGCTCCGACAGCCGCTCGGACTTTTCGATCGACACGGTGCCGACGAGAACCGGCTGGCCCTTGTCGCGGAGCTGGACGATCTCGTCCGCGACGGCTTCGTACTTTTCCCGCTCCGAGGCGTAGACGACGTCCTGGTGGTCCGCCCGGATCATGGGCATGTTGGTCGGGATGACGACCACGTCGAGCTTGTAGATCTGGTGGAACTCGGAGGCCTCGGTGTCGGCCGTGCCGGTCATGCCCGCCAGCTTTTCGTAGAGGCGGAAGTAGTTCTGCAGGGTGATCGTCGCGAGCGTCTGGTTCTCCCGCTCGATCTTGACGTTTTCCTTGGCCTCCACGGCCTGGTGGAGCCCGTCGGACCAGCGCCGGCCGGGAAGGACGCGGCCGGTGAACTCGTCGACGATGAGGACCTGGCCGTCCTTGATCATGTACTCGACGTCGCGCCGGTAGAGGGCGTGGGCCCGCAGCGCCTGCTCGACGCCGTGCAGCAGGTCGATGTTGGTCAGCTCGTACATGTTTTCGATGCCCAGGAACTTCTCGGCCTTCGCCACGCCCTCCTCGGTCAGGACGGCGGTGCGCGCCTTCTCGTCCACGAGGTAGTCGCCCGTCGTGAACTTGTTGCCGTGCTTGTCCTTGTCCTCGGTGCCCTTGACCAGGTGGGGGATGACCCGGTTGCACCGGTAGTAGACGTCGGTGTTCTCTTCCGACGGGCCCGGAGATGATGAGCGGCGTGCGCGCCTCGTCGATCAGGATCGAGTCGACCTCGTCGACGATCGCGAAGACGTGGCCCCTCTGGACCATGCTCTCGATCTCGAACTTCATGTTGTCGCGGAGGTAGTCGAAGCCGAACTCGTTGTTCGTCCCGTAGGTGACGTCGCAGGCGTAGGCCTTCTGGCGCTCGTCGTCGAGGAGGTTGTTCTGGATGCAGCCGACCGTGAGGCCCAGGAACCGGTAGATCTGGCCCATCCACTCGGCGTCGCGGCGGGCCAGGTAGTCGTTGACGGTCACGACGTGCACGCCCCGTCCGGTCAGGGCGTTCAGGTAGACGGGCATCGTGGCGACGAGGGTCTTGCCCTCGCCGGTCTTCATCTCGGCGATCTTGCCCTGGTGGAGGACCATGCCGCCGATGAGCTGGACGTCGAACGGGCGCATGCCGAGCGCTCGGACCGAGGCCTCCCGCGCCACGGCGAACGCCTCCTCCAGGACCTCGTCGAGCGCCGCGTTGCGCGCCGCCTTCAGATCCTCGGCCGTGGACGCCCTCCAAAGCCTTCGCGATCCGCGCCCGGAACTCGTCCGTCCTGGCGCGGAGGGCCTCGTCCGAGAGCTTCTGCATCTCGGGCTCGAGGGCGTTGATCCGCGCCACGCGCGGCGCGAGCTTCTTGAGGTCGCGCTCGTGCTGCGTGCCGAAGACCTTGGCGAGGACGCGGTCGATCATATTTGGGCGGTTAACATCTGAAGGGCGGGAGTTTATTTCGGATTCCCGGGTTTCGATAGGGGCGGGATGACCCGGGGTCGAGGCGGGAGGGGACTCGAAGGAAGAGTCCGGGTGAGGTTTACCGGCCTTCGAGTATGTACTCCAGCGGGTTGACCGGCCGGCCGTCGACGCGGACCTCGTAGTGGAGATGCGGCGCGGTCGAGCGGCCCGGTCGAGCCGACGAGACCCACCCGATCGCCCCGGCGGATGACCTGCCCCTGCTCGACGAGCGTCTCCTGGAGGTGGCCGTAGAGGGTGACGTAGCGGTCGTTGTGCACGATCTCGATCGCGCGTCCGTACTCGCCGGCCCACCCGGAGAGCAGCACGGTGCCGTCCGCCGTGGCGAGCACGGGCTCGCCGCGGGACGTCGAGATGTCGATGCCTTCGTGCGACGACGAGCCTCCCGTGAACGGGTCGCTGCGGAGGCCGTAGCCCGAGCTCACGGCTCCCCGGACGGGCCATACCGTGGGCGTGGAGGCGATCTGGGCCGAACGGCGGGAGAACTGCTTCTCGAGAAGCGACAGTCGCGTGTCGAGCAGAGAGCTCTGGTTGCCGAAGTCGGCCGCGGTCTCGGGGGCGAGCCCCGGTCCGCCGACGCCCTGCCGCGCCGAGTCGGTCAGGCCCGCCACGATCGCGAGGCGGCGGGTGCGGGCCTCGAAATCGGACATGCGCTTGGAGATGCCGTCGAGACGCTGGTGGAGATCGGCGGTCGTCGAGCGGAGGCGCGCGTTCTCGGCGAGGGCGAAGCGGTACTCGCGGTCGCTGTCGAGCCGACGCGAAGAAGGCCCAGGCGAAGGCGACGGCGGCCAGGAGGACGACCGCGATCGAAGCGGCGGCGAGCCCGAGGAACCGGGACGAGATCGTGAGCTTGCGGAATCGCGCCCGCGCATGCGGCACGAAAATGATCGTGTTGTACTTCACCGGTTTCCTCCTACCCGGGTCTGCGCAGGCCTCTCCCGTGTACGCCTGCACGAGCTCGGTTCGAGAGTCTGGACCGGAGTCGACGCCCCGGATCTGGTTGACATCGATCGTATGGGCCGCTCCCGAGGCTGTCAACCCTGCTCGATCGGGCAGGAAATCGGCGAGGTCGGCGTCGGGCGAAAGGACAGCGATTCGGACAGGTGTGACGGAAGGACCCTCTCGCTCTTCGCGAGATCGGCGATCGTACGCGCGACGCGCAGAGCCCGATGGATCGCCCGCGCCGACAGGTGCAGGCGCGCGACGGCCGTCTCGAGAACGCGAACGCCCGCGCCGTCGAGAGGGCAATGCTGCACAAGCTCCTGTGCAGTGAGATCCCCGTTGCGGAAGCCCGCCCTCCCGGGTCGGCGTGACGCCGCGCACATGCGCGCGGCTTCCACGCGGGCCCGGATCGCGGCGGAGGCCTCGGCCCCCGCGGAGCCGCGGAGCTCCGGCCACGGGAGATCGCGCATCACGACGTGCAGGTCGATCCGGTCGAGAAACGGGCCCGAGAGCTTGCGCGCGTAGCGCGAGCGCTCGCGCGGATCGCACGCGCACGACCGACGCGGATCTCCGGCGAAACCGCAGGGACAGGGATTCATGGCGGCGACGAGGAGGACGTCGCAGGGGAAGACGCACGCTCCGCCCACGCGCACGACGGTGATCGCGCGTTCCTCGAGCGGCTGTCGAATCGCCTCCAGGGCGTCTCGGCGGAACTCGGCGATCTCGTCGAGAAAAAGCGCTCCGCGGTGCGCGAGCGACATCTCGCCGGGCACCGGCCGCGCTCCTCCGCCGACGAGGCCGGGCGCCGAGATCCCGTGGTGCGGCGCGCGGAACGGAGGCGTGCGGATGAGCCCCGCTCCGGTCGGGAAGCGTGCCCGCGACCGAATGCACCCGCGTGACCTCGAGCGCCTCGCCGTCGGTGAGTGGAGCGAGGATCCCGGGCAGGCGTCGCGCGAGCATCGTCTTGCCGGCGCCCGGCGGTCCGGTCAGGAGCAGGTGATGCCCTCCCGCCGCCGCGATCTCGGCGGCGCGGCGCGCCACGAGCTGGCCGCGCAGATCCGAGAAGTCGGGTGGGGGCGTCGACGGGCGAGGCTTCGGCGTCCGTCCGCGCCAGGGGCGCGACCGTGCGTCCCCCGAAGAGATGCCCCGCGGCGTCCGTGAGGTGCGGTACGGGGATGACCCGAATCCCGTCGACCGCAGCGGCCTCGCGGGCGCTCGCCGCGGGCAGCACGATCTCGGGGAACCCGGCGTCCCGGGCGGCGAGCGCGAGGCACAGCGCACCGCGAATCGGCCGGACCTCGCCGCCGAGCCCGAGCTCTCCGACGATGACTCGGCGGCCGGCGGAAGCGTCACCTCCGAGCGCGGCGAGGCCCAGGGCGACCGGCAGATCGAGCGCGGCGCCGGATTTTCGAAAGTCCGCCGGGGCCAGGTTGACCGTGACCGTCCCCGATGGAAACGCGAAGCCCGAGTTCTTCAGGGCGGAGCGGACGCGCTCTCGGGCTTCGCGGACGGCGGCGTCGGGGAGTCCGACGATCGTGAAGCGGGGGAAACCGCCCGAGGCGTCGACCTCGATGTCGAGCACACGCGCTTCGAGGCCGAGAGTCGCGGCGGAGTGGATCCGGGTGAGCATGCCACCTCCTCGGGGCCGAGGAGGCCTGATCGGATGAGGACGAGGACGGGGGCATGGTAGCAGGAGAGGAGAGGCGAGAGTGACGGGATCCCTCGGCGCTGCGGGCCTCGGGCTGACCGCTGCGGCCGCCAAGCGCCGCTGCACGGTCACTTGCGCCGGGATCTTGAGCTTGTCCCCCGGCTTGATCAGCCCGGAGCCGCCGAGGCCGTTGATGGCCAGGATCTCGGCCACGGTCGTTCCGTGCCGGAGGGCGATCTGGTAGAGGGTGTCCCCGGTCTTCACGCGGTAGCTCTTCGCGGCCGCCGGCGCCGGGGGTGCGGACTTCGTCGTCTTCTTCGACTTCGCGACGGCGACTTTGGGAGTCGAGGCCTTCGCGGTCTTCCTGGCCTTCTCGGGAACCATGATTTCCTGGCCGCGGGACAGCCGTGCGCGTGTCGAGAGCGAGTTCGCCGACGCCAGAGAGGAGACCGTCACGCCGTAGCGTCGGGCGAGCTTGGGAAGCGTGTCGCCCTTCTTCGCGACGTGCGTCTTGAACTCCGGCGGGCGCGTCGTGGGAACGGCGGCGACGACGAGCGATAGCGTCTCGAGCGTCCCGTCCGGAATCCGGAGGTCGTAACCCTCGGGCTGCTGCGGCGTGACCAGAGTCAGCAGCTCGGGGTTGAGCGACTGGAGGTCCTCGAGCGGAAACTGCGACGCCTTCGAAAGGTCCTCGAGGCTGATCGAACGCTCCAGGCGGACCGTGTCGAACTCGAGCGGCGCATCCGCGAACGACCACGAACCCGTAGTGCGACGGGTTCTTGGAGATGAGGACCGAGGCGAGGAAGGCGGGCACGTAGTTCTTGGTCTGCTTCCGGATGGCGTTGGTCGAGGCGAGGTGCCAGAAGTCGCGGGCGCCGGTGCGGTTCATGGCGCGCAGGATCTTGCCCTCGCCCGCGTTGTACGCCGCCATCGCGAGATACCAGTCTCCGAAGATCTCGTTCAGGTACGCGA
Organism: uncultured Acidobacteriota bacterium; assembly: GCA_963749265.1. GTDB lineage: Bacteria > Acidobacteriota > Thermoanaerobaculia > UBA5066 > Gp7-AA6 > DAHUXD01. The sequence continues at coordinate 546,222 of CAVVML010000018.1, read as the reverse complement.
GGTAACGCGCGGCCGCGCGGGTCGACTTTTCGAAATCGCGCCTCTCGTCGACGAGCCCGTTCGACCGGAGGCCGTACTGGCGCCCCGTGCGCGGCATGAACTGCCAGATGCCATGCGCCATCTTGTTCGAGCGGGCGAGAGGCAGGAACGAGGATTCGATGAACGCGATCATCGCGAGGTCCTGCGGCAGCCCCTCCTCGGCGAAGACCTGGTGGATCATGGGGAGATAGCGGCCCGAACGGACCAGGCCCGCCTGGATCTTGTCGTGCAGGGCGTCGCTCTGGAATGCCGCGATCACGCGCAGGACGGAGTCGTTGACGACGATCGGGACATCCGGCACCGCGGCCGGGCGATCGGAGGCCACGGCCTCGCGCGCCGTGGCGATCGCCTCGGGGTTGGTTTCCGGAGCCTCGATCTGCGCTTCGATCTCGGGGTCGATCTCGTCCGCTCGAGGTCCCGGCTTCCTCGGTCGGCCCGGCGAGCGCTTCGTACCGCTGGATGCCTTCGTACATCTCGAACGAAAAAGACTCGACGGAGTCCGAAGGCGGCGGGCCCGTCGGCGGTCGCACCGTGTCGATGGCCCGGCTGAAGCGATACCGCGCGCAGACGAAATCGCCGGCGAGGGCGGCTTCGCGGCCGAGATCGAACTCGGCCGAGGCGGCGGCGATCGCGCGCTCGTCCGCGGTCGGAACGGCGGGCGGGGGAGCCGACGTGCGCCGCGGACTGCTTGGGAGCCGACGCGCAGGCCGCAACGCCTGCCGTGAGCACGGCAATGCCCAGCCGCGCGATCCCCTGGATCGATCGCATGGGAGAAGGTTAGACCTGGCCTCCGCGGGATTGCAAAGGCTTTTCCGTACAGTGTGGCGAAGAGAGGACAGAGTCGCGGCGATGACAGGAGTTCGGGATCCCTCGTCGCTGCGCCCTCGGGATGACGTGCGCCGCGCAAGCGCGCGGTGATCAGTTGACCGGGATCGGACGGGATCCCTCGTCGCTTGCGCTCCTCGGGATGACCGCGTCGCGCGCAAGCGCGGGCGCGCGTCACTTTCCCAGGATGTGGAATTTGAGCGAGAGCAGCAGGCGCTCGATGTCGCTGCGCGACTGGAGCTCGATCGAGAAGGACTGTCCCTCGCCGACTTCCTTGCCCTGCTGATCCTCGAATCGCAACCCGACGGTGACCTGGTGCCCCTGCGTGAGCTGACGGCGCGGCACCTGGACCTCGAAGACCTTGCTGATTTCCTTGCGGTGATTGAGGCTCGACGCCAGCAGATCGTCGACCGAAATGCCGGTGGCGGGACGGCGCGGCTTCTCGGGTTCCGGCGCGGTGGAGGTCGATGTCTTCCGCAGACGATCGAGCTCCGCGAGGATGTCGAGGTTGGAGCGGACCTTGACGTGCCGCACCTCTTCGGTAATCGCTTTCTCGGGCTCCGGTTGCGCCGCCTCGGCGAAGGACACGTCGGTGATCTCGCCTTCCGCCGGAGGAGCCGCGGAGGCGGCCGCCGGCGCCGGCGCCGCTTCGGGCAGCGGCGCGTCGAGCGAATCCAGGGCCTGCTCGAACTCCTGGACCGTCTCCTGGTCCGAGCCGTCGAAGGTCGAAGGCGGGGCTGGTTGAGCTCGTAGGCGCGCACCGGAGCCGGAGCCTTCTCGGAGAACGTGCCAGGGTCGACGTCCAGCGCGTCCTGCAGATCGTCGGCGGGTGGCGGGGGAGGCGGCGCCGCCGGTTTGGCGGCGGCCTTCGGCGCGGTCTTCGGCGGCGCGGCGGGAGCGGAGGCCGCGGCCGCCGCAGCGGCTGCAGGCTTGGCCGCGGGAGCCGCCGGCCTGGCGCCGACACGGGCGACTTTCTCCTCCCCGAGCATTCTCTTCTTGAGCGAACGCAGCGTGAGGCGGGAGATCGCCTTGAGAGTTTCGAAGACGCCCTGACCGAGAACGGCGCAGGCTTCGTAGCTCTCGAAAAGTTTCTCCGGATTCAGGCTGTCTTCGAGCTCCGCGAGCGAGAGGATGTTGGCGAGGTCGCGCTTGTTGTACTGGAGCACGAGCGGAATCTCGTCGAGCTTCACGCCGATCTCGGCGAGGTTCGTCTTGAGATTCGCGAGGGACTCGACGTTGGCGTCCTGCATCGCGCGCTGGGAGTCGGCCACGAACACGATGCCGTCGACGCCTTTGAGCACGAGCTTTCGCGTCGTGTTGTAGAAGACCTGGCCGGGGACCGTGTAGAGCTGGACCCGCGTCTTGAAGCCCCCGATCACGCCGACGTCGAGGGGCAGCAGGTCGAAGAAGAGCGTCCGATCGGTCTCGGTTTCCAGCGACACCATCTCGCCGCGCGAGCCGGGCGCGGTGCGTCCGTAAATGTGGTGCAGGTTGGTCGTCTTCCCGCACAGGCCCGGGCCGTAGTAAACGACCTTGGCCGCCATCTGCATCGTGGCGTAGTTGAAAAAAACCATGACTTTCTGAGCCCGGGCGCGCCGCGCGCGAAGCGGGGCGTTGCGACGGGCTGCGCAAATTGTAGCACCTGGAGAGGGTTACGGGCACCCCGCAGCTCGGATGAAGCTTGGAGGATGAAGATGGAAGGATGGAAGGATCGTCGGATCGTCCGCGCTCAGCCTCGCGTCAGGATTCCGCGGATCTCGTCTTCCTTCCCTCGGCCTTGCGTGCGCCGCAGGATTTCTTCCGCGAGCGCGCGATAGAGCGCGAATGCTTCGGGGTGGGGCGAGAGCGCGTCGGTGTGCGCGCGCACAGTGCCGACGTCGCGGCGCGCGACCGCTCCGGTGAACGCTTCGTGGAAGGGAAGCTTGCCCGCCGCGGCCACCGCGCGCTCCGCGAGGCCCGAAAGCACCTCGCGGGCCGTGTCGGCGGGCACGCCCGCGGCGATCCAGGCTTCCACGGCGACCGAGACGACGGCGGCGGCGCCGCCGGCGGCGAGCGACGCGGCGGCGTGATACAGCGGCTTCGCCTCCGGCGAGAGGGCGTGGGGGCGCGCCCCGACGGCGCGGGCGATCGCCGAGGCGGTTTCCGCGGCGAGCGAGTCGCCCTCGACGGCGACGAAGGCGCCGCTCCAGTCCTCGTTGCTTTCCCCGGTGAAAGGCCGGACGGGGTGGAGCGAGCCCACGGCGGCACCTCGACGGGCCAGGGGAGCGAGGACTCCGCTCGAAAGAGCTCCGGAGAGATGCAGGGCCACCCGGCACGACAGCCGGGAGGCGAGGGCTTCGCCGACGCGTCGCGATGGCGTCGTCCGAGACCGCGAGGATGAGAACGTCGCAGTTGCGGGTCTCGGGCGTCGAGCCCGCTTCGCTGGAGTCCACGGCCGGGATGTCCGCGAGCTCGGCGGGCCGAGCGGCGGTCGACGCCCCATCCCGCACGATGAGAAAGGCGATGCGGCCTCCCGCGCCGAGCCAGGAGCGCGCGAAAGCGCGGCCCGCGCGGCCCGCTCCGGCGAGCGCGAGTCGCGAGTCGAGAATCTCTGCCGCCACGGCGCGGAGTCTAACGGCCCTTTTTGGTATCATTAGCACTCTCTCAACGCGACTGCCAAAGCCAAAGCCAAAGCCGGAGCCGTAGCCCAAAATCCCATGCCGACACTCGAAGCCCGAAGCCGCGCGATCCTGAAGGAGATCATCCGCGTCCACGTCGACACGGGACTCCCGGTGTCTTCGCGGACGCTCTTCAAGTCGAACCGCTTCGGCCTGTCGCCGGCCTCGATCCGCAACATCATGGCCGACCTGACGGACTCGGGCTTCCTGGCCCAGCCGCACACTTCGGCGGGCCGTGTCCCGACCGATCGCGCCTACCGCGTCTACATCGACGAGCTCATGCGGCAGCGGAAGGTCGGCGATGAGGTCCGCGAGCAGGTCGACTCCGACCTGGATTCGGCCGGGGGCGACGTCAGCCGGCTCTTCACGGCGGCGTCACGCCTGCTTTCGCAGCTTTCGGGCGAGGTCGGGTTCGTCGTCGCGCCCGACGCTCTCCATACGGTCGTCAAGAGCCTGCGCTTTCTGGCGGTCGCGCCGGGCAAGATCCTCTGCGTCCAGGTCCATGAGCCCGACGTCGTGATCTCGCGGGTGCTCGAGACCGAGACGAGCTTCTCGCCGGCCGAGCTGGACGCCCTCTCCGAGAGGCTGACGCGCGAATACGGCGGCCTGACGCTGCACGAAGTGCGGCGCCGCCTCGCCGCGGCCGTGGAGCGCGAACGCGCGGAAGCGGACCGGATCGGCCGGGTCGCTGCCCTCGCTCGCCAGGCCTTCGACCGCAAGGACGGCGAGGACCGGCTCTTCTATGACGGCACGGCCCGTCTTCTGGAAAAGCCCGAGTTCTCCGACCTGTACTCGATCCGCCGGATCTTCCAGGCGTTTGACGAAAAAGTCCGGGTGCTGGAGCTCGTCTCCCGTTACCTCGATTCCCCCGGCACGAGCGTGATCCTGGGCTCCGAGGACGACCGCTCCGTGGACCCGAAGCTCTCGGCCGTCTTGACCTCTTATGGCACGGGAGAGACACTGACGGGAATGCTGGGAGTCATCGGACCCGCGCGCCGGGAATACACCCGGGTCATCCCCGTTGTCGACCTGCTTGGCCGGGCCGTCTCGGATCGGCTCGACCGCAGGGACGAGCGCCAGAAGGAGGATCGCTCCGAATGAGCGACCGCGATCGGAACAGGCGGAGACCGGACGACGACACGCTCGAAGTGTCGGATTCGGGCGAATCCCTGCAGTCCGCGCTGAACGAGGAGGAGGTCAACGCCCTCGCCGCGGCCGAGGACAGGCTCCGCCACATTCAGAAGGAGATCGAGGAGCTCAAGGACCGCCACATCCGCAAGCTCGCCGAGTTCGAGAATCACAAGAAGCGCAGCGAGCGCGAGCGCCAGGAGTACTTCAAGATCGCCCTCGCCGGGTTCGCGCACGACTTCCTTCCCATTCTCGACAACTTCGAGCGGGCCTTCGCGCACGCCCGCCCCGAGGACCTCACGAGCGACTTCGGGCAGGGCATCGCGATCATCGCCAAGCAGCTCGGCGAGCTTTGGAAGCGCTACGGCCTGATTCCCATCGACACGTCCGGGGCGTTCGATCCCAATCTGCACGAGGCGGTCGCGACCGAGAAGACGGACACGGTCCCGCCGAACACCATTGTCGAGGAGCTCCAGCGCGGCTATTTCCTGAACGATCGCCTCATCCGGCCGTCGTTCGTGAAGGTCGCGGTTCGCACGACGCCCGAAGACGAGTCGCCGGCGGACAAGAAGTAGAAGCCAGGGAATTCAGGAGGGCGCGTGGGAAAGATTCTCGGCATCGACCTCGGAACGACCAACTGCTGCGTCTCCGTGGTCGAGGGCGCGACTCCCCAGGTCCTGACGAACCGCGAGGGCAGCCGGACGACGCCCTCCATCGTGGGATTCACGGAGGACGGCGAGCGGCTCGTGGGACAGATCGCCAAGCGGCAATCGATCACGAACCCGATGAACACGGTCTTCGCGGTCAAGCGCCTCGTCGGACGCAAGTACGACGCCGAAGAGACGCAGCATGCCCGGGAAGTCCTGCCCTACGAGATCGTGCGCGCCGTCAACGGCGACGTGAAGATCCGAGCGCGGGCCCGGGAGTACAGCCCCGAGGAAATCTCGGCGTTCATCCTCTCCGAGATCAAGGAGTTCTCGGAGGAGGCCCTCGGCGAGGAGATCACCGAGGCGATCATCACGGTCCCCGCGTACTTCGACGACGCCCAGCGCCAGGCGACGCGCGACGCCGGCCGGATCGCGGGACTCGAGGTCCTCCGGATCATCAACGAGCCCACGGCGGCGTCGCTCGCCTACGGTCTCGACCGGAAGGGCAGCGAAGTCGTGGCGGTCTACGACCTCGGCGGAGGCACGTTCGATATCTCGATCCTGCAGCTCGGCGACGGGATCTACGAGGTCAAGGCCACGGCCGGCGACACGTACCTGGGCGGCGAGGACTTCGACAAGAAGATCATGGACTGGCTGCTCGACGACTTCCGGAAGGCGACCGGCATCGACCTCCGGCAGGACCGCATGGCCCTGCAGAGGCTCAAGGAAGCCGCCGAGAAGGCCAAGTGCGAGCTCTCCACGGCGACGGAGACGACGATCACCCTGCCGTTCATCTCGGCCGACGCGTCCGGTCCCAAGCACATCAACCGCACGCTCACGCGGGAGCGCTTCGAGAGCCTCGTCGCCGACCTGATCGACCGGACGGCCGCCCCCTGCCTCGACGCGCTCTCCGCCGCCGGGCTCAAGCCCTCGGACGTCGACCAGGTCATCCTCGTGGGAGGGCAGACGCGGACGCCGAAGGTCCAGCGGATGGTCGCCGAGCTCTTCGGCCGCGAGCCCAACCGCGACATCAATCCCGACGAGGTCGTCGCCATCGGCGCCGCGATCCAGGGCGGCGTCCTGAAGGGCGAGATCAAGGACGTCGTCCTCCTCGACGTGACGCCGCTCTCTCTCGGCATCGAGATGCACGGCGGCGTCTTCGAGAAGCTCATCGAACGGAATTCGACGATCCCCACCAAGAACACCAAGGTCTTCACGACCGTCGCGGACAACCAGTCCGTCGTCGAGATCCACGTCCTGCAGGGCGAGCGCGAGATCGCCAAGGACAACAAGTCGCTCGGCCGGTTCGAGCTCGTCGGAATCCCCGTGGCCCCGCGCGGCGTACCTCAGATCGAAGTGACCTTTGCGATCGACTCCAACGGCATCGTCAACACGTCGGCGCGGGATCTCGCCACGGGCAAGGCCCAGGGCATGCAGATCAACCCGGCGGGAGGCCTTTCCCAGAACGAGATCGACAAGATCATCAAGGAAGCGTCGGCGTTCGCCGAGGCCGACCACGAGACGGCGCGAGATCGCGGCCATCAAGAACCGCCTCGAAGGCATGATCGCCTCCAACGAGCGGGTCCTGGGCGAATTCGGCGGCTCCCTGGCCGACGACGAGCGCCAGCGCATCGAAGAGACGCTCAAGCGCTCGCGCGAGATCGCCGGTGGCGAGTCGCGCGAGGCGTTCAACGAGGCCATCTTCGACATGCAGGGCGTGTCCAAAGTGCTGACCAGGGTGATGCTCGCCCGTGCCGGTGCGGGCGGGGCCGCGGCGAGCTGAAGACGGGTCGAGTGTTGAGTGTTGAGCGTTGAGCGTGGATGATGACTCCTTCACCGCAATGCCCACCTCGCCAGGCTTGACGCTCAACCCTCAACTCTCAACTCTCAACTTCCCATGACCAAACGCGACTACTACGAAATCCTGTCCGTTTCGCGCGACTGCGACGAGTCCACGCTCAAGTCGTCCTATCGCAAGCTCGCGCTGACCTACCATCCGGACCGCAACCCCAACAATCCCGACGCGGCCGAGAAGTTCCGCGAGGCGTCCGAGGCCTACGCCGTGCTGTCGGATCCCGAGAAGCGGGCGCGCTACGACCAGTTCGGGCATGCCGGCGTCGGAGCGGGAGCCGGAGGACGCGGCGGTTTCCAGGGTTTCGACCCCTCGGTCTTCGGCGACTTTTCGGATCTCTTCAACGGCATCTTCGGGTTCGGGGGCGCTTTCGGCGGCGCGGCCTCTGGTCCCGCCGGCGGAAGCGATCTTGTCTACCGGATGGAGATCACGTTCGAGAACGCCGCGCGCGGCGTGGAAGCGCCGATCGCGATCTCGCGGCTCGAGGACTGCGGCGACTGCGGCGGTGTGGGAGCCGCCGACGGCACGCAGCCGCGCACTTGCCCGGCGTGCCGGGGCACGGGGCGCCAGCGGCTCTCCCAGGGATTCCTGACGGTCACGCGGCCCTGCGGGACCTGCCGCGGAGACGGACGCGTGATCGACAAGCCCTGCCCGGGCTGTCGCGGGGAAGGTCGCCGCCGGGGCAAGAAGGAGCTGACGATCAAGATCCCGGCGGGTGTCGAGACGGGGACCCGCCTGCGGCTCACCGGGGAAGGAGACGCGGGCCCGAACGGCGGCCCCGCGGGCGACCTCTACGTCGTGCTCACGATCGCGGAGCACGAGATCTTCGAGCGCGAGGGCGACGATCTCATCCTGCGGCTCGACCTGCCCTTTCCCACGCTCGTGCTGGGCGGCGACGTCGAAGTCCCGACGCTCGAGGGCACGGAGACCGTGTCGATCGCCGCGGGCACGGCCTCGGGTTCGAACGTCCGGCTCCGCGGGCGGGGATTCGGGCGGCTGGGCCGCGGCGGCAAAGGCGATCTCGTGCTGAAGGTCGGCGTGCGTGTGCCCGACAAGCCGTCGAAGGAAGAGAAGGAGCTCCTCCGGAAATACGCGGAGCTCGTGGGCGCGCCGGTGTCCGACAAGAGCGTCTTCTTCAAGCGGAAAGCCAAGAAGATTTTCTCCTGAGAGGCGGCCACCTGGCCCGCGCGCACTTCAGCCGCCTGCTCGTGCCGAAGAAATCCGGCGACGACGCCGTGCTCGGCCTCCTGGCGCTCCACGCGCCCCTCGGATTCGAGAGCGAGGGCCACGACCTCGTGGCGTACTTCCGGGAGGCGGCCACGGCCCGCACGGCCGCGGAGCTTCTTCGCTCGCGCGGCATCAAGCACGCCCTGACGACCGACATTGCCGAAGGGGATCCGCTCGAAGCGTTCCGGGCCGCCTCTCGCACTTTCACCGTGGGCCGGAGACTCTGGATCGACCCCGGCGATCCGAGCGACGCCGAGCCGCCGAAGGGGCGCATCGCGCTGCGGCTGCCGGCCTCTCGCGCATTCGGCACCGGCGAGCATGCTTCGACGCGCCTCGCCCTTCTCGCGCTCGAGGAAGAAGCGATCGAGGGTCGTTCGGTGCTCGACGTCGGCACGGGTTCGGGCGTCCTGGCCCTGGCCGCCGCGGCGCTGGGCGCACGCGTCGCCGTCGGCCTCGACACCGACGCGGAGGCGATCTTCGTGGCGCGGGAGAACCTGCGGCGTCATCCCTTCGGCGCGAGGGTGCGTCTCTACGCGGGACCCCTCGCGGCCGCGCGGGGCGGCTTCGACCTGGTGCTCGCGAACATGCTGGCCGACGAGATCCTTCCGGAGGCGACGCGGATCCTGGCGCGCGCCGGACGCTCGGGTCGAATCCTTCTTTCGGGCGTGACGCGCGAGCGCGAGAAGGATGTCCTCGGGAAGCTCCGAGGCCGGCGGTGGAAGCTCGCGGGCCGCCGGTCCGAGAAAGAGTGGGTCTGCCTGTGTCTGGCGCGCGCTTCGTAGTCGAGAGCCTGCCGTCCGCCGGAGGATCCTGCGTCCTCGGACGCGAGAAGGCGGCGCACGCCCGCGCGCGTCGAATGGCCGCGGGAGACGCAATCGTCCTCGTCGACGGAAGCGGCGCCGAAGCCTCGGGCCATGTCACCGCGGTCGCGCGCGACCGCGTGACGATCGCGATCGAGCGCCTCTCGCACGTCCCGCCCGAGGATCTGCCGGCCGTCCACCTCTGCGTCGCGGCCGTCCGCCCCGAGCGGCTCGCCTGGATCGCCGAGAAGGCGACCGAGCTCGGAGCGTCGTCGCTCGTCCTCGTGGTCAGCGAGCGCACACAGAGGCCGCGGGCCGGCGCCGGGCTCGTCCCGCGGCTCCGCCGCGTCGTCGAAGAGGCCGCGGAGCAATCCGAGCGGGCGCGCTGGCCCGGGATCGACGGCCCCGTGGCGTTCTCTTCGGCGCTCTCACGGTTCGAAGGAGTCCAGCGCTTTCTTCTCGACCCGCGCGGCGAGCCGCTTCCGGCGGCGCTTCCGCTCCGGGACACGGCTCTGCTGATCGGGCCCGAGGGCGGATGGAGCGATGGCGAGCACGCCGCGGCGCTCGCCGCCGGTTGGGTTGCGGCCTCGCTCGCATCGGGAAAACTTCGGGCCGAGACCGCCGCGGTCGCCGGACTCGCTCTGGTTCGGTCGGCCCTCGCTGCGGGCGCGCGGCTCGGATTGACACCCCCACGGGTTGGGTCAATACTCGCGGTCGCATCCCGGAAGGGCGAAGCGAACTGGCGGAGGTCCCCATGTCGTACGAGGACGTCAAGAAAGTCTGGATGAACGGGCGGCTCGTGGACTTCGCCGACGCGAAGATCCACGCGTTCTCGCACGTTTTCCACTACGGCTCGGCGATGTTCGAAGGCGCCCGGCTGTACAAGAACCGCCATGGGTCGGCCTTCTTCCGGCTCGACGAGCACATCAAGCGCCTCTACGACTCCTGCAAGGTCTACCGGATGGACGTGTCGCTGTCGATGGCCGAGTTCAAGGAGGCCATCGTCGAAACCATCCGGGCCAACGGGTACGACGAGTGCTATATCCGGCCCGTCATCTACCGCGGCCTCGGTGCCCTCGGCGTCAACCCGTTCCACAGCCCGGTCGACGTGATGATCGCGGTCTGGCGGTGGGGTAAGTACCTCGGCGAAGAGGCCCTCGAGCAGGGCGTCGACGTCTGCGTGTCCTCCTGGAACCGCATGGCTCCCAACACCTTCCCGGCCATGGCGAAGGCCACCGGCAACTATCTCAATTCCGCCCTGATCAAGATGGAGGCCGTGACGAACGGCTTCACCGAGGGCATCGCGCTCGACAACGCGGGCCGGGTGTCCGAAGGCAGCGGGGAGAACATCTTCGTCGTCTACGGCGGGCGCCTTCTGACCCCGCCGCTCGCGGGCACCATCCTTCCCGGCATTACGCGCGACTCGATCATGACGCTCGCCCGGGACGCCGGCTTCACCGTCGTCGAGCAACAGATCGCCCGGGAAATGCTCTACATCGCCGACGAAGTGTTCTTCACGGGCACGGCCGCCGAGATCACGCCCATCCGATCGGTCGACCACATCGCCGTGGGCGCCGGACGGCGGGGACCGGTCACCGAGCGCCTCCAGAAAGACTTCTTCGAGCTCATCCGGGGCGAGGCTCCGGATCGCTACGGGTGGCTGACGCCGCTGCCGGTCGAGGCGGCGGTGCGCTGACTGTCCGCCGTCGGCTATCGGCTATCCGCTCAATACGTTAGAAGTGGCCGTTCGGCCGGGGCGCGGTCCGGCTGACAGCTGAACTCCAGGCGCGGACGGCTTTCTTTCCCCTCTCAACGAGCGTAATCTAGCCTCCAATCGAGGACACAAACCAATGCATATCAACGATCTGCTGAAGATTGCGGTCGAGCGGAAGGCGTCCGACCTGCACTTGAAAGTCGGCGCGTTTCCGGTCATCCGCGTCGACGGAACGCTCCTGCCGCTGGCCGACATGCGGCGGCTGATGCAGGAAGACACGATCGCGATGGCGTTCTCGATCATGTCGGCCCGTCAGAAAGAGAAGTTCAAGAACAACTTCGAGATCGACATCGCCTACAACGTCCCGAACCTGGGCCGTTTCCGCTGCAACATCTTCCAGCAGCGGGGCACCGTCGGCCTGGTCCTGCGCGTCATTCCGGCCAAGATCCTGACGATCAAGGAGCTCCTGCTGCCGCCCGTTCTCGAGAAGATCTGTCTCGAGCAGCGGGGCCTGGTGCTCTGCACCGGCACGACGGGCTCGGGCAAGTCGACGACGCTCGCCGCGATGATCGACCACATCAACGCGACCCGCAACGAGCACGTCATGACGATCGAAGATCCGATCGAGTTCCTGCACCGCGACAAGAAGTCGATCGTCAACCAGCGCGAGGTCGACGTCGACACCAAGGGCTTCTCCCTCGCCCTGCGAAGCGCCCTGCGCCAGGACCCCGACGTCATCCTCGTCGGCGAAATGCGCGACTACGAGACGATCGAGACGGCCCTGACGGCGGCCGAGACGGGCCACCTGGTCTTCTCGACGCTGCACACCCTGGATGCCACCGAGACCATCAACCGCATCATCGCGGTGTTCCCGCCGCACCAGCAGAAGCAGATCCGCCTGCAGCTCGGCGCTGTGCTCAAGGCCGCCGTCTCCCTGCGCCTCATGCCGCGCGCCGACGGCCTCGGCCGCGTGCCCGCGGCGGAGATCCTCATCCGGACGAACTACGTCCGCGAGTGCATCGAGAACAAGGAAAAGACCAAGTACATCAAGGACGCGATCCAGCAGGGCACGTCGCAGTACGGGATGCAGACCTTCGACCAGTCGCTCTACAGCCTGTACAAGTCGGGCCTCATCACGCTCGAGGAAGCCCTCAAGCGCGCGACGAACCCGAACGAGTTCAAGCTCAAGATCCAGGGCATCCAGTCGACCTCCGACCTGGCCCGCGAGGAGATGGACTCGGCCCTCGAGGCGCCCTCGGACTTCAACCCGATGCCGGAGGAGTCGCCCTTCGACTTCTCCAACCAGACGCCCCAGGGAAGAACCTAGACGGGCGGACGCGAGCGGAGGTCGAGCCCCCGGGAGCCCGGATCCGGAGCCGCCGCGCGCGAGCGGGCGCTCCGCCTTCTCTCCATTCGCGCCCGCGGGCGCGCCGAGCTGGCCCGGGCCCTGAAGGATCGAGGCTTCTCGGCGGAGGCGATCGCGGAGGCGGTCGAGCGCCTCGAGACGGCGGGCCTCCTCGACGACCTTTCGGCCGCGCGCTCGGCCGTGCGGACGCGGGGCGCCCGCCACGGGCGCGGCCGGGTCGAGCGCGAGCTTCGCGCCCGGGGCTTTTCGAAGGAGACGATCGCCGCGGCCCTGGAGGCGGAAGGCGCCTCGACCCGGGAAGACGAAGCCCTGCGGAAAGCGTTCGAGAGACTCTGGAATGCCCGCGCGCATCTCGCGCCGCCGCTGCGACGGCGCCGGGTCTTCGACGCGCTGACGCGCCGCGGTTTTCCGGCCGAGAAGATTTCTGACATCATCCGAAACGGGTATGCAGTCGACTGAAGTTCGCGAACGATTCCTGGGCTACTTCGAGAAGCGCGGCCACCGCCGCGTTCCCTCGTCCTCGCTCATCCCGGCGGAGGATCCGACGCTCCTCTTCACGAACGCCGGGATGAACCAGTTCAAGGACGTCTTCACCGGCCGCGAGAAGCGGGACTACACGCGCGCGACGACGGCCCAGAAGTGCGTGCGGGCCGGGGGAAAGCACAACGACCTCGACAACGTAGGCTACACCGGCCGCCATCACACCTTCTTCGAGATGCTCGGCAACTTCTCCTTCGGCGACTACTTCAAGGACGAAGCCATCGCCTTCGCCTGGGAGCTCGTGACCGCCCGCGGCTCCGAGGGCTACGGCCTCGATCCCGAGCGGCTCTGGGCGACGGTCTATACCGACGACGACGAGGCCGCGCGCCTCTGGGAGCGGCACCTGCCGGCGTCCCGGGTGCTGCGCTTCGGCGAGAAGGAGAACTTCTGGGCGATGGGGGAGACCGGCCCCTGCGGCCCCTGCTCGGAGCTGCACTACTACCGGGGAGCGAATCTCGCGGGGAACACGGCGGCGCTCGTGAACGGCCCGGGCGACGACACGCTCGAGATCTGGAACCTGGTCTTCATGCAGTTCGAGCGCGACGCCTCCGGCAAGATGACGCCGCTGCCCCGGCCGTCGGTCGACACCGGCGCCGGGCTCGAGAGGCTCACCGCCATCCTCCAGGGAGCGAACAACAACTTCGACACCGACCTCTTCGCCCCGACCCTCCGGAAGCTCGCGGAGCTCTCCGGCCAGAAATACCGGGGCGGGATGGCGCCCGAAGACGCGCCCTTCCGCGTCATCGCCGACCACGTCCGGGCCGCGACCATGCTGGTGGCCGACGGGGCTCTGCCGTCGAACGAAGGGCGCGGATACGTCCTTCGCCGGATCCTGCGCCGCGCGATGCGCTACGGTCGCCGGCTGGGCCTCGAACATTCGTTCCTCTATCGCCTCGTCCCCGTCGTCGTCGAGGGCTTCGCCGGTGTCTACTTCGAGCCGGCAAAGGCGGCCTCGACCGCGAAGACGGTGGCGGACGTGCTCGAGCCCGAGGAGGAACGCTTCGGGCGCACCCTCTCCGAGGGTGCCGACCGCGTCGGCGAGGCGATCGAGCGTCTCCGCCGGGAAGGGGCGACGGCCCTCTCCGGAGAGACCGTGTTCCGTTTCTACGACACCTACGGGATCCCGCTCGAGGTCATCGAGGAAATCGCCGGCGACGAAGGTGTCGCGGTCGACCGGGCCGGCTTCGAAGAGGCCATGGAGCGGCAGCGGGTCGCCTCGCGCGCGTCCCAGAAGTTCGACGCCGCCGACGCCTCCGTCTTCGAGCGCTTGGAGCTGCCGGGACCGCACTCGGTCTTTCGGGGATATCCCGAACAGGACTTCGTCAAGCTCGGGGGAGCGCGCGTGCTCGCGATCGTGCGCGACGGGCGAGAGGCCTCTCTCCTCGAGCCCGGCCAGAGCGGCGAGGTCATCTTCGACCGGACGGTCTTCTATCCCGAGGGCGGCGGCCAGGTCGCGGACAAGGGCACGCTGCGCTGGGACGGCGGCGGAGCCGATGTCGTCGACGTGCAGAAGCCGGTGCCCAATCTCATCGCTCATCGCATCGAAGTGCGCACCGGACGGCTCGAGCTCGGGGCCTCGGTCGACATGGAGGTGCCGGAGTGGACCCGGCGCCGCACCCAGGCGAACCACACCGGCACGCACCTTCTTCACGCCGCGTTGCGGAAGGTTCTTGGACCGTCGGCGAGGCAGATGGGCTCCCTCGTGGCGCCGGACCGGCTGCGCTTCGACTACGCGGCGCCCAAGCCGACGACGCCCGAGCAGATCGCCGAGATCGAGCATCTCGTCAACGAGGAGATCCTCCGCGACCATGCCGTCACCAAAGAAGTCATGCCGATGGAGGATGCGCGCCGCAGAGGCGCCGACATGTTCTTCGACGAGAAGTACGGCGAGAGGGTCCGGGTCGTCGAAGTGGCGGGTTTCTCGACCGAGCTCTGCGGCGGCTGCCATGTTGCCCGGACCGGGGAGATCGGGGCCTTCAAGATCGTGACCGACCGAGGCATCGCCCAGGGCCAGCGCCGGATCGAAGCGGTGACGTCGCTCGGCGCGGTGGAGCTTCTGACTCAGGACGAGCGCGTCCTCGGCGAGCTCTCCGGCGCGGCCCAGTCGCCGAGGGAGCTTCTGGCCGCGCGCTGGCAGGAGCGGGAAGAGCGGGTCAAGGCGCTCGAGCGTGAGGTGGCCTCGCTCAAGCTGAAGCTGGCGTCCGGCGACACGGGCGCGGACGGGGGCGCCCACCGCGTCGAGGTCGGCGGCGTGCCGATCGTGACCCGGGTCGTCGAAGGACTGTCGATTCCGGAGCTGCGCAACCTTTCGGACACCCTCCGCTCCAAGCTCCGCAGCGGCGTGGTGGCGGTCGGGACCGTGGGAGACGGGAAGACCTCGGTCATCATCGCCGTGACGCCGGACCTGACACGCCGGCTGCCGGCCTCCCAGATCGCCGCCCGGGTGGGGAAGTCGCTCGCCGGCAGCGGCGGAGGAAAGCCCGACCTCGCACAGGCCGGGGGCAAGAACGCCGATCTCCTGCCGGCCGGCCTGAAAGCCGCCGCGGAGGCGGTGCGGGACCTCCTGGCGGACCCTGTCGCACCCCTCGCCTCCTGACGCGCCGCGTGACCCGCGTCACGCGGCGGAAGTCGTTGGGGCCGCAGGGCCTCACGTTGCCCGCCGGCCCGCGTCGGCTATAATTTCTACTCACCAATTCATGAAGACTCGAACGCTCCTCCTGCTGGGAGTGCTTGCCGGACTCGCGTCGGCGGCCGCGGGTGAAGTGCGCCTCAAAATCGAAGGCGGCCGCCACGTCATCTACAACGACGGCCCGGCGAAACTTCGTGCGAGTGAGGACTGGCTCGCGTCACGGATGCAGAAGGCGTCCGGCTTCGACGAGCTCATCGAGTCTTCGGCCCGCGAGTTCTCGGTCGATCCCAAGCTCGTGAAGTCCGTCATGCTCATCGAGTCCGGCTTCAACCCCGCCGCGATCTCCCGCAAGGGCGCGCGCGGACTGATGCAGCTCATGCCCCAGACCGCGGCGGAGCACGGCGTCGACATGTCGAACATCCACGACCCGAAACAGAACATCGCCGCGGGCACAAGGCATCTGTCGCGGCTCCTCGCCACCTACGGCGGCGATCTCGTGAAATCCCTGGCAGCCTACAACGCGGGCGAGGGCGCCGTGGACCGCTACGGCGGCGTGCCTCCCTACGACGAGACGCAGCTCTACGTGCGCAAGACACTGGCGGCCTACCAGGGCAAGTCCACGCTGGGCGGAGGATTCGGCAAGCCGTCCTCGGAGACGTTCCGCGGCACGCCGTCTTCGGAGGGCAAACCCGTCCGGTGGATTCGTGACGAGCGCACCAACCGCGTCATTCTGACGACGAAGAAGTCGCGCCCCGCCCGTCTCGGTTAGTGGCCAGCCGGAGCGATGCCTTGGAGACCGCTGCCGACGATCTGAGCCCCGTCGATCAGGGTCTGTTCCTTCTCCACCTCAATCGCGCTCGCAGGGGCGTGCGCGATGGCCATCTCGACGAGGCGTGGGAGCAGCTCGAGCAGGCCCGGACGATCCGACCGCGCGACGAGGATGTTCTCAACCTCCTGTCGCTTCTCGAATTCAAGCGCGGGCACTACAACGAGGCGGCCAACGCGGCCCGTACGCTCCTCGCCGACAACCCGACCTCCGAAGTCCTCCGCGCGAATCTCGGCCTGATCCTGTTCAAGGCCGGCTTTCTCGCGGAGGCCGAGCTCGAGCTTCGCAAGGCCATCGAGCTCTCTCCCGGGCATCTCCGGAGCCATCTCTACCTCGGCCTGCTCTATCAAACCCGGGGAAAGCTGGGGCTGGCCCTCGAACATCTCCGGATCGCGGGCGCGAAGCGGCGGGTCGTCGAGATCGAAGAAGCGCTGCGCCGCAACAGCCGCGAGGCCTCCGGCCGCGCGGCCAACGCCGACACGGCGCCCACGCCGAAGGCCGAGGTCGGCGAGGTGACGATGCCCTCGGGCCGCATCACGGTCGAAAAGTTTGCCCCGGTCGCCGACGCTCCGGAGCTGCAGCCGCCGTTTCCGGACGCGCCCGACCGCTCGCGGCCCATTGCCATCGGAGCTCCCGAGGCGCGTCCGCTCTTCAAGATCCGGCCGGAAGGCGGACTCGAGGTCGCGTCGCGCGGGACGGTCTTCGTGCGGAAGGGCTGCGTGGCCTGGTACAGCGGGAAGATCCGTTTCTCGTCGCTTCCGGAGTTCCGCAACACGTCGCTCGAGCGGATTCTCCGCGCGAGCGGAGGCGGGACCCTGCTCGTCATCGATCCCGGGCGCCGCGCTTACCGCCGGGACCTGAACGGCCAGACGCTCTTCGTCGAGGGCTCGCGGCTGTTGGCCCTCGACCACGGCCTCTCGTTCCGGATCGACGCCATCCACGACTTCCGCCGCAACCGGCGCGTCGACGTCCTCCGCGTGCAGGGGCGCGGCAGCGCGATCTTTTCGGTCGGCGGGCCCGTGCTCGCGCACGAGGTCTCGGCCGACTACCCGCTCTCGATCTCGTCCCGCGACCTCGTCGGCTGGACCGGCGAGCTCGTGGCATCCGTGCTCGACGACGAGTTCCTCGAAGAGGTCATGCAGCCCGACGTCTCGAGCCCGCCGAAAATCCGCTTCGAGGGCGAGGGCACCGTGCTGACCGAGCCTCCACGTCCCCGCCGCCGGGCGTCGGACATGGATCGGCCGGTGGATCAGAGACGTTGAGAGTTGAGAGTTAAGCGTTCAGCGTACGCTCAACACTCAACACGCAACACTCAACCCGCAAAGTCCCGAAGCCTCGCCTCCGCCTCGTCGAGGATCGCGCTCATCTCTTTTCCGTCTTCGTGCTCGCAGTAGAGCCGCACGAGGGGCTCGGTGCCGGAAAGCCGGTGCAGCAGCCAGCCGCGGTCGCCGAAGACGTACTTGACGCCGTCCCGGTCCAGCACGCCGGTCACCGGCTCTCCCGCCATGGCCCGGGGAGGCGCGTCGCGCACCCAGGCCACGAAACGCCGGATGGTCTCGACCGGCAGCCGAACGTCGCGCCGCCCGTACTCGAAGCGGCCGAACTCCTTCGCGAGCGCCGCGAGCGCTTCTCCGAGGGTCCGGCCGGACTTCGCCAGGCTCTCGAGAAGCAGCAGGGCGGAGAGCACGCCGTCCCGTTCGGGAAGATGGAACGCAAAGGCGTAACCCCCGCTCTCTTCGCCGCCGGCCACGGCCTCGCCGCGGTTCATCAGCTCCGCGACGTACTTGAAGCCGATCCCGGTCTCGATCAACGGAACTCCCAGGCTCCGGGCGATGCGGTCGATCTGGAACGACGTCGAGAACGTCTTGGCGATGCCGCCCGAGACGCCGCGCCCCCGGAATACGTGCAGCAGCAGCAGGGCGAGCACCTGGTGCGGCGAGACGAAGCGGCCCTCGGCGTCGAGCACGCCGAGGCGATCGGCGTCGCCGTCCTGGGCGACGGCGAGGTCGAGCCCCTGCGCCCGGACGAGCGCGGCGGACTCGGTCATGTTTTCGGCGATCGGCTCCGGATGGACTCCGCCGAAGAGGGGATCCCGCGAGGTGCGGAATCCGGAAACCGAGAGCCGGCCGCCCGCGAGGATCTCGGGCAGGAGCGCTCCGGCGGCCCCGTGGATCGAGTCCGCGAGCACGGAGAGACGCGCCGCGCGGAGGGCGGACAGGTCCACGAGCTCGCCGAGACGGGCGGCATACGGACGGAGCAGGTCGGCGGTCTCGACGGTTCCGCGCCGCGCGGGCGCCGGCGCCGGCCGATCCGCCTCTTCCGAGATCGCCTCGTACGTTTCGGGCGGAGCGCTGCCGCCGAAGTGCGCCTTGACCTTGAAGCCGTTGTAGCGGGCCGGGTTGTGGCTCGCCGTGATCGCGACGCCGCCCCGCAGGCCGAGCCGCCGCACGTGCCACGAGACCGCCGGCGTCGGGATCGGCCGATCGGTCAACAGCACGTCGATTCCGGCGGCGGCGAAGACCTCGGCCGCCGCGCGCGCCAGCTCGGGCGAGAGGAATCGCGGGTCGTGGCCGACGACGATGCGCCGCGGATCGCCCGGCCCGTCGCCCGCGGCGTACCAGCGCGCGGTCGCTGCTGCGATTCTCCGGATCTCGGAGAACGTGCACGTATCGGCGATGACGCCGCGCCACCCGTCCGTCCCGAAAGCGATCTTCAAGGCGTCAGGGTTTCCGGACTCACGGAGCGCCCGCGGGCGGACCGCTCCGGAATGATGCGAGGCGCGCGGCGTCGTAGCCCTGGCGCTCCAGAAACTCCGAAGCGCGCGCGAGCCGGAACCCCCGGCCCGAGAGCCCGTCGAGGAGCACGTCGATCCTCGAGCTCACGGGCTCGGTCCGGTCGCTCCCGAGGTGCAGCAGGACGATCCCTCCGTTCTCGGCGTGCTGGACCAGCCGGGACAACAGCCGTTCGGCGGAGCGGTATCCCCGGGCGCTCGGATCGGTGATCCAGTCGAGCCCGTCGAGTCCCGTGCGGCCGCCGGTCCAGCCGACGTGCCAGTAACCCTGCTCGGCCGCCCAGCGGCGGATCTCGGCGTTGTGCTCTCCGAACGGCGCGCGCCAGAGCGGCGCCATGGTCTGGCCGGTGGCGTCGCGGTAGAGACGGGCCGTGCGGGCCAGCTCGCCGGCGACGAACACCCGGTCGACGCCGAGACGCGTCGTCTGCCGCCCGTCGCTCGCGTAGGTCGTCAGGTGGGGGTGCGTGTCGGTGTGGTTCCCGACCTCATGACCGTCGGCCGCGATGCGCCGGGCGATCTCCGGATAGCGCCGGACGAACTCTCCGGTCACGAATATGGTCGTACGGATGTTCCGCTTCGCGAGCGCGTTGAGGATCTCGCTCGCGCCGCGGTCGGAAGAGCCGGCGTCGAAGGAGACCAGGACTTCGCGCCGGTCGGACGGTCCCCGAGTCATGTCCGGCGCGGCGAGGCTTCGGGACGATGCGGCAGGCGGCGCCGGGGCCGGAAGCGCCTTCGGGGGAATGGTCGAGGGTGGCGGAGTTGGAACGAGCTTCATGGGCGCAGGCGAGAGGACGGATGCGGCCGAAACGGGCCGAGTCGGTCGGGCGGGAGGCGCCTCGGAACGGATCGGTGCGGTGGGAACGGTCTTGACGTCGGCCAGCGAGGGCGCCGGCGTCGCGGGCGGCGCGGGCGGGGGCAGCGGGGAGCTCAATGCGGCTTCCGCCGAGAGCGACATCGCCCCGACGCGATACGGACCCTTCTCGCGCACATTGTCGAACCGGAACCGTCCGTTGACGGCCGGCACGCTCGTCAGGAAACGGCCCCCGGCGAAAAGAAACACGGCGGACCCCTCCGAGGCCGTTCCCTCGAGAACGGAGGCTCCTCCCGGGGCTTCGCGAACGGACTCGAGCTTCGCGGACGGCGCGAGACGCCGGGGCGGGGCGACCGGGGAAGGCGCTGAGAGGGCGTCGAGCTGGCGGACCGTGCGGAGGGCGAGAATGACGGGGGTGCAGGCGGCGAGCGCGACGGCGGCGACGGCCAGGCGGGCGGGCACCCGACGCACGAGGTGGCTCTGTACCGCCCGCCAGACGGCGTGACGGCCTGCGTCCCGGGCGCAGCGCGTCGAGCAGTAGAGGTGGCCGCGCATCGCCACCTCGCACAGCCGGCAGATGGGCTTGCGGCAGAAATGACAGCTCTTGTGGGCCCGCCGGCCGGGATGGGTCGGACAGGGAACGTTCACGCTCCTATTATGGGGGAAGCCCATTCCCGTATATTTGCCCGGACGTGTCGATCAACCTGCCCAATGCGCTGACCCTGACGCGCATCTTCCTCGTCCCTTTCCTCGTGGTCGTGCTTCTGACGAAGTTCGACGAGCGCGAGACGGTCGGCCTCATCATCTTCCTGACGGCGGTGGCGACCGACTTCCTCGACGGCTGGCTGGCGCGGCGGCGGAGCCAGATCACCACGCTCGGCACGCTGCTCGATCCGATCGCCGACAAGCTCCTGATCTCGGCCGCCTTCATCTCCCTCGTCGAGCTCGGCCTGGCTCCCGCCTGGATGGTCGTCGTGATCATCGGCCGGGAGTTCGCCGTGTCCGGCCTCCGCTCGATCGCGTCGGGGCGCGGGATCGTGATCCCGGCCTCGGGATGGGGAAAGGCGAAAATGGTCACGCAGATCGCGGCGGTCTCGCTCCTGATCCTGGCGCTGCGCCACGAGCAGTTCGCGACGCCCGGACGGATCGCCCTGTGGCTCGTCGTCCTCGTGGCGCTCCTCTCGGGCGTCGAGTATTTCCTGCGCTTCTTCCGCCAGATCGTCCTGGTCGGCCCCCCTCCGTCGCCCGAGCCTTAGTTCGGACCTCTAGCGGTCCGCTTCGCGGACCGTGGAAATGAGAGGGGAAGTCGCTTTCAGTTCCCTCTCCCAGGAAACGCCGTCGTTCGGAAAGCCCTAGACGCGACGTGCGGCGAAGCGCCAGATCGGGCGGCCTTCGCGGGAGTACTTGAGCTCGTAGTGCGTGGGGGCGGGCGCGGGCAGGCTCGTCCACTCGATCCGCTCGAGGGACGGAACCGTTTCGAGAAGAGGGCCGAGCGACCGGCCGTAGTCGGGGTGGTCGGTGGCGATCCGAAGCGTGCCCCGCGGCTCGAGGCGCGCGGCGAGGAGCTCGAGAAAAATCCCGTCGAGAAGGCGGCGTTTCTTCTGCTTCTTCTTGGGCCACGGATCCGGAAAGTAAATGTGGAACGCCGCGACGGATGCGGGGGCGAGCGCGGACTCGACGAAGAGCCGCCCGTCGGACCGAACGATGCGAGCGTTGGGAAGTGTCGTGCGCGCGAGACGCTCGCGGCAGAGTCGGTAGTAAGACAGCGACCTCTCGATCCCGAGATAGTCGCGATCGGGGCTGGCCTGCGCCGAGGCGATGAGGAAGCGCGCCTTGCCGCTGCCGATCTCGACCTCGAGCGGCGCCCGCCGGCCGAAGAACGACTTCGCATCGAACGGACGGCCGAACCAGAGCTCTTCGTCCGGTGAGCCCGGCCACCGGCCGGCCCGAATCGCTGTGCTACCCTGATTCAACAAGAACCGCGATTTTCATGCCCACGATCGTCTTCGTCAACGAGGGGAAAGCGGGCACTGTCGGGGAGGACACGACGATCCTCCAGGCGGCCCTGGACCTCGGCGTCAAGATCAGCCATGTCTGTGGCGGAAATGGAACCTGCTCGACCTGCCGCGTGGAGGTCGTCGTGGGCGGCGAAAACCTCTCCCCGGTCAACCCCCAGGAGCTCGCCTACGACATGGGCAACGGGCGCCGACTGGGATGCCAGGCGAAGGTTCGGGGGAACTGCGCGGTGAGGGCGCTGATGATTCCGAAGGTGGAGTTGTACTGAGGAGCGTTGAGAGTTGAGCGTTGAGAGTTGAGCGTGGGACGTGAGCTGGAACGCCCCACGCTGAACTCTTAACACTCAACGCTGAACCCTCTCCGCCACCGCCTTCGCAAACTCCCGGGTCCCCGCCGTCCCGCCCAGATCTCCCGTCTTGACTCCGGCTTCGAACGTCGCGAGGAGGGCGCGTTCGATCCGGTCGGCGAGATCGGGAAGTTCGAGGTGGCGGAGCATCAGGATGGCGGACATGAGCAGGGCCGTCGGATTGGCCTTGTCCTGGCCGGCGATGTCGGGGGCGGTCCCGTGGACCGCTTCGAAGATCGCCCCATGCGCCCCGAGGTTGGCGCCCGGCACGAGCCCCAGCCCGCCGACGAGGCCGGCGGCGAGGTCCGAGACGATGTCGCCGTAGAGATTGGGCAGTAGCAGAACGTCGTACTTCTCGGGCTTCAGGACCAGGTCCATGCAGGCGGCGTCGACGATGCGCTCGTCGAACACGATGTCGGGAAAGTCCTCGGCCACCCGCCGTACGCTGCGAAGAAAGAGCCCGTCGGAGAGTTTCATGATGTTGGCCTTGTGGACGGCCGTGACCCGCCGGCGGCCGTGCGCCCGCGCGTACTCGAAGCCGAAGCGCGCGATGCGTGTCGAGGCCGCCTCGGTGATGATCTTCAGGGACTCCACGACTCCGGGAACCACGGTGTGCTCGAGGCCGGCGTAGAGGTCCTCGGTGTTTTCTCGGACGACGACCAGGTCCACGCCGGAGAAGCGGCTGGCGACGTTGGGGAGATTCTTGACCGGGCGAAGGTTCGCGTAGAGGTCGAGAGTTTGCCGGAGCCTCACGTTGACGGACTGGAAGCCCTTTCCGATCGGTGTGCCGACGGGCCCCTTGAGCGCCACGCCGTTCCTGCGGATCGACTCGAGCGCCCGCTCGGGAAGCGGGTCGCCCTCGGCGGCTTCGGCATCGCGGCCGACGAGGACTTCCTCCCAGGACAGGGGCGCGCCCGCCGCGTCCAGAATGGAGAGGACGGCGTCGGCGACTTCGGGGCCGATGCCGTCGCCGCGAATCAGCGTGACCGTCTTCGGGTTCGGATTCAGAGCGCTCAGTTGGCCTCCCGTTTCTCCGGCGCGACGGGTGACGTCGGCAGGATCATCTTGATTTTCCGGATGGCCGTCGGGGTGGCGTCCTCGATCACGAAATCGGCGAACCGCCCCTTCCAGCGCTCGCCCTTCCGGGGAATGCGCCCGAACCGGAGCATCAGGTGGCCGGCGATGGTCTCGGCCTCGTCGCGCGGAAGCTTGATGCCGAACTGGTCCTCGAGCGTGTCCAGTCGCAGGGAGCCCTCGAGAACGTAAGCCCGGTCGCCCGCGGCCTCGAAGCTCGGCTTTTCCTCGTCGTACTCGTCCTGGATCTGTCCGAGGAGCTCCTCGATTGCGTTCTCGATAGTGGCGAGGCCCGCCGTGCCGCCGTGCTCGTCGACGACGATGGCCATGTGGGTGTGGCGCCGGCGCATTTCGCGGAAGAGCTCCTCGGCCCGCTTGAACTCCGGTACGAGGAACGGCGGATCCAGATACTTCGGCAGCTCGAAGATCTTCTCTTCCTCGTCCGACAGATCGAAGAGGTCCTTGGCATGGAGAATCCCGACGACGTTGTCGAGCGTTCCCCGGTAGACCGGCAGCCGGGAGAGCTTGTGCTCCCGGAGAAGCATCTTGACGTCCTCGAAGCTCGCCGTTTCCGGCAACGCCACGATCTTCGTGCGCGGCACCATGATGTCGCGGACGGTCTTGTCGCCGAATTCGATGACCTTGTGCAGGAGTTGGCGCTCGTCGCGGTGGATGACGCCTTCATCGGCGCCGAGGTTGAAGATGCTCTTGAGCTCCTCCTCGGTCAGGCCGGGCCGCTGCTCCGGAACCCCGAAGAGGCGCAGCACCCTGGTCGTGAGCCGGACGCACACCTCGGCGATGGGGGAGAGCAGCTTCGTCATCCAGGACAGCGGAACCGCCACCGTGCGCGCGACGGCGACCGGCGAGGCGGCGGCCACCGCCTTCGGCATCATTTCGGCGAAGATGAAAAGCATGATGGTCGAGAAGATGATCGAGAAGAGAACGGCGGCGACTTTCCCGTAGTGCGGCCCGATCCATCCATCCGCCAGCGAGGTCGCGGTGGCCGACGCGGCGGTCATGAAGAGATTCTGCGCGATCAGGAGCACGGCGAGCAGGCGCGAGGTCTGGGAGCGCAGGCTCCGAATGATCGCCGCGCGTCGGTCGCCCTTCTCCCGCATGGCCTGGAGATCGATCCGTCCCAGCGAAAAGAGCGCCGTCTCCGACCCGGCGAAGAACGCCGAGCCCGCCAGGGCCAGCACGAACGCGACGACGTAGAGGGCCGTTTGAGGGTCCATGGAGGCGTCCTTTCGAAACGAAAGCGGATCTTACAGGCTCAGAGACGAGCCCCGAGCTGGCGGAGCGCCCAGCCGGCGGCCTCGGAAAGGCCCCGCTCTTCGACGCCCTCCGTGTGCTCGAGGCCCGGCCGGCTGCTCTCGTCCCGCGTCGCGCCCGCCGAAGCGGCCGCGTTCCTCTGGAGCCCACGCCGCGCCGCGCGGTTGACGGCGGTCTTCCCGAACCGCCGTCGCCAGGCGCCCTTGCCCATCGCGAGGATCTCGGCGCGCGTGGGCGGCGGCGAGGACGGCGGTTGCGCGAGCGAAGGAAGCGAGCGGAGCGGCGCGTTCCACGGGCAGACTTCCTGACAGACGTCGCATCCGAAGACGTGCGGGCCGATCGCCGCCTTCCAGGAGTCGGGGATCGGACCGCGGTGCTCGATTGTCCAGTAGGCGATGCACCGTCCGGCGTCGAGGACTCCGGGCTCGACGAAAGCTTCGGTCGGGCACGCGTCGAGACAGCGCCTGCAGGCGCCGCAGCTTTCCGCGACGGGAGCGTCGGCCGGCAGGTCCAGGTCCGTCAGGATCTCGGCCAGCAGCAGGTAGCTTCCGTGCTCGTTGTCGATGAGGCAGCCGTTCTTGCCGATCCAGCCGAGGCCCGCGGCCGCGGCGAACGACCGCTCCGCGAGCGGCGTGGAGTCGACGCAGACCCGAGAGCTCCACGCCTCGCCGAGCCTGGCCCGGGCAGCCGCGACCACGGCGAGCGCGCGTGCCCGGAGGCCGCCGTGGTAGTCGGCTCCCCGAGAGTAGCGGGCGAAGCGCGAGCCGTCCGCGGCGATCCACGGCGCGCCGGCGTATGGCGCAGCGAGGCAGACGACGGAGCGCGCGCCCGCCAGCAGCGTCCGCGGGTCCGAACGGACGTCCCGGG
This sequence comes from uncultured Acidobacteriota bacterium, assembly GCA_963749265.1. Taxonomy (GTDB): domain Bacteria; phylum Acidobacteriota; class Thermoanaerobaculia; order UBA5066; family Gp7-AA6; genus DAHUXD01. Next base: position 520,795 of record CAVVML010000018.1, on the reverse strand, counting down.
TTTCCTCGAGGTAGCGCATCCCGGCGTGCCGCCCGGCCGCGAGCCAGTCGGAGAAGCGGGCGTGTCGCGGCGGCTCCTCCGCACGCGCGATGCCGAATCGGACGAAGCCCGCGCGCTTCGCCTCTTCGCGGAGCACCCGCGCCGCGAAGAGCCGGTCGGGCGGAGGCAGATCGTCCTGCGGCAAGCGGCGCGATGCTAGCATCCCCCGCCAGAAGCCGGCGCGCCGGAGAGCCGGAGAAAGAGCGGGCCGTCCGATGCCGCAGGACCGATTCGTCACGCGTGTCGTCGCCCTCGCGGTCTCCGCCGTTCTCGCCTACGTCCTCTATCTGATCTTTCGCCCGTTCATTGGATCGATCGTCTGGGCCCTGCTGCTCGCCTACCTGCTCTTCCCGCTGGTGATGCGGGTTCGCCGCCGGTTGGGCGGCCGTCCGAGCCTCGCGGCCGCGATCATGACCGTCGGAGTGATCCTCGGCTTCGGCGTGCCCTTCGCGCTCATCACGGCGGCGTTCGCCGGCCAGGCCGTCGAGCTCGTGCAGCGGTTGTCGCAGATGGCGCAGCAGTACCAGATCCAGGCGCCGGAAGACCTCGTGGCGCTTCCGCTTGTCGGAAAGGCCGTCGAGTGGCTGGACGCGATCCTGCCGGTCAGCGCGGCGCAGATCCAGACCTGGGCGGTCCGCGCCCTCCAGACGGTCCTTCAGTTCCTGCTGGCGCATACGGGCGCCTTCGTGGCCGGCGCCTTCGGCATCGTCGGCAACATCTCGGTGATGCTTTTCGTCCTGTTCTTCTTCTTCCGCGACGGCGACGAGATGCTGGAACGCGCCTTCCGCCTCGTGCCCATGGACCCGAAGCGAAAGGACCGGCTGCGCCGCCACCTCGGCGACGTGACGCGGGCCGTCGTCTTCGGCACGATCGTCACGGCGCTCGCCCAGGGCCTGCTGATCGGGATCGCGTTCTGGATCTGCGGAATGAGGTCGCCGGTGGTCTTCGGAGGGCTCGCCTTCATCGCGTCCTTCATTCCGTTCGTCGGCACGTCCCTCGTCGTCGGGCCCGCGGTCCTCTTCCTCCTGGCGCAGGGGGTCGCATGGAAATGGATTTTCATGCTCACCTGGGGCGTCCTGGTCGCGGGCAGCGCCGACAACTTCCTCCGGCCGGCGCTCGTGTCGGGGCGGGCCGAGATCGGCACGCTGACCGCGTTCTTCGGCGTGGTCGGCGGGATCTCGGCGTTCGGCCTGGTCGGCCTCTTCCTCGGCCCGGTGGTCCTGGCGCTCATCCAGGCCCTCCTCCAGTTCGCCGAGGAGACCCAGAAGATCGAGGCCCCGGCCGCGGCTCCGCGGCCGCCCTAGCAGGCGCCTAGGAGGGCTTCCGAATCCAGTCGGCGACGAAGATGTTCGTCTCGCGCGGTTTGGCGCCGTTGCGGTTGGAGGCGAAGACGAGCCGCTTTCCGTCGCGCGTGAGCATCGGGAAGCCGTCGAAGTCGGGGCTGAAGGTCACCTGCGTGAGCCCGGTCCCGTCCTCGCGGATGAGGTAGAGCTCGAACTCGCGGCCCTTCGGGTCCGAGAGGTTGGAAGAGAAGATGATCTCCCGGCCTCCCGGAAGGAAGAACGGAGCGAAGTTGGCGGCGCCGTTCTGCGTCACGGCGTGGTCGTTCGAGCCGTCGGCGTTCATGACGCGGATCTCGAGGCTCCGGGGCGCGTACGTGTGCCGGGAGAGGTTCTCCCGGTAACGCTCGAGGTCTTCGGGCGCGGTCGGATGGTCGGCCCGATAGACGATCTTCTTCCCGTCGTCCGAGAAGAACGGGCCGCCGTCGTAGCCGGGCGTATGCGTGAGACGGCGGACTCCCGAGCCGTCGGCGTTCATCGTGTAGATCTCGAGATCGCCGTCTTTCGCCGACGTGAAAACGATCGTCTTGCCGTCGGGGGAGATCGTCGCCTCCGCGTCGTAGGCGGGCGAGGCGAAGAGGCCTTCGTGCCGGTGCCGTCGGCGTTCGCGGCATAGATGTCGTAGTCGTCGAGCGCCCAGACGTAGCCGCGGGAGCGATCGGGCCGGGGCGGGCACGCCGCGCCGGCGCGCAGAGTCGAGGCGTAGAGGACGCGCTCGCCGTCGGGGAAGAAGTACGCGCAGGTCGTCTTGCCCTCGCCGTTGGAGATCCGCCGACGGCCGGACCCGTCGGCGGCCATCGTGAAGATCTGGTCGCACGGGAGGGCGCCTTCGTCGGATTGAAAGATGAGGCGCCCGCCGTCGGCCGACCAGTACGCCTCGGCGTTCTGCCCGCCGAAGGTCAGCTGGCGGACGTTCGCGAGGAACTTCTCCTCCCCGGGAGCGAGCAGAGGCCGGGGTGTCGGCGAGGGCTCGGGCGAGGCTCAGGGTCGCGCCGGAGGGCGCGCTCAGCGTCGCGCCGGAGGGCGCGCTGATCGTCGCCGCCAGGGCGAGGCTCGTGACGGAAGCCAGGGCGAAGGCGATCGCTCGTCTCATGCGGGCGGGCATTCTAGCCGCGATTTGACTTATCCTCGACGCATTCCGATGGATTCGTCGCAGGATCTGAAACGCGTGCTCGCGGAGGAAGTGCGCGCGGCGATCGCCGAGACCGCGCCGGCCGCCTCCCTGGCCGAGGCGGGTCACCGAAACGCCGCGAGCGCGGAGGCACGCTCCGCCCTGTCGCGGGCGGAGGAGGTCCTGACGCCGGCCGTACCCGACGGCGCCCCCCTCTCCGCGGTCAAACGCTTCGTGATCCGCTCGCTCCGTTTCCTGTGGCGAAACCAGTCCTCGTTCAACTCTCTTTCCCTCACCGCCTCCGCCGGACTGGCCGAGGGGCTCGACCGGCTCCGCGCCGAAGCCTCGCGTGGGATCGACGAGCTCTCGCGCCGCTCCGGAATCCAGGAGTCGCGCCTGACGCTCCTCGAGGCCGCCCCGGCTGCCGCCCGCCCGGCGGCGCCCAGCTCGCCGGCGGCCCCCTCGCCGGCGACTCCTTCGCCGCAGGCCTCGGCGATTCCTCCCGGCGTCTACGCCCTCTTCGAGGAGCGCTTTCGAGGCAGTCCGGAGGCGATCGCCCGGGCGCAACGCTTCTACCTCGATTTCGTGCGCGACGTGCCGGGCCCTGTGCTCGACGTGGGTTGCGGCCGTGGCGAGTTTCTCGGGCTGCTCCGGGCGGCCGGCATTCCGGCGAGCGGCATCGAGTCGAACCCGATCTCCGTCGAGGCCTGCCGCAAGGCCGGTCTCGAGGTCGAGTCCGGCGACGTCTTCGCGTTGCTCGGGCGACGCCCGGCGGGAAAGCTCGGTGCGGTCGTCGCGTTCCAGGTCGTCGAACACTGGACGCCCGAAGGGATCTTCCGGTTCCTCCAGGAGGCGAAGAGAGTCCTCGCGCCGGGAGGAGTTCTGATCGCCGAGACCATCAACGCCGACTCGCTCTCGGCGCTTCGCGCCTTCTATCTGGACCCGACGCACGTGCGGCCCGTGCCTCCGGACGCGCTGCGCTTTCTGGCCGAGGCGGCGGGCTTCGCGGACATCCGGATCGAATACCGATCGCTTCTCCCGGCGGAGGAGAGGCTCGAGGAGCGCTCGCCGAACGAGACGCGGTTGAACGCCCTGCTCTTCGGTCCGCAGGACTACGCGCTCATCGGCCGCGCGCCGGTCTCCGCTTGAAGGTGGGCCCGGCCGCAAAAGGGAAGCCGCGGCGCGTCCTCGTGCTCGGCGTCCAGACACCCTTCGCGCGGGGAGGCGCGGAGCGGCACGTCCGCCGGCTCACCGAAGAGCTCGTCGCCCGCGGTGTCGAAGCCGACCTCGTCACGCTCCCGCTCGTCGAGAGGGAGCGTTTCGATCTCATCCGCGGCGCCGCCGCGTGGCGGAGCCTCGACCTGACCGAATCCGGAGGGCAGCCCGTCGACGCCGTCATCGCGACGCGCTTTCCGACGTACGCCGTGCGCCATCCCAACAAGGTCGTGTGGCTCATCCACCAGTACCGGCAGGCCTACGACCAGTACGGCACGCCCTACAGCGACCTCACCGCTTCGCCCGAAGACCGCCGCACGCGCGAGGTCATCGCCGAGATCGATCGCGTCGGGCTGACGGAGGCGCGCAAGATCTTCGCGAATTCGCAAACGGTCGCGGCCCGGCTGCTGCGGTTCAACGGCATCCGCTCCGAGCCCCTCTACCATCCGCCCCCGCTCGCCGGCCGGTACCGCAGCGGGAAGCTCGGCGACACGGTCCTCTGGGTCGGGCGGCTCGACCCCTGGAAGCGCCCGGGACTCCTCCTCGAGGCCCTGCCGCATGCGCCGGAGGCGAAGGCGGTCTTCGTGGGCCGCGGGCCGGAAGAAGCACGCCTGCGCCGCCGAGCGGAGGAGCTGGGCGTGGGCGGGCGGGTTCGGTTCCTCGAGTCCGTCGACGACGAAACGCTGCTTTCGCTCTACGCGGACGCCCGCCTGGTCGCCGTGACGGCCACGGGGGAGGATCTCGGATATGTGCCGCTCGAAGCGTTCCTGTCGGGCAAGGCGGTGCTGACGACCGAGGACGCCGGGGGGCCGCTCGAGTTCGTGCGCGACGGTGAGACCGGCCTCGTGGTCGCGCCGCGGCCGGAGGCGATGGGCGTCGCGCTGCGCCTGGCCTGGTCCCGTCCCGAGGCGCTCACCGCGCTGGGCGAGGCGGGACGGAGGCGGGCCGCCGCTCTCTCGTGGGATGAGCCGGTGGCGAAGCTCCTCGGAGCGGCGCGGCTGACCTCGGCATGAGCACGAGCGAACGGGATCCACTGCGCCGGCTCGCGCAGGAGCGCGGGCGGATTCTGGGCGAGCTCGGCGTGAAGCCGGACGACGCTCGCTGGGCCCGCATGGAGGGGGAGACTCTCGCGAGCCTGCTCGCTCCGGGCCTTTCGGTTCGCCTGCCGGCGGCCCTCGAGCGTCTGCGCCGACGCCTGGCTCGAATCTTCCGCTAACCGCGGCGCGCCAGCGCGCGGGCGGAAAAGATCCGGGCGCGGTTTCTCCCGGTGTCCTTGGAGTAGTAGAGGGCCTTGTCGGCCCGGACGAGCAGCTCCGCCCGGTCTTCGGAGGAGAGGCCGTCCGTGTCGGCGACGCCGGCCGAGACCGTGACGCGGAAGGGCCGGCCGTCCTTGCTGAACGGCTCGCGCTCGATCGTGCGGCGGACGCGATCGGCCACCGTCAGCGCCGACGCAGCGGGAGTCTCGGGAAACAGCACGGCGAACTCTTCGCCTCCGTACCGGCAGGGCAGATCGCTCGCACGGACGGTGGCGATGAGGATGCCGCCGAATCGCCGAATCGCCATGTCTCCGGCGCCATGGCCGTACGTGTCGTTGAGCCGCTTGAAATGGTCGAGGTCGAAGAGCGCCACGGTCAGGGGAGCGCCATAGCGGCGATGCCTCGCCCACTCCTCCGAGAACCGGGTCTCGAAGTAGCGGCGCGAGGAGAGCCCGGAGAGCTCGTCGGTGACGGCGATCTCCCAGTTGCGAGAGGCGTGGAGCGACGCCGTCAAGGGCGCGAGCAACGCGCGGATCTCGCCCTTGCGCGCCTCGTCGATCTCCCGGGGCGAGGCGATGGTCAGGTACGCCACGAGGACGTCTCCGGAGTAGAGGGGAAGGCGGAGCTTCTGCGTCGGTTCGGCGCCGGGCAGCAGCTCGGCCGGCGCGAACGAGCGGTCGGTCTCGGTCGCCGCGAACTGGAGAAGGGCCTGAGCGTCGATGCGCTCGCCCAGGAGATCGTTGGAGGCGTCGCGTTCGGGCAGGCGCGGCTCGCCGACGGGGGCGACAGGCGGGAGGACCCAGACCTCGTGAATCTTCTGCGACGCGTCCACGCGATAGAGGTTGAAGCCCGAGATCGGAAGGATCTCGGCGGCCGCCCGGTACGCGTGCTGGACGATCTGGCGAGGCTCGGGAGACTCCCCGAGGAAGTGCGAGCCGCGCTCGCGGGCCTGGAGCCGCGCGGCCAGGACTCGGGCCCGGCGGGTCAGCCAGGAGGCGCGAAGGCCGGCGCCGACCGCCGCGAGGAGGAGGAGGGCTTCCGCCCAGACCGGCAACACTGCGAAAGAGTTTAGCCCCCCGAGGCGAGGGACCCCCGAACGGGTAGCCTCGGAAAAACCTTGAGGGTCCGAACGGGGCCCCCAAAAAGCAAGAGGCCCCCGAACGGGGGCCTCGAATTTTCGAACGGGTGGTGGTTACTGGGCGGCCGGGGTCGCGACCGGAGCGGTCTCGGTCGTCGTCGTGGTGGTCTCGGTCGTGGTCGTCGCCGCGGTGCCGGTCTCCTCGACGACCGCCGGGGCTTCCGCTGCGGGCGCCTCGGGAGCAGCCGCCTCTTTCTTCTGGCAGCCGGTCGCGAGACTCATCGCCGCGACAGCCGCAAAACCCAGGGTCAGAAACTTCTTCATTTTCCTCATCTCCTTCTTGTTGCGCAAACGCTCCCTCGGAGCAAATGTAGCCTCGGAAAATCGACGCGGAATGATACCCGAACGAGGTGTTCTGTCAACCCGAAACTCGCCTCGACGCGCGCGCGAACCCTCGGTTATCCTGCGAATCGGCGGCGCAGAAAGTGCGTAACCGTCGTTATGTATGGATGACGGTTACTGAAACGAGAGGTTTTCGTGTTCGAGTCACTGTCCGACAGGATGCAGGGCGTCTTCAAGGAGCTCCGAGGCGAGGGGCACCTGACCGACTATCACCTCGAGCAGGCCCTCCGCGAGATCCGACTGTCGCTCCTCGAGGCCGACGTGGCCCTCCCCGTCGTTCGCACCTTCACGGAAAAGGTCAAAGAGCGAGCGGCCGGCGCCAAGGTCGCTCAGCAGCTCTCGCCGGCCCAGGAAGTCACGCGTATCGTTCGCGACGAGCTGAGAGCGCTTCTCGGCGGAGAAGCCGCCGACGTCGCGCTGTCCGGAAAACCCGCGGTCATCGCTCTCGTCGGACTGCAGGGCTCCGGCAAGACGACGTCCGCGGCCAAGCTCGCGCGTCACCTCAAGACCCGAGGCCGCTATCCGCTGATCGTGGCCGCGGACCTCGCGCGGCCGGCCGCCGTGGCGCAGCTCGTGACGCTCGGCAAGCAGATCGGCGTGCCGGTCTTCGAGCCCGGCGCGAACACCGATCCCGTCGAGGTGGCTCGCGCAGGAGTTCGCGAAGCGCGGCAGACGGGACGCGACACCGTCATCGTCGACACCGCCGGCCGGCTCCACGTGGACGAGGAGCTCATGGCCCAGATCCGCGCGGTCGTGGCCGCGATCGAGCCGCAGGAAGTCCTCTTCGTCGCCGACGCGATGACGGGACAGGACGCGGTGCGCTCCGCCGCGGGGTTCGCCGAGGCGCTTCCGCTGACCGGAATCATCCTGACCAAGACCGACGGCGACGCGCGCGGAGGCGCGGCGCTCACGGTCGTGAACACGACGGGCAAGCCGATCAAGTTCGTCGGCGTCGGGGAAAAGCCCGAGGACTTCGAGGCGTTTCATCCCGATCGCATGGCCTCGCGGATCCTGGGTCTCGGCGATGTGCTCACGCTCATCGAGAAGGTCGAGGCGACCGTCGATGCCGAGGCGGCCAGGAAGCTGGCCTCCAAGGCCTCCTCGGGCGAGTTCACTCTGGAGGACCTGCGCGACCAGCTCGCGTCGATGAAGAAGATGGGCCCGCTCGAGGGGATCATCGATCTTTTGCCCAAGGGCGGCGCGTTCAAGGCCCTGAAGCAGCCGGAGGGCGTCGATGAAAAGGCCCTGACGCGTGTCTCCGCGATGATCGACTCGATGACCCTGGAAGAGAGGCGTTATCCCCAGGTTCTCAACGGCAGCCGGAAGAAGCGCATCGCCGGCGGCTCGGGGACCTCGGTCGCCGAGATCAACCGGCTTCTCAAGCAGTACCAGCAGATGCGGCGGCTCATGCGGACGGCCAAGAAGGGCGTCCGGGGGCTGGACCTGTCGAAGCTGGCCTTGCCAGGGGGGCACCAGTAACCTGGTGTAGAATGCCCCGCTTTTGACGAGTCCAAAGTAAGGAACAGAGATGCTCAAGATCCGTCTGCGCCGCATGGGCGCCCGCAACCGCCCCTATTACCGCATCGTCGTCTCCGACTCGCGCCGGACGGCGCGGGCGGAGGTCCTCGAAGAGCTCGGCTCGTACGACCCGGTGGTGAATCCTCCAGTGCTGTCGCTGGACCGCGAGCGCGCCCGCGTCTGGATCGGCAAGGGCGCGAGCGTGTCGCCGACCGTTCAGTCGCTCATCGACCGGCCGGAGCCGGCGCCCGCGCCGGCCGTCTGAGCCGGAGCCCGCGATGAAGCGACTCGTCGAAACCGTCGTCCGCCGTCTCTCGGATCGTCCCGACGAGGCCCGGGTCTTCGAGACGTTCGAAGGCAAGACGTCCGTCTACGACATCGAGGTTCCGGAGGGAGACCGCGGGCGGCTGATCGGCCGCGAGGGCCGGACGATTCGCGCGATGCGCGCGTTCGTGTCCGCCGCCGCCACCGCGCGCGGCAAAAAGGTCCTCATCCGCGTTCGCGACTGATCTCGACGCGGCGCACGAGGTCGCCGCCAAAAGGCGGCGCAAGAGCACGAGGTCGCCGCCCAAAGGCGGCGCAAGCAAGAGGTCGCGCCGCCCGGACGCCATGGAACATCCGGAGCTTCTGGTCGTCGGACGCGTCGAGCGGCCCCACGGTGTCGCCGGCGAGGTGTCGGTTTCCATCCGCACCGATTTCCCCGATCGATTCGTTGCCGGAGCCGACTTCCTCTGGCAGAACGGCGAAGCCCGTCGCGGGCTGCGCGTGACGTCCGCGCGGCCTCACCTCGGGCGGATGCTGTTGCGCTTCGAGGGCATCGACGACCTGACCGCCGCCCGCTCGCTCGCAGGTGGAGATCTCTACATCGCGTCGAGCGACGCCCGGCCCGCGCCTCCCGGATTCTTCTACGAGCACGAAGTCGTGGGCTGGGTCTGCGAAGACCGCGACGGGCACCGGCTGGGAGAAGTGATCGGGCTCGAAAGAGCCCCGGGCGCGCCGCTTCTGTCGGTCGAGACACGGCCCGGCAAGGTGGCGCTGGTGCCTTTCGTTCACGGCATCGTGGTTTCGGTCGACCGCGAGGCGAGGCGCGTGGTCCTCGATCCGCCGGAAGGTCTTTTGGATCTGGCGAAGAGCTGAGAGGCTCCGAGGGGAAAGACAGCGAAAAAAGTCGAAGGCCGAAAGCGTGCAGTCGAGAATGTGGGAGTCCGGCGTCCACCCTCGGCCTACGGCCTTCGACCTTCAACCAGCGTGAGACTATAGCGCCAACGAAGCGTCGCGTTCATCCATGCAGATCGAAATCCTCACGATCTTCCCGGGCTACTTCGAAACCCCCCTGCGCGAGAGCCTTCTCGGAAAGGCCATCGCCGTCGGCAAGATCGAGGTGACCGTGACCGACTTGCGGACGTTCGCCGAAGGCCGGCACCGCAAGGTCGACGACGAGCCTTACGGGGGAGGGGCCGGGATGGTCATGATGGCCCCCGTGGTGGCCGCAGCCATCGAGGCTCGGAGGGACGCGCCGGGCCGTCCGCGGGCCTGGACCGTCCTGATGGCCCCGGAAGGCCGCCGCTTCGACCAGGACGCGGCAGCGGCGCTGGCGGGCCGCGAGAGGCTTCTGATCGTGTGCGGCCGCTACGAGGGAATCGACGAGCGTGTCCGCGACCTCGGGCTCTACGCCGAGGAGATCTCGCTGGGGGACTTCGTTCTGCCGGGCGGCGAGGCGGCGGCGCTGGCCCTGACCGAGGCGGTTTCGCGCCTGTTTCCTGGCGTGGTGGGCGCGGCCGAATCGCTCGAGAACGAGTCGTTCCTGCGGGAGCGCCTGGACTATCCGCACTACACGCGGCCGCGCGAATTCCGGGGCCTCGAGGTGCCGGAAGTCCTCCTGTCCGGCGACCACCGAAAGATCGAAGCGTTTCGCCGCAGCCGCGCGCTCGCGCGAACCCGGGAGCGGCGCCCGGACCTGCTGGCGCGGCGGCCCCCCGAGCCGGGGGAACAGGGGAAGTGAGGCCGGAAGCGAGGCCGCGACCCTCCGGCAGGGCCGGGTTGCTCCGGCCGACCCAGTTCGTTTAGAATTCGTCGTTTCCGTACCTTCGGTTACCGTTTACCGTCTAGCGTTCCGCAGCCGGTTGGGATTTGGGAGAGCCTCGTCATGACTGACCTACTGCTCGAAGTCGAGAAAGCCTCGCTCAAGAGCGACATCCCCGAGTTCGCTCCGGGCGATAGCGTGCGCGTCTACGTGAAAGTCCGCGAGGGCGAGAAGGAGCGCATCCAGGTCTTCGCGGGCGTCATCATCGCCCGCCGCGCGGGCGGAGCCCGGGAGACCTTCACCGTCCGCAAGATCTCGGGAGGCGTCGGGGTGGAGCGCATCTTCCCCCTGCACTCGCCGATCATCGATCGGATCGAGGTCGAGCGCCGGGGTGCCGTCCGCCGCGCCAAGCTGTACTACCTCCGGGAGCGGAAGGGCAAGGCCGCGCGCATCGACGAAAAACAGTTCGACCAGTCCTAAGAGGCGAGAGGCGCCCCAACCAGGGTTGACGGTTTCACGGTCCCAGTGACGCCCGATCCGCTCGCCGCCCTTTTTGCGGAGCTGGGCCGTCTCCACGACCTCGACCTCGTCGAGATTGCGCTGCGCGGCCGGGGCTACACGCGGATCGCCGGCGTCGATGAAGCGGGTCGAGGCTCGCTCGCGGGCCCGGTCGTGGCGGCCGCGGTCGTGCTGCCTCCGGGCTGCGTCCTTCCCGGCCTGGACGACTCGAAGAAGCTGGATGCGGAGTGCCGCGCGCGTCTCGCGCCCGAGATCCGGCGGCGCGCGCTCGCCGTCGGCGTGGGGGTCGTCTCGGCTCGGGACATCGATTCCGGCGACATTCTCCGAGCGAGCCTCGAGGCGATGCGGCGGGCGGTTCTCGCCCTTTCGACGCCGCCCGAGATCCTGGTCGTCGACGCGGTCGCGGTGCCCGGGATTCGGGTCCCCCAGATCCCCATCATCCACGGGGACGCGCTTTCGGCGTCGATCGCGGCCGCGTCCGTGGTCGCGAAAGTCCACCGCGACGGGCTCCTGGACGCGCTCTCGCGGCGCCATCCCGCCTATGGATTCGAGCAGCACAAGGGCTACGGAACACCCGAGCACTGGGAGGCTTTACGCCTCTGCGGGCCCTGCGAGGAGCACCGTTTGACCTATCACGGCGTCGTCCCGGAGCCCGCGGAACCGGCGATCGCAGGCCGGGCCATGCGCCGTCGCGGTTAGAATCAACACCCAGAACATGGCGGTCAACCGCGAACAGGTCCTCCAGTCCGCCGAGAAGCTGCTGGCCAAGGGTAAGCTCGATCAGGCGTTGAAGGAGTACCTCCGCGTCCTGGAGGACAACCCCAAGGACATCTCGACCCTGAACAAGGTCGGGGACCTCTACGTCCGGATGAACCGGCCGGGGGACTCGATTCCCTATTTCACCCGGATCGCCGACTTCTACTCCAGGGACGGGTTCTTCCTGAAGGCGATCGCGATCTTCAAGAAGATCAACAAGATCGATCCCGCCCAGCTCGAGGTCTACGACAAGCTCGCCGACCTCTACCACAAGCAGGGTCTGGTCCAGGACGCCCGGAGCCAGTACCAGGTCCTCGCCGACCACTACCAGAAGAACAACCGGATGGCGGATGCCATCAACGTGTACAGGAAGATGGCGGCGATCGACCCGGCGGACATAAAGATCCAGGTCCGCCTGGCCGACCTCTACCGTTCCGCGCACCAGAAGGACCAGGCCGTCATGCAGTACGGCCTGATCGGCAACATGCTCCTGAAGCGCGGGGCGCACGACGAGGCCGCCCAGGTCTTCCAGAAAGCCCTGGAGCTCTCGCCCGACGACGTGGAGTCGCAGAAGAACCTCGTCCGCTCGCTGCTCGCCCAGAACAACACCGAAGCGGCCATGGCGGTCCTGAAGGCCGCCCCCCGGACGGCGGACAGCCTCGCGCTCTTCGCCGAGGCCCAGCTCGAGATGGGGCAGCGCGCCGAGGCGGTGCGGACGGCGGAGCAGGCGCTCCAGCTCGACGCCGATGCCGAGGCCCCGCGTGTGTTCCTCCGCAATCTCCGCATCCAGGAGGGCGCCTACGACCGGGCGGTCGCGGCGATCGCGCCGGCAGTGGAGGCGGCCCTCGCGAAGAAGCAGGCGGCGCACGCGGTCGAGCTTCTCGAACCGATTCTCACGGCCGATCCCCACCACGTGGCGACACTCGAGCAGCTCGCGAAAGCGCACGAGGCCGACGGCAACTACGCCGCGCTCGCGAAGGTCTACGTCACTCTGGGCGAGGTTGCCGAGAAGCGGCAGGACCAGGCGACCGCGCAGTCACACTACAGGCGCGCCCTCGAGGCGAGTCCTTCGAACGTCGAAGCGGCCACGAAGCTGAAGGACATCGGTCCGGCGCCCGAGGCTCCGCCGGCTCCGGCCGCTCCATCGCCGGCATCCGCATCGGCGGCCCCGCCGGCGCCTCCGGCCGACGTTCAGCCCGAGTACCAGGAGTTCGTGATCGACCTCGAGGATTCGGGATCGATCCACGCCCCGCAACCCAGGGTGCCGTCGCTCGACTACGAGCCGGAGGCCGCGACGCCCAGGGCGGCTTCCTCGCCGGCTCCGGCAGCGCGAATCCCGGCGCCCACCCCCGCACCCGCCGAGGCGACTGCGCCTTCCGGTCCCGTCGACGAGCAGCAGCTCGAGACGCTCATCGTCGAGGCCGAGGTCTTTGCCAAGTACGGCCTCGTGGACAAGGCCATCGAGAGGCTCTTCTCCCTCGTGCGGCGGCGGCCGGACCTGCTCAGGGCGCGCGACCGGCTCGTGGAGCTACTCGCCGAATCGAAGAATCCGGCGCTCGCGCGGGAAGCGGAATCCCTGGCGGACGCATACACCGCGGCGTCGCGTCCGGGGGACGCGTCCCGCGTGCTCGCTCTCGGGGGTCTTGCTCCGGCCGGCGAGGCGGAGCACCTGCCGGCGCCCTCACCGCCGGCCGCCGCGGCCCCGATCGAGGTCGAGTTCGAGGAGTTCGACCTCGGTCCCGTAGCGGCGCCGCCGCGGGCCGCCGAGCCGGCACCGATCTCCGAAGACGCGCTCGAGTTCGGCGAGGAGCCGGCCGGGCCGGCGCCGGTCTTCCAGCGGCTGTCGACGCCGGAGCCCGTGACTCCGAGCGAGTCGGAGTTCGTGTCCTACGGCGAGCTCGGCGACCTGCTGCAGGACGAGATGCAGAAGGCCGGCGAGGAGCCCATGTCGGCGCAGTCCGAAACGCCCGCGGTCGACGACGAGAGCCTCTTCGTCGACGAGCAGAAGTTCTTCAATCTCGCCGAGGAGCTCGAGAAGGAGCTGGGCGACGAGGCCGTGGCGCCCGAGACGGCCGAGATCTCGACGCCGCAGGGCGAGGTGTCTCTCGAGGAGATCTTCCGCGAGTTCAAGAAGGGCGTGGAGCAGCAACTCTCGGCCGAGGACTACGAGACCCACTACAACCTCGGGATCGCCTACAAGGAGATGGGTCTGGTCGACGAGGCCATCGGGGAGTTCCAGCTCGCCAGCAAGGATCCCGGCCGCACCGTGGAGTGCTGCAGCATGCTCGGCCACTGCTTCCTCGAGAAGGGGATGCCGCAGCTCGCGATCAAGTGGTTCCGCAAGGGCCTCGAGACTCCGGCGATCGAGGACGCGGCGACCGCCGGAATGCTCTACGACCTCGCGATGGTCTACCAGGACACGGGCGACATGAACCTGGCCTACCAGACGTTCCAGGAAGTCTTCGGTCTGAACGCGAACTATCGCGACGTCGTTCAACGCGTCCGCGATCTCGAGGCCGTCCGGAAGAACTCGTGAGTCGGGCGCCGCTCCGGACGCCGGATCCGACCGCGCCGCTCCTCCAGGTTGAGGATCTCCGCGTCGAGCTGCCGGTTCCCGGCGGCGGACTTCGTCCCGCGGTCGACGGCATGCGCTTCGCGCTCTTTCCCGGAGAGTCCGTGGCCGTCGTCGGGGAGAGCGGCAGCGGCAAGACGCAGCTCGCGCGCGCGCTCCTCGGCCTGTCGCCGGAAGGAGCGCGCGTCGCCGGCCGGATCCTCTACGCCGGTCGGCCGCTGCTCGATCTCGACGAGCGGGGCTGGCGGCAGGTGCGGGGCCGGGAGATCGGCCTCGTCTTCCAGGAGCCTGCCTCGGCCCTGGACCCGGTGCGCACGGTCGGCGCGCAGATCGAAGAATCCATCCGTCTCAGCCGTCCCGGGCCGGTCTCGCGCGCGAGCGCGCGGGAGGCCGCGCGCGCGGCCCTCGCCGAGGTTGCGTTTCCCGACCCCTCCGGCGGGCTCGACGCGTACCCCCACCGGCTTTCGGGCGGGCTGCGCCAGCGGGCGCACATCGCGACGGTGCTCGCCGCCGGCCCCCGGCTGCTGCTCGCCGACGAGCCCACGGCGTCGCTCGACGCCACGGTCGGCGGCGAGATCCTCGATCTCCTCGACCGGCTCCGGCGGGAACGGGCGCTGACGCTTTTGCTCATCACTCACGACCTCGGCGTCGTCGCACGCCACACGAGCCGTGTCTTCGTCGTGTACGCCGGCCGGATCGTCGAGGAAGCCGCGACCCGCGATCTCTTCCGTGCGCCTCAGCATCCCTACACGCGCGGGCTCCTGAGGTCGATGCCGCGGTTGTCCGAGGGAGGCCGGGAAGCGGGCCAGCGCTACGACGCGATCCCGGGCTCGCTGGAAGATCTCGCCGATCGCGAGGCCGGCGCCTGCGCCTTCGCGCCCCGCTGCCCGGAGCGCTTCGATCCGTGCACCCGGCGAGAGCCGGATCTCTACGCCACGCCGACGGGATTCGCCCGGTGCTTCCTGCACGAAACGTCGTGAACGCCCCTCTGCTCGCCGCCGAGGGGCTCGAGAAACGGTACGGACACCTCCCCGCCCTCCGGGGCGTCGGGTTTCGCGTCGCTTCCGGCGAGACGCTCGGTCTGGTCGGGGAGTCGGGGAGTGGAAAGACGACGGCCGGCCGGATCGTCGCCCGCCTCCTGAAGCCCGACGCGGGACGCATCGACTTCGCCGGGCAGGACTGGCTGGCGCTGCGTGGCCCGGAGCTTCGGCGTCGGCGCCGCGAGCTTCAGATCGTCTTCCAGGATCCCCAGTCCTCGTTGAACCCGAGGATGCGTGTCGGCGACCAGATCGGAGAGTCCCTGCGCGTCCAGGGCCTCGCGCGGGGGACCGAGCTGCTCGACCGCGTCGGCGCGCTTGCTCGGGGAGGTCGGGCTTCCGCCCGCGCTCGCGGATCGCTTCCCCGCGGAGCTTTCGGGCGGCCAGCGTCAGCGCATCGCGATCGCGCGGGCGCTCGCAACTCGGCCTCGCCTGGTCGTGTGCGACGAGCCGGTCTCCGCCCTCGACGTTTCGGTGGCGGCGCAGATCGTGAACCTGCTGCTCGATCTCCGCGAGCGCTCGGGGCTTTCCTACCTGTTCATCTCGCACGACATCGCGGTCGTCGCGCGCGTGGCCGATCGCATCGCGGTCTTTTATCTCGGTCGAGTGATCGAAGAAGGGCCCGCGCGCGACGTCACCGCGCGGCCGCTCCACCCGTACACGGCGGCGCTCGTGTCTGCGGCGCCCGATCCCGATCCCGCCGGAACGCGAAAACGGATCGTGCTCGCGGGCGGGCCGCCGGATGCCCGTAACCCCCCGTCGGGATGTCCGTTCCACCCTCGATGCCCGATCGCGCGGGAGAGGTGCCGCGAAGAGGTCCCGGCGCTCCGGGAGGTCTCTCCCGGAAGGACCGCGGCGTGCTTTTACCCGGGCGAACTGCCGTGATATGAGAACTTAACCGAAACATTCATCCGCCCGCTGCGTAGGAGTGGGGTGAACAAAGGAGTCTTGGCATGAAGACCTCGTTTCTGTTCCGGGGAACCTTTGCGGTCGCGGTGGCGAGCTTCCTCGCCGCGCCGCCGGGAGCCCTGCAGGCCCAGTCGACAACCGGTCCAGTCGACACCGGTCCAGTCGACACCGGCCCAGTCGACACCGGCCGTGGTCAGCGCCCAGCCCGGCCAGCGTGGCGGCGTCACCGCTCCCGCGCCCGAGAGCGACGGCTTGCACCTGAGCCTCGATCAGTCCATCCGGATCGCCCTGGCGAACAACCAGGATCTCAACGTCTCCGTGAACGTCGCCGAGGCTTCGCAGTACTTCCTCTTCCAGAACACCGGAATCTACGATCCGCTCCTGACGAACAGCGTCAACGCGGCGGCACACGGACACGCCGACTCCGTCGGCTCTCGGCGGCGCCCGCGTCCTGCAGGACGACTCCTGGGACGCGGCGCATCGGGATCTCGCAGCTGACGCCCTGGGGCGGCACGGTCGACTTCGGGCTCGTCGGCTGCTACAACCTCGACCAACAACACGTTCGTCGACGTCAACCCGGCGATCCCCGCGAATCTGTTCTCCGTGCATCAACCAGCCGCTGCTGCGCAACTTCGGCAGGCTGCCGACCGAGATCAACATCGATGACCGCGCGCAACTCGCGCGACGCCTCGTATCAGGCGTTCGTCCGGAGCGTCCAGACCGTCATCAACTCGGTCGAGCAGTCCTACTGGGACCTCGTGTACGCCCGCGCCAACCTGGCCGTGAAGCTCGAGGCCCGGGACATCGCGAGAGAGCTCAACCGCATCACGAGGATCAAGATCGACGTCGGATCGCTGGCGCCGATCGACATCGTTCAGACCGAGGTCGGCATCGCCACCGCGGAGCAGGACATCATCACGGCCGAGGCCGTCGTCGGCCTCGCGGAGGACCGCCTCCGGCGCGACCTCAATTACCAGGCCGAGAGCCCCACGACGGTCCGCGTGATCCCCAGCGACGATCTGGACGTCCAGCAGCGGGCGTCCTTCGATCTCGCCGAGGGCGTGCGGACCGCGCTCACGCGCCGGCCCGAGATCATCGCCCAGAACTACACGGTGGACTCGAACACGCTGCGCTACGAGTACTGGCAGAACCAGACGCTGCCGCAGCTCGACCTCGTGGCGGGATACGGGAAGAGCGGTCTCGGCGGGACGTTTCTCAACGATACCGGGCAGATCATCGCGCGCAGCAACTGGTGGGATGCGGCCGATCAGCTCTTCAGCGAGAACTTCAAGAACTGGCGAGTCGGGGTCGTGTTCTCCTACCCGATCCTCAATCGGACCGCGCGAGGAGCGCGGGGCGTTGCCCAGTTCAACCTCGAGACGTCCAAGGCGAACCTGACGGTGCTCGAGCAGGACATCGTCCTGGCCGTGCGCGACGCGCACCGGATCATGGACACCGCCGCCCGGCAGATCGACGCCAGGGCGAAGGCTCAGGAGCTGGCCGAGCGCAACCTCGATGCGGCCCGCAAGAAGTACGACAACGGCATGACGACCTCCTTCGAGGTCTCGCAGATCCAGGTCCAGCTCTCGGACGCCCAGTCTCTGTACCTGCAGTCTCTCGCCGCCTACCGAAAGGCCGTGTCGGCCTACCACAGCGCGATCGCCGACATCCTCGAGTGGAAGAACGTCCGCATCGACGGGATACCCGCCGACAGCGAGCCTCCGCCGACGATCGACTCGCGCGCCGCGTTCGCCGAGAAGCGTTTGCTCCGCACCGCGCCGGCCGGAGCGCCTTAGCCACGGCCGCGGATCCCCGCGCATGAGCGAGGCGGCCGTCCCGGCCCCCGTGAAAGACCACTCCGGCGAGTCCGCCCTCGGGCGGCTCGTCGGCGTGTTCCTGTCTCCGGTGCGCACGTTCGCTTCGATCGCCGCACGGCCGACGTGGATCCTCCCGGTCGCGATCGGCGCCGGGCTGTCCCTCCCGCTCTCGGAGCTCATCCTCTCCAAGACCGACTGGCGCGCCACCGTGACGGAGCAGGTCGCCAAGGGCGGCCGGACGCTCACGGAAGCCCAGATCGACCAGGCTGTCGAACAGGCGCGCCGTCTCTCGTGGGTCTGGGACATCCTGGCGGTCGCGGCGCCCGTCGTCGTGACGTTCCTGCTGGCCGCCGTCTTCTGGGCGGCGTGCCACGCCTTCGGCTGGGAAGTGCGCTTCAAGCAGTCTCTGGGAGTGACCGCGCACGCCTTTCTGCCCGGTGTGCTCTATTCGCTGGGGCTCGCCGCAGTCCTCTGGAACCGGCCGACCGTCAACCCTCAGAAGATCAGCGATCTCACCCCGACGAACCTGGGCTACTTCGCTGCCGACGCAGACCGGGTCACGCACGGCCTTCTCAGACTCGATCGACCTTTTCTCTTTCTGGTCGATGGCCCTGCTCGTCCTGGGCCTCTCCGCGGCCGCAAAGACGTCCCGGGGGCGGATGGCGGCCCTCGTCGTGAGCCTGTGGGCGCTGTACGTCCTCGGAAAGGCCGGAGCCACCGCCCTGATCGGCTGATCCCGGGCCTCGTCCCCGAAACAGGACGCCCGGTTTTTCGTATAACCTGACAGCGAGGGCCCTGTCCGATGCTGATCGACATCCGCGACATCACGAAGGTCTATGAGATGGGCGACCAGCAAGTCCACGCCCTCTCCGGCGTCAACCTCGGCGTCGAGAGGGGCGAGTACGTCGCGATCATGGGGCCCTCCGGCTCGGGCAAGTCGACCCTCATGAACCTGATCGGCTGTCTCGACACGCCCTCGTCCGGCTCGTACATCCTCAACGGCAAGGAAGTCGCGCGGATGACCGACGACGAGCTCGCGGCCATCCGCAACCAGGAGATCGGGTTCGTGTTCCAGACGTTCAACCTGCTCCCGCGGACCTCGGCCGTGCAGCAGGTCGAGCTCCCTCTGGTCTACGGCGGCCTCTCCCGCAAAGAACGGCGCGATCGCTCGGTCAAGGCGCTCCAGGCCGTCGGCCTCGGCGACCGGATGACGCATACGCCGAACGAGCTGTCGGGCGGCCAGAGGCAGCGCGTCGCCATCGCCCGCGCGCTGATCAACGATCCGTCGATCCTCCTCGCCGACGAGCCGACCGGAAACCTCGACTCCCAGACGGGGGCCGAGATCATGGCGCTCTTCGACGAGCTCAACTCCCGGGGCAACACGATCGTCCTCGTCACGCACGAGGAGGACATCGCCTCGCACGCGCGCCGCATCGTCCGCCTGAAAGACGGCAAGATCCGCGACGACCAGGTCAACGACCGCTACGTCGCCGGCGCCGCGCGCGCCGCTGCCTCGGGCTGGGGCTCGGCCGAGCCCGCCTCCTCGATCCGCCCGCTCTGAGGCGCGCCGCCCTCAGGGCCCGTAGAGCTGTAGCCCGACGCCTTCACCAGGAAGGCCGCCACCGAAGGACAGGCCTTCAAGGAGCCCGCAGAGCTCCTCGCGCCCAGGAAGGGCGATTTCGGGAGGCGAGAAGATCGGCCATCGCCCGCCGCCACTCCGGAGACGTTCGCGTGAAGCCCGTCAGGTCTTCGCTGCCCGACAGTTCGGTCATCAGGGCGTCGCGCTCCGCGATCTCGGCCTCGACCTCCGCGGCGCGCTCGGCGGCGCGGGGCTTCGAAAGGCTCGCGATCTCCCGCGGATTGATCTCATCCGAGCGGCGAAACGACGCGAGGGCCTGCTCGAGAAGTCCGTTGCGGCGGTAAATGAGCCCCAGGTTGTAGAACAGCACGTCGTTGTTCGGCGCGGAGGCTGCGGCGATCTCGAATTCGCGCGCGGCGCGGGGCCAGTCGCGCTCTTCGAAAGTCATCCCGAGCATCTGGTGGAAGTTCCCGATCAGGTTCTGCGTCAGGTATTCCTTGGGAACCCTCGGGTCGAGCTCGCCTTCGAGGCGGTCCTTGACGGGCGTCGCCGGAGGCCAGGGCCGGCCGGCGCGCCAGATGCGAAACGCCATGCCGACCGGGACGGCTTCGAGCTGGGGCACGCGCCAGTTGGGATGGTGCGTCGTGAACACGGGATCTTCGTCGGGGTTGAACGAGAGGGGTGGGAGGTTGGCGCCGCCGACCCCTTCCAGGATCAGGTCGACGTCGGGACGCAGCCCTTCGCCCAGGTTCAGGTACATGAGGATGAAGAGGACGTTGTCGTCCGACGCGATGAGGTGCGCTCCGGGCGGCAGCGTCGACAGCAGCGTCCGCGAGTAGTCTTCGCCGATCGCGTAGCGGCTGCGATCGTTCGCGCGCCAGCCCGCGATCACGAGAGCCAGAGGAGCGACCAGGGCGAGCGCGGCGACTCGGGGGCGCAATCGCTCGGAGAGCGTCTGCCAGCCCCATGCGGCCATCAGCGCCAGCGCCACGTAGGACGGGATGTAGTAGCGGTGCCAGATGAAGAGATCGCTCCGCGATCCGTGCAGCGCCATCGTCACGGCGTTGGCGAGCATCACGAGGAGGGGCAACAGGACGGGCCAACCCCTCCTCCTCGCGAAGACGACCGCGACGAGCGCCAGCCCGGCTCCCATCCACGCCGACTCGGTCAGCAGGCTGCGCCCGTAGTCGGCCGCGATCGGCGCGAGATCCTCCGGCCCGCGGATCCAGGCGCGGCCCCAGAAGTCGGACCGCAGGACGACCTTGAAGAAGTTGGCCGGCGTCACGGGATGGCCCCAGTCGAGCAGGGGATGCGCGCGGGCGCGCAACGGCAAGTAGACGTAGGGAAGAAGTCCCGCAGCCCCCGCGAGGACGCAGCCGGCGACGACGCGCCACCGCTTCAGGATCGCCGGTTGTCGTGACGAGGACGAAGAGCCCGATCGCGATTCCGGCGACACCCATCTCGAGGTGGTTCGACGCGCCGAGGCCGCAGACGAAGGCGCACGCGATCAGGTCCCGGTCGCGACGATCGCGCCGCCAGCGGAGCGCGAGGAAGAGAGCGAGCGCGAGAAAGAGAGCGTTCAGAGCGTAGACGCGCTGGATGTTGGCCTCGGCCCAGTAGCTCGGACCGAACGCGAGGAGCCACGCGGCTCCCGTGGACGGGAAGCGGTCCCGCGCCCGACTCGCGCGCGGTCCGGTACAGGACGCCGGAAGCCGCCGCCGCGCACGCCGCCGAAAACAGGCTCACGCTCCAGGGAAGCGGCAGGAAGAAGAAGACGACCGACCAGAGCTTCGCGAGGAGCACGTAGAGCGGATAGCCGGACGGGTGCGGGATGCCGAGGACGGCGATCGCCGTCAGGAGGTCCCCGCTGTCGCCGACGTAGGCGGTGCGGCACGCACCGACCGCGTAGACGACGAAGGGGATTGCCGCGACGACGATCGCGCGCCAGGATTCCGATGCGCGTGCGCTTCGGCACGATTCAGCGGTTTGCGGCGCGGAGTCTGGCGAAGTCGCTTGAGGTTCTCGGCGAACAGAGCGTTGCCCGGGTCGACCTTCAGGCCCCCCTCGAGCGCCGCGATGGCTCCGGCGGTGTCGCCCCGCAGGTATGCGACGTTGGCCCGGTACTGGTAGAGCAACGGCAGCCCCGGCGCGACGCGGCCGGCTTCGTCCAGTTTCCGATTGGCCTCGGCGTAGTCGCCCCGGCGCGCGGCGCCGGCCGCTTCCTCGGCGAGCGCGACGGCGCGCTTCTCGGCATCCGACCGCGGCTGCTGGGGCATCGCCGCGCCCAACCGCTGCAGGGCCCGCCGCGACGGCTCGTACTGGGGGTTGTACTTGACCGCGGTCTGGTAGTCGGCGATGGCCGCGGCCTTCTCGCCCCGCCGCTCGTGGATGACGGCGCGATTGTGGTACGCCTCGACGTTGAGCGGCTCGAGCTCGATCGCCTTGCTCAGCTCCACGTAGGCGGCGTCGTACTGGCCGAGCGCGCCCAATGCGCCCGCGTAGCTCGCGCGGAGCGATCCGTCTTCGGGCTTCTCGGCGACGAGGCGCGCGTACTCGCGGGCGGCCTCTTCGAAGCGGCCGGCCTCGAAGGCGACCGCCGCGAGGTTGCGGTCACCCGTTTCCGATTTCGCGCCGATGTAGCCCAGGCTCTGCAGCTTCTTGACGATCTCCGGATCGACCTGCGAGTCGGAAGAGGGGGCCGTCGATCCCGCCGAGGCCACGGCGTCCCCACTCGCCCCGGGCGGCTCGTAGCTCGCGACCGGCGCGGGAATCGTGAGATCCAGGGCTTCCCCGAGGACGCGTCCCGGCATGTCCGATGCGCGTCCGAGGCCATTGAGCGCGAGGACCGTCGGTGCGATGTCGAGGATCGTCGGGCGGTTGAGCCGCACGCTTGGCTTCACGCGATTGCCGTACATGTAGAGGATGCCTTCGGTACGGTGGAACGCCTCGCTCACGCGCCGCATGTCGCGCGTCTTCGAGGGATCGTCCTGGAGCTTGCCCAGCTCGAAGCCGTGGTCCGAGAGGACGAGAAGCGTGGTCTTCCGGTCCATCGCGGCCATGACGCGGCCGAGCAGCCGGTCGGCGTAGGCGTACATCTCCTCGACCGTGCGGCCGTACTTCTTCTGCTGCGCCGCGAGCTCGCCCGACAGCTGCGGCGGCCCGGAAGAGATGGCCGAAAAGGTGCGAGGTCGAGTCCACGCCCTCGATGTAGAGAAGGAGGTTGTCCGGTCGGTCCTCCTTCCAGAGGTCCAGGCCGATGCCGGTATAAGTCTCGGCGGTCGCCCAGGCCCACTTGAAGTGGGACAGGTCGTCCTCGAAGTCGAACGGGCGCGCGAGCTCTTCGGCGGTCACCGAGACGAAGGGCGAGATCTCGCCGGCGGTCACGTCCACCGGCTTCTTCAGATGCGACGCGATCCGCTTCTCGGCCTCGGGCGGCGAGACCTTGCCGGTACCGCCGGCGGCCCCGGCGGCGCCTTCCTCCATCAGGAAGTGGTATGCGAAGTGATCCGAGACGATGGTGCCGCGGACCTCTTTCCGCCGGCCAGGTCGCCCACCAGCCCACGACGTCGACCGATCGGTCGTGGGCGGAGAGGATGTTCCAGACCGCCTGGACGCGGCGCATCTGGCTGGTCACCGGGAGCTGCTCGCCGCTGGTCGGGTTGACGGCCACGAAGTGGCCGATCCGATGGCGATCGGGGGTCTTGCCCGTCGCGATGGTGGTCCAGATGACGGGGGAGAGGAGCGGCTTCTGCGACTGCAGGGGAGCGTAGGCGCCCTCGCGGCGCAGCTTGGCGAAGTTGGGAAGCTTCCCCTCGGACATGAGGAGGTCGACGGTCGCCGGATCGACGCCGTCGAGGCCGAGGAGGATGACGCGGCCCGGCCTGTCGCCCGCCGCCGCAAGCCGAGACGAGACCCGCGCGAATGCGAGGAGGACCGCGAGGCCGCGCGGAGGACCAGCGGCGAAGCCCGACCGGCGGTCACCCGGGCGCGCTTGGCTCGCTTGGCTGGCTTCACGACCGCGCGGAGTGCTATGCCGCTGGGGCGGGACTATGCTTCGTTCCGTGGCTCCTTCCCAACGTCGAGCGGCAGGCCGCCGCGGTGCTCCGCGAGCTCGAGCGCCACGGCGTGCTCCTCGAGACGGATGCACGGCTCCCGAGCCTCGTGGCCCACGTCGCGGGCGGACCGGTGCAGGGATCCTGGTGGGGCCATCCCCTCGGGCACACGATTTTCGCGATCGGAGAAATCCTCCTCCAGAATCGCGACGTCCTGCTCGCCAAGCTCATCTCCGGAAAGGCGACCTGGATCCATCGACGCCTCTGGCCGGCCCTCCTCGCCGTGGCGCTCTCGCGCGAAGCCTGGCAGATGGAGCCGCTTTCGCGCGAGGCGCGGATCCTTCTCGGCGAAGTCGACCGCGACGGAGAAGCGCGCGCATACGGGGCCCCGTGGCGCGCGAGCTCGAGATCGCGCCTCCTCGCTCGCGGGGAACAGGCGCACACCGCGAGCGGCCGCCACGCCAAAGTGCTCGAGTCCTGGCCGCGCTGGGCGGCGCGCCTGGGCGTGAAGCCGCTGGTCTCGGCGGCCGAGGGACGCCGCCAGCTCGAAGGGGTGCTCGACGCGCTCAACACGCGTTTCGAGGGCCGGGGCCGGCTCCCGTGGCAGCGGCAGACGCCGGGTGCGCCCGAGCCGCGGGACGACTTCGGACCCGTAGCGACTTCGCGGGTTAGAATCCGGCGCCCCATGGCCGAGACCGGCAAGTTCCTGTTCCGCAAAGTCGAGAAGGCGATCGAGGCGATCGAGCGCACGGCGGACGCTTCGGCCACGATCATGGAGACGGCCTCGACGGTCATCGAGCAGTTCTCCGAGGTCCTCGGCGTGCGCGGCGGGCGCCTCTACGTCCACCGCGACGGCGGCTACGAGCTCGTGCGCACCTTCGGCAACGTTCCGGCGATCACGCCCGGGCTCTTCATCCCCGAGGACTACGTGCCGATCCAGACGGTCGTCGACGAGGGCGTGACGGTGATGGATATCTCCGCACCCGGCGTCGATGCCGAGCTCGAGCGCCGGCTCGGCGCGGAGCGGTTCGCGGCCATCGCGGTCGGGGACGACGAGTACATCCTCTCCTTCAGCGTGGATCCCGCGGCTCCCGAGGACGACCTGCTCTCCTCCCTCGGCATCCTGCGCCTCGCCGTGGACCAGAAGCTGCGGCAGGACCGCTACGTCTCGGCGCTTCAGGAAGCCCGCCGCATCCAGATGTCGATCCTTCCCAAGCGGGCGGTCCGGCGCGGATCGCTCGAGCTCGCGGGCTTCACGACGCCCGGCCGAGCTCGTCGGCGGCGATTACTTCGACTTCATCTCCGTCTCCGACCGGATCCTCGGGATCGCGATCGCCGACGCCTCGGGCCACGGCCTGCCGGCGGCTCTCCAGGTGCGCGACGTCTACACGGGTCTGCGCATGGCGGTCGAGCGCGACTTCAAGATCGTGCGCACCGTCGAGCGGCTCAACCGCATCATCCACGAGTCCCGCCTGACGACGCGTTTCGTGTCGCTCTTCTACGGCGAGATCGAGGACGACGGCAACCTGATGTACGTCAACGCCGGGCACCCGCACCCGCTCCATTTCCACGGCATGAACGTGACGCCGCTCGTCCAGACCGGCCTCGTGCTCGGGCCGACGGCGACACGCCACGTACAGCCGCGGCTACCGCCGCATCGAGCCCGGCGACGCGGTCTTGCTCTACACGGACGGGATGGTCGAGGCCCACGGCGACGAACGGCGAGGAGTTCGGCCCCGGCCGGCTGACGCGGGCGTTCCTCGAGCTGCGCGAGCGGCCCTGCGACGAGATCGCCCGCGAGCTGATCAGCAAGGTCAACGAGTGGTCCGGCGGAGGCGATCCCGAGGACGACCGCACCGTCGTCGTGCTCAAGCGCCACTTCGGCCCGGCGCCGGCGGACGACCGACGGCCCACGTCGGGGACGTACCCGGTGCCGAAAGGGACGGTTTAGACGAGGTCTGGACGGGGCGCGCGGCTCAACGTCAGGCTTTGTGCCGGCTCCGGAAGAACTCGGCGGTCTTCTTCAGGCCGTCGGCGAGCCGGGTCCAGGGCGGCAGGCCGAAGTCCTTGCGCACGAGCGAGCCGTCGAGGACGCTCCGTTTCTGCTCGCCGGCCGGCGCGGCGACGTGGGGCGGCGTGGCCGTGTAGCCGTACTCCTTCGCGAGCAGCGCAAACAGCTCGTTGACGGAGGTCTCGACTCCGGTCCCGAGGTTCCAGACGCCGCTCTTCTCGCTCTTCGACGCGGCCGCGGCCGCTTCGACGAGATCTCCGACGAAGACGTAGTCCCGCGTCTGTTCGCCGTCGCCGTTGATCTTCAGCGGCCTCGAGCCGAGCATGGCCTCCGAAAAGATCGCGACGACGCCGGCCTCGCCGGTGCCGTCCTGCCAGGGCCCGTACACGTTGGCATAGCGGAAGACCTGCGTCCGGAAGCCGTGCACCACGCGGTAGTAGTGCATGTACTTCTCGATCGAGAGCTTCGCGCAACCGTAGGGCGAGACCGGGTTCGTCGGATGCGACTCGGGCGCCGGGCGGCCTCCCTCGGGCTCGCCGTAGATCGCCCCTCCGGTCGAGGAGAACAGCACGTGGCCGACGCCGGCGCGGCGCATGGCCTCGAAGAGCATGAGGCCGCCGATCACGTTGGCGCGCGCGTCTCCGATCGGATCCGCGACGCTGTGGCGCAGGTCGATCTGGGCGGCGTGATGCGAGACGAAGTCGATCTTCTCCTCGCGCAGGAGCGCCTCCAGATCCGCCTCCGCGATGTCGGCCTGAACGAACCGGGCTTTCTCGGGGAGCCTCTCGCGGCGGCCCGAGGACAGATCGTCCACGATGACGACGCGATGCCCGTCCGCCAGGTGTCGTTTCGCCATGTGCGAGCCGATGAAGCCCGCGCCTCCGGTCACGAGGATGTTCATAGAATCCTTTCGATGTCCCGAGTCGCCGCATGATAGCGGAGCAGCGTCCGGATCCCCGTCTGGTCTTCGACCCGCGAGCCTCCGGTCTGGCGGAGCCCGGCCGCGCGTTCTTCCGCAGAAACACCGTGCGCGTCGCGCGCGATCTCGTCGGGGCCTGGATCGCTCGGCGCTGGCGCGGCCGCTGGTACGGGGCGCGGATCGTCGAGACCGAGGCGTACCTGGGGCCGAAGGACCGCGCGGCCCATTCGTGGGGCGGCCGCCGGACGCCGCGGATCGAGCCGATGTACGCCGACGGCGGGCACCTCTACGTGTTCCTGGTCTACGGCATGCACCACTGCGCCAACGTGGTGACCCGCCGCGAGGGCGTCGCAGAGGCGGTGCTCCTGCGCGCGGCGGAAGGGCCGCCCGGCTCGCCGCCGCGTCTGCTCGCCGGCCCCGGAAAGCTCTGCGCCGCTCTCGGCATCACCGTGCGGGACAGCGGGCGCGACCTCGTCGGCGACGGATCGGTTCGCATCTTCGTGCCGCAGCGCCGCTCGCGCGTTCGCGATCGGCGTCTCGCCTCGCATCGGCATCGACTACGCGGGCGAAGCGAAGGACTGGCCGCTGCGGTTCTACGACGCCCGGATCTGCGGCCGGTCGTCTGGCCCGGCGCTCAGTGCGGTAGGAGCGGAAGCTGGCCCGGTCCCGGTTCCGACGTCGCGACGACGGAGTTCTTCCCGCCGTGCTTCGCCCGATACAGGGCCGCGTCCGCCTTTTCGACGATGCTTCGCTTCTCGTTGGCGTCGTCGGGATAGGTCGCGAGCCCGATCGAGACCGTCGCACGAAGAACCTCGCGCGAGTCGGGCATCCGGAAGAGTCTCTCGTCGACGCGCCGCCGCACGCGCTCGGCCACGAGAAGCGCCTCGCTGGCCGGCGTCTCCGGGAGAACGAGGGCGAACTCGTCGCCGCCGTAGCGGGCCAGCAGGTCCATGTCGCCGCGGACCTCGCTGCGGATCTCCGCCACGATGCCCTGCAGGATCGCGTCGCCGACGGGATGGCCGAAGCGGTCGTTGATCGACTTGAAGTCGTCGATGTCGAGCATGATGACCGTCAGGGGCCTCCCGACGCGCTCGGCGCGGCCGAGCTCGCGCTGCAGGACCTCCTGGAAATGGCGGTGGTTGTAGGCGCCGGTCAGCGAGTCGCGCACCGACTGCTCGCGGGCCTCGTTGTAGGAGCGGGCGGTTTCGATGGCGGACACGGCCTGGTTGGCGAAGATCTCGAGCGAGCGGATGGTCTCGATCGTCGGGCGAGGCGCCGTTCTTGGGATCGTCGACGGACAGACACCCGAGCAGCCGGTCCTCGGCGTAGAGGGGAATCCAGAGCAGCTCGTCGGACTGCCAGCCGCCATCCCCGGCCGCGACGACCTTCCGCGCGGCCGCGGCCGTCGCGCCCGAGGGCGTCTGGCGCGCCGAACGATCGAGGACGTGGAAGGACTTGGAGACGCGGTTCTTCTCCGTCCAGTGGCGAGTGATTTCGTCGGCGGGCACGTCCCGCTGGCGGATCGCGGGCCACCGGTCGTCGAGGCCGCTGTGCGCGTGCGGCGTGAAGACGTTGCGCTCCCGGTCGTAGAGCGAGAGCACGACCTCGCGGAAACCCAGGCTCTTGGCCACCGCCGATGCGATCGACGCGAAGAGGTCGTCGAGCGTGCGGTTCTTCTTGAGGTCGTTCGAGATCTCGAGGATCTGGTTCAGGGTCTCCGCGCGTTCCCGGTTGCGCTCGGCGAGGTCCTGGATCTGAGCGCGGATGGCCCGATCCTGGAGGACCAGGGCGATGTGGTCCGCGATCGGGCGCAGCGACGCGATCGCCTCTGAGGAATGGAGGGCCGGGCTCGCGCTCTCCAGGACCAGCAGACCCGAGTGCAGCTCGAAGGTCGAGAGCCGGATCCGGACCTGGTGGTGCGTCTCGGCCGCGAGCCGGATGGGGCGGGCCTCGCCGATGGCGAGCTCCTCGGGGGAGCTGTCGCGGTCGATCCGGCGCTCGTCCAGGCGGGCCCGCCGCGCCCACGCGAGGACCTCCCGCCGGGTGACGCTGGAGCGCTCCGAAACGTGCACGGCGAAGTCTTCGCCGTCCTCGCCGGGCCACTCGACGACGGCCAGGGCCTCGACGGGGAGCAGCCGCGCGACGGCCGCGAACACCCGTTCGTATCGGTCGACTCGCGTGCTGCCGCCGAAGCTCGTCGAGATCTCGCGCATGACGTCGAGCTCGCGGTTCCGTCGGGACACCTCGGCGACGCGGCGCTCCATCGAGGAGAGGTTGCGCACGACGAAGGAGGCGAGCACCACCGGGAAGAACGCCAGGAGCATGCCGGCGGGCCCGTAAGTCGCGTAGACGAGGACCTCGAGGATGACGATCGGGGCGAGCAGGAGCAGAGCCGTGAGCTGGAAGAGGGCGATCTCGAGGAGCCGCTCGCGCGGGGCCATGCGCGCGAGCTCGAGGTAGGCGAAGACGAGAGCCGTGTTCACGAAGAAGAAGACGAGGAGCACTCCCGTGGCGAGCGCGGCCAGGCGGGCCCACCCGCCGCCGGGGGAGTGAAGGGCGTGGCTGAAGAGGGCGGCGGTGCCGTAGGCGACGGAGAGCTGCGCGACGTCGAACGCGTTCGCGAGGGTCAGCCGGCGCGGGCGAACGAAGAACTTGGAGATGGCGTCCCCGACGACGCACACGAGCATCGCGGCGCCGGGGGAGCCGAGGATCAGGATCGCCGGGACGAGAGCGGCGGCCTCCAGGCCCACGTAGTTGTCGGCGTAGCGCACGCGAAGCCGGAACGCCACGACGGCGAGAACCGTGAAGAAGAGGAGCTCGGGCCACCGGCTCCAGGGCACGCCGGGGAGGAGGACCGCGAGCAGGCCGGCGCCGCCGACGCAGACTGCGGCCAGAAACGTCCGCAGGCGCCGCGAGGGCGCCGGTCGGAGCGGACCCGGACCCGCGCCCGTCGCCGGGACCGAAGCCGCGGCTGCGGTGACCTCAGCCACCGCCAGCCTTCGGCTTCCAGCGGATGACGCCGTCCTTGAGAAGCTTCTGGAAGATCACGAGGACGTCGAGCTCCTTCATGGGGGAAATCTTCATGATGGATTTTACGTCCCACTGGCCGTTGATGCGGGACAGGACGAAGCCCTCGTGGGGCGTGAAGGGGCGTTTCGTCAGGGCCTGGAGGGCGATCGCGAGCTCCGGAACCCTCTCTCCCGAGACGCCGTCCTTCTCGAGGGCAGTCTTGATGGCGCGTTCGGCCTCCCGAAGGGCATCGGTGGTCCTCCCGTCGCCCTGATCCAGCTCGTGGGCCACCTTGAAGAGGCGGTAGGCGCCGTGAGGATCGTCCTTGAGCAGGGCGCGGCCGCGCTGGAGGAAGTGGTCGACCTCGCTGCCGCCGGCGGGGAGAGGGGCGGCCGTCGGGGTCCGGCTCCGGGCCTCGGTCAGACGCATCGTGCCCGTGCGAAGTCCCTCGGCCACGAGCTTCGAGACCACGAACTCGGCGTTGTGGGTCTGCAGGGCGATCTCCTCGATCGACCGCTGGCCGTCGAGGTACGGGATGATGAGCTTTTCGCGGTCTCCGAGCTTTTCGATGTCGAGCGGCCGGATGATGTCGGGGACCACGCTCGAGTCGGGAACCCGCTGGCGGATGAGCTGCCACTCGTCGTAACGGCGCATGCCCTCCATCACGATCCCGGTCACGTCGAGCGACAGCGGGACCATCTTCTGGTCGGGCATCGCGCCGTCGACGAACTCGAAGTTGCCCTCGGTCCAGAGGAAGACGTCGTAGATCGACTCCTCGGCTTTCTTCCGCATCAGCCGGAGGAGGTCGCTCTCGGCGATCGCGTTGATCATGACGAGGATCTTTCCGAGGAGGATCTGCGACTCCTCCTGGACCTCCATCGCCATCTTGAGCTCGTCCTCGGTGATGAATCCGTTCGAGACCAGGAAGTGGCCGAGGTACTCGCGCTGGTCGGAGGACGAGGTCGACGCGATGCGCCCCTCCTGGAAGTAGATGCGCTTCTCGATGCCGTGCCCATTGATGAGCAAAGTGCCGGTCTTCGAGCCCAGGGAGAGCCACTGAAACAGCTCTCCCAGCTGCATCGTCTTGAGGTTGCCGGTGATTCCCAACGGTGGTGTCTCGAGCTTGCTATTTTAGCGCAAGAGACTGAGAGGCAGGAATTCGGGGCGCGGGAGGCGAAACGAGCGAAAGTTGAGAGTTGAGGTTAAAGGTTGGAACCGGACACGAGCGGCGCCCTCAACACTTGAACCTTAACTCTCCAACCTCAACTTCACTCCATCGGCGGGTTGTACGACGGCACGCCCGTGACCGCCTCTCCGATGATGAGCGTGTGGATGTCGTGCGTTCCCTCGTAGGTGTACACGCTCTCGATGTTGGCGAGGTGACGGAAGACGGGGTACTCGTTGACCACGCCGTTGGCGCCGAGCGTCTCGCGGGAAAGCTTGGCGCACTCCCGGGCGACCCAGACGTTGTTGCGCTTGGCCATCGAGACGTGGTGCGGCTTCATGGTCTTGTCGTCCTTCATGCGGCCGAGACGCCAGGCGAGCAGCTGTCCCTTGGTGATCTCCGTGATCATCCACGCCAGCCGTTCCTGCACGAGCTGGTGCGCCGCGATCGGGCGGTCTTTCCACTGCTTGCGGGTCTTCGCGTAGTCGAGCGCGGCGCCGTAGGTCGCCATGGCGCTGCCGAGGGCCCCCCAGGCGATCCCGTAGCGCGCCTGCGTCAGGCAGGAGAGAGGACCCTTCAGGCCCTCGACGCCGGGCAGGATGTTCTCGGCGGGAATGCGGCAGTCTTCGAAGGCGAGCTGCGACGTGACCGAGGCGCGGAGCGACATCTTGCCCTTGTGCTCGAACGTCGAGAATCCCTTCGTGCCCTTCTCGACGAGGAACCCGCGCACGACGCCGTCGAGCTTCGCCCAGACGAGGGCCACGTCGGCGATCGAGCCGCTCGTGATCCAGGCCTTCGCGCCGTTGAGAACGTAGGAGTCTCCGTCCTTTTTCGCCGTGGTCCGCATTCCGCCGGGATTGGAGCCGAAGTCGGGCTCGGTGAGGCCGAAGCAGCCCAGGGCCTCCGCCGTTGCGAGCTTCGGGATCCACTTGTCCTTCTGCTCCTTCGAGCCGAAGGCGTAGATCGGGTACATGACGAGGCCCGACTGGACCGAAACGAAGGAGCGCAGGCCCGAGTCGCCCCGCTCGAGCTCCTGCATGATCAGCCCGTAGGAGATGTTGTCGAGGCCGGGCAGGCCGTACTCGGCGATCGTCGAGCCGAAGAGATGCATCTGGGCCATCTCGGGAACGAGCTCGCGTGGGAAGCGGCCTTCCCAGGCCGCCTCTTCGATGATGGGAAGGACCTTGTCGTCGACCCAGGACCCCACGGTGTCCCGGACGAGCCGCTGGTCCTCGGTCAGGAGCGAGTCGATGTCGAGATAGTCGGCGTGCGCAGCCAAGGTGAGCCCTCCCGCGGCCGCTACAAAGCGCCGCAAAGGGCGGAATCGTATCCCGACACGCCCCTCCGGGGAAGCATTTGCCGGGATCCGAGCCGCGTCAGGTGGGATCCGGGCCTTCACGGGTTAGACTTTTCGCAGTCATGAGCGCGTTTTTGGGGGGCTCCGCGTACAACATGGTGCGCGACATCTCGGACGGCTACATCATCGCGAGCGAGCTTACGTTCCGGAAGTTCCAGGCGCCCGACTTTCAGACCTTCGGGTTCGAGGCGGACAAGCTCATGCGCGAGATCCGCGCCAACGTGCCTCCCACCGGCGACGTCGAGGCGACGCAGAAGCGTCAGCGCCGGATGCAGCGCCTCCAGCAGGCCCTGACGATCGCCAACAACGCGCGCTCGCGGCTGCGTTGAAGCGGGGATCCCGGCCCTGGCGGGAGGCGGCGTTCGCGGCGCTCTTCTTTCTGGGCTGGACCGTGGTCGCGACCTGGCCCCAGGCGCGGCACATGGGCGACGCTCTCTCCGACTTCGGCGACGCAAAGCTCGTGGCGCGCACCCTTCACTGGGACTTCGCGCAAACCGTGCGGGATCCGGGCGAGCTCTTCCAGCTGAACTTCTTCCACCCCGCGCGCTACGTCCTCGCGTTCTCGGAAAACCTCTACGGCGTGTCGTTCTTCGGCTTCCCGCTGCTTGCCGCCGGCGCGTCGGCGGTGCTCAACTACAACGTCCTCCTCCTGCTCGGAATGTTCCTCTCCGCGCTTTCGGCCTGGGCGCTTGCCCGGCATGTCACGGGAGATCCGCTCGCCTCGGCGGCCGCCGGCGTCGTGTACGCGTTCCTTCCGTGGCGCATGGAGCAGATCCCGCACCTGCAGTTCCAGTGGGGAGCGTTCCTCTGCCTGACGCTGCTCTTCCTTCTCCGGTATCTGGAGTCAGGCCGGCGCCGCGATCTCGTGCTCTACGCCGTCGCCTTCGGATGGAACGCGCTCGCAAACGTTCACTACGCGTTCTTCTCGGGCTTTCTCGTGGCTGTCGCGCTGGCATGGGCCTGGCTGCGCCACGTTCCGGAGCGGGGCCGGCGCATCGCCGCGACCGGGCTGGCGACGGCCGTGGCGTCGCTTCCGTTTCTACCGTTCGCGGAGGGCTACCGCGCGGCGTCCAGGCTCTACGGGTTCCGCCGCGGCCTCGCCGAAATCCAGACGTTCTCCGGCCGGTGGACGGACTTTCTCTCGGCCGGCGATAGGAACTGGCTGTGGGGGCCGGTGACGGCGAGGTTCCAGGCCCCGGAGCGGCACTTCTTCCCGGGAGCCGCGGCGATCGTCCTGGCCGTCGTGGCGATCGTCATCCTGTGGCGGCGGCGCGCGAGGCCGGTCCCCGCGCCGCCGGGACCGACTCCATCCGCACGGCGGCAGTCGGTCGCGAGACTTTTCGATGTCGCGCCTGGCCATCCTCGCTCTGCTCTGGCTTCTCGCCGAGCTCCGCCCGGGTCTCACCCTGGGAGCGCTTCGCCTTCGGGACCCGGGTCGGATTCTCGTGCTCTTTGCGCTGATCGGTCTCCTGCGGCTTGCCGTCGCGTTCCCGGGACGGCGGTTCCGCAGTCTCGGCGAGTTTCTGAAGAGCGGCCGTCTGGATCCGCGCGCGGCTCTGCTCCTCGGCCTGGCCGGGACGGGCATCCTGGTCGCGTTCGGCGCGAACACGCCCTTCTACCGTTTCCTCGTCCAGTCCTTCGGAGCGGTGTTCCTCGCGATCCGCGCGCCTTCGCGGGGGATCGTGCTGTTTCACATAGCCCTCGCCGTGCTCGCGGCCTGGGGGCTTTCGCTTCTGACTCGACGTCGATCCGCCCGCGGCCGGTTCGCGGGCTGCTGCTGCGGCGCTGGCAGTGCTCATGCTGGAGTACCGGGTCTTTCCCCTCCCGCTCATCCCGACGCCGGGGGAGGGTTCCGCCGTGTATCGCTGGATGCGCGCGGCGCCTTTTCCGGGCGCGGCGGTCGAGTGGCCCCTGGGTTTCCTCTACGACTTCGAATACGTCCTCCGCCAGACGGAGCACGAGAAGCCCATTCTCAACGGCTACTCGGGGTTCTTCCCGCAGGGCTACGCGGATCTCGAGACGGTCCTGAAGAAGCGGCCGATCCCGAACGACGTCTGGGCCGCGATGGGCCGGCTGGACGCATCGCTGCTCGTTTACCACTCGCACGAAGATCGAGGGCTCTCCGTCATCGCCTACGCCGATGCGCTCGAACGGGCCCTGGAATCGGAAGGGCTCGAGGTCGCGCGCGCCTTTCCCCACGAGGGAGGCCTCGACTTCGTGTTCCTAGCGCGCGGCACGCCCTGGCGAGACGAGATCATTCGCGGAGAGCGCCTGAGCGAAGGAGAGGTTCGCGCGCTGTTCGACGAGACGATCCGGGTGAGGCGCCGACAGATCGCTCAGATGGCTCCGCCGTTCGGAGGGATCCACCTGCCGGCCGAGGGCCAGGTCGTTTCTTCCGACTTCTGGGCCTTCGGCTGGGTGCTCGACGACTCCGGCATCGCGGAGGTTCGGGTCTCCACCGAGCTCGGCCCGATCGGCGTCGCGGAGCTTCGGACTCCGTGGCCCGGCCTCGATCAGATCTATCCGGACTATCCCGGCGTGGACCGGGGCGGCTTCGGATTCGTGATCCCGGAACTGCCCCCGGGACCGCATGAGCTCGTGCTGACCTTCGTCGGAAAGGACGGCGGACGGACGGTCGTGCGCCGAAACATCGTGATCGGCGGCGGCCAGCCGTGACGCGCGGATGAGCTTCGCCGGAGCAAAGCGCCCCTGGTTTCTGCTTCCGGTCGCCGCAGCTCTCCTCTACGTCGCCGGCGCGCTTCTTCCGGGGCGCGTGCTGCTGCCGCTCGACATGCTCCGGGACGAAGGGCCGTGGAAGCCGGACCCGCGCGTTCGGGTGCCGGTGTCCAATTCTCTGCTCTCGGATCCGGTGCACGAGTTCCATCCGTGGGACGTGGCGACTCGGCGCGCTCTGTCGGAAGGAAAGTTTCCCTGGGCGAACCCCCTCGCCGGAAGCGGAGAGCCTCTCTGGGGCAACCCCCAGGCGGCCCTCGCGTCGCCGTTCACCTGGCCGCGGCTGCTTCTCGGACTTCGAGGCTGGGCCTGGTGCGTTCTGCTCAAGCTCATCGTCGGCGGCGTGGGGGCGCTGGCGTTCGCCCGAGCTCTGGGGGCCAGCCCGCCGGCCGCGGCCGTGTCGGGCCTGGTGTACCAGCTGTCGGG
This sequence comes from uncultured Acidobacteriota bacterium, assembly GCA_963749265.1. Lineage (GTDB taxonomy): Bacteria > Acidobacteriota > Thermoanaerobaculia > UBA5066 > Gp7-AA6 > DAHUXD01. The sequence continues at coordinate 485,952 of CAVVML010000018.1, read as the reverse complement.
ATTCTTCATCGTCTGGGGCCTTCACCCGCACACGAACGTCTTCTGCGTGCTGCCCTGGCTCGGGTGGGCGGCCTGTCGGGCGCTGACGGCCCCTTCGGCGAAGACGATGGCCGCGGTCGTGGCGGCGGCGGCTCTCGCGACGGCGGGCGGGCATCCCGAGACGCTGGCCTTCGGCGTGCTTGGACTGGCTGCATTCCTGATCCTCGAGATCCGATCGCGCCGCGCGGAAGCCGTCCGGATGGCGTGGATGCCCGTCGTGACCGCGGCCGCGGTCGGTTTTCTATTGCTCGCGGCGCAACTCCTTCCTTTCGCCCGGCTTCTCGCGGGGAGTGGATTCCTGCAGGCCCGGGCGGGCGAATCCGAGGCGGGGAGGTTGCGCGTCTTCGCCCTCGCCGGTCAGATCCTGCCCGGGTTCCTGGGGAGCCCGCTCCAGGGCGAGATCGATCTGGGCGGAGCGTTTGCCGGCTCGGAAAACTTCAACGCGAGAAACGGGGGATTCGTCGGGCTCACGATCCTCCTGGCGATCGTTCTGGCCGGACGGGAGCTGCCGCGAGCGATGCGCCGCGGCCTGTTCGTGGGCGTCGTCGCCCTCGCGGTGTCCTGGAAGATTCCGCCGCTGGGCTGGATCTGGAAGACCGTTCCCCCTCTCGAGCTCTTCGCCGCGGAATACGCGGTCCTGGTTTTCGTGCTGTTCGCGGCTCTCGCGGCCGGGCCCGCTCTGGAAATCCTGGCGCAGCGTCGATCGAGGACGGCGCATCTGGCCGGCATCGGATTGCTGGTCGCCGGCCTTCCGCTCGTTGTCGGCGGGGCGCTGATTTCGATGCCCGCCGGCCGTGATGCTCTGGAGAAGGCCGCTCGGGATGGCGTCTCCCGGCTGCGGGATTCGGGTTACTTGAAGGCGCCGGCCGAGACGTACGAAAGGCGGATGACGGGCTACATCGACAGAGGGGCCGCCACGGTTCGACGCCGGTACGCGTTGCCGGGGCTATGCTGGATGGTGGCCGGCGTCGCGCTGCTTTCCCGGAAGCGGCAGCGGACCGCCTGGCTGCTCGCTTCGGGGGCCATCCTGGAGCTCGCGGCATTCGGGTACGGATACCTGCCTGCGGTGCCGCGATCTGCGATCCCGGCGACGCCAGCCGCGGTCGCCGACCTGCAGCGGCTGAACGCCGCACGGGAAGGCCTGATGGCCGCGTCCTACGAGGCCTACACCGCGGACCTTCCGACGCTCGATGGGATTCGCGACGTGCGCTCGTTCTCGCTGCTCGAATCGGGATCCGACATCGCGCGACTGGCGTCGTGCGGTTACGACCGGCGCCTCCGCGCCTTTCCCGAGATCCTCGGCCCCGAGTCCGTCGATTGCCTGGAGCGTCTCGGCGTCCGCTATTTCGTGTCGAGAGCGGCGCAGCCGAACGCGAGCCGCGTCGGCGGGCTGGACCCTCCGGGAGTCGGCGTCTACGAGCTGCCCGATGCGCGACCGCCGGCCGACGCCGCCACGGAGCCTCCCAAGGGCACGGCGGCCGGGACGTGGCTCACGCTCGGAGCCGCGGTCGCCGCCGTCGCGCTCATGCGACGCGCTCCCAGATGGCGAGGTCCTGAAAGCCCACGAAGCCCCGCGGTAGAAAACGCCGCAGCTGGAGGTGCGGTCCCCACGCCTTCGAGAGGTAGTCCGGACGGTGGAAGCTCGAACGGTCGTTGAATCTTTCCGCTGCGACGAAGAGAAATCCCCGCTCCGCCAGCGCGCGGAAATCCGTTTCGCAGAGAGTCGGATGGGCCCGCGCCAGCTCCTCGGCGTGCGTCGTCGCCACGAGCAGGCCGCCGGGCCGGAGCAGGCGCCGGATTTCGGCGAGCCAGGCGAACTGCTCCTCCTCGGTGAAGTGGGTGAAGATCGAGATCGCCATCACGACGTCGAAGGACGCATCGGCGAAATCGAGCGGCGGTTCGGGCCGCATCACGGAGAAGCGTCCCGACAGGTTCCGCGCGGCCCACGCCACCTGATCGGGATCGACGTCCACGCCCGTGTAGGAATGCGCGTCGCCCATCTCGAGGAGATAGCGGGCGAGGCGTCCGCACCCGCAGCCGAAGTCCAGCCAGTCGGGGAGCGCCGGGATCCCCGCGCCCGCCACGGCCTGCAGAATCTGGCGGGCGCCCTCGCGGCCGACGAGCGTGAATTCCGCCCGCGAGCCGAGGCCGACCCGGGCCCGCAGGCCGGGAGGTGGAATCGGCCCGCCGAAGGCGCGAGGCGCGACGGCGCAGACGAGATCCCGGGGAAGGTCGCGCAAGCGGTGGGGGGCTTCGCGGGCCGCGCGGCGGAGGAGCCGGCGGGCGCGCACGGGCAGGATCGCGCGCGCGAGGGAGGTCGGCGAAAGGTCCGCCACGCCCGGATTCTACGGGTACGGCGGGTGGGAGATGCCGCCGGCGGACCCCGTATAATCCGCGCCCTCATGGAAGCGGCGAAGGCGAAATCCACAGCGATCTCGAAGCTCGGTTCGAAGGCCGGCGGCACAGCCGCTGCCGTTGTCCAGGGCTGGCTCTACAACAAGCGCTCGTCGGGCAAGCTGCAGTTTCTGATCGTGCGCGACGGCACGGGCTACGTCCAGGTCGTGGTTCCCAAGGCGGAGGTGCCTCCCGAGGTCTGGGACGCCGCGGAGCGCGCCACGCAGGAGTGCTCGATCGAAGTCGAGGGAACCGTGCGGGAGGAGAAGCGCGCGCCGGGCGGCTACGAAATGACGGGTTCGCGCGTCACGCTCCTCGGGGAGTCGCCCGAGTATCCGATCTCGCCCAAGGAGCACGGCGTCGACTTCCTCATGAACCTGCGGCACCTCTGGATGCGCTCGTCGCAGCAGCATGCCGTGCTTCGGGTCCGCTCCGAGATGGAGCAGGCCATCGCCGACTTCTTCTACGAGCGGGAGTTCGTCCGGATCGATTCGCCGATCCTGACGGGGTCCTCGGTCGAAGGAACGTCCACGCTCTTCGAGACCGACTACTTCGGCGACAAGGCCTACCTCTCGCAGTCCGGCCAGCTCTACCTCGAGCCCGCGGCGGCCGCCTTCGGCAAGGTCTACTGCTTCGGGCCGACCTTCCGGGCCGAGAAGTCGAAGACCCGACGGCACCTCACCGAGTTCTGGATGGTCGAGCCCGAGGTCGCCTTCCTCGAGTTCGAGGGCCTCTGCGAGCTCGCCGAAGACTTCGTCGTATACCTCGTCGAGCGCGCCCTGAACCGCTCGGCCGACGACCTCAAGCGTCTCGAGCGCGACACCTCGAAGCTCGAGAAGGTCAAGAAGCCCTTTCCCAGGATCACGTATCGGGAGGGGATCGCCGAGCTCCAGAAGAAGGGGTTTCCGGTCAAGTTCGGCGACGACCTCGGGGCGGACGAGGAGACGGCGCTCTGCGGAGACCTGGAGAAGCCGCTCATCGTGTCGCGCTTCCCGACGGCCATCAAGTCGTTCTACATGCAGCCCGACCCGAAGGATCCCGAAGTCGTCCTGGGCCTCGACATGCTCGCGCCGGAAGGCTACGGAGAGATCATCGGGGGGTCGCAGCGCATCCACGACCTCGCGCTGCTCGAGCGGAGGCTCGAGGAGCACAAGCTCCCGCGCGAGGCCTACGAGTGGTACCTCGACGTCCGCCGCTACGGGACGTTCCCGCACTCGGGCTTCGGGATGGGGCTCGAGCGCCTGGTCGCCTGGGTCTGCGGGATTCATCACCTGCGCGAGGCGATCCCGTATCCCCGGACGCTCAAGCGGATCTACCCCTGACTCCCGCCCCCTGATCCGCAGGCGAGGGTGAGCATGACTCTTGCAGCGGCGGGCTTCAGGACCTCTTGAGCAGATGAGCGACGGCATCGCGACAGCCCCGACAGTCCCTTGTCCGCCGAATCCGGACCTCCGGCCCGAGGCCGGGGAGATGGAGCGCCGGATCCGGGACCACGACTGGTCGAAGACTCCGCTGGGCCCCGCCGAAGGGTGGCCGGCCAGCCTGAAGACCGCGGTCCGGATCATGCTCGACTCGCGCTACCCGATGTTCGTCTGGTGGGGCGACACGCTGGTCAACATCTACAACGACGCCTACGCCCCGGTCCTGGGCGACCGGCACCCGGCGGCCCTCGGGCGCCCCGCTCGGGAGATCTGGTCCGAGATCTGGGACACGGTCGGCCCTCAGTCCGAGCTGGTGATGCGCGAGCGGCGGGCGACCTGGAACGAAGAGCTCCAGTTCGTCATGGAGCGGAACGGTTTCCCCGAGGAAGCGTTCTTCACCTATTCCTACAGCCCGATTCCCGACGACGACGGCGGCGTCGGCGGCCTCTTTTGCGCCTGCACCGAGGAGACCCAGCGCGTCCTGGGCCGAAGGCGCCTTCGGCTCCTCCGCTCGCTCGCGGAAAGAGCGGCCGAGGCCAAGTCGATCGAAGGGGCTTGCGAGATCGCCGCCTCCACGCTGGCCGAGAATCCGAACGACATCCCTTTCGCGCTGCTCTATCTGCTCGAGCCGACGGGAACCCGGGCGAGGCTCGCCGGCTCGTCCGGCCTCGTGCCCGCGCACGCGGCGAGTCCTCCGACGGTCGAGCTGGGAGGCGACGGCGACCCGTGGGAGTTCGCTCGCGTGGCGCGCACGGGCGAGGCGGTCCTCGTCGACGGGCTCGCGGCGCGGTTCGGCCGACTTCCGGGAGGTGTCTGGCCTGAGTCGCCGAGCCACGCGATCGTGCTTCCGATGCTCAAGGGGAGCGAGAGCCCCCGACCCGCCGGGTTCGTGGTTGCGGGAATCAGCCCGCGCCTCCCGTTTCACGACGACTACCGGGGGTTCATGGGGCTCGTCGCCGGGCAGATCGGCGACGGCCGTCGCGAACGCCCGCGCGTACGAAGAGGAGCGCCGCCGCGCCGAAGCCCTCGCCCGCCTGGACGAGGCGAAGACCCTCTTCTTCTCGAACGTCAGCCACGAGTTCCGCACGCCGCTGACCCTCATGCTCGGGCCGGTCGAGGACATCCTCGACAAGCCTGCCGCCGAGGTCACGCCCGAGACTCGGCGGCTTCTCGAGATCGTGCGGCGGAACGGGTCGAGGCTGCTTCGTCTGGTCAACACGCTCCTCGACTTCGCGAGGATCGAGGCGGGCCGGGCCCGCGCGACCTACCGGCCGACGCCGCTGGGCATGCTGACGACGGACCTCGCGAGCCTGTTTCGTTCGGCCGTCGAACGCGCCGGGCTCCGGCTGATCGTCGACTGCCCGGAGCCGCCGGAGCTCGTCTTCGTCGATCGCGACATGTGGGAGAAGATCGTCCTGAACCTCCTCTCGAACGCCTTCAAGTTCACGCTGGACGGCGAGATCGCCCTCGAGCTGCGGTGCTCCCCGGGAACGGTCGAGCTCTCGGTCCGCGACACGGGCACCGGGATCCCGGCAGAGGAGATGCCCCGCCTCTTCGAACGGTTCCATCGCGTCCAGGGCGCGAGAGGCCGGACCCACGAAGGCAGCGGCATCGGACTGGCTCTCGTCCAGGAGCTCGTGAAGCTGCACGGCGGAGAGGTCCGGGCCGAAAGCCGGGTCGGGCGCGGGACCACGTTCCGCGTCGTGCTGCCTCTGGGCTCCGCTCATCTTCCGCCGGATCAGATCGAGGCCGAGGCGGTCGCCGTCTCTGCCTCTCCGCAGCGCAGCGCCCACGCCTTCATCGAGGAGGCGCTGCGGTGGCTCCCCGATGACGGATCCCGTTCGGCGGCCGAAGGCCTGGAGCTTCCTCAGGGGATGGAGCCCCTCGACGACTCGACCTCCTCGCGCCGGGCGCGCGTCCTCGTCGCCGACGACAACGCGGACATGCGCCAGTACGTGTCGCGCCTGCTGGGCGGCCGGTATCGCGTGGAAGCCGCGGCGGACGGCGTCGAGGCGCTCGAGCTCGCCCGCCGGAAAGCGCCCGACTTGATCCTGGCCGACGTGATGATGCCGCGACTCGACGGCTTCGGACTCCTCCACGAGCTGCGGTCGGATCCGGGGACGCGCGACCTTCCGATCATCCTGCTGTCGGCGCGGGCCGGCGAAGAGAGTCGCATCGAAGGTCTCGAAGCCGGGGCCGACGACTACCTCGTCAAGCCGTTCGCCGCGAAGGAGCTGCTGGCCCGGGTCGCGGCGCACATCCAGATCGCGCGCATCCGCCGGGAGTCGGCCCGGGAGCAGCAGAGGCTCCGGGCGGACGCCGAAGCGGCGAAAGGCCGGCTCGAGGAGGCCGACCGGCGCAAGGACGAGTTCCTGGCGACGCTCGCGCACGAGCTTCGCAATCCACTGGCCCCCCTCAGCAGCGGCCTCCAGATCATGAAGCTGATCGGGAACGACGGAGAAGCGTTCGAGCGTTCGCGCGCCATGATGGAGCGGCAGCTCGATCAACTCGTCCGGCTGGTCGACGACCTTCTCGACGTCAGCCGGATCAGCCGCGGCAAGATCGAGCTCCGGCGCGAGACGGTCGATCTCGCGACCGTGATTCGACAGGCCGTCGAGACCAGCCTTCCGCTGATCCAGGGCAACGGCCACACTCTCCACGTCCAGATTCCCTCGAGCGGCGTCCATCTGCACGCCGACGTCACCCGGCTGAGCCAGGTGTTCTCGAACCTGCTGAACAACGCGGCCACGCACAGCGAGCGGGAGGGCCGCATCTCGGTCGTCGGGGAGACCCTCGGCGACGAGGTCGTCGTCCGCGTCCGCGACACGGGCCTCGGCATCGCTCCGCGAGGCCCTGCCCGGGATCTTCGACATGTTCACGCAGGGCGATCCGCCGGCCGAGAGGTCGCATCGGGGGCTCGGCATCGGCCTGTCGCTCGTGAAGGCGCTCGTCGGAATGCACGGCGGATCGGTCCGAGGCGCGCAGCGAGGGCCGCGGGAGGGGAAGCGAGTTCGAGGTGCGGCTGCCGCTCGCGCGGGCCGAGGCCGCAGAGACCCCCGCCCGCGACCGGCGCGCCGTGGCTCCCGGGCCGCCTCGCCGCATCCTGGTCGTCGACGACAGCCGCGACGCGGCGTCGGGGCTCGCGAGCCTGCTCGGCCTGATGGGCAACGAGACCCGCGCGGCCTACGACGGTGCCGAGGCGCTCGAGGTGGGCGCGGCGTTTCGCCCGCACGTCGTGGTGCTCGACATCGGCATGCCGAAGCTGAACGGCTACCAGGCCGCCCGGCGGATCCGCCAGGAGCCCTGGGGCAAGGACGTCGTCCTCGTCGCCCTGACCGGCTGGGGCCAGGAGGAGGACCGCCGGCGGGCGCGCGAGGCCGGCTTCCAGTTCCACGTCGTCAAGCCGGCCGCCCCGGCCAGCATCGAGAAGCTGCTCGCCAGCCTTCCCGCGGTCGAGGCCTGAGCCCCCGGCCGGCCCGCGGAGCCCGCCTTCCTTAGAATGGCCGTATGACAGCCCGGAACCGGACGCCGTGAGCGCTTGAGCGGAAGACTGCCGACCGTCGGCATCGTGTCCCTCGGATGCCCGAAGAACCTGGTCGACGCCGAGGTCATGCTGGGTCACCTCCAGCGGGCGGGACACGAGATCGTGTCCGACGGCCAGGCGCGCGTCGTCGTCGTCAACACGTGCGGCTTCATCGACCGGGCCAAAGAGGAATCCGTCGAGACGATCCTCGAGCAGGTCGAGCGCAAGAAGCGCGGAGAGATCGACCGCGTCGTGGTCGCGGGCTGCATGGTCCAGAAATATGGCCGGGAGCTTTCGGCCGAGATTCCCGAGGTCGACGCGTTCCTGGGGCTCGACGAGCTCGAGAACGCGCCCGGAGCGGCGCATCCCTCGCCGGCCTGCCGACGCTGCCGCGGTTCACGGACAAGCCGCTCGCAACGCGCCTCTACGACGAGCGCGCGCCGAGGGTGCTCTCGCGCCGCCGCGGGTATGCGTACCTCAAAGTGGGCGAGGGGTGCGACAACCCCTGCACGTTCTGCACGATTCCCCAGATGCGCGGGAATGCAGCGCAGCCGAACGATCGATTCGCTGGTCGCGGAGGCCTCGTCGCTCGAAGCGCAGGGCGTCGCCGAGCTGGTGCTCATCTCGCAGGACACGACGCGCTACGGCGAGGACCTCGGGATGGGCCGCGGCGGGCTGGCCCGTCTCGTCGAAGCGCTCGCGGCGCAGACGGGCTTCCCGTGGATCCGCTTCCTCTACGCGTACCCCAGGACGCTCGACGACTCGGTGCTCGACGCTGATGGCGCGCGAGCCCCGCTTCGTCCCCTACGTCGACATTCCGCTCCAGCACGTCTCCCGGCCGATCCTGTCGGCGATGCGCCGGGGCGGGGACGCGGCGGCCTACCTGCGGATGCTCGCGCGGATGCGCGAGCGCGCTCCGGGAATCGCGGTGCGCACGACGTTCATCGTGGGCTTCCCCGGCGAGGGCGACGCGGAGTTTCAGGAGCTGTGCGAGTTCGTCCGCGAGGCCGAGCTCGACAACATGGGAGCCTTCACGTACTCGCCGGAACCGGGCTCCGGCTCGGAGCCGCTCGGCGACCCGATCCCGGCCGAGGAGAAGGAGCGGCGGAAGGAGTTCCTGCTCTCCCTCCAGCAGCCCATCGCGAGGAGGAAGCTCCGGGCGCTGCGGGGCCGGACCGTCGAGGCCATCGTGGAGGGCCCGTCCGAAGAGCATGAGTACCTGCTCGAGGGCCGGATGCGTTCGCAGGCTCCCGAGATCGATGGCCGGCTTCTCATCACCGACGCCGGCGGCCGGGAGCTCGCTCCCGGAGCAATCGTGTCGGTGAAGATCGAGAAGACCTTCGACTACGACGTCACCGGCTCTGTCGTCGGCTGAGAGCGGATCGCTGATCGCCGACAGGTCTCCCATGCAGGTCATCCGCGACCCTCTCCGCCAGACCGACCTTCCGCGGGGAGGCGTCGGCACGATCGGCAACTTCGACGGCGTGCATCTCGGCCACCGCAAGATCCTCGAGACCGTCGTGGAGCGGGCGCGGGAGATCGGCCGGCCTTCGTTCGCGATCACGTTCGAGCCGCACCCCATGGCGGTGCTCCGCCCCGACCGCGCTCCTCGCCGCGTCCAGACTCTGCGCCAGAAAGAGGAGGCCATCGAGGCGATCGGGATCGAGACGCTCCTCGTGATTCCGTTCACCCGGGACTTCTCGCTGACCGAGCCGGAAGAGTTCGTGCGGACGCTGCTCGCCGGACGGCTCGGGGCCTCGGAGCTCTACATCGGCGCGCATTTCGCCTTCGGCCGCGGCAAGCGCGGCGACCTGGCGCTGCTCTCCCGTCTGGGCGCCGAGTGCGGCTTCGTCGCCTCGGCCGTGCCGGAGGTCGTCTACGAGGGAGAGCCGGTCTCCTCCACGCGGATCCGCCGGGCCCTCGAGCGGGGCGCCATCGGCGAGGCGAACGCCATGCTCGGCCGCAGCTACGAGCTCGACGGCCTGGTCTCGCGAGGCGACCGGGTCGGGCCACCAGATCGGCGTGCCGACGATCAACCTCGAGCCGGAGAACGAGCTCCCTCCGGCCGACGGCGTCTATGTGACCGAGATCGAGATCCGCTCCTTCGGCCGCCGCTTCGCGAGCGTGACGAACATCGGCCGGAGGCCCACTCTCTACGAGGAGTACCGGACCACGATCGAGACGTACGTTCTGGACTTCTCCTCCGACGTCTACGGCGAGAAGGTCCGGCTCTTCTTCCTCGACCGGCTCCGCGAGGAGCGGAAGTTCCCCTCGGTGATCGAGCTGAAGGCCCAGATCCAGCGCGACATCGCGGCGACGCGCGAGTACTTCGCCGGCCGGAGCGCGCCGCGGCCGGAATCCCCCGGCCGACGACGCCGTGAGCCGGCGGCGCCGGCCGAGCCGCGCGCCGGCGCGCGTCCGAGGGGGCTTCGCCGGCTGCTTCTCGGTCCTCGGCCCGGGTGTCGTGACCGGCGCGGCCGACGACGACCCTTCGGGAATCGCGACCTACTCGATCGCCGGCGCGCGCTTCGGGACCGCGCTCCTCTGGACGGCCTGGCTGACCTGGCCGCTCATGGCCGCCGTCCAGATGGCCTGCGCGCGGATCGGCATGGTCACCGGCCGCGGCCTCGCCGGAGCCCTCCGTCAGAAGTTCCCGCGCGGCCGCTCGTCGCCGCCGCGGCCTCGCGCTCTTTCTGGCCAACACGTCTGAACGTCGGCCGCGGACCTGGCCGGCAATGGCCGACGCGGCCGAGATGCTGACGGGCTGGGACTCGCATCTCTTCGTGTCGCCTTCGGGGTCGGCATCGCGTGGGCGATCATCCGCTTCCGCTACCACCAGATCGCTTCGGTCCTGAAGTGGCTCGCCCTCGTCCTTTCGCCTACGTCGTCGCGGCCTTCGACACCGCGCCCGGACTGGGCGGATGTGCTGCGCGCGACGTTCGCGCTCTCGGCTGGCCGAGCCGCGACGGTCCTGGGGTGCCCTCGTGGCGATTCTCGGAACGACGATCTCACCGTACCTCTTCTTCTGGCAGGCCTCGCAGGAGGTCGAGGAGGAGAAGGCCATGGGCCGGAGGATCCTCGTCCGCCGCGAGGGCGCGTCGCCGCGACAGCTCGCCGACCGGCGCCTGGACGTCGGGATCGGGACCTTCTTCTCCAACCTGGTGATGTTCTTCGTCATCCTCACGACCGCGCGCACGCTGCACCTTCACGGCCTGACGCAGCTGGAGACCTCGCGGCGAGGTGGCTGAGGCGCTGCGGCCCCTGGCGGGGCGCTTCGCGGAAGTCCTGTACACCGCCGGCATCGTGGGCGTCGGGCTGCTGGCGATTCCGACGCTCGCCGGCTCGGCGGCCTATGCGTTCGCCGAGACGTTCGGCTGGCGGCAGGGCCTGGACCGGAAGTTCGCGCGGGCGCGCTACTTCTACGGAGTGATCGTCCTCTCGACCGCGGCGGGCGTGGCCCTCGACTTCGCCGACGTGAACCCCGTCCGGATCCTCTACGGGACGGCCGTCGTCAACGGCCTGCTCGCGCCGTTTCTGCTGCTCGGGATCCTCGCGGTGGCCGCCGACCGCCGCCGTGATGCGGGGACAGCCGATCCCGCGACTGTCCGTCGCGCTGCCCTCGGCCGCGACGACGCTGCTGCTCTTCGGGGCGGCCGCCGGGATGTTCCTCCTCTAGGCCCGTCGGCGCCGCCTAGGCCGCCGCCGGACCAGCGAGCCTCACCCCCGACAGGAGAAGGAGCGCCGCCCCGAAGGTCGCCACGATCGTCGCGCCGGTCGGCAGGTCGAGCAAGAAGGAGAGACGCCACGCCGGCGGCCGAGACCGACGGCCCCCATCGCCCATCCGATCGCGAGCCGCGGGCCGAGGCGCTCGGCGAAGAGCATGGCCGTGACGGAAGGGACGATGAGGAAGCAGAAGACGAGGAGCACGCCGGCGATCGCCACCGACGACGTCACGACGAACCCGAAGGAGACGTAGAACAGGAAGTCCCAGAACCGGATGTTGAGTCCCTGCCGCTCGGCCGCCTGCTCGTCCATGGAGATCAGGAGGAAGCGCTGGCGAAAGACGTAGTGGAAGAGGCCGACCAGAGCGTAGAGCACCGCCGTCGTGCCGAGCTCCGGCCACGAGACCGAAAGGATGTTGCCGACCAGCATCTCCTTGAGGTGCTCGGTCTCCTGCGTCGCCTTGGACATCACGAGGATCGCGACCGCCGCCGAGACGGCGTAGACGATGCCGATGATGGCCTCCTGCGGGATGCGCGTCCTCCGTGGAGCCGCGCGAGATGGCGAAGATCGCGGCGCCGAGGAAGGTGAAGCCCAGGGAGAAGAGGTAGGCCGTGCCCGAGTGCAGGTCGTAGCCGGCCAGGTAGGCCACCGTCGTCCCGAGGGCCGCGATCTGGGCGAGCGAGAGGTCGACGAAGATGACGCCGCGCTCGACGACGTGCACGCCGAGGTACGCGTGGATGCCCGTCAGGATCAGGCCCGCGACGAAGGCCGGCAGGAGAATCTCGAGAACCGTCACTTCGCGGCTCCTTTCTTCGCGGCGAGCGCGTCGGCGAGCAGCTTGACGTCGTAGTCGAAGAGGCCGAAGTAGTCCTTGATCTCGCGGAAGCCCGCCGACCGAGGGAATGAAGACCAGCAGCGTCGCTCCGGTCTTCTCGGCGATCATGCGCGGGGGTCTTCCGGTCGAAGTAGGGCTCCATGAGGATGACCGGGATCTTCTTCGCCCGCATCATGTCGATGAGCTCGACGGTGTGCGACGGCGAGGGCGGCACGCCGGGCTTGGGCTCGACGTAGGCGGCGGCCACGAGCTTGAAGCGCTTGAGAAAGTTCGGCCAGGAGTTGTGGTACGTGACGAGCTCCGTGCCGGCGTAGGGCGCGAGCGCCGCCTCCCAGCGTTTCGCGCCCTCCGTGAGCTTGGCCTCGAAGGCGGCGAGATTGGCGGCGTACTCGGCCGCGTCCGGGCGCGTCGAGCGCGGTCAGTCGCGCCGCGATCGCGCGGGCGATGATCCGGCCGTTCTCGGGGTCCAGCCAGTAGTGCGGATTGCCGAAGGGATGCACGTCGCCCATCGCGCGGGTCACCGTGCCGGTCGGCCGCTCGAGGATGTCGCAGCCCGCCGAGGCGTCGAGATAGCCGGGGCTGCCCGGCCGGATCTTCGCGTTCCGGCTCTGGTCGATGAGCGGGGGCAGGTATCCGACCTCGAGCTCGAGGCCGGCGACGATGAGCAGGTCCGCCTTCGAGAGCTTGAGCACGAAGGACGGCTTGGGCTCGACGAAATGCGGGTCCTGGTAGCCGCGGGCCAGGGCGAAGGTCTCGACGCGCTTGCCGCCGACCGCGTCGGCGATCGAGGCGAAGTCCTGGAGGCTGGTGACGACCTGGACTTTCGCGAGGCCGGGCGCGGCGGCGAAGAGCGAAGCGACCGAAGCGAGGAGAAATCCGAGCGTGCGTTTCATGTGGACCTCAAAATGGATGGGCGCCGTGGGCGCCGATGGCGAACTGGATCTGCAGGAAGCCCTCGTTGGCCCTGAGGCCCGGGGCATATTCGCGGTAACGGTATTCGGCGCGGAGCATCGAGAACTCGCTCGGCATGAACGTGAGCGTCGCGGCGACGCCCTTGTCGCGCAGGGAGGCGTTCGTCGGCGCTGGTCCGAGAACTCGTAGCGCGCTCCCGTGTACCACCGCCGGCCGAGCTGGTAGTCCCCGCCGACGAAGAAACCCTGCGCGTCCTGACGGCCGTCGGGCTGCTCGCGCTGGCTCCAGAAGTACTCGCTCCGAAGGATGAAGGACCGGTAGGGCTTGCCCTGGAGCGGTTTCCAGCGGTAGACGAGGTGGACGTTCTGCGAGGCTCGTCGTGTTGGTCGGCGACGTGCCGTTGTGGCCGTAGGCGTAGGAGACGCCGAGCTCGAGTTGTGGTCGTCGCCGAAGTCGCCGGTACGCGCGGTACTGGCCGTCGTAGGTGACGTCGCCCTTGCTCGGCGCCGCGAACAGCGCGTCTCGGACGTTCCGTCGACGACCTGGAAGTAGAGCTCCGAAAATGTGTCGCCGGGCAGCTCGATCAACCTTCGAGACCGAAATCCCTTCGCCCGCCCAGGCTCGTCCTGCGGCTGACAGGAGGATGTCTGTCGATCGGCAGAGGCTCGTCCACCCAGGGCAGGGTGTGGAGATGCATCGTGTTGATCTTGCCGAACTGCATCTTGAACTTGCCGCCCTTCGCCTGCATCTGCCAGGGCAGCGTCAGAAACGTGACGTAGGCCTCCTCGACTTCGACGCCCTCGTTGCTGAACGACAGGAAGACGTCGGCGCGCGCGTACGGATCGACGACGGCCTGGAACGAGACCTCGGACTCCTCGACCTGGAACGCGGGGGAGGGCTGCACCGGGTTGTGGCCCACGGAGGCCAGGAAGTTGCCGATCACGGCGATCGCCGGATTGAAGAACGTGGGATTGACGGCGGCCGGAGCCGCCGCCGGTTCCGGAGCCGGCGTCGGCTCGGGAGCGGGAGTCGGCGTCGGCACGGGACTCGCTACGGGCTCGGGCGTCGGCGACGGAGTCGGCGTCGGCGCGGGGGGTTCCTGCGCGCGCGCGCGCGAGCGCGCACGCGAGCCCGCCCGCGGCGAAAAGCAGAAATGTTCGGAGTCGCAAGGGGCCTCCTTCCTCTGCTTCGGTTCGTAGGGACGCGAGGGCGCGCAGCGCGCCCTCCGGGCGCTACGAGCGCGAAGGAGGAGAGCGGCCGGAGAGATCGCGGCCGGCGAGCCGGCCGACGACGAGGGCAGTCTGGCGGAGAGACCCGGGGATGAGACGAAGGGGAGCCGCCGCCGGAAGACCGGCGGCCGGGAAGACGAGCGCCGCCGCGTGCGTCAGGCACGCGGGACAGGCGTGCGCGCCCTCGTCGGTGTGGGCGCTCGCGAGACCGCGGTGGGCCGATCCGCGGTCGGAGCCGAGACGGCTCCGGGTGGAGCCCGAACGAGGCGATGACCGCCAGAATGCCTGCGGCCAGCAGGGCGGCCCGCGCCAGCGGAGCTCTGTCTCAGTCGTTCGAACACTTCGGCCTCACAAGCGGCAAACCCGTGGAATTGTATTCCTCTTCCTCTTCCTCGTAGGGACCCGCCGCGGCCTGCATAGAATGCCCCGGTGCGCTCCGAATCCGGCCCCTTCGAGGCCCCCGAGCGGCCGGGCGCCGGAGCGTCCGAGGCGCTGCGGCGGCGGATGCACTGGCTGCTCGGCCTCACCTTCGTCCACGTCTTCGGCGAGGGCGGCCTGGCGCTCTTCGAGGCCGCCCGGACGGGCAGCCTCGCGCTCCTCGCCTTCGGCATCGAGAGCGTGATCGAGGGGGGCGCCGCTTTTCTGGCCGTGCGGCACCTGCGGCACCTCGCCGACGAAGAGGAGGACCACGCGCGCCGCGACCAGATGCTGGCCCGCTGGATCGGCGTGTCGTTCCTGCTGCTCGCCGCCTACACGCTGTCGCGCGGCGTCTTCGAGCTCATCCGGGGCAACCACGTGGAGCCCAGCCTCCTCGGGCCTGCTCCTGACGATCTTCGCGACGTTCGGCATGCCCATCGTCGGATACTTCAAGTGGAAGACGAGCCGAAGCCTCGGGAGCAAGGGTCTGGCCGCCGAAGCGAAAGAGTCGATCGCCTGCTCGATCGACTCCGGCCTGACGATGCTGGCGATGATCGGCGGGCTCCTGGCCGCGCCGCACTGGGTCGATCCCGCCCTCTCGCTGCTGATGGTTCCGTGGTTCCTCCGGGAAGGCCTCGCGCACGTGCGCGGGCGTGTCCACGCCCACGTCCACTGAGTCCTGCCGGGGTTTGCTAAGATGCCCGCCTCTGCCGGCATGAATCCCTCGGACCCTCTCCGGCATATATCTGCGTGAAGGAGCATTTTTGATGTCGAATCCCAACGTGGCCCAGGTCTCCGACGCCAGTTTCGACGGGGACATTCTCAAGAGTCAGGTTCCGGTCCTCGTCGACTTCTGGGCGCCCTGGTGCGGTCCCTGCCGCTCCGTGGCTCCGATCGTCGACGATCTCGCGACCGACTACGCCGGAAAGATCAAGGTCGCCAAGGTGAACGTCGACGAGTCGACGGAGATCGCCATGCGCTACCAGATCACCTCGATCCCCACCTTCATCCTCTTCAAGAACGGCGAGGTCGCGGACCGCGCGCTCGGGCGCCCTGCCCCGGAGCGAGTTCGTCAAGCTCATCGACCGCAATCTCTGAGCCTTCCGCCTCGACAACCGCAAAGGGCCCGGCGACGGGCCCTTTTCTTTGTGACCGGCCGGATCCTTTCGGGAGCGTAAACTTCGCTCGCCGTGACGGTCCAGGCCTTTCCGGAAGTTCCGTCGCTCTCCCTCGACACCCTCTGGTTCCAGGTCGCGGGCACCCTCTGCAACCTGGAGTGCACGCACTGCTTCATCGCGTGCTCGCCCACGAACCACTCCCACGAGATGATGACGCGCGACGACGTCGCGGCGGCTTCCTCGAGGAGGCCCGCGGGCTCGGCGTCCGGGAGTACTACTTCACGGGCGGCGAGCCGTTCATGAACCCCGAGATCCTGGCGATCGCGAGGCGACGCGCTGGCGCAGGGGCCCGGTCACGGTCCTGACCAACGGCGTCCTCCTCACGCCCGAGCGGTCGCGGCGCCTGCGCGATCTCTTCGAGCGCAGCGAGTACTCGCTCGACCTCCGCGTCTCGATCGACGGCTGGGACGCGGCCACCAACGACCCGATCCGCGGCGAGGGCACCTTCGAGCGGATTCTCGAGGGCCTCCGGAACCTCGCCGGCCGGGGTCTGAACCCGGTCGTCACGGTGACCGAGGCCTGCGAGGGCGCGCGCGGCGGCCGCGGGACGCGAGCGGTTCCTCGACTGGGCGCGCTCGATCGGCCTCTCCCGGCCGCGCCTGAAGGTGCTCCCCCTTTTCCGCATCGGCGCGGAGGCCGAGCGCCTGCGCGGCTACGCGCCGCGCGAGACGCTCGCGCGGGCGGACGCTCTCGCCCGAGGAGCTCGAGGCGCTCCAGTGCTCGTCGGCGCGCATGGTGACCGCGCGCGGCGTCTACGTCTGCCCGATCCTGATCGACTCGCCGGCGGCGCGCATGGGAGCGACGCTCGCGGAGACGCTGCGCCCGTTCCCGCTCTCGACCGGCGCCTGCTTCACCTGCCACGAGTACGGTGTGACGTGCCGGACCTGACGCGGCTCGCCTTCTTCGGCGGCATCTACTCGAACTACCTCGCGCTCGCGGCGGCGATCGCCGACGCTCGCCGATGGGGAGCGGAGGGCCTCTACGCTCTCGGCGACTTCGGCGCCTTCGGCCCGCATCCCGACCGCGTCTTCCCGATCCTGCTCGAGGCGGGCGTCGAGGCGATCCAGGGCAACTACGAAGAGTCGCTCTCGACCGGCGCCGACGACTGCCACTGCGGCTACACCGACCCGCGCGACAACCACTTCGCGCAGATCTCCTACGACTACACCGCCGCGAGGACGTCTCCGGAATGGAAGCGCTGGATGGCGACGCTGCCCAGGACGCGTCGGCTCGAGGTGGGCGGCCGGAGGATCCTGCTCGTGCACGGCTCGCCGCGGAAGATCAACGAGTTCCTCTGGGAGTCGACGACGCCCGGTCCCGTTCCTCGAGAAGCTCCTCGCGGACCACGACGCCGACGTCCTGGTCTGCACCCATACGGGCCTCCACTGGCAGCGGCGGCTTCCGTCGGGCCGCCTGCGTGGTGAACTGCGGCGCCCTCGGCCGCCCCGCCAACGACGGCCGGACGGACGTCTGGTACGCCCGGCTGGAGGTCGGGAACGGGCGCTCGCGCCGAGCTCGTCGCCCGTGGCGTACGACTTCGAGGCCTGGCCCGGGAGATGGAGCAGGAGAGGCTGCCCGGCGAATTCGTCGAGACGATTCGGACCGGCTGGTGGACGACCTGCCTCGAGATCCTTCCATCGAAAGAGAGATCCCGCGGGCGATACTGAAACCCGCTTCCCGCGAGCCTCATCCGTCGGATGTAATCTGGTCTCCGACCGTCCTCTCGAGGGAACAAGGCCCCGGCGCGGCCGGTTTATTGGAGCGTGATGCGTAAGAAGTCGTTCGTCTGGATCGGCGCCGCCGTCGCCGTGGTCGTCGGGGCGTTCCTCGTGCTCGGGGGGCGAACGAAGTCCGAGCCGAAGTACCGGACGGCGAAGGTCGAGCTCGGGCGACATCACGCAGACGGTGGCCGCGACCGGCACGCTCTCGGCCGTGACGACGGTCAAGGTCGGCATCGGTCGTCTCGGGCAACGTCGCCGCGCTCCACGCCGACTTCAACAAGGAAGTGAAGAAGGGCGATCTCCTCGCCGAGCTCGATCCCGTGCCCTTCCAGGAACGCGTGGCCCAGGCCCGGGCGACGCTCGAGAAGGCCGAGGTCGACGTGCGCAACACCGAGATCGGTCTGCGCCGCCAGAAGGCGCTCTGGGACGAGAAGCTCGCGGCTCAGGCCGACCTGGATCAGGCGCAGGCCAACTTCGACTCGGCGCGGGCCGCCGTCAACCAGGCGAAGGCCTCGCTCGCGCAGGCGGAGACGGACCTCCGCAACAGCCGGATCGTCGCGCCGATCGACGGCGTCGTCGTCGACCGCCAGTACGACGTCGGCCAGACCGTGGCGGCGTCGTTCACCGCGCCGACGATCTTCACGATCGCGCAGGACCTCACGAAGATGCAGGTCTTGGCGGACGTCTCCGAATCCGACATCGGGATGTGCAAGGTCGGCCAGCCGGTGCGCTTCACCGTGGACGCGTACCCCGACCAGACGTTCCGCGGAAAGATCGCGCAGATCCGCCTGAACGCCACGGTCAACCAGAACGTCGTGACCTATCCGGTCATCATCGAGGTGGCGAATCCCGAGCTGGCGCTGCGGCCCAGCATGACGGCGAACGTGTCGATCGACGTCGCCACGGTGCACGACGTGCTGCGGATCCCGAACGCGGCGCTGCGCTTCCGTCCCGAGGAGAAGGAGGGGAGCTCGACGGCGTCGTCTTCGTCTCATCGTCGTCCGGCGCGTCGCCCGAGGAGCGCGCGGCGCGGGGCGCGGGGACGGGCCCCGCCGGAGCCGCCCGGCAGTTCGATCGCTCCGCGGGCGGCGGCAAGGGGCGCCGGCCCGGCCAGACCGTCTACACGATCCCGTCGCCGCAGACCGGAGACCCCGCGCCCGTCGAGATCAAGGCCGGCATCACCGACGGCCGCTTCACGCAGGTCGCCGGAGGCGAGCTGAAGGCAGGGGAGCTCGTCGTCGTCGGTCTCGTGACGGCGAAGGCGGACGCCTCCGCAGCCCGCAATCCGATGGCGCCCGCGGGCGGCCCCGGAGCGCCGGGCGGCGGCCGGAGATTCTGAGGGCGTGTCCGACGCCGACGTCATTCGGATCGAGGATCTCGTCCGGGTCTACAAGATGGGCGAGGTCGAGGTCCGGGCGCTCGACGGCGTCAGCCTTTCCATCGCCTCCGGGCGAATTCGTGGCGGTCATGGGGCCGTCCGGATCCGGCAAGAGCACGTTCATGAACATCGTCGGCTGCCTCGACCGGCCGACGGCGGGGCGCTACTTCCTCGACGGGGTCGACGTTTCGGGCCTGGACCGGGACGAGCGCGCCGAGATCCGCAACGGAAAGATCGGCTTCGTCTTCCAGTCCTTCAACCTGCTTCCCCGGACCTCGGCCCTCGAGAACGTCGAGCTGCCGCTGATCTACTCGGCGAACGGCCACGCCGCGAAGGGCCGGGTGGAGAAGGCGCGCCGGTGTCTCGCGATCGTGGGCCTCGCCGGGCGCGAGGACCATCAGCCGAGCCAGCTCTCGGGCGGCCAGCAGCAGCGCGTCGCGATCGCGCGGGCGCTGATCAACGATCCCAAGCTGATCCTGGCCGACGAGCCGACGGGGAACCTCGACACGAAGACGTCCGAAGAAGTCATGGGCGTCTTCCAGAAGCTCAACGACGAGGGCAAGACCGTCGTGCTGATCACGCACGAGAGCGACATCGCCGAGCACGCGCGCCGGATCGTCGTGTTCCGCGACGGGCACGTGGTCGAGGACCGGCCGGTCGAGAAGCAGCGCCGCGCGGCGGCGCCGGTGGAGGCCTGAGATGCTGAAGTTCCTGACGATCCTCAAGGTGGGGCTGAAGGCGATCGCGCGCAACAAGATGCGCTCGATCCTGACGGCGCTCGGGATCATCATCGGCGTCGCCTGCGTCATCGCGATGATCGGCGTCGGGCAGGGCTCGCAGGCCGCGATCCAGGCCCAGATCTCCTCGCTGGGCACCAACTTCCTCATGGTGTTTCCGGGCGTCGCGACGCAGTCGGGCGCCCGCATCTTCACGGGCCAGTCGACGATCACCGAGGACGACGTCGCGGCCGTCCGCGCCGAATGCCCGTCGGTCGCCTACGTGTCGCCGGTCTCGCGCTCGGCCGCGCAGATCGTCGCGAGCGGGCTGAACTGGGGGACGCAGGTGCAGGGGGTCGGCGTGGAGTGGCCGTTCGTCCGGTCGTGGAACGTCGAGAAGGGCGGCTTCTTCGGCGAGTCCGACGTGCGGGCCGCGGCCAAGGTCTGCCTGCTCGGCACGACGGTGGCGACGGCGCTCTTCGAAGGGCAGGACCCCGTCGGGCAGACCGTGCGGATCAAGAACTTTCCCTTCCGGGTGGTCGGCGTCCTCGAGACCAAGGGCGGCAATTCGATGGGGCAGGACCAGGACGACGTGGTCATCGCGCCGTACACGACGGTGATGCGGCTGCTCAAGAAGACCCAGAAGATCGACATGTTCATGGCTTCGGCGGTCTCGCGGGATTCGGTCGGAGGAGGCCCAGCAGGAGATCGAGGCGCTGCTGCGGCAGAGGCACCGGATCGGCCCCGGCCAGGACGCGGACTTCATGATCCGCTCGCAGCAGGAGATCGCGCAGACCGCGGATCAGACGTCGAAGACGCTCTCCACGCTCCTGGCGTCGGCGGCGTCCATCTCGCTGCTCGTCGGCGGGATCGGGATCATGAACATCATGCTCGTGTCGGTCACCGAGCGGACGCGCGAGATCGGCATCCGCATGGCCATCGGCGCCAAGGGCCGGGACGTGCTGACGCAGTTCCTCATCGAGGCGCTGACGCTCTCGATCGCGGGCGGCGCCGTCGGCGTCACGCTCGGCATCGCCGCCTCGCGCATCCTGGCCTGGAAGGCCGGCTGGCCGATCCTGCTGTCGCCGGGAGCCGTGGCGCTCGCCTTCGGCTTCTCGGCCGCGATCGGCGTCTTCTTCGGCTTCTATCCGGCGCGCAAGGCGGCGAGGCTGGACCCGATCGAGGCGCTGCGCTACGAGTAAGACGTTGAGCGTCGAGGGTCGAGCGTTGAGCGTGGATCTCGGCTAGGACACCCGGAGCCTCAACTCTCCACGCTCAACTCTGAACGCTCAACTCTCAACCATCTTCCCGTTACAATTCGCCAGTGAAGCCCCTTCCCTTCGAGCGGCTCTGGCGCCATTTCGATCCGCGCGCGAGCCTGGCGGCGAGGCTGCTGCTCGCGTCGTTTCTCGCGTTTCTGCTCCCGGCGGTCGTCTTCATCTTCCTCCTCCAGCGGCGGCTGGCCGGCATGCAGACGGAGGCGGGACGCGAGGTCGCGGCGGTCCGGGTCACGCGAGGCCTCGATCCGCATGGCCCAGGACGCGACGTTCCGCGCCGAGTGGATCGAGCGCCGCGCCCAGGTCGTCGAGGAGGCCGGCTGGTCGATCGCGGCCGCGGCGGCGAGCGCTCTCGCCGGCGATGTTCGCGCCCGGCGCGAGCGCTCCCGGTCCGGTCCCGGAAGGGGACTCGGTCGCCCTCGTTTCGCTTCGCAGCCCGGACGCCGCCGCGGCGCGCGCCGATCTCGAGCGGACGCGCGCCGCTGGCCCCTCTGATGGAGGAGGTCCGGCGCCGCCGTCCGACCATTCGCGTCGTCAGCGTCTGGACGGCTGTCGGGAGCGATGCGCAGGTCGCCGTGGATCGACGTCCATCGGGCCAACCGCGAATCCGGCGGCGAGCTCGAGAGGTTCGGTTTCGACCGGTTGGCCCGGTTCCCCGAGGCGCGTCCGGCCGCGGGCGACGTCGCGCTCTGGGTCGAGGGCCACGCCGGTCCGAATCTCGGACTCGACGGAGTGTCGCGGTCTTCCGACGCTCTTCGTTCCGGTGCGGGACGACCGGGGGCGCCTCCGCGGCGCCGTCTCGATCGAGGTCGACGCGCGGCGATACGTCGCCGAGGCCATGGAGACGTGGCAGCCGCCGGGCGACTTCTGGTTCGCGACGGACCTCGGAGGGGCACGCCGTCTTCATGACGCCGCGGGCCGCGGCCGTTCTCGGCTGGAGCGGGGCCGGCGAGGCGCCGCTGTCCTCCGCGCCTTCGCCGGAGCTCAAGCATCTCGCGGCGCGCGGCCGCAGCGCCGCACGCTCGAGCGAGGAGTACCTGGTCGACGGCAAGCGCGTCCGGATCGCCTCGGCGCGCGTCGGCACGACCGGCTGGGTCTTCTACGAGGGCATGTCGCGGGAGGCCCTGGACACGATTCGCGGCGAAGCCGCGACCGCGTTCCCGCCGTCCGTTCTCGATGCTCCGGCGCGACGTGCTCCTCCTCTCGGTGCTGCTCCTGCCCGCGGTCTTCGTGGTCATCGGCATCGTCTCGCGCCGCGTCTCGGCGCCGGTCTCGCAGCTGGTGCGCGCCGCCGAGGACATCGGGCGCGGGCGGTCCGTCGAGGTCCCGGGCGGCGACCAGGTGGACGAGCTCGGCCGCCTCGCCGCCGCGATCGACACGATGGGCAAGCGCGTTTCCCGACGGGTGGAGACGCTCCGCCGGCTGCACCAGTTCTCTCGATCGGCGTACCGCATGACGGACCCGAAAGAGGTCCTGGCGCGCTCGACGCAGGCGATCGAAGCGTTCACCAACGCCGAGAGGGTGTTCTTCTACCTCTACGACCGCAACACCCACCGCCTGGAAGCCGCCCTGCCGGCCTTCAACCTGACCGAGGAGCTCGCGTCCAAGATCCGAGTCTCGGTCGACGCGCGGTCCATCGCCGGCATGGTGTTCCGAACCGGCGAGGCCGTACTACACCAACGACTTCGAGCATGACCCCCACGCCAACCGCGAGCTCGCCCCGCTGCTTCAGGCGCACGAACGGCGTGTTCGCGCCACTGAAGACCGAGGAGGAAACGCTGGGCGTGGCCGTCGCGCTCAACCGCGCCGGAGGGCTTCGGGCAGGAGGAGGTCGACGCGCTGACGTCGTTCGCGGACCTCGCGTCGCTCCTCCTCCGGAACGCCCGGCTCTACGGGACGCTCTCGGGCACCGTCGACGAGCTCCGGCGGGCGAGCCGCCTCAAGGACCACTTCCTCCAGAACGTCAACCACGAGCTCCGCACGCCGCTGACGGCCATCGTGGGCTGGACGGACCTCTTCGAGGAAGGCGACGTCGACGAGCCGACGCTCCGCCGCGGCGTCCGCCAGATCCGGCAGTCGGCGCGGGTCCTGCTGGCTCTGATCGACGACCTCCTCGACCTCGCCCGGCTGGATCGCGGGGCGCTGACCCTGGACCTGAAGCCCGTGTTCCTCTCGGAAATCGTGCAGCGCTCGATCGACACGGTCCGGATGATGGCCGAAGCCCGCGGCGTGGTCCTCATGATGGCGCCCCTGCCCGAGCCGATGGCGCCCGTGCGCGCCGACGCCCTCCGCCTGCAGCAGGTGCTCTGGAACCTGCTGGCCAACGCCATCCACTTCACGCCGCAGCACGGCCGCATCGTCGTGCGCGTCGAGCGGGAGCCGGAGCGTTACCTCGTGAGCGTCGAGGACGACGGCATCGGCATTCCGGAAAGCGAGCTCGCCCACGTCTTCGAGCGGTTCCGCCAGGTCGACGGCTCGGCGACGCGCGGGCACGCCGGCATGGGCATCGGCCTCGCGCTCGCGCGCTCGCTCGTGGAGCTCCACGGCGGCTCGATCTGGGTCACGAGCGTCGTCGGGACAGGGGAGCCGCTTCACCTTCGCGATCCCGATCCGGGGAGCCGAGAGGCGAGCCTCGGATTCCGGCGTCTTCGCCGCGGCGAGCGGCCGGGCGGGCCGGAGCGAGAGCGAGTGAGCGAGACGCTCAGGCCGACGCGGCCGGGAGGCCCGTGCCCTTGAGGAGATCCTTGACGACCTTCAGCGTCTCCTCCTTGCCGGGCACGCAGAGGTTCGGGTCCTTCTCCTTGCCGTTCGCGAGCGCCGCGGCGTAGCCCTCGCAGTCGTAGCCGCACGCGGTGCAGTCCGTCTGCGCCATGGCCGCGTAGAGCTTCAGGGCGAGATTGCCGTCCTTGGCCATCTCCATGCGCTTGGGGAGCGGGATCGTCTCGTCGTGGAACGCCGGCGCCTCCTTCTTGACCTTGGGCGCCGCCTGGACGTCTTCCTCTTCGCGGCCGGTCTCGATCCATTCGCCGTAGGAGAGGCAGTTCGGGCAGATGAAGCTGTAGTCCCAGCCCTGGGGGAGAAACACCGCCGGCGTGCGGTAGACGACGAGCGGCTCGAAGTCCTGGGGGCAGGTCGGCAGCTCGCGCTCCTGAGCGTCGCGGACCATCGTCTTGAGGTGCGGCCTCGAGAACTCGATCTGCTTCGGCTTCTGGGCGAAGCGGTGCATCTCCTTGCCGCGCGGGCAGACCATGACGACCTGGGGCTTGTAGACGCGGTCCACGAAGAAGGTCCGCATCGGCACGTCGTGCGCGGGGCAGACCGACGGGGCGTCCTTCCAGAACGAGGCGACGAGCTGGGACTTCTCGGAAAGCGACAGTCTCATCGGGGCCGATTATAGCGGAGTCGAAGTGTCGAATTGTCGAAGCGTCGAAACGTCGGCATCGGCGAATGTTTCCGCCCTTCGACATTCGACATTCCGACACTTCAACTTACTCAAAGTCCGACGAACGGATTCAGCCGTTTCTCTTCCTCGATCGTCGTGTCCGGGCCGTGGCCGCACACGACCGGCGTGTCGCCCGGAAGCGTGAAGAGCCGTCCGCGGATGGACGCGAGGATGGTGTCGGTGTCGCCGCCCCAGAGGTCGGTCCGTCCGATCGATCGGCGAAAGAGCGTGTCGCCGGAGAAGAGGATGGGCGAGTCGCCTTCGAGCGCGAAGCAGGTCGACCCGGGCGTGTGGCCCGGCGTGTGGATGGCCCGCAGCGCGTAGCGACCCGAAGCGGATGACCTCGCCGTCGGCCAGGGGCGTGTCCGGCTCGGCCGGCGCATCCGCCCGGAACCCGAAGAAGGCCGCCTGCTCGGGCAGAGCGTCGTAGAGGGGTCGGTCGGCGGGATGGAGGCGGATCGGGGCGCCCGTCGCCTCCTT
This sequence comes from uncultured Acidobacteriota bacterium, assembly GCA_963749265.1. Lineage (GTDB taxonomy): Bacteria > Acidobacteriota > Thermoanaerobaculia > UBA5066 > Gp7-AA6 > DAHUXD01. The sequence goes on along the minus strand of CAVVML010000018.1, from coordinate 461,267 downwards.
CACCGCCCGCGAGGCCGTGATGTGGTCGAGGTGCGCGTGCGTGTGGAGCAACGCCACGGCCTTGAGCTTCTCGGCTTCGAGGGCCCGGAGGATCCGTTCCGCCTCGTCTCCGGGATCGATCACGATCGCCTCGCGGGTGCTCGGGTCGGCCAGGATCGTGCAGTTGCACTGGAGCGGCCCGACCGGGAAACGTGTCGAGCAGAGGCCCGGCGTCATGGATGCACGGCCACGACGGTGTCGACGTCGTGTTTCTCGCGCGCGCCTCCGGGTTCGCCCAGACCGTTTCCGGAGAGGCGAGGTTCGAGCTGGACCGCCCACTCCTGGTTGTCCGGCCTCCGATACTCGGACGCGAAGAGCTTGCGGCGGCTGCGCGGCGTGAAGATCTCCCAGCGGATGTAGCCGAAGTCGACGATCTCGCGTGCGTCGTCGAGATGGAACGCCGGGATCTTCTCGCCGGGCTCGATCGCCGCGTCGCGGACGGTCGTCTGCGCGAACCCGTTGGCCGCGAGTCTCTCCTCGAGCTCCGCGCCGACGAGCCGGCCCTTCCATGCGCAGACTGTGCCGTCCGCGCGCCACGCCGCGCCCGAGGATCAAGTCGTCCAGCGCCTCCGAGAGCTCCCGGTCCACGGTCGATACCCCCGTCGCGATCTTAGCGCGGCGTCCCGGGCGATGCGGGAGAGGTCGGCGGCGAAGCACGGACGGCGACGGCGACGGCATGTCGAGCCGATGCACCACGGCCCCGCCGGCGGTCGGGAACGAGACCGAAGGAAAGTTGCGAGCCCATCGGCGCAGCGAGGGGGATTCGGGCACGCCGGCAAGCACGAGCCAGCCCCGCGTGCCCGGCCTCCATGAAAAGCCGAGCCGGCTCCCGTCGCCGTCGAGGCTGACGACGGAGCGATTCTGGGGGATGCCTTCCATGGCCTCCGAGAGCCAGCCGGGCCCGACGACGTAGAACGCCGTGCAGAGCTGCGTGTACTGGTTCTCGGTGAAGATGCGATCGGTCGGGCCGGTCTCGCGGCGCAGGTATTCGCCGAGCGGACGCCAGTCGGCGCGCCCTTCCCGGAAGTAAACGCGCAGGCTCCGCGCGTCCAGGACCAGAACCGCGGTCAGCAGGGCCGCGCCGGCGAGCCGCCCCGCCGGGTGCACGATCAGCGCGGCCAGCGCGAGCGCCGCCAGGGCGGTCAGACCGAGGCCCGCGGGCAGGAAACGCCTCGAGACGTCGAAGTGCGGATGCATCCGTCCGAGGATCTCGATCAGGGCGAGACCGCCGATTCCCCAGACCGCGAAAACGCGCAGGCCGCGGGTGGCGAGAGCGAACCAGAATCCGCCGGCCAGCAAGGCCACGAACAGCCACCCCGCGACACCCAGCGGAAGATGGTCGTCGGGCGCGAACGCGAAGAACCCCAGAACGCGCCCGAGCCGCGCGAGCGTGGCCGGCGCGGGCGCCTCCATCGGCGGGCGGAGCATGGCCGTGCGCAGCACCGGCCACCAGGGAAGATAGGCGAGCCAGAGCGCCAGGACGAAAACGGGGCTCCATGCGGCAAAGCGCCGCGCCGCGCGGCGGCGCGCGGGATCTTCCGCGAAGGCGTCCTCGACGACGAGCGCCGCGGCCGCGAGCGCCAGCACGGCGGCCGCGAGATACAGGGCATATGCGGTCGCGAGCGAGGCGAGGAAGAGGGCGGCCAGACGCACCAGCCCGGGACGCTCCAGGAAACCGGTCGAGCAGCAGAAGCGATGCCGTGAGGAGCAGAAGTCCGAGCGCGTACGGGCGGAGCTCCTGCGAGTAGCGCACGTGGTACGGAGAGAAGGCGAGGAGCGCGGCGCCGACGAGACCGGCCGTCTCTCCCGCCCGGCGGGCCAGCAGCCTGCCGAAGGCGGCGATGCCGGCGGTTCCCCAGAGCACGGGCAGAAGCTTGCGAATGGGATCGGACGGTCCGAGCGGTTCGAGGAGGCGGCCGAGGACGTAGTCGAGCGGAGGGTGGAACGCGTCGAAGGTCAGCGCCTGCCAGAGAAACGACCAGCTTCCATGAATCCAGTAGGTCTGGAGCATCTCGTCCAGGTTGTAGGAGAAGTGATCGAGACGGTAGACGCGCACTGCCGCGCCCGCGGCAAGGATCGCGGCAAAGAGGACGCGGCGCGGCGGCACGCGCGGAGGATACAGCGGCGACTTGCGAGCGGGCCTGCCCCGGTGCGCCGCGGCGGGCCGTCCGATGGAACGTGCGCGATAGACTGCCGCCGCTTTGGCCGCCGCCTCGTTGTTCGTACGATTCGCCCTCGCGTTCTGGGTCGGCGGAACGCTTCTGGTTGCGCTGGCGGCCCCGGTCGTGTTCGGGAAGATCGCGTCGCGCGATCTCGCGGGCGCGGTGTTCGGCGAGATCCTGCGGCGCTTCGAAATCCTCAAGCAGCTGCTCTCGCTGGTGCTCGTCATCGGCGTCTTCGTCGAGCTCGAACAGGGGTTGCGGCTCCAGGGACGATCCGCAGCCGGTGCCGTCGCGATCTTCGTCGCGATCGCCACGAACGTCTATCTGGCGATGGTCCTCCGGCCGAGGATGGGTTACTTCCGGGACAAGGTCGGCTCCTTCGACGCGGCGGCGCCGGACGATCCCTGGAAGGCCCGGTTCGACCGCCTCCACCGGCGCTCGACGCGGATTTTCCTCCTCGGGGGGATGGCGGCGGCCGTCGGGCTCGCCCTCTGGCCCTGAGGCCCGGAGAGCGACCGACGGAACTAGCCCAGCCTCGCGATCAGGTCGATCTCGACGGCGGCGCCCTTCGGCAGCTCGGCGACCGCGACCGTTGAACGGGCAGGACGATGGTTACCGAACCGGCGGGCGTAAACCGCATTCATGGCCGCGAAGTCCGACATCCGGAGGAGGTACACCGTCGCCTTGACGACGTCTCCCAGGGATGCCCCGGCCTCGGCGAGGACCGCCTCGAGGTTGTCGAACACGCGCTCGACGCCGGCCTCGAATCCTCCGCTGACGAGCTCGCCCGTGGCCGGATCGAGCGGCACCTGCCCCGATGCAAAGAGAAAGCCGCCCTCGACAACCGCCTGAGAATACGGGCCGATCGCCTTGGGCGCGCCCTCGGTTGCGATGGTTTTCATTGTCGTCCGCCTTTCCGCGATAAAATGCCGGGAACCGCGGAACAATACGAAATGTCCGTCGAGCGGATCCAGCTTCTCCACGAAGACTACATTCGCCTGACCGAAAGGTTCAAGGCGCTGTGGACGTTTCATCAATTCCTGCGCGGAGTCCAGAAGACGTTCTTCGCCGCGGAACCGGGTTACGCGCTGGACTTCTCCCGTCTCTACGACGACGTGCGCGCCGTCGCGGGAGCGATCGACACGACTTCGCCCGAGAAGGTCGCGCCCCGGATCCGCGAGCTCTCGGAGCGGCTCGACGCGTTCTCGCGCAAGCTGCGCGAGGCCGACCGCCACGATCTCGCCCTCGTACGTGCGCCGCTTCTTCGAGAAAGTCCAGCCGCAGGACGAGAAGATCGCCTTCCACCTTCTGCGGTTCTACTTCTCGCAGCCCGACGTCGACGAGGACGTCGTCGACAAGGTCGACTTCCTCGCCACGGTCGTCGCGGCGGGGCCGGGCAAGGACACCGGCGCGGGACGCGGGCGCGCGGATGCCCGGAAATATCTGGAGTCCGCGGCCGCGACCTCGGTCTGGCCCCGGATCGATCCTTCGACGGTTCCGACGATCGCCCGGGCTTTCGACGAGCTCGCCGCCGACATGGCCCGCGCCCAGGAGTTCGAAGACCTCGTCACGGCGAGACTCCTCAACAACGTGCGCAGCTCAAGCGCCGGGTGGCCAACGGCCTCGCCCATCCCGAGGTCCTCGCCGCCGTGGCGAGCTGCAACCTCAGCACGCGCTCGGTCTTTCACCGCCTCTACGAGCGCGAGGAAAAGCGGCTCGAGGAGGCGACCGACCGCATCGGCGACCTCGAAAAGGAGCTGACGCGCGGCGGCCTGGAGGTCCCGACCTCCGACGAGTTCCGCAAGTTCCACGAGTCGCGCCAGCGCTGGGAGCGGCAGACGAAGGACTCGAATCTCAAGGCCCTGCAGGTCGTCGAGCTCAAGGAGGCGATCGGGCAGGTGCTCGGCCGCTTCGAGCTGTCCGGACTGGCGGCCGAGGACATCGACGAGGCGCTCGAGCTCGTGGAAGAAGTCGAAGGCGACACCGAAGACGCGGAGTTCTGGAAACCCTACGTCGACCGGGTGCTGGGCGCCGTCGAGCTGTACGACGACGGGACCGGGCCGCTGCGCACCGACCACGCCGGCCTCGAGAACCTGCGCCTGGAAACCTGGGAGCTGAAGGCGGCGCGCCACGCGGTGGCCGCCGGAGGTTCCGCGCCGAGCGATCGCGATCGCACGCTGCTTCGCGCGGTGGCCCTGCGCCTGAAGGCCGAGGAGGAGACGGAGAGTCTCCGCTCCGCCGCGCCCGCGGCACCCTCCATGGAAATGCTGCGCGCCGCCCGCTCGACGCTGGGACGCGTTCCGCTGGTCGACGCGGCGCTCTCGAGCGTCATCGACGAAGCCGAAGCCGTCAGCTCCTCCGAAGAGATCCGCTCGTGGACCCGCACCCGCTTCCGCCTCCTCCGCGCCACCGCCGACCTCTGGCTGATGCAGGACTCGCCCCGCAACGACCGCCGCGATCCGCGCTCCGAGCCGTAGGCTCCCGCCGACCGCGGCGCGTCCGCCGCGCACGTATACTCCGTCGGCGATGGCGGAGCCGGATCTTCCCAGGGAAACGCAGGACGCGACGGCCGACCTCGTCCAGAACCGGAAGGAGAACCTCGAGCGCCTCCGAGGGCTGGGCGTCCCGGTCGCGCCCGTCGAGTTCCCGATCACCGCGACGATCTCGGAGCTCGTCGAGACGCACCGCGAACGCCACCGGCGAGGAGCTCGAGAGCCGGCCGATCTCCCTGGCGACCGCGGGCCGGGTCCTCGCGCTGCGCACGGCGGGGAAGGCCGGGTTCCTGGACCTCTCGGACGGCCGGTCCCGGCTGCAGGTGTACCTCCGGCGGGACGCCGTCGGGGACACGGCGTTCGAGCTCTACCGCGCCCTGGACCTCGGCGACTGGCTGGGGGTCGAGGGCGAGCTCTTCCGGACGCGCACCGGCGAGCTTTCGGTCAAGGCGCGTTCCCTGACGTTTCTCGCGAAGTGCTTCCGGCCGCTTCCGGAGAAGTGGCACGGGCTCAAGGACGTCGAGCGGCGCTACCGGCAGCGGTACCTCGATCTGGCGGTGAACCCCGAATCCCGCGAGGTCTTCGAGCGCCGTGCGGCGATCGTCCGCTACCTGCGGCGGTTCCTCGACGCCCGCGGGTACCTCGAGGTCGAGACGCCGATGATGCAGCCGATCGCGGGCGGAGCGGTCGCCCGTCCGTTCGTGACGCACCACAACGCCCTCGACCTGGACCTGTTCCTCCGGATCGCACCCGAGCTCTACCTGAAGCGGCTGATCGTCGGCGGCATCCCGAAGGTCTACGAGATCAACCGCAACTTCCGCAACGAGGGCCTCTCGACGCGGCACAACCCCGAGTTCACGATGCTCGAGTTCTACCAGGCGTACGCTCGCGGCGAGGACCTCATGCGCCTGACCGAGGAGATGCTCTCGGGTCTCGCGCGGGAGGTCGCGGGAGACATCGCGACGCCCTGGGGCGAGGTCCGCATCGACTGGACGCCGCCGTTCCGACGGCTGACGATGCGCGAGGCCGTCATCGAGTGCACCCGGGACGATCCGCGGGGGGCCGTGCGCCTCGAGGACCTCGGCGACGAGGCCCGCCTGCTCGAGGCGGCCGCGCGTTACGGGGTCGAGAAGCCCGACCGCTTCCGGGGCCGGAAGGGGAAACTCCTGGCCGAGCTCTTCGAAGCCGTGGGGGAGGAGCGGCTCGTGCAGCCGACGTTTCTCCACGAGTTTCCCACCGAGATCTCGCCGCTCGCGCGGCAGAAGCCCGAAGACCCGGAGTGGGCCGACCGCTTCGAGCTCTATGCCGGAGGCATCGAGATCGCGAACGGCTTCTCCGAGCTCAACGATCCGGCGGAGCAGGCGGCCCGCTTCCGCCGCCAGATGGAGGAACGCGCCCGCGGCGACCTGGAGGCCGCGCCGTACGACGAGGACTACGTCGAGGCCCTCGAGCACGGCATGCCGCCGACCGCGGGCGAGGGCGTCGGGATCGATCGCCTCGCCATGCTGCTGACCGATCGCCATTCGATCCGGGACGTGATCCTCTTTCCCCTCCTGCGCCCGCGCGGCTAGAAGGCGACGCGATGCGCTTCGAGACGTCGGTCGCCCTGCGCTATCTCGCGGCCTCCCGCCGCCGCGCTCACGTCGCCCTCATCGCCACGATCTCGATCGTGGGACTCGCCGTGGGCGTCGCGGCGCTCGTCGTCTCCCTCGCGCTGCTCTCCGGGTTCCAGGACCGGATCCGCCGACAGATGGCGGAGCGCACGGCCCACCTGACGGTGTCGCCCGAGCGGGGCGTGCTCCTTCCGGATGCCGAGGCCGCGCGCCGGGCTCTCGCGGCGCTTCCGGGCGTGAGGTCGATCGTGCCGGTTCTCGAGGGCCGGGGCTGGGCCTCGGATGTCGACGGGACGAGCACGTATCCGGTGCGGTTCCGCAACAGGGCGGGTGGAAGCGGAGAGGCGACGGCTGCCGACGATGCGAGTCTCGCGCGACTGCTCGCCACCCGCCTCCACGTCGCGGAAGACGACCTCGTGCGGATGACCTCCTCGCGCACGCGCCTCTCGCCCGTCGGACCGATCCCGGTGTCGGCGGTCCTGCGCGTGGCGCAGATCCGCCGCTCGAGCGCTCTCGAGAAGACGGCCGAGGTCGAAGTCTCCGAAGAGACGGCCCGTGTCCTCACCGGCGTGCCGCGGGGCGCTCACTCTCTCGAAGCGGTGCTCGACGATCCCGAGAAGGCGGAAGCCGCGGCCCGGCAGGTCGCCGCGATGCTGCGGGCGGGTTACCGCGTGGCCACCTGGCGGGAGCGGAACGCGCCGCTGGCGTTTGCGCTGCGCCTCGAGAAAGTCGTGATCTTCGTGACCGTGGCGCTCGTCATCGTCGTCGCCGCGCTCAACATCGTCTCCAACATCGCGCTGACGGTCGTCGAGAAGAAGCGCGACCTCGGCGTCCTCACCGCGATGGGGGCGGCGCCCGGCTCGCTCCTGCGGATCTACCTGACCCTCGGGGCGATCATCGGGCTCCTCGGCACGGCGGCCGGCGTCGCGCTCGGCGTCGGGATCGCGGCCGCGGCCGACCGGTTCCGGCTCGTGCCGCTTCCGGGAGACGTGTACATGCTGACCCATGTGCCGTTCGCCATTCACCCCGGCGAGGTCGCGGCCTGCGCGGCCTTCGCCCTCGTGACGGCGATCGCCGCCGCCATCCTGCCCGCCCGGGCGGCTTCCCGTCTCGCCCCGGGCGAAGCGATCCGGCTGTCGCGATGAAAGGACAGTTGAGAGTTGAGAGTTCAGAGTGGAGCGTGCCCTCCCATCCGCTCAACGCTCAACACTCAACACTCAACGCTTCAGGCATTCGGCGATGATCGCGATCAAAGCCGACAACCTCTCCAAGACCTACACCGGCGAGGGTGCCCCGGTGAAGGTCTTCTCCCATCTCTCCCTCGAGGTTCCTGCCGGGACGTTCGCCGCCGTGATGGGGCCGTCGGGCGTCGGGAAGTCCACCCTGCTGCATCTGATCGGCGGCATCGACCGGCCGGACGAGGGCCGCGTCGAAGTCTTCGGCCAGGCCATCGACGAGCTGTCGCCGCGAGCGCGGGCGCGATTCCGCAACGAGAAGATCGGCTTCGTCTTCCAGTTCCACCACCTGCTGCCCGAGTTCACCGCCGAAGAGAACGTCGCGATGCCGCACCGCATTGCGGGAGTTCCAAAATCGGAGGCGCTCCGGACGGCGGGAGAGATCCTGGCGCGCGTCGGCCTCGCCGATCGGCGCGCGCACGGAGCGCGCGCTCTCTCCGGCGGCGAGCAGCAGCGCGTGGCGATCGCGCGCGCCCTCGCCCGCGGCCCCGGCCTCCTGCTCGCCGACGAGCCGACCGGCAATCTCGACGCGGCCTCGGCTCAGGCGGTGTTCGATCTGCTGCGCGAGCTGCACGCCGAGAGGGGAATGACCACGATTCTCGTGACGCACAACCCGGATCTGGCGCGTCGCTGTGATAGACTTTTCACGATGACTCGGGAAGGAATCGCCGCCGCCCAGGGTTTGTCAGAGCGAGGATGAACCCGGAAAGCTCGCTCCATGCCCCAGGAAAGATTCGCCCCCACCGCTGAGTCCCTCTCCCATGTTTGAGAAATACAACGAGAAGGCCCGCCGGGCGTTGTTTTTCGCCCGGTACGAGGCCTCGAAGCTGGGCTCCAAGGTCATCGAGTCCGAGCACCTCCTGCTGGGGATCCTGCGGGAGGGGGAAGACATCATCAAGGAGATCTTCGCCCGGTTCAACGTGAAGCCCGAGGACGTCCGCCGGGAGATCGAGGGCGACCGGATCTTCGTCGAGCGCATCTCCTCCACGGCGGAGCTCCCGCTCTCCGAGGAATCCAAGAAGATCCTGGCCTACGCCTCCCACGAGGCGGAGTCGATGATGCACCCCTACGTGGGCACCGAGCATCTGCTGATCGGGCTGCTCCGGGTGGACGGGTGCGTGGCGGGGAGGCTTCTGGCCGCCCGCGGCTTCAACCTCTACGGCGTCCGTGAGGAGACGATCTCGCTCATCAAGGAGCGCGAGGTCTCCAAGCAGAAGAAGGAGCTCCCGTTCCTGGCGGAGTACAGCCGGGACCTCACGCAACTCGCCGGGACCGGAACCTTCGACCCCCTGATCGGCCGCGAGAAGGAAGTCGAGCGGATCATCCAGATCCTCTCGCGGCGGACGAAGAACAACCCGATCCTCCTCGGCGAGCCGGGCGTCGGCAAGACCGCCATCGTCGAGGGCCTCGCGACCCGCATCGTCGAGGGCGGGGTCCCCATGTTTCTCTCGTCCAAGAAAATCCTGGCCCTGGACCTCTCGCTCATCGTGGCCGGGACGAAGTACCGCGGCCAGTTCGAGGAACGCCTCAAGGGGATCATCCGGGAGCTGCGCGAGAACCCGGACCTCATCATCTTCATCGACGAGATCCACTCGCTCATCGGCGCCGGCTCGGCCGAAGGGTCCCTCGACGCGGCCAACATCCTCAAGCCGGCCCTGTCTCGCGGTGAAGTCTCCTGCATCGGCGCCACGACGCTCAAGGAGTACCGGAAGTACATCGAGAAGGACCGCAGCCTGCTGCGCCGCTTCCAGGCCATCCACGTCACCGCGCCTTCGGAGAACGAAACCTTCGAGATCCTCGAGGGCGTCAAGGACCGGTACGAGCAGTTCCACAAGGTGCGCTACTCGGCCGAGGCGATCAAGACGGCGGTGTACCAGTCCAATCGTTACATCACCGACCGCTTCTTCCCGGACAAGGCGATCGACATCCTCGACGAGGCCGGAGCGAAGGTGAAGCTCAAGCGGGTCGCCGACACGCAGAACCTGCGCAAGCTCGAGCTCGAGATCCGCCAGATCGTCAAGGAGATGAAGAAGGCCATCTCCGACAAGGATTTCGAGAAGGCCGTCTTCCTGCGCGAGCGCGAGATCGAGCTCAAGGAGGAGATCGAGCGCGCCAAGGCCCAGTCGGCCGAGAAGAGCGACGCGACACAGGAAGTGACCCGCCGGGACATCGAGGAGATCATCTCGTCCTGGACCGGGATCCCGGTCGCCTCGCTCGAGATGGAGGAAGCCGAAAAGCTTCTGCACATGGAAGACGCGCTGCGCCGCCGCATCGTCGGCCAGGAGGCGGCCATCATCGGGGTCTCCAAGGCGATCCGCCGCTCGCGCCTGGGCGTGAACAACCCGAACCGGCCGATGGGCTCGTTCATCTTCCTCGGTCCCTCGGGAGTTGGAAAGACCGAGGTCGCGCGGCGCTTGTCCGAGTTCCTCTTCGAGAACCAGAAGTCGCTGGTCCGGTTCGACATGTCCGAGTACATGGAGAAGCACGCCGTCTCCAAGCTCATCGGCTCGCCTCCGGGCTACGTGGGCCACGAGGAAGGCGGCCAGCTCACGGAGCGGATCCGCCGCAACCCCTACAGCGTGATCCTGTTCGACGAGATCGAGAAGGCGCACCCCGACATCGCCAACCTGCTCCTCCAGATCCTCGAGGACGGCATCCTCACGGACGCCTACGGCAACCTGGTCGACTTCAAGAACACCCTGATCATCATGACCTCCAACATCGGGACCAAGCACCTGGTCAACCGGACGCACGTCGGATTCGGGGGCAACCGCGAGAACCAGACGAACAAGGAGATCGAGGACCTCGTCCTCAAGGAGCTCCGCCGCGACTTCTCGCCGGAGTTCATCAACCGGATCGACGACATCATCGTGTTTCACCCGCTCGGCCGGGCCGAGCTCGCCAGGATCTGCCGGCTGCTCATCGACGACGTGAACACCACGCTGGCGCCGAAGGGCGCGGTGATCGACGTCGACGACGCCGCGATCGAGTGGCTGCTCGCCCAGAGCGGCGACGATCCGAACATGGGCGCGCGGCCTCTGCGCCGCGCCATTCAAAAGCACGTCGAGGACCCGGTGTCGGAGCTCCTGATCGCGGCCCGCGAAGAGCGGCTCGAGGCGATCGAGGTTCGCGTCGGGCCCGAGGGGTTGCGCGTGACGGCCCGCGAGATCGAGCCGCTCACACAGGGGCGCTGAGCGCTTGCGGCGGGGGAGGGGACTGGCCGCGGTCGTCGCCGCGGCCCTGATCAGTTTTGGGGCGGCCGTCAGTTCCGCCCTCGGACAGGAACCTCCGCCCCTTCCCGTCCCCACGCCCCAGGCCGCTCCGTCCGCAGCCGCGCCAGCGGCTCCTCCCGTCGCCGCGCCAGCGGCGCCTCCCGTCGCCGCGCCGGCCCAGACCGTTCCCGCCGAGGCCGCGCCGGCCCCGCCGGCTCCCGTCCCCCCGTCTCCGGCCACCGGGACCGACCGCATCGTCGGCATCAAGGTCGTCGGCTATCAGACCGTGTCACCCGACACCATCGCCCACTACCTCGGCATCAAGATCGGCGACGTCTACGACCCCGAGAAGATCCGTCGAATTTCCACGCCCTCTGGGACGTCGGGCTCCTCGAAAACGTCCATATCGAAGCCGAGCGCGACTCCAGCGGCGTCACGCTCATCGTCACGATCGAAGAGCGCCCGATCATCAAGGACATCGAGTTCACGGGGAACAAGAAGCTCTCGAGCTCGCAGGTCCGGGACGTGCTCAAGGAAGGCAAGGCGGAGGTCAAGGTCGGAGGGCCCCTGTCCCTGCGGGACATCGCGCGGGCGCGCGCGGTCATCGCCGAGGCGTACATCGCGCAGGGCTTCCGCAGCGCCACGGTGGACTACAAGATCGAGGATCTTTCGAAGACCGAGAAGAAGGTCATCTTTCTGATCGACGAGGGCGACAAGGTCAAGATCGCCTCGATCTCGTTCACCGGGAACGAGAACGTCTCCGCGCAGACTCTGCGCAACGCGATGCACAAGACCAAGGTCGCGGTCTTCTGGCGGATCCTCTCGGACAACACCGTATACAGCCAGGCCAACTACGAGGCCGACGTCGAGAGCCTCAAGGCCGTCTATCAGGCGCGGGGGTACAAGGACATCGTCATCAAGGACCCGATCCTCGACGTGTACGTCGTCAACCCCGACGCGAAACCCACCAAGATCAAGCGCAAGGTGCGGCTGACCATCCCCGTCGTCGAGGGCGACAAGTTCTTCACGAACGATCTCACGATCGTGGCCGTGCGGCAGAACGGCCAGCCGACGGAGTCCGGGCAGACCGAAGTGTTCCCGCCGCAGCAGCTGCTCAGGACCTTCTACGACCTCCAGCCGGGCTCGGTCCTGAACCGCGACCGCATCGTCGAGGGGCTCGCGCTGATCGAGACGATGTACAAGTCGCGGGGCTTCATCTATTCGTATCCGAACCCCGTGTTCAAGGAGCTCCCCGATCACCGGGTCGACGTCGAGGTCCAGATCTTCGAGGGCGACAAGTTCTATCTCGGCCGCCTGGAGGTGCAGGGAAACACGATGACCCGGGACAAGGTCATCCGCCGGGAGTTCGCCCTCGACGAGGGCGACGTCATGGACATGGAAGCGGTCAAGAAGAGCGTGGCCAAGATCCAGCAGCTCGGCTACTTCAAGATGACCGAGGAGCCCCAGTTCGGCGTGAACCCGGAGGAAAAGAAGGTCGACATCGTCATCAAGGGCCAGGAAACCTCGCGCAACGAGATCCAGTTCGGCGCCGGCTACTCCGGCTTCGACGGATTCTTCGGCCAGTTCTCGTTCCAGACGCGCAACTTCCTCGGCCGGGGAGAGATCATCGGGGCCTCGGCCCAGCTCGGCAAGGTGTCCAACTTCTTCGACCTCTCGTACACGGTTCCCTGGTTCATGGACCGCAACCAGTCCGTCGGCGCGGCGCTCTTCCGCCGCAACGTCGACTACCTCTCGCAGGAAGAGAAGCGGCTTGGCGGCTCGCTGTTCTATGCGAAGGGGCTGTCCCTCTTCGACTCCGTGTCGTTGCTGTACGCCTACGAGGACATCACAGCGAACTTCCCGGTCCGATCGGCGCCCGTCCCGCCGGGCCAGCCCGAGCCTCCCCAGAAGTTCACCGAGACGACGGGAACGACGTCGTCGATCACTCCGGGGTACCGCTACGACAGCCGCAACGATCCGTTCGATCCGACTCGGGGTTTCCGCCTTTCCGGGTCGGTCCAGCTCGCCCCGGGCGCCTTCGGAGGGACGAGCGACTTCGTCAAGGCGATCGGCGGCGCCACGGTCTACATCCCGGTGCGATTGCCGCGCGGCGCGATCGTCGCCCTGAACTTCGAGGCGGGCTACGTCGCTCCGTTCGGCGAGGTCGAGATCCCGATCTTCGAACGCTTCCAGCTCGGCGGCGAGCAGAGCCTCCGGGGATTCCAGCAGGGCGCGGCCGTGCCGGTCGACCCGGACACGCTGCAGGTCTTCACCGATCCTCTGGGCCGGATCCTCGGCGGCAACAAGTTCTTCGTCCTCAACGTGGAGTACCAGTTCCTGTCCATCGGGCCGGCCAAGCTGCTGGCGTTCTTCGACGTCGGCCAGAACTACTTCGACACGCAGAGCGTGGGGATCGGCAACGTCCGGGCTTCGGCCGGCGCGGAGCTGCGCATCTTTCTTCCAATCTTCCAGGCTCCGCTGCGATTCATCTATGCGTTCAACCTCAACCCCATCACCCCGGTGGACCAGTTCGGTTTCCCGATCGGATACCTGGCGGAGAAGCCGTCGGGATTCACGTTCTCGATCGGAAGGACGTTCTAGAACGGGTTCGACGGTCGAGCGTCGAGAGTCGAGCATGGGACGTCGGTTGCGGCGCCAGGCCTGCGAGATCGCCGTCCGGACGCTTAACCCTTGACGCTGAACTCTCGACTTCCCGCCCGGAATGGCCCCCAGGAGGCCCCTGTTGTGCAAGCCGTAGTTTTTGCTACACTTCCGCGCTTTCGCCAAGGGCCGAATAAGGAGAGGGAATGAAACGCATTGTCTTGACGGTGGCGGCCGCGCTCGTGGCCGCAGCCGTCCAAGCCCAGGGAACCACGGCTGCGGCGCCGCCCGCGTCGGCGCAGTCGCTGAAAATCGGCGTGATCAACGTCGAGAGGCTCGTGCAGGAGTCGGCGCTCGGCAAGGAGGCGTTCAACCGCGTGAAGAGGCTGAACGACCAGAAGAAGGAAGAGGGCGACAAGCTCCAGAAGGAGATTCGCGATCTCGAGCAGAAGCTGGCGGACCAGGGCTCGGCCCTCGCCGACGACAAGCGGGAGACTCTCCAGAAGACGTACCAGGAGAAGGCGATCGCCTTCAAGCGCTTCCAGGACGACGCCACCCGCGAGCTCGACACCGCCCAGAAGAAAGAGCTCGGAGAGCTCGAGCGGCGCGTCTTCCCGGTCATCAACCAGGTCGGGAAGGACAAGGGCTACACCATGATCTTCAACAAGTTCCAGGCCGGCCTCCTCTACGCCGACGACGGCGTGGACCTGACCGACGAAGTGCTCAAGGTCTTCAACACGACCGTCGCCGTTCCGGCGAGCGCGAAGCCCGCCGACGGTTCGGCGGCCGCGAAACCCGCGCCCTCGGGCGCGAAGCCGCCGGCTCCGGCGCCGACGAAAAAGCCGTAAAGCGCTAAAGCCAGTTCGGACGGAATCCGAGACACCGTGGCCCGCTCGAGGAACCCGAAACGGGGACAGGGCGGGCCGCGGCGTTCTTCGCCGCCGAAACGGCGGCCTCGGGTCGGAAACACGTTCACTCTCGCCGACGTGGCGGCGGCCGTGGGCGGCCGCGCGCGCGGCTCCGCGACTCTGAGCGGAGTCTCGACCCTCGAATTCGCCGGTCCGTCGGACCTCTCCTGGGTGGTCGACGAGCGCCGCGCGGGCGAGGCGTCTCGCAGCGGCGCGGGCGCACTCCTCGTGGCGGATGAGACGGTCGCGGGCCGCAAGCCCTGCGTGATCGTCGAAAAGCCCCAGCTCGCGCTGGCGGCATGGCTCGCGGTGTTCCGGCCTCCCGTCGCCCGAAAGGGCGGTGTCGAGCGAGGGGCGTTCGTCCATCGCTCGGCCCGCCTGGGGGCGGGGGTATCGGTGGCTCCCGGGGCCACCGTCGCCGCCGGCGCCCGCGTCGGCGCGCGAACTGTGCTCGCGGCGGGAGCGTTCGTGGGCGAGAATGCGTCCGTCGGGGAGGACTGCATACTGCATCCCAACGCTTCGGTGCTCGACGGATGCCGGATCGGCGCGCGCTGCGTGCTCCAGGCGGGCGCGGTCGTGGGGTCCGACGGGTTCGGCTACGTCTGGGATGGCGCCTCGCACCGCAAGGTCCCGCAGATCGGCATCGTCCGCGTCGAGGACGACGTCGAGATCGGGGCGAACGCGGCCATCGACCGCGCGACGCTCGGCGAGACCGTCATCGGACGGGGCACGAAGATCGACAACCTCGTCCAGATCGGGCACAACGTGGTCGTCGGCGAACATTCGCTTCTCTGCGGCCAGGCGGGCATCGGGGGATCTTCGCGGCTCGGCCGCGGCGTCACGCTCGCCGGCCAGGTCGGCATTTCCGACCACGTCACGATCGGCGACGGAGCGGTCTTGACGGGCCAGGCGGGAGTGGCGAGGCAGGGGAGAGTCGAGGCGGGAGCGGTGCTGTCCGGGATGCCGGCTCTGCCGCACCGTGAGTTTCTGCGCCGCGCCGCGCTTCTCGGCCGGCTCGAGAAGGCGCTCGAACGGCTGGCGAAGCTCGAGAGCAAGCTCGGATAGGAGGCCGCGTGGAAATCCGTATCGGCGAGATCATGAAGATCCTCCCGCATCGCTACCCGTTTCTGCTCGTGGACCGGATCCTGGAGCTCGAGCCGGGCAAGCGGGTCGTCGGGATCAAGAACGTCTCCTTCAACGAGGAGTTCTTCCAGGGGCACTTTCCGGGCAACCCGGTGATGCCCGGAGTGCTCGTCCTCGAAGCGATGGCGCAGGTCTCCGGAATCGCGCTCCTCGGCGTCGTGCCCGACAAGGAGAAAAAGCTCCTCTACCTCTCGGGCGTCGATCGCTGCAAGTTCCGCCGGCCCGTCGTGCCGGGCGATCAGCTCCGGATCGAGGCCGAGATCATTTCGCTGAAGACCCGGGTCTGCAAATGCCGCGCGACGGCGACCGTCGACGGCGCGATTTGCACCGAAGCGGAGCTGCTCTCCGTCCTGGTGGACCGCCCATGACGGCCGTGATTCACCCGACGGCGGTGATTGCGGACAACGCCGTTCTCCACGAGGGCGTCCAGATCGGGCCGTACGCCGTCGTCGGCGACGACGTCGTGCTCGGGGCGCGCACGCGCGTCGGAGCGCACGCCCTGATCCACGGCCCGGCCGTCTTTGGCGAGGACAATCGCATCTACCCGCACGCCGCCCTCGGTTCCGATCCCCAGGACCTCAAGTACCGGGGCGAGACGACGCGCCTCACGGTCGGGTCCCGCAACGTCTTCCGGGAGTTCACGACCGTCCACCGCGGGACGGCAAACGGCCTCGGCGAAACCGTCATCGGCGACGACAACTACCTGATGAACTACACCCACGTGGCCCACGACAACCGCATCGGATCGAAGGTCACGATGGCGAACTCGGCGGTGCTCGCGGGCCACGTCGAGGTCGGCAATCACGCCATCATCGGGGCCTTCAATGCCATCCACCAGTTCTGCCGCGTCGGCGCCTACGCGTTTCTGGGCGCCTACACGGGCTGCCGCCAGGACGTCCTCCCGTTCTGCCGCACGGACGGCCTCGATGCCAAGACCTACGGCCTGAACACGATCGGCCTGAAACGGAACGGCTTCTCGGACGAGCGCATCGAGGCGCTGCAGAAGGCCTACCGCATTCTCGTGAAGTCGAAGCTCAACACGAGCCAGGCGCTCGAGCGGATCGCCGACGAGCTCCCCGGCCAGCCGGACGTCGAGGAGCTGGTCCGGTTCATCAAGGCGAGCGATCGGGGATTCATCAAGTGACGGGCGCTTCTGCGCCGGTCCGCCACTCCCCGGGTCTCGCGCCCGTGCGCCTCGCCATCGTCGGTGTCGGGCACCTCGGCCGCCACCATGCCCGCGTCGCGGCGGAGCTTCCGGGCATCGCCCTCGTGGGCATCCACGACCACCACGAGGGGCGGGCCGAAGAGGTGGCGCGCGAGCGCGGCCTCCGCGTCCTCGCGGGACCGGAGGAAGTCGCCGAGGCCGCCGAGGCCGTCGTCGTCGCGACCCCGACGAGCTCCCACGGGGAGCTGGGCCGGTTCTTTCTGGAGCGCGGCCTCGACGTGCTCGTCGAGAAGCCGCTGGCCCCCGCGGTGGAAGAGGCCTCCGCGCTCGTGGCTCTGGCGCGCTCGCGCTCGCGGGTGCTGGCCGTCGGGCACGTCGAGCGGCACAACCCCGCGGTGCAGGCCCTCCTCGCGCGCACCGAGCCGCCGCTCTTCATCGAGGGCCTCCGTCTGGCTCCGTTCACGCCGCGGAGCCTCGACGTGGACGTCGTGCTCGACCTCATGATCCACGACCTGCAGATCGTGTCCGATCTCGTGCGCCGTCCGGTGGTCGAGATCCGCGCGGTCGGGATGCCGGTGGTCACGTCGCGCATCGACATCGCGAACGCGCGGCTCGAATTCGAGGGCGGGTGCGTCGCGACCCTGACGGCCTCGCGCGTGTCCCCCGAGCGGATGCGCAAGCTCCGCGTCTTCGGGCCCTCCCTCTATTGCTCGGTCGACATGCACGCCCGGACCATCCGGGCGCGCCGCCTGGCCGACGGCGGGGGCCGGACGGCCTTGCCGGTCAACGTCGACGTTCCCGTCGAGTCGGGGGATCCGCTCGCGCGGGAGCTCGAGGACTTCGCCGGGGCCGTGCGCGAGCGGCGGGACGCTCTGGTCTCGGGTGAGGTCGGCCGCGACGCTCTGGTTCTGGCGCATCAGGTGCTCGACGCCATCGCGGCGCACCGGGCCAAGACCGGCGCGGGCGGGACCCGCGCTTGAGGCGAGCGCGCCCGCATCGGTCTCATCGGCGGCAGCGGCGTCTACGATCTCGCGGCCATCGAGGAGCTCGGCCGAGGAGGCTCTCGACACGCCGTTCGGCCGACCGTCCGACGCCTTTTTCACCGGGACGCTCCGGGGCGTTCCCGTCGCGTTCCTTTCCCGCCACGGACGCGGGCACCGCCTGTCGCCGACCGAGATCAACTACCGGGCCAACATCTGCGGTTTCAAGATGCTCGGGCTGCGACGCGTTGCTCTCGGCCTCGGCCTGCGGCAGCCTCCGGGAAGAGTTCGCGCCCCGCCACGCCGTCATTCCCGACCAGTTCATCGACCGCACGCGGCACCGCGCCGACACGTTCTTCGAGGGCGGCTTCGTCGGGCACGCGAGCCTCGCCGACCCGGTCTGCCCGGCGTTGTCCATCGCGCTGGAGGAAGGGGCGACGCACGGCGGACTCACGGTCCGGCGCGGCGGAACGTATCTCTGCATGGAAGGTCCGCAGTTCTCGACGCGCGCCGAGTCGCAGCTCTACCGGTCGTGGGGCGCGGACATCATCGGCATGACGAACCTGACCGAGGCGCGCCTCGCCCGCGAGGCCGAGATGTGCTACGCGAGCCTCGCGCTGGTCACGGACTACGATTGCTGGCGGGAATCGCTCGAGGACGTCACCGTGGAGATGATCCTGACCGTGCTCGCCGAGAACTGCCGCCGCGGCCCGGCGGTCGCTCGCCGAGACGGTCGCCCGCGTCGATCCCGACGCGGAAATGCGGCTGCCGGGAAGCGATGCGGTTCGGCATGATCACCGACCGCGCGGCCATTTCGCCGGCGGCCAGGAAACGCCTCGAACCCGATCGTAGGGAGATACCTGTGAGATCCGACGGGCGCATCGTGGTCACGGGCTCCGTCGCCTTCGACTACCTGATGACTTTTCCGGGCAAGTTCACCGAGCACCTGATCCCCGACAAGATGTCGCGCCTCTCGGTCTCCTTCCTCGTCGACGAGATGCGGCGCGTCCCCGGCGGATGCGGGCCCAACATCGCCTACGGCCTCGCGCTGCTCGGGGAGCGGCCGTTCCTGCTCGCCACGGCCGGAGCCGACGCGGCCGAATACCGCGAGCGCCTGGCCCGCGAGGGCGTCGACGTGTCCGGCCTGAGGCTGATCGACGACCTCTTCACCGCCTCGTTCTTCGTGTCGACCGACCAGGACCAGAACCAGCTCGCGTCCTTCTACACCGGGGCGATGGCCCGGGCCCGCGAGCTCCCGCTGACCTCGATCCCGCCGGCCTCGATTGCGTTCGTCGTGATCTCGCCCAACGACCCTCCGGCCATGGCCGCGCACGCCGAAGCGTGCCGGCAGCACGGCATCCCGTTCCTCTACGACCCGAGCCAGCAGGTCACCCGGCTCTCGGGAGAGGAGATGCGGAGCGGGCTGCGCGGCGCCGCCATCCTGATCGTCAACGACTACGAGTTCGGGATCCTCGGCCACAAGACCGGGCTCTCGCTGGAAGAGCTGCAGTCCGAGGCCCCGGTCGTGATCGTGACGCACGGCGCCGGACGGCTCCGCCATCCACGTCCGCGAGGCCGGGCGCGCGCCGGAAACCCATGCCATCCCGGCCGCGCGTGTCGAGAAAGAGGCCGTGGACCCCACGGGCGTGGGCGACATGTACCGCGCGGGCCTCCTGCGGGGCCGGCGCATCGGCGCCCCGTGGCCGGTGGCCGGCCGGATCGGCAGCATCAACGCGATCTTCGGCCTGGAGGCCCTGGGGCCCCAGCCGCCGCGCTACACGCCCGGCGAGTTCCTCGAGCGCTACCGGCGGAACTTCGGCGACGCGCCCGAGCTGGCCCGGCTCTTCGGCTAGCGCCGTCTTCGCAGGGCGTCTTCGGTTACAATTTCCTTCCTTCAACGAGAGTAGTCCTTTGAGCATGCGCGTTCCGCGCCGCGTGGCGGCGTCTTTCTCGCCGAGGCAGTACGAGGGAAGCCTCGATGCCGACGGACTGCGGTTTGGCGTCGTGTGCGCCCGCTGGAACCCGACGGTGACCGACGCCCTGCTCGCGTCCGCCCTCGAGACCTTGAAGCGGCGCGGCGCGCGGGAGCAGGACGTCTCCATCGCCCGAGTGCCGGGAGCCTTCGAGCTGCCGGCGGGAGCGAAGGCCCTCGCCGACGCCGCGAAGCCCCACGCGCTGATCGCCCTCGCGGCGATCGTCCGCGGAGAGACCACCCACCACGAGGTTCTGGGCCACGCCGTCGCGTCGGCCCTGGCGTCGCTCTCGGTCGAGACCGGTCTGCCGATCGGATTCGGCGTCCTGACCTGCGACACGATGGAGCAGGCGCGGCGGCGCTCCGAAAAAGGGGTCGAAGCGGCCGAGGCGGCCATCGAGATGGCGAACCTGCGGCGCCACCTCAAGAACGGAAAGCGATGAGGCGCTGATGGGGGCGCGGCGCAAGGCGCGGGAGCTCGCGCTCCAGATGCTCTACGAGCACGACGTGTCGGGGACGGAGCCCCAGGAGATGTTCCGGAGGTCCGACGATCTCAAGAACGCCCCCGAGGGCATCGCGGACTTTACCCGGCGGCTCGTCTCGGGAACGCTCCTCCACCGTGAAGACCTCGACGCCCTGATCTCGCGTCAGGCCGACCACTGGCGGCTCGCCCGCATGCCGGTCGTCGACCGGAACATCCTCCGGCTCGCGCTCTTCGAGCTCCTCCACGAGCCCGAGACGCCGCGCCCGGTGGTCATCGATGAGGCGCTCGAGATCGCCAAGCGCTTCTCGACGCCCAAATCCTCGCAGTTCATCAACGGGATCCTCGACGGCGTCCTGAAGGCCCGGCGCGGCGAGGTCCACGAGTCGTGAACGCCCGGCGAGGCCGGTCCCTCGTCCTGTCCGCGGCGCTGGCCGTGTCGGCCGGCCTCCTGCGCGCCGACGAGAGCGCGATCTACCGCGCGTCGGGCCCGGACTCCCGGCTCTTCGACCAGTACGACAACGACGGCTATTCCCTGACGGTCTCCCCGCAAAGCGACGGCAGCCTCGAGCTCCTCGTGCGCGTCAGCGACGGCCCGCTCGAGAGCCGCGCGCCCTATCCCGACGGCGAGCGCCCGCGATGGCGCGCTGCCGGTCTCGCCCGAGCGCGACGCCTTTGCGCGCACGCTCGCCGGGGATGCCGCAACCCAGGCCGAAGCCGTCGAGCGGATCCTGTGGGGCGTCGCTTCCGCGCTGCGTTACGACCCCGATCGCTCCCGCCGGCAGGACCCGGCGTCCGTCTTCGCTTCGCGGCGCGCCCACTGCGTGGGCTACTCCGAGCTCTCGGTCGACCTGCTGCGCCGCGTGGGCATCCCGGCGCGCACCGTGCAGGGCATCCTCCGGACGAAACCGGGCAGCGAAGGCTACGACTCCCGGATCGGCGGCGTCTATCACCGCTGGATCGAGGTCTACTATCCGGACCGCGGCTTCGTCTTCTCGGATCCGTCGGCGTCCATCAACGCCGTCGACGCGCGCTACGTTCCGTTCGGGCGGCGCGCGCTCGAGCGGCCGAAGGACCTGACGGTCCTGGCGGTCGAGACTTCGGGACGTCTCGACTTCCCGGTCCTGCGGCTGCCCGAAGCCACTCTCCGCGTCCGTCCGGTGGGTAAGTCTCAGACTCTGAGCGGCCCGCTTCGCGGGCCGACGGAAAAGAGAGGGGAAGTCTCTTCCGCACCCTCTCCCTGAGTATCCGGCTCGACGGCCGGGGCACCAGAGGCCCTTCGGTTATATTCGCGCCGGAAATGAACGAGCGAGTACGCGCCCGGCGAGATCGAAGCGAAGTGGCAGCGCCGCTGGGCAGACGCGCGCGTGGCCTACGTGGACACCGCGGTCCCCGGCGACGAGTACTACATGCTCAACATGTACCCGTATCCTTCGGGCAGCCGCCTGCACGTCGGCCACGGACGGAACTACATCCTCGGCGACGCCCTGTACCGGCGGCAGCGCATGGCCGGGAGAAAGGCCCTCAACCCCATGGGCTGGGACGCCTTCGGGCTGCCGGCCGAGAACGCCGCGATCCAGAGCGGCGTCCCGCCCCGCGAGTACACGCTGGCCAACATCGCCCGCATGAAGGAGCAGCTCTACGCCCTGGGCTGCCTCTACGACTGGTCCAAGGAGCTGGCCTCCTGCGAGCCGTCGTACTACCGCTGGAACCAGTGGCTGTTTCTGAGGATGTGGGAGCGCGGGCTCGCGTACCGCAAGACCGCTCCCGTGAACTGGTGTCCGGGCTGCCGGACCGTGCTGGCCAACGAACAGGTCGTCGACGGGCGCTGCGAGCGCTCCGACGATCTCGTCGAGATCCGCGACCTGACCCAGTGGTTCTTCCGCGTGACCGACTACGCCGAGCGCCTGCTCGAAGGTCTGGACCGGCTCCCGCACTGGTCCGAGCGCGTGAAGACGATGCAGCGCAACTGGATCGGGCGCTCGGAGGGCGCGGAGATCCTCTTCCGCGTCGACGGCCTCACCGAGCCGGTGAAGGTCTTCACGACGCGCCCCGACACGCTCTACGGCGCGACGTTCCTGGCGCTGGCTCCCGAGCATCCGGCGGTCGAGAGGCTCGCGGCGTATTCGCCGCGGCGAAAGGACATTGAGGAGTTCGTCGAAAGAGTCCGGCGGGAGTCGCGCCTGGACCGGGAAGCCGAGGGCAGCGAGAAGGAGGGGCTCGACACGGGCGCGACGGCGCTCAACCCGGCGACGGGCGAGCCGATCCCCGTGCTGCTCGCCAACTTCGTCCTTCCGGACTACGGCACGGGGGCGATCATGGGCGTTCCCGGCCACGACCAGCGCGACTTCGAGTTCGCGCGCAAGTATGGCCTGCCGATCCGCCTGGTCTACCGGACCGAAGAGGGAGACGTGGACCCCGCCACCCTGACCGAGGCGCGGCCGCACGGAGGCGTGCTCGTCCGGTCCGGAAGCTGGGACGGCACGGCCAACGGGCCCGAAGCCATCCGCAAGGCCATCGCCTGGCTCGAGGAAAAGGGGTTCGGCAAGGGCAAGGTCGGCTACCGCCTGCGGGACTGGCTGATCTCGCGGCAGAGGTACTGGGGAACTCCGATCCCCGCGATCCACTGCCCGGCCTGCGGCGTGGTCCCGGTGCCCGACGCCGATCTGCCCGTCCTCCTCCCGGAGGACGTCGAGTTCCGCGGGGCGGAGGGAAACCCGCTCTTGCAGTCGGAGGCTTTCGTCGCGACCCGTTGCCCGACGTGCGGCGGGCCGGCGCGCCGCGAGACCGACACGATGGACACCTTCGTCGATTCCTCCTGGTACTACCTGCGGTTCCTGAATCCCGCCGACCCGGAGAAGATGGTCGACACGGAGCGCGTCGACCGCTGGCTGCCGGTCGACCAGTACATCGGAGGCATCGAGCACGCCATCCTGCACCTGCTCTACGCGCGCTTCGTCTGCCGCGTCCTCAAGGACATGGACCTGGTCCACCTCGAGGAGCCGTTCGAGAGGCTCTTCAACCAGGGCATGATCACGAAGCTCAACCCGGCGAGCGGCAAGGTCGAGAAGATGTCCAAGTCGCGCGGCAATACCGTCTCGCCCGACGAGCTGATCGCCCGCTACGGCGCCGACACCGTGCGTCTTGCGACGCTCTTCATCGGGCCGCCCGAGAAGGAATCGGAGTGGTCGGAGGAGGGGGTCGCGGGCGCCTTCCGGTTCCTCAACCGCGTCCACGACCTCTGCGGGAAAGTCGCCGAGCTCGACGGAGACGGGGCCACGTCGCCTTCGACTTCGCCTTCGACTGTCCCGCGGGATACGCCGCTCACGCGCCGGATGCACGAGACGATCGAGCGGGTCACCCGCGACGCCGCGAGCTTCCACTTCCACACCGCCGTCGCGGCGCTCATGGAGTTCCAGCGCGCGATCTCCGAGGCGCTCGAGGAGGGGACCGAGGCGCCGCCGACGTTGCGCGAGGCCGCCCGGACACTCGTCCAGCTCCTGCACCCGATGGCCCCGCATCTGACCGAGGAGTGGTGGGAGCGATTCGGACAGACGGGCTTCGTTCTCGAGAGCCGCTGGCCCGCGGCCGACCCCGCCCTCGCGACGTCGCTCGACGTCACGCTCGTCGTCCAGGTCAACGGCAAGGTCCGCGGAAAGCTGTCCGTCGCGCGCGGGAGCGACCGAGTCCGAGGCCATGGCGCGGGCCCGCGAGGACGAGAAGATCCGCGGCTGGGTCGACGGCAAGGAAATCACGCGGACCGTATTCGTGCCGGACCGGCTGCTGAACCTGGTGGTGCGTTGAGGGGGGAGAGTCGAGGGTCGAGGGGCGAGAGTCGAGCGCTCGCGGCCGGCGTCGTCCTCCTCGGGGCTGTTCTCACCTCAGGCTGCGGCTATGCCCTGGTGGGCCAGGGATCGTCGCTGCCCGAGAACATCCGCGTCGTGGAGTTCACGACGCTCGAGAACCGGACGCAGCGGGTGGGCCTCGAGCAGCGGCTCTCGGCCGAGATCACCCGCGAGCTCGTTTCGCGGGGCCGGTTCCGCGTCCAGGCGACGGAGCCGGGGGCGGATGCCGTGCTGACGGGAGCGGTCCTCGGGTTCAACCTTTATCCGGTGTCCTTCGACTCGCAGGGAATCGCGACGAATTACCAGGTGCAGATCACCGCGCGGGTGGCGCTCACGGCCGTCCCCGGCGGCGAGGCCATCTGGGAGAACCCGGCGTTCACCTTCCGGGGCAATTACGAGTTCAACGCGACCGCGGCGACCTACGTGGACCGGGAGAACGATGCGATCGACCGCGTCGCCGACCAGTTCGCGCAGAGCCTGGTGACGAGCATGCTCGAGGGGTTTTAGGAGAGTTGAGAGTCGAGCGTTGAGAGTTGAGCGGCGAGGCGGGCCTCACGACGCGCTCTCGATGAGTCACTCTTTACGCTGAACCCTCAACCCTCAACTCTCAACCGTCTTCGCCTTCTTCGCCAGGCGGCTCTTGTAGCGCGCGGCGGCGTTGCGGTGGATGACGCCCTTGGCGAGCGCCCGATCGATCTCGGAATGCGTGCGGGGCAGAGCCTCCGACCGCTTCTTGGCATCGGTCTGGTTGTAGCGCTTGACGGCGCCGCGCAGCCGGGAGACTCGCGCCTTGTTGCGGGCGCGCTTCTTGGCCGACGTGCGGATGCGTTTTTCGGCGGACTTGATGTTGGCCATGGTGGCGATGCGTCTCCTTCGGTCTTAAATGTGGAGGGATCCTATACGAAAGTTGAGCGTTGAGGGTCGAAGCGTGGGGAGAACCGATGCCGGGTAAGGTCGACGCTTAACTCTTAACTCTCAACGCTTAACCCCTCGTGTCGATCCCCATCGACTTGAGCCGGGCCTTCGCCAGGCGGGCCTCGTCCGAGCTCGGAAACTCGTGAATGACGTACTGGAGCTGGACGACGGCCTCGGCCTTCTGTCCGGTCTCCACCAGGGCGTACCCCTTCTTCAGGAGCGCCGCCGCGGCCTTGTCGCTGGCGGGCCAGCGCTTGAGGAGATCGGTGAAGTCGGCGATCGCCTCCGTGTATTTCTTCTGGGCGAAGTGCGACTCGCCGATCCAGTACTGGGCGTTGTCCGAGAGGTCGGTGGACGGGTAGCTCGAGAGGTAGTCCTGGAAGCCCTGGATGGCGAGGGCGTAGCGCCCCTTGGTGTAGTCCGCGTAGGCCGTGTCGTAGAGCTCGGCGGGCGAGGGGCCCGTGGCCCCGGGAGAACGTCCGGGCGCGGCGGCGCCGGGGGTCCGGGCGGCCCGGAGGGCGTCGTGCCCGCCCCGGCGTTCTGCAGACGCATCAGGTCGCCCTGTGTCTCGGCGATCTGCTGCGAGAGCTGCGAGAGCCGGCGATTGGTGTCCTCGAGCTTGGCCTCGAGCTGCTCCATCTTGGTCGTCAGCTCGCCCAGCTTGACGGCCATGTCGGCGTTCGACTTCAGCAGCTGCGACGTCTGCGTGGCGACGTTCTGGTTGAGCTTCTCGACCTCTTCCTTGCTCGAGGAGCGTTTCTCGAGGGTCTGGATCTGCTTCTGGATGTCGCCCATCTGGCGATGCAGACCCTCGATGTCCGTCGACGAAACGCAGGCGACGCCCGTGAGGGACGTCGCCAGGATTCCGAGGAGGCCGAAGAGGCCGGGGCGCCGGGAAGGGACCTTCAAAACCAAATCTACTTGGCCGTGATGAGGAGGTGCGCCCGGCGGTTCTGCTGCCAGCAGGATTCATTGGAGTCCGAGCAGAAGGGCCGCTCTTCGCCGTAGGACACGGTCCGCAGGCGCGACGCGTCGATCCCGAGCGAGACCAGGTATTCCTTGGCGGCGTTGGCCCGGCGGTCGCCGAGCGCGAGGTTGTACGCGCCCGTGCCGCGCTCGTCGCAGTAGCCCTCGATGAGGACCTGGACCGTGGGGTACTTCTTGAGCCACTCGGCGTCGGCCGCGAGCGCGGTGCGCGCGTCCTCGCGGAGGTCCGACTGGTCGTAGTCGAAGTACGCGTCGGTCAGGTAGCCCTTCTTGTTGAGCTCCGTGACGTCCTGCCGGAGCACGTCCCCGGTCACGTCGCCCGGCTTCGGCGCAGTCGAGGGCGGCGGAGCGACTTCGGTCTCGGCGGGCTTGGAGCTGACGGGCGGCCGCGCGTCCGACCGTCTGCGTGGGAGCCTTTTTCTTGCAACCGGCCGAAAGCGCCACCGTGGCGAGAAGGAGGATCGCCGTGAGGGTCCAGAGCTTCTTAACCATTCGGTTACTCCTTAGTCGGTGAAGCGGAGCGCGCAAAACCGGGTTGGCACCGCCGGAAGTCCAGTGTAGCAAAGAGCTTGTCGAAACCCCAACTCGAAACTGAGCGACCACGAATCCGAGGCTAGGGGATCCAAGCGGGCTGCGAGTGATTGCCGCCGCGCGTGAGCTGTCTCTTGTTCTGGCCCGTCGCGTCCATCGTGTAGATCTGAGTGGATCCGTCGCGCCGCGATTGGTAGACGATCTTCTCTCCGTCCGGCGACCAGGTCGGATGCCCGTTCGAGCCCTCCGAAGTGAGCTGCACGGTGCGGCCCGACTCCATGTCCATGACGCAGATGTTGAAGTCGCCCTCGTTGCGGCAGGCGAACGCGATCCGCGCGCCGTCGGGCGACCAGGCGCCTTCGTCGTTCCAGTTGCCGGCGAAGGTCACCCGCCGGGAGCCCGTGCCCTCGGCGTCCATGACGTAGATCTGGGGCGTGCCCGTCAGGTCCGAGGTGTAGAGGATCTGCCGGCCCGTCGGAGACCAGGCGGGGGACGCCTCGAGCGCCCGGCTGCTGGTCAGCCGGCGGGCGGTGCCCCCGGCGACCGGAACCGCGTAGATGTCGGAATTGCCCTTCGCCGAGCCGGCGAAGGCGATCTGCGCTCCGTCCGAGCTGAGCGACGGCGAGGCGTTGAGGTCCACGCCGCGTCGGGACCTCGCGCTTGTTGCCGCCGTCGTAGTCCATCGTCCAGAGCAGCGGAAAGAGCCGGACGTAGGAGGTGTACGCGATCTTGCCGTTGGCCCCGGTCGGGCTGATGGCGATGGACTTGTGCGAGGTGAGCTGCCGGACGCCGCGTCCGTCGAAGTCCATGGCCGAGATTTCCTTGATGTTCCCGCCCAGGTCCGACACGTAGACGATGGTGGAGAGGAAGATGCCGGGCTTGCCCGTGAAGTACTTGACGATGTCGTTCGCCAGCGTGTGGGCGATCCGCTCGACGTAGGAGGCGCCGCCCGAGTAACGGCGACCCATGATGAGCTTGCGGGCCTTCAGGTCCCAGACCCGCGCCTCGATCGAGACCTTGTCCCCGGAAACCTCACCCCGGGTGTCGACGAGGGCCTCGGCGCCCGTGCCGAGCCAGCGGTCGGCGGCTTCCGGCGTCGAGGGATCGCGGAAACCCGTCGGATACAGGGCCGGCTCCGCGACGGCGAAGGCCCCGGCGTACTCGAGGTCGGAGCGCAGCGTCGCCGTGAAGGGCTCGACGACCTGGGCCTGGAGGGCGGCTGTCCCGGGCGCGAACAGGGCCGGCACTGCGATGGAGAGACGGCGCTCGGCGCCTCCCCGGATCGTGACCTGGATGTCGTCCGCGGGCGCCGGCGTGGGCGCCGGAGCCTGCGCGCGCGCCCCGGCGGCGCCGAACCATGCGGCCGCCACGAAGGCCACGACGGCCGCGCGGATCGGCGCTCGGCCGCCTCACTCGAACACGACCTGGATGCCCAGATGCGAGCCGATGTAGTCGGCGGGCAGGGGCGGCAGGGGCGAGGACGCGTAGACCGCGCGCATGGCGGCCCGGTCCACGAAGGGGAGGCCGCTCGAAGTCACGAGGGCCACGTCGGTGATCGTCCCGTCTTTCTGAATCTGGAAGTGCACGACGGGATTCGTCTGCACGACCTGGGCCGGCTTGAACCAGTTGACGCTCATGATTGCCACCATCCGGTCGATGTAGATCGGGTACTTGAAATCCGCCTGGTCGATCTTGAACCCGCCGATGCCGGCAGTCCCCCCGGCGCCGGCGGCGGGACCCGTCGCCCCGGCCGACGCGGGCGCCTCCTCGTCTCCGGTCGGCAGGCTCACCGCCGGGGTGTTCACCGGGCGGCCGGGACGGCTGATCGGAGGAGGCGTGGGCTTCTTCTTTTGGTGTCTTCCTTCGCCGGCAGGAGCACCGCCTTCTCCGAGGGCTTGGGCTGCTCTTCCGGATCGGGAGGCTTTTCGATCTTGGGCTTCTCGGCGGCGGGCGGTGGCGCGGGAGCGGGAGGCGCCTGCACCTGCGGCGCGCGGATGGAGCCGGCTCGCAGCAGGCGCACGGCCACGGCCCGCGGCGCCGCGTACTTCATCGGCTTGGCGAAGACGGACGCGACCAGGCCTCCGACAACCGCGGCGTGCAACACGAAGGCCAGCAGAGTCGCCGAGGCCCAGGGCACCCGGTCGGCCTGCCGGTCGGCCAGGACGTTGCCGACGGAATCCATCTCAGCGCCGAGCCCGGCTCACTTCTTCGAGGCCCCCGAAGTGTCCGTGACGAGTCCGAGGCTCTCGATGCCCATGCGGTTGAGCAGGTCGAGAGTCTCGATGACGGTGCCGTAGGAGAGGCCCCGGTCGGCCTTCAGCAGCACGGCCTTTTCCTTGCGGCCGCGGAGGATCGCCCGCAGCCGGTCGCGCAGCAGGCCGCGCGCCACGGGCGTCTCGTTGATGTAGTAGAGCCCGTCGCGCGAGATCGAGAGCACGATCGGATCTTCCAGCTGCGCCTGGATGTTCGTCGTGGCCGTCTTGGGCAGCGCGACGGAGATGCCCTGATGCAGCATGGGCGCCGTGACCATGAAGATGATCAGCAGGACGAGCATCACGTCGACGAGCGGCGTGACGTTGATGTCCGCGAGGTGATCGAACGGGTCGCCGGACTGGCGCTGGAAATGCCATATGCTGATCAGGACACCGGCGGCCCTCAGGTGAAGTTCCTCTCCGCCAGATTGATGAACTCCAGCGAGAAGTCTTCCATTCCGGCGCGCTGCTCGCGGACTTTGCCCATGAAGTAGTTGTAGAAGATCATGGCCGGGATCGCGGCGGCGAGCCCCGCGGCCGTGTTCACCAGCGCTCCGGAGATGCCCGGCGCGACGGCGGCGATCGACGTGGAGCCGGTCTGGCCGATGGCCCGGAAGGACTGCATGATGCCCCACACCGTGCCGAAGAGGCCGATGAAGGGGCAGGCCGACGCCGTCGTCGCGAGAAACGTCATGTTGCGCGTCAGCCGCGACATCTCGACGCCGATGGCCCGCTCGAGGGCGCGCTCGATGCCGGAAATGTTCTTGATGAGGAGCTTGCCCTGCGCGGTGGGGCCGGTCGTGGGCGATTCCTCCGTCCGGTTGGCCTTCACCTGGGCGTCCAGCTCCGCGTAACCGGCTTTGAAGAGGGTCGTCAGAGGGGTGTCGGACAGCTCCCCGGCAAACGTGTTGACCTCGGAGAATCGCTTCGATTTGCGAAAGAAGGCGACAAATTTCTCCGACTGGCCGGATACGCGCCTGAGCCGAATGAACTTGGCGAAAATTATGATCCAGCTCACAAACGAAAACAGCAAAAGGATGCCCAGAACGACCCGGTCGGCGATGCCGGCTTCCGAGAAGAAGGAGAGGATCGAGGGCTGTCCGGGAAGGTTTTCTGTGGTGACTGGCTGAAAGACGGTCCCGAGCATCGGTTTCGACCGTAACATATGGGTAAGAGAGGGTCAAAGGGAATGGAGCGCCAACCCCGGGCCGTTGTGCCCAATGTGAGTCGATTCTCGCGCCGGTGGATCGTCTTTGCAGCTGCGGTCTGTTCGGCCTGGCTGTCGCCGCTTCGGCCACCGAAATCTTCCCGGTGAAGAGAGCTGGCCGCCGGCATGCGCGGCTACACGCTCTCGGATCTCGGCGACGGCGCCGGAGTCCAGAGGTTCGACGTCGAGATCGTCGGCGTGCTCAAGCAGCTACGCGCCGAAGCAGGACCTGATCCTCGCGCGCATCCACTCCGAGGCGATCGAGAAGACCGGCATCATCGCCGGAATGAGCGGCAGCCCGGTCTACGTGGACGAGAAGCTCGTGGGCGCTCTGGCCTATGGCTGGCCGTTCTCGAAGCGAGCCGATCTGCGGCATCACGCCGATCCAGAGCATGCTGGACATCCGCAAGGCGCCTCCGTCGGCGCCGGTGCCGATCGGCGGCGCGGCGACGAGCGGATGAGTACAGCCCAGTTCATGGCCGACTTCCGCGATCGGGACTTCTCGCACGCGCTCGACGAGCTCCTCGCGCCGCTCAAGGCGCGGGCCCGGGGCGGGAGCGTTCGCGGCGCTGCCGCTGCCCGTGTCGTTCTCCGGAAACCTCGCGCCCGGCGGACTCTTCGACCGCATGGCCGGTGCCGCGGGCTGGCTCGCCGCGCCCTCGGGGGCCTCCGCGCCTGCGGCGGCGGGCTCTTCAACAGTTCGACGAGCCCGACCCCCGAATCCGACCGTCTGGAGCCCGGCTCGGCCGTGGCCGCCGTGCTTCTCTCGGGAGACATGGTGCTGTCGGCGACCGGGACCGTGACGTGGGTCGACGGCAACTCGATCCTCGCTTTCGGCCACCCGTTCCTCTCCATGGGCCCGGTCGACATGCCGATGGCGCGCGCCGAGGTCCTGACGGTGCTCCCGTCCCTCTACCGATCGTTCAAGTTCTCCTCGACCGGAGCGCGTCTGGGCTCGGTCTCGCAGGACCGCTCCACCGGCATCCTGGGCAGCTTCGGCAAGCCCCCGACGATGGTCCCGGTCACGATCAAGATGACTTCGGAGGACGTCCCCACGCAGACGTTCCAGTTCGAAGTCGTGCACAACGCGATGCTGACGCCGATTCTCCTGGCGCTCGCGACCGACAGCGTCCTGACGACGCTCGAGAAGCGGGCGGGGGAGCGCACGATCGTCTGGAAGTCGGCCATCGAGACCGACGACCGGTCCGTGCGATGGGACTCGGTCTTCACGGGCCTGACGGCCCGCGAAGAAGCCGTGGGCTCGCTCGCCCTGCTCACGAATTACCTGATGGCCAACGAATTCCACGACCTCTCGGTGAAGGGCGTCGAGATCGAGATCGTCCACTCCGACCGGCTGCAGAGCGCGCGCATCGTGCACGTCGAGGCGCAGAAGGAGCGCGTGCGGCCGGGAGACTCGGTGCCGATCTGGATCGATCTGGAGGACTTCCGCGGAGGGCCGCGCCGCGTCGTCATGACGGCGCGCGTTCCCGAGGACGCCCCGCCGGGCCCGCTGACGGTCTTCGTCGGCGACGGCAACGCCGCCACGGCCTACGACCTCTCTCTCTATCCGCCGGACCCGCACTCGCTCGATCAGGTCCTCGACTTCCTGTCGCGCATGCGGCCTCCGAATACGCTGAACCTGCTGGCCTACCGCTCGGCGCCGGGCGCCGTGGTCAACGGCGAGCCGCTGGCCGCGCTGCCTCCGACACGCGCGGCGCTGCTGCGCGACCGCGGACCCGGCGACGGATCGCCCGACCTCGGCTATCTGCGGCTGCAGGCCGAGTCGATCGAGCAACCGGTGCCCCTCGCGGGCTCGGCCCGTCTCCATCTCGAAGTGCTCCCGAGGCTCTGGTGACCCGGGCGGGACGCCCCGCCCTCGCGCTCGCGATCGGCGTGTGCATGGCCGGAGCCTCGGCGCTCCTGCGCCGCGGCCCGCCTCCGCGGCGGCGGTCAAGATCTGGGCCACGGATCAGCGCCGCGGAGTTCTCGCAGGGAGAGGCCCGCGGCGTCTCGGTCGACCGCGGACGGCGCCCTCGTTGCGGGCCGCTCGCTCGCGAAAGTCGAGGGGGTTTCGGAAGCCGTGCTCTTCGTCGCCGCCCAGGGCAAGAACGGGGAGCTCTTCGTCGGCACGGGCGACTCGGGCAAGGTCCTCCGGGTCACGGCCGGCGGCGCGGTGGAGACGTGGGCCACGCTTCCCGAGCAGGAGGTCACGGCCATCGCCTTCGGGCCGGACGGCGTCGTCTACGCGGGCGGCTCGCCGGGCGGCAAGGTCTACCGCATCGAGAAGGGCAAGGCCTCGCTCTACTACGACACGAAGGCCCAGTACGTCTGGGCGCTCGCCTTCGCCGGACCGGATCTGTACGTCGCGACGGGGCTGCCCGGGGAGATCCACCGCGTCAAGAAGGGTGGCCAGGGCGAGCCCGTGCACACCACCGCGGACGCGCACGTCCGCGCTCTCTACGTCGACTCCGTCGGGCCGAGTCTGGGCGGGCACGTCCGGCTCCGGCCTCGTGCTTCGCATCGACAAGAACGGCCGCGTGGCCACCCTCTACGACTCCTCCAAGCCCGAGATCACGGCCATCACCGGCGACGCGAGCGGGCGAGTCTGGGTCGCCGCGGGCGCGGCGGACATGTCCTCGTCCTGCGAGCGAGCCGATCTCGGTTCCCGTCTCGGCTTCCGCGCCTTCGAAGTCCGCGCGCGGCGGATCGCCGACCGACGAAGACGAGGACCGATCCCGGCCCGAGGTCACGGTCTCGGTCTCGACGCCGCGCCTCGCTCCCACCCGCGGCTCGCGCGGTGGATACTCCTCCGAGGTCCTGCTCTTCGAGGAGGGCGAGCCCGCCCGCGTCGTCTGGTCCGCCCCCGAGGAAGTCGTGTTCGATCTCGCGCGCGACGAGGCCGGAGCGGGCGTGGTGGCGGCCACGGGCCCCAGGGGCAAGCTCTACGCGCTCCTTCCCGACGGCGCGGCGCTCCTGCGCACGTTCGACGAGAGACAGGTCACCTTCGTGGCCGGGCCCGACGTCGGCCTCAACGCCGCCACGGCCCTGTACCGGCGCCGCCCCGGGGGCTTCGTCGGCGAGTACGTTTCCCCCGTGAAGGACACGGGCCGGACCAGCCGGTTCGGCGCGTTCCGCTGGGAGGGCGAGTGCTCCTTCCGGCTCTCGCGTGGAGTTTGCCTTCCGGTCGGGCGATTCGGCCACTCCGGACACCACCTGGAGCGGATGGTCGAACTGGGAGGGAAGCGCCCGATCCCTCCCGATCGAAGCGCCCGACGCGCGCTTTCTGCAGTGGAAGCTTCGCGTCGAGACGGACGGGAACGCCATTCCGAAAATCCGCCGCACCGAGGCGGCCTACCGCAATCGCAATGCGGCGCCGGTGATCGACAGCGTCGCGGCGCTGGAGCCGGCGGAGGTCCTCGCGCGGTCGAGCTCGAGCGGATCGAACGTCTTCGAGAGCTCGGCTCCGGACGAGAAGGGGATCTTCACGAGCCTCGAGGAGCCCAAGTCCGACAGCTCGCCCCGCAAGCTCTTCCGCAAGGGCTATCGCACCGTGCAGTGGAAGGCGACCGATCCGGATTCCGACGCGCTCGACTACGACATCGAGTTCCGGCCGGTCGGCGGATCGAAGTGGCTGGTGCTCCGGAAAGACGTCCGCGAGAGCTCGTACTCCTTCGACGCGACGTCGCTCCCCGACGGCGAGTACGTCTTCCGCGTCACGGCGTCCGACGCCGAGCCGAATCCGGGAGACGGAAAGACGACGTCGCGCGAGTCTTCGCCGGTGCGGATCGACAACACGGCGCCGGTGATCCGCAATGTCTCCCGGCAACCCGACGTCCTCCAGATCGAAGCCGTGGACGCGTCCTCGCCGCTCGCGGAGGCCGAGTACAGCCTCGACGCGAAGAAGTGGACGCGCGTGGAAGCCGAGGACGGTCTCACGGACTCGCTCAGCGAGACGTTCGTCATCCGCCTGCCGAAAGGCTCCGAGGGGGCGTACCTCCTCGTTCGGGTCACCGACTCCTCCCGCAACGTCGCGACGGCCTCCTTCCCGGCGCCCTGAGCGATCCCCCGGAGCTCTCCCGGAGAGGGCACACGGCGCGCTCCGGCATAATCCACATGCGATGAGGCGCGCGTGGGCGGCGTTCACGGTTCTCGTGCTCGCGGCCGCCTGTCGCGGCCGGTCCGAAGCGCCGCCGGCGCCGGGCCGACGTGGCCGGCCCCGGGACGCCCGACGTCGAGCTCCACGCCAGCGCTCGCGACACGCGACGCTGCCGCTGCCGAGAGCACCCCGGTCGCCGTCGACGGGGGGACGCTCCAGCGCCGGCTCCTCGGGGAGCCGACGAGTCTGAACGCGGTCCTCCAGACGAGCCTGCCGGAAGCCCAGGTCCTCCAGTACGTCCAGCGCAACCTCTTCGACTTCGATGCCGCCCTGCGTCTCGTGCCCGGCCTCGCGGCGAGCATGCAGGTTTCTCCGGACGGCCGCGAGTACGTGATCACGCTGCGGCCGGAGGCGGTGTGGGAGGACGGGAAGCCCGTGACCGCCGCCGACGCGGTCTTCACCATCCGGAAGATCGCCGACCCCGGCATCCCGGCTCCCGTCTTCCAGTCTCTCTACGACGGCCTCGAGCGCGTCGAGGCGCTCGACACGCGCCGGTTCCGGGCCGTGTTTCGAGAGGCCTACGCCTTTCGAGAGATGGCCTTCGTGATGCCCGTCCTTCCCGCCCACCGTTTCGAGGGGCGAGACTTCCTGAAGGCCCCGGACAACCGCGCGCCGCTTTCGAGCGGGCCGTACCGGGTCGCGGCGTGGAAGGCCGGCGAGTCGGTGGAGCTGGTGCGGAACCCGGCCTACTGGGGGCCGCGCGGCCACTTCGACCGCGTCGTCCTGCGCATCGTGCCCGACAACACGACGGCGTACCGCATGCTCCTTGCCGGCGATCTCGACGAGGACCAGATGGACGCGACCTTGAAGGCGCGGGCGCGAGTCGGACCCGCGGTTCGCCGACTGCTGCCGTCTCGTCGAGTTCTACACCCTCGACTGGAGCTACATCGCCCTCAACAACCGCTCGCCGTTCTTCGAGGACGCGCGCGTCCGCCGGGCGCTGACGATGCTCTCCGACCGGGCGCGCTGCGGCCCGCGACCTGTACCGGGGCTCGGCGCGCGTCATCTCGGGCCCGTGGGCGCCGGACTCGCCGGCCTACGACGCCTCGCTCCCGCCGCTCCCGTTCGATCCCGCCGCCGCGAAGGCCCTCCTCGCCGAAGCGGGCTGGCGCGACTCCGACGGGGACGGAACGCTGGATCGCGGCGGCCGGAAGTTCGCGTTCGACCTCACGGTGCCGGCGGGCTTCGAGACGGGCCGGCAGGTCTCCGAGATGCTCGCCGCCGAGCTGGCCCGCGCCGGCGTGACCGCGCGCGTGCGGACCCTGGAGTGGGCCGCGTTCATCGAGCGTGTCGACGCGGGCGAGTTCGAGGCGGCTTCGCTCGCCTGGTCCGCCGTCGACCCGAACCCGGATCCGTACCCGTACTGGCACTCCTCGCAATGCCCGCCGCATGGCCTCAACAACGGCTGCTACCGGAATCCCGAGGCCGATCGCCTGATGGAGGAAGCGCGCCGCGAGCTCGACGCCTCGAAGCGGACGGCGCTCTTCCACCGCCTGCAACGGATCTTCCGCGACGACGCGCCCGCGATCTTCCTCGTGAACTCGACTCAGAAGTTCGGCTTCGACCGCGGCGTCCGCGGCGTCACGACCTCGCCGCTGGGCCTGTCCGGCATCTGGCCGGGGCCCGTCGGCTGGTTCATGGAGCCGACGCCCCGCGCCTCGAGCGCTGCCGCGAAGAGGCCGGCGGCGTGATCCGCTACGTCGCTGCGGCGCCTCGTTCTGGCGGTCCCGACCCTCTTCGGAATCGTGGTCATCGTCTTCCTCCTGGTGCATCTCGCCCCCGGAACCCCGGTCTCGGGCGGAGGCGAAGCGCTGCGGCGGCCGACCGGGCGCGCCGCCGAAGAGTTGCGGCGGCTCTACGGGCTCGACCGGCCGATCCCCGAGCGTTTCGGCGCCTGGATCTCCCGCGCCGTCCGTTTCGATCTGGGAGATTCCTTCGTGGATCGCCGGCCGGTGGGCGAACGGATTCGCGAGGCCTTGCCCCACACGCTGCTCCTGAACGGCGTGGCCCTGATCCTCGCCCTCGCGATCGCGGTCCCTCTGGGCGTCGTCGCCGGCGGCCATCCCGAGGGCGCGCTGGATCGAGTCTCGGGGGTCGCGCTCTTCGCGCTGTATTCGACTCCGACGTTCTGGATGGCGCTGCTCCTGCAGTCGCTCTTTGCGGTCCAGCTCGGCTGGCTGCCGCTCTACGGCGTGGCGTCCGATCCCGCTCCGTCCGGGCTCGCGGGGCTCGTCGACCGGCTCGCCCACGTGGCCCTTCCGGCGACGTGCCTGGCGTACGGAACGCTGGCGTTCGTGGCGCGGCTCGTGCGCTCGGGAGTCGCCGAGACCCGCGAGGCCGACTACGTGCTCGCGGCGCGGGCGCGCGGCGCGTCGCGGCGCCGGGCGCTGTGGACGCACGCGTTTCCGAACGCGATCCTGCCTCTGCTCACGCTCTTCGGGCTGCTCCTGCCGGCGCTGCTCTCGGGGAGCGTGATCGTCGAGCGCATCTTCGCGTGGCCGGGCCTGGGCCGCCTCTTTTTCGATTCCATCCTGGCCCGCGACTATCCGGTCATCCTCGGCCTGTCGCTGCTCTCGGCCGTCGCGACGCTCGGGGCCACGCTCGCTCTCCGACATCGCGAGCGCCGCCGCCGACCCGCGCGTCCGCGACGGGACGGCGACGTGAGCGCGCGCCCGGACGAGGGGCCGCCGGAGGATCCTGCGCCGACTGCCGGCGAGCGGCCGGGCGGCGCTCGCCGTCGTCCTCCTGCTCTGGATCGTGGCGGCCTGTTCCCCGCTCCTCGCCGAGCGGGCCGGAACGATCCGGCTCGGCGAGCGCCTGGCACCGCCGTCGGCCGCGCACCCGTTCGGGACCGACGATCTCGGCCGCGATCTCTTCGCCCGAGTGGTCTGCGCGACGCCGATCTCTCTCGCGATCGGTCTGGTGGCGGCGGCGGTCGCCCTGGGCGTCGGCTTCGCCGTCGGCGCCACGGCCGGCTGGTTCGGCGGGGCGGTCGACCTGGCGCTGTCCCGCCTCGATCGAGGTCGTCCTGTGCTTTCCGGTGCTGTTCCTCCTGCTGGCGCTGGCGGCGTTTCTGCCGTCTTCGCCGCTGACCCTGATCCTCGCGATCGGCCTGACGGCGTGGCCGGGGGACGCGCGGTACGCCCGCGCCGAGGTCATGAAGATCAAGGACCTCGACTACGCGCGCGCGGCCCGGGCGGCGGGCGCCTCGACGCCGCGAATCCTGGCGCGCCACCTGCTTCCCAACGCGCTGCCCCCGCTCATCGTTTCGGCGGCCTTCGGCATCGGCTGGGCGATCCTCGCGGAGGCCGCCCTCTCGTTTCTCGGAGTCGGGCTTCCCGCGCCGGCCATCTCGTGGGGCGGAATCCTCTCGGTCGCGCCGTCCTACATCGACGAAGCGTGGTGGATTGCCCTGTTCCCGGGCCTGGCGCTCTTCCTCACGGTGTCCGCCTATAATCTGCTGGCCGAGGGGCTCCGCACGGCCACGACCGAAAAGGGCCCGGCCTAAAAGGGCAAAGGGGTAGTACCGCATGACGGACCGCATCGCCGTCTACCCGGGTTCGTTCGATCCGCTGACCAACGGCCACCTGGACATCCTCGCGCGCGCGAGGCGCCTGGCGGATCGCGTCATCGTCGCCATCCTCGAGCAGGACCAGAAGAAGCCGCTCTTCTCGGCCGACGAGCGCATGGCCATGATCCGCGAGATCGTCGGCGGCGACACGTCGATCGCGGTGGCGTCGTTCTCCGGGCTGCTCGTCGACTTCGCCGGCCGGTCCGGGGCGACGATCATCGTCCGAGGCCTGCGGGCCGTGTCGGACTACGAGTACGAGCTCCAGATGGCGCTGATGAACCGGCGCCTCGCCCCCGACATCGAGACGGTGTTCCTGATGGCCAAGGAGGAGTACTCGTACGTCTCGAGCCGGCTGGTCAAGGAGCTCGCGCGCCTCGGCGGGGACGTCACCGGCCTGGTCCCCAACTTCGTCCGCCAGCGGCTGGCGGATCGCTTTTGAGCGACGCGGCCCTCCGACCGTCACGCCGCCGGATCGCCGGCGGGCCGCGTCGTCGAGTCCCGCCTGCGCGTGCGGTACTCCGAGACCGACCAGATGGGGATCGTCTACCACGCGCACTACCTGGTCTGGTTCGAGATCGGCCGCACCGAGTGGTGCCGCGCGGCCGGGATCCCGTACGCCGAGATGGAGCGCGCGGGCCTCTTCATCCCCGTGACCCGGGTCGAAGCGACCTTCCGCCGCCGGTCGAGCTACGACGACCCGATCCGCATCGAGGCGCGGATGGCCGAGCTCTCGGGCCGCGGCTGTACGTTCGCCTACGAGATCCGGGGAGGGGCACGAGCTCCTCGCCGACGGTTCGACCCGCCACGTGTTCACGGATCCGACCGGCCGCCCGCGCCGCGCTCCCGCCGAGATCCTCGAGCCCCTCGAGCGGTTCCGCTCCGCCGGCGCATCGCGCTGAGCGGCCGCGGGCGCGCGGCTTGCCCGACGGCGTGCGAAACGCGATACTCAGTCCTGCAGTTTCCGACACTTTCCGACGGAGAGGAGGACCATATGTCGCTCGGCAAGAGGGCCACGGCGGAGTTCTTTGGCACGCTCTGGTTGGTTCTGGGGGGCTGCGGAAGCGCGGTGCTCGCCGCGGTCTTCCAGAACGTGGGGATCGGTCTCCTCGGAGTTTCTTTCGCTTTCGGGTTGACGCTCCTGACGATGGCGTTCGCGATCGGACCGATCTCGGGCTGCCACATCAATCCCGCCGTGACCTTCGGGCTCGTGGTCGGGAAGCGCTTCCCGGCCTCCGAGCTTCTGCCCTACGTGGTCGCCCAGGTGCTCGGGGGCGTCGTCGGGGCCGGAATCCTGTACCTGATCGCGTCCGGCCGCGCCGGGTTCGACGTTGTCCTCCGGGTTCGCCTCCAACGGCTACGGCGAACATTCCCCGGGAGGGTACTGGCTGGGCGCCGCGTTGATCTGCGAGATCGTGATGACGTTCTTCTTCCTGCTCGTCATCCTCGGCGCCACGGCGAAGCGGGCGCCCGCCGGCTTCGCGGGGATCCCGATCGGCCTCGCGCTGACGCTGATCCACCTGATCAGCATTCCCGTGACCAACACGTCGGTGAATCCCGCGCGCTCGACCGGGCCGGCCCTCTTCGTCGGCGGCTGGGCGCTCTCGCAACTCTGGCTCTTCTGGGTCGCGCCGATCGTCGGCGCGGTCGTGGCGGGCGTGGTGTATCGAAGCGTTTTCGCAGAAGAGTGACACGAGCGGACACGGAACCCTGGCGATGCCCCGACCCTGAGGGGTCTGGCTAGACCGGCGGCGGGTGCGGGCGCGGGCGACCGCGCCCGTACTTCGCCCGAAAAATCGTCGACAGGATCTTCCACCCCGCCCGGACCGTCCCGCTCACCGTCCCGGTGATCTTCGAGACGCCGACGCGCCGCCGATAGGAGACGGGCGCCTCGGCAACGCGCAGCCCGGCCTGCGAGCGCCTTGACCTGCATCTCGCAGGTCCATCCGAAGTCGGGATCCGACATGCTGCAGGCGCTCGTAGGCCTCGCGCCGGATCGCCCGAAAAGGGCCCAGGTCCGTGTAGCGGTGGCCGTAGAACACTCGGATCAGGGCGCACGCGAGGGCGTTGCCCAGCCTCGCCTGGGGGAGGAGCGCGCCCGGCTCGCGGCGTCCGAGCGTGCGGGATCCGATGACCAGGTCGGCGCCCCCCTCGATGGCCTCGAGCAGGCGCGGCATCTCTTCCGGGTGGTCGGAGTAGTCGCCGTCGAGAAACACGATGACGTCGGGCGGCCGGACCGCGAGCGCCGCGACGCCCGCGAGACATGCGCTGCCGTAGCCCCGACGCTCCTCCCGGATGATTCGAATCGGGACCCCGACCCTCAGGCCTCGTGCGACTTCGGCGGTCCCGTCGGTCGAGCCGTTGTCGACGACGACGATCTCGTCGACGGTCGAGGGCGGGATGGCGCCGAGGACCAGGGGAAGCGAGTCGCGCTCGTTGAAGACGGGAATGACGACCGACACGCGCCGTCCGTTCCGCGGGACGGTTCACGGCACCGGTCGAGCCGACAGATGCCCTCGAATCATGGCCACGGCGAGGCCGGCGAGAATCAGGATCGCCGCCAGCGCCGTCTTGGTCGTCAGGCGCTCGCCGAGCAGGGCGATCGCGAGAACGGTCGTGATCACGGGCTGGATGAACACGTAAAAAGCGACATGCGACGCCTGCGTGCGGGCGAGGGCCCAGGAATTCAGGAGATAGGGGATCGCGGTGCAGAGGACGATGACCGCGAGGGCGCAGGCCCAGGCCGCGGGAGGAATGGCGCTCCAATCGAGCCGCACGAGCTGCGGCAGTGCGACCAGGACGATGAGAATTGCGCCGTAGCGGAAGACCGTCGCCGTGAACGTGGCCACGCTGTAATGCGCCAGGATGGGCCGCGAGAACACGAGATAGAGCGAGTACGACATGCAGTTGAGAAGCAGCAGCGAGACCCCGCGGAACGACGCGCTCTCCCAGCTGAAGCGCTGGGCCGTCAGGAGAACGTAGGCGCCGGCGCCCGCGAGCGCCAGCCCCGCCATGGACCGGGCCGTCAGCGACTCGCGGCCCAGGAGCGCCGCGGCGGCCAGCGTGAATACCGGGATCGTGGCCGTCAGGATGGTCGTGTTGATCGCGGTCGTCAGCGAGAGGCCCAGGATGAACAGGATCTGGTTGAACGAGACTGCCGAGCAGGCCGTAGACGAGCAGGCGCTTGCGGTCGGAGGGCCGGATCTTCTCGGGCTGTCGCGAGAGGCGGTAGGCGTCGAGGATCAGGACCGCGCCGACGACGCGCAGCGCGGAAAAGGCGAGGGGCGGGATGGACGCGAGGGCGATCTTTCCGAAGATCGGAAAGAGCGCGAACCCCGCCTGCGCCGAGGCCAGGGCGAGATGGATTCGCCAGGGAGGCGCGCTGGGAGTGGCGGCTCACGAGAAGGGCAGGGCGGAAACGACGACGGTCGGCGTCGGGCTCCCGGCGGAGCCGAGCTCGGCGCCTTCGGCGACGTCACGAAAAACGAATCCGAGCCCGATCGCGCCGAAGCGCGGCGAGACGACGGCGCTCGTGACGCGGGCCAGCTCCCGTTGCGGCTTCTCCGGATCCGGAAAGGACGTTCCGGGCGCCGACGGGCCCTCCGGGGAAGCGCAACCCGGCCAGCCTCCGATTCATCTTTCCGTAGGTCCGCATCCGGGCCACGATCTCCTGTCCCACGTAGCAGCCCTTGGTCGCAGAGATGGCGGCCTCGAGCCCGACCTCCTCGGCGAGGTTGGCCTCGCTGGCGTCCTGCCCCCAGCGGGGGCGCCCGGCCTCCACACGCAGGATCTCGGACGTGTTCTCCGAGACCGGGACGGAGCCGGCGCGCGAGAGGCCCTCGAGGATCGCGGCACGCGCTCCCTCCGGCGCGAGGAGCTCGCCGGCATGATCCCACTCCGCCGGCAGGCGGATGGTGTCCGGCGGGAGCGGCTCCGTCTTCAAGGCCCGGCGGCCTCCGGCCCGTAGAGGGCGACGCGGACGAACTCCGCCGTCGCGTCGCGCGCCGAGGCCTTCTGAAATGCGGCGTACTTGGCGAGGTGCCCGGCGACGCCCGGAGCGGCCTGGCGCGGGAACGAGGAGCAGGAAGCGATCGGCCTCCGCGACCAGCCGGCCGAAGTAGAGCAGCTTGCCCTTCGCCGTGAGCCCCGCCGCGAGGCGCGACTGGCCCGGAGCGAGGCCGCGCACGTCCTGCGTGAGCTGTCCCTGGAGGAAATCCGCGCGATCGGGCCCTTCGACCACGACGACGCCGGCGCGCGCCCGGTGGGCGAGTCGGTTCCGCGCGGCGGCATAGTCGTCGGGAACGGCCGTGCCCGGACTACTTCTTGTCGTGGACGAACTGGGCACGGACTCGGACCTTGGGCGAGTCGGCGGCGTCCAGCGTGCGCATCCGCATCGAGAGCCGGTAGGACTCGTCTTCGAAACCGTCGATGGTCACGCTCCGGTCGGTCGACTTGACGATCTTGCCGGCCTTGTCCAGGACCTCCACGACCAGCTTGATCTTGAACTTCTCGGGCCCGCGGTTGTCGATGTCCACCTGCCACCAGATCCAGGAGGTGTCGCTCGGGTCGTTGGCGCGGGCCTTTTCGATGTCTTCGTCGTCGGGATAGTTGTTCGCCTGCAGCGTCTCGATCGTGCACTTCTTGTAGACGAGCTTGACCTCGCCGACGCGGTTGCGGGGGAAATCGATCGTCTTCTCGAGGACGCCTTCCTCGCGCGAGCAGGGCGGACGGCCCCGAGCAGGAGGGCGGCGGCGAGCATCGTTCGCGACATGGTCACCTCGATGACGGCGCGCAGCGTATCATTGCCCCGATGGCCAGCCGAAGACGCTCCCGACCTGCACGTCATCGACATCTTCATGATGTCGGTGAAGTGCGGAAACTGCGACAACTACCAGACGATCGTCAAGTTCCGCAAGGGCCCGGAGAAGAACGTCTACACCTACGAGTGCGAGAACGAGATCTGCGACCCCAACGTCACCCGGACCATCGTGGAGGTCCCGCGGCATCTCGACAACTCGACCCGCCGGGCCGAGGAGCTCCCGTACTACGAGAGGGAGAAGGACGCCCCCGACGAGCCCGCCGACTGAAGGCCTCCCGAACCCCGGGTCCGAAATCCAGTAGAATGGGGACTTCGTGAGCCTGCAACCGGCCACGCGGGAACGGGCGGGGATCGCCCCCGACCTCCTGCAGCGCCTGCGGAAACGCCTCGCCGACTCGCCCGCCCTGGGTTGGCTGTCCCCGAGCCTCGAAGAGCTCGCGCTGGACCAGTGTGTCCTCCGGCTGCCGGCCCGCGAGCAGATCACCAACGGCTCGGGGACGATCCACGGAGGCGTTCTGGCGATGCTGGCCGACACCGCCGTGGCCTTCGCCCTGGCCACCAATTTCGACGGAAAGATGGGATTCGCGACCGCCGACATGACGATCCACTACCTGCGCCGCGCGCGGGGGGACGTCGAGGCTCGGGCGCGGATCATCAAGAAAGGACAGCGCGTCAACGTGGGAGAAGTCCAGATCGTGGACGGCGCCGGGCGCGAAGTCGCCCGGGTGCTGGCGACCTTCCTCCTGACCACCTCCTCGTTCGACTACGCGCCGGAAAGGACATGAGAAAACCATGATGGACGACACCGTTCCGTTCCCCGCAGCCGAGATCGGGGAACCGGAGAGAAAGCCCTCCCGCCGCCGCCGGGGCGGAGCCCGGAGGCACAAGACCTTCAGCGCGAGCGCGACTCCGGCCCCGGTCGAGGAGGCTCCTTTGCCCCCGGCCATGCCCGCGCCGGCCTCGGCGCAGG
Source organism: uncultured Acidobacteriota bacterium (assembly GCA_963749265.1). GTDB lineage: Bacteria > Acidobacteriota > Thermoanaerobaculia > UBA5066 > Gp7-AA6 > DAHUXD01. The sequence goes on along the minus strand of CAVVML010000018.1, from coordinate 418,014 downwards.
TGGCCCCGACGAACGTGGCCTCGGGACCGCCGACCCGCACCGCGGTCGACCAGCGGCTCTCGATCTTCATCGACTTCGAGAACATCGCCCTCGGGGTGCGCGACGCGCAGTACAAGAAGTTCGACATCCACCTCGTGCTCCAGCGGCTGATCGAGAAGGGCCGGATCGTGTTCAAGAAGGCCTATGCCGACTGGACGCGCTACTCGGAGTACAAACGGGAGTTCCACGAGGCGGCGATCGAGCTGATCGACATCCCGCAGCGCAACTACACGGCCAAGAACTCGGCCGACATCCGCATGGTCGTGGACGCCATGGATCTCGTGGCCTCCAAGGGGCACATCACGACGTTCGTGATCCTTGTCGGGCGACTCGGATTTTTCGCCGCTGGTCTCCAAGCTCCGGGAGAACGACAAGAACGTGATCGGAGTCGGGGTCAAGAACTCGACCTCCAACCTCCTGATCTCCAACTGCGACGAGTTCATCTTCTACGAAGACCTCGTCCGCGAAACGCGCGCCCTGCCTTCCATCGACAACCTGCCGAAGAAGAAGCAGGAAGTCTTCCGCCTCGCTCTCGACTCGATCCAGGCGCTCCGCCGCGAGAACTACGACGTCATCTGGGGCTCGATGGTCAAGCAGACGATGCAGCGCAAGCAGCCGTACTTCAACGAGTCGTACTACGGCTACAAGTCGTTCTCGGAGCTCCTGGAAGACGCCGAGCGCCACGGCATCCTGTCGATGAAGAAGGACGCCAAGAGCGGCGGCTACGTCGTCTCCGTCTAGCGTCGGAGGCTTCGGGCGGTCTACTGGCGGCGGAGCGTGACCCGGTCCGCCGCGCCCGCCGGTCCCGAGATCGTGGCCGCGACCTGGAGGGTCACGAAGTCGGCGGAGCCCGAGAAGTCCCAGACCAGGTTGCGGAAGCCGCGGAGGGAGCTGTCGGGGCCCGGGTGGATCGCCTTCGACAGCGCGTCCGTGCCGCGGCCCGAGGCGTAGGCGGGCGACAGGTAGAGGTAGGAGAGAAAGCCCGTCGCGTTCACGCCCGCCTGGATCAGGTAGTCCGGCTCGCGGGATTCGACCAGCAGGTACGTGGTCTCCTCGGGCTTCTTGCGGAGGCCCTCGACCGCGCGCCAGGTCCGCTCGCGTTGCGGCACCCAGGGCGCGTAAGGGATGAAGTCCAGCGTGAGCGAGGCGCCGGCCGGCGATCCCGCGAGGGCCGAGGCCAGCGCGCGGACGCGGCGGCCGCCGTCGGGCACCGTCAGGTATCCCGCTCCGGCTCCGCCCCGGCCCGGATCCGTCAGTGTCACTCCGGCGGCGACGACGTTGCCCGAGCGGTCGGTCTCGATGAACATCTCGCGCAGCGCCGGGCGGGACGGGCGAGCCTGTGATCGTCGTGGTGACCTTGCCCTGCCAGCGGCCCGTGAGATCCAGGCTCCAGGGCTCGGGCGTCGTGGACGTCGGGGGCGGGCCCAGGTCGGTGCTGACCGACGTGCGGGAGCCCCAGACGAGCACTCCCGTGATGATGGCCAGAGCGAGCGCCGCGAAACCGAGCAGGTACACGCGCGGAACCGCGGCGAGGCCGGAAGGCGGCGGGGGACTCGCCGGGCTCGCCGATCCCGGAGTTGAGGCTTCCCCGTCGCGCGGCCGGTCAAGGCTCTTCTTGCACTTGAGACACTTCGCGGCAGGGATCTGCGTAAACCCGCAGTGCGGGCACGTCAGCCAGGCCATGCAGTCATGGTAGCAGGGAGGTCTGTGCGGCCGATGTGACGGGAGTACGCAGGATCAGGAAGCAGGAGGCGAAGCAGGAGGCAGGGAGCCGAGAGTCGGGACTTACCTGCCTCCCGCCTCCCGCCGCCTGCCTCCTGGCTCTCAGATTTCCCGGAAGAAGAATCGATCCAGCACCGACATCCGCTCCTGCAGTCCCTTCGGATCGGGATCCATGAGCCAGAGGGCGGCGTAGATCGACGAGGCCAGCGAGTTGCCGTCCTGCGGAGTGAAGCAGAACCCGAGGATCTCGTTGCCGCCGCGGACCGAGATCGTCGGCGTGGAGATGACGGCCTGGGACAGGATCCGTCCGTAGTAGCCGTGATCGCGTCCGAAGGAGAAGATCTGGTTCGCCGACCGCCGCTCGGTCACCGCGATGCGGCGGTTGGCCTTGAGCTTCGCCAGCGCCTTTTCCCGGGTGGTCGGCTCCGAGACATCCATGTCGAACCAGAGCGGCGTGCATGTACTGGGTGTTCATCTTCATCGCCGAGGAGAAGATCGGCGGGTTCCAGCCGATCGTCGACAGCAGCGCCGAGGCATCGCGGGCGTGGTGCGTGCCGAAGTCCGGGTCGTCGTGCTTGCCCACGGAGGGCGCAGGAGCGAACCCGGAGTCCTGCGAGACGTCGTTCGCGCGGCGCATGCACACGAAGCGGCCGCGCGTCAGGATGCGGGCGCCGTAGTCGTTGCTGCCGAGCGTCCTGATGAGGGCCGAGATGTTGTGGGTATTGCAGGAGACGATCTGGAGGAAACGGTCCTCGCCGGGCACCAGCGCCTCGTCGTTGATGCCCATCGCGAACATCTTCCCGAAGCCGAACTCGCTCCCCTGCGCGAGAAAGCCCTGGGGGCCCGAGACCTTCTCGTACACCTTCTTGTTCTCGTTGCCCGCGGGCGTGCAGTCGATGACGACCGTGGCGCGTTCCAGGGCGGCGCCGGCCTCGTAGGCGACCCGGTGGCCGAGGGCCTCGAAGTCGGCGATCTTGTCGGAGTCCACCGCGATCCGGGCGCCCCGCTCGAGGAGGTGGTTGACCTTGGCCTTCTCGGTGATCATGGGCGTGCGCTTGTGGAACGTGACCTCGTCGATGCCGAGGTGGCGGCCGAAGTCCGTGAAGAGGCCGATGAGGGGCTCCCCGATCGTGCCGGTGCCGACGATGTGGACGATCTTCTTCATCGCGATCTCCTGTGAGCGCGGGCGTTGGATGCGGTCGAGGCGGCCGGAAGGATACGATGAGTCGCGCGATTCGCCAACCGCGAAGAGGAGGACGCGCGACAAGTGGCCGGCCGGCTTCGATCGGTGATGTTCCGGGGGCCCGCGGGGACCCTCGAGGGCCTCTGGAAGGAGGCGGCGGACCCGGCGCATCGCCGGGGAGCCGCGGTCTTCGCCCACCCCCATCCGCTGCACGGCGGCACGATGCACAACAAGGTCGTCTATCGCGCGGCCCAGGCGCTGACGCGGGCGGGCTACGACACGCTCCGATTCAACTTCCGCGGGGTCGGCCTCTCGGAGGGCCGCTACGACGCGGGTCGCGGCGAGGTGGAGGATTTTCGCGCCGCCCTCGACGAGGCCGAGACGGACCGTCGCGCCGGACCTTCCCATCGTCGCCGGCGGGTTCTCGTTCGGCTCCGCCGTCGGCCTGAAGGCCTCCGCGCAGGACTCCCGGCTGGCGGCCTTCGTGGCGCTCGGTCTTCCGCTGGCGACCGAGTCCGGAGGCCTGGTCCCGCGGCCGCCCGCCTCGGTGCCGTCGCTCTTCGTCGTCGGAGAGAACGACACGTTCGGTCCTCCGGAGGATCTGGAGCGCTTCCTCGGCGGGACGCATCGCATGGTCGTCATTCCCGGCGCGGACCACTTCTTCGAAGGGCAGCTCGAGCTGCTCGGGGAGACCATCGCCGATTTCCTGGCCTCGCTACCGGCGGCTCCGGTCCGTTCAGCCTCCGAGGCTCCCGCGTGACGCGATGAGGCCATGGCCATGAGAGAAGCCCCGCGGGCTCTTTCCGAGGAGAGCCGACGCGACCTGCTCTCGCTGGCGCGCCGATCGCTCGAAGCGCACTTTCGCGGCGAGCCGCCTCCGCGTCTCGCCTCCGACCGGGCCGAGGCATTCGGGGAGAGCCGGGGCCTCTTCGTGACGCTCCGCAAGAAGGGCGACCTGCGCGGCTGCATCGGTACGCTTGCGGCCCATGGAGATCTGACGCGAGGGATCGCCGAGTACGCCCTGCGCGCGGCTCTCGAAGATCCGAGGTTCCCGCCGCTCGCCGCCGAGGAGCTTGCGGAGTGCGATATCGAGATCTCGGTGCTTTCGCCGCCCGAGCCCGTCGCCGGGCCCGAAGAGATCGAGGTCGGGCGGGACGGGCTCATCCTCGAAAGCCGCGGCCGGCGCGGCCTCCTTCTTCCGCAGGTCGCGACCGAGTGGGGCTTCGACGCCGAGCGGTTTCTGGCCGAGGTCTCGCGCAAGGCGGGACTGCCTCCCGACGGCTGGCGGGATCCGGATGCCCGGCTCTGGGCGTTCCGCGCGGAGGTGTTTTCGGAATGAAGGGGATCGGAAACCGTCAGAAGAAGGTGGTCGCGCCGTGCCGCCCGTGGCCGGCAAAGGCGGCGGGAAGCTCAAGGACGGCGCAGGGCCGGGGAATAGAGCAGGAGCGCCGTGGCGACCGCCGCGTTCAAAGAATCCACGGGAGCCCGCATCGGGATCGTGAGCCTGCGGTCGAGATAGCGATACGCGCCCGCCGGGAGGCCCGTGCCTTCCGCGCCGATCACGAGAACGGACCGCGGATCGAGCGGAGCCTCGAACGCGTTGTCTCCTCCGGCCGAGGTCGCGCCGCAGAGCGGGCGGCCCGCGGCCTTCGCGTCGGCGGCGAAGGGCTCGAACGAGACGCGTCCCGAGACCGGCAGCCGCAGGACGCTGCCGGCGCTCCCGCGGACGGCGCGCGGATGGAAGAAATCCGCGGTGCCCGGAGCGGCGATGACGCCCGCGCCCCCCGCGGCCTCCACGACGCGAACGATCGCGCCGAGGTTGCCGGGATCCTGCACGCCGAAGGCGAAGACGATCGGCCCCTCCCGCGCGAGGACGTCGGCCACGGGCACGTCGCGTCGGCGCGCCACGGCGAGGAGGTGCTGCGGCGTCCGCGAGTCCGCCAGTCTTTCGAGCACGGCGCGCGAGACCAGCCGCGGATGGGCCGCGGTCAGCGCGGCGAGACGGCCGGGGCGGACGCTGTCGTCGTGCAGCACGTGCTCGAGCGCGATGCCCGCGGCGACGGCATCCAGAATCGCTTTTTCGCCTTCGAGCAGAAGGTGCGTGCGCTCCTCGAGGCGTCGCGCGATGTCGCGGATGAACGGGTTCGCGGGAGACGCGATGGCCGCCACGACGGGCATGCTATAACCGCGCGCCATGAAGTGGCTTCGCGCCGAGAAAATGCTCGCCGCCGTGTCCGAGCACGGCGCTCCGGCCTCGGCCTGGTCCGCGCTCTGGACGTTCCCGTCGATGATCGGCGCGGCGTTCGTCGTGGCGTGGGGAGCGGAAGCCGCGGAGTTTCTGATCTCTCAGGGGCTGGCTCTCGCGATGCTCGCCCTCATCCAGACGATGCCGGAGTTCGCCGTCGAGGCGGTCATCGCGTGGAAGGCCGGCAAGGACCCGGACATGGTCCATCTCGCGATCGCCAATTTCACCGGCAGCCTGCGCCTCCTGACGGGCTTCGGCTGGCCCATGATCTACGCCGTCGCGGCCTGCTCCTCCCGCCGGCGCCGCGGGCAAGCCTCTCGGCGCGATCCAGCTCCACGACGATCATGCCGTCGAGGTCCTGGGCCTGCTGCCGCCGCTGACCTACTTCGTGCTGGTCTGGGCGAAGGGAAGCCTGTCGCTCGATCGACGCCGCCGTGCTGACGGCGACGTACGTCGTCTACCTGATCGTCCTGCTGCGGCTGCCGCCCCGGGAAGAGATGATCGAGGAGGACGAGGAGATCCCGGCGGTCTCCCGCTGGGCGCTCTCCTTCTCGGGCTGGAAGCGCTGGGCGGCCGTCCTCGGACTCTTCGTCGCCGGCGGCGTCATCATCTTCGTCGTCGCCGAGCCGTTCCTCAACTCGATGCTCGCGGTCGCGGTCAGCCTCGGCATCAGCCAGTTCGTGTTCATCCAGTGGGTGGCGCCCTTCATCTCGGAGTTCCCGGAGAAGACCTCGGCCTTCGTCTGGGCCCGGCGCATCACGCGCGCGCCGGTCGCCCTCATGAACATGGTCTCCTCCAACATCAACCAGTGGGGCGTCCTCTCGGGCCTGCTCGCCGTCGTCTACTGCTGGAGCCACGGCGACACGTCGCCGCTGCCCTTCGACGAATTCCAGCGGCTCGAGATCCTGCTCACGATCCTCCAGGCCTTCCTGGGCTGGATCTTCCTCGCCTCGATGAGCCTGGAGTGGTACGAGGCCGCGGGGCTCTTCGTGCTCTGTGGCTGATCCAGTTCTTCGTCCCGGAGTCGCGCCACGCCATGTTCTGGGTGTACGGCGGCCTGGATCGCCCTCGAGGTCGGGCTCCTCGTGGCGTCGGCAGGAAGAAGCTGCGGCCTTCGGCGACTTCCGGAAGGGCGTGGAGAGGGACGCGCTGATGGATCTCCGTCTCTCGCGCCGGATCGCGGCGCTCCAGCCCTCCTCCACGACGGCGGCCGGCAAAGAAGGCCAAGGCTCTGGCGGCCTCGGGCGTCGACGTCGTGGACCTTTCGATCGGCGAGCCGGATTTCGCCACGCCGGGCCACGTCGGGAAGGCCGGGATGCGGGCCATCGAGGGCGGCCGGACCAAGTACACGGACGTGGCCGGCGAGGCTGCCCTGCGGGACGCGATCGCCGCGAAGTACGCGCGCGAGCAATCCGCCGAGGTCGCGCGCGACAACGTCATCGTCACGGCCGGCGCCAAGCAGGCCGTCTTCAACGTCTGCGTGGCTCTCTTCGACGAGGGCGACGACGTCGCGCTCTTCTCGCCGTACTGGGTCTCGTTTCCCGAGATGGTCCGGCTCACCGGAGCGCGGCCGGTCTTCGTCGAGACGACGCTCGAGGACGGCTGGGCGCCGACGGCCGCGGCGCTCGAGCGTCAGGCCGGCGCGGCGGCCGGGCTGCGGGGCGTCATCGTCAACTCGCCCAACAATCCGACCGGAGCCGTGACGTCCCCCGACGAGCTCGAACGGATCGTCGACTGGTGCGCGCGCCGCAACGCCTGGCTGATCTACGACGAGACGTACGACCGCTTCCTCTACGACGGGCGCGCGCACGCGTCGGCCGCCGCTCTGCGCAAGCGCTACGAGCGGATCGTGATCACGGGCGCGGCGTCGAAGACGTTCGCGATGACCGGCTGGCGTCTGGGCTGGGCCGTCGGGCCGCCCGGAGCTCATCGCCGCGATGACCTCGTACCAGAGCCACACCACCTCGAACGCGTCGTCCATCTCGCAGGCGGCCGCTCTGGAAGCGCTGACCGGCCTCGAGGCGTCGGCGGCCACCGTCGCCGAGATGCTGGCGCACTACGAGACCCGCCGGAAGGCGATGGTCGAGGGGCTCGCGGCGATTCCCGGAATCCGCTGCCCGATGCCGGAGGGCGCCTTCTACGCCTTCGCCGACGTCTCGGCCCTCTACTCGCGCAAGGGCGTGACCGGCTCGGCGGGGTTCTGCGATCGGCTCCTGGCCGAGGCGCACGTGGCCGCGGTGCCGGGCGACGCCTTCGGCGCCGACGACTGCGTGCGTTTCTCGTTCGCGACGAAGACCGACCGCCTCCGCGAGGGCGTGAAGCGGATCGCGGCCTGGGCGGCGCGCTAGTTCGTCCCGTTCCCGTGTTCCCGCCTACGCGGGTATCGTCATCATCGGGACTTGGCCACTGACGGGCTACGGGGTGCGCGGCGCGGAGCGCGAGGAGGGCCGCCGGGGCGCGGTGATCGAGGAACTCGAGGTACGAGCCCCAGGTCGCGACGCGGACTGCCGAGCGGACGAGCAGCGAGAGGAATTGGACCAGCAGGAGCAATCCGATCGCGAGCGGTGAGGCGGCGGGCATCGTCCACGCCAGCGCGATCGCAGCCAGCCACGCGGCGCCGCCGAGGATCAGCCAGAAGAGGTAGAGGATGAGGCCGCGCGTCCAGGATCCCCGGAGCGCACGCCGGGCGAAGCCGTAGGCGCGCCAGGCGCCGATCGCCGGGTCGTACCGGCGCGCGGCGCGCGCAAAATCGTAAAGAAGCGAGACGACTCCCCAGAGCAGGACGGCCACGATCTTCACCGTCCAGTCGAAGAGCCGGGCGGAGGCCGCTCCGGGAGGCGTGGACTCGAAGAGCTTCTCATCCGCGGCGAAGGCGCCCCCGAGCACCGCCCCGAACACCACAGCGAGAAGAATCGCGAACAGGAAGAAACATTTGAGGTTGTGCCAGAAGTTCCGCCTCGCCGGCTCGAAGAACTGGCCGAACGTGAATCGTCCCCGGCCGAGGACCGCGACGATCCCGCCGGCGAAGAAAGTCTGGAGGAGGATCGTGAGCAGCATGAAGTAGCGCGAGCCCCCCGCGACGCCGGAGAGGAGCGAGGCGTTCTCGCGGCCGAAGTCGATGACGTCGCTCGGAGCGAAGGTCGGATGGTTGCGGAGCAGGTTGTCGCCCGCCAGCGTTCCGCCGAAGTCCTGCTCGAACGCGGCGCCGAACGGGATCGCCGCGCCGAGACCGAGCGCGACGGTGGTCACGGCCAGCAGAAGGATGAGCTTCCCGTGGCCGAGAGCCCGGAACCCCGCGCCGAGGCTCTTCATGTTCGCCCGGTCATCGAATGCCCGGTCATGCGAGCGCCCAGGAGAGCTGGGACCAGAGGCCCAGGAGCCAGGCGGCGAGGCCGGTGTACTTCGCGGGCGCGGCCTTGGAGAGGACCCGGGCCGCCCCCTCTGCCCGACCGCAGGACCTTCGAGTCGTTGAGGTGGTTCCGAGTCCCAGACGTTCCGGCGCTCCGGATCGACGACCGCCCAGGCGAGGCGCGACTTGTAGCGGATCTCGTAGCGCACCCATTTGGCCGACGCGGGAAGGACCCGATCGAGGATCGTGCCGTCTTCGAAGGCGATCCGAGCGGTCGCGCCGTGGGCCCAGTCGCCCGTGTTTCCGAAGAGCACACGGCTCGAGTACATCTTGGGCTTCTCGGGCCTGGTCTCGGGTTTCGGCTGCGCCGATTTCTCCGGACGGACGATCCGCGCCGTCCTCGAGCGTCACCCGCCCCTCGGGCCGGTCGAAGACGCCCTCCTCGGCGGCGACCCGGACGCTGCGTGCGCTGACGACCTGCCAGTCGAGAGTGGCGGTTCCTTCGACGAGGTTTCGGCGATAGGTCGAGAGGTCGCGTTTCGAGACCCGCTCGAACGTCCGAAAGAAGTCGTCGGTCGAGGGGTGGCGGAACGACCACTCGTCGAAGAACGCCCGCTGCGCGCGGGAAAACGTCGACGCGCCCAGGTCGTTCTTGAGCTGGGCCATGAAGAGCCCGACCTTCATGTAGGAGTTGACGCCGTAGGACCGGCCGGAGGCGTAGCACCACGCGCAGCCGCGGACGATCGGGTCGAGATTGGGGAGTCTGGTGTAGAGGACTGGCGGTAGGACATGGAGTCGAGGCCGATTCCGCCGGGCAGCTGGATGATGTCGCGGCCGCCGTAGGCGAGGGTCATCGCGCGGGCCTCCGAATCGTCGTTCAGGCCCTCGTCCAGCCAGGACTCCTCGAACTCGTTGGAGCCCACCATGCCGTACCACCACTCGTGGCCGATTTCGTGGATGGTCACGACCTCGATGCCGCGGACTTTCTCGAACGGCCACCGGGTCAGAAACGCGTTGGCCAGATCGCCCGTGACGAACGTGGGGTATTCCATTCCCCCGGAGCCCACGCCGTCGTCGGGGGGATCCACGATCGTGAGCGTCTCGTAGGGATACGCCCCGAACCAGAGGCCGTAATAGGACAGCGCCTCCTTCGCGGATCGGATGTAGCGATCCCGTCCCCCGGTGTGGTCCGGCTGAAGGAGGAGGCGGACGGCCACGGGCTTCAAGGCGATCTGGGCCTCGCTCATCCCGAGCTCTTTGCGCGGCGAGCGCCGACCAGCCCGCCGGCACGTCGCGGGCCGGGTCGAACGGGAACTCGACCACGAGAAACCGGGGATCCGCCGTCCAGGCGAAGTCGTGGACGTTCGCCTGCACGTAGCGATAGCGAGGTCTTGTCGCCGGTCTTCGTCTCGGCGACGCGCTTGCCGGTCGCGCCGACGAGCGAACCGCGAGGGCACGGTCATCGTGACGTCGAAGTTCCCGAAGTCGGCGTAGAACTCGGAGTTCGGCGTGGAACGCGTGGCAGTTCCAGCCGCCGGCTGTTCGCCCGCGCATCCCCGCCGGCTCGTAGACGCCGATCTTCGGATACCACTGTCCGACGAGGAAGTAGTCGCGCACGAAGCCGGTGCGCGCGAAGATCTTGGGAAGCTTGGCGTCGAAGGCGATCTCGAGCGTGATCTCGCCGCGCGGGAGGCACGGGCGAAGGCAGGGGGACCGACAGGACGGTCTGGTCCTCCGGATCGTTGCCGTCGGGCTGGATGAATCGCGCGCCCGGCCGGAGCTCCGCGCCGCCGGCGCGGATCGAGGACACGTCGATCCATCCCCAGTCCTCGGGCTTGAGCCCCCGCCTTGTCGCTGCGGAACTGGCCTCCGGACTCCCGCATGAACGTCGAGTGCGGATTCTTGAAGGCGTTCAGGTACATGTGGAAGCGGAGCTCGCTGACCGTGTCCGAGGAGGGATTGCGCCAGGTCAGCTGCTCGCGCCCTTTCAGCGTCTTCGCTTCGGGATCGAGCGACACCTCGATCCGATACTCGACGACGGGCGGCGAAACCGGCGCCGCCGCGAAGGCCGCGGCGGGCAGCGCCGCGAAGACGCCGACCGCGAGCGCGGCGAGGCGCGGGCCGCCAGAATTCCGAAGATTCGCCATGAAGTCGGCGAATGCTGTCGTGCGCCGGCCTCGCCGAGTCAATACAATTCCCCCGCAATGCAGTCGCGGACGGCTCTGCTGACCGGCGGCACGGGATTCGTCGGCGGACACGTCGCCCGCGCCCTCGCGGAGCATGGCTGGAAGGTCCGGCTGCTCGCCCGCGACCCCGGACGCGCGCGCGGGACCGTTGCTCGCGGGCCTCGAGCCGGAGATCGTCTCCGGGCCGTCTCGAGGACGAGGCGAGCCTCGAAGCCGCGCTCGCGGGCGTGAGCGCGATCGTGCACGTCGCGGGTCTGACGAAGGCGCGCACGCTTCGACCAGTATCGCGACGTCAACGCCCGCGGCACCGAGCGTCTGGTCGCGGCGGGACGCCGGTCGGCGCCGGACGCGCACTTCCTGCTGATCTCCAGCCAGGCGGCCGCGGGACCGTCGCGCGAGGGACGGCCGGTCCGCGACGACGATCCCGCGCGCCCGATCTCCTGGTACGGCCGATCCAAGCGGGAAGGCGAGGAGGTTCTGGCGCGATCGTGGCAGGGACCCTGGACGGTGCTGCGGCCGTCCGTCGTCTACGGCCCGGGCGACACCGGCCTGTTTCAGTACTTCAAGATGGCCGCCTCCGGCTGGATCCCCGTCCCCGCGGCCTCGACTCGGATCCAGCTCGTCGGCGCGGACCGGGCGGCCCTCGCGGTCGTGCGGGCCCTCGGTCGGGCCGAGCTCTTCGGGCGGATCCGATTCCTTTCCGACCCCGAGCCCGTGACGCTGCGCACGCTGGCCGAAACCGTATCGGGGCACTCCGGCCGCCGGGGCCGCCTGATCCCCGTCCCGAACAGCCTGGTCCGGGTCCTGGGGGCTGCGGAGACCGCCCTCGAGACGGTCACGCGGCGCTCCCAGCCGTTCAATGCGGACAAGGCCCGGGAGATCCTGGCCGGGGACTGGCTTTGCGACGGAAGCCCTCTGGCGCAGGCCCTGGACCTGCCGGAGCCCGTTCCCATGGCCGAGGGGATCCGGGCCGCCTGGGCCTGGTACCGCGGGGCAGGCTGGCTTCCCGGGGTCTAGAGGCCCGGGGACGCTCCGGGGGTCCATTTGCCTCCGGGGGCGCGAATTTGTAAAATTTGCTAAGATCCGGCCGCCGATTCGGCTTACATTCAGTCAGTCAGGGGGAGCGATGAGCAAGGTCGCCCGCGCGGCCAGACCGGAGACGGTGGGGATCGCGCCGTTCTTCGAAAAATGCTACCGGTACGAGGACGCCGACGCGCGTCCGCCAGACCGGCTATTACTCGTTCTTCCGCGTCATCGAGTCCGCCCAGGACCCGGAGGTCGTCCACGACGGCCGGCGCCTGGTGATGATGGGCTCGAACAACTACCTCGGCCTGACCAACGATCCCCGGGTCAAGGAGGCCGCCATCGAGGCGATCCGGAAATACGGATCGGGCTGCGCCGGAAGCAGGTTTTTGAACGGCACGCTGGACCTTCACGTCCGGCTCGAGGAGCGCCTGGCCGAGTTCATGCGCCAGGAGGCGGCCGTCACCTTCTCGACGGGCTTCCAGGTCAACCTCGGCGCCATCGCGTGTCTGGTCTCCAAGGGCGACACCGTCTACCTCGACAAGCAGGACCACGCCTGCATCATCGACGGCGCGCGCCTCTCCTTCGGCGACGTCAAGAAGTTCAAGCACAACGACCCGGCGGACCTTCGCCGCCAGATGCGGAACGACAGCGAAGCCAAGGGGCGCCTCGTCGTCATCGACGGCGTCTTCTCGATGGAAGGGGACATCGCGCCGCTTCCCGAGATCGTGACCGTCGCCCGGGAGTTCGCGGCCGGGGTCATGGTCGACGACGCCCACGGCATCGGCGTCCTCGGCAAGACGGGACGCGGCACCGCCGAGCACTTCGGGCTCGAGCACGACGTCGACCTCATCATGGGCACGTTCTCGAAGTCGATGGCTTCGGTCGGCGGTTTCATCGCCGGCGACGCCACCGTCATCGATTACATCAAGCACCGCGCGCGCACGCTCATCTTCTCGGCCGCGCCGCCTCCGGCGTCGGCCGCCGCCGCCCTCGCCACCCTCGAGATCATGGACACGGAGCCCGAGCGCCGCGAGCTTCTGTGGGAGAACACGCGGTTCTTCGCGGAAGGGCTCCGGACGCTCGGCTTCGACACGGGCGAATCGCGCACTCCCGTCGTCCCGATCGTCGTGGGCGAGGACCTCACCGCCCTCCGGATGGTCCACCGGCTGCAGGAGGAAGGCGTCTTCGTCAACTGCGTGCTCTCGCCGGCGACGCCTCCGGGCCGTGCCCTGATCCGCACCTCGCTCATGGCCACGCATACGCGGGCGCACCTCACCCGCGCCCTGGATGCGTTCGAGAAGGTCGGCCGGGAGGTCGGCCTGCTCGGGGCGACCGCGACTTCCGGCCGCTCCTGAGCCGCCGCCGCACCGAGCCTTGAGCGCTCCGGCTTCCGTCGTCATCGAGCGCATCGGCCGCTCACGCCGGAGCTCTCGCGTTTCTTCGACGTCGCCGACGCGCTCTACGCATCCGACCCCCTCTTCGTCGCGCCGATCCGGTCGGATGTGGCGAAGGTCTTCCAGGGCGAGAATCCCTTCTTCCGCCACGGCGAGATGCAGCTGTTCGTCGCGCGGCGGGACGGCCGCGACGTCGGCCGGATCGCGGCGATCCTGGACCGCAACCACAACGACTTCCACGGCGAGAAGGCGGCGTTCTTCGGATTCTTCGAGTCCGAGAACGATCCGGAGGTCGCGGGCAAGCTGCTCGAGGCGGCCGCGCTCTGGGGCCGCGAGCGCAAGATGACGATTCTCCGCGGTCCCACCAACCCGACGCTCAACGACGAAGCCGGGCCTGCTCGTCGACGGCTTCGATTCGCCGCCCGTCATGATGATGACGTACAACCCGCGCGTACTACGCGGCCCTGATCGAGGGGCAGGGGTTCTCCAAGGCCAAGGATCTCCTGGCCTTCTGGTTCCCGCTGGAGGAGAAGCCGCTCGAGCGGCTGACGCGCGTCGCCGAGCGCTTCCGCCGGCGCTAGCCCGAGATCCAGGTCCGCAACGTCACCCGCGGAAGCCTCAAGCGCGACCTCGGCAAGATCCGCGAGGTCTACAACGAGGCCTGGGAGAAGAACTGGGGCTTCGTGCCGATGACCGGCGAGGAGATGGACTTCATGGCGGCGCGCCTGAAGCCCCTCCTCGTTCCGGAGCTCCTCTGGATCGGGGAGGCGCCCCGGCCCGACGGCGGCCTCGAACCGATGGCGTTCATGCTCATGCTGCCGGACTACAACGTCGCGATCGCGCCGACCCGGGGGCGCCTTCTGCCGTTCGGATGGCTGCGCTTCCTTCTCGCGCGCTCGCGCGTGCGCACGGTCCGGGTCGTCACGCTGGGCGTCAAGAAGCCGTGGAGGCAGTCGGGCATCCAGTCCATCATGATGGCCGACTCGCTCCGCTTCCTGCTCAAGAAGGGCTACACGGGCGCCGAGGTGTCCTGGCTGCTCGAGGACAACGAGCTCGTGATCGGGGCCGTCCGCCTCTGGGGCGGCAAGCTCTACAAGACCTACCGGATCTACGAAAAGGCGCTGTAGGGTCGCCTGGAGCTTCGCCGGGCCAGGGGAGAGCCCTCGCGCATGGCCCAGTCGTAGAGCCGGTCCCCGAGCGGGACGACGATGAACGCGAGCGTCGTCCCGGCGATCAGATCGACCACGTAGTGGAAACGGCAGTAGACGGTCGAGAGGATCAGTAACGACGCGATCGGGAGCAGCCACCAGAACACGTCCCGGGCCCGCTTCCACATCACGATCAGGACCGCCATCGAGATCATGGTGTGCCCGGACGGGAAGACGTCGAGCTTGGTCTTCTCGAGGTGGTTGATCGTGTCGTTGATGACCCGCGAGATCGGAGTCTCGGTCAGAGACTTCGTGTACAGGTCGGCCTGGGCGAAACGCGGCCCGAGCGCCGGGATCGTGAAGTAGCCGGCGTAGGAGACGTAGTAGACCAGCATCAGCGTGAAGACGAATCGGCGCGCCGTCGGCGCGGTCCCGGAACCACAGGATCAACCCGGGGATCAGCGCGATGAAGTAGTACGTCGCGTAGAAGGTGTAGAGCAGGTCGTTGAGCCACGGCCGCGAGAACTGCTCCATCCACACGGTGACGTCGACGCCGAAGATCGCCCGGTCGGCGGCGATGAGCAGATCGTCGCGGGCTCCGCCCCGCGGTCGCGGTGATCAAAGGCGAGAGCGTGTTGAAGACGATCGGCACGAAAGCCGCCGGATAGAAGTCGAGCAGAAGCGAGACGGGCGCCGGCAGCCGGTCCTGGCGGCTGCGAGAGGTAGACCATCGGGACCAGCGCCAGGGCGAGGGCCCCGTAGGCGAGGAGCATTCCGCCCGGGTCCTCGAGGTTCTTCCAGAAGATGACCGTGAGGATCGTGAGCAGGACAGCAGCGCGGCGAAGTGGATGGCCTCGGTCGGGCGTATGCGCACGCGCCTTTATAACCGACGCGGGGCGGCTGCGGTAGACTCGAAGCCGCGATGCGAGCGCGCGTCCGGCTTGCGGCCACGGCGTTGCTGGCGGCCGCGCTGTTTTCGGGCGAGAAGGCGTCGCCGCCTGCGTCGTCGCCGCAGTGGCGGCGCTCCCGTCGCCGCAGAGGCGGCGCCTCCCGTCGCCGCACGAAGCAGCGAAACCGCCTCTGGTCGTCGTCGGCCGGATCGAGACCCCGATCCACCCCGCCTCCGCGGGCTACCTGAAGACGCTCCTCGACGAGGCGAACGGCGACGGCGCGGCGCTCGTCGTCCTGACGCTGTCGACTCCGGGCGGGCTGCTCGCCTCGACGCGGGAGATGAGCTCGGCGATCCTGGCTTCGAAGGCCCCGGTCGCGACCTACGTGTCGCCCGCCGGGGCCTCGGCCGCCTCGGCCGGTTTCTTCCTCCTGCTTGTCGGGAGACGTCGCCGCGATGGCTCCCGGCACCAACACGGGAGCGGCGCACCCGGTCGGGGGCGAGGGCCAGGACCTTCCGAAGAAGCTGAACGAGAAGGCGGAGCAGGACGCGCGCGCGTTCGTCCGGACGCTCGCCCGCGAGCGCGGGCGCAACGTCGCCAAGGCCGAGGCCGCCGTCGAGGACAGCCTCTCGTACACGGAGACCGAGGCGAAGGAATCCGGACTCATCGAGATCGTCGCGCGCGACATCCCGGACCTGCTCTCGCAGATCGACGGGCGCACCGTGCGCCGCGTCGGGGGAGCGCGAGACGAAGCTCTCGCTCGCGGGGCTCCGGCTCGAGGAGAGGCCGATGAGCTCCGTCGAGAAGATCCTCGGGGTCGTCTCCCACCCCAACGTGGCGTACGTCCTCTTCCTGCTGGGCCTCGTGGGCCTCTACTTCGAGCTGTCGACTCCCGGCGCGATCCTGCCCGGCGTCGTCGGGGGGATCTCGCTGCTCCTCGCGCTCTATGCGTTCTCGGTCCTGCCCGTGAATCTCGCGGGCCTCGGGCTGATCCTCTTCGCCATCCTCCTCTTCGTGGCCGAGATCAAGGTCGTCAGCCACGGCCTCCTCTCGCTCGGAGGCGCGATCGCCCTCGTGGCGGGATCGCTTCTCCTGTTTTCCGGCAAGGGGGACACAGCCGGATATCGTGTCGATCTCGGCATCATCGTGCCGGGGCTCGCCGTCACGCTCGGGATCGTGGGTCTGCTGACGTGGAAGACGCTCCAGCTCCGCCTGCGCGCCGCCGCGCACGGGCCTCGAGGCCATGGTCGGCGAAGCCGGGCGCGTCGTGGACGGCTTCGGGCCGTCGGGAACGGCCGGCCGGGTCCACGTGGCGGGCGAGTACTGGGAGGCCGCGGGCCCGCCGGGGCTCGCGCCCGGCGAGACGGTTCGCATCGCGCGCGTCGAGGGCTCCCGGCTGTTCGTGGAAAGGAGACAGGGATGACGAGCCTCTTCTCGCTCCCGGGGCTGGCGGTCGCGGGATTCATCGTGCTGATCTTCCTCTTCAAGTGGATCAACGTGCTCAACGAGTACGAGCGGGCCGTGACCTTCTGGCTCGGACGCCTCGGAAAGCGGCCCAAGGGCCCGGGCCTCGTCCTGATCTTCTGGCCGTTCGAGCGGATGGTCCGCATGTCGCTGCGCACGGTCGTCCACGACGTGCCCCCTCAGGACATCATCACGAAGGACAACGTCTCGGTGAAGGTCAACGCCGTCGTCTACTTCCGCGTCGTGGAGCCCGAGAAGGCCGTCGTGCAGGTCGAGAACTACCTCTACGCGACCTCGCAGCTCGCCCAGACCACGCTGCGCAGCGTCCTCGGCCAGGCCCTCCTCGACGAGCTCCTCTCGGAGCGGGAGAAGCTGAACCTGGACCTCCAGAAGGTGATCGACGAGCACACGAGTCCCTGGGGCATCAAGGTCTCGCTGGTCGAGGTCAAGCAGGTCGACCTGCCGCCGGAGATGCAGCGGGCGATGGCGAAGCAGGCCGAGGCCGAGCGCGAGAAGCGCGCGAAGATCATCCACGCGCAGGGCGAGTTCGAGGCCGCCACGGCGCTCTCGAAGGCGGCCGAGATCATCGACCGCCAGCCGGCGACGCTCCAGCTCCGGTATCTGCAGACGCTGACCGAGATCGCCAACGAGAAGAACTCGACGATCATCTTTCCGCTGCCGATCGATCTGATCAAGATGTTCCTGAAGCAGTCGTAGGGACGATCTTCCCTGGCGCGCGAGCGCAGGCTAAACTCGCGGACGTGACCGACGCGCCCCGCACGCACTACCAGATCACGTTCACCGCCCGCCAGGCCGTCGGGGGATTCCTCGGCCTGCTCCTCTCGCTGGCGCTCGCGTACTTCCTCGGCCTGGTGTCGGGTCTCTCGGGCCGCGAGCGGCCCGCCCGAGGCCCCGGACGCCGAGAAGACTCCTTCCGAAAAGATCGCCGCGGCGGATGCGGGCGAAGACGCCGGGGAGGCCATGCCGCCCATCGAGACGGCCGTGCCGACGGCCGCGGTGCCTTCCGGCCCGCTGGGCTCGCGGACGACGCTCGCGGGCGGCGCCCCGGCGCACGCCGATCCCGGCCGAGCCGACGCCTCCCGCGACCCTCCAGACGTTCCAGGACGGTCCTCGGACCAGGCCGAGGGGGAGAGCTCGCCGATCGCGGAGGCTTCGGGCGGGTCGGGGCCCGCGGGGACCGTGGCCAAGCCTCCGGCCGCGGGCGCGCCGGCGGCGGCGGGGAAGTTCTGGGTCCAGGTCGCGTCGCTCTCCTCGCGCGAGGAGGCCGGGTCGCTGTCGACAGCGTCTGACGCGCCACGGTTTCCGTTCGCAGGTCGCTGACGGCGATCCGGCCCGAAGGGCAAGGGCAAGGTCTACCGGGTGCGCGTCGGCCCCTATCGCGTCGGAGGACGACGCCGAGAGGGCGGCCACGAAGCTCGCCCGCCAGGAGAAGCGTCAAGTCTCCCTGGGTCGTGCCGGACGGCATGTGAGCTCGCCGCTGCCGGTGCGCGCTCCCGAGTGGATTCGCGAGCGCAAGCTTCGCCTCGCGCGATCTGCACGAGGTCAAGATCCGTGATGCGCGCGAACGGGCTGCACACGGTCTGCGAAGAGGCGCGCTGCCCCAACCGCGGCGAGTGTTTCTCCCGCGGCACGGCGACCTTCCTCCTGCTCGGCGACGTCTGCACGCGGGCCTGCGGCTTCTGCGACATCGCCAACGGCAAGCCGCTCCCGGTCGACGCCCTGGAGCCCGTCCGCGTGCGCGCGGCCGTGCAGCGGATGTCCCTCCAGTTCGTCGTCCTGACGTCGGTGGACCGCGACGATCTCCCCGACGGAGGCGCCGCCCATTTCGCCGAAACGATCCGCGCGGTGCGCGCGCTCGAGCCGCCGCCCGGTGTCGAAGTCCTGACGCCCGATTTCCGGGGCCGGCGCGCGTCGGTCGAAACCGTCGTGGCGGCGAAGCCCGACGTCTTCAACCACAACGTCGAGACCGTGCCGAGGCTGTACCGCGACGTGCGCCGGGGCGCGAGCCTGGATCGCTCGCTGACGCTGCTGTCGACGGTGAAGGATCTCGACCCGGCCATGACGACGAAGTCGGGCTTCATGCTCGGCCTCGGGGAGCGCCCGGACGAGGTCGCGGACGCTCCTCCGACGCCTGCGCGAGGCCCGCGTGGACATCGTGACGATCGGCCAGTACCTGCGGCCGTCGCGCGAGAACCTTCCGGTCGTCGAGTACGTCCGTCCCGAGGTGTTCGACAGGCTGCGCGAGGACGGCGAAGCCATGGGCTTCCGCCACGTGTTCGCCGGCCCCTTCGTGCGGTCCTCGTACCGCGCGGAGGAGGCGCTGCGCGGCGGCCACGGGCTCGGGGCCGAGCGCTCCGCGGCCGGCGTGACGCTCGCCGCCGGCGCGCTCTCCGGAGCTCCTCTTCGCCCTGGCGTTTCCGCCCTTCGGCGCGGCCGTTCTGCTCCCGCTGGCCCTGGTGCCCTGGCTCGTCGCGCTCGCCCGCGAGGAGAGCCGGACGCGGGCGCTCCTCTCCGGCGCGGTCTTCGGCCTCGTCTACTGGTGTCTCTCGATCCGGTGGATCACCTACGTCGTCACGCAATATGGCGGCCAGAGCGGCGTCATGGGGATCGTCTGTCTCGGGATTCTCGCCGCCATCCTCGCCGAGTGGCCGGCGCTCGTGGCCTGGGGAACGGTCGCGGCCGCCCCGCCCGGAAGCGCCGGCGCGCCTCGCCGCCTTCCCGGTGCTCTGGGCGGCGACGGAGCACGCCCGATCCTTCGTGTACAAGGGCTTTCCCTGGAACCTGACGGGCCACGCGCTCTTCCGGGAGCCCCTCTGGCTGCAGTCGGCGTCGGTCTGGGGCGTCTACGGACTCGGCCTGGCCGTCGCCGCGGTCGCGGCGCTGCTCGCCCGGGCGATCGCCGCGCGGCGTCTCCGGCCGGCCGCTGGCGGCCGCGCTGCTCGTCGCGGTTCTCGGCGTCTTCGGGGCGGTCCGCCTGGCGCGTCCCGTGCCGGCGGAAGGCGAGCCGCTCTCGGTCGCGCTGCTGCAGCCCAACATCACCGAAGAGATGCGCTCGACGCTCGGGGGACGCTCCCGGGCCTACGCCGAGCCTGATCGCGCAGGCGCGCGCGGCGGCGGAGACCGGGCCGGACCTCATCGCGATTCCCGAGTCGTCGCTGCCCGCGACGTGGCAGGGCAGCGAACGGATCCGCCGGGACCTCTCCTCGATCGCGGCGCTCGGGCCGCTCGTCCTCTTCAACGACCTGGATGAAGAGGCCGACGACCGGTACTACAACGCGGCGCGCCTGCTCGACGCGCGACGGCCTGGCGGGGCCGCCGTACCACAAGGTCCACCTCGTTCCGTTCGGCGAGTACGTCCCCCTGCCGAAGCTCTTCTTCTTCGCGCGCCGCGTTTCGACGGCCATCGGAGAATTCACGCCGGCGCCGGAGCCGACGCTCGTCCGGTCGCGGGCCGCTCGTCCTCGGGATCGGCATCTGCTACGAGATCATCTACCCCGGGCTCTCCGCCGCGAGGTCGCGCGACGGCGCCAACCTGCTCGCGACCATCACGAACGACTCCTGGTACGGCCGCGCCGGAGCGCAGGAGCAGCACTTCGCGGGCGCGGCGCTGCGCTCGGTCGAGAACGATCGCTATCTCATCCGCGCGGCGATCACCGGGATCTCCGGCATCGTCGGACCCCCGGGGCCGGATCCTCGCGGAGTCGCGGCCCGACGAGAAGGCGACGGTGACCGGGACGGTGCGCCGGGTGTCCTCGACAGACGGCCTGGACCCGGTGGGGCTTCTGGATCCCGCGGGCCGTGACTCTCGCCGCACTGGGCGTGCTAATCTTCGGCCTCGCGCGACTCGCGAAGGAGCGCCGCCCGACGCATGCATCCCAAGCCGCGGACCCTGTGAACCACAGCCGATGACCGAACGCGACGACCTCCTCTCCGTCCCTGACGACCGCCTCGGAGCGCCTCGCCGCGCTTCGGGGCTATCTTTGATCAGGACGCCGCGCGGAGCGCGCTCGCAGGGCTGAGGGAGAAGGCGGCCGCGCCCGACTTCTGGTCCAGGCCCGAGGAAGCCCAGGACATCCTCCGCCAGACCCGGGGCTACGAGAAGAAGATCGAGACGGTCCAGCGTCTCGACGACCTCCGCGGAGAGCTCGAAGCCCTGACCGAGCTCCTGCGCGAGGGGGAGCCGGCGGAGGGCGAGGCCCGCGATTCCCTGGCGGCCGCGTCCGCCTTCGCGGACGAGCTCGAGCTCGCCGTCAAGATGAGCGCTCCCGAGGACGCGAAGAACGCCTGGCTCTCGATCCACGCCGGCGCCGGCGGGACGGAGTCGCAGGACTGGGCGGAGATGCTCCTGCGGATGTACATGCGTTTCGCCGAGGCCCGAGGCTGGAAGGCGGAGCTGATCGAGCGCCAGGACGGCGAGGAGGCCGGGCTGAAGAGCGCCACCCTCCACGTCACCGGAGACCACGCCTACGGCTACCTGAAGAGCGAGATGGGCGTGCATCGCCTGGTGCGGATCTCGCCCTTCGACGCGGCGCAGCGGCGCCACACGTCGTTCGCGTCCGTGTTCGTCGCGCCCGAGATCGACGAGGACATCGAGGTCGAAATCGCCGACAAGGACCTCCGCGTCGACACCTACCGCTCGAGCGGGGCCGGCGGACAGCACGTCAACGTCACCGACTCCGCGGTGCGCATCACGCACCTGCCGACGGGCATCGTCGTGACCTGTCAGAACGAGCGCAGCCAGGGCCGCAACCGCGAGATGGCGATGCGGGTCCTGAAGGCCCGCCTGTACCAGCGGGCGCTGGACGAGCGGCGCGCCGAGGAAGAGAAGCGCGTCGGCGAGAAGAAGTCGATCGAGTGGGGGAGTCAGATCCGCTCGTACGTCCTGCACCCCTACCGGATGGTCAAGGACCACCGCACCGGCCACGAGACCGGCGACACGGACCGGGTCCTCGACGGCGGGCTCACGCCCTTCGTCGAGGCGTATCTGCGATCCGCGGCCGAGGGCAGCCGCACCCGTGCCTCCTCCTGAGAGCGCGCCCGCGCGCACCTGGATGGACGAGGTCCGGGAGCGGCTCGAGCGCGCCGAGGCCGGGCGGGCCGAGCCCGTTCCGTGCGGGCTCGCAGCGGCGGGCCGGAGTCCTCGCGCCGCTGTTCGTCCGGGACGGGGCGCTCTGGGTCTTGCTCACGAAGCGGACGGAAAGCGTCGAGAAGCATCGCGGGCAGATCGCGTTCCCGGGCGGGGGCCAGGAGGAGGACGACGCGTCGCTCTACGCGACCGCGCTCCGCGAGACCGAGGAGGAGATCGGCGTCGCGCCGTCCGACGTCCGCTATCTCGGTTCGCTCTCGCCGCTGACGACCGTCACCGACTACTACGTCGAGCCCTACGTCGGCGCGATCCCGCATCCCTATCCCTTCCGGCTGCAGGAGTCCGAGATCGCGGAGCTCGTCGAGGTCCCCGATCCGGGCCCTCCTCGATCCCGCCGCTCTCGAAACCCGGACGTTCGCCGGAGCGCCCGGAGCCCGGTGCTCTTCTACCACTACGGGGAGACGGTCATCTGGGGAGCGACGGCGAGGATGTTGAAGGAGCTGCTGGATGCGTTGAGAGTTGAGAGTTGAGAGTTGAGCGTCGAAGTGTCTGAGCGCGGCCACGCTCAACACTTGAACGCTCGACACTCAACCCTCAGTGGCCGTACTCCTTCTCGCCCGCCTCCACCCCGACCTTCATCCTGTTCTGCGCCGGCGGAAGCGGGCAGGTCGCGTAGTCGGTGAAGACGCAGGGCGGGTTGTAGGCCTTGTTGAAGTCGATGATCGTCTTTCCGTCGACGGGCGGCTTCACGTAGAGGAATCGGCCGGCGCCGTACGTTTCCTTCCCGTTGGTCGCGTCGCCGAAGATGACGAAGTAGTCGGTCTCGCCGCGCTCGAGCACGGGATCGAGCCGATAGGTCTGGCCGGCCCGCTCGAAGACGAGCGCGCCCGGGAGATTTCTCGGTGTCCTGGTGACCCAGCACGTTCGGCACCGAAATCGGGCGCGGCGGATCGTAGGGCTCGAAGCGGGCCTCGATCCGCCAGGAGGGATCGATCGGAAAATACTCGAGGCCGTGGAAACTCCCGCCGGCGCCTCGCTCTGACTGTCCTTGACACGGACCGCCAGCTTCCCGGCGCGCTCGATCACGTAGAAGAGCACGCTGCCGGTGCGCAGGCGGGTCGCCGCCTCGCCGGCGTCCGAGGCGAGGGCGCGGGGGCTCCGACACGGCTTCGCCGTCGGCCGTGAGGCCGGATCCGACTCCCGCTTCCAGGAGGGGCCGCAGCGTCGCCTGTCCCTTCTCGACCACGATGGATCCCAGGTGCGCGGGGAGTCGAGGCCGGCAGGACGACCGCGTTGTCCTTCGCGCTTCCGATGCGGTTCTCGCCTTCCTCGAGCCAGAAGAGCCCGACGACGGAGGGCCAGCCGTCCTCGGCGGTCAGGCGCGGAAACACGGGCGGCCCGCCAGCCTTCGATCTCCGCGGTGTAAGTCGGGGCCGGAGGCGTCGGAGCCAAGCGTAGAGCTGCCAGTACGGGGAAGAAGTACGCGAGGAGAGGAAACCCCACCCTCAGGACGCGGCTTTCTCCAGCGCCGCGAGCTCGGTCGCCCGCGTCAGGTTGGCGCGCGCCGCGTCGAAGGCCGGCATCCATCGTCAGCGCTTTCTGGAACGCCTCGATCGCGCCCGCGGTGTTGCCCCTGCGGACGCGGACGGCTCCGAGGTTGTTCCAGAGGACGGGAGACTTCGTGTTGCCTTCGATGGCCTTCGTGAGCGCGGCTTCGGCCTCCTCGAGCTTGCCGGCGTGCGACGAGCACGGAACCGAGAGCCGTGGCCGCGTCTTCGCTGGCCGGATCGAGCGAGAGCGCCGTCGCGAACGCGGTCGCCGCCTCGTCGCCTTCTTCTGGTCGGCGCGCACGTGTCCGAGCGCCGTCCAGACAGGCCGCGTCGTTGGGCGCGAGCCGCGCGGCTTCGGCGAGCTCGCGCTCGGCTTCCTTGGCCATGCCCTTCTTGCGGTAGGCGCGCCCCAGGTTCTCGTGGTAGACGGCCTTCGACCCGTCGAGCCGCACCGCCTCGATGAGCTCCTCGACGGATCGATCGGTTTCGTCCGCGCGGAACAGGAAGACTCCGAAGTCGTTGCGGGACTCGGCCGAGGCGGGATCGATCTCGATCGCCCGGCCGTACGCGATCCGGGCCGCGCTCTTGTCGCCCAGCTCGTTGAGGGAGCGCCCGAGCCCGCGGGCCGCCGCGACGTTGTTCGGATCGAGGTCGAGAACGCGGCGGTAGAGGCTCGCGGCCGTGTTCCACTTCTTCTGCTGCTCGGCGAGCGTCGCGAGGCCGAAGACCGCCTTCGTGTTGCCGGGCTCGAGCACGATGGCCGCCGTGAACTCGCGCTCCGCCTCGGCGCCCTGGCCCCCGAGCAGCGAAGCGTCGCCGAGGAGGCGGTGGGCCTCGGCGCTCTTGGGGTCGGCTTCGGAGGCCTGGCGCGCGTACGAGGCCGCGGCGCGGTAATCCCCGGACGCGAGGGATTTCTCCGCGCTCTCGATGAGGGGCGCCACCGCCGGTACGTACGGAGCCGCTCCGTTCGCCGGAACGCCCGCGTCGAGCGACGCCCCGATCGGAGCCGAGCTCACCGCTCCCTTTTCCAGCTCGGCCGCGCGCTGGCGCGCCGCCTCCGCGTCCGCGGTGCGGCCCAGGCGTTCGGAGGCCTCGGCCTGGATCCGGAACACCTCCGGGTCGCGCGAGGTGGAGGCACGCTTGAGATCCTGGAGCGCTTCCTCGGCCTTGCCATCGGCGAGCTTCGCGCGCGCCGAGCGTTTGAGCTCCTCGACGTCGTAGGCGGGAACGTTGGACGCGGCGACCTCCGCGCGCACGGCTCCGGCGAGATTCGCGAAGTCGGGGCTGTAGAAATCGGGGATGACCTGCAGGTCCGGCCGCGCCGTGACCGCCGCCTTGAGCTCTTCGCGGGCTCGCTTGGAGTTGCCCGCGATGTAATAGGACCAGGCGCTTTGAAGGTGGAGGTCGGCCTGGCGCTCCACCGGCGACGCCCGCGGCCTCGGCCGCCTTGGCGTACTTGTCGCCGGCCTCCTTGAAGCGCCCCGCGTCGAAGGCCTTCTTGGCGTCGGTTTCGAGCTTGGCGTCCTCCTGGGCGGTGAGCGGCGGGGCAGACACAAGGGCGAGGGCGAAGCCGACGGCGAGGGCCGCGGCCAGAAGAGCGTTGCGTTTCATGGGCCTCCGGCCGCCGCGGGCGAAGGCGGCGGCGCGTTCCAGGTTTTCGGCGCACCCTCGGGAACGTCGATCTTCTCCGTCACGGGGTTCGATCCTTCGCGCGAGAGCGTCACGTTGTAGGTGCCGGGAGGAAGCTTGAGGCGAGCCGCATCCGGCAGAGACCCGCGGTACTTGCCGTCCACGAGGACTCGGGCGCCGGCCCATCCCGGGGCCTGGATGACGAGCATCGAGACGGGGAACTGGTAGTGCACCCGGTTCTCCGACTTCGGGCCGACCCGGAATTTCTTCTCGTAAGGGGGAAAGTCGGCGGCCTCGAGGCGGACGCGTGTGCTCGCCCTCTTCGAGCGAAAGCGTCCGGGCCGGGATCGAGGGGCCGATCTTCTTTCCGTCGACGAAGAGCGTCGCCACCGGAATCGACGAGAACTGCACCTTGAAGCTCGCGGGCGCGGCGGGCGGGACAGGTGTGGCCTCGACCGGGGGAGGAGCCGTCGGAATCGGGCGGAGCCGCGGCGACGCGGCGGCGCGGGCGCGGGCGCCGAGTCCGCGGAGGCGTGCCGGGGTCTCGCCGGTTCCCAGCTTCGGCTCCGGGAACTCGAGTGCGGCTGCGGGAGCGGGCGGCGCGGGCAGCGGGTGTCGGAGCGGCGGCCACCGCGGGCGCCGGGGCCGAACGCCCCGAAACGTAGAGGTACGCGGCGATCGCCGCGACGAGGACCGCCAGAATGGCGACGACGGTCGCCGAGCGGCTCTTCGCGGCGGCCGCAGGAGCCGCGGCGACCTTCGGCGAACCCGTCGTCCGTCGGACGGTGTCTTCGTTGGCCGGGTCCGAGGTCGGATCGCGGAAGTTGACGAGCTCGAGCGGCGGGCGCGCGCCGGAGATGGAGGCCGAGGTCGGCGTCGCATCCGACGGGGCGGGAACGCGGGCCAGCGCGCCCGACGGCGGCGTGATGTTCGAGCGGATGGCCGCGACGCCGCTCGACGGAGTCGCCAGGGTCGTCTCGAGATCCTCGTCCGGGCGCAGCGTCCGGACCGTGTCTCCGGTGAAGGCCGGGTATGTGCCCGAGAGGCCGGAGAGCTCGCGATGGACCCCCTGGAGGTCCTTGCGGAAGGCGTCCATCGTCGGGTAACGGTCATCCGCCGACTTCGCCATCGCCCGGCCGACCGCGGCGATGAGCGCCGGGGGAGCGTCCTGGACGAGCGTCCCGATGGGCTCCGGCGTGTCGTTGAGGATCTTGTAGAGGACCGTCGAGAGGTGCTCCCCGCGGAAGGGCTTGCGGTACGTGAGGAGCTCGTACGCGAGGACGCCCAGCGCGAAGATGTCCGTGCGGCGGTCGATCGGCTCGCCGCGGATCTGCTCGGGGGCCAGGTACGCCGACGTTCCCAGAGTGATTCCGGTCTGGGTCAGGTTGGACTCGCTCTGCAGCGACTTGGCGATCCCGAAGTCCATGACCTTGACGGTGCCGTCCTCGAGGACGCGGACGTTGGCCGGCTTGACGTCGCGGTGCACGATGGACGCGTTGTGCGCGTAGGCGAGCCCGTCGGCGATCGCCATCAGGATCTCGATCTTCCGCGTCATCGGGATCGGGTCGCCGCGCTTGATCTTCTTGTCGAGGTCCTCGCCGGTCAGAAACTCCTGGACGATGTAGGGGATCCCGTTCTCCACGCCGAAGTCGTAGATCGTCGTGATGTGGCGGTGATGGAGGTTCCCCGCGAGCTCGGCTTCGCGGAAAAAGCGGTGCTTGATCTCGTCGTCGTTGACCTGGCACGTCTTGATCGCGACGGTCCGCTTGATGAACGGATCCCGTCCCCGGTAGACCGCGCCAAAGCCTCCGACGCCGATCTGCTCCGAAACTTCGTATTTGCCGATTTTTTCGAGCATCCGTCAGCCAGGAAACCCTGTAAGTGTAATCGAAGGCAGGGCGAGCGGAAACCACTCGAACGCGGGGGCTTGTGTCTCGCTCGACTGTAAACTCTGCATGTGCGCCTCCCGGCCCCCGCGCTGCTGACCTCGGCCCTCCTCGCGACGCTTTGCGGAGCCGTTGCCTGCGGCCGGACCGAGCGCGCATCCGCGGAGGCGGTCCGGGCGGTCCGCAGCCGCCTCGAGCCCGGCTTTCAGCCCCCCGCCGACGGCCGGCTGAACGAACGCCCAGATCGACATGTACCTCCGGGTCCGGCGGGCGGCGGCCGGTGCGGGCTCCGACGCGGAGGCGGCGAGGCAGGTCGGCGTCTCGCCGGCCGAGTTCGACTGGGTGCGGGGGCGGATCGTGGATGCGCTGCTCGCGCTGGACTCGCGCCAGGCCACGGCCGCCGTCATCGAGAGCTATGGCCGGGCGATCGCCGCCCTGCGCGAGGCCCGGCGCGGCGCGCTGGACGCGGCTTCCGCGGCACGCGTCGAGAACGAGATCGCGGCTCTCGAGCGCGAAAGGGCGGCGCTGCGGCGGCCCGATGCTCTTCTCACGGTCGTCGCCGCGAACGCGGCACGCGTCGAGCCCCGGAGACCCGAAATCGAAGCCGCCGGCCCGTGACGGCGCTTTCGGAGTTCCTCTCGGCGGAGATCGAAGCGGATCCTTCCCGGGCGCCTCGGCGCTCGTCGGAACGTCGGAGGCCGTCCTCGAAGAAGCCATCGCCGGACGCGCGCGAGCGTGGAGCCGGAGCGGGAAGACGTCGCGCCGGAGACGCTCTTCGACCTCGCGAGCCTCACGAAGCCCCTCTGCTCGGCAGCTCTCCTCGCGGCCGGCGCCGGTCTTCCGCTCGACACGCTTCCGGGAAAGTTCCTGCCGGAGTGGAAGAAGACACGCTTCGAAGGGATCACCCTGGAGCGGCTGCTCACGCATACCTCCGGCCTCGAAGCCTGGTTTCCGATGTACGTCCGGGGAGAGGGAGCGGCCGCCTATCGCCGCACGCTGGGTGAGATCGAGCCGATCGCCGCGCCGGGCGAGCGGGTGATCTACAGCGACCTGAACCTCCTCCTCGTGACCGAGATCCTGGAGTCGGTCTTCGCGGCGCCCCTCGAGCGTGTTTTCGCCGAGTCGGTCGCGGCGCCGGCGGGATCGGCGGCGCGGTTCCTCCCGGAGAGGTCGCTCCCGACGGCGGCGACGGAACGCGACGATCGCTTCGAGCGCGGCCATGGTCGAAGTGCGCGGACTCTCCTACGGCCGTTTCCGCGACGGCGTGGTCAGGGGAGAGGTGCACGACGGGAACGCGTTTCGCCGCGGCGGGGTTTCGGGGCACGCGGGCCTCTTCGGCACGGCGCGCGACGTCTGGGCGCTGGCGCGGGTCTGGCTCGACCCTGCGCGGCGGGACTGGACGCGGGATCGGACGCCCGAGCACGCCGAGGCGCGAGGTCTCGGGTGGCAGGGCCGACGCGGCGCCGGCTCCGCCATCCCCGAGATGTCCGAGTCCAGCTTCGGCCATACGGGTTTCACCGGGACCTCCGTCTGGGTCGACCCGGAGCGCGACCGGGTCCTGGTCCTGCTGACCAACCGCATCCACCCGGAGGTGCGCGAGATCCCGTTCAACGAGGTGCGCCAGCGCTTTCACCGCGCCGCAATCGAGGCGTTTCCCTGAGGTAAACTCCCCGCCTCTATGGCTTCTACGGCTCCTTCCACCGACGTTTTCATTCTCGACGGCGCCCGCACTCCGATGGCCGAGTACAACGGAGCGTTCGCCGACACTTCGGCCATCGATCTCGGCGTCCACGCGGCGGCCGAGGCTCTCAAGCGGAGCGGGGTCGAGCCGGCGCAGGTCGACCACGTCATCTTCGGCAACGTTCTCCAGACCTCGGGGGACGCGATCTACGGCGCCCGGCACGTCGGCTTGAAGGCCGGCGTTCCGAAAGAGGTTCCGGCCCTGACGGTGAACCGTCTGTGCGGCTCGGGCTTCGAGTCCATCGTCCAGGGAGCCCAGCGGATTCTCCTCGGCGAGGCGGAGACGGTCCTGGCCGGCGGGATGGAGAACATGTCCCAGGCGCCCCACGTGATCCGGGGCGCGCGCAAGGGACTCCGGCTCGGCCAGGGGCAGCTCGAGGACACGCTGATGGTCGCGCTCCTGGACTCCTACTGCGGGCTTTACATGGCGCAGACCTCGGACCGCGTCGCCGCGAAGTACGGCATCACGCGCGCGGAACAGGACGCCTATGCTCTCCGCTCTCAGCAGCGGACGGCCGCGGCCTGGGCGGCCTGCCGGCTCTCGGAGGAGGTCGTCCCGGTCGACGTCAAGCAGGGCCGGAAGAGCGTGCGCGTCGAGAAAGACGACCACATGCGCCCCGACTCGACGCTCGAAGGGCTCGCGGCTTTGCCGCCTTCGTTCGGCAAGGACGGCTCCGTCACGGCCGGCAACGCGTCGGGCATCGTCGACGGCGCGGCTTCGGTGGTCGTCGCCTCGGCCGACGCGGCGCGCGGGAAAAAGCCGCTCGGCCGGATCGTTTCCTGGGGCGTCGTCGGCGTCGAGCCGGAGCTGATGGGCCTGGGACCCGCGCCGGCGGCGCGCGAAGCCCTCGCGAAGGCCGGACTCTCGCAGAACGACATCGGCCTCTGGGAGATCAACGA
This sequence comes from uncultured Acidobacteriota bacterium, assembly GCA_963749265.1. Classification (GTDB taxonomy): domain Bacteria; phylum Acidobacteriota; class Thermoanaerobaculia; order UBA5066; family Gp7-AA6; genus DAHUXD01. The sequence goes on along the minus strand of CAVVML010000018.1, from coordinate 388,556 downwards.
GGCCTTCGCCGGCCAGATCCTGGGCGTCGTCCGCGAGCTGGGCCTGGACGTCGAAAAGCTGAACGTCAACGGGGGCGCCATCGCCCTCGGGCATCCCCTGGCGGCGAGCGGCACGCGCCTGACCCTGACGCTCCTGAAGGAGATGCGTCGGCGCGGCGTGCGCTACGGCCTCGCGGGCGCGTGCATCGGCGGCGGCCAGGGCATCGCCGTCGTTCTGGAGTCGGCCGCCTGATCCCGCCTCGCGCGCGGCAATTTCCGTCGAGGAGGACCGTCATGGGTCGTCGCATCTTCGGTCTCGCCGCTCTGGTCGTCCTCGCTGCTTCGGTCGGGACTGGGACAGAACCTGGTCCCCGGAGGGACGTTCGACGCGAACCTGGAGGCCTTCCACCACGACCCCAACCCCGACGGCACCTCGGCCTGGTCCTCGCTGGACGCCGCGGGCTCGCCCTCTTCGGGCTCGGCGCTGCTGACCAGCACGAACGCCACCGGGGGAGCGCTCGTGACTCTTCTGACGACGTGCGTTCCGGTCGCGGCCGGGCAGGAGTACACGCTGTCGGCCGACGTGCGATTCACCGAAGGCGAAGCGTCGACCGGCTGGGCGGAGACGGTCATCGACTGGAGTCCCGGCGCGGCCTGCCAGGGCTCAATCAGCGCAAGCAGCCTCCTCACCGAGGTCGCGTCGCGGGGAACCTGGATCCACGACAGCGAGACCTTCACGGCGCCGGCCGGGGCGATCTCGGCGCTCGTGCAGGTCGGGATCGACAAGATCGAAGCCGGCGGCACGCTTTCCGCGAACGTCGACAACCTCGTCTTCGGCCTGGCCTCCGCGCCGACCGAAGAGCTCGTCGGCTACGTCACGGTCGTCGGATCGACACCCGGGCAACTTCGGGTCGTTCTTCCGGACGTCCGTGCAGCTCGTGAACCCGGGCGCCAGCCTGATCTCGGGCCACTTCGCGTTCCATCCCATTGGCGCGCCGGCCTCGCCGTCCGATCCGACGATGGGCTTCGCGCTCGCGGGCGGCCAGGCCTTCGCGTGGTACGACGTGGTCGCGGCGATGGGTCTGTCCGGGCTCGGCAGCTTCGACGTCTATGCCGCGGGCGGCAACGCGCCGCTCGTGCTGGCCCGCATCTTCAACGACGCCGGGACCGCGGGAACGACCGGCTTCACGGAGTCGCTGGTGGCGGTCGACGACGTGCAGGCTCCGGGCTCCGGGGCGAGCGTCACCGGAGCTCTCGTCTGCCCCATTCTCGTCGACCGCTTCCGCTACAACGTGGGACTTCGGACGGTCGGCGCGCCGGTGCACGTCAACGTGCGCCTGCGCGATTCGGCCGGAGCCGAGATCCACAGCGTCGCGCACGACTACCCGGCGGACTACTTCATCCAGTCGACGGTCACCGACTTCCTCGACGGCTTCGCGATCGGCGACGGCCAGTGGCTGGAGATCACGTTCTCCGGAGGCGGCCTGATCATCTACGGAGCCACGGTCGACAACACGACGAACGACCCGAGCGCCCAGTTCATGCCGTATCTTTTCGCCATCGCATGAACCTGACCTGGACGCGCCGCATCCTGGACTTTCCCGTGCGGGCCGCGGCGGTCTCCGACTTTCTGTGCGACCTGCGCGCGCGGGGCACGGGAGACCTGAACGCCGTGATGACGACCCTCAACGAAGGCGGCCTCTGCAGGGAAGCGCTCCGGCACTGGACCGAGAGCGGCTGGATCGTGGTGGCCCCCAACACGCCGCTGCTGGCCCTCGCGGGCCCGGCGTTCGACCGCGAGATGACCCTCTCGGACTTCTGCGGAGAGGTCGAGATCCTGGAACAACCTCTGGACGCCGCCGCCGGAGGCGACGGGCGAGGGAGAGCATGCCGATTCGTAAGGTGGGAGTTCTCGGCGCCGGCCTCATGGGCTCGGGCATCGCCGAGGTCTGCGCGAAGGCCGGTTACGACACCGTCGTGCGCGAGGTCAGCGACGACCTGGTGAAGAAGGGTCTCGGCCGCATCGAAGGCTCGCTCGGCAAGGCGGTCGAGAAGGGCAAGCTCGCGGCGGCGGACCGGGACGCGGCGTGGAAGCGGATCGCCTCGACGACGCGCCTCGAGGATCTGGCGGACTGCGACCTCATCATCGAGGCGATCGTCGAGAACCTCGAGCTGAAGAAGGAGACCTACCGGACGCTCGACGCGGCCTGCAAGCCGGCCACGATCTTCTGCTCGAACACCTCGTCGCTGACGATCACCGAGATGTCGGCGGCGACGAAGCGGCCGGACCGCTTCGCCGGTCTCCACTTCTTCAATCCCGTTCCGGTCATGAAGCTCGTCGAGGTCGTGCGCACGATCGCGACGTCGGAGGAGACCGTTCGCGACGGTGTTCGAGTTCGCGAAGTCTCTCGGGAAGGAGCCGATCCGGACGCACGACAACTCCGGCTTCATCGTCAACCGGCTGCTCGTGCCGTATCTCCTGGACGCCGTGCGGGCGCTCGAGGAAGGCGTGGGCTCCCGCGAAGACATCGACAAGGGCATGGAGCTCGGCTGCGGCCATCCCGATGGGGCCGCTCAAGCTCCTCGACTTCGTGGGCCTCGACACCACGTACGCCATCGCCGAGATCATGTTCGAGGAGTATCGCGAGAAGCGCTTCGCGCCGCCGCCTCTTTTGAAGCGCATGGTTCTCGCCGGCCGCTACGGCAAGAAGTCGGGCCGGGGCTTCTACGAGTACGGAGGGTAGCAGAGATGGCCGACGCGAGCAGTCTCGTCCTCGTCGAAACCGCCGACGGCGTTCGCACGTTGACGGTCAACCGGCCCGAGAAGCTGAACGCGCTCAACGCCGGCGTCATGGCCGCTCTCGAGCGCGAGCTGGATGCGGCGAAGTCGGACGACTCCGTGGGCGTCGTCGTGATCACGGGCGCCGGGGAGAAGGCGTTCATCGCCGGGGCCGACATCGGCGAGCTCGCGAAGCTCACGCCGGTGGACGGGCGCGAGCACGCCCTCCGCGGGCAGGCCATCGTCGCCCGGCTCGAAAACCTCGGCAAGCCGGTGATCGCCGCGGTCAACGGCTATGCCCTCGGCGGCGGCTGCGAGCTCGCGCTCGCGTGCACGATCCGCATCGCTTCCGAGAACGCCCGCTTCGGCCAGCCCGAGGTCAAGCTCGGGATCCTTCCGGGCTACGGCGGCTCGCAGAGGCTGGCCCGCCTGGTGGGCGAGGGGCGGGCGATGCAGCTCTGCCTGACGGCCGAGCAGATCGACGCCCAGGAGGCGTGGCGGATCGGCCTCGTGAACAAGGTCGTTCCCGCGGGGCAGGCGGCGGCGGCCGCCCGCGAGATGGCGAAGGCGATCCTCGCAAACGGTCCCGTGGCCTGCCGGTACGTCCTCGACGCGATCCACCGCGGTCTGGAGATGCCCCTCTCGGAAGGGCTCCTCCTCGAGGCCACGCTCTTCGGTCTCTGCGCGGCGACCTCGGACATGAAAGAAGGCATGACCGCGTTCCTCGAGAAGCGCCCGGCGCGTTTCACGGGACGCTGAGCGGAGGCAGGGGCCATCTATGGGCATCGATCTCGTCAGCGCCTGTGTGTTCTGCGCGGGCATGCTCCTCGGCACCGAGATGTCCCCCCGGCCGGGGCTCGCGCGGCGAGCTGGGCTTCTCCTACGCGACGCTCGCTCGCCGCTGGGAGATCGGCACCACCGTCGACACCTCCGACGTCACGCCGAAGTTCGTCCTGGTCGGCATGGGATACGCGCGGTTCGCTCGCCGGCGGGTCTCGGCGCCGGCACGCCGGAGTTCGAATGGCGAGGCCGAGTCGGGTTCGGCACCTCGCACGACGAGCAGCAACGGCTGGTCCAGCCGGAGCTCGGCCTGCCGCACGTCTTCTCCAACGGAACGGGCCGCGCCGAGAACTTCGCTCTTCTGGTCCGGCTTCCCGTGACGGCGGCGGACTCGCTCGAGATGGCGGGCGAGGGCCGCAACAACCGCTCGACCGACGTGATCAACATCGGCGGAGAGAACCAGGAGCTCACGGAAGCGAGGGACCTCTCCTCGCAGCGGATCGACGCCTCGCTCGGCTGGCGTCACCGCTGGATGGGGCTCGAGGCCGCGGCGGCTTTCCGGTGGACCAAGCCGTCGGGCTACAACGCGACGGCGCGGTCCTTCCACGACGCCTCCGGCAATCTCTTCGGCGGGGAAGCGGAGCTGCGCTGGAAATGCGCTCCCTGGACGCTCGTCCTGCACGGCGAGTACATCGCGGGGAATCTCGACGTGCATCGGGAGAGCTTCCCGAACTTTTTCGACCGGGACTCGGAGGAGAAGGCGACGCTGCAGGCCTACCGGCTCGCGGCCGGCTACTCCTGGACCCGGTCGGACCTCTGGCTATCCGCGACCTACGACCGCCAGGAGCTGCCGTTCGTGTCGCTCGCGGTCCTCGGCACGGAGGTCGAGGCCTTCGACTCGGGGTTCGACCCGTTCTCCGACAACGAGGAGATGTTCATCGACCTGGCGTTCCGCTATGCGTTCAGTCCGGCCATCCGGGCGCGCGTCGGAACGCGCCTCGCCTGGGGAGACGAAACGGTCACCCTCACCGACTCGGCCGGGACGCTTCCGACGCAGACGCTGGACGTGCTCCGCCGCGGGATCTTCGGCGGCAGTCTGTCCGATCCGCTGGGCTCGCCCGAGTTCACCTTCTTCATCGGGGCCGACTTCTCGATCGGCGCGCCGACGCCGTGAGGGCCGTGCCCGGCGGGGTCGGCGTCGCGCGGCCGGTCGCTCCGAAAAGAGCCGATCGCTCCGAAAGAGGTAGCCGGGCGGGGTGCTAAACTTTCCCCGGGAGAAGAACCTCTTGCACCCGCCGGACTCCGACCTCATCTACGACTGGAACCGCGCCGGCGGCGCGGTGTACCCGTCGCGCGGCCGCGTCGAGCTCGACGACGAGACGCTCCGCGACGGCCTGCAGTCGCCGTCCGTCAAGAGCCCCTCGATCGACCAGAAGATCCGGATCCTGCACCTCATGGAGGCCCTCGGCATCGACTCGGCCGACATCGGCCTGCCGGGCGCCGGGCCCCACGTCGTCGAGACCGTGACGCGCCTGGCCCAGGAGATCGTGCGCGAGAAGCTCAAGATCCGGCCCAACTGCGCGGCGCGCACCGTCGCCGCCGACATCGTGCCGATCATCGAGATCTCCCAGAAGGTCGGGATCCCGATCGAGGTGTCCTGCTTCATCGGCTCCTCGCCGATCCGCCAGTACGCCGAGGACTGGGACTTCGACCGCATGCTGCGGATGTCGGAGGACGCCGTCTCCCTGGCCGTGCGCGAGGGGCTCCCGGTCATGTACGTCACCGAGGACACGACCCGCGCGCATCCGGACCACGTCCGCCGCATCTACACGACCGCGATCCGCGCCGGCGCGCGGCCGCGTCTGCGTCTGCGACACGGTGGGCCACGCGACGCCCAACGGCGTGCGGAACCTGGTCGGCGTTCGTCGTCGAAGGTCGTCGACGAGGTCAACCCCGAGGTCAAGGTCGACTGGCACGGCCACCAGGACCGCGGCCTCGGCGTCATCAACGCGCTCTGGGCGCTCGAAGCCGGCGCGCACCGCGTCCACGCCTGCGCGCTCGGCATCGGCGAGCGCGTCGGCAACACGCCGATGGACCAGCTGCTCGTCAACCTGCAGCTGCTGGGCTGGATCGACCGCGACCTGACGCGCCTCGACGACTACTGCGCGGCGGTCTCCGAGGCCACCGGCGTGCCGATCCCCGACAACTATCCGATCGTCGGGACGCGACGCGTTCCGCACCGGCACCGGCGTGCACGCGGCCGCCATCATCAAGGCCCGCAAGAAGGGCGACGACTGGCTGGCCGATCGGGTCTACTCCGGCGTGCCCGCGTCCATGGTCGGGCCGCCACCAGGTCATCGAGGTCGGTCCGATGAGCGGGCTTTCCAACGTCCAGTGCTGGCTCGAGAACCACGGCCTCGAGCCGCGGCCGGATCTCGTGGATGCGATCTTCCGCGCCGCGAAGGAGAGCGACCACGTCCTCGAAGACGCCGAGGTCCTGGAGGTCGTGCAGCGGCTGACACCCGAGACCGCGGGCCGCGTCTGACCCGTCGGTCGCGCCGACCGGCGCGGGCGAAGGAATCCGTCCCGGCGCCCGCGAGCCGCTTCCTCGAGCGCGAGCTGCCGACCTACCTCGACCACCTGTCCGTCGAGCGGGGGCTCTCCGCCGCGAGCGTCGCGGCGTACCGGGGCGACCTGGCAGGCCTTCGGAGCGTTTCTCGCCGGTCGGAAGATCCAGGCGTCGCGAGCCTCCCGGGCGGACCTCGCCCGCTACCTCCGGTCCCTGTCGGCGCCGAGGCCTGTCCGTCGCGCTCGGCCTCGCGCGCGCTTTCGGCCGTGCGCGGCTTCTATGCCTTCGCGGCGGCGCACCTGGCGTTCGCCGAGGACCCGACGGTCGATCTGCCGAATCCGCGCGTCGGTCTCGCGCTGCCCAAGAGCCTCGGTGAAGACGAGGTCGAGGCGCTCCTGGAAGCTCCCGATCCGCGCACGCCTCTGGGCCTGCGCGACCGCGCGATGCTCGAGCTCATGTACGCCTCGGGCCTGCGGGTCTCCGAAATCGTGTCGCTGCCGCGCGACCGCGTCGACATGGAGAACGGCATCCTCCGTATCACCGGAAAGGGGGGGAAGGAGCGCCTGGTCCCGTTCGGAAAGTCCGCCGCCCGCTGGCTCGCGCGGTACCTCGAGGTCGGCCGGCCGCCGCTCGACCGGCGGCGCTCGCCCCAACTGTTCCTGTCGGCGCGCGGGTCCGGCATGACCCGCCAGCGATTCTGGCAGCTCATCGAGGGCTATGGCCGGAAGGCCGGGATCCGTTCCCGGCTGACGCCTCACGTCCTGCGGCACGCCTTCGCGACGCACCTCCTCGAGCACGGCGCGGACCTTCGGGCCCTCCAGATGATGCTGGGGCACGCCGACATCGCGACCACCCAGATCTACACGAGCGTCTCGCGGGGCCGGCTCCGCCGCGTCTACGACGAGTTCCACCCCAGGGCGAAACGGCGGGGGAAGCGCTGCAGCGCCCGCCCGAGCCCCCCGGCCGGCGTGCGAAAATAGGCCCGTGAACCGCCCGAAAACACCGGAATGCCGCGCCGGAGCCGGGCGTTTTGCTTCCGGAATGCACCGCTCCATCCTCGCCTCGAGCCTGCTGGCCCTGGCCGTGTCCGCCTCGCCGGCGCCGATGGTCGCCGAGCTCATCGTCTTCGAAGACGGCCGGGTCGTGAAGGCGGCGTCCTACAAGCTGCATTCGGAGGAGCTCGAGATCGCTCTGCCCGGGGGCGGAAGCTACCGCGTGGAGCTCGGGCGCGTCGAGCGGATCGTGGACGACGAGGTCGTCGTCGACACCGTGCGTCGTGGAGCCGGAGCTCTTTCCGTCGGACGGGCCGTTCGATCTGTCCTTTTCGGCCGAGCGCGCGCGCGCTCTTCGGAACCGAGTACGACGCGATCATCGAGAAGGCGGCCCGGGAGTACAACATCGACGCCGCGCTCGTCTCGGCGCTGATTCGCGCCGAGTCCAACTACCAGCCGCGCGCCGTCTCGCGGAAGGGCGCCCGCGGCCTCATGCAGCTCATGCCGGCCACGGCCAAGCGGCTTTCGGTGCGCTCGCCGTTCGATCCGGCCGTCGAACGTTCGCGGGGGAGTGCGATATCTGCGCGAGCTGGTGGACCGCTTCGGCCACCACCCCGAGCTCGTGCTGGCGGCGTACAACGCGGGCGAAAGCGCGGTCGAGACCTACGGCGGCGTCCCGCCGTACCGGGAGACCGTGGCCTACGTCGACCGGATCATGACCTGGTGGAAGGCCGCCGGAAGCTCCGCCCCCGCGGTCGGCGCTCAGCCGGACCGCGCCGCTCGCTGACCGAGCGGCTATTTCACGGGCTCGACTTCTTGACGAAGTCGTGTCCCCTTCGCGCGGCCTCGATCCGGCTCGCTCGACGGCGTAGGCGCAGGACCGTCCTGGTCATCGAGCAGGATCGCCGCGGCGAGACTGCCCGCTTTCCGCCGCCTCACTGCGCTTTCGGCTTCGGCCGCAGCAGCGACTCGGCTTTGCGCGCGGACGCCGCGGCCGTGGCGAGTCGTTCGGACAGCCTCTGGATCTGCAGGCCGGCGGATTCGATCGCGCCGCTCTCGACCGCCTCGCGGACGGCGGGAAGGGTTTCCGCCTCGTACGACGGCAGAGGCGCGTAGACGAGGTGCCGGAACCAGGGCCGGCCGGGGATTCCGGGGGGGTCGATGAGGGACCGCTCGAGGGAGAGAAGCCAGGCGTTGGCGTCGCGCAGCCTGAGAGCCTCGTCCTCTCCCGCGGCGAGGCGCGCGGTCGATCGGCTTTCTGGGCCGCGGCGGCCGCATCGCTCCAGGCGCCGGCCGCGCGAGGCGAGCTCCTTCAGCGCGGGCCGCAGGGATTCCGCTCCGGGAAGCGACTGGAGCTCCTCGGCGTACTTCGCGACCTCGCGGCCGTAAGCCGCCGCGTCGAAGGGGAGCATGTCCGCGTTCGCGAAGCGGAGGGCGAGCATGCCCGCGTACTTCGCCATCGCCGCGTGGTAGACGAACCCGGGGTCGCCCTGCGTCGCCATCCAGCGGTGGGTGTCGTAGACGGAGTGGTAGACGCCGTAGGGGCCGTCGAAGACCAGATCCACCGAGGCGATGCCGAGGTGGTTGAAGAAGACGGTGTAGTCCGAGCCGCTGCCCAGGATCGCGACCGGCAGCTCCTTGCGCTGGTCTGCTGCCCGCCAGGTGTCGGCGAGGCTCTTTCCCGGTGTGGAGGGTCCGGGAAATCCCGGGCGGCCTCGCGGACGGCCGTCGAGAGGAGGGGCGAGGCCGAAGCCGCGAACTCGCGCCCGAGGGCCGACGCGTCGACGTTGATGCAGACGGCGGCGTTCTGCCGGAGATCCTTCTCGTGCTGCTCGCCCCATTCCGTCGAGCCCGTGAGCGTGTACTCCTCGGCGTCCCACTCCCCGATGACGATCGTCCGCCGGGGCCGATATCCCTCGGCGCGCCAGCCGGCCCAGAGCGCGCGCGAGGGCGAGCATCGACGCCGTTCCCGATGAGGGATCCACGCCGCCGTAGATCCAGGCGTCGAAGTGGTTGGAGAGGAGGACCTTCTTCTCGGGCAGCTCCGAGCCGCGAAGCGTCGCGATGACGTTCCGGATCGTCCGCCTCTCGCGGGTGTTCTCGATCTTCAGATGGACGCGCACGGGGCCGGGCCCGACGCGAAACGTGTCGGCGACGGCCAGGCCCTGCCAGCCCGCGTCCGGGACCGGGCGTCCGCCGATGCCGGGAGAGGATCTCGGCCGCGTCCGCGGGACGAGAGCGGCATCATCGGGATCTTCGGCAGGCTTTCGGCCTCGGCCATCGGGATCCGCTTGGCGTCGGGCGTGGATGCCCAGCCGGGCGTCAGCGGATCGCCGGGGACGAGGAAGTCGTAGACGTTGGACGCCGCGCTGGAGGTGTGCGGCCGGTCCCCACGGCCCGGCGGGGTAGACCGGGCCCCGGAACCAGCCATCCTCGATCGGATCCGAATACACGAGGATGGCCAGGGCGCCGCGCTTCTCGGCCTCCAGGGCCTTCCCGCCGCGATACCCGTGCGAGTAGCGGGCGAGGACGATCTTTCCTCGCGCGTCCACGCCCATCGCCTTCAGCCGTTCGTAGTCCTCGGGGCGGCCGTAGTTGACGTAGAGGACCTCGCCGGTGACTTCGGCCGAGGGGGAGTAGGCGTTCCAGGGAATCGCCGCCTCCGGCACCGCGGTGTCCGGGTCCTCCGGAATCGGCGGCTCGCCGCGGGCCAGCGCGATCGGCGGATCCGCCGACGATCTCGAGCGCCGCGCTCTTCGGGTACGAAAGGAGCACGTCGTAGGCCGGCATCTCGACTTCCCAGTCCGGCCTTCTTGTATTCGGCGGCGAGGTACTCGGCGACGCGGCTGTTGCCCTCGGTCCCGGCGATGTGCGGCGCGCGCGTGATCTCGCGGTGGATCGCCTCGCATTCCGCGGGCTGCGGGAGGGCGAGCAGGCGCCGCTCGTACTCGCGCTGCCAGGCGCTTCGCTGCGGCGTGAAGCCCGTCAGCGACGGAGGCGGAGGCGGAGGCGAGGCCGGCCCGGCCGACGACCGCCAGGACCGCCAGCAGGAGCGCAGGCGCCGCGCGCGGTCCTCACGCGGCCTCCTCGCGCGCCGCCGCCGCATGCGGAAGTACACGGGAAGTCCGAGCAGCAGGATGCCGATGCCCGCCAGCGTCTCCTTCGGCTGCTCGCGCAGCGTGTTCGCGGCGAGCGCGATCGTGAAGACGACGAAGAGCAACGGCACGACGGGATAGCCCCAGCAGCGGTACGGGCGCGGCGAGGCCGGGCTGCTTGCGGCGCAGGACGAAGAGCGCGATTCCGGTGGCGGCGTAGGCGAGGATCACGAAGAACGTGGCGTACGTGTAGAGCTGGTCGTAACGGCCCGACAGGCACAGCAGCGACATCCACACCGCCTGGACGACGATCGCGAAGGAGGGCGTCTGAAAGCGGGGGTGGACTCGCCCGAAGGGGGCAGGAAACAGGCCGTCCTTGGCGAGAGCGTAGACGATGCGCGGGCCCGGCGCGATGCCCGCCGACGTGCAGCCGGCGGCGGCCGCGGTGATCGCGAGAGCGATCGAGGAACGCCGCGTTTCCGCCGAAGAGGCGCGTCGCCGCCAGCGCGGCGGGCTCGCCGACTCCGGCCATCTCCGACGGCCGGGATCGCCTTGAGAAAGACGGCGTTGACGGCGACGTAGAGCAGCGTGACGAGAGCCGTCCCGGCGATGAGCGCGAGGGGCAGGTTGCGGCGCGGGTTGGCGACTTCGCCGGCGACGGCCACGATCTCGTTCCAGCCGTAGTAGCGTCCAGAAGATCGCGACGAGGGCGGTGCCGATGCCCGCGAAGGAGATCGCGGCCGCGGGCGTGAGGGCGGCCGGGGGAGCGTCGGGCAGGGAAGCCGAGGCGAAGGCGCCGCCGACCGCGATCCAGAGGAGGGCGAGAACGATCATCGAGGTGAACACTCCCTGGATCCGCGCTCCCTCGCGCACGCCGACGTAGTGCGACGCGGAAAGGACGACGACGAGGGCGACGGCGACGAGCTGGGCCGCGTTGATCGCGAAGGGCCCGATCGCGAACAGGACGTTGGCGCTCGACAGCGACGGGAAGAAGACCGAGAAGTACTGGGCGAAGCCGACCGCGACGGCGGCGTCGGAGCCGATCAGGATCACCCAGAAGGCCACCCACGCATAGAGAAATGCCGGCAGCTCGCCGAACGCCTCGCGGAAGAAGACGTACATGCCGCCGGCCTTCGGCATCATGGCGCCCATCTCGGCATAGACGAGCCCGCCGGCGATCGCGAGGAGGCCGCCGAGGATCCAGAGGCCGAGGATCCAGGTTTCGTCCGGGACGGCTTTCGCGATCGAAGCGGGCGTCAGGAAGATGCCGCCCCCGATGACGAGGCCGAGGACCATCAGACTCGTGTCCCAGAGGCCGAGGCCGCGGGCGAGCTCCGCGCCCTTCCCCTTTCCGGGCGGGCTTGCGCGGCGCTCACGCGGCGGAGGTCAGCGGCATGCGCAGGATCTGGCGCGCTTCCTGGATCGACGCGGGCTCTCGGCCGACTTCGCGGGCGATGCGCACGACGCGTTCGACGAAACGGGCGTTCGAGTCGGCGAGCTCGCCCTTGCGGTAGAAAATGTTGTCCTCGAACCCGACGCGCACGTGGCCTCCCATCGCGATGGCCATCGTGGCCATCGCCGTCTGACGGCGCCCGATTCCGGCGACCGTCCAGGTGCAGCCCGCCGGAATCGCGCGGGCGAAATGCGTCAGGTTCTCGGCGGTGGCCGCGGCCGCGCCGGGGACGCCGAGCACGAAATCGAAGTGGGCCGGAGGCGTGAGGAGGCCCTTGGCGAAGAGGACATCCGCCGTCGCGAGCATGCCGACGTCGAAGATCTCGAGCTCGGGCACGATCTGGTACTGGCGGATGCGCGCGAGGATCGTCTTGATCGTGGGCAGGGAGTTCTCGAAGATGTCGTCGCCGAAGTTGCAGGTGCCGAGTGTCAGCGTCGCCATGTCGGGCTTCAGCTCCAGGGCCGGGATCCGCTCCTCGACGCCCATGCCGACGGCGCCTCCGGTCGAGAACTGCTGGATGATCGGGCAGCGCTCCCGGATCGCCGCGGAGTAGGCGCGGAACGTCTCGAGGTCCTGGGTCGGCGTGCCGTCGGGCTTCCTTCCGTGGACGTGGCCGATCGTCGCGCCGGCCTCGTAGGCGCGGCGCGTACTCGGCGCCGACCTCTTCGGGCAGGAGGGGCAGGTGGGGCTGCTGCGTCCGCATGACTTCGGCGCCGACGCCCGCCACGGTGATGAGGAGGGCGTCGCTCATGTCCAGCGGCCGCCCTTCTTGTCGCCCGGCTCGCGCTTGCGGGGAAGCACGACGCAGGTGCCGGTGGCGCGCGCGACGACGACCGCCGGTTTCAGGACGCGCGCCGCCGAGGAGGACGAGCCCTCGACGGGAGCAATGACCTTGCGGGCCTCGAAGCGCATCTCGCGGGACGTCTTGCCGACGCGGATGATCTCGGCCTCGACCTCGAGGTAGTCGCCGGCATGAACGGGCGCGAGGAAGTCGACGGAGGAGTACGCGCGAAAGAGCCCCTCGTCGCCGTCGCGGCGGATCAGGAGCTCCGTGGCCGCGTCGCCGAAGAGCTTGAGCACGAACGCCCCGTCGACCAGGCCGCCGCCGTAGTGGGCGTGCTCGGCGCCGACCCGCAGGCGCAGCTGGACACGTTCCTTCTTCATCGCTCGCTCCCCGAGAGTCCCTTGCGGCGCGAGACCTCTTCGAGGAGAAACGCCGCGACCCGGGAGGCCGTGGTCCCCGGACCGAAGCCGGCGTCGTAGCCGAGCTCCTTGGCGAGGGCGTGGTCGACACGCGCACCGCCCGCGATCAGGACCACGTCGTCGCGGAGCCGTTCGGCCTCGAGCATGTCGACGAGATCGGTCATGTGGCGGACATGGATGTCGTTCTGGGTCACCGTGGCCGAGACGAGGACCGCGTCGGCTTTCGTCTCCCGCACGATCCGGGCGAGCTCCGCGACCGGAACCTGGGCGCCGAGGTTGCGGGCGTCGATCCCGTGGTACCGCTCGAGCCCGTAGTCGCCGGCGAAGCCCTTCATGTTGAAGATGGCGTCGAGGCCGACGGTGTGGGCGTCGGACTCGAGGGCGCATCCGAGGACGATCAGACGCCGCCCGAAGCGGCGGGCGATCTCGTCGTCGATGTCCTCGCGCGAAAGCGAGCCCGCGGGCGCTTCCTCGGCCGTGATCGCGGCGACGTCGACGTCGTGGGTCGCGCGGCCGTAGACGACGAAGAACGTGAACTCGGGTGCGATGGCCTCGGCGAGAGTGACGTACGGCTCCCGCAGGCCCATCTTGGCGGCATAGCGCTTGGCGGCTTCCTTCGCGACGGCGGAGCGGGCGATCGGCAGCGTGAACGACACCTGCACCGCCCCGTCGTTCTTCTTGTCGCCGTAGGGCCGGATCAGGCGAGGGGCCGTCACGCGTGCGCTCCCGCGGGCTGCGGCTTGCCCGGCTCCCGAGCCATGATTCGAGAAACGGGTTCGCGTAGGACGCGTCCTTGCGCAGGACGCCGTCGTATCCGCGGCCGCCTTCCTTCCGCCGGCGCGTGTCCGCGAAGAGGCCCTCCGCCAGCGCGCCGAAGAGGCCGTCGGGAGAGTCCGCGACGCGCGCGAGGATGGCCTCTGCGCCGGCGAGCACGGTCGCGCGCCCGGCCGACGATCCGGCCGTCCGGCGCGAAGCGGATCTCGTCCGCGAGATGACGGGCGTTCGAGCGGAGAGTCTTCATCTGGTCGATCGCCAGCCAGCGGTCGTGGAGAAACGGCGTGTGCAGAGCCTCGGTCAGCATGCCGAGCAGATGGATCGACTGGCGGGTCGCGACCGAGGTCAGCGCGAAGAGCGTGTTCTGCTGGTAGCCCTGGAAGACGTTGCCCGTCATGTGCTTCGTCGGTGGCATGTACTTCAAAGGCGCATCGGGGAAGATCTCACGCGCCGCTTCCGCCTGCGCGATCTCGTAGAGCAGGCCGTCCTCCAGCGCCGGGTCGATCTCGAACGCGTGCCCGAGGCCGATCTGCCAGTCCTCGAGGCCCGCGTCCTTCGCCAGTCGCTCGTTGATGAACTGTGAGGCGAGGACGGCGGGAGCCTGCTCGACGGCGTCCGCGGTCGTCAGGTAGTTGTCTTCGCCGGTGTTGATGACGACGCCGGCGACGGCGTTGATGCGGCGGGAGAAGTTCTGGTCGATGAGCGTGCGGAGCGGATTGATGTCGCGGAAGATGATGCCGTAGAGCGCGTCGTTGAGCATCATGTCCAGCCGCTCGAGGGCGCCCATGGCCGCGATCTCGGGCATGCAGAGGCCCGAGCAGTAGTTGACGAGGCGCACGTAGCGGCCGAGCTCGGGCTCGATGGCGTCGAGGGCGGCCCGCATCAGACGAAAGTTCTCCTGCGTCGCGTAGGTCCCGCCGAACCCCGAGGTCGTCGCGCCGTAGGGCACGTGGTCGAGCAGCGACTGCGCGGTCGAGCGGATGACGGCGATGCACTGGGCGCCGGCGCGCGCGGCGGCGTCCGCCTGGACGACGTCCTCGTGGATGTTGCCCGTCGCGACGATGGCGTAGAGGAGCGGTTGTCTCCTCCGGCGGATGCGACGCCAGCCGTCGCTCGCGCTCCGAACGGTTCTGTCGGATCCGTTTGAGGGTCGCCTCGACGTGAGGCGCGACGGCTTCGCGCCAACGCGGGTGCTCGGCCTGCGCCTCGGCCCGGCGCGGATCCGAGAGACGCGCGGCCGCCTCGGCGACGCTCGGCTCGCCCGCGGCCAGGGCGCTTCCCATCCAGACCGCGGCCCCGCGCCCCAGCTTCCCGCACGCCTGGAGCGCTTCGACGACGCGGTTCGGGATCGGTACCTCCTCGGCGTCGACGCCGTCCACGCCGAGCAGACGGAGCACGGTCCGCTCCGTCGAGACCGTCGTGTAGCGCTCCGTCTCCCGGCGCACGCCGTCGGAGACCTGGCGGGCGAGCCGCCGGCAGTCGGCAATCGTTTCGGTGGAGAGGCCCAGTTTGGAGGCCATCGGCGGCTGAAAAGTATAGCTGCGGGCCCGCTATGACCGCAGGTCAGCGACGAGGTCGAAGATCGGAACGCCCGGGATCTGCTGCGCGACCGCTTCGAGGAAGCGCGCCGCGGGAAGCGGCGGCCGCGCCGGCGCGCTCGGATTCGCGGTCACGGCGATCAGGCGCGCGGGCCTGCGGACCGCGAGGCGCACGCCCCGCTCGGCGAGCTCGCGGCGTTGCGCGGGCGTCAGGAAGATCGCCGTGAAGTCTTCGGCGACGAGAGACTCGCCCGCCGAAAGCGTCATTCCGCTCAACGAGGCCGCGGTCACGGCGCCCTCGACGTCTCGGCGCGTCGCGCCCTCCTCGGGGCGACTGGAGGCGGATCAGCTCGACGGCGGCGGCGCGGCCGCGAGCGACGGCCGGCAGCGTCTCTCCGGCGGACATCCCGACCGAAAGGACGATGCCGTCGCAGACGCGACCGGCGGCGAAGGCCCGGCGGCCCACGGCGCCGTCGAGAAGCACGAGCTCGGCGCCGGCGGCTTCCAGCGCCGCGGCGGTCCGCGCCATCTGGGAAGCGGTGGACGGGCCGATGACCTCGATTTCTCCCTCGCCGCGGCGCGTCGGAGCTGGACCGGACCGAAGCGCGTCGGGAAGGGGAGCGTGGCGAGCTCCTCGACGGGAAAGGACGCGGACTCGAACGTCGTCGCCGCCGAAGCGACCAGCTGGCCGGGGTACACGCGAAAGCGAGGCTTGGGCTCGCCGGTGATGGCGTCGAATTCTTCGCCGTCCCGGCCGGCGGACGTGGCTCCGGCGACGACGCCGCTCTGGTGCAGCTCGGCGAGCACGGCCGTGAGCGCCGTCGTTTTGCCGGCATTCTTGGCGAGGCCCAGGAACGCAATCCGGCGGGCGCCCGAGGCGCGGAGCGACACCGCGAGCTCGGCCGCCATGCGCGTCACGCGGGCGCTCCTCCCGCAGGGCCCGAGAGGCTCGCGAACGCCCGGGCCAGCGCCGGATGCCGGCGCAGCAGGTCCAACGCCGCGCGGTCGTGGCCCGGGACGAACCCGTTCCCGATCGCGAGCTTCGTGGGCTTGGCGAGGCCTTCGGCGCCGAGGGCCGCGGCCGAGAACGAGGTGGCCATGCCGAAGAAGAGCACGGTCCCCTCGTCCCGCGCGCAGAGGACGCTCGCCGATTCGGTTCCCGAGGCGTTCGCCACGTTGACGACGAGATCGGCGAGGCGGCCCTGCGTCGCGGTCTCGACCGCCTCGAGCATGGCGACGGGATCGCGGGCATCGACGGTGAAGACGGCGTCGGCGAAACCGAGGCTCCGCGCGCGGTCGGCGGCGGCGGGGCCCGGTTCCACGGCGAGCACGAGGCCGGACGCGCCGACTCTCTCGCGGGCGGCCGCGAGGCAGAGGAGGCCTGCCTTGCCCGTGCCGATGACCAGCACGGTCTCGCCCGGCCGGGCGTCCCGCAGGACGCCCGCGGGAGCGCCCGCGACATCGAAGGCGGCCAGCGCGACTTCTTCGGGAAAGTCGTCGGGCAACCGCGCGAAGAGCGTTCGCGCGAACAGGATCGCCGTCCCACGGACGTCGACGCGCTCCGTCGCGGCGTGCACCGCGCCGATCGACTCGAGGTGCAGGGGAGTGAGCGTCAGCGAGACGAGCGTCGCGATGGGCGTTCCGAGCGAAAGGGTCCCGGCGGCGGGATGCGCCGGACCGACTTCCGCCACCTCGCCGAGGAGCATGCCGCCCGAGCCGGTCACGGGGTTCTGCATCTTCCCGCGCTCGCCGACGATCCGGGCCACCTGGTCGCGGACGCTCTCGCCGGTCGAGGCCTCGGCCTCGCGGAGCTGGCGGAAGGAGGCCGAGTCGATGGAGAGGGCGCGGACCGAAACGGCGATTTCGTTTTCGAAAGCGCGCGGCGTGGCGTCGAGGCGGCGGGCGATCTGGGGCAGAACGCCGCGGGGATCGAGCGAGCGGTGCAGTCCGAAGGGATGGGGCGCCGTCACGGCAACAGCGCGACGATGCGGAGCGGGCCCCCCGAGCCTCCGGCGATCTTCATCGGCAGGGCGACGACCCACGCGCCCCACTCGGGCAGCGCCTCGAGGTTGGCGACGTTCTCGAGGCCGAACACGTTGGCGCCGTTCGCGATGACGTGCACGACGAAATCCTTCGAGGGCGCCGTAGTCGATCGAGGCCGTATCGACGCCGAGGGCCGCGACCTTGCGCTCCGCGACGAGATACCGGGCGGCCTCCTCGCCGTACGAGGGGAAGTGGAGCTTCGAAGCGTCTCCCGGCGTGTCGTCCCCCAGGTAGGCCTTCCGGTTCGGCCAGCGCGCGCTCCAGCCCGTGCGCAGGAGCACGATCACTCCCGACGGCACCGGCCCGTGCGCCTTCTCCCAGGCCTTCACGTCGGCGAGGGTCAGGCGGTAGTCGGGATCCTTCGCGGCCTGCGCGCGGACATCGATCACGGCGGCCGGGGAGACGAGCTGGCGGACGGGGATCTGGTCGGCCGAGAGCCCGCCCTTCGCGAAGTGGCTCGGCGCGTCGAGATGCGTGCCGCCGTGCTCCGGAGTACAGAGAGCGTTCGAGCGGTAGAACCAGCCTCCGGGCGTCTGGCCCGTCGGCCAGCGTCTTCAGCTCGAACGCGGATGGGGAGGTCGGCCAGTAGATCGTGTCGCGGTCGAAGGGGTGCGTCAGATCCACGACTTTCGCGGTGCGCAGATCGGGAGCGGCAGACTGGCCCGCCAGGGGAACGGCCCCGACAATCACGAGAAGGACTCCGACCGGCAGGAGACGACGCATGCGAATCCTCCTGACTCCTCTTACTCGTCTTACTCTTCTCCGGAGCCTCCGGCCCGCGCGAGGTGCTCGGGCTTGACGGAATCGGCCTTGAACTTTCGGGCCGAGGCCAGCATCTTGTCGATGGTCTCGTCGAATTCGGCCTTGCCGCGCTGGAAGCGCAGCGGATTGATGCGCGCCACGACGAAGGCTCGCAGGTACGGGCTCTCGAAGCCCTTGTCCTTGAGCGCCTTCATGGCGGCCGCGACGGCTTCCTCGAGCTCGATGACCCGGGCGGCGCGTTTCTCTCGGACTTCGAGAGCCTTGGCCAGCGGCTGGGAGAGGAAGGCATCGACGCGCTTGAGGATGGGATGGTAGGCGCCACCCGCGAAGCGGCCGTTCTTTTCGTAGCAGAGTCCGAGGGTCACGAGGGCCGCTTCCTCGAACTCGAGGCCGTAATCCTCCTCGGCGAGGTTGCCCCGGCCGGCGAGGTCGCGCGCCATGCGGATGACCTCGAGCGACTTCTCCCTCAGGTTGTGCGCCTTCTCGGTGTTGAGCGCCAGGATCTTGTACGCGATCTCGGGCTCGGGCAGCACGAGCGCGGTCACCGACTTCGCGCCGAGGTTGCGGAGCGCGGCCAGGCGGTGATGGCCGTTGGGTGTCCGGTAGACGCCCTCCTCGTCGCGCACCACGATGATGGGATCGAGGAAGCGGCCGAGAGCGTCGATGACGGCGGTCAGCTTCTTCGCATGGGCCTCGGAGAGGTCGCGTTGAAAGATGGTGGCCTCGACCTTCTCGATCGGCAGGGATGCGAGCAACTGCCAGTGCCCGCCGAGCGGGTCGCGATAGATGGCGAGAACCGCGCCGCCGTCCTCCCGGACCGACTCCACGAGGGCCGTCACCGGACCCGGCGGGGTTCCCTCCGCCGCGTCGCGCGCCTCGATCCCGCGGGACTTCGCTTCGGCCTTCTTGCGGCGCTTGACCGGCTTCTTCACCGCCATGCGAGGGATGCTTTCACGGCGGCGGTGTCGGCGTCGAGGCCTGTGCCCGTCCGGGGGCGCCGTCCGCTCACCAGGCGATCAGGCCGTCCTTGGCCTGCTCTTCGAGAAACTTCTCGACGAGCGCCGGCGTCGTCTCCCCGTAGTACCACCAGCCGGCCGACAGCGCCTCGGCGCAGACGCGGCGCGCGATCTCGCCGGCGTCGGTCTTTCCGTCGATCCAGGTGAGGGCCGCGGTGCCCATGAGCGGCGAGAGCTTCGGAGCCTCGTCGGGAGGCGCGGCCGCGGGGGACGGGTTTCGCTCCCGGCTTCGCCGGACGTCGGGCGGCGTCGTCCTTTTCTTTCTTTTCCCGCGCGGCGCGGGTGACGGTTTCGCGCTCGTCTTTCACACGCTCCTCGAGGGCCATCCAGGCGTCGAGCGTCGTGACCGCGAACCGGGGCGTCTTCCGGGCGAGGCGCGCGAGCACGGCGTCTTCGGCGGCCGGCCGTGCGTCGAGGCGCTGAGCGAGGTCGGCCCCGGCGGCGCGAACGGCGGCGACGGAGGCGGCGACCGAGGATTCCGGGGCGGGGCCGACCGAGCGCGCGGACGCCACGGCCGATTCTTCGATCGCCGCGGAGACGGCGAGGAGATCCCGGGCGGCCCGCCGGCGGTCGTCCTCGCTGCCTTTGCCGTCGCGGATCCAGGCCTGCGCCGTGGCCAGATCGCGCGCCATGCGCTCGGCGCCGCGCGCCGCGACGAAGGAAGCGAGAAACGGAACGTCCTGCGCGTCGGCGTTGGCCAGCCACCAGGCCGTGGCGGCGACGACGAACGCGTTGCGCTTGAGCTGCGTCGGGTCGATCTGCCAGAGGTCGTCCACGGAGGAGTGGATGTATTCGTCCGGCCAGTTCGTCAGCGACGTTCCCGGCACGCGGACCCACGGATCGTTGAACACGAGGTGATCCGTGGAGTCGAAGTAGGGAACGGCCTCGGCGCGGTAACGGCTCTCGCGTGCCGAGCCGGGAAAAGATCGGCTTCGAGAAGGCCTGCCCCGGCGCCGGCGTCTGCGCCTGCCAGGCGGCGAGATAGGCGTTGTTCCCCTGGACGACGGCCTCGAGGATGCTCTGCTGGACGTCGGAGAGATACGAGGGCACGGCCCACGGCGTGCGCGCCATGAACTGCGTGCGATGCCCCGCCGACTGCTTCGCTCCGACCATGTCCTGGTTGAGGTTGGCGAGGAACTTTTTCTCCTCCCCGGGGTGGTCGGCGAAATACCGGTACTCGGAGTAGATCTCGTCGGCCCACCAGAACCGGATGCTCCGGCGCGGACGGGGAAGCTTGCCCTCGGCGATGAGGCGCGTCAGCGCGCGGCCGATCTCGAGGATGTTCGCGACCCCCGACTGGTCGTCGTTCGCCGAGAACTTCTCCTCCTGCAGGTGCGCCGTGAGCACGACCTCGGGCAGAGAGGGATCCGTGCCCGGGATGCGGGCCTCGACCATGGCGGTCTTCTGACCGGGGAGGACGACGGAGTCGACGACAACCCGCAGGCGCAGCGGCGCGGAAGCGGAGCCTTCGCCCCCGGCGCCCCAGCGGCGCGAGCCCTCGCCGCTCATCCGATCCGACAGCGCCTTGCCCTCGCGCGCCGAGATCACGATGGCGAACGTCGTCTTCTCGCCCTTCGGGCCGTCCGTCTCCGGGACGGATGTCCAGCCCACCTGGTCCGCCGAATCGGCCAGATGATTGAGGCGCGAGGAGGACCAGGACAGGATCCCGAGAGCGCCGCGCTTCCAGACGGCCTGCTCCATGACGAGCGCCGGGCTGCCGTAGGCGAGCACGATCTTGCCGCGCACGTCCTTGCCCGCATAGGCCGCGGCGGTTTCTCCGGAGCCCACGTCGACGAGCTCGGCGGTGACGTCCGCCGGCCGCGAGTTGTCGGCGATCGAGGTCGCGACGTCGGCGTAGGACGCGATCTTGGTTTCGACCGCGCCGGTGCCTGCGCCCTGGAGCAGCCAGGCCTCGGCGCGGCGGCACGTCCAGTTGATGTGCACCGCGGCCTGGTCGATCCAGCGCACGTCCTCGAGCCCTGCGGCCTTGGCGCGCGCCTCGACCTCGCGGGCCACGGCGAAGAACCCTTCGCTCCCGGATGGCTTGTGCCACTGCGTCGTGATGCGCAGCGTCTCGAAGGCCAGGTCGCCCGACAGCTCGTTGACGAGAGCCTGCTCGACCTTCGGATCGACGAACGGCGAGGATTGGGCGCGCGGCCAGCCAGAGACGCAGTCCGCACAGCGCGGACAGAAGGATCTTGCGCATCGTTCGCTCCGTTTGGAGAGGCGGGGGGCGCACAGCGCCCCCCGATCCCCCCGGTGGAGTCGAACTCTACCGCAGGCGCATGTCGCGGCTTCTCAGCGCGTCTTGATCTGGTTGTACGAGGCCTTGATCAGGCCGTCGAAGGTGCCGTCGAAGAACTCGGCGTCGTCGGGGCTCGCGCCGGCGAACTTCGTGCGCCACGACGCCGAGTCGAACGTTTTCGCGAAGGAGCCCTGGACCTCCTCGAGCGTCTTGCCGGAATTGACTTCCTTGTCCATGGCGGCGTTCGACGCCTCGAGAAACTCCGCCACCTGGTAGATGTAGCTCTTGTCGCGCAGGATCTCGCCGTGGCCCGGGACGATCGTCGTCGCATCGAGCTCGGCCATCTTCCGAAGCGTCACGGGATGATCGACCGGGAATCCGCCGAAGAGGTAGGGCACCGGATGGACGAGCAGGTCGCCCGTGGCCAGGATCTTCTCTCGAGGAAGGTAGACGATCGTGTCGCCGCCCGTGTTGCCTCGCCCGAGGAAACGGACTTCGACGGGCCGGCCGCCCAGGTCGATCAGAAGCTCGCGCTCGAAGGCCACGTTGGGCACGAACTGGACGACGTTCTTCATCTCGGCGACGACCGGGGCGAGGCCGGCGAGTGAGCGCTCGTAGTCTTTCCGCTCGCCCTCGGTGAGGGGCCGACCGTCGGGATTCTTCCCGGACTCGAGGACCTTGCGGAAGCGGGCGTCGCGCAGCGGATAGCGCGCGACGGCTCCCGGGTTCCAGTCGGTGATGGCCTTCTGGGTGTGCCGGGTCGCCACGATCTGCACCCCCGGCCAGGCCTCGACGTAGGCCGCGTTGCCGAGCGTGTGATCGAAGTGCCAGTGGGTGTTGACGAGCCAGGTCACGGGCTTGTTCGTCCACTGGCGGATCTGGGCGATGTCCTCGCGGGCGGCGGAGGGGAGAAGACACGAATCCACGACGAGCACGCCGCGGTCGCCGACGATGACCGTCGTATTGCTCTGCGGGAACGTGTCGGGGGCATCGGGATGCCGGATGGTCCATACGCCGTCGGCGATCCGCGTCACGGTCCGCGCTTTGGTGGCGACCGAGTCCGCCCGAAGACCCGCAGCGAATGGAAGGATCAGGATCAGATCAGGGCGACGACGAGCTTTCTCATGGGCCGGGATTCTGGGACCGGTCCGGCTCGTCCCGCGCTCCCGGCGGACGAGCCCTCTCTTTGCCGGGGCGGACTAATCCAGCGTGAGGATGAGGAGGGTCCGGTCGTCGTCCGCGGCCCGAGCGCCGGCGTGCGCGGACACGGCGGCGAGGAGCGCGTCGCGGACCGCCGCCGCTCCGTTCGGTGCGTTCGCCTGGAGAACGGCCTCGAAGCGCTCGAAGCCGAACGCTTCGTCTTCCGCGTTCACGGCCTCGATGAAGCCGTCGGTCAGGAAGACGAGGAGGTCGCCCGACGCGAAGGCGTACTCCCGCTCCGGAAAGGTGCGGTCGGGAAAGAGTCCGAGGGGGAGGCCCGGAAGGGACAGCTGCTCGATGCGGCCCCCGCGAGATCCGGTAAGGCGCGAGCTGGCCGGCGTTGGTCAGGAGGCCGCGCCGGGTCCGGGGGTCGTAGGCGAGCAGGACCAGGGTCATGTAGTGACGAGGATCGGTCGAGCGGTGAATGAGGTCGTTCAGTCGGCCGAGGAGCTCGGCTCCGGAGTGGTCGGCCTCGAGCAGCGTCGACGAGCGCGGCCTTCGCCATGGCGACGAGAAGGCCGGTCGGCAGGCCGTGTCCGGAGACGTCGCCGAGGGCGATCGCGGTGCGGCCGTCGGGCATCTCGAGGTAGTCGTAGTAGTCGCCTCCGATCTCGGCGACGGGCTCGAAGTATGCGAGCACCGAGAACCCCGGCCGCGTCGCTTCCGGCGGGGGCAGGAGCTTGTGCTGGATCGTGCGGGCGATCGCGAGCTCGCTCTGCATGCGCTGCTTCTCGGCGGTCTCCGACCAGCAGCTTCTGGATGGACTCGGCCATCGCGTCGAAGGAGCGCGTGAGATCGCCGATCTGGTCTCGCGACTTGGATCGGATGCGCACCGAGAAGTCGCCTCGGGCGACGGCCTGCGTGGCGCGCGTGAGCCGGTTGACGTTGCGCACGATCGAGCCGACGAGAACGAACGCGATCACCAGCGCCATCAGATAGACGACGAGGAGGATGCCCGAGACCGCCACGAAGGCGATCCAGAAGATGCGGCCGACGTCCTTGACGCCCTGCGCGAACAGCTGGTCGACGCAGCAGGCGGGGCGAAGCCGTCCCGGTCAGCACGGCGACGTGGTACGGCGGCCCGGGCGGCGCATCCAGGACGGTCTCGAGATAGAAGGCGTGGATCCACTCGCCGCCGATCACGCCGTTTCCGGGAGGAGGCCCTCCTTTCGGGCGTCGTTCGGGCGGTTCCAGGATCTTCGGGCCCGGCTTCTCCTTGTCCTTGACGTCGGCGTCCGTCTTGACCGTGATTCCTCGAGAGTCATCGGAGGCTTCGCTGAGTTCGGCGCCGATGACGTAGCCCGTGAGGTCCGCGACCTGCTGGAGCCAGGGCGAGCCCGGATCCGAGAGGTCGAGGAATCGGACGGAGCCCGGCTTGCCGGCGGGAGCGACCAGCCAGAGCCGGCCGTCGGCCACGAGGAAGCCGGGGCGCGCGAGACCGTCGATCCAGGCCGCCGCGCGCCGGGCTTCAGCCAGGCGACGTCGGAGGTCTCCACGCGCCCGCCGCGCCCCGACGCGGAGGGCAGATCCGCGCGCCGCAGGACGGCGCCCTCGCCGACGGCCGTGACCTCGCGCCGGATCCGGTTGGCCATGTACTGGTGGGCCACGATGTAGGTCGTGAGAAACAGAAGCGCCGCGAGGAGGGGAATCGGCACGACGCCGATCAGGAAGTAGGAGAAGGCGAGCCGCAGCGCCGTCCGGCGGACGATGAGCTTGGAAGAGCGACGCCGCACCGCGGCCGAGGAGCACGAGGAGGGCGGCGACGGCGAGGCACCTGGAGCAAACGTGACGAGGCATCCGGCGTCGTCCGACGCGAGCCGCTGGGCGAGAGCGCCGCCGGCGGCCGCGACGAGGAAGACGCCGATCCAGATGCGCGTGGATTTTCGGAGACGCACCGTCCGCGCATTCTACCGAGGGCCTCGACTCCGCCCGTCATCCCGAGGAGCGGAGCCTGTCCGCTAGTCATCCGGAGGAGCGCCTCTTCCGTCATCCCGAGGAGGTCGGAGGGATCGGATACAATCGCGCCGGGACGTGAGGTTCCTGCGCCAGGCGGCTCTGCTCTTGCCATCCGCATTTCTCCTCGGCGTCCTGCTCTTCCTGCTGACCCACGGCCGCCGGGATCCGGGCTACGGCGGCCTATCCCTTTTTCCAGGAGTGGGCGGGCGACGGGGCTTTCGCGACGTCACCCGAGGCCCGGTTCCTGGGACAGGCGCTCGTCTTCTTCCTCCCGGCCTACGTCGTGACCCTCTTCTTCCTCTTCGCGATCGCGCTCGGCGAACGGGCGTTGTTCGGCGCTCGGAAGGTGCGACGCCCGGGCGGATTCGGGCGGGCTTTCGCCAGCACGTACCCGACGGTGTTCCTGCTCTGCAGCGTGATCGCGATGTGGATCGGCGAGCGGCTCGCCCTGCGGCAGGCTCCCGGCGCGCTCGTGGCTCCGCTCGTCGCCGCGGTGGCGCCCTTCGCCGGCGCGATCCTGGCCGAGCATCCCGGCGATCGTGCTGGCCGGGCCGGTGGCGCTCATCCAGAAGGTCAGCGCCGCATGAGCGCGACGAAGTCCGGTCCGCGCTCGATCGTCATCCTCGATTTCGGCGGCCAGTACACGCAGCTGATCGCGCGGCGGGTGCGGGACGCCCGCGTGTTCTCCGTCGTCCTTCCGCCGAACTCCTCCGCCGAGGAGATCCGGCGATGGAACCCCGCGGGCATCATCCTTTCCGGCGGTCCGCAGAGCGTCTACGAGGCGGACGCGCCGCGGCCGTCGGCCGATCCCACCGGCGCTGGGCGTGCCGGTGCTGGGCCTCTGCTACGGGATGCAGTGGCTGGCCCAGGCGGCGGGCGGCGAAGTCGCCAACGAAGGGCGCGAGTACGGCCGGGCCACGGCGCGCCTCTCCGTCGACTCGGAGCTCTTCGCCGGGCTGGAACCCGAGCAGACGGTCTGGATGAACCACGGCGACTCGGTCGTGGCTCCGCCCCGCGGCTTCCGAGTCATCGCCTCGACGCCGACGACGCCGCTCGCCGGGTTCGAGAACCCGGAGCGCCGCGTCTGGGCGATCCAGTTTCATCCCGAGGTCAAGCACACGGTCCACGGGACCGAGATCCTCCACAATTTCATTTTCCGGATCTGCAAGGCCGAGCCCGACTGGACGATGGCCGGCTTCCGACAGGAGAAAGTCGAGGCGATCCGGAGGCAGGCCCCGACGGGAGCCGTCATCTGCGCGCTCTCGGGCGGCGTCGACTCCTCGGTCACGGCGATTCTCCTCCGCGAGGCGCTGGGGGACCGCGTTCACCCGATCCTGGTGGATCACGGCCTGATGCGCGCCCACGAACGTCACCAGGTCGTCGAGGCCTTCTCGCACCTCGGGATCCAGGTGCACGCGGTCGACGCCGGCGATCTCTTCCTCTCGCGGCTCGCCGGCGTGACGGATCCGGAGCAGAAGCGCAAGATCATCGGCCGCACGTTCATCGACGTCTTCGAGGAGGAAGCCCGCCGGATCCCCGATGCCCGCTTCCTCGCCCAGGGCACGCTCTACCCGGACGTCATCGAGTCGGTTTCGATCAAGGGACCCTCGGCCGTGATCAAGACCCACCACAACGTCGGGGGGCTTCCGGAGCGGCTGGGATTCGAGCTCATCGAGCCCGTGCGCGAGCTCTTCAAGGACGAGGTGCGCCTGCTCGGCGCGGAGCTCGGCCTTCCCCGGGAGTTCCTGGCGCGCCATCCGTTCCCCGGCCCGGGCCTCGCCGTCCGGATCCCGGGAGAGGTCACGCCGCGAGAAGGTCGCGATCCTGCAGAAGGCGGACGAGATCGTCCTCGAGGAGATCCGCCGCGCCGGGCTCTATGACGCGATTTCGCAGGCCTTCGCGGTCCTCCTGCCGGTCAAGTCGGTCGGCGTGATGGGGGACGGCCGCACGCACGAAGCGGTGCTCGCCGTCCGCGCCGTGCAGACGACGGACTTCATGACCGCGGACTGGTTCCGGATGCCTCACGAGGTGCTCGACGCCATCGCGAGCCGAGTCGTCGGCAGCGTCCGCGGCGTCAACCGCGTCGTTTACGACATCACGTCGAAGCCGCCGGCGACGATCGAGTGGGAATGAGGGGAGCGTTGAAAGTTCAGAAGGTTGAAGCGTCGAGCAGCGCCAGTTCGACTTTCAACGCTTCAACATTTCGACTCAAAGAAAAGGGCCCGCGTGAGCGGGCCCCGAAATTCCGAGTCGGGCGAGGGAGCTAGCCGCCGGCCTGCATGCCCAGGCCGGCCATGGCCGCGGTCGCCTTGGCCTTGGCCTCGTTGGCCTTGGCAATCGCGTCGTTCCACTTGCCCGCGGCCTGCGCGGCCGAGGCTTCGGCCCAGGCCGAGGTCGCGGACGCGAGATCGTTCTTGGCCGTGTCGAACTTCGCCTGGTCGAGCCCCTTGGGAAGCTTCTTGGACTGCGAGAGGATGTCGACCCGGCTCTTGACCGCCTCGACCATCTTCGGCACGTCCGCGGCGACGGCGTTCCAGCTCGCGGCCATCTCGTCCTTCTTGGCTTTGGCCTTGGCCGTCACGTCGTTGGCTTTCTGCTGGATCGACTGCGCGGCCGCGAGGGCGCCCTTGTAGTCGCCCTTGGCGTAGGCCTCCTTGGCGGCCGCGAGGTCGTCCGAGAGCGACTTGAAGTCGTCCGGAACCAGGCTCTCCGCCTCGCCTCTCGCGCTGTTGACGGCTTCTTCGGCGAGCTTGAGCGCGGCTTCGGCCGGCGCCTTGCCGCTGTTGCAGGCGATCGCCAGGGCGCAGGCCACCGCTGCGAGGTACTTCCAGGACTGTTTCAGCATTTTTCCTCCTCTTTTCTCTCGTTGCTTCTTTCGCTCTCGTGTCTCACCGGGCGCGCGTCGGGTTCGAATCTCGGACGGGTCCGGCCGGCGCCCGGCGCTCCTTCCACAGTCCGAAGAGCGCGGTCAGCGCGGCGAGGATGATTTCGTCGACGAAGGGGATGATATCCGGGATGGCGAGGTCCGCCAGAGTCACCGTCAGCAGAATGAGAAACAGCGTCGGGAAACGCAGCCCGAGGCGCTGAAAGACTTTCGTCGAAGGCCGCCCGCCACGGGCTTCGCGTTCAGGGGATCCGCAGTTTCTGACCGATGCGGATCATGTTGGGGTCCTTCAGGACGTCCTTGTTCGCCTCGAAGATCTTGGGGTAGAGACTGGCGTCCCCGTAGTACTGCTGGGCGATCTTGGACAGCGTCTCGCCCTTCTTGACCTCGTGCCACTGCGTGTAGTCCGGTGCTCCTCCCTGCGGGCCTTTGGTCGTATCGGGCATGAGACCTCCTTTCGCGGTTGGACGCTTAACGGTCGACGGTCGACCGTCGGATCCGAAGCCGGGGAACGTGATCCCTGTCGCGAAGCTTGTCAAGATACGGCGCCCTCTGTCAAAGACGGGCGAGCCCTCGCCGCGATCGTTTCCAGGCCGCGCCGCAGGGCCGCCGGATCGCCTCCGAAGGCGATCCGGAAATGGGCGGGGGCTCCGAAAAAGCGGCCGGGCGCGACGGCCGTGCCCGTCTCCCGGAACAGCCGGTCCACGAACGGCCCGGCGTCGTCGACTCCCTCGAGACGCGGGAAGACGAGCGTGGAGCGGCTTTCCGCCGCGCGCAGCGCAGGATTCGCGGCGAGGAACTCGGCGACCGCCGCTCGGTTCGTCTCGATGATGCCGGCGCGCCCGCTCCGCGAGGCGGTCGATGTGCCGGAAGGCGACGACCGAGAGGCGGTCCGCCGGCATCGGGCTCCAGACGTCGACGACGTCGCGCGCCCGGCGGATCGCGCTCGCCAGCTCGGGGCTTGCGAGCGCCCACCCGCAGCGCAGCGACGCCAGGCCGTAAGCCTTGGTCAGGCTGGAGGTCGAGACGATGCTGTCCGAATGCAGCGCCGCCGGCTCCGGCCGGTCTTCGAGAACCGTGTCGCGGTAGACCTCGTCGACGAGGACCGTGAAGCCGAGGGCTTCGGCGAGGTTCGCCAGCCGGGCCAGGCTCTCCGTCGAGGCGAGGGCTCCCGAGGGATTGTGGGGATTCGAGATGATCACGAGCCGCGTGGCCGGCGTGAGCGCCGCGGAAATCGCGTCGGGATCCAGGGCATAGCCGTCCTCGAAGCGCCTCTCGAAGGTTCGGACGCGGGCGCCGAGCAGGCGGGCGGCGCCGGGAAGAGGGTCGTAGCCCGGAGTCTCCATGAGGACGTCGTCGCCCGGAGAGAGGGTCGCGGCGCAGGCGAGAAAGGTCGCCCCGGAGCAGCCCGACGCCGTGGCGACGCGCTCGGGCCCGACGCCGTGGTGCTTCGCGATCGCTTCCTTCAGGGGCGGATAGCCTTCCGGGCTCTCGCCTGCGATGTCGACGGCTTCGCGCGCGCCGGGAAGGTCGTCGAGCGTGCAGGGGAGAAGATTCGAGCCGGCGAGGTCGATCTCCGGCTTCGGACGTGTCTTCGCCCACTCCATGTACGGGGCGCGGGAGCCGCTCATGCCGCGCGCCTCGCGGCGGCTCCTCGCCACGCGTAGTAAGCCGGAACGCCGCCGAGCAGCATCGCGACGCCGATCGCCGAGCGGAGCGGATTGGAGCGCGCGGCGCCGATGACGGCGAACGCGGCCGCCGCGGCGAAGAGGATCGGAAGCCACGGCGCTCGCCGGAGTGAGAAACGCGCCGGGAGCCCGCTCCGCCGGCGGCAGCCGGCGGCGAAGCGGGATCACCGCGACGACCGTGAGGCCGAAGAAGATCCAGTCGGCGAAGACGACGGAGTCGATCAGGCCGCCGTAGGTGCCGGTCAGCACCAGCACGATGCACCAGACGGCCTGCAGGAGGATGGCGCGGTGCGGCGTCCGCGAAGCGGGGATGGAGCTGGCCGAGGCTCCGGAAGAAGACGCCGTCCTGGGCCATCGCGTAGGAGATGCGCGTCGGGCCGAGGAAGGACATGTCCAGGAAGCCCAGCGTCGAGACCGCGATCGCGGCCGTGATCCAGCCGTCCGCCCCCGGGCCGAAGAGGCGCCGCACCGTGACGGCGGCCGGCGTCACCGTCGCCGCGAGGCCGTCGCGGCCGAGCGTCATGAGATACACGACGTTGACCGCCACGTAGATGACGACGACGAGGAGCGTCCCGGCGATGAGGGCGCGGGGCAGAGCCTTTTCGGGTGAGCGCATTTCCTCCGCCACGGTGTTGGCATTCTGCCAGCCTCCGTACGAGAAGAGGATCGGGACGAGGGCCGCGGCGAAAGCGAGGAGCGTGGCCGGACGGCCGCTCGGCGTTCGGGCGATCGGCGGCAGCGGCGGGAGCCTCGGCGCGAGCCACAGCCCGCCGAGGATGAGCGCCGCGAGCGAGAGGATCTTGATCAGCACGAGCCCGTTGAGCACGCGGCTGCCGGGCTTGACGCCGAGGACGTTGACGAGCGCCATGGCCAGGATCGCGGCGATGGCCAGAGGCGTCGGGTTGGCGCCGGGGGATCCGGCGAAACGAAGGGTGTGCTCGGCGAAGACGATGGAGACGGCGGCGATGCCGCCTCCCTGGATCATCAGGAACGACGCCCAGCCGAAGAGGAAAGCGACCAGCGGATGGTAGGCCTCCCGGAGGTACGCGTACTCGCCCCCGGCTTTCGGATACAGGGACGCGAGCTCGGCGAAGGCCAGCGCGCCCGCCAGCGCGATCGCGCCGCCGGCGATCCAGACCCAGAGGATGGGGCCGGCGGAGGGCAGCCGCTGGGCGACCAGGTACGGATTGACGAAGATGCCGGCGCCGATGATCCCTCCGACGACGAGCATGGTCGCGTCGAAGGTGCCCAGGGCCCGGCGGAACGCCATGGCTTGGTCCTGCGTTCCGTCGGCCCTACTGGTACCGGGGACGGACCTGCACGACGTCGGTCCCGACGAACTTGCCCTGGACGTCGAAATCGAAGCCGATGCGCGCGTATCCCACCGTCTTGCAGGCATGGCAACCGTCGTGAAGCTCGAAGACCACGACGAAGCGCTGCCCGCCGCTCCTCAGTTTCAGGGCGCGCGGCTCGCGTCCCCCCGGCCGGCGATCGCCGGGAAAGAGGGCCAGCGACGGGAACGTCCTCAAGAGGCCGACGTACACGGGGTTGTTGCCGAGATTCTTCATGTCGATCCGGGAGAGGTCGTCGACGTCGATCAGCGGAGGCTCGCCGTTGACGAGGAAGACGAGCGCATTTTCGTTGGCGCGAAACGGGTACTCGGCGTAGGCCACGTCGACCTTTCCGGTGTCCA
Organism: uncultured Acidobacteriota bacterium; assembly: GCA_963749265.1. Lineage (GTDB taxonomy): Bacteria > Acidobacteriota > Thermoanaerobaculia > UBA5066 > Gp7-AA6 > DAHUXD01. Next base: position 357,907 of record CAVVML010000018.1, on the reverse strand, counting down.
GAAACGCCGTGGCGTAGCCCTGGTCGTCCGTGCGCCGTGCGAACGCGAGCGCGGCTTCCGGGGCGCCGGAGGACGCGCATCTGATCGACGAAGCAGGCGCCGAATTTCTCTCCCGCGCTGCCGCACGCCGTCGTCCACTTTCGCCCGGAAATCCGCGGGCGGCTTCCAGACGGCGTCAGAGTCACCGTGCGCTGGCGGCGGCCGTGGCAGTCGCCGCGCCCGCCGTGGGAACGGGCGCGGCGCCGCCGCGGCGACAAAAAGCGCGCCCGCGAGAACATGCGCGGCGAAGCGCGCGCTCCGGTTCATCGATCCCTTCCTCCTCGGCGTTTCGGAGAAGGTTCCGCGGAGAAGATATCGCGTCGGCGGAGCTTTCTTCGATGGCGTTATGATCGAAGCTCGATGTCCGGCGACTTCGTTCATCTCCATCTCCACAGTCAGTACTCCCTTCTCGACGGCGCGAACCGGCTTCCGGAACTGTGCAAGCGAGTCGCCGAGCTCGGCATGCCGGCGGTCGCGGTCACCGACCACGGCAACATGTTCGGGGCGTTCCACTTCTTCCACGAGGCCCTCCAGAACGGCGTGCGGCCGATCATCGGCGTCGAGGCCTACATCGCTCCGGGAGACCGCACGGATCGGGAGGAGAAGGCCGCGAGCGAGTCGGGCGAGGGCTACGCGTATCACCTGACGATTCTGGCGGCGACGCAGAAGGGATACCGCAACCTGGTCCGGCTGGTCTCCGAGGCCTACCTGTCGGGCTTTTACCACCGGCCGCGGATGGACAAGAAGCTCCTGCGGGAGCACGCGGAGGGCCTGATCGGCCTCTCCGGCTGCCTCAAGGGCGAGGTCGCCGGGTCCCTGTCCCGGGGCAACTTCGGGGCGGCGAAGAAGGCCTTTCTCGAGTACGAGGACATCTTCGGCAAGGGCAATTTCTTCGTCGAGCTCATGGACCACGGCCTGCCCCAGCAGACCGCGATCGTCCCGGACCTGCTCCGCCTCGCGACGGAGACGGGGGCGCCGGCCGTCGCGACCAACGACAGCCACTACCTCCGCCGCGACGACGCGTTTCCGCACGAGGTCCTGCTCTGCATCGGGATGGGCAAGACGCTCGAGGACGAGCGGCGCATGCGCTTCTACAACGACGAGTTCTACGTCAAGAGCCCGGACGAAATGCTCTCCCGGTTCAAGTCCTGGAGCGTCGAGGCCGTCACGAATACCGTCGCGATCGCCGAGCGCTGCGCGGTCTCCTTCGACACGGATGGCCTCCACCTTCCGCAGTTCACGGCCCCCGGACGGGCAGCCGCCCGCCGATTACTTCCGCGACCTCGCCCGGGAAGGCCTCGAGCGGCGCCTCGCCGAGGACGTCGCGCAGATGCCCGAAGCCGAGCGGAACGCGCCCGAGAAGTACCGCGACCGCCTGGAGTACGAGATCGGCGTCATCGAGAAGATGGGTTTCCCCTCGTACTTCCTGATCGTCTCCGACTTCATCCGCCACGCCCGGGAGAAAGGGATCGCGGTCGGCCCCGGCCGCGGCAGCGCCGCCGGCTCGATCGTCTCGTGGGCGCTCCGGATCACCGAGATCGACCCCTTCCGATACGACCTCCTCTTCGAGCGCTTCCTGAACCCCGAGCGGATCTCGATGCCCGATATCGACATCGACTTCTGCCAGGCGCGGCGGGGCGAGGTCATCGAGTACGTGACGAAGCGATACGGCCGCGAGAACGTGGCCCAGATCGTGACGTTCTCGCAGTTGAAGCCGAAGCTCGCGGTGCGCGACGTCGCGCGCGTGCTGTCGTTGCCGGTCGCGCTGGGGGATCGGATCGCCAAGCTCGTGCCCGACGGCCCCGACGTCAACTTCGAGCGCGCGTTCCGCGACTCGCCCGGCCTGAAGGAGGCGATGGCCTCGGACGAGTCGGTCGCCAAGGTGGTGCGCATCGCGGAGCGGCTCGAGGGTCTCTCGCGGCACGCCGGGCATGCACGCCGCCGGCGTCGTCATCGCGCCCCGGCCCATCATCGAGTTCCTGCCGCTCTACCGGACCAACAAGGACGAAATCACGACGCAGTTCGACATGAACGCCGTCGAGAAGATGGGCCTGCTCAAGATCGACTTCCTCGGCCTGATCACGCTCGACGTCCTGGAAGCCACGGTCGCCGCCGTGCGCGAGCGGACGGGGCGTCGAGCTCGATCTCGACCACCTGCCGCTGGACGACGAGCCGACCTACGAGCTCTTCCGCTCCGGCAAGACGGCCTGCGTCTTCCAGTTCGACTCCGGCGGCATGCGCGATCTCCTGCGGCGGGCCAAGCCCCGCGTGTTCGCTCGACCTCGCGGCCCTGAACGCGCTCTATCGGCCGGGCGCTCTCGATGCCGGAACCGTCGAGGACTACGTGCGGCGGCGCGGCGGCACGAGCCGCGTGACGTACCCGCTTCCCGAGCTCGAGCCGGTCCTCTCGGAGACCCTGGGCATCCTCGTGTACCAGGAACAGGTCATGCGCATCGCGCAGATGGTCGCGGGCTACTCGCTGGCCGAGGCGGACCTCCTGCGGAAGGCCATCGGCAAGAAGAAGCGCGAGATCATGCAGGCCGAGGCCGAGAAGTTCATCCGGAAGGCGGTCGAGCACGGCACGCCCAAGAAGAAGGCGCAGGAGCTCTGGTCGCTGATCGAGCCCTTCGCCCGCTACGGATTCAACAAGTCCCACGCCGTGGCCTACGCGCTGGTGGCCTACAAGACGGCCTACCTCAAGGCGCACTATCCGATCGACTTCTTCGCCGCGAACCTCTCGGCGGAGATCGGCTCCACCGACGGCATCGTGAAAGTCCTGGGAGACTGCCAGGAGTCCGGGATCCCCGTCCTCCCGCCGGACATCAACGAGTCTTCGGAGAGCTTCGCCGCGGCCGGCCCGGCGATCCGCTTCGGCCTCGCGGCCATCAAGGGCGTCGGAGAGGCGGCGGCCCGCTTCGTTCTCGAGGAGCGGGGGAAGCGGCCCTTCGGCTCGTTCTCCGACTTCATCGAGCGGCTCGACTCGCGCCTCGTCAACAAGCGCACGCTCGACGCCCTCATCGCGGCGGGCGCCTTCGATTCGCTGGGTCGGAACCGGGCGACGCTCGCGGGCGCGTCGGAGCGCGCGCTCGCCCAGGCGGCGCGGCGTCGCGAGGAGATCGAGCTCGGCCAGTCGAACCTGTTCGGCGGCCTCGGCGCCGAACGCCGAGGACGGCTCGATGCGCGACGACTTTCCCGAGCTGCGCCGAGTGGCCGCTGGACCAGAAGCTCAAGGGCGAAAAGGACACGCTGGGCTTCTACGTCACGGGCATCCGCTGACGCGCTTCACCGAGGAGATCGAGCGATTCGCCGAGGGCAAGATCGCCGAGCTCGCCAGCTCGGATCGAGCAGTCGGTGCGGGTGGCCGGCGTCCTCGGCAACCTGAAGAAGCAGAAGATCAAGAAGGGCGTCAACGAAGGCAAGACGATGCTCAAGGCCACGCTCGAGGACACGAGCGGGTCGATCGGCGTCGCCATCTTCGCGAGCCTCTACGAGAAGGTCCAGGGCTGGGTGCGGGACGACCTGCCCGTGCTGGCCACGGCGATGGTGCGCGAGTCCGGCGGCGCGATGGAGCTCACGATCCAGGACATCACTCCGCTCGAGGGCATCCGGGAGCGACGGGCGCGGGAGCTCGCAATCCGGGTCAACCTCGCGTATGCCGACGAGAACGTGCTCGCCCGGCTCCAGGAGCGGCTGCGCCGCCACCCGGGCACGACGCCGGTTTCGATCCGGCTCGTGCGGCCCGGCGAGTTCGAAGCGACTCTGAAGGCGGCGGACTCGATGCGCATCGCCCCGTCGCCGAGCCTGACGAGCGAGATCCAGGCGCTGGCAGGGGAGGGGTCGGTCGAGTACGTCTTCTGACTCGAGTTCGAGGCCGGATCTCGCCTCCGGGTCATCCCGCCCGGACCGACGCGTTGCCTCCGGCCATGCGGCGAGCCGTCTCCGAAGTCGCCCGGCTCGCGCGGGATCGCGGCGAGCGCGTCCATCTGGTGGGAGGAGCGGTTCGGGATCTTCTCCTCCGCAGGCCCGTCCGGGACCTGGACCTGGTCCTCGAGGGAGATGCCGCGCAATTCGCCGCCGCCCTCGCGAGCCGGCTCGCCGCGAAGGCCGTCGTCGTCCACGCGCGCTTCGGCACGGCCACGCTGGAGCTCCCGGATGGTGTCCGCCTGGACGTCGCGGCGACGCGCCGCGAGAGCTACGCGTACCCGGGCGCGCTGCCGACCGTGTCGCTCGGCGCGAGTCTCGAGGAGGATCTCGCCCGGCGCGATTTCACGATCCACGCCATCGCGCTGGAGCTCTCGGGCCGGCGGCGCTCTCTCCGCGATCCGTTCGGCGGCCGGGCCGACCTCGCCGAGACGGCGTCTCCGATTTCTGCATCCCGCCTCGCCGACCGACGATCCGACGCGCGCCTTCCGGGCCGTTCGTTACGCGAACCGCCTCGGCTTCTCGCTCGCTCCCGAGGCGCGGCGCGAGGTCGCGGCGGCACGGGCCATCGGCGCTTTCGACGCGGTCTCGGGGGACCGGCTCCGCCGCGAGCTGGAGCTCCTCCTTGCCGAGCCGCGGCGCGCGCCGGCGGTGAATCGGATCGCTCGCCTGGGGCTCGATGGCGCCGTCGCGTCCGGGCTCGCCCGTGCGGCCGCCGGAGCACCGGAGCGCGTGCGCGCGGCGGAACGCCTTGCGGAAAGGCGGGACGTCGGCTGGCTCTGCTACTTTCTCGCCTGGATGGGCCCGGCTCCGACGCGCGCTCTTCGTGAGGTCGCCGACAGGCTCGCGCTGTCGGGCCGCGACGCGCTCGCATTCAGACGCTGGTCCTCGACGCGCCGGCGATTGGGCCCCGGCATTGCCCGGCTCTCACCCTCGCGAAGGCGTTTGCGAGCGCAGGGCCTCTCCCCGGAGGAAGTCCTGGCGGCCGCGGCGCTGCGCGCGGGATCCGACCGGCGCGCCCTTGCGACGATGGAGAGCGCGCGAGGCGCCGGAGCTCGCGATCTCGGGACAGGACCTCCTCGCTCGCGGCGTGCCGCAGGGTCCGGCGATCGGCCGCGCCCTCGCCGCGACCCGGGCCGCGCTCGAGGACGGCCGCGTGAGCCCCGCGGGGCGAGCTGGCCTTCGCCCTCGCCCATGCGCGGAGGGCGCGTTGAGGGCGGCTCTGATGTTCGCCGCGGCCGCCGCGGCCTCGGCGCCGACGCGGACGCCGGCGCCCACGCCGATCCCCGGCCCGACGTTCTGCGCGGAATGGGTCCGGCAGTCGAACGAAGGCTACGACCGGCTCACGGTTTTTCGCGACGGAGAACTGGTCTGGAAAACGAGCCGCGGCGGGAAAGACGAGGTCAAGCGCGAGAAGCTCTCGCCCGCCGAGCTCCAGTTCTACTGCGAGTTCTTCGCCCGGACCGAGATCTGGACGATCCCCAAGGACCGCCGCACGGGGCTGACCGGCCAGCTGGCCTCGTCTTCCGCGGTCACCCTCGCGCGGTCCAACGGCGACCGGATCACGCTCCGTTTCGACGAGTTCTCGACGGACACGGCCGACAGCTCCTCGCTCCGTTCCTCCCTCGAGGGGCTCAAGGGCCTCTTTCTCTCTCCGTTGCCTCCGGCGACGCGATTCCATCCGGATCTGCTCGCCCCCGGAACGTTGCTGAAGCGCTTCGACGGCGCGGTCTTCCAGGTCCGCCGCCTCGAGAAGGAAAGCGGTTTCGTCGAGATCGTCGGCATCACCGAGCCGTACTCCCAGTTCGTCAAGATCGAGGAGCTGCGGTTCCAGTTCGCGCCGCCCGAGGCCCCACGATGAAGCGTCCCACGATGAAGAGTCCCTCGATGAAGAGTCCCACGATGAAGAGCCCCGAGGAGCCCGAGGAAACGCCCCGACGTGAAACGCCCCGCAGTGAAGTCCGCTCCCGGACCCGGCGTCGTGCGCATCCAGGCCGGGAAGTGGAAGGGGAGAGTGCTCGAGGTTCCCGAGAGAGCCCGGCCGACGTCCGGCCGCGCGCGGGCCGCGCTCTTCGACCTCCTCGGTCCGGAGCGGATCGCGAACGCCCGGGTCCTGGACCTGTTCGCAGGCACCGGCGCCGTCGGGCTGGAGGCCGTCTCCCGCGGCGCGGCGGCCGCGGTGCTCGTCGACGCCGACGCGAGCGCCGTGGCGCGCTCGTGCGCACGGATCGGCGCGGCGCCGGGAGAGGTCCGGGTCGTGTCGGGCGACGCCGCGGCCGCCGTGGCCGGGCTGGCTCGCGGAGCCGAGCGTTTCGATCTGATCTTTGCTGACCCGCCCTATGGCGGGGCCGACCCGCCCTACGGCGGAGATCCGGGTCGGGCCATGGACGGCGCCGCCGCCCTCCTCGCGGCGGGAGGCCTCCTCGTCGTCCAGGCCGACGAAGAGGAGACGGTACGGTCCCCGGCCGGACTGAAGCCTCTGTCACGGCGAGCTTACGGCCGTAACGTCTTCCATTTCTTCGGGATCCCTTTGACCTGACCCCGAGGAAATGCTAGCCTTCGCGGTTTCTGACGGGCGGCCAGTCAATTAGCGAGGAGTGTGCATGCTCCAGACCGGGCGACATTTCTTTACCTCCGAGTCGGTGACCGAAGGGCATCCCGACAAGATCGCCGACCAGATTTCGGACGCGGTCCTCGACGCGGTCATGCGCGACGACCCGACCGGGCGAGTCGCTTGCGAAACCCTGGTCACGACGGGGCTCGCCTTCATCGCCGGCGAGATCTCAACCAAGACATACGTCGACCTTCCCTCGATCGTGCGGCAGACGATCAAGGAGATCGGCTACACGCGCGCCAAGTTCGGCTTCGACTACGAGACCTGCGCGGTCATGTCCTCGATCGACCCGCAGTCCCCCGACATCGCCCAGGGCGTGGACACGGGGGGAGCCGGAGACCAGGGCATGATGTTCGGCTACGCGGTCCGCGAGACCGAGGAGCTGATGCCCCTCCCGCTGACGCTGGCGCACCGGCTGGTCCAGCGGCTCTCGGAGGCTCGCCGCAAGGGCGAGCTCGATTTTCTCCGGCCCGACGGCAAGTCCCAGGTCACCGTGGAGTACGAAGGCCCCCGCGCGATCCGCGTCGAGACCGTCGTCGTCTCCACCCAGCACGCCGAGGCCATCAAGCATCCCGCCCTCAAGGAAGCCATCATCGAAGAGGTCATCCGTCCGGTGATTCCGGCGGGCCTGCTGACCAACGAGACCAAGTTCCACATCAACCCGACCGGGCGCTTCGTCATCGGGGGCCCGCAGGGGGACAGCGGCCTCACGGGCCGCAAGATCATCGTCGACACCTACGGCGGCAGCGCTCCGCACGGCGGCGGCGCGTTCTCCGGCAAGGACCCGACGAAGGTCGACCGCTCGGCGGCCTACATGGCGCGCTACGTCGCCAAGAATCTGGTCGCCGCCGGCATCGCGGAGCGGGCGCTCATCCAGCTCGCCTATGCGATCGGCGTCGCCGACCCCGTCTCCGTGCACGTCGAAACCTACGGCACGGGAAGACTTCCCGAGGATCGCATCGTCGCCCTCATTCGCGAGCACTTCAAGCTCACGCCCAAGGGCATCATCGAGTCGTTGAACCTGCGGCGCCCGATCTACCGGGCCACGGCCGCGTTCGGCCACTTCGGCCGCAGGCTGCCCGAGTTCAGCTGGGAACAGACGGATCGGGCGGAGGCGCTGGCCCGGGCCGCGGGGGTCGAAGTCGCCGCGCCGGTGGGAGGATAGGACCATGAGCACGGTGGCAACCCAGAATGGAGTTCGCAGCGACGTCCGGGACCTCGCCCTGGCGCCGCGCGGGAAGACGCGCATCGAGTGGGCCGACGAGAGCATGCCGGTCCTCCGGCAGATCCGGGAGCGCTTCGCCAAGGAGAAGCCCCTGCGCGGCGTGCGGCTCTCGGCCTGTCTCCACGTCACGAGCGAAACGGCCAATCTGGCCCGGACGCTGACGGCCGGGGGAGCGGACCTGGTGCTCTGCGCCTCGAACCCGCTCTCGACCCAGGACGACGTCGCGGCCTCGCTGGTCGCCGACTTCGGCGTCGCGACCTACGCCATCAAGGGCGAGGACCACGCGTCCTACTACGACCACATCCGGGCGGCTCTCGCCCACCAGCCCAACATGACCATGGACGACGGAGCGGACCTGGTGTCGTCCCTGCTCTTCCTGGCGCTCGACCGAGATTCCGAGGTCGACCCGGTCGTCCGCAAGTGGGCCCAGGGCCTCTCGGCCGACCAGCGCAAGGCCCTCTTCGACGGCATCATCGGCGGCACCGAGGAGACCACGACCGGCGTGATCCGGCTGAAGGCGATGGAGAAGGCGGGCGTGCTGAAGTTCCCGGTGGTCGCCGTCAACGAGGCGAAGACCAAGCACTTCTTCGACAACCGCTACGGCACCGGCCAGTCCACCCTGGACGGCATCATTCGCGCCACGAACCTGCTCATCGCGGGATTGCACGTCGTGGTCGCCGGCTACGGCTGGTGCGGCCGCGGCGTGGCGAGCCGTGCCCGGGGCCTCGGCGCCCAGGTCATCGTGACCGAGCTGGATCCGACGAAGGCGATCGAGGCCGCGCTCGACGGCTTCCGCGTCATGACGATGGCCGAGGCGGCGCCGGTGGGCGACATCTTCGTGACCGTGACGGGCAACAAGGGCGTGCTCCGCGACGAGCACTTCCGGGCGATGAAGAACGGCGCGGTCATCTGCAACTCCGGCCACTTCAACGTCGAGATCGACATCCCGGCGCTGGAGAAGCTCTCGCGCGAACGGCGTCCCATCCGCGACTCCGTCGAGGAGTTTCGCCTCCACGACGGGAGGAAGATCCACCTCCTCGCCGACGGGCGTCTCATCAACCTCGCGGCGGCCGAGGGACATCCGGCATCCGTCATGGACATGTCCTTCGCCAACCAGGCCCTCGCCGCGGAGTTCATGGTCAAGAACCACGCGTCGCTGGAGAAGCGCGTCTACGCGGTTCCCGAAGACATCGACCGCGAGATCGCCCGGCTCAAGCTGGCCTCGATGGGGGTCACGATCGACACGGCCACCCCGGAGCAGGTCAAGTACATGGGCTCCTGGGAAGAGGGGACGTAAAAGGGCGGGGCACACCGCGCCCCCCAGACTCCGGGTCGCCCGACTCTAGAAGACGAGCCGCGCGCCGATTCCTCCGGGGATCGGCGCGAGCGTGACGGAGACCGCGGGCGCGGCCTCCTGCGTCTCGCCGCGGTGCCTCCCGACGACGAAGCGTCCGACGGCCACGCCGATCGCGGCGCCGGCGAACACGTCGGCGACGAAGTGCTTCCCGTCGTTGACCCGGTCGAAGGCCACGAGCGTGGCCAGGGTGTAGGCGACGGTCGGGACGATCCAGCCGTCGGTGCGCATCGCCACGACCGAGGCGACCGCCCAGGCGATCGTGGCGTGGCCCGACGGGAAAGACTCGTACTTGCTCGTGAACCCGTGGAAGATCGTGCGGCCGTCGGACTGCTCGGGCCGCTCGCGGCCGAACACCGGTTTCGCGATTGTCGTGATCAGGCCGGCGAAAAAGGCCGCCTCGATGGCGTCGCGTCCCGTGTCCCGGAGCTCGGGGTCCTTCGCGATGAGCCCGCCCGCGAGCATGCCCCCGGCGATCGCCCAGGCGTAGGCCTGGCCGAAGGGCGTCGTGACGTCCGAGATGTCGTCGGTGGTCGCGGAACGGCGCTCCTGGATCGCGACGTACGTCTGCTGGTCGGTCGCGAGGAGCACGCCGAGCGAGGCGGCGAACGCGCCGAACGTCGTCCAGTCGCGGCCGTCCCAGTGCAGCGGGCTCGTCACCAGCGCCGCGCCGTCGCACGCGTAGCGCCTGGCCTCCTCGAGGAGGGCATCGCCCACGACGGCCGGAAAGGAGGGGGAGGGTTTCTCGGCTTCGGGTTCGGGTTCGAAGCGCCAGAGCGCCTCCGGCTCCTGGCCGAGCGCGCAGACGGTCGGGATCACGCACGCGAGGAGGAATGCGCCCGCCCGAAGACGCGCCGGTGTCACGTCCGGATCCGCAGGGTCATGTAGGCGGCCGCCAGGCCGAAGAGGATCGCCGGGGACCACGCCGCGAGCCACGGCGGCAGGGCGCCGACTTCGCCGAGCTTCGTCGCGAAAGCCGACGCGACCAGCGTGAGGATCCCGAGCGAGAGCCCGACGCCGATGCCCGCGAGGGCCCCGCGCCGCCCGACCCGAAACGCGAACGGCACCGCGAGAAGCGCCATCACCGGCAAAAGCGCCGGCTGCGCGAGCTTGGCCTGGAGAGCCGTTTCGAGCGACGCCGTGGGGTAGCCGCCGGCGCGGAGATGGCGGGTCAGCCTCTCGAGCTCCCGAAAGCGCATCTCTTCCGGACGACGGCGGCTGGCCACGATCGACTCGGGAGGATCCCCCTCCACCTGATCCTCGGTGAACTTGCGGAACGCCGGGTCGCTGCCGTCGAAGGCGCGCGTCCACCCGTCCGTCAACGTCCACTCGCCGTTCTTCCAGACGGCGGCCCGGGCGTCGGTGCGGCCGGTCAGGGTGAACTCGGGATCGAAACGGAAGATGGAGACGCCCAGGAGGGCGTTGCGCGCCGGAACGCTCTCTTCTCGGAACCAGATGCGCCCGTCGCGGGCGAGATACCAGTTTCGCTCGGCCGCCGTGCGGATCCCGTAGTCGGCGGGACGGCCGTAGATGACGTTGCGAAAGCGCATCTGCCGCTGCTCGGCGATCGGCAGGACGTACTCGCCCACGGCGAAAACGCCGGCGGCGCCGAGAGCCACGAAGACGGCGACGGGCGCGGCCAGCCGCCAGAGCGACACGCCGGAGGCTTTGAAGGCGGTGTCCTCGGCGTTCTTGGAGAGGACGCCCAGGCCCACGAGGGCCGCGAGCAGCACCGCGAACGGCGCGATCTGGATCGCGATCGAGAGGGCGAAGTAGCGGTAGAAACCGAGGATCGCCGAGAACGGCGGGTGATGCCGGGCGACCTCGTCGAGCTTGTCGGCGTAGTCCACGACGATCGACAGAAGCATCGCCGATGCGAAGATGAGCAGAAGCGCGGAGAGAAACCTCGCGAGCACGTAGCGGTCGAGAAGGGAAAGCAGGCGCGTCGACCAGAAGCGGCGGCGCCGGGGCGGGCGCAGGCGTGGGGGAGTCGAGGACGTCGCGGAGACCGCGGAGATCGAGGGACCCTGAGCGGGCCTGGCTTCGAGGGCCGGCGGTGCGCCGGCCATCTCGGGAGCGATTTGGGGACGCGGGGCGCGAGGCGTGCGCCCCGAGGGGCGGAAGAGCGCGGCGCCGACGCCCAGCGCGACGAGGAGCACGTTGGGGAGCCACATCGCCAGCGCGGGCGCCATCCGGCCTTCCTGCGCCCATGTCTCGCCGCTGGTCAGCAGAAGGTAGTACCCGAGGAGCACGGCGAGCGAGAGCGCGAAGCTGCCCCCGCGCCCGCCGCGCCGCAGCGTCTGGCCGAGAGGCACGCCGACGAGCGCGAAGGCGAGGCACGCCACCGGGATCGCGAACTTCTTGTGGATCTCGACCCAGGCGAGCCGGCGCTCGGGGTCGCGCCGCGAGAGCGTGTGCGCCGACTTCCAGAGCTCGGGGAGCGCCTGCGAGCGGAGGCCCCTCTGGACGCGCACCGCCGCGCCGGAGGGATTCGGCGCGTCTCCGGCGAGAAGCAAGCGTTGGGTCTCGTTCCGGCTGACGCGGTCCCGGGAGGGGTCCTCGGGGTCCAGCTCATGGACCTCCGAGTGTCGGAGATCGAGCCAGAGGCGGTCGCCCTCGAGGGTCAGTGCGCCCTGCCGGGCGACGATGATGCGATCCGGAGCGCCGACGTCGTCGCCGAGCCGGAGGAACACGCCTTCGAAGGCGCGTCCGTCCGGGGCCGCGCGGTCGAAGAAGAACGTGATGCCCGGCCGGGGCTCCCGGAAAGTCCGGGGAGCCACGAGGTTCACGATGGACGTCGCCGCCACCCGGGTCATGGCGGTCTGGAGCGCCTCGTTGGCCGGAGGAAGGATCACGTTGTAGAGGAAGAGCACCAGGACCGACGCGGCCGCGGCCGCGCCGAGGACCGGGCGGTAGAGGGCCGCGGGCCCGACGCCGCACGCGCGCAGGGCCGTGAGCTCCGAGTCCGTGTTGAGGCGGCCGATCCCCACGAGGACTCCGAGCAGGAACGCCATCGGGAACGTCAGGACGACGATCCACGGGAGCGACAGGGCCACCAGCCGCGCGACCTCCGCGAACGGCGCGCTCCGGCGGACCGCGAAGTCCGCGAGCAGCAGGATCGTTCGGATCAGGAGGATGAACGTGTAGGCCGTGAAGCCGAGGAGGAACGGTGGCCAGATTTCCCGGACGACGGACCTGGAGATCAGGGACAGCCGCACGCGAGGCGATAGTGCAGAGGGAGAGCGCCCTTGTAAAGCCGGCTCCATGTAAGGGTCGCCGACCGGGCCCGATATCGCGACTTTACATAATATATCTTATCGGACGTTGCGAAGGGCCCGCCGGCCTGTGGCTTTCGCCGGAATCAGGCGCTCGCGATTCCCTTCCAGCGCGTCAGCCGCTCCGAGATCAACTCGGCGCGGCGACGGTCATCGTTCCCGTCCAGGACGCTGAGGTCGACCGGGTCCGCACGCAGGTAGACCCCGGAGGTTCTCGCGTTGAGCTCCGGATGCGCGTCCGCTCGTGTCGTGAAATACCCGGACGCGCGATCCGCGGACTCCAGGCGAATCTCGCCCGTCCCGTACAGCTGCGGCGCGTTGGAGTCGAGCGGTCGCTCTCCGTTCCAGTAGTAAAAGACGCCGGACGAGTCGCTTTTCTCTTTGATCGCCTCGCTCCAGTATCGGGCGCAGAGCTTCCCGTTCTCCTCCCATGAGCGACCCGTGACCTCCAGCGCGCCCGAGCGGTCTCTCGAGATCCGCAGGAGGCTCACGGCCGACGGCTCGCGGGCGGTGCGCTCCGTCAGGGAGTATTGCCACCACAGGCCCTCGATGCGCGCGAGGCGGCCGACGCTCTCGATCGCCTTCCTCAGCTTCGAGTTGACCGCTCGGATCTCCGCGGGGGTCGTCTCCCCGTACCTCACGCAGGTCAGCCCGAGGAGGTCGCTGGGAAGCTTGGAGCCGCTCGCGTGGAGGATGAAGGTCCGGCGCATTCCGAGGACTCCCCCGAAAAGGCCGGCCTCGAAGACGACGTTGTCTCGAGGTGAAGCCTGGGCGGAGTCGGACGGAGCCGGAGAGGGCGAGCTCGCGCTCGTCCAGTCATCCTGGGCGAACACCATGGCGGCGAAGTCGACCTCCCGGGTGAGCTCGAGAAGGCGCTCGAGCGTGGTCGTCCCCGGGTTGAACGAGGTCGTCCAGGGCTCGACGTGGGCCACCTCTTCCAGACCCCGCGTGAGCGCCTGAAGGAGCTTCGCCTGTTTTCCGGACGAGCCGAGGAAGATTCGGGGCTTGTCTTTCTCCATGGGTGACCTCCCTTCCGCCAATGCGGCCGGCTTCGGCTCGGGCTCCCTACTGACGAATCATCGTGGCGAGCATCGTCGCCACCAGCCGCGGCTCCCCGGCTCCCTCCCAGGCGTAAACGTCGGCGCGCGACACGGTGATGGTGCGTCCGTCCTTCACGACCCGCGCCTCGGCGAGAAAGCGCGACCCCTTCGCCGGGCGAAGGAGGTTCGTCTTGAACTCCACCGAGAGGACCTCGCTCTCCGCGGGCATGAGCGTGAAGGCCGCGTACCCGCAGGCGCTGTCGGCGATGCCCGCCACGACGGCCGCGTGCAGGAACCCGTGCTGCTGGGTCAGGTCCTCCCGGAAGTCGAGCGCGACGTCCACGGCGCCCGGCTCGAGCCGTTCGAGGCGCGCGCCGATGAGCCGCATGAACGCCTGCGCCTCGAAGCTCGCCCGGACCCGCTGCGCGAAGTCGGGATCGCGGGCAGCGAAATCCACCGGGCTACTTTCGAGGCAGCTCGATCTCTCCCGACTCGAGCTGGCGGAGGACGCCGCGGAGAGCGTCGATGACCTCGGACTTTCCGACGCGCGATTTGTGGAAGGCGAGGTTGAGCCGGAAGGGTCCGTCCTTGGGCCCGTAGACGAAGTGGAACTCGCGGCGCTTGCCGCCCTCGGTCGCGGGCCCCTTCTTCTGCTCGCGCAGATCGTCCCGCGTCGAGCCCGAGAGAACGAGAGCGATGGCCTCCTCCATCCTGCGTCGATCGCCGAGACGCGCGATCTCGAGAAGGACCGAGCGCGCCTGAATGTCGGCGCGCCGACATTTCTCCCGGAGGTCTTCGGGGATGTCGAGGAGCGACATCGTCTCGGTGATCGAGACGCGCGACTTCCCGACGCTCGATGCGATCCGCTGCTGCGTGTACCCGTTCTCGGAGAGCGACGCATAGCCGGTGGCCTCCTCGAACGGGTTCAGGTCGCGGCGGTGCAGGTTCTCGATCAGCGCGATCTCGAGGACCTCGTTGTCGGGGACCTCGAGCTCGATGCAGGGGACTTCCGCGAGGCCCGCCTCGAGGGCCGCCCGGAAGCGCCTCTCCCCCGCGATGATTCGGAACCGTCCCGAGTCCATCGGCCGCACGAGGATCGGCTCGAGCACGCCCCGGGCTTCGATCGATTTCTTGAGCTCCTCGAGATCGCCGACGCTGCGTCTCGGCTGGTCGGGGTTGGTCTCGATTTCCTCGATCGGCACGAGCCGCCCGATGGATGGGCCGAAGCGCTCCGAGAGCGAGTCGACGAAGTGGGCGTCGTGTTTCATGTGCGATTCGGTAGGCAGGCCTCGGCGCTTAGACACGGGATAGGACCTCCTCGGAAAGAGAGTAGTACTCCGCGGCCCCGGAGGACCTCGGCGCGAAGGTGAAGATCGACTCCTGGTGCGCCGGGCTCTCTTCGAGCCGCACACTCTTCGAGATCGTCGTCTTGAAGATCTTCTTGCCGAACACCTGGCTGATCTGCTTGTAGACGTCCTTGCCCAGGACCGTGCGCTTGTCGTGCAGGGTGATCACGACGCCCAGGATCTGGAGGCTGGGGTTCGGCCGGGCCTTGATCTTGTCGATGGTCTCGAGCAGGTCGTCGGTGCCCTCCAGGGCGAAGTAGGACGACTGGATCGGGATGAGGATGTGGGTCGAGGCCACCATGGCGTTGACCGTGATCATGCCCAGGGTCGGCGGCGTGTCGATCAGGATGGCGTCGTAGGCCCGCCGGACCGCGTCGACCTTGTCCCGCAGCCGGAAGTGCCCGTCGATCTCCCCGAGCAGCTTGGACTCGATCTTGGCGAGCGATATCCGGGCCGGGGCGATGTCGAGGTTCTTCATCCCGGAGGGTCGGACGATGTCCTTGAGCTTGACCTCGGCTTCCGTGAGGACGTCGAACATGGACTTCTCGACGGTCCGCCGTTCCAGGTAGGACATCGTGCTGTTGGCCTGGGGATCGAGGTCCACCAGCAGGGTCTTCATCCCCTTCTGGGCCATGGCGGCCGCGAGGTTGATTGCCGTGGTGGTCTTCCCGACTCCCCCCTTTTGATTGGTAATCGAGATGATCACGGGCCGGAGTGTACAACGCGAACTTTTCCCGCCGGAACGAGGAGAATTGTCCCGAGGCGAGGCTACATCGGGAACTTGCCGAGGTCGTCCGGGCCTGCTTCCTCGAGCAGTTTCTTGAGGCGTTCGGGGTCCTGTTCCGAGTCGGCGCGGAGGGTCCGGCTCAACTCGAGGACCTTCTCCTCGACGAAGATCTCGGCCTGCGACCGCAGCGCGAGGGCGATCGCATCGCTCGGCCGGCTGTCGACAGAGAGTGTCGAATCGCCGCGGGTCAGGTGGATCCGCGCGAAGAAGGTGTTGTCGACGAGATCGTTGATCACGACGCGGTCGACACGCGCGTCGAGCTCGCCGAGAAGGTTCTTGAGCAGGTCGTGCGTCATCGGGCGCGGCGTCGTGACCTTCTCCATCTCGAGGGCGATGGCGTTGGCCTCGAAGATGCCCACCCAGATGGGGAGAAAGTGGCCCTTCTCGGTGTCGCGCAGGATCACCACGGGCATGTTCGACACGGGGTCCATCAGGAGCCCCTTGATTTCCATCTTGATCACGCGAGCCTCCCGGCGAGCGAGTTGGGAAGGCCCCGCGTCACGAGCGCGCGGACGTAGGTGCCGGGGTCCGGCTTCTCCGACTCGAGGTGGACGATTCGGTTGCAGGACGTGCGGCCCGTGGTCTGCCCGTGGCGGTTGGTGCCCTCGACGAGGATCTCGAAGGTCCGGCCCACGAGCTCCTGGTTGAGCTCCCGCTGGATCCCGGTCTGGAGCGCCAGCAGCTCCGACAGGCGGCGCGCCGAGACGTCGTCGGGGACTTCCCCGGCGCTCCCCCACCGTGCCGAGGCCGTTCCCGGCCGGGGCGAGTAGCGGAAAGCGAAGAGGCTCGCGAACCGGACGTCGCGCACGAGGGCGAGCGTGTTCTCGAAGTCGTCCTCGGTCTCGCCCGGAAAACCGACGATGAAGTCCGAGGAGAGCGCGAGGCCGGGCACCCGCTCGCGGAGCCGGGCGGCGATGGTCGCGGTACTCGGCGGACGTGTAGCGGCGCTTCATCCGCGAGAGCACGCGGTCGGAGCCGGACTGCGCCGGCAGATGCAGGTACGGAGCCAGCGCCGGGACCTCGGCGAGCGCCGAGACGAGCGGGTCGTCCACGAGCCGCGGGTGGGAGGTGATGAAGCGCAGCCGCCGGAGCCCCGGGATCTCGCCGACGCGGCGCAGGAGCTCGCCGAGGCCGAAGCCCTCGCCTGGCTCCCGGTACGCGTTCACGGTCTGGCCCAGGAGAGTGACCTCGGTGTAGCCGCGGGCCGTCAGCGCGCGAACCTCTTCGAGGATCTCCTCCGCCCGGCGGCAGCGCTCGCGGCCCCGGGTGAAGGGGACGATGCAGAACGTGCAGAACTGGTCGCAGCCCTCGATGACGGTGACGTAGGCCTGGAAGCTCGAGCCGCGCGTGATCTGCCGGAACTGATACACCGGGTCTTCCTCGGGGAGCTCGAGGCTCAGGGCCTGCCGCCTCTCGGCGAGGGCGGTCTCGACCAACTCCCCGATCCGCTCCACCTGACCGGTGCCGGCCACGAAGTCGACCCAGGGAGCCCGCTCCAGGATCTCCTGGCCGGACACCTGAGCCACGCAGCCGGTGACTCCGACGACGAGGTTCGGATCCGCCTGCTTGCGGCGGGCCATGACGCCGAGCTCGGAGAACACTTTGTCCTCGGCCTTCTCGCGGACCGAGCAGGTGTTCAGGATGACGACTCGGGCGGGCTCGCCCTCGGGCGCCGGGGCGAAACCCCGCGCCTCGAGCTGCCCCGCCATGCGCTCGCCGTCGAGGACGTTCATCTGGCAGCCCCAGGTCTCGACCCGGTACGAGGCGGTGCTCGTCCGGGGAGTCGGCGTCGAGGGCGCGAGAGCGGGCAGAGTCGGATTCATTCGCGGATCCATCCCGGAAGCGCGCCGGCCTTGCGCGCCCGCTCGGGCAGATCGGTGAGCTGCTTTTCGGCCGCCTCGAGCTCGACCTTCGCCTGCTCGAGGTCCGCCTTCGCGCGATCCCACGCCGGCTTGATGACGCGGTCCCGGTACTGCCCGTCATCCCAGGCGTAGAAGTCGTTCTCGAGCTTGCGGGAGGTCGCCGTGAGATCGGCGACCCGGCTCTTCGCGTCCTCGACGTGTTTCCGTTCGCGCCGCGCGGTCTCGCGCCACTCGGCCTCGCCGCCGGCCTCGGGGCTGCCGCCGCCGGATTCCGCGAGACGCCGTCGCATCGGCGACCGCCGCCGACGCGGTGGCCGCCCCGCTTATCGGAGTCGGAGCCGGAGCAGGGGCCTTCGCCGCCCCCATGGACGAGGTCGTCAGCTTCCCTTTTCCCGTGTCTTTCACCAGGGTCTTGTTGTCGATCGTGATGCTCTTCTCTTTTTCCGCGGAGCCGTCGCTCCGGGTGCCGGCGGCGCGAACCACGTCGGCGAGGCTCTGACCTCCCTCCGAGACCGCGGCCGCCGCCGGGGTCGCGCGCGGCCGCCCGAATCCGCCCGAGAGCTTGGGCCTCGGCGTGGGCGTCGGCGTGGCCGCCGCCGCGGTTCCGGCCGCGGCCAGAAACCACAGAACGCACAGACCCCAGGCCGGAGCCCCGGAGCGTTTCACGGCTCGGTGGTTCCCGCCCGACCGTACGCGTCCTCGAGGCGCACGACGTCGTCCAGCTCGGGCGAGGACACCTCGACCATCACGCACGGGATTTCGGCGCGCATCCGGTGGCGCGTTCCCGGCAGGATCCGGTACGAGTCGCCGGGCTTCAACCGGATCTCGTTCATGTTCCCTTCGGTGCCCACGAGCAGAAAGACCTCGCCTTCCAGAACGTACAGCGTCTCGTCCTTTCTTTCATGGTACTGCAGCGAAAGGCTGTGTCCGGGCGAGAGATGGAGGAGTTTCCCGGCGTAGCGCTCGTTCTCCGCGAAGATTTCTTCGCGGCCCCAGGGCTTCGGCACGACTCTCATGCGTTTCCTCCGACGCTCGCGGCGAAGAGTTTCTCGACGTCCGAGGCTTCGTCCGCGTCGAGCGCGCGAAGCGCGAGCTCGCGCGCGACGGAGACTTCGAGCGAGGACAGGATCTCTTTCACGGCCGGGATGGCGACCGGCGTGACCGACAAATCGACGATTCCGAGGCCCACGAGCACCGCGGCGCCGATCGGGTCGGCGGCGAGCTCTCCGCAAACCGCCACGGGCCGTCCGCGGGCCTCTCCCGCCGCGACCACGAGCCGGATCATGCGGAGGATGGCCGGATGCAGAGGCCGATAGAGCGACGACACGTCCGGGTTCGAGCGGTCCACGGCCAGTCCGTACTGCGCCAGGTCGTTCGTTCCGATCGAGAAGAAGTCGGCCTCGGAGGCCAGGCGGTCGGCGAGGAGCGCCGCCGAGGGCACTTCGATCATGACGCCGAGCTCCGGGACCCGCGTCAGACCGCAGCGCGCCGCGGCTTTCTCGAGGAGGCGCCGGGCCGCCTTCAGCTCCGAGAGCGACGTCACCATCGGCAGAAGGATGCGGAGCTTTCCCTTGCGGGAGGCCTGGCAGAGGGCCGTCAGCTGCTGGAGGAACAGCTCGGGATGCGCGAGGCAATAACGCAGGCCGCGCAGGCCGAGCGCGGGGTTGTCGCCCGGCGCGGGGCCGATCCCCTTCTCTCCCCCGAGATCGTAGGTCCGGATCACCACCGGGTGCGGAGCCGCGGCCTCCAGCAGCGTTTCGTAGGCCCGGCGCTGCTCCTGGACGCCGGGGGACCGGGGCAGGGCCCGAAGGTAGAGGAACTCGGAGCGGAAGAGGCCGATGCCTTCCGCCCGGTAGCGCTCCAGGGCCGCAATCTCCTCGGGGAGCTCGAGGTTCGCGCGGACGGCGATCCGGACGCCGTCCCGAGTGACGGCGGGCTTCGCGGTCCGGCCGCGAAGCCGCCGGGCCTTCTCGCGTCCCTCCCGGATCCGCTGGAGGCTCCGGCGGATCTGATCCTTCGAGGGATGAGGCTCGACGATGCCGCGGTCTCCGTCGACGACGATCGGCACTTCGGAAGACACTTTCTCGCAGAGGTCGGGGATCCCAACCACCGCCGGAAGTCCGAACGAGCGGGCGATGATCGAGGCATGCGACGTGGGGCCGCCCCGCTCGAGCGCGAGGCCGCGGACGCGGCGAGGGTCCAGGCGGGCCGCGTCGACCGGCGAAAGCTCGTCGGCCACGAGGATCGAGCCGCGCGGGATCTCCGCGGGCAGGGGACGGTCCCCGCCCGCCAGGTGCGCGCCGATCTCCCGCGCGACGTCGGTGAGGTCGGCCTCGCGCTCGCGCATGGCGGCGGAGTCGGCCGCGGCGAGCTTCGACCCCAGCTCTCGCGCGACCTCGGCCAGAGCCCACTCGGCGTTCACCCGCTCCTTGCGGATCCGGTCGACGATGGCCCCGAGGAACGTCTCGTCTTCGGCGATCAGGCCATGGGCCTCGAGGATCGCGCCGAGCTCCTCGCCCATGTCGCCCTTGGCCTCGCGCGAGTGCCGGGCGAAGTCCTCGGCGGCCTTCGCCGCCGCCCTGCGCAGCCGGCGTTCCTCCTTCTCGAACTCCTCCGGGTCGACGGCGCGCCGGAACGCCGGCAGGCCGCCGAAGCGGATGATCACCGCCCGGCCAACGGCTATGCCCGGAGAAACGGAGAGGCCCTGCAACATGGCGCGAGAGACGAGGTCCGCTTACTCTTCCTCGTCGAAGCTGCGGGCGATCAGATCCTCGACGGCCGCGATCGCGTCCCGCTCGTCCACGCCGGACACGGCGAGCGTGATCCGCGTGCCCTGCGACGCGGCGAGCAGCAGGATCCCGAGGATGCTCTTGCCGTCGACCTCTTCGCCGTTCTTGCGGATCTTGACCTCGGACTTGAAACGGCTGGCCGTCTGCACGAACTTGGCGGCGGCCCGGGCGTGCAGGCCGAGACGGTTGCGGATCGACAGCTCGCGCTGAATCACGATTCCTCTTTCTGACCGACCACGACCCCGTGGTTCGCCGCCGGCTGTGCGGCCGGGGCCGCGTCTTCGGCGAGCAGGTCCGACGCCACGTAAATCGATCTCTGCCCCCGGTCCTTCGCGACGTGAGCGACTTCGGTCACGGGCCGTCCGCTCCGCTGCAGGGACGCGCACTTCAGGACCATCGGGAGGTTCACCCCGGTCACGATCTCGACCCGCTCCTTGGAGAGAAACGGCAGGGCCAGATTGGTGGGAGTGCCGCCGAACATGTCGGTCAGGATCACGGCGCCGTCTCCGGCGTCGGCCGCGGCCAGGCCCCGGCGGATCTTCTCGCGGGCATCCTCGCCGGTTTCGCTCCACTCCAGCGAGACCGCCACGATGCGCTCGAGGCCCGGCTGAATCGTCAAAGCCGCCGCGCGCAGCTCTTCCGCGAGCTTGCCGTGGGTCACGAGCAGGATTCCGATCATCGGGGAGGCTCCATTATCTCATTCGCCGGTTATTCCCGCGTCGCGTCGCGGTGGGAGACGCGGACGGGATATCCGCGATCCTGCAGCTTCCGCGAGAGCTGCTCGGCGACGTACACGGACCGGTGTTTCCCGCCGGTGCATCCGATCCCGATGGACACGTAGCTCTTGCCCTCGTTTTCGAAACGCGGAAGGAGGTAGTCGAGGAACTGGACCAGGCGCTCGAGAAACGCGGGCGTCTCGGGATCCGTCTCGATGTACGCGGCGACCGCCGGGTCCATGCCGGTCTTTCCCTTGAGCTCCGGCACGAAGTGCGGGTTCGCCAGGAACCGCACGTCGAAGAGGAGGTCCACGTCGTGCGGCGTGCCGAACTTGTAGCCGAAGGACGTCGCCGAGATGATCATCCCGGCGCTCTCCGGGGCGCCCTCGAAGGTCTTCTGGAGGAACGAGCGCAGCTCGTGGACGGTCATCGCCGACGTGTCCACGACGACGTCGGCCACGGCCCGGACTTCGCCGAGCATCTCGCGCTCGCGCCGCAGCGCTTCCAGCAGCGAGGAGCGTCCGGCGAGAGGGTGCGGCCGCCGCGTTTCCGAGAAGCGGCGGATCAGCGACTCCTCCGAGGCGTCCAGGAAGAGGAGGCGCGCCCCCGGAACGCGCACCCGCAGCCGGGCCATGATCTCCGGGAAACGTTGGGCGAAGTCGGGGTTTCGGACGTCGAGAATGATGCCGACGAGCTTCTTCCCGGTAACCTGGTCGATCAAAGGCTCGAGCAGATCGAGAGGCAGATTGTCGACGCAGAAGTAGCCCATGTCCTCGAGGCACTTGTTGACCCAGCTCTTGCCGGAGCCCGAGAGACCCGTCACGACGACGAGGCTCTCGGGGACCACCGAGGTCGGGGAGGACGGGGCCGGTTCGGCGCCGCTCACTTCCGGCCTCCGCCCTCGGCCCGGGCGTTCTTGGCGATCTCCTCGTCGACGCGGCGTGCGAACTCCTTCGCGGCGTCGTAGCCCTGGCTCTTCAGGAGCTCGTTGCGCGCCGCGATCTCGATGAGCAGCGCGAGGTTGCGGCCGGAGGCGACCGGCAGTCGCAGGCGCGGCAGCTCCCGCTCCAGGATCGTGTAGAACTCTCCGTCCAGCCCGAGGCGGTCGTACTTCTTGGTCGGATCCCACCGCTCGAGCTCGATGACCAGCTCGACCGACTTGGAGGACCGCACGGCGGAAACCCCGAAGAGGTGCTTGATGTTGATGATGCCGATGCCGCGCAGCTCCATGTGGTAGCGGATCATCTCGGCCGCGCGCCCGACGAGAGCCCCGCTCGGATACCGGCGGATCTCGACCGCATCGTCGGCGACCAGGCGGTGGCCGCGGTGCACGAGGTCCAGAGCGCACTCGCTCTTCCCGATGCCGGACTCCCCGAGGAGCAGCACGCCCATGCCGTAGACGTCGACGAGCACGCCGTGGAGCGTGGTCGAGGGCGCGAGCGAATCCTCGAGCACGCGGGTGATCGACTGGATGACGACCGAGGTCGTCCGGTCGGATACGAGCAGGGGGATCTTGCGCAGCCGGCACTCCCGGACGATGTCGTCGGGGGGCTTCTGGCCCTTGGTGATGACGAAGG
Source organism: uncultured Acidobacteriota bacterium (assembly GCA_963749265.1). Lineage (GTDB taxonomy): Bacteria > Acidobacteriota > Thermoanaerobaculia > UBA5066 > Gp7-AA6 > DAHUXD01. Next base: position 335,362 of record CAVVML010000018.1, on the reverse strand, counting down.
CCGACACCGGAAGCGCGCAGATCGAGGCGATCCGCTCGCGGCGGACGTCCTCGGCCATCGTGTCGAGGTAGTTGAGCTCGCTCTCGCCGAGGATCTGGATCCGGCCGGGCTTGATGTACGGAAGAAACCCCGCGAGGGCGAGGCCGGGCCGCTGGATCCGGCCCCAGGCGATCGGGCGGCCGAAGCCCGACTCCCCCGCCACGACCCGCATCTCGAGATCTTCGAGCTCGGCGGAGCGCAGGATTTCGGCCGTGAGCGAGGTCGGCCGCGGAGGCGGGAACTGCGCGCTCAAGACGGCGCTCCGTTCAGAGCCGTCTCCGCGTCCCGAACCACGGCGGCGAGCTCCTCCTGGGAGCGAGCGCCGCGCAGCGCTTCGGCGAGTCCGCTCTGGCGGAGCAGGCGCGACACCCGGGCCACGGCCTGCAGGTGCGCGGCTGCCGCGAGGGTCGGCGAGGCGACGAGAAAGATGAGATCGACCGGCGCGCCGTCCGACGCGCCGAACTCGACGGGCCGCTCGGTCCTCGCGAAGGCGATGACCTCGCCCGGCAACGCGTCGAGGCGGCAGTGCGGGATCGCGATGCCGCGGCCGACGCCGGTGCAGCCGTCCCGCTCCCTCTTGAGCAGCCGGCTCACGAGCTCGCCCGCGTCCGGGACCGCCCCGAGCGCCGCGAGCCGTGAGGCGAACTCGGCGAGGACGGCGTCCCGGCTCGCCCCCGGGAGACCGTAGAAGACGAGACGCGGGTCGATCGCGCCCGCCCGCCGGGCGGACGCCCCCGCCGCGCCGTCCGCGGCGTTCGAGCCCTCGCCCTCCGCGGAACCGATCAGCATTCCGGCACGATCAGTCCCAGGTCGCCATCGCGGCGCCGGTAGAGCACGGAAACGCGGTTGTTCGTGGCGTCGCGGAACACCAGGACTTCCTCGCCGGTGGACTCGATCGCGAGCGCGGCCTCGTCCACGCCCATCGGCTTCACCGCCGGCGGCCGCGAACGGACGACGCGGCCCGACCCGTTTCCCCGGGCCGCCGCCGGAGTGGCGGCCGTCGGCTCGGTCCGCCGGGCCGGGCCTTCGTCAGCGACCGGGTCGAGGCCCGGTGCTTCTTGTCGCGCCGCTTCTCGGAATCACGCATGGCCTGCGCGTCGATCTTCTCGAAAGCCGCCGCCACCGCCGCCCGCGGGTCCGCCGTCTCCTCCTGGGCTTTCCACCGGCGTCTCCGGTGAATCGCGATGATCTCGGCGCCGAAACGGTGCTTCTCGTGCGAGAGCACGACGCGGACGTCGGCCGGCCCGCCGAGGTGGCGCTCCAGCCGCTGCGTGCGTTCCTCGGCGAGCTCCTTCAGAGACGAAGTCACTTCGACGTTGCGTCCGGTGCATTCGACGGCCATCGTTGACCTCCTAAAAGTTCTGCTTGCGCTGGGAGGACGACGGGATGCGGAGCTCCTCGCGGTATTTCGCGACGGTGCGCCGCGCGATCTGGATGCCCTCGGCGCGCAGCTTCTGCATGATGCGCGCGTCCGAGTGGGGGTGCCGTCCGTCCTCGTCCTGCACGATGCGGGAGATCTTGTTCTTGATCGAGAGCGAGGAGACATCGTCGCCGGTCGAGGAGTCGATGCCGCTGTGGAAGAAGTACTTCATCGGGAAGAGGCCGCGCGGGGTGTGGATGTACTTGTTCGACACGACCCGCGAGACCGTGGACTCGTGCATCCCGATGTCGTTGGCGACGTCGCGGAGGACGAGCGGCCGGAGGTGCTCGATGCCATGGTCGAGGAACGCCCGCTGGTGGCGGACGATGGACTCGGCGACCTTGTAGATGGTCCGCTGCCGCTGGTCGAGGCTCTTGATGAGCCAGATCGCGGAGCGCATCTTGTCCTTGAGGTAGTTCGCGGCCTCCGAGCCGATCGCGCCGTTGCCGCTCCGGAGCAGCCGGCGATACGCCGCCGAGATGCGGAGCTTGGGCAGCCCGTCCTCGGAGAGCTGGATCACGTACTCGTCGCTGATCTTGCGGACGAAGACGTCGGGCTCGACGTAGATCGTGCGGTCGCTCGAGTACTTCCGTCCCGGCTTCGGCTCGAGGTTCTTGATGATCTCGAACGCCGCCTGGATCTCGGACATGCCGACGTTCAGAGTCTTCGCGAGAGGCGCGAACTGCCGGTTGAGAAACGCCGGCCAGTGATCGCGGATGATCGTCTCGATGAGCGGGTTCTCGATGGCGAGGGACTTCAGCTGCAGCAGCAGACAGTCCGGAAGGTCGAACGCGCCCACGCCCGACGGGTCCAGCGAGCGGACCAGCGCGATGGCCGCGGCGGCGTCGGCGTCGTTGGGGTACTCGCCCCGGATCTCCTCTCGGGAGACTCGGAGGTACCCGTCCTCGTCGATGTTGCCCACGAGGTAGGCCGCGATCTCCCGGACTTCGGGGGTCCCTTCGGCCATCGAGAGCTGCCAGTTGAGGTGCTCCGGCAAGGCCCTCCGGCCGGGTCAGGACGTTCTCGAGGGAGTACTCCTCGGGCTCTTCCTGGTACTGGCGGGGGTTGTAGGCCGAATCGAGGTAGTCCTCGAAGTAGGAGTGGAAATCGATCTCCTCGAAGGAGTCGCGTTCCTTCTCGGCGGGAGGCGTCGTCGGGTCGGGCGCCGGCGGGGCATCCTCGGTCTGCCGGGCGGACTCCGCGACCGCCTCGGCGGTCTCCAGGACCTCGTCCTGCTCCTCGAGGACGGGGTTCTCGACGACTTCCTGGGTGAGGACCTCCTGGAGCTCGAGCCGCGACATCTGCAGGAGCTTGATGGCCTGCTGCAGCGACGGTGTCATCACCAGCCGCTGCGACAACCTCAGGTTGAGCTTTTGTTCCAGGGCCATAAAGACACCGGCTCAGTGGAGCCGGAAACTCTCTCCGAGATAGATCTTTCGGACGGCGGCGTCGCTCGAGAGTGCAAGAGGCGTGCCCGAGCGAAGGATCTCTCCCCCGTGGATTATATAAGCCCGGTCGCAGATCGACAAAGTCTCGCGGACGTTGTGATCCGTGACGAGCACGCCGATGCCCGAAGAGGCCAGCCGCCGCACGATTTGCTGGATATCGAGGACGGCGATCGGGTCGATTCCGGCGAAGGGCTCGTCGAGCAGGAGGAAGTAAGGCGAAAGGACCAGGCTCCGGGCGATCTCGACGCGGCGGCGCTCTCCCCCCGAGAGCGTGAACGCCCGGGAGCCGCGCAGCTTCTCCAGACCGAATTCCGAAAGCAGCGCGGCGCACCGCTCCTCGCGCTCGCCCGGCGAGAGCTCCAGAGTCTCGAGGATCGCGAGGAGATTTTCCTCGACCGTCATCTTCCGGAAGACGGATGGCTCCTGCGGAAGGTAGGAGATCCCGGCGCGCGCCCGCCGGTACATCGGCAGATCGGTGAGGTCCTGCTCGCCCAGCCGCACGACTCCCGAGTCCGGACGCACGAGACCCGACGACGATCGAGAAGGTCGTCGTCTTCCCGGCGCCGTTCGGCCCGAGCAGACCGACGATCTCACCGGAGGCGACCTCGAGCGAGACGTCGCGCACGACCGATCTCCCGCCGTAGGTCTTGGCGAGGCCTGCGGCCGTGAGGACCGGCCGGTCTCCGGATCTCCCGGGGGGAAGGGGGGCGCCGTGCGCCCCCCGCGGTCAGCGCTTTTGCTCAATCCTTCTGTGTCCGGTGAATCGTTTCGGTCTTGCCGCCTTCGGGCGCGGTGATCTCGACGCTACGCCCGCGGTCGGCGATCGTCAAGATGGCCCCGGCCACCTGGCTCCCGGCCGCGTCCGTGACGCGCGCCGGCGAGCCCCAGAGCACCGTCTTTCTCGATCTTCGGGGAGTCCAGGGCCTTGTCCGCGGTCGCGGAGCGGCCGGTCGCGCGGTCGGACATCCTGACCTGGCCGGAGATCTCGACGCTCTCGACCTGGCCGTCCTTGTCGAGCCAGGCGGTCGATTCGCCTCCCGGACGCCCGCCAGCCTCCGCGCGTCACCGCGACGCCCCCCTCGAACCGCGCGCTGCGATCGGAGTCGCGGTACAGAAGGCGCTTCGACGTGATGACCGAGGCGGGCCGGGCTTCGGCGCCCGCCGGCTTCGCCGGCCGGCAGGGGCCATCACGGTGCGCACGTTCCCGGACGCGCGCACGGTGCGCTCGGCGTCGTCGAGAGCGCGATGTCGTCGGCGAAGAGCGACGAGTCGTCCTGCCAGAGCGAAGCCGAGCCGGAGAGACGTCCCCTGCCGGCGCGCGTCTTCCAGGACGATCAGGTCCGCCTTGCCGTACGTCGGCTTCTTTGGGTCTCCGACGAAGCCCGTCATGCGCACCTTCTTCTGGGCGTCGGGAGTGAACACGGCTCGCGCGCGGCCCTGACCGCGGACGATCTGCCCGCCCCGGTCGATCTCGATCACGTCGGCGGAGAGCTTGGAGCCTCCGCTCTGCACGCGGGCCGCCTGGCGCGCGCCGCCCGTGAGCTGCCAGAGCCGGCGCGACGTCAGCTCGACCACCTTTTCGGCGTCGCCGGCCGCGGCCGTCGGACTCGAGTCGAACGCCGCCCTCGAGCACGGTGTTCTGCGCCGTTCCGTCCGGCGCGAAGCCGAGCGTTCCGCGCGCGGCTTCGGCGTGGCCGTTCGCCGAATCGAGCTTGACGTCGCCGGCCGCGGAAGCCGTCACGGCGCGGCCGTTCTCGAAGCCGATGTCGATCCGTTTCGCCGTCAAGCGGCGGTCGGCCTCGGAGAGCATCGCCGGCGCGCCTTCGAGCGTGACGGATTTGGTCTGGCCCTCCGCGTCGAACGCCACCGTGCCCACGTCGCCCGAGTACAGCCGCTCGCGCGGAGGCGGCGCGGCCGGATCCGTCGCGCCGGCGCGCCGGTCGAGCCCGCCGGAGCAACCCGGGGCCCGCCCGCGGCCAGGACGCCCCGGACGCTACCGGTGAGCGCGCCCAGGAGGGTCGGCCCCCCTCGGCGGCCATCTGGAGCACCAGGCGGTCGGCCGCGACGCGGTCGCCCGAACGCGACTCTCCCGTGACGAACTCCAGCTCGACGGACGCCGGAGTCGCGGCGGTAGAGGCCCTCGCGGGCCGTCATCGTCGACAGTCCCCCGCTGCTCGGCGCCCGTCCCCGAGGCCGTCGACGGGCCCCGCGAAATGCATCACGCGCTCGGCGATGTCGTAGCGCGCGGAGGGGGCGGTCAGCGACGTCGTGCCCCTGGGTGAAACGCACCCGCGACGGGGCTTCGAGCATGCGCGTCTTCGGGCGGAACACGATCTCGTCGGTCTCGGCGAGCCCGCCGTCCTTGTCGGTCCATCGGACGTTGCCCGAGAGCCGGGATTCGCGCGTGCGCTCGTCGTACTTCGCGCGCTCGGAGTGGACGGTCACCGGGGGACCGTCGTCCGGATAGACGGTCAGCTGGACCTTCTCGCCGGCGTAGAGGTTCGGAGCGAGGCCCGCCGCCGGCCCGTAGCCGATCGTGCGGTCGGCCTGGATGCGCATGAGCGGCTTCCCCTTCAACGACTCGGTGAAGTCGAAGCCTTCGAGGAGCGTCGTGGCCTGGCCCGAAGCCTCGGGAGCCGGCGGCAGCTCGCGCTCGTCACCGCTCCCCGGCGCCGGCCGGCGCCCCCCGCGAAATGAAAACGCGAGCACGAGGACGAAGATCACCGCGCTCGCGAGCACGACGAGCTCGAGACGGCGCTGAGGTCTCACGCGGCAGCCTCTGAGCGCGGCTTCAACGCCGCGACCTTTGAGCGCGGCTTCATGCGGCGACCTTTGAGCGCGGCCTCATGCTGCGGCCTCTGAGCGCGGCTTCATGCCGCGACATTTGAGCGCGGCTCACGCCGCGACCTCGGGACGGCAGGCCAGGATCTCGACGCGCGTCGGGTATCCACGGCGGCTCTCGACGCGGTAGAGGACGTCCATCGAGGCGCCGCTTCCCGAGAGCCGCGGGAGGACGCTCTCCTCGCGCGCCTGGGTTCCCCAGGCGATGCATCCGATGGACCGCCCGCCCGAGCCCGACGAGAGGCGTCCTCTCAGGCCCGAGGCGCCGACGGCCGTGAGAGGCCCGGCGGCGCGCACCCCGCGAGCGAGGAAAACAGGGACGGGGTTGGATGCGCCGTGCGGCTCGAGGCGCGAGAGCTCGTCGACCAGGGCTTCGTCGATCGCCTCGAGCGGCAGCTCTCCGTCGGCTTCTTCGATGCGAAGAAGCGCCTCGGGCGCCACGCGCCGCGCGAAGAGCTCGCGGGCGTCGCGACGGAACTCCTCGAACCGGGCCGCGGGCAGACTTCCTCCCACGGCCTGTTCGTGCCCCCCGAACTCCGCGAAGAAATGCGCCATCTCCGAAAGGACTCCGTGAAGGGAGACACCCGGGATGCTCCTCCCGGACCCGCTCGCCCGACCCTCCTCCAGCCCGAAGAGCAGGACGGGCCGGTGGTATTCCCGGGCGAGCTTCGAGGCCGCGATGCCGAGCACTCCCCGATGCCATCCGGCCTGGCCCTCGATCAGGACGGCCGCTTCGCGTGAGCCGGGGTCCGCCTCGATGCGGGCCCGGGCTTCGCCGACGACGTGACGTTCGAGGCCCTGGCGTTCGGTATTCGCGAGAGAGAGCTCCCGGGCCAGTGTCGCGGCGCGGCCCGCGTCCCGTTCCTCGAAGAGGGCCAGAGCCGCGTGGGCCGTGTCGATGCGACCCGCGGCGTTGAGCCGGGGTCCGAGACGAAAGGCGACGTCCTCGGAGGATGGAGCCTCGCCGGGCGCGAGGCCGGCTTCCGCGAGAAGAGCGCGCAGGCCCGGTGCCCGGGCCGTCGCGAGCGCGGCCAGCCCGGCGGCCGCGATCGAGCGGTTTTCGCCGGTCAGCGGGACGAGGTCGGCAATCGTCCCGAGGCAGGCGGCGCGCAGGAGCGACTCGGGCGAGAGGCTCACGTCCGCCCGCCGGGCGATCGCCTGAGCGATCTTCCATGCGATTCCGGTCGCGGCGAGCTCCTTCTCGGGATAGCCGCAGCCCGGCTGGCGCGGGTTGACCACGATCGCGCCGCGGGGCAGCTGCGCCGGGACCAGGTGATGGTCGGTCACGACGACCTCGACGCCCGCGCGCCGCGCGCAATCCACGCCCTCGACCGCGGTGATGCCGCAGTCGACCGTGACGATGGCCGCCGGCGAAAGCTCGGCGAGGACGCGCCTCACCGTTTCGGGCTTGAGGCCGTACCCGTCGCGGAGGCGGTGCGGGATGAAGGCCGCGGATTCGGCCCCCGCGCGACCGAGCGCGGCGCGCAGCTGCGCCACGGCCGTGACGCCGTCGACGTCGTAGTCGCCGAAGACGACCACGCGCTTGCCGCGGCGGGCCGTCGAGACCAGCAGGTCGGCCGCGGCCTCGACGCCGAGCATCCTCTCCGGCGCGTGGAACGGCCCGTCGCAGGGCGACAGGAAGGCCTTCGCCTGCGAGGCATCGCGGATGCCCCGGCGCAGCAGCAGCCGCGCGAGCAACGCCGACACACCGGCCTCTCGCGAAAGGCGTTCCGCCGCGCCGGCCTCCACGGCCGCCGTCCTCCAGAGTCCCATCGATCCCATCGTCGGCAAGGAGGCGGACAGACCGTGTCCCGGCGCGGCCGGCTCTGGCCTGTCGCCCGTTGCGCGGGGTGCCTCGGCGACTTCGGCCGGGCCGCCGTTCACGGAGCGCCGACGGTCTCGAACCGGCCGAGGGAGCGCAGCCTTCGATAGCGGCGCTCTCTCCGCTCCTCGGGGGTCAGGTCGGCCACTTCGCGGAGGTGACGCTCGATCGCTTCGCCGACGGCAGCCGCGGCGCCGGCCGGATCGGCGTGCGCTCCTCCCGGCGGCTCGGGAACGATCTCGTCGATGACGTCGAGCTCGGCGAGGTCGGCGGCCGTGAGCTTGAGGGCTTCGGCCGCGTCTTTCTTCCGTCCCGCGTCCTTCCAGAGAATCGCTGCGCAGCCTTCCGGGGAGATGACGGAATAGATCGAGTGCTCCAGCATGAGTACGCGATCGCCGATGCCCAAAGCCAGCGCGCCTCCCGAGCCGCCCTCGCCCGTGACCGTCACGACGATGGGCACGTGGAAGCGCGCCATCGCCCGCAGGTTCACGGCGATGGCCTCGGCCTGGCCGCGCTCCTCGGCGTCGATGCCGGGGTAGGCGCCGGCGGTGTCGATGAAGGTGAGGACGGGCTTCCCGAATTTCTCGGCGAGCTCCATGACGCGGAGCGCCTTCCGGAAGCCGTCGGGCCGCGGCATCCCGAAGTTGCGACGGATCTTCTCCTTGGTGTCGCGGCCCTTCTGGTGGCCGACCACGGCGACCGGGCGGCCGCGAAAGTCTCCAAAACCCGCGATCACGGCGGGATCGTCCGAGGCCTTCCGGTCGCCGTGCAGCTCGACGAAGTCCGTCAGGAGCGCGGCGACGTAGTCGAGAGCGTATGGCCGCGCCGGGTGGCGGGCGACGAGCGTCTTCTGCCAGGGCGTCAGGCTCGCGTAGATCTCGCGCGAGACCCGTTCGAGCTTCTCCCGGAGCTTCTCGATCTCGCGCCGGTGGCCGGCGTCGTCCGGAAGGGCCGAGAGCTCCTCGATCCTCCGGCGCAGCCTCAGGATCGGCTCCTCAAAATGGCCGTTTTCGCCGTTCACCGGGACGATTGTACCGGTCCCGCACGAGGGTCCCCGGGAGGGGCTACATGAGGTCCTGGGGATCCACGTCTACGGCGATCTGGACACCCGCCGGCGGACGGTCCGGCACGCTCGCCTCGAGCGCGCCGAGCACCGCGCGGCGGTCGCCGGCCCGCACGAGGATCTGGAAGCGCCATCGCCCCTGCAGCCGTTCGAGCGGGGCCGGGGCCGGGCCCGAGATGCGCAGCTCCCCGCGGGAGGACGCGTCCGGACGGTTTTTCCCCGAGGCGCGGAGCGCGGCCCCGATCTCCGCGGCCGCCGCCTCGGCGCGCTCCCTTCGAGGAGAAGACACCAGGATTGCCGCGAGCTCCGAGAACGGCGGATAGAAGAAGGTCCTTCGAAACACGAGCTCCTGTCTCTCGAAGGTCTCCGCATCGTGGAGGGCGGCCAGAGTGATCGCCGGATGGCCCGGATGAAAGGTCTGGACGTGAACGGTCCCCGGCGCATCGCCCCGGCCCGCGCGGCCCGCGACCTGCGCGAGGAGCTGGAACGTCTTCTCGGCGGAACGGAAGTCCGGAAAGTGCAGGAGCGTGTCGGCCGACAGGACTCCGACCGCCGTGACTTTCGGGAAATCGTGGCCCTTCGCGACCATCTGGGTTCCGATGAGGCAGGCCGCCCGGCCGGATTGGAAATCCTCGATCACCGCGGCGGCGCCGCGCCGCCGGGCGGAGTCGCGGTCGAGCACGACCGACGTGGTGCCCGGAAAGAGCGTCGCGAACCTCTCGGCCACGCGTTCCGTGCCGGCGCCGATGGCCTCCAGCAGTCCTCCTCCGCATTCGGGGCAGCGGGAAGGGCGGGGCACGGCCTTGCCGCAGTAGTGACAGACCAGCCGGTGTCCGCGATCGTGGACTGTCCGCGACACGCTGCACTGGTCGCAACGGAAGTCGTGGCCGCAGTCGCGGCACAGGAGAAACGGCGCGAAGCCCCGGCGCGGCTGAAGGAGGATCGCCTGTTCGCCGCGGGCGAAGACCTCGCGCAACCGCTCCACGAGGGGGCGCGAGAACAGGGGCACGCCCTTCTCCTCGGGAAGCGCGGGCTCGCGCCGCAGATCCACGATGCGGACTTCCGGCAGAGGCCGCGAGGCGATCCGCTCGGGAAGTGTGAGTCGCGCGACACGCCCGACGTCCGCGGCGTGAAACGCCTCCGCGGACGGCGTGGCGGATCCGAAGACCAGCGCCGACGCGTTTTCCTTCGCGCGCAGCGCCACGACTTCGCGGGCGTCGTAGCGCGGCGACTCCCTCTGCTTGTAGGAGGCGTCGTGCTCTTCGTCCACGACGAAGAGGCCGGGGTCGGCGACGGGGGCGAATGCCGCGGATCGCGGGCCGATCACCGCCAGCGCGTCTCCGGAGCGGACGCGGTCCCAGGCCTCCGCCCGCTCCCTCTCGGAGAGAGCCGAGTGAAGCACGGCGGCGCGATCGGGAAACTGCCTCCGGAGCTCCCGGGCGAAGACGGGCGTCAGGGCGATCTCGGGCACGAGCCAGATCGCGCCGCGTCCGGCGTCCAGCGCGGCGCGGATGGCTCGCAGGTACACCTCGGTCTTCCCGCTCCCCGTCACGCCCTGCAGGAGCGCCGGAAAATAACGCCGCTCGCGAATCGCGGATGTCAGCGCCTCGAGCGCGATGGCCTGCGCCGGGGTCGGTGTGAATGCCGAGGCCGTCGCCGTTCCGGACGGCCCGGCGCCCTGGTCGCGGCGCTGCTCCTCGAAGGATCGGACGAGCCCCTTCCCTTCGAGGGAGCGAAGCAACGGGGTGCCCGCGCCGGTGGAGAGTCGGATCTCGGCCGTCGCGGCCGGCCGTCCGAGCGCCACGAGATAGTCGAGGACCTCGCGCGCGCGACGGCTGCGCCCGAGAGCCTCTTCGCGTGCGTCCGCGGACAACGCCGACGCGACCCACGCCAGCTCGACGCGTTTCGAGCGGAGCTTCGCGCCCGCCACCGGCCGAACGCGGCCGTCCTCCTCGAGGCGCCGGAGCGCTTCGCGCCTCGCCCGCCCTTCGCCGGGAAGGTCCGCCACGCGCGCCACTTCGCCGGAGGCGAGCCGATCGAGGATCGCGCGCTCCTCGGGAGAGGAGGGCCGCGCGCCGAGGAGACCCTTGTCGGTGATTCGGTACTCGACCGCTCCGGTGGCCGGCAGCCGCGCCGGAAGAGCGCTCTTGAGAACTTCCCCGGTCGATGCGAAGAACCTCTCGGCCACGCGTCGCGCCGTGACGAGGAGCTCCGGCGGGCAGACGGGCTCATCGTCCAGAATTTCGAGGATGGCCCGTTCCGTCCCGGGAGCTTCGCCGGGCAGCTCGTCGAGGACGACTCCCGTCAGCGCCCGCTCGGCGAAGGGAACGCGCACCCGTGTTCCGGGAGCCGGCAGCGCCTCCCCGGCCGGGACGAGATAGGTGAAGCTCTGTCGAAGCGGCAGCGGCAGGGCGACCGAGACTCGATGAAGCGGCGCGCTCAAGTCTGCGCGGACGGCAGAGACGGGGACTCCTCGGGAACGTCGTGCACGAAGACGTGGCGCTCGCGCTCCGGATCCCAGCGGTACCGCCGCGAGGCGTCGTCGGAGACGTCGGGCGTCACGACGATCGAGTCGCGATCGAGGGAGATGTCGCCGTCGGCGAGCGAGATGTCGCGTTCCACGAACACGCCGGGAGCGAAACCGCCGCCCGCGTCGCCCGCAAAGACCGCCACCGAGAACCAGGGCGTTTCGTCGTCCGAGTCGCGGCGGACGAAGCCGAGCACGAAGTCGAGGATGCCGTCGTCGTTCGCATCGCCCCGGACGAAGTAGGGATGGTAGATGCCGTAGAGGGCGGCCACGTCCTCTCCGTCGATCCCGGGACGGTTGTCGTCGTCGGTCGCGGGCCGGAGGTCCGTGTGGAGACGAAGAAACGCCGCGACGGCGGCCCTTTCGGCGGGCCGGAGGCCGTAGGAGGCGTCTTCGATGGCCGCGGGGGCGTCGCTTCTCGCGTGACGGCGGCGGCCGGAGGCGAAGCCGGAGCCTCGGTGGCGCGCTTGCACGCGCCGAGAGGCGCGAGCGCGGCGACGCGAGGGCTCGCGAAGGCCGCGAAAGCTCTCGCCAGGCCGCCGGCGGCGAGCCGCGCCGCGCGGGGAGGTCGGGATTCGCGAGACGAGAATGGTGAAGTCATCGAGCCCGGAGCCGCGGAGCCCCGGACCTCGATTCTAAGGCAGTCGGACGCTGTGAGAAGATGACTCGCCGTTTCCGTTTTTGGGTAGGAGGAGGTATCGATGATCAGCTGGCCGCAGGATTTTGCGACCAATTTCCAGTTTCTCCTGCGCTGGATTCACTTCCTGGGGGGAATCACCTGGATCGGAATGCTCTACTTCTTCAACCTCGTCAACGTCCAGTTCCAGAAAGAGATCGACGGCGCCGTCAAGGGGAAGGTCAATCCGATCCTCCTTCCCAAAGCCCTCTGGTGGTTCCGCTGGGGCGCGATCGTCACCTGGTTTTCCGGGTTCATCTACTACGCCATGCTCGTCAATGTCGAGCCGACCGGCCACATGCCCCTGGCGTACTTCCTGGTCGGCTGGTCGATCGCGTTCGTCGTGCTCTCGGCCCTCTACCGCACGGCAGTCGCCGGCGGGCCGCTCAAGGACGGCCGCGTGCTGGCGATCGTCGTCGCCGTCATCGTGATCTTCATCGGCTACGCCACGGCTCTCATGGCGCGCAACGCGGGCTCCTCGAGCCGCACGATCTCCATCATGATCGGCGGCGGGATCGGCACGATCATGTTCCTCAACGTCTGGATGATCATCTGGCCGCTGCAGAAGCGCATCATCGCGGCCACGAAGGCCACGGCCGAGAGCGGCGCCCCGGCCCCCGCCGACATGCCCAAGTGGGCGCGGCGCGCGTTTCTCGCGTCCCGCACGAACGCCTGGCTCTCGATCCCGATGCTCTTCTTCATGGGAGCCGCGAGCCACTTCCCGATGTTTTCGACGATCGACAAGATCGCCGCTCCGTAGCTTCCGCCTCGCCTCCGCGCGATATCGAGGAAGGGCGGCCTGCCGGCCGCCCTTTTCATTTGCCGCGGGTGCCGAAGAGCGTTCCGAAAATGTCCCCGGCCTTCCACGCGGGCCGGGCAGGATCGAGGGCGATCGAGAGCCCGATCAGAAAGTAGTACCGGACCTCCAGAGCCATCGCCTCGTAGTTGGTCTTCGCGCTCCACTCGTCGGAAGGCTGGTGGTAGTGCTCCCGGAGCCAGGCTTGCATCGTCGCCCGGTTGGCCTCGGTGCTGCCGGAGGCGTCCTTCTGGCCCGACGACGGGAACACGGCCGGGATGCCCTGCTTGACGAAGCTGTACTGGTCGGAACGTACGAAGTAAGTCTGCTCGGGATTCGGGATCCGCGCTCACGGTCAGGCCGAGGGCGGTCGCCGCGGCAAGGACGTCCTCTCCCAGCGTGCTGTGCTCCATGCCGAGCGCCAGGACATCGTGCGGCGTCCACCAGCCGGTGAGAAAGTCGCTGTTGACGTTGGCCACGATCGACGCGATCGGGACCGTGGGATGGTGGGCGAAGTATTCCGAGCCGAGCAGGCCCTTCTCCTCGGCGGTCACCCCCAGAAAAAGGATGGAGCGGGCCGGCCGCCTGGGAAGCGCGGCGAACGCCCGAGCCACTTCGATGAGGCCCGCGACGCCGGCCGCGTCGTCGACCGCGCCGTTGTAGATGTCGTCGCCTTTGACCGCCGGGCCTCGGCCGACGTGGTCGAGGTGCGCCGTGTAGACGACGTACTCCCCGGAGCGCTGGGGATCCGAGCCGCGCAGCACGCCGACCACGTTCTCGGACGTGAGCTTCCGGACGGTGGCCGCCGTCTGGAGCGTGGCCTGCAGGCCCAGGGGAAACGGCTTGAGCTTGCTCTTCTGGCCCAGAGCGATCAGGGATTCGAGCGAGTCCTTGCGCTTCGCGCGCGCGAGGAGCTTCGCGAAAGCGTCGGGCGTGATCTGCGCGATCGGGATCGGGCTTCCGGAGACGACCGCCGAATTGCCTTCGAGCCAGTACATCTTCTCGTGCGTCTGGGCGTCGCGGACGCGCTTCTCCCACGGGTAGGAGACGAGCGACTCCGGCGTGGCGACGAAGACGGCGGCCGTCGCGCCGCGCTGGGCGAGCAGCGCCGCCTTGCGGTTCGTGTCCCCGTAGACCGCGCTCGCCGTGTTCGGAAAGAAGTCGGTCCGATCCGAGCGCGGCGCCCGCGAGAGGACGACGGCGATCTTGCCTTTCAGATCCAGGTCCTTCGGAAGATCGTCGTAGCGGTACGCCGGCGCCTGGACGGCGTAACCCGCGAAGACGAGCTCGCCGGAGACGGCGGCGGTCGGGCGGTCCGGCGCCGGAGTGATGATGACCTCCGTCGCGGGAGAGAGCGTCCAGGCCGGCGCCGGCGAATCGACGCGCAAGGCGCAGCGCGCGGGATCGAACTTCACCGCCAGGAGCGGGACGTTCTGGAACCACGAGCCCTTCTCCCCGGCCGGCTCGGCGCCGGAAGCCTGCAGCTGCGCCGCGAAATAGCGCGCGGCGATCGCCACGCCCTGCGAGCCGGTGTCGCGGCCTTCGAGGAGGTCGTCCGAGAGGAAGCGGATGTGCGCCGAGATGGCCGCGGGCTGGATCGCCGCGAGTCCCGGAGCGCCGGCCTTCGCGAGCTCGGCCGGAGCGACCGCGAGCCACAGGCCGGCCGTTGCAAGAAAGAGAGACATGGATCCTCCGGAAGCGTTGGCTTCAGTGGCCCGCGAGATAGTCGCGGACGAGCTTCATGTCTTCCCAGACGTCCTTCTTGCGCTCGGGCGAGCGCAGGAGGAACGCCGGGTGAAACGTCGGCATCACGCGGGTCCCTTTCGCCGTCTGCCAGCGGCCACGCAGCCGCCCGATCGGCTCGTCCGTGCCGAGCACCGCCTGCGCGGCGAAGGTGCCGAGCGTGACGATCACGCGCGGGGCGATGAGGCGGATCTGCTCCTCGAGAAACGGCATGCAGGACGCCACCTCGTCGGGCTCGGGATTGCGGTTGTTGGGAGGGCGACACTTCAGGACGTTCGCAATGAACACGTCGTCGCGCTGGAAGCCCATGGCCTCGATGATCTTGGTCAGGAGTTGTCCGGCCCGGCCGACGAAGGCCAGGCCCTGCTCGTCCTCGTCGCGGCCCGGCGCCTCGCCGACGAACATGAGCTTCGCCTTCGGGCTCCCCTGACCGAAGACGATGTTCGTCCGGGACTTCGAGAGCTTGCAGCGCGGGCAGCCCGCGAGGAACTGGCGCAAGGATTCGAGGTCGGGCGTGGAGCCCGGCGAGGGCGGAGCGGCGGTCGCGGTCCGAGTGGATACCGCGCGGTCCAGAAAAACGTCCGTGACGCCAAGGTCCCGGAAGAGCTCCAGCCCGCGGCGCGGATCCGTCACGAGGCCAGTCTATAGAATCGTCCGCGTGAGCGTCTCGACGGATCTGACCGCGTGAGCGTTTCGACGTACGAGCGCGCCAAAGCGCGGTACCGGGACGCCGCCGTCGCCGCCGCCTACGACTCCTGGAGGTACGAGACGCCGAGGGGTCGCCGCCGCAACCGCCGCGACCTCGCGGCCATCGGGCGCGCGCTCGACGAGGCGGCCCGGCGGGGCGCGCCGGTCCGCGAGGCCCTCGATCTGCCGTGCGGCACCGGGAGGCTCGCTCCCCTGCTCTTCGAGCGCTCGATCACCGCCGCGGGCGCCGACGTCTCGCTCGAGATGCTCCGGGAAACTTTCCGAAAGCTCGGCAAGAAGTTCCCGATCTTTCAGTGCAGCGCCGATGCGATTCCTCTGGGCGCCGCCTCGCTCGACGCCGTCTTTGCGATCCGCTTCCTCTTCCACCTGGACCGCCCGGGCCGGGCGGCCGTTCTCCGGGAGATGGCGCGGGTGTCGCGGCGATGGCTCATTCTCGACGTCCGGCACCGGTACAACCTGCGCTGGATCGGCTGGCGGATCCGCCATGCCCTCGGGCTGCTGCCGACGGTGCAGCACCGTTTCTCGCGCGAGAGCCTCGCCGAAGAGCTGGCCGAGGCCGGGCTCGCCGTCCGCGGGATCTATCCTTCGCGGCGCTACTTCGGCTGGGTGTCCGACAAGTGGACCGTGCTGGCCGAGACGTCGCGGCCGGCGCGCGGCTGCGGATCGCTGAGCGGCACGCGCCGCGAGAAACGCGTCCCAGATCCGCTCGGCGACTTCGCGCTTGCTTCGCTGCGACACGAGCTCGCGGCTTCCCGAGGCCGTCAGGATGATCACCTCGTTCTCCGCGGCGTCGAAGCCGATTCCCGCCCGGCCGACGTCGTTGACGACGATGAGGTCCGCTCCCTTGACCTCCAGCTTCCGGCGGCCGCGGGCCTCGAGGTCGTCGGTCTCCGCCGCGAACGCCACCACCGTCTGACTCCGCTTGAGCGGCCGCAGCGATGCGAGCAGGTCTCGACCCGGGGCGAGTCGGAGTGTCTTCTCACCCTCGCTCCGGTGCAGGCGTTCGGCATGGCGTTCGGGGATGAAGTCGGCGACGGCGGCGGCCATGGCCAGGCCATCGGACTCGGGGAATTCGCGCAGCAGGATTTCGGCGAGCTCGTCCGCCGTCTCGAAGGAGATCCGCCGGACGCCCTCGGGCGGCGTCAGGGCCGTCGGGCCGGACACGAGCGTGACGGCCGCGCCCCGGTCGCGCGCCGCCTCGGCCAGGGCATAGCCCATCTTTCCGCTCGAGCGGTTGGACACGAAGCGGATGGGATCGATCGGCTCGCGGGTCGGGCCCGCCGTCACGAGGAGCTTCAGCCCCGCGAGGTCGCGGCGGGCGCCCGTCGCGAGGCGCCAGGCCTCGTCGACGATGATCTCGGGCTCCGCCATGCGGCCGACGCCGCTTCGTCCCGAGGCCAGAGGGCCGCTCTCGGGTCCGACCGTCCGGACGCCTCGGGCGGCGAGGAGCTCCATGTTCTTCCGCACCGCGGGGTGCGCCCACATCGCCGACTCCATGGCCGGGGCGAGCAGGACCGGACCGCGATGCGCCAGGAAGTACGTCGAGAGGAAATCGTCCGCCAGCCCCTGGGCGAACTTGCCGAGCGTGTGCGCGGTGGCCGGAGCGACGAGGAGCAGATCGCACGCCTCGGCGAGCTCGACGTGATCCACCGCCGGCGCGTTGCCCGTGCTCCAGACTTCCGTCAGCACTTCATGCTTCGAGAGCACGGAGAAGGTCAGCGGCGCGACGAACTCCCGCGCGCCGCGGGTCATGGCCACGCGCACGTCCGCCCCGCGGGCCGTGAGGCCCCGGAGCACTTCGACGGCTTTGTAGGCGGCGATGCCCCCGCTGACGCCGAGAAGGATGCGCGGGGGCCGGGTCATGGGACGGCGACCGGTGGGACGCCTCGTTTAGCGGGCGGCCTCTTCCTCGACGAGATCCCCTTCGAGGTTCTCGCTCTCCTCCGACGGAGTCTCGAGGACGCCGCCTTCGGGGCCCGCGGCCCAGCGGATCTGATTCGCCTCGAACTCCGCCGCGGCCAGGCGCGTCGGCTTCATCGGGCGATCGGTCTCGAGCTTCGGCCGGGCTCCGCGGATGAGCTGCTCCGCCCGACGCGCGAGCAGGAGCACGAGCCGGAACTTGCTGTCCACACCTTCGGGAACGTTCTGAATCATTCTCTGCAACCTCTTTTAGTGGAAATCTTTACGCAGGCGCTCGAGCGCGCGCGCCTGCCGCGCCGGTGAAAGACGAACCGCGCGGACTACGGATTCTAGCTCAAGACCGGCCCTTTCGAGATCCTCATTTACGATAACGTATTGAAACGTCTCGGCTTGCGCGACTTCTTTCGCGGCGTTGATGAGGCGTTTTCGGATGGCATCCTCCCCGTCCAGCCCCCGATTCTTCAGCCGCCGCTCGAGCTCGTCCGGAGACGCCGGGATGATGAAGATGGACACGGCTTCGGGAACCGCCGCGACGACGTCCCGGGCGCCCTGCACGTCGATGTCGAGAATGACGTCTTCCCCGGCGGCGAGCCGCGGCAGGACCTCGGACTTGGCCGTCCCGTAGAAGTTGCCGTGCACCTCGTTGTGCTCCAGAAATTCGCCGCGGCGAGCCATCTTCTCGAATTCGGCGGCCGAGACGAAGTGATACTCGCGCCCGTCGACCTCGCCGTCGCGCTGCGGGCGCGTGGTGTGCGAGACGGAGAAGCGCAGCGGCTCTCCCGGCGGCTTCGCGAGCAGCCGGCGGATGAGCGTGGTCTTCCCGCCGCCCGAGGGCGACGACACGATGAAGAGCGATCCTCGCGGCGCCGTCATTCGATGTTCTGGACCTGCTCGCGAATCTTCTCGGTCTCGGCCTTCATTTCGAGCACTTCCCGCGTCGAGGCGAGATCGCGGCTCTTGGACCCGAGCGTGTTGAGCTCCCGCAGGATTTCCTGCGCGAGGAAGTCGAGCCGCTTCCCCACCGCCTCGGGCGGTTTCGCGATCAGGCCGCCGAACTGGTCGAGGTGGCCGCGGAGGCGCTGGAGCTCCTCGGCCACGTCCGCGCGGTCCGCGGCCAGCGCCGCCTCCTGCTCGAGCCGGCCGGGATCGAGGGTGACGTCGGCGAACAGGTTCCGCACTCTCTCCTGGATCGTGGCCGCGAGCTGGCGGGCGATGTCGGCCCGGCGGCCCTCGAGGAGGGACGCCTTGCCGCGGAGGAACTCGATGCGCGGCTGGAGGTCGGCGACGATCGCCGATCCTTCCGCCTCCCTCATGGCGACCAGGGCGCCGGCCGCGTCTCGCGCCAGGGCCTCCACGGCGGCGACCTCGTCCGGGCCGAACGCGTCCTCGGCTGCTCTCGACCGTCACGACCTGGGGCACGGCGAGGACGTCGCGCGCGGTGAGACGCGGGTCGATCGGATATTTCTCCGCGAGTCCGGCGAGCCGCGCGAGGAGCGCCTCGAGGAGCCCCTCGTCCACGCGCACCTCCGCCGCCGCCGGCGTGGTCCGGCGCAGGCGGACCGCGACGTCGACCTTGCCGCGGTGGAGCTCTCCGCTGAACACCCGGCGCACGTGCGGCTCGAGAGAGATCTCGGATTCCTTGGTCTTGACCGTCAGGTCGAGAAACCGGCCGTTCACGCTTCGGGCGACGATCTCGCCGGTCCAGTCCCGCCCGACCGGGCCGCGCGCCCGTCCGAAGCCCGTCATGCTGCGCAGCGTCATGGGACGAGATGCGGGGGCGCGGAAGCGGTGGATGGAGACGTCTCGCTCTCCGCGAAGTACTGCATGTCGTGCAGCCTGCGATAGACCCCGCGCCGAGTCAAGAGCTCGGCGTGCGAGCCCTGCTCGACGATCCGGCCGCCGTCGAGAACGAGGATGCGGTCCGCGCGGCGCACGGTCGAGAGGCGGTGCGCGATGACGAGCGTCGTGCGGCCGCGCATCAGGTTGGCGAGCGCGCGCGCGATGAGCGCCTCGGACTCGGTGTCGAGCTGCGAGGTGGCCTCGTCGAGGATCAGGATGGGCGCGTCCTTGTAGATGGCCCGCGCGATGGCCAGGCGCTGCCGCTGGCCGCCCGAGAGGCGCGAGGCGCCCTCCCCCACCGTCGGTGTCGTAGCCGTTCGGCAGCCGCTCGATGAACTCGTCGGCGCAGGCGGCCGCCGCGGCGGCGCGGACGCGCTCCGTCGGAAGGCGCGGTCTCGCCGTAGGCGATGTTCTGGCGGACGGTCGTATCGAAGAGGATCGTCTCCTGCGTGACGAGGCCGATCTGGCGCCGGAGCGAGTCGCAGCTTCGCGTCCCGCAGGTCCACGCCGTCGAGGGTGATGCGCCCCGCCGTCGGGTCGTACAGGCGCGAGAGGAGTCCGACGAGCGTCGTCTTCCCGGCGCCGGAGGGCCCGACCAGGGCGACGGTCTCGCCGCGCCGGATCGTCAGGTCGATGTCCGAGAGCACCGGCTCCTGGCCGTACGCGAACGAGACGTTCTCGTAGGCGATGGCGCCCGAAAACGGAGCGAGGTCGCGGGCGCCCGGCTTCTCGACGATCTCGTTCTCGGCGTCGACGACCTCGAAGATGCGGTCGGCCGAGGCCAGCGCCATCTGCAGGACGATGTTCGTGCGGGTCACGTCCTTGAGGGGCTTGTACATCATCAGGATCGCGGCGAGAAACGACATGAGGCCGCCGACGGTCATCAGCCCGGCGCGGATCTGGCCGGCGGCGTAGATGAAGATGATCGAGAGCCCGACGCCCGCGAGGATCTCCATCAGCGGCGAGTTGAGCGCCTGCAGGCGGATCGACTGCCGGATCGCCCCGAAGTACCGGCGGTTGGCCTCGTCGAAGCGCTCGGCCTCGAACTCCTCCATGGCGTAGGTCTTGATCAGCGAGTGGCCCCGCAGCGTCTCCCCGAGGATGGAGCCCATCTCGCCGATGCGCTCGCGCGCCGAGAGCCACTGCCGCCGGAATCTCCGGAAGTTGGCCGCGATCGGAAGGACCACGAGCGGCGCCACGACGAGGACGGCGAGCGCCAGCCGGAAGTTCAGCGAGAACACGTACACGAGGACCAGGAGCATCGTCAGGATGCCCTGGACGAAGTCCGCCATGCGCGAGCCGAACGCCGTCTGGATCTGCTCGGCGTCGGCGAGGAGCCGGGTCATCAGGTCGCCGCTCGAGCGCTCCGAGGAGAAGCGCGTGGACTGGCCGAGGAGCGACGCGTAGGCGTCGCGGCGCAGGTCCCGCACCATGGCGAGGCCGATCGAGTTGAGCGCGAACTCCGAGAGATAGGCGAAGACGTTCTTGACCAGGAGCGCCGCGAGGAGCAGGAGCGGAATCGCGTAGCGCGGCTCGATCCCGGCCGATGCCGCGGCGCGGACACCCGCGGCGTAGCCGGCCTCGAGCCAGCGCAGGAGCGGCGCCGTTTTGCGGAGAGGCCTGAGCGGCGCCGACACGCCCGGCAGCGAGCGTGAGGCTCCCGCGCCGAGGACGTCGTCGATGACCTGCTGGAGCAGGAAGAGCAGGGCCACCGTGGCCGCCGCGACCACCGCCATCGCGAGGAGCGCCAGGAGGGCGCGAGCGCGATACCGGCGGAAATAGGACAGCAGTCGCGGCAGCGGTTTCATCGGGCCACGCGGAAGACGTCCGTCGTCAGCCCCGACGAGCGTCGGAGGGCGGCCAGGATCTCTTCGGCGGCCCGCTGGCTCGCGCCGGGCGGGCCCAGCTCCGCGGCGACGCGGGCGAGCTCGGCCTTCATCGTCGCGGCGCGCCTCCGGCGATTCGAGCAGGGCGGCGCCCTCGCGCTCCAGGTTTTCGGGATTCAGCGCGTCCTGGAGGAGCTCGGTCACGACTTCCCGGCCCGCCACGATGTTCACCAGGGATATCCACTGCAGCCGCACGAGCGCGCGGGCGATGGCGTGGCTGAACGCGGACGTCCGGTAGCCCACGACCATCGGGGCGCCGCACAGCGCGGCCTCGAGCGTGGCCGTGCCCGAGGCGACGAAGGCGAGATCGGCGGAGGCGAGGAGCGGGTGCAGCCCGGAGACGACGATCCGGATGCCGCGCTCGGCCGCTCCGCGGGAAGAGGCTCTCGGGCAGGCCGGGCGCGCGCATGGCGACGACCTCGAGGTCGAAGCGGCGCGCGAGCCGCGCCGCTCCCTCGGCCATCGCCTCCCAGTGGCGGGCGAGCTCGCCGCCGCGGCTGCCGGGCAGCAGAACCAGCCGGCGCCGCGTCTTGGGAGGCAGCGGCGAGGGCGCGGCGAGCCCCTGCCGGACGTCCTCCACGACCGGGTGGCCGACGCAGACGGCGTCGGCGCCGAGGCGCTGGAAGATCTCGGTCTCGAACGGGAAGAGCGTCAGGATGCGCCGGGCGCGCCGAGCGATCGTCCGCGCGCGGGCCGGCCGCCAGGCCCAGACCTGCGGCGGGACGTAGTACACGATCGGGATCCGGGCGCGGGCCAGCCGGCGGGAGAGCAGGCTGTGGAAGTCGGGAAAGTCGATGAGGATCGCGGCGTCGGGCCGGCGCTGACGGGCCTCGGCGTCCAGCCGCTTGAGCGCGGCGCGCAGGGCCGGAAGCTTCTCGAAGACTTCGGAGATGCCCACGACCGAGAGGCTTTCCGAGGCGACCACGCGCTCGAGCCCCGCCTCGGCCAGTCGCTCCCCTCCCATCCCGAAGGCCGTGCAGGTCCGGCCGCTCCCTCCGCAGCGCCGCGAGAAGACGCGCGCCGTGCAGGTCGCCCGAGGCCTCGCCGGCGGAGATGAGGAGCTTCATGAAGAGCGTCGAGAGTTGAGCGTCGAGTGTTGAGAGGTCAAGACCGCGCGCCCCCCGCTCAACTCTAAACTCTAAACGCTCGACCTATTTTGGAAAGGGATACATCAACCACGCGACCGCGAGCCCGCCGAGCACCAGCGAGGCCATCAGCGTCCCGAAGAGCTTCCAGCGTTCCCGCCGCCCTTCGCGCCAGAGCAGGGCGAAGAACGCCGAGACCAGGACGGCATAGAGCGTCATGATCAGGAAGTGGTCCACCGGAATGATCGCGATCATCGCTTCCTTCCCGTCGCGATGTCCCACGCGTCGAGGACGAGCAGGAGGTTCATCAGGCCGGCCGTGAGGAGGTAGGCGCAGCCGTACTCGTACGTCGGGGCCAGGATCGCGCCGCCGGGGTTGTCGGAGAGGGCGCGCGCCACGAGGTTCAGGATCCCCGAGCCGTAGACGGCGAACGTGGCCAGGATCGTCAGAGGCTGTCCGGCCTCGACCGCGTAGAGGCGCCCCTGGAACGAGATTCCGGCGAGGAACGTCAGGGTCACGATCGCAGCGAAAGCGATCCCGGTGCGCCGGCGTCCGAGCATCAGGTGGCCGAGGCCCGGCACGAGCCACGCCAGGGCGGCGACGAGCCAGGGCGAACGCGTCCGGACGCTCGTCGCGGCTTCGCTGCTCACGACGCCGCGCCTTCCGCGAAGAGCGGCGCGAGCCGGCGCCGCGTCGGACCGAGCTCCTCGGGAACGACGCGCGTTCCCGCGGTGACGGTCATGAAGTTCGTGTCACCCAGCCAGCGCGGAACGACGTGCACGTGGTAGTGGCTGGCCACTCCGGCTCCGGCGGCCGAGCCGAAGTTGACGCCGACGTTGAGACCGTCCGTCCGGTACGCCGCGACCAGGATCTTCTGGGCCCGGGCCACCATCTCGATCAGCTCGGCGAGGGTCTCCCGGCTCGAGTCCGAGAACCAGGCCTCGTGGGCATAGGGCGCCACCATGACGTGGCCGTTCGTGTACGGGATAGCGGTTGAGCACGACGAACACGCGCTGGCCGCGGTGCACGACGAGCGACTCCTCGTCGTTCTCGGAGGCGGCGGCCGCGCAGAAGATGCAGTGCGTCTCTTTGTCCGACACGAGGTACTCGTAGCGCCAGGGGGCGAAGAGAACGTCCGGCATTACCGGTTGATCAGTTCCTTCAGCTCCTTGCCCGGCTTGAAGTAAGGAATCTTCTTCGCGGGAACGGAGACCTTCACGCCGGTCTTCGGGTTGCGGCCCATCCGGGCGCCCCGCTCCCGCAGCCGGAAGGACCCGAATCCCCGCAGCTCGATCTTCTGGCCTTCCTTGAGGGATCGGACGATCGCCTCGAAGACGGTGTCCACGATCGCTTCGGCCTGCTTCTTTGTGACGTCCGTCGCCACCGCCACGCGCTCGATCAGTTCCGCCTTCGTCATCTGCTCCTCGCCGCTCGCCGCGTCCCCACCCCGGGCGGCTATTCGTGTGCGGCCTCGTCCGCCTTCTTCTTCGTGCGTTTCTTCTTGGGGGCCGGCTCGGCGACGGCCGCCGGAGCCGCTTCGGCTGCCGGAGCCGCTTCGACCGCCGGCGCTTCGGCCGCCGGCGCTTCGGCAACTGCCGGGGCCTCGGACGCGACCGGGACGGCCTCGGCATCCGCGGTGGCCGTGGCCGCCGGCGCGTCGTCCACGCCCACGCCCGACAGCCCGACCTTCATCTCGGCGTCCTCGATCCGCAGGATCCGGGCGCGGACCGGGTCGCCTTCCTTGTAATGATCCTGGGGCTTCTCGCCGCGGGGCAGCGGCGTCTCGGAGACGTGCATGAGGCCCTCGACGAGGCCCTCGATCTGGACGAACACGCCGAAGTCGGCGATGCGCGTCACGACCCCCTCGACGACGTCGCCCGGCTGGTGCTTCTCCTTGAAGGTCTGCCAGTCGTTGGGCTGGAATTCCTTGATCGAGAGCGAGATCCGCCGGTTCTCCTGGTCGATCGACGTGATGATGGCTTCGACGTCATCGCCCTTCTTGAGGACTTCCGAGGGATGCTTGACCCGGCGCGTCCACGACATGTCGGAGACGTGGACCAGTCCGTCGATCCCTTCCTCGAGCTCGACGAACGCTCCGAAGTCCGTGAGGTTGCGGACCTTGCCCGCCACCCGGCTGCCGACCGTGTACTTCTGGGCGACGCTCTCCCACGGGATCCGGAAGCGTGTCCTTGAGCGAGAGCGAGATGCGGCGCGCTTCGGGATTCACGTCGGAGACCACGGCCTCGACCGTGTCGCCCGGCGAGACGACCTTGGATGGATTCTTGATCTTCTTCGACCACGACATCTCGGAGACGTGGACGAGACCCTCGACGCCGTCCTCGAGCTCGACGAACGCGCCGTAGTCGGTGACGTTGGTGATGCGGCCCGTCACGCGAGATCCCGCCGGATACTTCTCCGGAACGTGCGCCCACGGATCCTCGGTGAGCTGCTTCGTGCCGAGGGAGACGCGCTCGGTCTCGCGGTCGAACTTGAGGACGACCACGTCGATCTCGTCGCCGACCTTCACGAGGTCGGAAGGATGGTTCACGCGGCCCCAGGACATGTCGGTCACGTGGAGGAGACCGTCCAGTCCGCCGAGGTCCACGAACGCGCCGTAGTCGGTCAGGTTCTTGACCGTCCCGCGGAGCACGCGGCCCTCCTCGAGGAGCTGAAGCGTTTCCTTCTTGCGGGCTTCCTGCTCGACCTCGACGACCGCCTTGCGCGAGAGGACGATGTTGCCGCGCTTCTTGTCGACCGAGATGACCTTGAAGTCGAGGTCCTTGCCCCGGAGCGCTTCGAGGTTCTTGACCGGCTTGACGTCGACGAGCGAGCCGGGGAGGAACGCCTTGACGCCGATGTCGACGGCGAGGCCGCCCTTGATCCGGTCGATGACGCGTCCCCGCACGGTCGAGCCCGAGCGGTAGGACTTCTCGACCTCGTCCCAGACCTTCATCTTCTCGGCTTTGTCCTTGGAGAGGACGACGTAGCCGTTCTGGTCTTCCGTCCTCTCGAGGAGAACGTCGACCGGATCACCCTGCTTGATCGTGACCTGGCCCGAGAAGTCGGTGAACTCGGAGAGCGGGATGATGCCCTCCGATTTGTAGCCGATGTCGACGATCACTTCCGAGGGGGTGATGGTCAGGACCCGGCCCCGGATGATCTGGCCCTCCTGCAAGTTCTTGAAGGAGTTCTCGTATTGGGCGAGGAGGTGCTCGTATTCCTCGACCGTCAGTTCTTGTTCGGTTTCCATCGGCTCGGCTTCCCGACCTCCTGCTTCGCGCTTTTCGCCCACCATCAAAAAAGGGGTCCCCTCTCTTAAGTCGCTGATTTGCAAACTATTATCCTATGGGTTCGGGGCAAGCCCAGTCAAATCCAGTCAAATGACCTGGCGCACCCGTCCCTCAATGTCGTCCACGACGGCGGAAACGCTGCGGCCTGTCGAGTCGATCACAGTATACCGGCCATCGAGGGTCAGGGGCGAATCGGCCCGGGAAGAGTCGTCCCTGTCGCGTTTTTCCATCTCCCCGAGCACGTCCGCGTAGTCCCGGGGGGTCCCCCGCTCGGCGAGCTCCCGGGTCCGCCGATCGGCCCTCTCGGCCGCAACCGCGGTCAGGAAGAACTTGTAGGGGGTCTCCGGAAAGACCTTCGTGCCGATATCCCGCCCTTCGAGGACACCCCCCCGCTCCCGCCCCAGCCGCTGCTGCTGGGCCACGAGCACGCGCCGGACCTCGGGGATGGCCGACACGGCCGAGGCGTAGAGGGAGATCTCGGGACGGCGGATGGCCTCCGAGACGTCTTCGCCGTCGAGGAGGAGCCGGCTCCCTCCCGCGGAGGGGACGAGCTCGATCCGCAACCGCCCGGCCAGATCCGAGACCCGGCCCGGGTCGTCGATCGGGAGCGTCACGCCCGCGCGCTCGGCCGCGAGGCCGACGGCGCGGTACATCGCGCCGGTGTCGATGTACGGAACCTCGAGGCGGGCCGCGAGGGCGCGGGCAACGGTGGACTTTCCGGCGCCGGAGGGGCCGTCGATGGCGACGATGAGCGGGCTCAAGGCTTCTTCGAGAGACGCATGAGGGCGGCGACCTCCGCGTCGGCGAGCTGGCGATACGCGCCCGGAGTCAACGCCGCGTCGCGGATCGGCCCGATGGCGACGCGCTTCAGCTTGGAGACGGGATGGCCGATCAACTCGAACATCCGCCGGATCTGCCGCGTCCGGCCCTCGGAGAGCGTCACGCGGAGCCAGGTGTTGCCCTCCGCGTCCACTTTTTCTTTTCGGCCCGGCTCTTTTCGGCCCGGGCCCTTCCGGGGCGTGCCCGAGACGCGCTCGATCCGGCACGAACGCATCCGGCGTCCCTCGAGCGGCATCCCGCCGCGGCGCAGCTTCTCGAGCTTGGCCTCGGTCGGCTCGCCGGAGACCTTGACCATGTACTCCTTCTCGCAGCCGCTCGACGGATGCGTGACGATCCGCGCGAGCTCTCCGTCGTCGGTGAGAAGGAGGAGGCCTTCGGTCATGACGTCGAGCCGTCCGACGGGCTTGATGCCCTTGCGGAGCCGGGCCGGAAGAAGGTCGAGCACCGTGTCCCGGCCCTCGGGGTCCGAGACCGTCGTGATGAAGCCCTTCGGCTTGTTGAGCAGGATGTAGGTCTTCGGCCCGGTCGTCGGACGGATGCGCTTGTCGTCGACCTTGATCGAGTCCCTCTCGGGGTCCGCGCGCTCGCCGAGGGTCGCCACCTTGCCCGTTGACGCGCACGCGGCCCTCGCGGATCCACTCCTCCGCCTGACGCCGCGAGGCGGCGCCGGAAGAGGCGATGATCTTCTGGATCCGAATCTCGGCCAGGATCAGTCTCCGCCCGAGGGCTCTTCCGGCTCCGTCGGTTCCCCGGGCTCGGCTTCGGCTCCGGCTTCCCCTTCGTCTTCCTCTTCGATTCTCTTCGTCCTCCTCGTCGATTTCCTCGTCCGCGTCGGAATCCTCTTCGCCGGATTCGATCCGGATGGACGGCGCCGCGGCCGTGGGCGCCGCGATCTCGCGGGCTTCGACGGTGGCGGCGAGGTCGGAGTCGAGGTCTTCGGGCTTGGGAAGCTCCGTGAGCTCGTTGAGGCCGAACCGCACCAGAAAGTCCTGCGTCGTCCGATAGAAGAACGGCGTCCCGACGACCGGCTTCTTGCCCGCGGTCGTGATCAGCTTCTTCTCGAAGAGCGTCTTCAGCACGCTCGAGGAGTTGACGCCGCGGATGTCCTGGATCTCCGGAAGCGTGATCGGCTGGCGGTAGGCGATGATCGCCAGCGTCTCGAGCGCCGCGAGCGACAGCCGGGTGCGCTCGGTGACCTCGTGAAACTTTCGCAGCAGCGAGTCGAATTCGGGCCGCGTGACGAATCGCCACCCGCCCGCGACCTTCTCCAGGCGGACGCCTCGATCTTCGCCCTCGGTGCGGGAGGCCAGCCGCTCGAGGGCCGCGGACAGGGCCTTCGGCGCCGCCTCCAGGAGGTCCGCGAGGTCCTTCTCCCGCACGGGCTTGGGCGAGGAGAACAGGACCGCCTCCAGCGCGGGAAGGATCCGCTCGATCGAGGTCTCGCGAGGCTTCGGCTCGGCAGCGGTTTCGTTCGGGGGCGCGACGGTCTCGGTCATGGCTTCACTCCCGGTAAGTATCCCTGATCTGCTCGGGGGTGAAAACGAGCTCGGTGCGGCTCGTGTGAATCTCGGCGAAGGGACGGATCTGGAAGGCCCGGACCACCCCGAGGCGGATCAGCTCGAGGCAGGCGAGGAAGGCGGTCACGGCCTCGGCGCGGTAGTGCATCTGGCCGAGAAACTCGAGCAGCGGCATCGTTCTTTTCTCGTCGAGCCGGGCGAGCAGCTCGAGCATCTTGTCGCGGACCGAGAACCGCAGCTGATGGATCGCCAGCGCCGGCGGATGCGCCAGCCGGTAGTTCTGGGTCACGGTCCGGAACGTCTCGATCAGATCGAACAGCGAGACCTCGAGCGTCTCCTCGGAACCGTCCGCCTTCGGCGGCTCGACCTCGGGCCGTGGCCAGAGGCCTCCCCGGAGGGTGTCGATCGCGTGGAGCGTCTCGGCCGACCGTTTGAACTTCTCGTACTCGAGGAGGCGCTGCGCCAGGTCGGCGCGGGGATCCACCTCGGGCTCGCCCGGCGCCCGGGGCAGCAGCATCTTGGACTTGATGTAGATGAGCTCGGCCGCCATCGCGACGTATTCCGACGCCACGTCGAGGTCGAGCTCCTGCATCGTGTCGAGGTAGGCCGTGTACTGCTCGGTGATCTCGGCGATCGGGATGTCCGTGATGGACACCTCGTTGATCCGGATCAGGTGCAGGAGCAGGTCGAGCGGGCCGCTGAAGGCCGGGATGGCGACCGGCGGCAGCGCGCTCTCGGTCGGGGCCGGTTTCGGGTTCGGATCGTCGGGCATCACGGCTCCGGCGACAGCTTGACCGCCGCGCGGACGCGTTCCATCGTCGACTCGGCGACGCCCCGCGCCGCGGAATCGCCCGCATGGAGCACGTCGCGCACGACGTCGGAGCCGGACGCGAGGAGCTCCTCCCGCTTCCTCCGGAAGGGCTCGAGCGCCGCGTTCAGGTTGCCGATGAGGTGCTTCTTGCAGTCCACGCAGCCGCGGGTGGCCGTGCGGCATTCGCGGTCCACGACCTCGACCTCCGGGGGCGGCGAGAAGATCTCGTGGAACGGAAAGAGATTGCAGTTGTCGGGATTGCCCGGATCCTGGCGGCGCGCGCGGGCCGGGTCGGTGACCATGGCCATGACCTTGTCGCGCACCGCGTCGGCGGACTCCGTGATCCCGATCGTGTTGTTGTACGACTTGGACATCTTCCGGCCGTCGATGCCGTTGACCTTGGGCGTCTGCGTGAAGAGCGCTTTCGGCTCCGGGAAGACGTCGCCGTAGAGGCCGTTGAAGCGGCGCACGATCTCGCGGCAGATTTCGAGATGGCTCGCCTGGTCCTCGCCGACCGGCACGAGGTTCGCGCGATAGATCGCGATGTCCGCCGTCTGGAGGACGGGATAACCCAGAAACCCGTGGGTCGCCAGGTCCTTGGAGCGGAGCTGGTCGATCTGGTCCTTGTAGGTCGGCACGCGCTCGAGCCAGCCCAGGGGCGTGATCATCGAGAAGTAGAGGGCCAGCTCGGCGTGTTGCGGGACGCGCGACTGCAGGAAGATCGTCGATATCGAGGGATCCAGCCCGACGGCCAGCCAGTCGAGCACGGCCTCGCGCGTGTGGTTCGCCAGGGACGCCGTGTCGGCGTAGTCCGTCGTCAGCGCGTGAAGGTCCGCCACGAAGAAGAAGCAGCGGTACTTGCCCGAGTTCTGCAGGTCGACCCAGTTCTTGACGGCGCCGAAGTAGTTTCCGAGATGGACCCGCCCGGTGGGGCGCAGGCCCGAGAGGACCGTCTCGGGCATCACGCCATCCCGAAGATGAGGCGATAGATGACGAAGCTCTGAATGGGCCGGAAGATGTTTCCGAGCACGGGCGTCGCGATCAGAAGAATCAGGATGAGGAATCCGAACGGCGCGATCGTCGCGTAGAGCCGGGCCGCAGGAGCCCCGACGAGCGAAACGACCACGCCGCTTCCGTCGAGCGGCGGGATCGGCAGCAGATTGAAGACGGCCAGGCTGACGTTGACGAGCACGAAGAAGAAGAGGACGTAGGCGATCGGCGCCAGCGTTCCTCCGGCGAAGCGGCGCCCCTGCAGGGCCGCCAGAAGATCGGACATCACCGACGGGTCGGCGGCGCCGATGATCCGCAGCGCGACGATGCCGATCGTGGCCAGGAGGAGGTTCGACACGGGACCCGCAGCCGAGACCGCGAGGTTGGCCATCCGCGGGTTGCGCGTCCGGCGCAGGTCCACCGGCGTCGGCTTCGCCGCTCCGAAGATCATGCCCGAGAAGACGTACAACATGATCGGAACGAGGATGGATCCGACGGGGTCGATGTGGCGGATGGGATTCAGGCTGATCCGCCCCAGATCGCGCGCCGTCGTGTCGCCGAACTTCAGGGCCGTCCAGGCGTGCGCCGACTCGTGGAACGAGATGGCGAAGAGGATGATCGCGAGCTGGATCGCGAAGTCGACGATCTTGGCTTCCAAGCGTCGCGACTATAGCAAGAGCAGGCGCGTCACTTCGGCGGGTCGGCCGGCTCGGAGCAGTGCCGCAGCCGAGCGAGCCGCCGCCCGAGGCGGAGCCTCACTGCGCGTTCAGCGTCCAGTCGTACTCGATGAACTCGATCTCGTAGCCCGCCGGGATCGGCTCGGGCCGATAGCGATCGACGTAGGCCGCGAGGTTCGGAGCCTTCGCCAGGAAGTCTTTCTGGTACCAGTTCAGGATCATCGACATCCGCGCGACCCGCCTCGGAGGAAAGAGCTCCACGCCGCGCTTCTCGTTGAGGAACTCGCGCGTCGCCGCTTCGAGCTGCGCATCCAGCCCGTCCGCGACGAACGGCTCCCGGGGCAGGCGCGGGCAGCTCCGCACCATGCAGTTGAGGGCGAAGTGGATCCTGGGGTCGCCGAGCGGGCGAATGACGTCGTTCTCGAACGCGTAGAGCGAGATCCGTTGTCCGCCGACGAGGAGCTTGTCGCCGTAGAAGAAGCGGACCTTGTCGCTCGGCAGGTGAAACGGCGCGCCGTCCCGCACGACGTTGTACATGGCGAGGGCGTTGTAGGCGTTGAGGTAGTACGCGAGCCTCGCCTCGGGAGTCGGGAACACGCCCGGCGAGGAGCGCGGACTGACCGCGGCGACCCACGCGACGTACGTGTCGAGATCGGCGCGATCCGCCGCCAGCCCGGCGAAGTCGATGCGCCCCTGCTCGTCCACCCGTTTCTGGAGGACGCGGGCCCACGCCGACTCGGCCGCCTCGCTCGCGGGAGGAGCCTGGTCCGCGCCGCGCGGCGCCGGGACGCTGGTGGAGCACGCCGTCAGGACGACGAACGGCGGCTGCGGCCCCCGCCGCGGCGCAGTTTCATCGGCGGTTGGATACCACAGCGGCCGAAGGGTTTCCGCGAGACGCCGGTTGTCCCCGGCCGGCAAAAAGACGTAAGTTAGCCGCCCGGGGGGCCGTAACCTTCCCACCGACCTTACGTCTCCCCTGTTGGCCGGGCCGAATGGAGAGCAAAGGCAGCGACGACCTCGACCTGCTCGAGAGGATTCGCCGCGGGGACACCGGCGGCGCGGGAGAGCTTTTCGAGCGGTATGCCCCGGCCCTCCTTCGGTTTACGGATCGGATGCTCTCCGACCGGGCGTCGGCCGAGGAAGTGACCCAGGAGGTTTTCGTCAAGGTGATCTCGCGAGCGCATCAATACGACGGGCGGGCGGGCGTGGCGTCCTGGCTCTTTGCCATCGCCGCGAACGCGTGCCGGGACCGGCGTCGCCGCGACCGCCGGGCCAATGTCGTGCCTCTGGAGGCCGTCGCCGAGCCCCGAGCCCGGGGCGAGGGCATCGAGTCCTCGATCGCCTCGCGGCAGCGGCGCCAGGCCGTCCGCCAGGCGCTGTCGGAGCTGTCGGACGAGCAGCGCGAAGCCCTGGTCCTCGCCCGCTACCACGGGATGCCGTACGCCGAGATCGCCGAGACGCTCGGGATCTCGGTCGGAGCCGTCAAGACCCGCATCTTTCGGGCCGTCGAAACGCTGAAGGCCCATTTCTCGGAGGGGGAATCATGGACTGCCGCGACGTAAAGACGATTGCCCTCGACCGGCTGGCCGGCGAAGCGGACGAGGCCGCGCGCCGGGAGCTCTCCGCACATCTGGCGGGCTGCGAGGCTTGCCGGGGCGAGATGAGCCGTCTCGAGGACCTCTGGACGGTTCTCGGAACGGACCAGGATGCGACGGTCACCCCCGAGTTTCGACAGCGCTCCCTCGAGCTGATCGAGGAGGAGTTCCTGCGCCGCCGGGTTCGCGAGTTCCGCCCGCGGGCGCGCTCGGTGCGGCCTTTCCTCCAGGCCGCGGCGATGCTGGCGGCAGGCGCCGTCGGGTATCTGATCGCTCGCGGGCTTCCCTCGAGCTCCAGCTCCACGAGCAGCCCGACGCCGGTCGCCGGCTCCGCCCCGCGCGCGATCGCGACGCCGTCGGCCGGCGTGGCGCGCGCGTCGAACTCCGGCTCGATCGTGCCCGATCTCGCGTCGAGCCCGCGCTTTTCGAACGTCTCCTACCGCCCGGCCGATGCCGGACGGCCGCGTCGGCATCGAGTTCGACGTGACGACGCGTCAGGCGGTCGTGGGCCGCCCCGAGGAGCCCGAGGTCGCGCGGCTGCTCGCGTACCTCGTCTCGCGCAACGCCGAGACCGCCGGAGAGAAGTCGCGCGCGATTGCCCTCGTCTCCGAGCACTACGGAACGGGGAGCGCGACCGCGTCGCCGGAAATCGTGGCGGCGCTGTCCGCGACGCTGCGCAAGGACCCCAACCCCGGCGTGCGCAAGAAGGCCGCCGATGCTCTCGCGTCCTTTGCGATCACGCCCGAGATCCGGACGGTCTTCCTCGAGGCCCTCGTGTCCGACAAGAACCCGGCGGTGCGCCTCGTCGCGGTGGACGCGCTCGCGGCCGCGGCCAAGCAGTCGCCCGACGCCGCGACGATCGAGTCGCTGCGCGAGAAGGCGGTCGACCCGAAGGAGAACGGTTTCGTCCGCGCCAAGGCGGCGTCCGCGCTGAAGGCCATGTCCTTCTGAGAATGGAGCGAATCGAAACTCTCATGACGACCGAGCGTCTCCCTCTGACGATGAACACTTTGAAGTTCGACCGATCTCGGGTCGCCGGCGCCGGCTCCGATGCTCACGAATCGCCGACGGCGCGCGCGGACCGGCTGGCGGTCTGGATCCTGCTGGCGCTCGGCCTCTTTCTGATGCTCGTCTCGACGGGCAAGGCCGAGCAGGGCTCGGCCACGCGCACCGACCGTTTCAGCGGCACGCTGACGGCCGGCCAGACGCTTTCGGTCGAGAACATCTCGGGCGACGTCGTTGCGTCCCCGGGCAGCGCCTTCTCGGCGGTCGTCACCGTCACCGTCAACGCGCCCGGCCAGAAGCAGGCCGACGAGATCCTGCGCAGCACGCGCATCGATCAGAGCCAGGACGAAGAGGGCTGGTCGCTCGAGACGCGCTGGCCCGGAATGCACGGGAACCGCCGCAAGGGCGCCGACTGTCCGAGCTGCCGCGTCGTCGCGCGCTACGAGCTGACGGTGCCGCCGGGAGTCGACGTGGCCCTGCAGACCGTCAACGGCGACGTCAAGGTCCGCGACCTCGACGGCGAAGTGAAGCTCGAGAGCGTGAACGGGATGATCGAGGTCCGCGGGGTCCGTCGGTCCCTCGAAGCCCAGACGGTCAACGGTTCCATCGACGCCGTCGCTCAGGCCGTGGGGCGGGACTCCAGCCTGTCGCTCGAGTCGGTCAACGGCGCGATCACGCTGACCCTGCCGAAGAACGCGCAATTCGATCTCTCCGCCGAGACGATGAACGGCACGATCGGATCGACGTTCCCGCTCTGGGCGTGGCGGCCGGAGATCACGTCTGCCGCCGAAGTCCTTCAAAGGCAAGGACAAGTCCCGCCAGATCGTCGTGACGGACGACGAAGGCGAGACCACCGTCGTCGACCTCGATGAGCTCGACGCCGAGCTGGCCGAGTCTCTTCAGGATATCGAAACGGAGCTCCAGGACGCCGAGGGCGAGGTCCGGACCGAGCGAGGGTCCGACCGCATCCGCGTCGTCGATCCGCGCCGGGAGTACAGCGGCTCGATCGGAAAGGGCGGCGCGTCGATCCATCTCGAGACGCTCAACGGCGCCGTCCTGCTCCTCGCCGCCGGCACCAAGGAGTCGGACGCAAAGGCGCTCGTCTCGGAGCGCCGCGAGTTCGTGGTCACGGTCCCCGTCGTGGTGCCGAAGGTCAAGGTCAAGGTGCCTCCGCCTGTGGTCGGAGTGCACCCGCCGGCGCCGCCCGCTCCCCCGGCACCGGCGGCGCCTCGCGTTCCCGCCGTGCCTCCGGTTCCCCCGGCCGATTTCGAGGGCGAGGTCGTCCGCGGCGACGTCAGCGGGGACTTCCTGTCGACGACCAGCGGCGGAAGCTACCGGCTCGGCCGGGTCAGCGGCGAAGTCAAGATCGTCACGCACTCCGGCGAGATCCGCATCGCGGGCATTGGCGGCGGGGGCGACATCAAGACGCACGGCGGGGACATCGTCATCGGTCCGGTCACGGGCAACCTGCGCGCGTCCACGGCGGCCGGCGACATCCGCGTCGACTCCGTCACGGGCTCGGCCGTGGCGGAGACGGCCGGCGGCGACATCCGTTTCCAGAGCGTCGGCGGGAGTTTCGAAGCCAACACGGCGGGCGGCGACATCATCGCCCCGAAGGTCGGCGGAAGCGTCAAGGCCGTGACCGCCGGAGGCGACATCCGGATCGCCGTGACGTCGAAGGACATCCGCGGAGGCATCACGATCCGGAACCAGGGAGGCGACGTCACCCTCTCGCTGCCCGCCGACATCAAGGCCGACGTGGAGCTCTTCGTCTCGGGCCCGGAGGACTTCGAGTCCGCGATCCGTTCCGACTTTCCGGAGCTGACGCTCTCGACGCGCTCGGGCTCGCAGCGCGGCACGGCGGTGCTCAATGGCGGCGGCGAGAAGATCCTGGTGCGGACGACGTCGGGGACGATCCGGCTGAGGAAGAATCCGGCGGGGAGCTGAAGGGGCGTTGAGCGTCGAGCGTTGAGAGTGCATTTCTGCAACGAGCCGCTCGACGCCGAGACTCCACGCTCAACGCTTAACTCTCAACTCTCGACTCTCAACGGATCCTCAGCACCGCCCTCTTCTCCAGCTCCACTTCCTCCCCCGTTCCGGACCGCGGATCGTGCCGTCCGTGCGAGAGGTACTCGCGGATGCCGGGAGCGAAGCGCCGCCACTCGCTGCCGAACGTGGCGACCGTTTCAGAGACGTCGCCGACGTTGTCGCGCGACAGGCTCCGAAGCTGGTCGCGGGTGAGCGGCGGAGCGCCGAAGACGCCCCATCGGGCGAGAGCCTCGAAGAGGGACGCGAGAATGCGGCCGTACCAGATCGGGAAGTGGATCATCGGCTTCCGCGGCTTGCCGACCGCCGAGGCGATCTCGCGATAGATCTGGTTCAAGGTCAGAACGTCGGGTCCGCCGACCTCGTAGACCTTGCCGCGCGTCTCCGGCTTTTCCAGGGAATCCGCGAAGACGCGGGCCACGTCGTACACCGAGACCGGCTGGAACCGCGTCGTGCCCGGCCCGATCACCGGAATGAAGCCCGGATTGAGCCGCACGATCGGCGCGAGCAGCGAGACGAACCCGTCGCCCGGGCCGAACGTGATCGACGGACGGAAGACGGTCCAGTCGAGGTCCGAAGCGCGGACCGCCTTCTCGCCGGCCGCCTTCGTGCGCCCGTACTCCGAGGGCGAGTCCTCGAAGCTACCCATCGCGCTCATGTGAAGCAGCCGACGGACGCCCGGTCGCCCGCGCGGCGGCGACGACGTTCTCCGCGGCCTCGCGATGCATGCGGTCGAACGTCTGTCGGACCCGCCTCGTGGATGATGCCGACCAGGTGCGCCACGGCGTCCCGGCCGGCCAGCGCCGAAGACAGCGAGGCCGTGTCGAGCACGTCTCCGCGCACCGCCTCGACGGGGCGGTTGTACCGGTTGCGCGTCTTCGAGGGATCGCGCGCGAGGACGGCGACGGCGTGCCCGCGATGGAGCAACCGGTTGACCAGATGCGTGCCCACGAATCCGGTGCCGCCCGTCACGAGAACTTTCACCCGCACCTCCGTCTGCGTAGCCTTGTATCACCCGAGAGAGAGTCGAAGGGTTGAAGGGTCGAACGGTTCAAGGGTAACCGAAGAGATCGCTCGCGACCGGTTTTCCCTCCGCGCGCCTCGCGAGAACTTCGCCCCGCGCCTGCGGGAGGCGGGCGAGATCGCGGAACGGGTCCGCGACGCGCAGGGGCGGCAGGCCGCTCTGGCGCGTGCCGAGAAGATCGCCCGGTCCGCGCGCCTCGAGGTCCTTTTCCGCGATGAGGAAGCCGTCGGTCGTCTGCTCGAGCACGGCGAGACGCCGTCGGGCCTCCGGCGTCGCGGACTTGCCGACCAGGAGCGCGCACCAGGACCGCCGGTGGCTGCGGCCGACGCGGCCCCGCAGCTGGTGGAGCTGGGCGAGGCCGAACGACTCGGCGTTCTCGATGATCATGAACGTCGCTTCGGGGACGTCCACGCCGACTTCCACGACCGTCGTCGACACGAGGATCGGCACGCGTCCGGCGGAGAAATCCGCGAGGACGGCCTGCCGTTCGGCCGGCGGCATCCGCCCGTGGAGGACGCCGATGCGCACCGCGGGAAGGACGGCCGAAATGCGGTCCGCGGTCTCCCGCGTCGCGGCGACCTCACGCGGGCCTTCCTCGATCGCCGGAACGACGACATAGACGCGCTCGCTCGCGGCCGCCCGCTCCCCCGCAAACGCGTAGACGCGTTCGCGGGCCTCCTCCTCGCGGACTCGCGTCGTCACCGCGGCCCGGCCGGGCGGCTTCTCGTCGAGCACCGAGACGTCCAGCTCGCCGTACACGGCCCAGGCCAGTGAGCGCGGGATGGGCGTCGCCGTCATGATGAGGACGTGCGGGGACGGGTTGCCCTTGCGGAAGAGGCGCGCCCGGTGCGCGACGCCGAAACGGTGCTGCTCGTCCACGACGACCAGCCCGAGGCTCGCGGAAACGCACCGGGGACTCGACGAGGGCGTGCGTCCCGACGAGGGCGTCGATTTCGCCCGCGGCGAGGGCCGCGAGCAACCGCTGGCGCCCGGCTCCGCGAACCCTCCCGGTCAGGAGGCCCAGGCGCACCCCCGCGCCGGTCAGCCACGACGCGAGGCTCTCCGCGTGCTGCTCGGCCAGGATCTCGGTCGGCGCCATGAGCGCGGACTGGGCGCCGTTCTTGGCCGCGATCAGCATCGCGAGACCCGCGACCACCGTCTTGCCCGATCCGACGTCGCCCTGAAGCAGGCGGGCCATCGCGCGGCCGGAGCCCAGATCGTCGGCGATCTCGCGCACCGCCCGCTTCTGGGCGTTCGTCAGCGGAAACGGAAGGACGTAACGCGCGAGCTGCTTGATCGCCTGCTCCGCCGGCAGCACCCGGCCGGCGCGGTCTCGCAGCCGCGCGCGCCGATCCTCGATCCGGGCGGCGAGGGCCAGCAGCTCCTCGTGCGCCAGCTCCGACAGCGCCGCCTTCGAGGAGTCCGCGTGCGAAGGAAAGTGGGCTTCGCCGAGCGCGTCCCGCAGCCGGGCGGCCGGCGCGCCGATCGAGCGGAAATCCGGAGCGAGCTCGTCGAGCGCGCGGCGCACGAGCGTCCGCCATTGCCGCGGCGCGATGTCGGCGACGCGGTGGTAGATCCCGACGATCCGGCCCGAGTGGAGCGGATCCGACTCGTCCCCGGGATCGAACAGCTCCGTCTCGGGGTTCTCGATGCGCATCTCGCCGCGAGTCCCGGCGACCGGGGCGCCGAACAACGCCGCCCGCCGGCCTTCGGCGGCGAGCGCTTTCGCGAAGGACGGGTACCGGTTGTGCCAGAGGACGCGGACCGCGCCGGTGCCGTCGTCGGCGACCGCCTCGACGCGCAGGAGCCCGCGGCGCATCCGGGTGGAACGCACGCCCTGGAAGCGCACGAGCACGGTCGCCGGCCGCTCCCACTCCAGGCTCGCCACCGACGCGAACCGCCGGCGGTCTTCGTACCGGAAGGGCACGGCGAGAAGGAAGTCGGCGACGGTTCGGAGGCCGGCTTCGGCGAGCCGCGCGGCCCGGGCGGGCCCGACCCCGGGCAGGTCGGCGATCGGCTGACTCAGGCGCAGCTGAGCCTGGCGTGGGACGTGCGCGGCGCGTCGGCGTCAGTTACGTCCCGGGCGTCAGGAAGGTCAGCGTCACGAGGCCGAACTTGAGGACGTCGCCGTTCGTGACCGCGACCGGCACGCCCGTCGCGAGGCGTGTCCCGTTGACGTGCGTTCCGTTCATGACCCCGATCTCTTCCATGACGTAGAAAACGTCGCCCATCTGGTACAGCTTGGCGTGACGCCGCGAGGTCGAACGCTGCGGGTCGAGGGGGGTGAGGTCGACGTCCGGCGTGATCCCGGTGACCGGGTCGCTCCGGCCGACGAGGGTGTCGCCTTCGCGGTTGAGGAAGAACTCCGAGGGCGGATCCTCCCCCACCAGGCGGCAGGCGTTGCGCTCGGGGACCGGCTTGCGCTGGACGGGCTTCTCTTCCTCGGCGACGCGCCGGCCGAGGGACTCCTCGAGCATCGCGGTGACCTCGCGAAGGCGGCGGGAGAGCTTGCGCATCATCCGGACCGCGATCTCGGTGTTCGACTTGAGCATCGCGTCGAACGTGGTCCCGTTGATTTTCACGAGCTCGACATCGGTCTTGGCCCGGGCCGAGGCCGTGCGCGGGACGTCCTCGAGGACGCTCATCTCGCCGAAGAAGTCGCCCTTCTCGAGCGTCGCGAGGACCCGCGTCTCGCCGCCGATGGCCTTGAGCAACTCGACCGTTCCCGACTGGACGATGAACATCTCGGTGCCGATGTCGCCCTCGGAGAAGATGATTTCGCCCATGGCGTGGCTGACGAGGAACTTCTCGTAGGGGCTCTTCCCGGGACCGCCGGGACCGGATTTGAAGACGGCCTTCACGGAGGGCATCCGCGTCTCAGACGACCCCGGAGTCGAGGAACTCGAGGCGTCCGCCGGCGTCTCCGCCGGCTCGCCTGGATCCGCACGGCCACGCCGAGGGGAAGCGTCCGCGGGCGAGCCAGGTGCCCCGCCGGGAAACCCCGGACGACAGGGTACGGCGCCCCGCGAAAGCGGTCTTCGAGCCACGTCGCGACGGCCTCCGCGGATTCGCCGCCGCCGCGCGCGCCGGGCGAAATCGAGCCGATCAGCATGGCGTGCAGTCCATCGAGGGTACCCGACCGTTCCAATTGGGTCAACATTCGGTCCAGGCGGTACGTCTCCTCCCCCACATCTTCCCAGAAGAGAACGGCCCCGCGGGCGTCGATCGCCTCCGGCGTGCCCGCCAGTGACGCGAGCAGCGACAGGCAGCCCCCCCGGATGGGTCCCTCGCCGGTTCCGCCGGCGAGGACGTCGGCCGGCGCGAACTCATGGGCCGCGGGGACGTCTCCAGCCAGCACGCTCTCCCAGTCGAGCCCCGTCCCCCGCGTCGACCGACATTTCCACCGCCGGCATCGGCCCGTAAAAGCCGGCGAGCCCGGCCCGCCTCTCGAGGTACGCGAAGAGCGCCGTGAGGTCCGAGCCGCCGAGATGAATGCGCGGCCTCGCCGCGACGGCATCGGCCGACAGGCGCGACGAGGATTCGCGAGGACCCGTAGCCGCCGCGCGCAAAGAAGATCGCGTCGACCGAGGGGTCGGCGAGCAGCTCGACGATATCCCCGCGCGCGCTCCTCGTCCGAGCCGGCGAGAAAACCCCGTCGGGCGAGCGCGTTCGAGGCGAGCCGCACGCGATACCCCCGCCCCTCGAGTCCGGCGACGCCCCGGCGCAGGCGCTCTTCGACGACCGGTCCGGAGACGGCGGCGATGCCGATCGTGGCGCCGGGCCGAAGCCGCGGAGGTCGGATGAGCGGGAGCGTGCTCAAGCGGAATGGGAAAAGAGCCCCGAGCGGGCCGATAAGCCGAATTCCGTACCCCGCCCGGAAGGCGAGGCCGCGATCATTCCTCTGGGCCCGAGGTCGCCCTCGGGCTCGAGCAGCCGACCCGGAGACAGCTCACGTGAAGTGAGGCGGGACGGGCGCCCGCTGTCCCCCTATTTGGCCTTGCTCCGCATGGGGTTTACCGTGCCCCCGCCGTTGCCGGCGGAGCGGTGCGCTCTTACCGCACCGTTTCACCCTTGCCGTCCTTTCGGAAGGCGGTTTGTTTTCTGTGGCACTTTCCTTCGCGTCGCCGCGACCGGGGGTTACCCGGCATGCTGCCCGTGTGGAGTTCGGACTTTCCTCTCCGGCTCTTCGAAACGAAGTCCGGAGCGATCGCGTGGCCCGCTCGGAGCCGTCCAGAGCTTAACACGCGGGTCCGCGAGGCGTCCGAAACCTCGGACGTCCGGCCTCGCGCCGCGACGCGGCCCGCTCGCCGCCGCCGTCCCTACTTCGTTCCCGCCGACCGGCGGAACGTCCGTCGACGCCACGTCCACGGTGATCATGAAACCGTTCGTGTTCTTGTACTCGAAGGGTTTCGTGCCGCGGCGGTAGGCGACGAGCTGACTCGGCATGAGGACGAACCCGTCGTTGCGCGGCGCCGCGAAGTACTTGAGGTTCTTGATGACGGTCGGTTCGGCATTCATCGCCGTCGGGTTGTGCGCGAGAACGATCTCGCCTCCCTTTCCGCCGTCGAGCTTCGCGACGGCGCGATCGGTTCCGGCCGTCCACTCCACGGGCGCGTCGGCCCCCACGGTGAAGGACTTCCACTTCCACGGGTACACCGGGACCGAGGAGCGCTCCCGCGATGGCGTCCCGCTGTTCCTTGGTGACCGAAGGATCGAACGTGACCTCGGCCCATTCCGTCTGGCCGTCGCCGAAGTCGTCGCCGAGATCGCCGGCAATCCAGAACTTGGCGCCCGCGAGGTCGACGGTTCCGCTCTTTCCCTTGTTGACCTTGTAGGCCATGCCGAAACGGCAGTAGTGCCCGCCGCCGCCCTCGGAGTGGCCGCTGTGCCCGGCGTCCGCGGGCGACGGCTTCGTGGTG
This sequence comes from uncultured Acidobacteriota bacterium, assembly GCA_963749265.1. Taxonomy (GTDB): domain Bacteria; phylum Acidobacteriota; class Thermoanaerobaculia; order UBA5066; family Gp7-AA6; genus DAHUXD01. Next base: position 294,835 of record CAVVML010000018.1, on the reverse strand, counting down.
AAGTAGCAGGGGCAGAACATTTGGCAGCTGCACGCCTCGATGATCGTCGCGTTGAGCGACCAGGGGGACTTGGCGCCGGCGGGCGGGTGCGCGACCGCCACGGCGACGCCGACGGCGAGAGCCACCGCAGCGCGAAGAAGAAGCCTCAGAGACCGGATCCGCGTTTTCACGGGAGCCCTCCTTTCGAAGCCGCGACTGATGGCGGGATCGTAGCACTCACTCCCGGTTCCGGTCGTCGCCGAACCAGCGCATCCAGTCGTCGACGTCGACGCGGCCGGTCTCGGGCCGCGCCTCCCCGGCGCCGGCGTCCCGCCCGAACCGTGCGAAGAAGTCCGCGGGGCTGGACACCTTGCCCCCGGCGGCCCGGACTCGTGAGGCCAGACCCCGGTCGCCGGTCACGACGATCCACTCCGCGGGGTTCCGCGAGCTTTCGACCATCCGGACGATGGCGTCGTCGGCGCTGCTCCCGAACGCTTCGCGGACGGAGAGCGATCCCAGGCTCGTGACGCGGCCGCCGCCCGCGCCCGTCGAAGAACAGCACCGCCCGCGCCCGGCTCTTCCGCAGGCGGCCGGACAGCTCGGCGACGAGCGCCTGGCGGTCCTCCTCGGAGGGCCGCGAGGTCCGGCGGACGAGGCCGATCAGGTTGTTTCCGTCGAGGAGGTACGGCATCACGCCGGCCGGGCGCGGCGAGGATGCTTGAGACGGAAGAAGAGGACGGCGAGGGCGCGGCGCACCCGGCGGCGGTCGGCGATGAGCAGGATGAGCAGCGCGCCCACGAAGATCGCTGCGAACCACGGAACGAAGAACACCAGGGCTCCGAGCCCGACGGCGAAGACATCCTCGGCGAGCGAGATGGCGATCTGAGCGACGCCGCGCGTGGCGGCCGTGGACGTCAGACGCGTCGTCGACTTGGCGAAATGGGCGGCCAGGGTCGCGAACGCGCCCGCCGCCGCCAGACCGATCCGGCCGCCGGTCGATGCCGCCGGGACCGCCGAGAGCATCAGAAGAGCGCCGGCGACCGGCCGGAGCAGCGTCTGCACCAGGTTCCAGAGGTGGTCGACGATCGGGATCTTGTCCGCCACGAACTCCGCGAGGAAGAGGATGAGGCTCGCCGTGAGCACCGGCTGGCTCGCCAGAAACTCCGCGGCCGGTCCGGGGAACTCCTGCGGGAGCACGCGGTACAGGCCGTTGAAGAGGAGCAGAACGGCCCAGGCATTCAGGCCCGCGGCCGCCGAGAGGCCGAGGCCCGTGAGGACCGCCGTCAACCCATCAACCGCGCCGGAACAAACGGGAGAGGAGGCCGGGCTGCGCCGGCGACTCGGCGGGCTCGGCGGCGACGTCCTCCTTCTCGGGTCCGCGCCCGTCGGTCGGCGCGGCCGGCGGCGCCGCCGCCGCCGCTTCGAGCACGCGCTGCAGGAGCTCTTCGTTCTCGGGGGACGGATCGAGCGAGACCGCCCGGCGGGCGAACGGCTCGGCCTCCTGGGGCCGCTTGTGCTCGAGGAGCGCGCGGCCGGCTTCCGCCGAGAGCGCCACCCTCCGGCTGTCGAGACGCGCGGCTTCCTTCAGGTTGGCCAGGCCCTGATCGATCCAGTTCGGGTTCTTGAGCTCGACCTGGGAGAGCACGTATCGGAATTCGGAGTTGTCCGGCACGAATCGCACGGCTTCGCGAAGCATTTCCACGGCGGGGTGATAGTCCTTTTCCTCGATGAGCTCTTTCGCGCGCCGGAAGTTCTGGGCCGCGAGCCGGCGACGAACCTCCGGATCGGCCGTGGGGGTTTCGGAGGTCAGAAGCGACGGCGGCGCCGCGTCGAGGCTCTGGTCGTAGAGCGCGCGCTTGTCCGGGTCCGAGAGCGCCTCGTACGCCGCCCGCATCCTCTCGAAGACGGCGTTGAGCTCCTTCTCGAACTTGCCGAGGTCCTCGCGGTGCCGCAGGTCCGGGTGGAAGAGGCGGCTCCGCTCGAAGTACGCCTCCGACACGCGTTCCGGCGGCGCGTCGCGCGGAATGCCCAGAAGCTCGTAGTGCGTCAGCCAGTCGATGCGGCGGTACGTGTTCTTGACGAGCTCGGCATGGCCGGGAGAGCGGTCCGCCGGCTGGGCCGACACCTCGACGTTCAGGCCGTGGAAGCCGCCGCGGCCGCTCGCCGGACGCTCCGCGCCCTCTCGCTTCCACTCGACGATGCCGCAGGAGACCAGCCCGTACAGGATCTTGGCGGTCGCGCTCCGCGACGCCCCGGCGATCTTCAGCAGCGAGTCGACGTCGAGGATGCCGTCGATGCGGGAAAGCAGGTAGGCCTCCTGCGGCGTCAGCGGCAGGTACTGGTACCGCGACATCGGGTCGGTCGCCAGGATCGGGACCCGGTGCCCTTCGCCGAGCCGCTCCCGGAACGCCTCGCTCTCGGGAAGCCGGCGGATTCCCTCCACGATGATCGCGGCCGTGGAGAGGGAGAGAGCCACGTCGGGATCCAGGACTCCCGCGGAGGCCTGGTACTTGTACTCCCCCGAGTCCCAGGCGAACGTCGAGAAGACGATCTCCTCGACGAGTCGGCGCATCTCGGCGTCGAGGACGGTGCGGGAGACGAGGCCGCGCTCGACCAGGATCTTGCCGAGCCGGGCCCGGCCCTGGCGCGCCACCGTGTCGAGGGCCCAGTTCAGATCCGTGTCCGTGATGCAGCCCCGGCGCTTGAGGAAGGCTCCGATCCGCTGGCCTTCCCGGGAAGAGGTGGCCGTTCGCAGCTCCCCCTTCTCGAAAAAGAGGTGTCGCGTCTCGTCCCCGCGGACGAGCGAAAGCGTCCCCTTCAGCCCCTCCAGGAAGATGCGCCGCAGGACCTGCGGCAGGGGCGTCTCAGAAAGGGACCCGCGAAAGCCGACCGGTGCCGCCTGTGTGGTCATCGAATCGCCGTGAGTGCCGCTAGGGTAGCAGAAAGCGAAGGATCGCGGGTCTCAACGGACCGGCACGACCATGGGGTGGTTCCGGGAGGTCGAAAAGAACGACGGCGCGGCGGACAGGCCGCGTTCCGCAGACTCGCGGTCCGTGTAACGTCCCCAGAGCACGCGGAAACACGTCCGCCCGCGGTAGGACGTCTTGACGACCCACATCGTCCCGGGGGGCTGGTCGTGAGCGAACGCTTCGGTGAGCGAGGGAACCTCGCAGGCCAGCTCGAGCTGCACCGTGAAGCGCGCGTTCGGGTCGGAGCTCGCGCTCTTCTCGTCCCGATCCGCTTTCGCCGTCCAGCCCTGCCGCGACTGCGGACGGGCCTGGGCCGCCGCGCGGGAACGCGGCGCTGGTGTCGCCGCGGGAGAACGCGGCGCTTGTGTTGCCGCGGGGGAACGCGGCGCCTGTGTTGCCGTCGGTCGGGCGGGTCGAGCCGTCGGCCGCGCCGAGGGAACGACCGTCGGGCGCGCCGCGGGAACCGCCGTCGCAGTCGCCACGCGCGTGGGCGCGGCGATCGGAGCGGTCGCGACGGGAATCGCGCGGCGGGAGGAGTTTCGGGGACCGGCGTCTCGATCGACGTTTCGGAGAAGGTCGGGCTCGGGCTGGCGGCGGCGACCGCGACGGGCTGTGCGTCGCCTCCGCCCGCGGGACCTCGCGAGCGCCAGTAGAGCACGGCGGCGGTGGCGGCGACGAGCAGTCCGAGGACCACGAAGAGCGCGGCGCTCGACCGGTGCCGTGGCCTTTCGAAAGACCCCACGCCGGTCGATGCATCGAGCGGCTTCTGGAAGTCGAACGTCCCGGACGAGGGCTCCGTGTGCGTGTCGGCATCGACGTCCCTCTCGACGTCGGCATCGACGTGGCTCTCGACGTGCGGCGGCTCGTAACCGAAGTCGTCGGGGGCCGCTTGCGCGGCCTGAAGGTCCGCGGCCAGCCGCTCTCCTTCGGTTTCGACATCTCTCGTCGGCCTCGTCGAGATCCTCGGGGGATTCCTCGGGCGCGGACGACGAGCCGCTTCCGAGGTCGGCGTCGACGAGGTCTCCGGAGGACTCCTCCGCCGCGCGCACTTCGTCGCCGAGCGCGTCGAAGTCGTCGGCCGAAGCCGATGGGCACTCCTCGAACTTGTCCTCGATGTCCACCTCGGGCTCGAGCTCTTCGTCTTCTTCGTCTTCTTGGATTTCGGCCTCGGCGCTTCCGGAACGGAAGCCGCCGGCTCGTTCTCCTCGCTCTCCATGTCCGGACTCATCCGGCGGCGCCTCGGGTTCTTCCGGCGGAACGCCGATCGTCGGCCGGGCCGTCGGCCTCGTCCGCGACGGCGTACGCCGGGTGCACGAGGCCGAGCGTGACGAGAGCCGCGAGGAGCTTCTCGACCGCAAACGCTTCGGCGGGCGCTGCGGCCGAGATGTCGGCCGCCGTCGACTCTCCGTCGATCAGGCGCACCGACCGACTCCGCATCGTCCGTCAGGCCGAAGGTCGCGAACTCTTCGTCGAAGCGGGCGTCCCGCACGAGCGGCACGTCGGCGCCGCCGAGGTGATGGAGCACGAGACCGCGGTCGCGCGAGCGGAGAAACAGCTCGAGGATCAGCCGTGGAATCGTGAGACGGAACTCCCCGCCTTCACGCGGGCTCGAGCGGAAAAGGTAGTAATCCCCTTCGATCCAGGTCAGGAGGTCCGACAGGATCTCGACGGCTCGGATCTTCTCGCCCCATCGCCATTCCCGCTTGGTCAACACCCCCGCCTGGAGGGCCGTCAGCGCCCGGTCGGACCCCGACCCGGCCGTCAAGCGCTCGAGCGTCGTGGAGTCCAGCTTGCCCGCGCGGACGAGGATCTGCGCCGTGTCGAAGCGCGCGTCCGAAGCCGACGTCGCCACGATCTCGCCGGACGCGAGATCGAACCCGCACGTCGCGCCGGAACGCGAAAACTGGAGCGTGCCGCTCGCGCTCTCGCGCCAGAGCGAAACGAGACCGGCGAGGATGTCCGTGCTCCGGATGTCGCCTTCCGGCCCGAGCTCGGTTCTCATGCCCTGTTCACGCCCTCGTCACGCCTCTCTTCACGCCTTCACGCTTTTTCACGCAGAGTCTCGCAGATACTGGGTCACGGCGCGCGCCGTCGCGGGTCCCACGGCCGCGGCGATCTCCACCCGGATCCGCGCCTTTCAGCGCCTGGACCGAGCCGAAGCGCCTCAGCAGGAGGCGCGCTCGCGCCGGCCCGACGCCCGGGATCTCCGTCAGGCTGGTTTGCCGCATACGCTTGCCCCGCCGCCGGCGGTGGCGGCTGATGGCGAAGCGATGCGCCTCGTCGCGCGCCCGCTGGATGAGCTGGAGGGCAGGGTCCTTTCTCGACAGCCGGATCGGATCCGGCCGGTCCGGCACCCAGATCTCCTCTTCCCGCTTGGCGAGTCCGGCGGCCGGCAGCTCGACGCCCAGCCGGTCGAGCGCCGTGAGCGCCGCCTGGAGCTGCCCGCGGCCGCCGTCGACGAGCACCAGATCCGGCCACGGGCCGTCCGATTCCTTGACGCGCCGGTAGCGCCGCTCCACGGCCTCGGACATCGAGCGGAAGTCGTCGGGCTCGAGGAGATTCTGCGACGCGATGTTGAAGAGCCGATACTCCGACTTCCTGGGGCGGCCGTCCTCGAAGACGACCATGGATGCCACGCTGTCGGTGCCCTGGGTGTGCGAGATGTCGAAGGCCTCGATCCGGTGCGGCGGCATCGCGAGCCCGATCGCCCGCCCCAGCTTTTCCGCGGCCACGGCCTCGTCGCCGCCGGTGCGCCGGAAGCGGATGCGGTGCCGCTCCCGGGCGTTGACCTCGGCCATTCGCAGCCGGTCCGCCCCCGCCCCGCGCTGAGGGACCCGCACGGCGACCTTCGCTCCGCGGCGCGCCGCCAGAAACTCCTCGAGAAGCTCGGGGCTCCCGATGTTCACCGGAAGGTGCACCTCGGACGGCAGAAAAGGATTGGCGTCGTAGAACTGAGGAAGGAACGCTTCCAGGAACGCGACGGGCTGGAGCTCCTGGGATTTCTCGAAGAAGAAGTCCCGGCGGTCCTGCAGCACGCCGCCGCGCACGACCAGAACGACGACGGCGACGTCCTGTCCCGGACTCGAAAAAACCGAACACGTCCACGTTCTCCCCCTTGAGCGACTGGACCACTTGCCTCTCCGAGACGTCGCGCACGGTTCTCAGGGCGTCGCGATACGCCGCGGCCATCTCGAAGTTCTCTCCTTCGGATGAGGTCTGCATCTTCGCCTCGAGACGCGTCTCGAGCTCCTCGTTGCGCCCCTGCAGAAAGAGGACGACGTCGGCGACCGCTTCGGCGTACGCCTCCCGGGTCGTCAGCCCCGCGACGCAGGGACCGAGGCAGGCGTGCAGGTCGTAGTAGAGGCAGGGCCGCGGGAGCTTCCCGTCGATCTCGAGCGTGCAGGTCCGGATCTGGAAGTGCCGCGTGATCATGCGCATGATCCGGCGGGCCAGCCCTCCCCAGAAGGGCCCGAAGTAGGAGTGGCCGTCGTCCAGCACCCTCCGCGTCACGAGGGCGCGCGGCCAGGCCTCCCCCGTGGTGATCTTGATGTAGGGGTACGTCTTGTCGTCCCGGAGACAGATGTTGTACCGGGGACGGTGCTTCTTGATGAGTGTGTTTTCGAGGAGCAGGGCCTCGAGCTCGGTCCGGGTGACGATCGTTTCGAGGTCCCGGTAGCCGCGCAGGAGGGCGGCCGTCTTGGCGTCTTCGGGCCCCGCCCCGAAGTACGTCGCGATCCGCTTTTTCAGGGACCGGGCTTTCCCGACGTAGAGGATCTTCCCCTTGTCACCGCGGAAGATGTAGACGCCCGGGGAATCGGGCAGATTCTCCGGCGGGCGCGCGTTGAACACGTTGCCAGTGTAACGCGTCTGGCAAGGCCGGTACACGGCTCCGAGCCGCGCCTGGAAAGCGTCCGGTATGATGAGTTACCGTGCCGATGTACGAATGTCCGTACTGCTACACCCCGGTGGAGCCGGGCACTCCGGTCTGCCCCAACTGCGGACGGGAGCTCGAGCGCTGGCAGACCGGCTTCTACACGCGCCAGCGTCCGCTCGCCGCGAAGTCGCGCACGGCGGTCTGGGCGGCGGCCGCCGCGGCCCTGCTCCTCATCCTCGCGGGTTTCGCGCGCGCCTGCCACTGGATATGAGACCGCGGGCGTTGGCGGCCGCGGCTCTTCTGCTCGTTGTCGCCGCCGCTGCGCCCGCGTTCCTCTCCTTTTGCCCAGATCGTCCCGATCACGCGTTGCAACGCGGCGATCCCCTGCAACATCCCTTACGGCCTGCGTCCCGTCGGACGCGGCGGGCTGGACGCCAGGATCCAACGTCGGCCAGGGAAACACGGGAATCTCGATGAGCACCAACTTCACCGACGGCCTGGTCCCCAAGATCGACAAGCCTCCGATCTCCGAGGATCCGGTCGAAGCGGCCGCGCGGATGTACGTGAGGAAGTATCCGGCGCCCAACGCCGAAGCGCCGCGTCCCAAGGCCGGCGGCGGCGCCGACGCCGCTCCGGCGCCGAAGGAGAAGAGTTGAAGTGTTGAGCGTTGAGTGTTAAGCGCTCAGGCCTTCATCCGCTCCACACTCAACTCTCAACGCTTGACGCTCAACTCCTGAAGATCTCCAGCTCCCTCAACCCGCGGATCTCGTCCCTGCAGCGCCGCGGCCTTTTCGAAATCCAGCTCCTTCGCCGCGGCCTTCATCTGCTTCTCGAGGTCGGCGATGCGGCGGCGGATGGAGTCTCCATCGGGCAGATCGACGCGTGGACGATCGATCGGAACCTCGTAGTAATCGAGGTTCGCCCATGCGCACGAGGGGTGAGTTGATCTGCTTGACGATCGAGGCCGGGACGATCCCGTGCTCCGTGTTGTACTTCTCCTGGATGCTCCGCCGGCGCGAGGTCTCGTCCATGGCCCGCCGCATGGAATCGGTCACCGCGTCGGCATAGAAGAGGACCCGGCCCCGGAGGTTGCGCGCCGCGCGGCCGGAGGTCTGGATCAGCGAGGTCTCGCTGCGGAGGAACCCCTCCTTGTCCGCGTCGAGGATCGCCACGACCGCGACCTCGGGGAGGTCGAGGCCCTCGCGCAGGAGGTTGATCCCGATCAGGCAGTCGAAGAGGCCCCGGCGGAAATCCGAGAGGATCGCGACGCGGTCCAGCGTCTCGATGTCCGAGTGGAGGTACCGGCACCGGACGCCGACCTCGGTGAAGTAGTTCGTCAGCTCCTCCGCCATCCGCTTGGTCAGCGTCGTCACGAGCACGCGCTCGTTCCGGCCGGCGGCATCCCGGACGACCGCGAGCAGGTCGTCCACCTGGCCCTTCACCGGCCGGATCTCGATCATGCGGATCGAGCAGGCCCGTCGGGCGGATGACCTGTTCCACGATCTCCCCGCCCGCGCGCTCGAGCTCCTCCTTGCTCGGCGTGGCGCTGACCGCGATGACCTGGTGGACGCGCTCCCGGAACTCGTCGTAGGTCAGCGGACGATTGTCCAGCGCGGACGGCAGGCGGAAGCCGTAGTCGACCAGGACCTGCTTGCGCGAGCGGTCGCCGAAGAACATCCCCCGCACCTGCGGAAGCGTCACGTGCGACTCGTCGACGACGAGCAGGAAGTCGTCCGGGAAGTAGTCCAGGAGCGTCGGCGGCGGCTCTCCGGGCGCCCGCCCCGAGAGGTGCCTCGAGTAGTTCTCGATGCCGCTGCAGTAGCCCAGCTCCTTGATCATCTCGAGGTCGAACATCGTGCGCTGGTGGAGCCGCTGGGCCTCGAGCAGGCGGCCGGCCTGCGTCAGCTCCGCGAGCCGGGCGTCGAGCTCCAGCCGGATCGTGCCGATCGCCCTCTCGAGCGTCTCCCGCGGCGTCGCGTAGAAGGTTCGCGGGTAGAGCGCGAGGCGGTCGACGCGCTGGAGCGGCGTGCCGCGGAGCGGATCCGTGCGCGTGATCTTCTCGATCTCGTCGCCGAAGAACTCGACCCGGACGGCCGTGTCCTCGTACGCCGGGGCGACCTCGAGCACGTCGCCGCGCACGCGGAACGTCCCGCGCGTCAGGTCCAGGTTCGTCCGCTCGTACTGCATCTCGACGAGCTGCGCGAGGAGCGCCGGCATGCCGCGCGTGTCCCCGACTTCGAGGTAGGCGAGCATGTCGTAATAGGAGTCGGGCGCGCCGAGGCCGTAGATGCAGGAGACCGACGCCACGACCACGACGTCGCGCCTCTCGAAGAGGGCCTTCGACGCCGACGAGACGCAGCTTGTCGATCTCCTCGTTGCGCGTCGCGTCCTTCTCGATGTACGTGTCGGTCTGCGGAACGTAGGCCTCGGGCTGGTAGTAGTCGTAATAGGACACGAAGTACTCGACGGAGTTCTCCGGGAAGAAGCTCCGGAACTCCTGGTAGAGCTGAGCGGCGAGGGTCTTGTTGTGCGAAAGGACGAGGGTCGGCCGGTTCACCGCCTCGATGACTTTCGCGATCGTGAAGGTCTTGCCGGACCCCGTGACGCCCAGGAGCACCTGGTCGGGGCGGCCGTCGTTGAGCCCGGCGACGAGCTTCCCGATCGCCTGTTCCTGATCTCCCTGGGGCGTGAAATCCGTCCGGAGTCGGAAGCGTCCCGACGCCCGGGACTGGGCGGCGAGATACGAAGCCGGCTTTCCGGCAGCGGAAGAGGCGGGCGGCGGACCGGGGGTGGTGGGACGCGGCATGGGACCAGCGCGGCCTTATAGCATAACGACCGGCGATGCCTCACAATCGCCCGGTGAAGACCGGGAGGCTCAGAAAAGTCGGCCGCGTCGTCGCCCTGATCCTCCCCCTCCTCGTCGTCGGATTCCTCGGGACCGTCGCCGGCTCGGTCGCCACGGGTTTCGTCCGCGTGCCGCGTGTGTCCGAGCTCGCGACCTACCGTCCGGACATCATCACGCAGATCACGGCGCGGGACGGCTCGACGATCGCCCGCTACGCCATCGAGCGCCGGATCCTGGTCTCGCGCGCCCAGATCCCGACGGTCGTCCGCAACGCCATCGTGGCCACCGAGGACAAGAACTTCTTCCAGCACGGAGGCATCGACGTCCGACGCACCGTGTCGGCGCTCATGACGAACCTCCAGGCCCGCGGCTACGCCCAGGGCGGCTCGACCCTGACCCAGCAGCTCGCCCGCGCCATCTTTCTCTCGCCCCAGAAGACGCTCTCCCGCAAGGTCAACGAAGCCCTGGTGGCCTTCGAGATCGAGCGGCGCTACTCGAAGGACCAGATCCTGACGATGTACGCCAACGAGATCTATCTCGGCCACGGCAACTACGGCGTCGAGGCGGCCTGTCGCTACTACTTCGGCAAGAGCGTCGGCGAGGTCACCCTCGCCGAGGCCGCTCTCCTCGCCGGGATCGTGCAGCGCCCGGAGGACCAGTCGCCGTTCCGTAATCCGGAGCTGGCCCGCTCCCGCCGCGCGACGGCGCTGCGCCGGATGGAGTCCGCGGGCTTCATCACGGAGGCCCAGCGCCGCGCCGCCGACGCCGAGCCGCTGCCGACGGCGCCCTCGCTCGCCGAATCGATCGTCGGGCCGTACTTCTGCGAGGAGATCCGCCAGTATCTCGAGCGGACCTACGGCGAGAAGGACCTCTACGGACGGGGCCTGCGCGTCGAGTCCACGCTCGACCCGGAGATGCAGGCCTGGGCCGAGGAGTCGCTCGGCTGGGGGCTTCGGCAGATCTCGCGCCGCCACGGCTTCAAGCGCCCGCGCAACCTCACGGCCGAGGGCTACCGCGATCTCGAGTCCTACGTCGATCCTTCGTGGGAAGGCGTGCGCGTCTCCGAGGGCCAGACGCTCCGGGGCGTCGTCCTGGCCGTGGGAGCCTGCCGGCGCGGACGTCCGAGTCGGAAAGGAAACGCTCGCGCTGCCCAACTCCGGCGCCGCCTGGACCGGCGCCACCTCCGTCGCGAAGCTGCTCAAGAACGGCGACCTCGTGACCGTGACGGCGGTTCTCGGCAAGGACGGGAAGCTCGTCCTGTCGCTCGACCAGGATCCTCGCGAGCAGGGCGCCGTGGTCGTGCTCGAGAACGCCAGCGGCGCGGTGCGCGCGATGGTCGGCGGATACGACTGGACGCAGTCCAAGTTCAACCGCGCCACGCAGGCGCTGCGCCAGGCCGGGTCGGCCTTCAAGCCGTTCGTGTACCTGACCGCCTTCGAGCAGGGCTACACCGCGGCGGACACCGTCTTCGACGGCCCGCTCTCGATCGTCATCGATCCCCGCCAGCCTCCCTACCGACCCGGCAACTACGACGGAAAGTTCCACGGGATCGTGACCTTCCGGCGGGCCCTCGAGCACTCGTACAACGTCCCCACGGTGCGGATCGGCCAGATGGTCGGTCTGCAGAACGTGATCGAGACCGCGCACCGGATGGGAGTCCGCCAGAACCTGCAGGCCTATCCCTCGATGCCTCTCGGGGCCTTCGAGGTCACGCTGCTCGAGATGACGGCCGCCTACTCCGTCTTCGCCAACCAGGGCCTGGCGTTCTCGCCCTACCTGATCGAGCGGATCACCGACGCCAACGGGGACGTGCTCGAGCAGACCCATCCGGATGCCCGCGAGGTCGAGACGCCGCAGAACGCCTTCCAGCTGCTCCAGGTCCTCAAGGGCGTGACGCAGCGCGGCACCGCCGCCTCCGCCGCGCGCCTGAAGATGAACATCGCGGGCAAGACCGGCACGACGAACGACTTCACCGACGCCTGGTTCATCGGCTGCACGCCCCGCTACACGATCGGCGTCTGGGTCGGCAACGACCAGAAGACCCAGACGATCGGCAAGGGCGCCGACGGGGCCAAGGTCGCGCTGCCGATCTGGATCCGCCTGGTCGAGAAGATGAGGGACGGCGGCCGCATCGATCCGCAGGAGGATTTCGAAGTGCCCGCGAACATCGTCCTGACGCCGGTCGACTACGACACGGGCCTCAAGGCCACGGCCGACACGCCGATTCCCGTCCTCGAAGCGTTCGTCAGCGGGACCCAGCCGACGGAGGAGTGGAACCCTCGGGCCCACGACATCGCGAAGCTGCCCTGGTCGCTCCAGCAGCCCTTCTACCTGCCGAAGAAGGGCGAGCTCCCCGAGTCCGCCGCGCTGGTCCCGGTCCCCCCGAGCGCTCCCCCTCCCACGCCTCCCCGCTAGAGGGCTGGAGGCCTCAGGCCGCCGGGGTGCCGGTGGCCTGGACTTCGACGTTGAGCGTCGCGGCGACGTCCCGGTGAAGCCGGACGTGGACGGTGTGGGTTCCCAGGCGGCGGATGGGCTCGGCGAGCTCGACGCGGCGGCGATCCACTTCGATGCCCTTGGCCGCAAGCGCGTCGGCGATCTCGGAGGCCGTGACGGAGCCGTACAGGTGGCCCTCGTCGCCGGCCTTCTTGGCGATGACGATGGTCAAGCCTTCGACCTTGGACGCCACCTCCGAAGCCACGCCCTTCTCGCGGAGCGTCTTCTCGTCGTACTTCTTCTTCTGCTCGGAGAGCTTCTGGACGTTCGCCGTCGTGGCCTCGTAAGCAACGCCCTGCGGGAACAGGAAGTTCCGCGCATAGCCGGGCTTGACGGTCACGGTGTCGCCGCGATGACCGAGCCCGCGCACGTCGTCGGCCAGGATGATTTTCATGATCTTTCGGTTCCTTCCCCGCCCCGCCGGCGGAAATCCACGTACCAGTCGAACAGCCCCAGGAGCGCCACGCCGACGTTGATCGGGAAGTAGGCGGCCAGGGCGTAGAGACCTGCCCGGAGAATCCGGGTCCGGAGCCACCTCCGGAGGAAGTGGCAGATGATAGAGAGGCCCGCCACAAAAAACAAGGCCAGCAGGGGCAGCAGGATGTTGCCCGCGATCCGCCTCGCCGCTGCCCGGAAGGAGCCCGAAAGCCGCCCCGCTCGCCACGAACAGGGCGACGCCCGAGGCCGGCACCCGCAGGGCCTCGAAACGAGCGGCTTCCGCCGTCGCGGCCCGGGCGGGCGGCCGCCGCGCCGCCGTAGAAGGCCACGGCCCCGCCCAGGACCCAGAGCGCTCCGAAGATCCCCCAGAGGTAGTTGCGGGCGAACTCCTTGCCCGACTCGAGCGTCAGCCGCATGCGTGCGACCGCCTCGGCATCCGCTCCCTGGCGCGAGTACGACTCCACGGCCGCCGGGATCAGCGAGTCGAAGGCCCTGGCCACCTCGTTGGCCACCGAGGGGCCCGGACCCCCGGCCGACGCCGCGTACGACGCCGCGAGAAACGCGCAGCCCGCGAGGCAGAGACCGAGATAGCAGCGCGAGGCGTCGACGCCGGCGCGCAGGAAGCCCACGGTCGCCGTCGGCAGGAGCGTCACGCCGGAAGCGAGCAGGGCCATCGCCAGTCCGGACGCGACCCCGCCGATCGCCCAGCCGAGACCGAGGATGATCGCCCCCGCGAGCGCGCATCCGAGCAGCCCCGTCACGATGCCCCGGCGATGCGCGAGGCGGACGAGGGGCACGGCGGCCGCCGGCAAGCCGAGACGCGCCGAGCACGGGCAGCACGAAGAGCGCCGAGAACGCCGCCGCCGCGCCGAGAGCGGCGATGGGGATCTCGAAACGGCCGAGCGTGGGCGGCGCGGACGCCTGAGCGTCGGGAACGTTCATTGGGCACTCGAGAGCCGCGGCGCGCTCCGATCCGGAGTCGTCGCGCCGCGGCCTCGTCGCCGGGCTAGTCGGTGGCGTACGGAAGCAGAGCGATCGAGCGAGCGCGCTTGATCGCCGTCTGGAGTTTGCGCTGGTGCAGGGCGCAGGTGCCCGAGATCCGCCGGGGAAGGATCTTGCCCCGCTCCGGGATGAAGCCCTGGAGGAGCTTGATGTCCTTCCAGTCGATGTACTCCAGCTTTTCCGCGCAGAACTTGCAGACCTTGCGCCGCCGCACGAAGAACTTCTTGCGCGGCCCGCCCTTCGCGTCCTTGCCGGCGGCGCTGCCCCGGCCCCCGGGACGTCCGGATCCTCCGCCCATCCTCATGACTCGCTCCTTTCGGCTCGCTCGGCTCTCTCCAGCGCAGCCGGAGCCGCGTCGGCCGGAGGCGCAGGCGGACGGGGGGGACGCTTGATCGCCTTCTTGCGGAGCCTCTCGGCCATCTTGGCCGAGCGCTTCAGCTCCTCGTCGACGCGGACGGCGAGGTGCCGCAGCACCTGGTCGGACAGCCCCATGCGCCGCTCGGCCTCCGCCACGGCCGCCGGCTCGGACTGCACCTGCCAGTAGACGTAGTGGGCTTCGCGCTTGCGCCCGATGGGGAAGGCGAGCCGCCGTTTGCCCCACGGCTCTTCCTTGACGACGGTGGCCCCGCCGTCGACCAGGATCTTCTTGTATTCGCCCGCGACTTTCGCCGCGTCTTCGTCGGCGAGATCCGGGGTGACCAGGACGACGATGTCGTACAGCCTCATGCGTTCCTCCTCATGGATGTCAATCCGGGTCGAGGCCGCCCGGAGAGGAAGGTAAATGATTCGCCCGCCGCATCGCGGCGTCGATTCCTAGAGTCAACCAGGTCTGGAGGGCCTCCGCGGCCCGCCCGACGCTGTCTTCGAACAGTTCCCGTTCGGCTTTCGCGAACGGCTCGAGCACGTAGTCCGCGAGGTCCCGCTCCCGCGAGTACCGCTCGCCCCGAACCCCGACCCGCAAGCGCGGGAATTCGGTCGTGCCGAGATGCGCGATGACCGACTTTAACCCGTTGTGCCCGCCGGCCGAGCCGCGCGCCCGCATCCGGAGTGTTCCGAGCGGGAGAGCGATCTCGTCGACGACCACGCACAGGTCCGAAGGGTCGACGTCGTGTTTCTGGCAAAGAGCGCGAACCGCCTCGCCCGAGGCGTTCATGTACGTCTGCGGGAGCGCCAGGAGGACCGCCTCCGGCCCGACTCTCCCCCGTCCGACCCGCGAGGAGCACTCGCGCGACCGGACCCGAATCCCTTCCTCCGCCGCGAACCTCTCGACGACCATGAAGCCCGCGTTGTGGCGCGTGGCCTCGTAGTCGTCCCCCGGATTCCCGAGGCCGACGATCGCGCGCAGAGGCTACTTCTCCTTGTCCTTCTCCTTCTTCTCGGGCTTCTCGCCCTCGACGCCCTCTTCCTCCGACACGGCCTTGCCCTTCTTCAGAACCTCGGGCTCGGTCGGCTCGGCGCCCTCGGCCGCGACGGCCGCCGGCTCCTCCTCGCGCGTCGGGTGCGCCACGTGGACACGACCTTCTCGGGGTTGTCGACGATCTGCACGCCCTCGATGGCGGGGAGCTCGGAAATCCGGATCGCGTCGCCGATCCCGAGCTCCGTCACGTCGACGGCCAGGTGCGCCGGGATGTTGGTCGGCAGGCACTCGATCTCGATTTCGCGGGTCACGACGTCCAGGATGCCCTGGTCCGTCTTCACGCCCCTGGCGACGCCCACGATTTCGATCGGCACCTTGACGGTGATCTTGACGTCCATGAGGACGCGGACGAAGTCGATGTGCAGCGGCTTGCGCGAGACGGGGTCGCGCTGCAGCTCCCGGATCATGGCGTGGCGGCTCTGATCCGAGCCCGCCAGCTTCAGAAGGAAGATCGCGTTCTCGCCGGCGCCTTCGCGGAAAATGTCGGACAGGGCCTTCCGGTCCACCGAAATGGGGACGTTGGGCTTTCCGGCGCCGTAGACGACGGCCGGGATCCGACCGCCGGCGCGGCTGCGCCGGGCTTCGTTCTTTCCGATCGTCGAGCGTTTCTCGACGGGGAGCTCGATGGTTTTCATGGCCTACTCCGCGCGACGGGCGACCGCGCGCAAAGAGGCGGATTCTACACAAAAAGCGAGGAAACGGAAGCCCCATCGTGGATCCGCTGGATGGCCTCCCCCAGCAGGGGGGCCACGGACAGGGCCCGGATCCGGGGACAGCGGGCGATGGCCGCGTCGACCGGAATGGTGTTGGTCACGAGCAGGGTCTCGAGCTTGGAGCCCTCGATCCGCTCCATGGCGGGGCCCGAGAAGACCCCATGGACGGCCGCGGCGTACGTCCGTTTCGCGCCCCCGGTCCGGAGGGCCGCCGCGGCCTGAACCAGGGTCCCGGCGGTGTCGATGATGTCGTCGAGGATCAGGACGTCCTTGCCGGCCACGTCGCCGACGACGTTGAGGATCTCGGTCTCGTTTTTCCCGGTGCGCCGCTTGTCGATGACGGCCAGGGTGGCCTCCAGCCGCTTGGCGATGGCCCGGGCGCGCGTCAGGCCGCCGACGTCCGGCGAGACGATGACGAGATCGTCCAGCTGGAGCTTCCGGATCGCGTCCAGGATGACGGGCGCCGCGAAGAGGTGGTCCACGGGGATGTTGAAGAAGCCCTGGATCTGGGCGGCGTGGAGGTCCATCGTCAGGATCCGGTCGGCTCCCGCCGCGGTCAGGAGGTCCGCCATGAGCTTGGCGGCGATCGGGACGCGCGGCTTGTCCTTCTTGTCCTGCCGGGCGTAGCCGAAGTACGGCAGGACCGCGGTGATGCGCGAGGCCGAGGAGCGGCGGAACGCATCCAGCAGGATCAGCAGCTCCATGACGTGGTCGTTGACCGGGGAGCACGTCGGCTGCACCACGAACACGTCCGCGCCCCGCACGTTCTCGTCGATCTGGCAGTAGTCCTCGCCGTCCGAGAAGTTGTAGAGGGTCAAGTGCCCGAGCGGGATCCCGAGGTACGCGCAGATCTCCTGCGCGAGCGCCGGATGCGCGCGGCCGGAGAAGATCTTGAGCTCGCCGTAGTTGAAGGAGTGCGATACCAAAGCGGGGGGATTCTACAGGAGTCAGCTCTCGAGACCGAAGCGCTCGTGGAGGACGCAGGCGCTCAGGATCAGCATGAGTCCCTGATCCAGGACCGTGCGCTCCCCGGCGGTCATCCCCGGAAGCGCGTCGAGCAGCCGCGTCACTTTCTCCTGGTCGAAGAATCCCATCGACGCCAGGACCGGACCGCGCAGCGTGTCCTGCATGAACTGGTTCAGCTTCCCCTTCTCGTCGAGCGTGGCCGGCGGGCTCAGGAACGGATGCTTCTGCCGCCGGTACACCGTGTCGGTGAGGACCGGCCGGGCCGCCTCCCGGAGCACGAATTTCTCGTTCATGCCCCGGATCTTCGCCGAGACCGGCAGCGACACCACGAGCTCGACGACTTTGTGATCCAGGAACGGCACACGCCCTTCGACCGAGTGCGCCATCTCCATGCGGTCGCCGAGTACCACCAGGATGTAGCTCGCGAGAACCGTCTTGCTCCAGAGGTAGAGGGCCTGGTGCACCGGGGCGCGGCCCGCGAGCCGGCCGGGCACGTCCAGGCTGTCGAGGAGCGGCCGGTAGGCGTCGCGCCCGCCGAACTCGGATCGGAAGGACTCGCTGTAGAGACCGCGCAGCTTGAAGAGCGCGCCCGAGGCGGCCTCCATCCAGGAGGGCGTGAACCCCAGGGTCCGACGGATCCCCTCGGTCGAGACCGTCTCGCCGTCGGGAAGCAGCAGCCCCCGGGACACCGGGTTGCTGCGCTCGAGCTGCTCGAGCAGGCCCCGCACGACGTCGGGATCCTGTCCTCCGTTGTCGTAGAGGAGCATGTCCCGCCGGAAATGCGGGTAGCCGCCGAAGATCTCGTCCGAGCCTTCGCCGGTCAGAACGACCTTGTATCCGGCATCGCGCACCGCGCGCGAGAGAACGAACTTGGCGACGCCGTGCGCGTTGAAGCAAAGCGTCTCCGAGTGCCAGGTCGCGTCCGCGAAGTGGTCGGCGAGGTCGTCCTGAAGGATCGGCACCGGGAAGTACTCCGCCCCGGCCTTCCCGGCCATCTCTTTCGCAATCACACTCTCGTCGTAGTCCGGCTTGTCGAAGGTCAGCGTGAAGGCCCGGATCGGGCGGGACAGATGCTTCGAGGCGAGGCCGATCACCGAGCAGGAGTCCAGCCCGCCGCTGAGGTAGCAGCCCACCGGAACGTCCGCCCTCAGCCGCAGGCGCACCGCCTCGTCGAGGGCCGCGTGCAACCTTTCCGCGTTCTCCGCATCGCTGCCGGGACGCGCGCCGTCGCTCATCCGGCCGTAGTCGAAGTCCCAGTAGCGATGGAAGTGCGTGGCGCCCCGCGTCGCCAGCATGTAGTGGCCGGGCAGAACCTGGAAAACGCCGTCGTAGAGGGTCTGCGCGGGATGGGCGCCGCCGCTGGCTCCCCGGAAAATCGACTCGCGGTTCCACCGCGCGGGCACGCCGGCGGCGAAGAGGGCCTTCACCTCGGAGGCGAGATAGAGCGCTCCGGCGTGGAACGCGTAGAACAGCGGCTTGATCCCGAACCGGTCGCGCGCCGCGAAGAGGACCTGGTTCGTCTCGTCCCAGAGGATCAGCGCGAACTCGCCGCGAAGCTGCGCCAGGCACGCCGCGCCCAGGTCCTCGTAGAGGTGCAGGGCGATCTCGCTGTCGGACCGTGTCCGCAGCCTGTGCCCTCGGCCCTCCAGCTCCCGCTGGATCCGCTCAAAATCGTAGAGCTCGCCGTTGACGACGATGTGGAGCCGGCCGTCCTCGCTCTCGATGGGCTGGTCGCCGGTCGTCAGGTCGATGATGGAGAGCCGCGCGTGGCCCAGCCCCACGCGCCCGTGCGGCGCGATCCACGTCTTCTGGGCGTCGGGGCCGCGGTGATGGAGGCTGCGCGTGGCGCGCTCGAGCGCCTCGCCCGAGACGGGCCGATCCGGAGAAAAGATCGCGACGATTCCGCACATCGAGCCGCCTCCCTGGAATCCGCGGGATCGAGGTTATGACGAAGGGCGCGTGGCCGGGGACGCCCAGACTCGAACCCGGGTCCATCCCCGGAACGATGCTCGAACTGTTCGGACCGGCCCGTTTCAATCGTTGTCCGTAATTGTGAGCACGGCCCGGCGTGCCTGCCCCAGCGTGGCTCCCCCGGCCGGGCTCGAGAGCGTCAGATTGAGACTCTCGACCCCTTCGGCCGCCGCGTCATTCAGGATCGGCACCGTCAATGTCCTGCTGGTCTGCCCCTGCGCGAAGGTCAGGGTGCCCGATTTGGCGGTGTAGTCCGAGCCTGCCGTCGCCGTGTTGTCGCTGGTCGCATAGCTCACGTCGACCGCCCCGTACGTGCCGCCCGTGCGCGTCACCGTAATCGTGGCGTTCGCCGTTCCCTCGGCGACCGAGAAGGTCGCGCTCTTGAATTGCAGCGAGCCGTTGGTGTCGTTGTCGGTAATGAAGAGAATGGCCGTTCGCTGCGCGGCAAGCGTGCCACCGCCGGTGGGGTTGCTCAGCGTCAAATTGATGACCTCCCTGCTCTCCACGATCGCGTCGGCCAGAATCGGAACGTTGACCGTCTTGGAGCTTTCGCCGACCGCAAAGCTGACAACCGCTGTCACGGCGGTGTAGTCGCTCCCGGCCGTGGCCGTGCCGTCGCCGGTCGTGAAGGTCACCGACTGAGCAGCGGTGTTGGCAGTGCGCGAGATCGTGATTGCCTTCGAACCGCTCTCCGGGATTCGCGAAATTGGTGGCGCTGAACTTGAATCCGGCCGTGGGAACATCGTTGTCGACAATCGTCAGCGTCGCGTTCCCGGAGGTCCCCAGCTTGGCCCCGCCGGTTGGATTGCTCATGATCAGGTACCCGGTTTCGTTCCCCTCCGCCGCGGTGTCGTTCGTGACGCTCACCGTGAAGGATTGACTCATCACTCCCGGACCGAACGTCAGGACGCCGCCGGCCGCGCCGAAATCGACTCCCAGTGTCGCCGTGTTGGAGGCCGCGCTCCAGTCTCGCGGTCACCGTGCCGGTGCTGTCGCCGGTTCGCTTGACAGTCATGGACTTCGCGGCGGCGGCTTCTCCCACGGTGTAGTCGGCGCGCGCTGAAGTTCAGGGTCGGCGGCGTATAGACGTCGTCGTCCAGAATCGTCAGCGAGGCGCCGTTGTTCCGCCCGATCAAAGCGCCCACCGGTGCGCTCAAGCGTCAGATTGAGTGCCTCGTTCCCTCCGGGGATCGAGTCCGCCGTGATCGGGACGCTGATGGCTTTCGACCTTTCCCCCGCCGACAAACGTGAGTGTGCCCGAGGTCGCCGTGTAGTCGGATCCGGCCGACGCCGTGTTGTTCGCCGTCGCATAGTCTACGGATATCGGGCCGGTGCCCGAGCGGGTAACGGTCGCCGACAGGTTTCCGCCGCTCTCGCCCAGAGAATACGCCGTCGCGCTGAATTGCACGGTATCGAGAACCGTCGTGGTCTGCGTCGCGGAATTGTTTGCCGTGTTCGGGTCGCTCTCGTTTGCCGTCACGCTGGCCGTGCTCGATAAGGTTGTCGGAATCGTCGGCTTGACGACGATGGTGATCGTCGCGGTCGCACCGCCGGCCAGACTGAGAATCTGACAGGTCACGGTGTTGGAAAACTTCGTGCAAATCCCGGAGGGAGTCGTCGCCGAGACGTAGGCAACGTTTGCCGGCAAGAGATCAGACACCGTGACACCCGTCGCTTCCGTGGCGGCATTGTTGGACACCTGGATCGCGTAGCTCAGGCTGCCGTTCACGACGATGGGATCGGGGGCATCCGAGGCCGTGATCGCAAGGTCGGCCGGTGCGGGGTCCGGGATCGTGACGTTGGCGACGGCAAAAAATTGGCCGCGCGGCAGCTGTTCGTAGATCTCGTTGCCGCCGTTCCAGTCGTAGCGCAACGTCCCGAGATCGCCAGGAATCGTCCACCAGTCGCCGATCGCGTACACGTGGCCTTGTCCGTCGGCCATCATTCCGGGCATGCGCCACACTTTGCGCTCGTCCTGGTCCACCATCAGGCCGTGGTCGGTGATCGGATGGCCGGCCGCCGCATCGAGCGAGACGCTCAGCAGATGGAAATCCTGAAACTCCTGATTCCCGAATCCTCGATTCGCGCGTTGGTAATAGAACACGCGATTCCCGCCCACCGCGAGGCCGCCCAGGTTGTTGTAACCGATGTGCCTGATCTCCGTGAAGGCGGATGCCATGGGCAAGGTCGAGTCGAACTCGTAGAGCATGCCGCCGTTCATCGACATCGTGAGCAGGGCGCGGTCCCCGTCGAACGGCTGCATCCACATGATGGAGCGGTTCGCCTGGAGAACCGGATCCGTCTCGGGCTGGTTGGAATCCCAGCGAACCAGCGCGGGCAACGCGTTGGCGTGGACTTCGATGACGCCGGTGTCGCCGTGGATCTGCTGGAGGTCGCCGCCCTGGTTCTTGATGGAGAACCAGACGTCGCCGCGTTGATCGACGAAGGTCCAGAAGGACGAGAAATCGTAGCCTCCGTCGCTCGGGGCGCTGACCTGCCCGAGGTTGGTCTTGTCCCCGGTCACGGTGTCGATGCGATACACGGAAGCGGCCTGCCCGGCGGTCTGCCCGGTGAGGAAGACGTAGAGGTAGTTTCGCGCGGGATCGACGCCGACGGCCGAGTACGCCGTGTAGCCCGGGAGGATGACGCCGTAGTCGCGCCAGGCGCCGGTCGCAAGCTCGTACCCGAGCGCGTGCGCTCCGGTCCAGGTCGGCGTAAACACCAGGCTTTTCTGCCGCGAAATGCGTCGCCATGTAGAGCCAGCCGTTGGCCTCGACGATGTCGCTATGGATCTTGCCCTGGGGGTTGGTCTGCACATCCTCGCCGCAGATGTCCGTGATCTCGTGGACCAGCTCGGTGACCTGGCCGCTCGAGGTGTCGTATTTGAAAAACGCCGCACCGTGATGCGCGGAGTGCGACGCGCTCGCGAAGTACACGTTCCCGTCGGACGCGAGACGAATTCCCTGCCACTGACCGTCCAGCTCGCGTTTGTAGTCGTTGAGCGCGAAAGACTGCATCAATTGCTGCGTCATCGCCACGGACGGCGCCAGGATGAGTGCGGCCCCGATGTGGAGCGCCATCCCGATCCGATCGCCCACCGGGAGACGGAACACCGAGGGAGATGGCGGTTCATTCGGTCAGATTCGCGCGGCCCTGGGCGGGTTGCGACCATCTCACGCGAGGATGAGCGTGATCCGCCGACTCATAGTTCGGATGCATCCTACCGCAGCGCCCGATTTGGAGCGTGGTCCGATCCTCTCAGTCAGCGCACCGAGTGGCCGGTCACCGATGCGGCCGGGATGGTGACGTTCGCGACGGCGAAGAATTGGCCGCGCGGCAGTTGGTCGTAGGTCTCGTTGCCGCGTTTCCAGTCGTAGCGCAAGGTGCCGAGATCGCCGGGAATGGTCCACCAGTCGCCGATCGTGTACACGTGGCCTTGCCCGTCGGTCGTCATTCCCGGCATGCGCCACACTTTGCGGCCGTCCTGGTCGACCATCAGGCCGTGGTCGGTGATCGGATAGCCAGTGGCCGCGTCGAGGGAAACGCTCATCAGGTGGAAGTCGTCCGCTTCCTGCACGCCGCGGGCGCGGTTGGCTCGCTGGTTATAGAACAGGCGATCGTCGGTCAGAGCCAGGCCGAGGCCGGTGTTGCCGATGCTCCTGATGTTCTGAAACGCCGACCCGATGGGCTTGGTCGAGTCGAACATGTAGAGCATGCCGCCGTTGACAAACAGCGTGAGCATGGCTCGGTCGCCGTCCAGGGGCTGCATCCATTCGATGTAGCGGCCGGCCTGGTCGGGACTCGATGCCAACTCGCTGGTGTCCCAGCGATAGAGCGGCGGCAGCGCATCGGGGTAGACCTCGATGACGCCGCTCTCACCGTGGATGCGCTGTAAAGCGCCATTCTGATTCTTGACCGAAAACCACACGTCGCCGCGTTGATCGACGAACGTCCAGTAGGACGAATAGTCGTATCCACCATCGCTCGGAGCGCTGACCTGCCCGAGGTTGGTCTTGTCTCCGGTCACGGTATTGATCCGGTACATGTAGGCGGCCTGGCCCGCCGTCTGACCGGTCAGGAAAACGTAGAGGTAGTTGCGGACGGGATCCACGCCGATCGCCGAGTACGACGTGTGCCCCGGGAGGATGACGCCGTAGTCGCGCCACTTCCCGGTCGCGAGCTCGTAGCCGAGGGCGTGGGCTCCGGTCCAGCTCTTGTAAGCGCCGGGCTTTTCGGCCGAGAAATGCGTTGCCATGTAGAGCCAGCCATTGGCCTCGACGATGTCGCTGTGGATCTTGCCCTGCGGGTTGGTCTGGACATCCTCTCCGCAGATGTCCGTGATCTCGTGGACCAGCTCGGTGATCTGGCCGGTCGAGGTGTCGTACTTGAAAAACGAAGCGCCGTGATGCGCGGAGTGCGACGAGCTCGCGAAGTAAACGTTCCCGTCCGACGCGAGGCGAATCCCCTGCCACTGCCCGTCCAGCTCCCGCTTGTATTTGTTGAGCGCGAAGGACCGCATCAACTGATCGCGAGATGCCGGGGTCGTCTGCGCCGCCCCCTTCACGGCTGGCTTGGCCGCCGCAGGCGTTGGGGAGCTCGAGCAGGCCGGGACGAGGACGAGTGCGGCGGCGATGCGGAGAGCGGCCCCGATGTGGAGCGCCGGCCCCATCGCCGACCGGGGGCCTGAACCGTCACGAAGAGAGCGCGTCATTCAGGGACCCTCCATTCTAGGGACACGCCATTCAGGGACACGCCGTGGTCATCTCTCGAGTGCTCGAGCGGACTGCGGTGGACGAAATGGCTGGGGCGCTAGGACTCGAACCTAGAAATGCCGGCTCCAAAGGCCGGTGCCTTACCAATTTGGCGACGCCCCAATTCGTCGATTTTACGCTCGCGTGCGCGGAGCCTCCGGAAAGTGGCTCCGGAGTCCGTCCGCCCGTGATCCCGCCGAGCGCCGCTACTCGTGGCTCTCGGATGGAGGAGCGCCGGCGGACACGGGTTGGAGCTCGGCCGCGGTCTCCGTTGGCGGGGGGCCCGGCGGCGGCGACATCTTGACCTTCTCGTACTCCTCGAGGATGCGCTTTTCCATGCGCTCGCGGGTCTCGCGATTCAGCGGATGCGCAATGTCTTTGAACTCCCCGTTCTTCTTGCGCTTCGAAGGCATGGATATGAACAGCCCGTTGGGCCCGTGGATGACTTTGAGATCGGAAACCAGGAAGCAGTCGTCGAGGACGATCGAGACGTACGCCTTGAGCTTCTCTTCGGCGACCGGGAAAACTTTGACCTGCGTGATGTTCATGGAAGACCTCCCCTGGGGCTTGGGCTCGTTGCCTGTTGAAATTCGACCCGCGTGAGCGTGCGACAGGGATAGACCCCCGCCTCCGGATGACGGGCCGCCAGCGCGGCTGCGGCCCCGGGGGGCGGCGCATGGAGCACGATCGTCGCGCCCGAGCCGCTGATGAGGTGGTCCCGGGTGATGCGGGCGGCGGACTCGACGTACGCCTCCATCCTGGGTTCCATCCTTAGCACGGCGGATGCCAGATCGTTGGGCCCCAGGAACTTTTCAGAACCCGGGCTCTCGATTTCCAACTTTTCGGGCAGCGCGAATCGTCCGGCATGTTCCCGATACACCCCCGCCGTCGAGATCGGAAACGGCGGAACGAAGAGAAGAATCTCGACCGGAGCGCTGTCCTCCACCGGGGTCACGACTTCGCCTCGCCCGGTCACGTTTGCCTCGCCTCCGGTCAGAAAGAACGGGACGTCGCTGCCGAGGGCGGCGGCGACCTCGGCGAGATCGCTTCGCGTCGCCGCTCGATCTTCCAGAGGCTCGCGAGCAGCCGGAGCGCGATGGCCGCGTCCGCGCTGCCGCCCCCGAGCCCGCCCCCCATCGGGACGCGTTTTTCGAGCTGGATCCGCGCTCGCGGCTCGATTCCGGCCTCGCGGGCCAGGAGCGTCGCCGCGCGGACGACGATGTTGTCGTCGCCCGCCGGCACTTCCGGAGCGTCGCACGAGAGCTCGAGCCCCTCGCGCGTCTTCGACGGTGAGGCGTATCTGCGAGGCTGATCGACGTCATTCGCGAGCGGATCTCGTGAAAGCCGTCCGGGCGGATGCGGCCGACGCGGAGCTCGCGGTTGATCTTGGCGGGAGCCCGGGCCGAAAGTCTTCATGGAGTCGGGCTCTCGCGAGGGCGCCGTCTCGCCCGCGAGCTCGCGCCCGACGAGAGAAAGCTTAATCCCTCGCCCCGACCGTTCCTCGCTGCGCGGCCACACGCTGGGGCCAGGGATCGGCGTCGCCCTCGTAGGCTCACGACGAGCTTCCCGCGGTCGCCGTCCAGGACGATCGACCGGATTCGCCGCTCGCGGAGGTCCACCACCGCGGACACGCCGACCCGCCCCGTCCACACGACGAGGCACTCGTCTCCCTCGCAACCCTCGACGGCGGACGGGGATCCCGGCCAGGCTCCCGAGAGCACTGCCCTCAATGCCCCCGGCTCGACGACGAGGGCCTGTCGGTCCTGTCCCGTGACCGAGCCCGCGTCGTAGTCCGCAACCCGGGACCCGAAGGGGCCGGTGAGGGAGGCGCGGGCCACGTCGCGGCCGTCATACGTGACCGCGAGCGTACCGGGAACCGCGGGCCCCTTTCCCCCGCGAATTCGCGCGTCGTACAGAAGTCGCGCCGCCGGAAGGGACGCCGCCCGTTCCTGCGCGGAGGCGACGGCCGCGAGCGCCTCGTCGCTCTGGGCTTCGGTCGCCGGGCCGAAGTGACGCGTCGCCGCGGTTCGAGTGGCGCAGGCGGCGAGCGAAACCGGAAGTACGAGAAGAAGGAGAGACGCGGAGCGGCGCGGGGTCAACGCTTCGAGACGGGCGGACGGGCGCGTCGCAGCTTCTCCTGGACGCGATCGGCCTCCTCGGACTTCAGCTGGAGGGCCTTCTCCCAGTGCCGGATCGCGTCCTCGATGTCCCCCTGTTTCATCTCGAGGTCGCCCAGGTGCTCGACGATCGTGGGGTCGGTCGGCTCGCGGCGCGCGGCCTCGCGGAGATTCTTCTCGGCGATGTCGAGGCTGCCCATGCGGAAATAGACCCATCCGAGCGAATCGAGGTAGGCGGGGTTCCGCGGCTCGCGCGCGACGGCACGCTCGAGGAGCTCCTTCGCTTTCTCGAGCTCGACGCCGTTGTCGGCCCACATGTATCCGAGGTAGTTCTGGGTCGCCGCATCGTTGGGGCGCTCCTCGAGGAGCTTGAGGAACACGGCTTCGGCTTCGGCCGTGGTTCCCGCGCGCTCGAGGCTGGAGCCCAGCCGGAACTGGGCCTCCGTGCTCTCGGGATACTTGACCGTCGCGGCGCGGGCGATCTTCGCCGCCGCGTCGAAGCGCTTGAGTCGGGCATAGACATCGGCCGCCGCCAGCATGGAGTCGAGATTCCCGCTCGCGCCGAGCGCGTCCAGCTTTGTCTCCGCAGCCTTTTCGCCTCCGGTGCGGTACTCGAACTCGGCGACCGCCGCCGGCCACTCGGGCTCCGATGGGTCGGCCGCCGCGAACGTCCGCGCCTGCGTCAACCCGTCGGCATAGTCTTCGGAGTCGCGGTCGGTGGCGAGCAGGATCCGAGCGGCGCGGGGCCGCACCTCTCCGCCGGAGAGCGCCAGCGGTGCGAGCGTCTTGCGCGCGCCCGCCCAGTCCCTCTGGAGGTACTGGAGGAACCCGAGCTCCACCTGGACGGCCAGCCGCGCGTCGGCCTGGCGCGGATCGTCGCCCATGCGCCGCAGCATCTCCTCGTACATCGCCCGCGCCTCGTCGAAGCGGCGCTCGCGCGTCATCTCGGCGGCGAGGGCGCGGCGCGTCGCGGGATCGTCCGGGTCGGCCTCGATCATCGCCCGGAGGATCTCCTCTCCTTCCTTGGAGCTCCCGCTCTCGAAAAGCACGGAAGCCAGCAGGCGGCGAGTGGCCCGATTCTCGGGCCGGCGGCGGGCCAGGTCGCGCGCCTCCGCTTCGGCTTCCGTGAACTTCCCGGCGCGCGCGAGATCGAGGACGATGCGCTCGGAGACCGCGGAGTTGGCCGGATCGCGGCGCTCCAGGTCGCGCAGAACCTCGAGGGACTTGTCGAGCTGGTCCTGCTCTTCGTAGAGGTCGATGAGGGCCGCGGCGATCTCGCGGTCCCCGCGGTCGGCCTCGTAAAGCGCGCGGTAGATTTTCTCGGCCTCGCGCGTGCGCCCGGCCTTGGCCTTGGCCTCGGCGGTCAGGCGCTGGATCATGGGCTGATTGGAGAGCTCCGGAAGCTCGTCGAGCACCGCCGCGGCTTCGGATGCCCGGTCGGCGGCGAGCAACGCGCGGGCGAGGCTGACGGCGCTTCCGACGTCCGACGGCGCGAGCCTCCGGGCGGCCGAGAGGTGCTCGATCGCGGCGTCGAGCCGCGACGGATCCTTTTCGGCCGCGGCGAGGTCGAGGGCGCCGAGCAGGCGCTGTGCCTCCGCGAGCGTGGGGTCGAGACGAACGGCCTCGCGGGCCTCCTTCTCGGCCTCCGGGACGACGTTCAGGTCGCGAAGAAGCTGGGCGTACTCGAAACGCACGACCGCGTCGTCCGGCACTTGCTCGAGCACCTTCCGGTAGAGCGTGAGCGCTTCCTGGTATCGCCCCTCCGCGACGGCGGTGCGCGCGGCGAGGAAGGACTTTCGGCTGGCCGCGAGGCTCGTCTCTCGAACGGGCTGTGCCGTCGGAGCGGAATCCGGCGACTTGCCCGACGGCGAAGACGGCGTTGACTGCGCCGTGGCGGGAGCGACCGAGGCCGCCAGCCCGAGGGTGAGCAGCGCAGCAGCCCTGAAGACTCTCCTGAACGCCGGCCGCGCGAAAAGCTCGAAAACTCCGGGGTTTTTCACTCCCGGAATGTAGCACGGGGCTTTGCCGCCGGGGCGCGATCCCGGCGGTATGCTCCGAGGATCGCGCCGCTGCGGTGTTCCGCGCCGTGTCCGCGCTGGAGGTCGAATGTTTTCCTTCTTTCTGGCCGCCGTGCTCGCCGTCCCCGTGTCTCCGGCTCGAGCCGACACGGGCAACGTCGTCGCGTGGAAGCCTGGCTTCGGCCGCGCCGCAATCTGGAACGACGGCGCCGCAGAGGTCTCCGTTTACGAAACGGTCGACGTCAAGTACGGAATTCCCCGAACCTCGCGCGGCATCCTGATCGTCGTGGCCGAGGACCTCGACCGCGCCCGCCTCGTGAAGGCGGATCACCCCGCCGGAGAGCCCGTCACCCAGCGCGTGCTGAAGCTCAATCACGTGCGGTCGATCCCGACCGGCGTCTACACCTATCAGCAGATGCTCTCGGTGTTCGGAGCCGCGGGCGCCGATGCCCTCGATCCCGTGAAGCTGACGATGACGAGCCACGAATGGTGCGGCAACACGTTTCGCGGAGTGGCGACGCGACCGGTCGAGGCTCGAGATCCGCTCCTACTTCGAGACGCCCGGCGATGTCGAGGTCCGCGCTCTCCGCCGAAGGAGCGCTCTTCTACGACGCTCTCCCGCTGCAGCTGCGCGCTCTCGACTTCGAGCGCACGCGCTCCGGACGGCTCCGGGTCATCGAGAGCGTCTTCTCTTCGAAGCCCCGGCCCCCGAGGATCGAGGACGCCGTGCTCGAGATCACGCGGCCCTCGGGCGCCGCGGGCCCCTACCGCGTGGCGGTCCGGCGGGGACAGCGCACCGACACACTGGATTTCGAGAGACAATTCCCCCATCGGTTGTCCCTCTGGAAAGGGAGCGACGGCGGGTCGATGCGCCTGAAACAGAGCGAGCGCTTTCGCTACTGGGAGAAGAACGCTCCCGGCGACGAGCGGCTCCTGTGGCCCGCCGCTACGCGATAATCGAGAGCCAATGCCCCGACTCGGAACGATCCTTCTCCGCTCCGGCGCCGTCAGCGAGGAGAGCGTCACCCGCGCCCTCGCCGTCCAGGGCTTCGCGGGCGGACGGCTCGGAACCCTCCTCATCGAGCGGGGCTCCGCCTCCGAGGACGACATCGGCAAGGCGCTCTCGGAGCAGCACGGCTGCCCGTACATCCCGTGGAGCGTTCTCGGCGCGGTGTCCGGAACCGTCACCGCCGCGCTGCCGGCGAAGTTCGCGATCCGCCACTCGGCGGTTCCCGTCGAGCTCGGGGAAGGGTTCATCCGGATCGCCCTGCGGGATCCCGCGAACCTGCGGATCCTCGACGAGCTCTTCTTCGTCACGGGCAAGAAGATCCTGCCGGCCGTCGCGCCCGAGGTTCGTCTCTACCAGGCCCTCGAGAAGTACTACGGCGAGCGCCGCACGCCGCGTTTCGCCATCCTCGCGGAAAAGCTCTCGCGGCCGACCGCGCCGTCCGTCATCAAGAAGCCGCTTCCGCCGCCGCCTGATTTTTCGATCAATCCGCGCGAGCTTCCCCCGGGCCTCGCCTCGTCCCCCGAGGACGCGAGCCTGATCGACGCCTGGCGCGTCCCCGACGAGCCTCCCGTCGGCTGGGGAGGGCTGCCTCAGCCGCCCCCATCTCCCCACGAGGAGCCCGAGACGATCGCGTGGGAAGAGGTACCGTCCGCGCCCGCATGGAAGCCGAGTCCTCCCTCCGCGCCCCGAGGTGCACCCGAGCTTCCGGAGAAGGTCGCCCCCCCTGCGCCGCCCCCGGGTGCCTGGCGCCCGACCCCTCCCCCGGCCAGCTCAGGCCCGACGGCGACGGAACGCCCCGCTGCGCCGGCTGGACCTCCCGGCGGAATGCCGGCGCCGGCGGAGCTCGCCGCGATCCTGGCTGCCGGAGCCGGCGGACGCGACGAGATCTTCGACGCCGTCCTCGCCGCGTTTTCGAAGCGGTTCCGGAAGACCGCCGTGTTCGTGGCCCGCCGCGAGGGCGTCGCGGGCTGGTCGGGGGCCGGCGAACGGATCGACGCCGGGAGGCTGCGCCAGCTCGAGCTTTCGTGGTCGGACCCCTCGATCTTCCTGAACATCCGGATGAGCCGGTCCTTTTACCTCGGCCCGCTGCCGCCGCTGCCCCGGCACGATGAGCTGGCGGCGGCCCTCGGGGGCTGGCCGTCGGAATGTCTCGTGCAGCCCGTCCTGATGCGGGACAAAACAGTGGCCTTTGTCTATGCGGAGTGCGCCACCGGCGAGGGCGCGACCCCGTTCGACCTGACCTTCGCCCGGGAGATCGCCGGCGCCGCCGCGGCGGCCCTGGCGGCCTCCATCCGCTTGAAGAAAAAGCAGGTTATATAATTCACCTCAACCCCGGAGGAGGCATGATCAAAGCCGACATCGTCGACCGAGTGGTGGACCTTGCGCAGATCCCGCGCGCGAAGGCCGCGACCGCGGTCGAAACAGTCATCGAAGCGATGCGTTCGGCGCTCGGGGCCGGCGATCGCATCGAGCTCCGCGGTTTCGGAGTCTTCCAGGTCAAGCGCCGCAAACGCGGGATCGGCCGCAATCCCAAGACGGGCGTCGAAGTTTCGATTCCTCCGGGCAACACCATCCGCTTCAAGCCGGGCAAGGATCTTCGCGACCTGCCTTGAGCGTCGCCGCAGCGCCGGCGTCGAGCGAAAGAGAGACATAGAATAGACGGATGCCGCGCATCGGCGAACTGCTCATAGCCGAGGGAGTTCTCTCGGAAGGAGCTGTCCGTAGCGCGCTCGGTTTTCAGCGCCACACCGGCGAACCGTTCCGCCTCGGCACGATCCTCCTGGACCGGGATCTCCTCCCCGAGGAAAGCCTCCTCAAGGCCCTCTCGGCGATTCACCGCTGCGACTACGCCACGTGGCCCCAGATCCTGAAGGCCGGGCCGCAGATCGTGCGCATCCTGCCCGAGCGCGCCGCCGTGCGTCTCGCCGCCATCCCGTACGCGCTGGAAGGGCGAGGCGTCCGGGTCGCGTTCAAGAACCCGTCCAATCTCGCGGCGGTGGACGAGGTCTCGGCGCTGACCGGCCGCCCGGTGCTTCCGGCCGTGATCAGCGAGGTCCGCCTGCTCCAGGCGCTGCATCTTTTCTTCGGCCGTCC
Source organism: uncultured Acidobacteriota bacterium (assembly GCA_963749265.1). Taxonomy (GTDB): domain Bacteria; phylum Acidobacteriota; class Thermoanaerobaculia; order UBA5066; family Gp7-AA6; genus DAHUXD01. Next base: position 264,179 of record CAVVML010000018.1, on the reverse strand, counting down.
CGTCCCGATCGAATTCCGCAGCGTGCTCCAGAAGCTGGAGCGCAACGAGGAGCGGCGCCTCTACCGCACGCGCGCGACGGTCCGGGCCGCGCCGATTCCTCCGCGACGTCCGCCGGCCGCGCCCCTGCGCGAGCCGGGCCGCGAGATCCCGATTTCGCTCGGCGACCGTCTGGCCGCTCCGACGATGCCGCCGCCTCCGCCGAGTTTCGCCGCGCCGTTTGCGCAGGCGGAGACTCCGCACACGGCGTCGGAAATCGCCGACGCCGACGTCAACGATGCTCCGGCGATTTCTTCCCGACTTCACGCCGCCGCGTTCGGAGTCGCCCGAGCAATCGCCGCCGGGATGTGGAGGGACGCGATCCCCGGCGAGGACGCCGCCTCGCCCGCGCCGCCCGTCGCGATGGAGCTCGAGGCGGAGCCGGCTCCCGCGCCGGCCCCGTCGTCGCCCACAAGCGGTCTCAGCGAGATCCTTCCGATGTCGGGCCGCGACCACATTGCCGAGAGCACGCTCGATGCGCTGGCCGCGCGTTTTCCGAGAATCATGCTTCTGTCGTCCGGACAGGAAGCGGTCCAGGGATGGACCGGCCGCGGCGGCCGACTCACGCGCGGACGTGTCGGCTCGGATTCGGATCCCCTGGGGCGAGCCTTCGATCTTCGCCTTCGTGAAGTTGTCGGGCTCCCCGCACCGCGGAGGGCTTTCGCGCATCCTGCTGCCTCCCGCGATGATGGAGCTCCTCGGCGACAGAGGCAACTCGTCCTGCGCCGTCTTCCCGGTCCGCATCAAGGATCGGCTGGTCGCCTTCCTCTATGCCGACCGCGCCGGCGCCCCCATGTCCGAGGAGGACTACCGGGCGATGGAAGTGGCGGCCAGTACGCTCGGCAGTTCCCTGGCGAAGCTCCTCCTCGAGCTCCGGAAAGCCGCGCCCGCGAGCTGACAGCCTGACGGACCATCCCCGCCCGAACGTGGCCGGAAACGTCGAGCCCGCCGAGGCGCCGTCGCGTTGGCGGCGCATCACGTCGCATCCCCTGTTCCACCTCGCGCTGTTCCTGCTGACCTTCCTCACGACCACGCTCGCCGGCGGCGCCGCCTTCACGACGGACGGCGGATGGCTCGGGAAAGGCCGCTTCTCGGACGGATTTCCGTTCTCGATTCCCGTCATGGTGATCCTCGCGCGTCCACGAGTCCGGCCACTACCTGATGTGCCGGCGATACCGCCTGGCCTCGACGCTGCCGATCTTCCTGCCCTCGCCCGTGCTCTTCCCGGGATTCCTCTCCTTCGGGACCTTCGGCGCGCTGATCAAGATCAAGGAGCCGATCCCCTCGAAGCGCGTCCTCCTGGATGTCGGCGCCGCGGGGCCGCTGGCCGGATTCGTCGCGACGATTCCGTTCCTTCTCTACGGCGTGGCGCATCCTCGCCCGTCGACGACGGCGCTGACCGAGAACACGCTGCTCTTCGACTATCCCCTGCTGGTGCGATGGGCGCAGGTCTGGACGGGAATCGGACCGTACACGAGCGCGTCCGTTCATGAGCATCCGACGTTCATGGCCGCGTGGTTCGGCATGCTCGTCACGGCCATGAACCTCTTTCCGATCGGCCAGCTCGACGGCTCCCACGTCATGCGGGCGCTTCTGGGACGGCGGCAGCCGTTCGCGGCCGGCGTGGCCGTGGCCCTCGCCATCGCGGGAGCCCTGGCGGGTCCGCCGATCTGGCTCGTCTTCACGGCCTTCTCGGTCCTCGTCATGGGGCTCGCCCATCCTCCGATGCCTGACGATGAGGAACCTCTGGACTTCGGGCGCAAGCTGGTCGCTCTCGCCTGCGTCGCCGTCTTCCTGCTGTGTTTCTCGCTGACGCCTCTTCGGACGCCCTAGCGTCGACCGAAGGGTCGCCCTCAGGTCGCCTTCGGCAGCTCCAGAAGAAACGTGGCCGGGCCCTCGTTGACGAGCGCCACCTGCATGGAGGCGCCGAACAGATCCGGTCTCGACCGCGACCCCTGTCCGCGCAGAGCACCGACGAACGCCTCGTAGAGAGGCTCGGCGTCCGCGCCCCGGAGCGCGCGCTCGAAACCGGGCCGGCGGCCGCGCGAGAGATCCGCGCCGAGAGTGAACTGGGAGACGACGAGGACGCCTCCGCCCACGTCGGCGAGGGCGAGATTCATCTTCCCCGCCTCGTCGTCGAAGACCCGCAGACCGGCGACCTTGCGCGCGGCCTCTTCGGCGAGCCCGGCGGATCTCCGGTCTCCGCACCGAAGAGCACCAGGAATCCTCGACCGATCTCGCCCACGACGCGCCCGTCCACGCGCACCGAGGCGCTCGAGACACGCTGGATGACGAGCTTCACTCGCGCCGTTTCCGCGCGACCTGACGCAGCTCGGCGGGTTCCGGGGCGCCGACCAGCTGCGCGGCGAACCCGTAGATCACCGTGGCCGCCGACAATCATCGCGGCAAGAATCCCCGCGCCCGGCCACCCGGCGATTCGCCGCGCCGGGACCAACCGGAGGGACCCCCGAGAAACGCTCCCATGACCGCCGCGGCCAGCGCGACCGCACGAGGGACGCCGCGATCCTTCGGCCGCGCAGCCGGCCCTCGCGGCGCCGCAACGCGCGCGACGAGCACGAACACGTTGACGGCGGCCGAGGCCGACGCCGCCAGCCCGATTCCGGGAAGGCCGAGACGGTCCGTAAGATTCGACGCACAGGAGCACGAAGACGGATGGCGTCGGCCACCGCCGCGGCCCCGACCGGCAGCGCCGTGCTCTTCAGCGCGTAAAAGGCCGGCACGATGACGCGAATGCCGGCGAAGAAGAACAACCCGCAGCGCGAGCGCGGCCAGGGCGCCCGCCGTCTCAAACGTGTCCGCCGCACCGAATCGGCCGCCCTGGAACAGCACGCGGACGATCGGCTCCCGCAACATGATCAGGCCGACGCGTCGCCGGGACCGTCACGAACGCGATCAGGCGCAGCGCGAACGCCAGGTCTCCTTGAACGGTCCGCGGTCGGATTGGAGAGCCTCCTTCGACAGGCAGCGGCAGGATGACCGTCGCGATCGAGACCGCGAAGCCGCCGAGCACGAGCTCCTTGAGACGGTTCGCGTAGTAGAGATGCGACACGCTCCGTCGCCCAGCCCGGCCGCGAAGCGCGTCGACACGACGGTGTTGAAGGCGCTGACGCCGTAAGCCACGAGACGCGGCGCCATCAGCAGTCAACACCGAGCGCACCGACGGATCCTTCCATCCGAGCTCCGGGCGCCCGACCGCTCGGAGGCGGCGAGTTGGGGCATCTGGATCGCGATCTGCAGGAGGCCGCCGACGAGCACCCCGGCGGCCAGGCCATAGGTCGGCTCGGCCAGGCGCGGCGAGAGGAAGAGCGCGGCCAGGATCAGAGCCACGTTGAGGAAGATCGGCGCCGCCGCCGAGGCGGCGAAGCGGCGGTGCGCGTTGAGGATCGCCTGGCAGAGCGCCGCCAGCGAGACGAGGAGGACGTAGGGAAAGATCCACCGGCTGAGAACGACCGTCAGCTCGAACTTGCCCGGGGTTTCGCGGAACTGACCGGCGAGAAGGGAGACGAGCCACGGCGCCGCGAGGACGCCGGCGACCGTGAGGGCCGCAAGGATGAGCGCGAAGTGCGGCCACGACCCGGCCGACGAACGCCCGCGCCTGCTCCTCGCTGCGCCCTTCGAGATCCCCGCGTACACGGGGATGACCGCCGAGGACATGGCGCCCTCGCCGATGATCTCGCGGAGCATGTTCGGGATCCGGAATGCGACGAAGAACGCATCCGTGCGCAGCCCGGCTCCGAGGGTCGCCGCGATCACCTTGTCGCGCAGGTATCCGGTGATGCCGCGAGACGAGAGTCAGCGGAGTGATCAGCGAGGCCGACCGGACGAGGTGGCCCCGAGTCCGCTCGATCTCTTCGGAAGTCATGCGCCGAGAAGGGATTGTAGCGAAGCGCCCGCGGACGCCCCGGCGCCTGAAGAGCGCATGCGGCGCCCCGCCGCGAGGCGCCGGAAGTTCCGCCTCGGACATCATCTGTCCCGGACGAATTGGAATATGGTTCCAGCACCTGAAAGGAGGGCGAACACATGGCCAGCGTCAACAAAGTGATCCTGATCGGAAACCTCGGAAAGGATCCCGAGGTCCGAACGACTCCGCAGGGCACGACCCTCGCGCGGTTCTCGGTCGCGACCTCGACACAGTGGAAGGACGCGTCGGGCGCGAAGCAGGAGCGCACGGAGTGGCACGACGTCGTCGCGTGGGAGAAGCTCGCGCAGATCTGCGGCGAGTACCTGCAGAAGGGGAAACAGGTCTACGTCGAAGGCAGCCTTCAGACGCGGAGCTGGGAAGACCAGAACGGCCAGAAGCGCTACAAGACCGAGATCAAGGCGTCCAACGTCGTGATGCTCGGGCGTCGCGAGGAGGGCATGCGCGGCGCCGGCGCCCGCGAAGTCGCCGAAGCGCCCGAACCCGCGGTTGCGGGAGGCGGCGCCGGGGCGTACGACGACGACGTCCCCTTCTAGGCCATGCCGGGGCGAAAGTGAATAGGCCATGAAGGGCGAACGTGAGTAGGCCTTGAAGGCCTATGTCGTTGCCGACGTCGAGGTCCTCGATCCGGCGCGCTACGAGCGGTACAAGGCCCTGGCGCCTCCGGCGATCGCGGCTCACGGCGGGCGTTATCTCGCCCGAGGCGGCCGCACCGAGGTCCTCGAGGGAACCTGGTCGCCGAAGCGCGCCGTGATCCTGGAGTTTCCGACGCTCGAGAAGGCTCGCGAATGGTGGGCCTCGGTCGAGTACGCCGAGGGCAAGGCCCTGAGGCAGGCCTCGGCGCGCACGAACATGCTGATCGTGGAAGGGCTCTGACAGCCGCCTGAGGCCTAGACCAGGGACGACTCGAAATCGCGGATCGCCGCGATGACAGTCTCGACCGCGACCGGCCGGACGCGGGTCTCGCCGTGCGGAGACTCTCGATGTGCGCCGAATAGGCCTCGAGCCTCTCCGCCGCTTCCGCGCGCCGCTCCACGGGCACGTCCCTTTCGACGGCTTCGACACAGGCCGGAAACGACGTCGAGACGCCGGCAGACGAAGAGCAGATCGCAGCCCGCGAGAGCGGCGCGCGCGCACCGCTCGGGGAGCTCGCCGAAGGCGGAGAGCGCTCCCATCTCGAGGTCGTCCGAAAACGCCGCTCCCTGAAAGCCCAGGATCTCGCGCAGGTACGTCTGCGTCCACGTCGAAGAGAGCGAAGCCGGCATTCCGTCGTCCGAGGCGGCATGCGAAACCATGATCGCCCGCGCGTCCGACATGAGCGCGTCGAACGGCGCGATGTCCAGGGCGAGCTGGTGCGGATCCGACTCGATCACCGGCAGTTTCTGGTGGGTGTCGAGCCGGGCGCGGCCGAGCCCCGGGAAGTGCTTGAGACACCCTCCGACGCCCCGCGAGTGGAGTCCCGCCAGAAAGTCGCCGGCGGCGGCGATGATGGGGCCCGGGTCCGCCGAGGCGCTGCGCTCGCCGAGAACCACGGCGCCGGCACCCGGCACGGAACGATCCACGACCGGGGCGAGGTCCACGTCGAAGCCGAGGCGCGCGAGGGCCTCCCCGGCGAGCTCCCCCGCCCGGCGTGCGGCGCCGGCGCGCGAAGCCCGCGCGAAGGAGGGCGCCGGGGTCAGAAGTTCGCGCAGGCGGTCGACCGGTCCCCCTTCCTGGTCCAGAAAGAGGTATCGCGCCCCGAGCTCCCGCAGGCTGGCGATGAGCGCCGTGAGCTGTTCCGGGCTCTCGATGTTCCGCGAGAAGAGGATGACGCCGAAGGGCGGGTGCGCCGAAAGGATCTCCCGCTCGCGCGCCGAGAGCTCCGGGCCCTCGACACCGACGCCGAAGAGACGCGAGCTCACGGCCGCTTGACGCGGGACTGGAGCGCCGCGAGGAGGGACAGCGCCGCCAGCGGAGTCATCTGCTCGATGTCGAGCGACCGCAGCTTCTCGAGGGCGAGCTCCTCCTCCGCCGAGAAGAGAAGGAACTGGCCGCTGCCGGCGCTCTCGCCCTGGCGCCGCGCGAGGACCGGGGCGCCCTGCACGTCGAGCTCCTGCTTCTCGAGGTTCGCCAGGACCTCGCGAGCGCGCGCGGTGACCTCCTGCGGCAGGCCGGCGAGCTCGGCGACGTGGATTCCGTAGCTGCGGTCGGCGCTTCCGGGCACGACCTTGCGCAGGAAGACGACCTTGCCGCCGATCTCCTTCACGGCCATCGTGGCGTTGACGACCGCCGGCTTGACGAGGGCGACCTCGGTCAGCTCGTGGTAGTGCGTGGCGAAGAGGATGAACGCTTCCTTGCCGGGAGCGTCGTGCAGGTACTCGAGCAGCGCCCAGGCGATCGAGAGCCCGTCGAACGTGGAGGTGCCGCGGCCGACCTCGTCGAGGATGACGAGGCTGCGGGGCGTGGCTTCGCGAAGGATCGCGGCCGACTCGAGCATCTCGACCATGAACGTCGACTCGCCGCGCGAGAGGTGATCGGCGGCGCCCACGCGCGTGAAAATCCGGTCGAACACGGACAGCTCGGCCTGCTCGGCCGGGACGAACGATCCGGCCTGGGCGAGGAGGACGATCGTCGCGACCTGCCGCAGGTACGTCGACTTTCCTCCCATGTTGGGCCCGGTGACGACCTGGATCCGGTGCTGAGCGTCGAGGTGCGTGTCGTTCGGAATGAACGGCTCCTCGCGCCGCAGCCGCTCGACGACGGGGTGGCGCCCCTCGACGATCGTCAACCGCGGCCTCTCGGACAGCCGCGGCCGCACCCAGCGGCCGGAACGCGCGGTCTCCGCGAGCGAAGCGAAGAGGTCGAGCTCCCCCATCACCCGGGCCGTGCGCCGGACGCGGTCGCCGGACCGCGCGAGCTCGGCGAGCAGCGCTCCGTAGAGACGGGCTTCGATCTCGGCAATCCGGTCTTCGGCGCCCAGGATCTTCTCCTCGAGCTCCTTCAGCGCCGTCGTGAAGTACCTCTCGGCGTTGGCCAGCGATTGCTTGCGGACCCAGTCCGCCGGAACCTTGTCGCGGTGCGCGTTCGAGACTTCGAGCGAGTAGCCGAAGACGCGATTGAAGCGCACCTTGACCGTGGAGATCCCGGAGCGGCGGCGCTCCTCGGCCTCGATCGCGAGGATGGCGCTCTGCGCATCGCGCCGCAGGGAGCGCAGCTCGTCGAGCTCGGCGTCGGCGCCGTCGCGGATCGCTCCGCCCGCGGAAGCGAGCACGGGAGGCTCGGGAGCCAGTGTCGATTCGATCGCCGCGACGCAATCCGAGGTGTCCGGAATCGTCTCGAGCAATGAATGGAAGCGGCCGGCCAGGAGCGGACCCGCGGCTTCGGCGACCGCGGGGGCGGCCCGAAGCCCGGCGCCGAGGGCCGCCACCTCCCGCGGACCCGCCGTCCCGACGGCGATCCGCGCGAATCTCCGTTCGAGGTCGCCGACGCCCTCGAGGACCGCCTGCAGCCCCTCCGCGATCTCCGGACGGCGAACGAGCTCGTCCACGGCGTCCCAGCGCGACTCGATGTCGACCGGATCGAGGGACGGATGGGCCAGCGCCTCCCGCAGCGCCCGCGCCCCCAGGGGCGTGCGCGTGCGGTCGAGAATGGCGAACAGGCTGCGCGCGGAGGAGCCGTCCGAAGATTCGAAGAGCTCCAGCGTGGCGACCGCCGACGCGTCGAGGCCCATCCGGCGGTCGAACGAGAGCGGGTCCGGCTCCCCGACGTGGGCGATCCCTCCGGGACGCATCTCGGATGCGTATGCCCGGGCGGCCGCCGCCGCCACGGCGCCGCAGGTCCCCTCTCCCGCGGCCGTCCACCACGCGGCCCCGCGGCGCGACAGGGCGGCCGGGAACGCCGGGACGGGAGCCTCCTCCGGGAGGAGGATTTCGCGGGGCCGGAAGAGCGCCAGGGCGTCCTCGACGCGCGGCGCCGGCACGGCTCCTGCCCGGAACCGCCCGGTCGAAAGATCGAGGAACGCGACGCCCCATTCCTCGGGGCCCGGGACGAGCGCCGCCAGGTACGACGGGGCGCTCGGGACGAGCGACTCGGGGTCGAGGACCGTCCCCGGGGTCACGACGCGCGTGATGTCCCGGCGAACCAGCCCGCGCGCTGCCCTCGGATCCTCGACCTGGTCGCAGATCGCGACCTTGCGGCCGGCGGCCACGAGCTTTGCGACGTGATGGTCGACTGCCTGGTGGGGCACGCCGCACATCGGCGCCTCGATGTCCGAGTCGCGATGCCGCTTCGTGAGGGCGATCCCGAGCAGCGGCGCCGCGTCCTTCGCGTCGTCGAAGAACATCTCGTAGAAGTCGCCCATCCGGTAGAAAAGGATGGCGTCGGGGACCCGGCTCTTCATCTCGAAGTACTGCCGGAGCATGGGTGTGACGCGGGGAAGAGCTGTGCTCACGCCGGTGCTAGCATAGCCCCAGACGCATCCGGGCGAGGAAAACGCTCCGGGCGCGCGATGTCGCATGAGCGTGCTCTCGCTCGACACGGCCGGGCCGGATCCGTCGGTGGCCGTCCTCTCCGGGGGGCGGATCTTCGAAGAGACTCTTCCGGCCGGAGGCCGCGCCTCGGAGGAGTTGCTTCCCGCCATCGAACGCGCGCTGGCCGCGGCGGGACTGAGACTCGACCGCCTGCGGACGCATCGCGGTCTGCGCCGGGCCCGGGCTCGTTCACCGGCGTGCGGGTGGGGCTGGCCATGGCGTGGGGGCTCGGACGCGCCGTCGGAATCCCGCTGGAGGCGGTGCCCACGCTGGAAGCTCATGGCCGAAGCCGCGCGGCCCCTCGGCGATCTTCGCGTCGCCGCGTTTCTCGACGCCGGCCGCGGGGAGATCGTCGGCGCGCTCTACGACCTGTCCGAGGAGCGGGCGCGCCTTCTCGCTTCTCCGACGCGAATGCCCGGGGCAGACGCGCCCGCGCTTCGCCGACGGCGCGGGCATCGCCGCCCTGCCGCGCGATCTCGTGTCCCTCGCGGGGCGCGCGCTGCCGGCGAGCCTCGCCGCGAGCCTCGCGCAAGCGGTCTCCCGTTCGCCTCGCGCGGGTCACGGAGCTTCCGAGCGCCATCTATGCGCGGCCGAGCGCCGCCGAGGAGAAGCATGGCCCTGCGTGAGCCGCGGGAGGACGCGTACCGGCTGCGGCCCGCCGGGCCGTTCGACCTCGACGAGGTCGCGCGGATCGAGTCCGAATCGTTCCCCGTCCCGTGGAAGCGGGACTTCTTCGCGAGCGAGCTGGTGGAGCCGCACCGCTACATCCGCGTTCTCGGCCGCGACGACGGCGGCCTCCCCCGCATCGGCGGATATCTCTTCGCGGTCTCCCTCTACGAAGAGTTCCACATCAACAAGATCGCGACGGACGCTCAGATGCGCAAGCGCGGCTATGGCCGCTGGCTCCTCGAGGATGCGATCGCCCGGGCGCGGACGATGGGCTCCGCGGCCATCACCCTCGAAGTGCGCGTCGGCAACGCCGCGGCCCGCCAGTTCTATCGATCATACGCGTTTACCGAGGCCTATCGCCGCCGCGCCTACTACCAGGACGGCGAGGACGCGCTGGTCCTGGTTTTGCCGCTTCGCGGCGCTTCATCGGGCGGTTGAAAGCCCTCCACGGCGAGGCTAGACTTAGGCCGTGGTCCTTCCGGCATCTCTCCTCGAAAACAAACCGACCGCAAGACAAGGAGGTTTGACCCGATGGAATACGGGAACAGAGAGGAACTGACCGTCGCCGATCCGGAGTTTCGCCGCCTGAGCGAGGAACACCGACACCACGAGGAACGTCTCCAGCTTCTGGCGGCCAAGAACCGCCTCTCCGAAGACGAGGAATTGGAAGAGAAGAGACTCAAGAAGGAAAAGCTTCTCCTGAAGGATCGCATGGAAGCGATCGCCCGGAACCACCGCGAGGGGGTCGCCCACTGAGGATCCCGCTCGCCCGGGAGGGCTGGGCCTTCATCCTTCCGGCGCTGGCCGTCGGAACGCTTGTTGGCACTCGCCGGGCGCTGGCCCGCCGCCGCGTTCTTCTACGCGGTCACCGCGTTTCTGCTCCAGTTCTTTCGAGACCCGGAGCGGACCCCCGAAGGCGGGCCCGACACGCTCGTGTCGCCCGCCGACGGAACGGTGCTCTCGATCACGGAAGCGCCCGAAGCTCCGGCCGGCGCCCGCCGCCGCCTCTCGATCTTCATGTCCGTGTTCAACTGCCACGTGAATCGCTCGCCCGTCGACGGCCGCCTCTCCGACTACGCCTACGTCCGCGGACGCAAGGAGGCCGCGTTCGCGGACAAGGCGTCCGTCGAGAACGAACAGAACCGGATCACCCTCGCAAGCCCCAAGGGCCAGGTGACCTTCAAGCAGATCGCGGGCGCGCTCGCCCGGCGCATCGTGTTCTACCCTCGCATGGGAGAGGAGCTCCGGCGCGGCCAGCGGATCGGGTTGATCAAGTTCGGCTCGCGGGTCGACCTCTTCCTTCCGGACGACGCCGAGGTTCTCGTCGCCCGGGGGGACAAGCTCAAGGCCGGCCAGTCCGCGATCGCCCGCTGGGGCCCGGCTCCTAGCAGGTTGCTGAAAAAGGTGTGGGATGGCGTTACGAGCGCCGGGGGTCAGATGCAAGGAAGCGCGACGACGGCGATGCCTGAGCATCGTCGAGGAGCGATGAGCCGCGAGGGCCCCGCGCCGCCGTAAGCCGAGGGTGTGCCGGCACTTTGCAGGTGCGGAAAGCCGATGCGAGCAATTCGGTCACTCTCATCGGGACCGGATGCAAAGTGCCGGACACGACACCCGCATCCATTTTTCAGCAGCCTGCTAGATGGCCTCGCTCACGCGCGAGAGGCTCTCCCGGGGCCTTTCGTCCTGCCCACGCTCTTCACGGTGGGCAACCTCTTCTGCGGCTACCTGTCGATCTGGTCCTCGATCCGCGGCACGTTCGACGTTTCGGCGTACCTGATCATCGCCGCGGGGATCCTCGACGCGCTCGACGGCCGGATCGCGCGGATGACCCACTCCACCTCGGCGTTCGGCGAGCAGTACGACTCGATGGCGGACCTGGTTTCGTTCGGCGTCGCCCCGGCGGTCCTCGCGTACTCGTGGGGACTGGCGGATTTCCACCGCCTCGGCTGGATGGTGTCGTTCCTCTTCGTCGTCTGCGGCTCGATGCGCCTGGCCCGCTTCAACATCCAGGCGCACGTCGTGGACAAGAGGTACTTCGTCGGCTTGCCGATCCCGGCGGGCGCGGGCACGATTGCGACCGTCGTCCTCGCCACTCCCGAACGCCTCGTCTCCCGCGTGTGGATGGGAGGACTCCTCGGCCTCACGATCGTCCTGTCCTACCTGATGATCTCGACCATCCGCTACCGGTCCTTCAAGGATCTCGACCTGCGGCGGCGGCGGCCGGCCTGGATCCTGCCGGCGATCGCGCTGTTTTTCGCCATCGTCGCGTACCGGCCGGAGATCGCGCTCGCCACACTCGCCCTCGTCTTCGTGGTGTCGGGGCCCGTGGGCAAGCTGCTCTCGCTGACGCGGCGCGCCGAGCCGCGCCCCTCCGGCGCCTACTTCCGCTTCTTCTTAGGCGCGGGAGTCGGGCGTCGGAGGCACCGGAGGCTCGCGCCACTCCGACTTCTCTTCGCTGCCGGAGGCGGCGATGAGCTCCGCGCGCCAGCGGCAGCAGGCGGCGGGCGGTTTTCCCCGGAGAACGATGCGGGCCGGCGAGATCGTTTCGCCCGGCACGACCAGCGTCTCGAAGAGACGTACGCGGGTGGCGCGCCCGGGCGTGACGGGCCGCCCCTCGGCGTCGTACGTGGCGTAGCGATCGAATCCCCCCAGCGCGACGTCGCCCGCGTGGGCGGGAGCGACGTCCACCTCGACCCAGTTTGCGGTCCGGGAGGCGATCGAGGCGTGCGTCGAGCGGTTGACGACCTCGACCGCGATCGCGTTCCTGCCGGCGGGAGACACGCGCGTCTCGAGGACGGGAACGAGTGATCGGCCGAGGATGACGTCCTCGAGCGCTCCCACGGGAAAGATCCGGCCGGATTCCTCCGCGCCGTCGAAGATGAGCAGCCGGCCGAGGACGTGCCGCTTGCCCGCCATCGCCGAACCGAGCTGGAAGAGCATCTCCGTCAGGGCCGGAATCCGGTAGGTCAACCGGTCGCCGGGCGCGAGGCTCCGCTCCTCGACTTTGACAGGCCCGCGAGCGGTCAGGTGAAACGCCACGAAGCTCGGGTCGGACACCGACAGGTCGTATTCGAAGTCGACGTTCGGATTGCCCGTCAGCGCGTTCAGCCATTTCTCGGGAGCGGCGAGGTCCCGGCCTCTCCCCTTCCCCGCCGCCCTCCGTCGAGGCCGTCTGCACCGTGCCGCGCGCCGCCGATCCGAAGGCGGCCCACCAGGGCGGGCCCAGAAGGTCGATCGCGGCGGCGTCGGCCCGGGCGTCCAGGCCGAAGAAGGGGACCACCATCGCGTCGGCCTTGCTCGTCAGAGGCAGCAGCGCCTTCCGCGCATCCTCGGTCGTCGGCGAAAAAGGCGCGGCGATCGAAAGGAACACGCCGGGCACCTTCGCCCGGATGGCCGCGAGCAGCTCGCCGGACCGCTTTGCCGATTCCGACTCGGAACGGGAGGTCCAGGTGCACGCCGGCCACGCGTCCGAAGGGGCCGCCGGATTGGCACGAACGGACGGAGCCCTTCGGCGATCGCCGCGGCCGTCGGCTCCGGATCCAGGCCCGCTTCGGTCGCGAGCGCGGCCGCGATCACCGGCGCTCCCCCGACGACGAGCACGACCGAAGGCGCCGCGACGGGACGGGGCGGTGGCGAACCGGCCTGAATGCCGGCCGCCCGCCCTGAATGGTCAGGGCCCCGGCCGGCAGAAACACCGCCGTCGCCGAGACGCGAGCGAGTCGCTCCTCCATCCCGGCCTCGATCGCGCCCGCCGGGTCCGTGAACCAGACGGCGTCGCCCTTCGGCGGACCGCCCGGACGCGCGGCCGACGACGACCGTCTCGTTCCCCTTGCGGCAAGCGGTCCAGCCAAGAGCAAAGCAGAAGCAGGAGCCCCGCCGCGAGCCGGGACGCCGCGCTGCGGCTCAACTCTCGTCTCCCGGAGAGGTCTTCCCCGGAGCGGATTCCCCCGTCGCCGCGGGAAGGTCGAAGCGGACCCGGAAGCCCCCTTCCGGCCGATTCGCCGCGCCGATCGTGCCGCCGTGCTCCTCCACGATCTTCTTCGCGATCGCCAGTCCCAGCCCGGTCCCGCCGCTCTTCGCCGAAAAGTAGGGGTCGAAGAGACGCGGGAGGATCTCGGCGGGCACTCCGGGCCCGTCGTCCTCGACCGAGGCTTCGATGCGCCCGTCCCGGCGAGCGGCGGCGAGGCGGATCCGCCCTCCCTGTTTCAGGGCGTCCACCGAATTGCCGACGAGGTTCGAGAGCACGCGCGACAGAAGGCGCGGATCGGCCATCGCCTCGAGGCCCGCGGGCGCCTCCACGACCCAGCGAACTCCGGGCGCCGCCGAGTAGGCCGCGGCCGCGTCGCGCAGCAGCATCGCGACGTCGGTCGGGCGGATCTCCGGCCGCGGAAGCCGGGCGTAGTCTCCGAACTCGGAGGCCGAGCGCCGCAGCTCCTCCGTCTGACGCAACACGTTGGACACGCAATCCTCCAGCACGCGCTCGAAGTCGGGAGACTTTCGCCTCCACACCTCTCGAAGATGTTCGACCGAGAGTCGGATCGGAGTCAACGGATTCTTGATCTCGTGGGCGATGATCCGCGCCATCTCGGCCCACGCCGCCAGCCGGTTCGAACGCACGACGTCGGACACGTCCTCGATGACCGCCATCCGCGCTCCCGTGCCGGCGAGGGGCAGCGGCACCGTCACGACGCGCCACCGCTCCCCCGGGCGGGGCTCGATCTCCTCGGACACGTGGCCGTCGCCCACGCGGGAGAGCGCGTCTCGCACCGGCCGCATGGCCTCGCCCGGGAACACCTCATCGAGTGTCCCGCCCTCGACCCGTCCGCCCGAGAGCCGCGCCGCCGCCGGGTTGGCGAGCAGAACGCGGCCGTCCACGCCGTACGCCACCACGCCCGCCGTGAGCTGCGAGAGAAGCGTCGCGAGCCGCTCCTTCTCCCGCGAGAGGGCCGTCGTCTGCTCGTGAAGGCTCCGCGACATGTAGAGAAAGGCCCGCACGAGCTCGCGAAACTCCTCGTCGGGGGGCTCGGCGAGCTGCGGCGAGAAGTCTCCCTGCGCCACGGCGCGCGTGCCGGCCGCGAGATCGGCCACCGGCTTCGCCACGCGCACCGCCAGCCGCCCCGCGATCGCGGCCGAGATCAGGAAGACCAGGAGAGCGAACGCGGTCACCGCGGCCGTGAGCTGCGCGGCTTCGGCTTCCGCCGTCCGTTGCTGCGGGAGCAGAAGGAGCGAGAGAAGGACGGGGCTGCGGACTCCCGGCACGCCGGGCACGGCCGAGAGCGACGTCGTGAGCTCCTCGTAGGGCCTCCCGGCGAGGATGCGCGCGTCGGTCGTCTCCCGCGCTTCGGCGAGGCCGACGGCCACGTAGCTCGAGGCCGGGACCCGTTCGGGCAGAAGACCCGCGGCGTAGAGATCGCGGCGCGAGGTGGCCGCCAGGGTGGCCTCCGGCGAATAGACCGAGAGGTCGAAGCCGACGGCGTTCGCGAGCCACGAGAGGAGCGCGTCGTCGATCAGGCCGAGCCGTCCGCGGGCCGCCGGAGCGGACGGAAGGTAGTCGTCGAGCACCCGCCGCGCGGTTTCCAGTCCCGTCCGGGCATGAGCGATCGTGTCCTGACGAGAGCGCGCCGTGATCGAAGCGCGCAGGAAGAACGTCACGGCGAGCAACGGAACCATGACCGTGAGCACGAACAGCGCGACGAGCCTCCCTCGAAACGTGCGCGCGCCCGGAGGCAGCAGATCGCGGAGGCTCCGACGCGCGCCGGCCGCGCGGACCAGGACGATCACGCCGCCCAGCAGGTAGAGCGCGCCCGCCGCCGGAAGAAGCAGGACCGCGGCGAGCAGGCGCTGCAGAAACGCCGGACCGGGAATTGCGATGAGCTGAAAGCCGTCCGGCATGGGGCGCAGCTCACCCCAGAGCACCTCCTCGCGATAGCGGATGCGGACGCGCTGTTCGCGGCGGGCGCGGCGCACGCGATCGAACGTCTCGGGCGACAGGTCGGGGCCCTCCTCGCGGCGAGCTCCGTCGGGCCCGTAGAACACGAGCACGGGGCGGAGCCTGCGCTCCCGTCGGCGCCGCGCCGACGAGCCGGCGGTACACCTCGAGCCGGGGCGGCAGCGGGTCCCAGCTCGGCCAGTCGGCGACCGAAACGATCGCCCGGCCCCACGGCGCACCGCGCATCGGAGAGCACCGCGGCCTGCTGGACGATCGCCACGAGATGTCGCTCGATGCGCACGCCGCGGCACGGCCGTCCGGGCCGGCCGCGTCGATCTCGGGAATGAGCGAGAAGCGGCTTACGCAGCATCCCCGAGCGGTCGAACACTTCGTATGCAATCAGGGAGGCGGAGGGCGCGCGAGCTTCGCCGTCGTGCCACAGCCGATACGCGAGGTCCGAGAGGTCGACGTCGTCCGACGGGCGCCGGAAGCTCCGTCGCCAGATCGAAGCGTTCGACGTTATCGACGGCCCGCCGCACGGCGACCACGGCCGTCGGCGAGATCCGGTCGGGCGCCGGCAGTCGGATGGCGCGCGCGACGCGATAAGCCTCGACGACCCGGGAGTTCTCGTGCACCGGCGCGGCCACCAGAAGGAGCAGAAGCGTCGTTCCGGCGGCGAGCCGAAAGGGCCCGAGCGCCCCGGTCTCCGGCGCCCGCGCGATCGTTCTCCGCCAGGCTTCGAACGCGAAGAGGCACACCGCCGCGACCGCGGGGCGGAATGCGGGCGACGGGTCGACGAAGAGAAGCGCCGCGAGTGAGGCCGGCGAGCGTCACGACGATGGCGACCGTTCCCCATCCCGGCGTTCCCGCTCCGGGACGGCGCGACGCCGAGGCGCCGATCGCCAGCCCCGAGGCGAGCAGAGCGGCCAGGGCGACGAGCTCGATAGAACGGCCGGCCGGTGATCGGGAACCGCGAGCCGAGATCCGGAAGCGTCGCGCCGTGCGCGGCGACCAGCGCGGCGCCGAACAGGGCGAAGCCGAGAATCCAGGCGGAAGACCGGCCGCGTCCGGGAGATCCACGCAGCTGCGCCAGGCCGATCGGAAGAAAGAAAAGCCCCGCCGCCATCAGCCAGACGCGCGGCTCGCCGAGCGACACCGTGACCGCGGCCCGCAGCCGCCTCCGCGCCGAGAAACGCGAGCATCAACCCGGCGCCGATCGCGGCGAGGCGCTGCCGAACGCGACGAGAGCGAACGCGAGGGCCAGGACGAGAACGAGAGCCGCCGCGCGTCCCCGGAACCAGGCCGGTCGATGCCCGGGCACCGGCGCGACCCGGCCGGCGACGAGCGGACTCCGGCCCCCGGCCCCTCGAGCAGGCTCGGCGAGACTCCATCCGGGAGCGATGGGCTCCCACGCCGCGGTCTCGGGGCCGAGGCCGAGCGCGCGGGAAAAGGCCGGCCCCTCCACGGGGAGCGTTCGGCCGGCGCACACGACTCCGGCGAACGGAGGTTCTCCCGCGAGACCCCAGTGCAGGAGCTCCATCCGGGTCGCCGACCAGCGCGCCTCGAGGGTTCCGACGGCCGGATCGGCGGCAGCCGCGCCGGCGCATCGCCCCACCAGGCAAGGGCGTTCCCGCGCGGATCCGCGAGAGCGATCCAGGTCCCCGCCGGAGCGTCTCCCACGGCCTGGCGCGCGCTCGAGAAGAGCCTCTCGCGCTCGACCGCGATGCCTCCGCCCGACAGCGACCGTGAGACCTCGGGGTTCTCGGCGAAGGCCCGCGTGCGGGCCGCCAGATCGCGCGAGACGTCCTCGAGCGCGAGGCGCAGTTCCGGAGGCGCGGCGCCCGCCGACGGTGGGCGCGCCGGAATCGCGAACCACCCGTCGAGCCAGGCGAGCGCCGGCGCGGCGAGAACCAGTGCCGCGGCGAGCACCCGCTGCTTCAACGTCTCGCCTGCGTCAGTCTAGAAACGGCAGGTCGACTCCCCGCGTCCGTGCGGCCTCGACGGCCTCGGGATACCCCGCGTCGGCGTGGCGCATGACGCCCGTGCCCGGGTCGCTCTTGAGGACGCGGGCGAGCCGTCGCGCCGCGGCCTCGGTGCCGTCCGCGAGGACGACCATCCCGGCGTGAATGGAGTATCCGATTCCGACGCCGCCACCGTGATGCACCGAGACCCAAGTCGCGCCCGCGGCCGTGTTGATCAGAGCGTTGAGGATCGGCCAGTCCGCGATCGCATCGGAGCCGTCGCGCATGCCCTCGGTCTCCCGGTTCGGCGAGGCGACCGAGCCCGAATCGAGGTGGTCCCGGCCAATGACGATCGGGCCGCGCACGCGGCCCTCGCGCACGAGCTCGTTGAACAGCAGCCCTGCGCGGTGGCGCTCGCCGTAACCCAGCCAGCAGATGCGGGCCGGAAGGCCCTGGAACGCGATGCGCTCTTGTGGCGAGACGGATCCAGCGCTCCAGCGCGCGGTCCTGGGGAAAAAGCTCGAGAAGCGCGCGGTCGGTCGTCCGAATGTCTTCCGGGTCGCCCGAAAGCGCGGCCCACCGGAACGGCCCCTTCCCCTCGCAGAAGAGCGGCCGGATGTACAGCGGCACGAAGCCGCCGATCGCGAAGGCGTCGGCGACACCGGCCTTCTGCGCCTGTCCCCGGAGATTGTTGCCGTAGTCGAAGACGATCGCGCCGCGGCGCCGGAGCTCGAGGAGCGCGCGCACGTGATCGGCCATGGTCGAGTAGGACCGCTCGATGTACCGTTTCGGATCCGCCGCGCGCAGGCGCGTCAGCTCCTCGAGCGAGCCGCCCCGCGGAACGTATCCGTGGAGCTCGTCGTGGGCCGACGTCTGGTCGGTGACGAGATCGGGCAGGACGTTGCGGGCGAGGAGCCGCTCGAGCAGATCCACGGCATTCGCCTCGACGCCGATCGAGACCGCCTGTCGCGCGTCCTTTGCCGCGAGGGCGCGATCGATGGCGCGATCGAGGTCGGTCTCCTTCTCGTCCAGATAGCGGGTCTTCAGCCGCTTCTCGATGCGCTCGGGATCCACCTCGGCCACGAGCGCGACCGCTCCGTTCATCGTCGCGGCGAGCGGCTGCGCGCCGCCCATCCCGCCGAGACCGGCCGTCACGACCAGCCGGCCCGCGAGATCGCCCCCGAAATCCCGGGCCGCGGCCGCGAACGTCTCGAACGTCCCCTGGACGATGCCCTGGCTGCCGATGTAGATCCACGAGCCCGCCGTCATCTGGCCGTACATGGTCAGGCCGAGGCCTTCGAGCCGGCGGAACTCGTCGCCCGTCGCCCAGGCGGGAACGAGCATGGAGTTCGAGATGAGGACGCGCGGGGCATCTTCGTGCGTCTCGAACACGCCGACGGCCTTGCCCGACTGAACGAGCATCGTCTCGTTGCCCTTCAGGCGCTTCAGGGTCGCGACGATCGTGTCGAACGCTTCCCAGTTGCGCGCGGCCCGGCCGGTACCGCCGTAGACGATCAACTCTTCGGGCTTTTCCGCCACGTCCGGATCGAGGTTGTTCTCGAGCATCCGGAGGGCGGCTTCCTGCGGCCAGCCGAGGCAGCGGAGCTGCGCTCCACGGGCCGCGCGAATCGTGCGGGAGGGCGCCAGAACGGTCGCGCTCATGGCCGGATTATATGGCGCGGCGGTTCGGTCGCCGGCCTTCCTGCGGGCCTACTGCAGGCGGGCGATCTCCGCCATCACCGCCTCGCTCGAGAGAAACACCCTCGCGTTCTCGAGATCCGGATGGAGCTCCCGGTCGGCGGTCCAGGCGCGCACCTTGCGGCGGAAGAGTCGCCGCACGCGCTCCAGCGGCTGGGAGGAGGTCAGCGGCCGCAGGAACTCCATCGCCTGAAACGCCGCGATGAGCTCGATGGCGAGCACCCGCTCCAGGTTTTCCACGATCGCCGCGAGCTTCCGCGCCGCGATCGGCGACATCGAGACGTGGTCCTCTTTGGCCGCCGAGGTCGGGATCGAATCGACCGAGGCGGGATGCGCGAGCACCTTGCACTCCGAGACCAGCGCGGCGGCCGTGACCTGCGCCATCATGAGCCCCGAGTTCAGGCCACCCTCCCGGACCAGGAACGCCGGAAGGTCCGAAAGCGCCGGGTTGACGAGCTTCTCGATGCGGCGCTCCGAGATCGAGGCCAGATCCGTGGCCGCGATCGCCGCGTAGTCCAGGACGAATCCGACGGGGGCGCCATGAAAGTTTCCCCCCGACACGATGTCGCCCCGCGCCGCGAACACCAGAGGATTGTCCGTCGCGCTGTTCATCTCGCGCTCGAGCACCTCGCGAGCGTGGACGAACGCGTCGCGCGCCGCGCCGTGGACCTGGGGCATGCAGCGGAGCGCGTAGTTGTCCTGCACCCGGCCGCAGCCGCGATGCGATTCCCGGATCGCGCTTCCGCGCAGGAGACCGCGCAGGTTGGCCGCGCTCTTCAGCGCTCCGGGATGCGGTCGCGCCGCGACGATGCGGTTGTCGAACGCGGCGTCGGATCCGCGGGAGGCGTCCAGAGACGCCGCGCCGACGAGGTCCGCCGTCTTCGCCAGGTCGATCGCGCGGCTCAGCGCGAGGCCGCCGACCGCGACCGACATCTGCACTCCGTTGATGAGCGCGAGCCCTTCCTTCGCTCCCAGAGCCGCCGGCCGGATCCGCGCGCGCCGCAACGCCTCCGCCGCGGCCCGCTCCCGGCCCCGGACCCGCGCGCGGCCTTCGCCCATGAGGCCGAGCGCCAGATGCGCGAGCGGAGCGAGATCGCCCGACGCCCCCACCGAACCCTGCGCCGGAACGATCGGCAGGACGTCGGCCGCGAGCATCGCGACGAGCGTCTCGACGGTCGAGACGCGAATGCCGGAGTTCCCGCGCGCCAGCGCGTTGGCGCGCAGCGCCATCATCGCCCGCACGACGGGATCCGGCAGCGCGGATCCGACGCCCGCGGCGTGGCTTCGAATCAGGTTGCGCTGGAGCGTCTCGATCTCTCCCGGCGGGATCGGCACGTCGGCGAACTTGCCGAAGCCCGTCGTCACGCCGTAGACCGTCTCCCCCGAGCGCACCGCGCGGTCGACCACGCGGCGCGACGCCGCGATCGCCCGGCGGGCTTTGGGTGACAGCGTCACGCGCGCGCGGCGCTCCGCCATCGCCACGAGATCGGCGAGCGTCAGGCCTTCGCCGGAGAGCCGTATGATCTTCATCGGGGGCCGATTCTAAGCTGACAGGGCCGCTGGACTCTGTTAGCCTGCGCTGCTTTTCCGCCGGCGAGCGTTTCGAGCAAGAGGAGAGGAAAGCGTGAAGGTCCTGGCCGTCCTGGGCGGGCAATGGGGAGACGAGGGCAAGGGAAAGCTCGTCGACCTGTTCTCGAACCGCTTCGACATCGTGGCCCGCTACCACGGCGGCCACAATGCCGGCCACACGGTCAAGTTCGGAACGCAGCACTTCGCGCTCCACCTGCTCCCCGCCGGCATCGTGCGCGGCCGCCCGTCCGTCATCGGCCCGGGAGTCGTCGTCGACCTCGAGGCGCTCCTCTCGGAGATGGACAAGGTGCGGGAAGCCGGCGTGGAGATCGGCGAGAACCTGCGGCTCTCCGATCGGGCGACCGTCATCCTTCCGTACCACCGCCTGCTGGACGCCGCCCGCGAGCGCGCCGCCGGCGAGGCCAAGATCGGGACGACGCTTCGCGGAATCGGGCCGGCGTACGAGTCCCTCGCCGCCCGGCGCGCCATCCGGGTCGCGGAGCTCTACCGGCCCGCCACGCTCGCCGCGCGCGTCAAAGCCATCGCGCGAAGAGACGGGCGAGCTCCTGCGCGCCCTTGGGGAATCGGACGTCCCGTCGGCCGACGCCGTGCTGGCGCAGCTCGCGCCCCGCGCCGAACGCATCCGACCGCACGTCGCCGACACCGGCCGATACCTGCGCAACCAGCTCAAGGCCGGTGCGACGCTGCTCGCCGAGGGCGCGCACGGCGCGATGCTGGACCTGTCCGCGGGCACGTATCCCTTCGTCACGTCGTCCCACTGCACGGCCGGCTCGGTCGCGTGCGGACTCGAGATTTCCCCGCGGGCCCTCGACGCGAGTCTCCTCGTGATCAAGGCCTACACGACGCGGGTCGGCGAGGGTCCCTTCCCGACGGAGCTGAAAGACGACACCGGCGAATTCCTCCGCAAGCGCGGGAACGAGTACGGCACATCGACCGGGCGCCCGAGGCGGACGGGCTGGTTCGACGCCGTCGTCGCCCGCACGGCGGTCGAGCTCTCCGGCGCGGCCGCCTTCGCGCTCACGAAGCTCGATTGCCTCGATGAGCTCGAGGAGATTCCGGTCTGTCTGGGCTATCGCCTCGATGGAAAGCCCGTCTCCGACCTGCCCGCGCTCGCCGAGGATGTCGCACGCCTCGAGCCCGAGTACGAAAAGCTTCCGGGCTGGAAAGCCACGACCACCGGCGTCACCCGCTACGAGGAGCTCCCCTCTGCCGCGCAGCGCTACGTGCGCGCGCTGGAGGATGCGGTCGGCGCTCCCGCCGTGCTCATCTCGACCGGACCGCGGCGCGAAGAAACGTCTGGCGCGGCGATATGCCGTTTCTCGCGGCGCTGCCTGCCGCGAAATAGCCCTCACCCCTACTTCGGGTTTTCGCCTCTCTCCGGCTCGTCGGAGTAGGACTTGATGAACTCCCCGGACGCGAGGACCTTGCCCTCCGGTCCGCCGACGGCCTCGATCGTGAACAGCCCGTAGGGCAGGTCATCGGGCAATCGCCACCGCGTGGAGAACAGGCCGTCCTTGCCGGCCGCGACCTTCAGCTCCGGCAGCTTCGTCTCCCGAGAGCTCGGTGTCGCTTCCTCGCGGACGCGCATGACCACGTCCTGGCCGGGCGGGAAGCCGCGCCCCCAGATCTCCAGGACGTTGTCCGGACCCAAGGCCGCTGCGCCGCTCGACGGATACCTCGACGACACGAACAGCTTGACGACGCCCGGATAGGCCTCGCCGCGCGGAGCCGGAGGCTCTTTTTGCCTCCGGGCCGCCGCGACGCCGGCCGTCTCCTCGATCTCTCCGACTGGTGGACGAAGCTCCCAGTACGGCGGATCGGTCTTGGAGCAGCCCGACGTCTTCTGGAGGAACCAGATTCCATGGCCCCAGCTCGCGATGTGGACGGCGCCGTTGGGATAGAAGTGAAAACCCGTCACATAGCTGATCCGCTCCGAGTTCTTGATCGTGCGCCACGTCTTCCCGTCGTCCGTCGTGCAGATGACACCCGCGTCGCGCGTGCCCACGAGGATGCGCCCCTCCTTGTAGGGGTCGAAGGCGATCTTCGTCACCTGCATGCGGTAGTCGCTCGCGTCATACAGCTTCAGGCGCCCGCCCTGAAGCACCTGGGCCGTGAGTCGGTGGTCCTTCGCCCACGTGTCTCCGCCGTCGTGACTGACCTTCACGTCCCCGGCCACTTTGTCGGGTGCGATGAGAAACTGCCAGTCGTAGGGATCGACGCCGAACACCGCATGGAAATCCCATTGCGCCCCGCGGCTCCCGAGACTGCCATTGCCCGGAAGTCGGACGACATCGCTATCGTCGATCGTGTCGACGCGATCGGCATAGAGATTCGAGAGAGGGACGAGCCCGATGCGTGGAGGGAAGCCACCGAGTTCGACCGGCACCCACGCCATCACGCCCTCCCGCGGGAGGCCTCCCGTGACGTCGGGTGCCACACTCGCGGCGGCCCCCTGAGTCACAACGCCGCCCTTCAGGTTCGTGCGCTGCACGGCGCCGGGCCAGTCGAAGTGAAGGTCGAAACGCCGCCGCCACGTGTTACCGCCGTCCCTCGAAATGTATATGCCACTGCTCGGAGCGCCTCCGAGGCGGAGGCGGAGCCAGGCGCTCGACGTTCCTCCCGCCGACGGCTCGAGGTAGAACGCCTGGTTCATCTGCCCTGAATCGAGCGGCTGCCCGTTCGTGTCGACGTCCGGAACCAGTCTCTGGTTGACCAAGTTCGCGTCCGCGAACTGTTCGGCCCAGTCGCTGCCGATCTCGACGTATCCCACCGTAATGGGTTCACCCGGCCGCGCCTCGTGGCGGACCTCCAGGTCGTAGCCTTCCGCCTCGTCGAAGTTCGGCCACGTCTTTCCTCCGTCCGCGGAGGCCCAGAGGTTGTTGTCCTGTGTGCCGAAGTAGAGCGACGTCGAACGGACCGCTCCGTCGGGCCGGACGATGTTGGTGCCGGCGAGATCCGTGATCTGGAGAGAATTCATTCCGCTACCGGGGACGGCGGCGCTCACCCAGTCGCCGGTTCCCGGCAACCCCGCGGGCCGCGGCTTGAAGAGGCCGCCATCGCTCCCGAGGAAAACGGGTTGAAGCCCCGCGTCCACACCGAGATCGCTCATGTCGGCATGGATCCGCGCTGGTTTGATGTAGCTGGTCCAGTCCTCCTTGGTCAGCGCCCGGAACTCCTCCACCGTGGCACGGATCACTTGTCTCCCGTCCCAACCGTTACCGGTCCAGACCTTGATGGGCCACGGCCCGAACTCGCTGGACTTCGGCTCCGCTGTGACTCGGAGAAACGGGCCGCGCGAGCGGCCCGAGTGCATCGTCACCAGCGTCTTCGTGTCGGTATCGAGCTCATAGAACCAGATCGTGCCGAACCGATCCTCCTCGGTGTCGGCCCAGTGATACTCCCGGAGAATGAAAGCCCACGGCGAGTAGGGCGAGCGGTCCATCTTGTTGACGCCGTACTTGAAGAAGTCGGTGAAATCGTCGGTGATCACGTTTCGCCAGGTGCCGCCGCGGTCGTCGCTGCGGTAGAGCGCGCTGTTCGCGAGTGCGAGAACCTGCCCCTGCGGAAATGCGAGGACGGCCTGCACCATGGGGGGCGGAAACGTCTGCGCGAGGCCCTTATGGGTCCAAGTGGCGCCGTTGTCCGTGCTGATCGCCACCCCGAAATCCGTTCCGACGTACCAAAGACCTTCCTGGTCGGGCGCCCGCGAAATCCCGTACGCGCTCGTGCGTGTGATTTGAGGCGTGGGCGGCACCACTCCGGTCGCCGGCCGGATCCAGCTCCCACCCCGATCGCGGCTCACGTAGATGCCTCCGCCGTTGGTCACCTGGTTGTCGCGAAACACCGTCGCGATCACCGTGGTCCCGTCGGCGCCAAACTCGACGTCCCCGACCATGACCGCCGGGAGCGAAAAGACACGGAACCAGGTCTCCCCGCCGCTGACCGTTCCCCACAATCCGCCGAACTCCATCGCCACGAGAACTCGGTTGCGATCCCTCGGGCTGACCGCGATCGATTGCACTCGGCCAGCGTTGAAGTCGTTCTCCTTGAAATCGGCAAACGCCGGAGGGATGGCGGGAGGATCCTGGATCAGATGGACGCGTTCGCAGCCCGCGAGGAAGACGAGAGACAGCAGGACTATGAGGGGATATCGAGGCATCGGCCCTCCTTTTCTCGGAGAAGCGGATTTCGATGCCGGGCCCGGTCAGTATGTCCCAGGTGACCTGCCGTTTTTGAGCCTTCCCCCGAGCGAAGCAGTTCCCGGGCATAGAATCCCGACATGCCGTGGCGCGCAGGCGGTGACGGAATCCGAAGCGACGAAGAGGTCCGACAGCTCTACCTCGACACGTACGGCACGCGTCGGACCGACGTCGACGAACGCATGAGAAACCGCGAACCCATCGAGATCCCATTCGGCGACGGCCTGCTCACCCTCACCTGGGAGCCCGGCCCCGACGACACGCTGTCCTGACGGCCCGCGATGTATCCTGTCTGGCCCTAACGGATGGGCCGTTAGCTCAGTTGGTTAGAGCATCGGCCTTTTAAGCCGGTGGTCCTGGGTTCGAGTCCCAGACGGCCCACCAATCCGCGCTACTTCGCCTCGACGTAGTACTTGCAGCCTCCGCGGACGTCGCCCGGGCAATCGACCTCGATGAACGTCTCGACGTTGGAGGAGTTCGGCCCGATGGGTGTCTGGAAGCTGCCGCGTGGCGCGGCCGGAGATGCCCTGGCCGTTCGCGGGCATCGCGGTGATCTCGAACCATGACTCCTCGGGAGGGATCCAGAAGCCGCACGCATTGCGGACACGCACCTTGACGCGCTTGGATTCGCCGAACGTCTCGCGCTCCACGGTGTACGAGAGGCATTTCGCGCGGCGCTCCGCCGCGCTCCCCGGAGTCGGCTCCGAGGGGCGATCGAAGTTGGGGATCGTGGAGACGTCGACCGGCGTGGGCGTGAGGACACGGACCTCGATGACGTTCGTCTCCATCGATTCCGTCGGAGTCGCAGCCGCCACTTCGGAAGCCGCCGCTGGAGTCTCGACCGTGACGGAAGGCAATGCGGAGGGCAAAGGCTCGCGCGGCGGGCACGGCAAGCTCCCTGCGGCCGCAGCCGAGGCAAAGGAAGAGGAGAAGGAGCAGCCGCCGCACGCTCGTCCGATTGTAGCGCTCGCTCGCTCCGCGTAGACCGCAGACGTAGACACGCGCTCTCCTCCATGCCAGAGTCCGCCGCATGAAATTGCGATTCGTACGGGTCGGTCCGCTTGGTGCTGCCGCCTTGCTCGCGATCTGCGGGAGCGTCCCCGCCCGCGCCGAGCGCGAGCCCGTCCTGAAGCAGATCCAGGTTCCGCACTCCTACTACTACCGCGAGATGTATCTGCCTCAGGTGACGAGCGGACCGGCCGCCGCCGCGTGGTCGCCCGACGGAACCGAGCTCGTCTACGCGATGCAGGGCTCGCTCTGGCGGCAGAAGCTGGGATCGACGGAGGCGGTGCAGCTCACGGACGGCCCGGGCTACGACAACGAGCCGGACTGGTCGCCCGACGGAAAGCGGATCCTCTATACGTCCTACCGCAACGACGCGCTCGAGCTCTGGGTGCTGGAGCTCGCGACGGGACGCACGCAGGCCCTGGTGGCGAACGGCGGCCGCGAACCTGGATGCGCGCTGGTCGCCGGACGGGTCGAAGGTCGCGTATGTGTCCACGGCGTTCCACGGCCGCTTTCACGTCTTCGTCGTCCCGGTCGCGAACGCGAATGGAAGCCCATCGGGCGAGGCCGTGCGCATCACGGAAGAGCACGACAGCGGGCTGCCGCGCTACTACTACTCCAGGTTCGACCAGTACCTCTCCCCCACCTGGTCCCCCGACGGGAAGGAGCTGATCCTGATCTCCAACCGGGGCGACGTCTGGGGCTCGGGCGATCTCTGGCGGATGGAGGCGCGGCCCGGCGCCGCGATGCGCATGGTGCGCAAGGAAGAGACCAACTGGAAGGCCCGGCCGGACTGGGCCCGCGACGGGAAGCGCGTCGTGTACAGCTCGTACCTCGGCCGGCAGCGCAACCAGCTCTGGCTCACGACGGCCGAGGGCGGCGACCCCTTCGAGCTGACCTACTGCGAGTGCGACCACACGCGGCCGCGCTGGTCTCCGGACGGCCGCCGCATCGCGTTCGTCAGCAACGAGGCCGGAAACGTCTCGCTGCGCGTCGTGACGATCCCGGGAGGCGCCGTCGAGACGATCGCTCCGGCCACGCGGCGTCGGCTCCGCCCGACGGGGACGCTGCGGATCACGGTGACCGACGGCTCGGGCGCGCCGATGCCCGCGCGGCTCTCGGTCACCGGCGAGGACGGCCGCGGCTGGGCGCCCGACGACGCCTGGCGGCACGCCGACGACGGCTTCGATCGCAAGATCCGCCCGTTCGAGATCACGTACTTCCACGCCAACGGCGCGGCCACGCTCACGCTGCCCGCCGGAAAGTACAAGGTCCTGGCGACCCGCGGCCTGGAGTATGCCGCCGTGACGCTTCCCGTGACCGTGATGCCGGACGTCGAGGCCAGCGCCGGCGCGCGCCTCGAGCGCCTCCTCGACCTCCCGGGCGCGGGATGGTGGAGCGGGGATCTCCACGTCCACATGAATTACGGCGGCACGTACCGGGCGGATCCTGCGACCCTCCGCGCCCAGGCCGAGGCCGAGGACCTGCATGTCGTCGAGAACCTGATCGTCAACAAGGAGCAGCGCATCCCGGACATCGCCATGTTCCGCGCGGAGCTCGACCCGGTGTCGACGCCGACGCTCCTGCTGAAGCACGACGAGGAGTACCACACGAGCTGGTGGGGCCACACCGGCCACCTGGGCCTGACGAGTCACGTGATCCTTCCCAACTACGCCGGCTACGCGAATACCCCGGCGGCGAGCCTCTTCCCCGACAACGCGACGATCGCCGACCTGACGCAGCACGCAGGGAGGCCTGTCCGGCTACGTCCATCCCTTCGATCCGCCGGCGCCCGATCCGGCCGGACCCGATCCGTTGACCAGCGGGCTGCCGATCGACGTCGCGCTCGGCAAAGGTGGACTACCTCGAGGTCGTCGGCTTCAGCGACCACAAGACCACGGCGGAAGTCTGGTATCGCCTGCTCAACTGCGGCTTCCGCCTCCCCGCCGGCGTCGGGCACCGACGCGATGACCAACTACGCCTCGCTGCGCGGGCCGGTGGGCATGAACCGCGTGTTCGTCCATTCGGGAGCGACGCTCGATTACCGCGGCTGGCTGGCCGCGCTGAAAGCCGGCCGGACGTTCGTGTCGAACGGTCCCGTCGTCTCCTTCTCGATCGACGGCAAGGAGCCGGGCGACGAGATCTCGCTGCCGGCGGGGCCGCGGCGGCTCACCGCGAAGGTGAGCCTGCGCTCGATCGTCCCGATCGAGAAGCTCGAGATCGTGTCCAACGGCGCCGTCGTCGCGACGATCCCGACACGGGATCGCGGTACGAGCGCCGACGCCGAGGTTCCGCTTCCGATCGCGGGGAGCGCCTGGTTCACGCTGCGCGCGTGGTCTCCTCACGCCGAGGAGCCGATCCTCGACATCTACCCCTTC
Source organism: uncultured Acidobacteriota bacterium (assembly GCA_963749265.1). Classification (GTDB taxonomy): domain Bacteria; phylum Acidobacteriota; class Thermoanaerobaculia; order UBA5066; family Gp7-AA6; genus DAHUXD01. Next base: position 236,265 of record CAVVML010000018.1, on the reverse strand, counting down.
GCGACGACGAGCCCGATCTACGTGACGGTCAACGGCCGGCCCATCCGGAACTCCGCCGACGCGCGCTACTTCCAGAAGTGGATCGAGCGGGTCGAAGCGGCGGCCACGGCCCATCCGGGCTGGAACGACGCGCGCGAGAAGGACGAGGTCCTCGCACGGCTGGCGGAGGCGAAAGCGGTCTTCGCGAAACGAGACGAACGAAGCCGCCCGCTAAGTCGCGGACGCCTCCGATACCTTGACGAGTCTCGCGCCTACTGCCCGTAGAGCTGAAGCTCGAAGGTCTTCACCAGGAAGGCGGCCATCTGGCCGCGGTTGTTCGGGTTGTCCGGACAGTAGTTGGTCCCGCCGCAGCCCCCGGTAATGCCTTCCTCTGCGAGCTGCTCGATCCAGTTCGCGAACTGGCTGGGACACGCGACGTCGTCGAAGACGCCGGTGCACCCCGGCGGAACGTACGCCGAGCCATGCTCGGACTTGAGGAGAAAGACCGCCATCTGCTCGCGCGTGACTGCGTTCTCCGGGCAGTAGTTCCCGCTACCGCAGCCTCCGGTGACCTTGAAGCCGGCCAGGGACTCGATCCAGGCCGCGAACGGATGCGAGGCCGGCACGTCGTTGAAAACAGTTCCGGTGGCCGGAGGCGGCACGAAGGAGCTGCCGAACCGGCTCTTCAGCAGGAACACCGCCATCTGTCCGCGGGTGACGGAGCTGGTGGGACAGTAGTTGCCGAGCCCGCAGCCCCCGGTGACGCCCTTGTGGAAGAGGTTCTCGATGAGGGCATAGAACTGGTTGCCCGTGGGGACGTCGGGGAAGCTCTCGCCGATGTGGATGGACCAGGCCTTCGTGGCGCCGCCCGGGCTCACCGCCTCGTTGAACGTCGCATCCCAGTGGGCAGCCGGCCTGGCGCCCGAGACCGTCAGGAGATAACAGTCCCCGGTCGAGTCGTTGCAGTCGTTGGTGGCTTCCGCGGCGACGTTGCCGTAGTCGGCGGAAGAGTCCGCGATCGTGTAGCTCGCCCCGGCCGGTCCCGTGAAGCTGGTGCCGGTGCCGGTCAGGTCCGCCGCCGACCAGCAGCGTATTCGTCCAGGACGGATCGACCTGGACCGTCTCACCGGACTCGAGGACGCTTGTTGGTGTTCGGAGCTCGATGCCGGAGACCGCCCGCGCGTCGACTTCCATCGGCTTCGGAATCGCCGGGCCCGTCGTGATTCGGGCCACCCGGTTGCCTGAGAATTCCATGAACCAGATCGCGCCGTCCGGCCCGGTGGTGACCCCGTACGGGTTGTCGGACGTATCCGGCAGCGGGAAGTCCGTGATCACGCCCGCGGGAGTGATCCGGCCGATCCGGCCGCCGTGATAGATCGAGAACCAGACGTTCCCGTCGGGACCGAGCGTCAGGTAGTCGGGCGTTCCGATGTTCGGGAGCGGGAACTCCGTAATGGTCCCCGTCGGAGTGATCCTCCCGATCTGGTTGGCGGCTCCCTCCGAGAACCAGAGGTTCCCGTCCGCGCCGACGGTGATGTTCCAGGGGTCGGCGTCGGGCGTCGGAAGCGGCCACTGGGTGACGACTCCCTGCGTCGTGATCCGGCCGATGCGGTTCCCTGCCTGCTGTACGAACCAGAGAGCGCCGTCGGGGCCAGCCGTCATGCCTTCGGGTCGGCTCAACGAATTGGGCAGGTCGAACTCGGTCATCACTCCATCGGTCGTGAGGCGGCCGATCTTGCTGCGGCCCGCTTCCGTGAACCAGATGTTGCCGTCGGCACCGACCGCGATCCCTTCCGGCTCGCTGTTCGCGGAGATCGTCGGGAACATCGTGATCACGCCGGCCGGAGTGATCCGGCCGACGGAGTCGGCTGTCCATGCCGTGAACCAGAGATTGCCATCGGGACCGGCGACGATCGTCTCCGGCGAGCTGAAGGCGACCGGAAGCACGAACTCGGTGACCACCCCGTCCGGGTAGGTCATGCGGCCGATCCGGTTACCGCCCTCTTCGCAGAACCACAGATTTCCGTCGGGACCGGTGATGATCCCTTCCGGCCCGCGGCCGGGCGGGAGAAGGGGGAACTCCTGGATGATCTGCCCGAACGCGGTGGCGCCGGACGATCGTCAGCGCCAACCCCGCGAGCAACGTCCGGAAACCGCGAACGCCCGCGGATTCGACAAAGGCGTCGGTCTCGCGTGCCGTCAATTGCCCGTTTCTCATCACTTTTCCTCCACGGCAGCCTGTACTTTCGGGCGGGCTGCAATACATCGGTCAGGCCCCGCCCCGGGGCCGTTTGTCGGTTTACTCGTTCGAGGTCTACGAACAATAGCAGCAACCCGGAGCGAATTCCGGCCTTTTTTGGCTTCGCTAACCCCTGGCTAGGCCGGGACTTCCGACTCGCCGATCCGGCTGGGCGCCGGTCCCGTCGGCAGAACGCCGATCAACCGGCGTATCGGCCGAGAGAACAGGAGAAGGAGCAGGCCCCCGCCCCCGGTCGCCCAGGCGATCGTGCCGAAAAGCCGGGGCAACGGCATCGTCGAGAACTCGCCCGCCGTCAGTCCGGCGATGAGGTTTCCGAGGGCGTTGCCCATGAAGAACGTGCCCATCATCTGGCCCACCAGCCGGCGGGGCGCGAGCTTGGTCACGCTCGAGAGCCCGACGGGCGAAAGGCAAAGCTCGCCGACGGTATGGAGGAAGTACGTCGTGACCAGCCACCACGCGGAACCCTGTCCGCTCCGCCGTGCGTCTTCTGCGAAGCCACGACCATGACGAAGAACCCGATCGCAAGAAGCACGAGGCCGTAACCCAGTTTTGCCGGCATGGACGGACCGCGGTCCTGCAGTCGCAGCCAGACCCAGCTGAACACGGGCGAAAGGATGATGACGCACGACGGAGGAATCGACTGCAGAATCGATGCGGGCAGCTCCCAGCCCCCGATCATCGCGGTCCGTCAGCCGCGAAGCGAAAAGGGTCAGCGAGGAGCCGGCCTGCTCGTATCCGGCCCAGAAGAGCGCGGACGCCAGAAAGAACACGAAAATGACGATCGTCCGCTTCTTCTCCGCCGTCGTCAGTCCTCCCCGCAGCAGAATGATCGCGAAATACAGGATGATGCTGCCGGCGATGACGACGCCGGTCCCTTGGGCAGCCGCCTCGGCAGTCAGATTGGTCGAACCGTAACCAGCACGCCGATCGCCACCGCGGCCACGACGACGATCGCGATGAGCAACTGCCGCACGGCTCGTGGACGCGCGCCTCCGACCGTCGACTCGGGCCGCAGGAGACCCGCGCCCCCGAGATATTTCGTTCCGAATCGGTACTGGATCAACCCGCAGGCTCATGCCGATCGCCGGCCGCACCGAACCCCAAGTGCCAGTCGATGCGCTCGCCGAGATAGCCGCAGATCGATGGGACCGAAGAACGCGCCCGTGTTGATCCCCATGTAAAAGAGCGAAAAGCCGGAATCTCGCCGGGCGCCGCCCTCGGGGTAAAGGTCCCCGACCATGGCGCTGACGTTGGGCTTGAGCAATCCGGTCCCGATCACGATGAGGCAGAGACCCAGAAAGAAGCTCCAGCCATCGAGCAACGCCAGGCTGAAATGGCCGCCGCGATGAAGCAACCGCCCACGAACACCGCGCTGCCGCTGTCCGAGGATCCGATCGGCGACCCAGCCTCCCGGCAGCGCCATCAGGTAGACGCCGGCGACGTAGAGACCGTAGATCGCAGCGGCCTTCTTGTCCGTCATGACCGAAGCCGCCGGTTTGTACCGCGGCCACGAGAAAGAGCATGAGCAGCGAGCGCATCCCGTAGTAGCTGAACCGCTCCCACATCTCGGTGAAGAAGAGCGTCGAGAGGCCGCGGGGATGTCCGAACCACTGCCGGGCGGCGGGCGGAACGGCGGCGCGCGTCGGGCTCATCGAGGTCCGGCGAGGCTACCAGAGAACCCGGGGCGGGCATAATGGCGACGCATGCAGGCGCCGGAATTTCTCGGGCCCCTGGCGCTGATCTTTCTCGCGGCGCTGGGCGCCGCGTTTCTGATGCATCGGCTGCGGCAACCGCCCCTCATCGGGTTTCTGTCTGGCGGGAGCGCTGTTCGGGCCTTTCGGGCTCGGCCTCCTCTCCGACGTGAAAGTCGTGGAGGTCCTCGCCGACCTCGGCGTCGTCCTCCTTCTCTTCACCGTGGGTCTCGAGCTCTCGCTCGGCAACCTTCGCCGGCTCGGCAAGCTCGTCTGGGTCGCGGGCCCGATCCAGGTGGGGGGCACGATCGCCCTGGTCATCGCCGTCGCGGCGGCGGGCGGCTATCCGTTCAGCCGGAGCCTGCTGTTCGGCTACATGGTGTCCCTTTCGTCCACGGCCATCGTTCTCCGGCTCCTGCTCGATCGCCACGAGCTCGACTCGCCGCACGGGCGGTCCCTCATCGGCATTCTGATCTTTCAGGACCTGGCGGTCGTTCCGATGCTGCTTTCCATATCGGCCTTCGCCCACGGCGGATCGGGCGGGCCGATGCCGATCCTCCTCCAGACCGGAAAGACCGTACTGACCGCCGCCGTGCTGCTCGTGGTCGCGCGCTTCGTGATCCCCCGCTTCATCGGCGCCCTCGCCGGCACCCGGCAGAAGGAGATCTTCGTCGTCGCCGTCCTCTTCCTGGTGCTGGGCTCGGCGCTCGCGACCTCCTGGGCGGGCCTCTCCGCGGCTCTCGGAGCCTTCCTCGCGGGGCTCGTGCTCTCCGAGTCGGAGTACGGCCACCAGGCTCTCGCGGATATCACGTCCTTCCGGGACGTCTTCAACGCCGTCTTCTTCGTCTCGATCGGAATGCTCTTCAATCCGCGCGTGCTCCTCCAGGAGCCCCTCCTCGTCGCGGTCCTCCTCGCGCTCATCCTGGTCTGGAAGACCGTCGCCGGCGGCGCGGCGGTCCTGGTCATGGGCTACGGCTTCCGCGTGGCCACCGTCGTCGGCCTCTCGCTGGCGCAGGTCGGAGAGTTCTCGTTCGTGCTCCTCCGACAGGTCCAGGGAGCCGGGCTGATCTCGAACGTCATGTACCAGACGTTCCTCGCCGCGGCGATCATCACCATGATCGCGACGCCGTTTCTCTCGGAGGTCAGCCATGCCGTCGCGTTCCGTGTCGCGGCCGGCGAGCCCGTCGCCGCGCGGCCCGAAAGCCCCGCTCGTCCCGGAAGGCATCATCCTCGTCATCGGCTTCGGCCACATGGGCGAGACCGTCGCCCGGGTCCTGCAGCGCGCCCGCGCTCCGTTCCGCGTGATCGACCTGGATCCCGTTCGCGTCAAGAAGGGCATCCAGAAGCTCGTGCCGATCGAGTACGGCGACTCGACCAACGACGTCGTCCTTCGCCGCAACGGGATCGAGAAGGCCCGCGCGGCGATCATTCTCGTCTCCGATCCGCGGGCCACGCGGCAGACGATCCGGCACTGCCGGACGCTCGCCCCGGGACTCTTCATCCTCGCCCGCACGCGCTATGTCGCCGAGATCCCGGGCCTCGTGGCCGCGGGCGCGGACGAGGTCATCGCCGAGGAGTTCGAGACGTCGCTCGAGATCGCGCGGCGGGCCGTGAAGCGCCTCGAGATCCCGCTCCCCTGGGTCGAGTCGGAAACTCAGGAGATCCGGCGGATCCGCGAGGAAGGGTTCAAGAGCGTCACGCTGCCGCGGATGCCCGAGCCCTAACGCTAGGCGAACGCGGCGTCGAGCGCGGCGCCCGCGGACCGCGCCGTCCTGCGGATCGCGTCCTCGTCGTGCGCGGTGGACACGAACCACGCTTCGAACTGCGCCGGAGGCAGAGACACGCCGCGCTCGCGCATGGCGTGGAAGAAGGCGGCGAAGCGCTTCGTGTCGCAGCTGCGGATCGACGCGAAGTTGCCGAGGGGACCCTTGCGCGAAGAACAGCGTGAGGAGCGAGCCCAGGCGCGCGAGCGTCAGACGGTCGGCCAGACTCCGCGCGCGGATGGCCTCGGCCAGCAGAGACTCCAGCAGCGCGCCGCTGGCCTCGAGCTTCGCGTACGGAGGCCGAAGCTCGATCTCGCCGAGCATGGCGAGGCCGGCCGAGGTCGCGAGCGGATTGCCCGAGAGCGTTCCGGCCTGATACACGGGCCCCGAGGGAGCCATCTTCTCCATCAGATCCCTCGGCCCTCCGTAGGCGCCGATCGGCAGCCCGCCTCCGAGGATCTTGCCGAGGGTCGTCAGGTCGGGGCGGATGCCGTACAGCTCCTGGGCGCCTCCCGCGGCGACCCGGAACCCCGAGATCACCTCGTCGAACACGCAGGAGCGCGCCGTGGCGCCGGGTCAGCTCGCGCGCGGCTTCGAGGTATCCCGGCGCGGGAAGGACCAGCCCCATGTTGGCCGCCACCGGCTCCACGACGAAGGCCGCGATTTCTCCCGGGAACTTCCGGAACGCCTCCTCGAGCGCCGAGGCGTCGTTGTACGGAACGACCGTGGTCAGGGCGGCGATCTCGTCGGGCACGCCCGGGCTGCCCGCGATTCCGAGGGTCGCGACTCCCGAGCCCGCCGAGACGAGGAAGCCGTCGGCATGGCCGTGGTATCCGCCGTCGGTCTTGACGATGCGCTTGCGGCCCGTCGCGCCCCGGGCCAGCCGCACGGCGCTCATCGTGGCTTCCGTGCCCGAGTTGACGAAGCGGACCATCTCGATCGAGGGCACCAGCTTCGAGACCTTTTCGGCCAGCCGCACCTCGAGCTCGGTGGGCGCCCCGAAAGAGGTTCCCCGGCGCACGGCGCGGTCCAGCGCCCGGCGCACGAACGGCGGGCCATGCCCGAAGAGGTGCGGCCCGTAAGACATGACGTAGTCGAGGTAGGAACGGCCGTCTGCGTCGCGGACGCGGGACCCGCGGCCCGCCACGACGAAGAACGGTTCCCCGCCCACCGACGCGAACGAGCGCACGGGCGAGCTCACGCCCCCCGGCATGAGGCGCCTGGCGCGTCGAAAGAGGGCGGCGGACCTCGCCGAGCTCGGCGGAGAACGCCGCTTCCTCGTCTTCTTCTTCGCCTTCAAGCGTCCAGCCCGCCCTCGCGGAGCCACTGGGCCGCGTCCGCGGCGTGGTACGTGAGCACGAAGTCGGCGCCGGCGCGAACGATGCTCGTCAGGATCTCCAGGACGATCCGCTTCTCGTCGATCCAGCCGTTGGCGGCCGCCGCCTTGACCATCGCGTACTCTCCGGAGACGTTGTACGCCGCGATGGGAGCGTCGAACCGCTCGCGCGCGTCGCGGAGGATGTCGAGGTAGGCGAGCGCCGGCTTGACCATGACGGCGTCCGCGCCCTCGTCGAGGTCCAGCGCGATCTCGCGCATCGCCTCGCGCCGGTTGGCCCCGTCCATCTGGTAGCCGCGCCGGTCGCCGAACTTCGGCGCGGAGTCGGCGGCTTCGCGAAAGGGGCCGTAGAACGCGGACGCGCTCTTGGCCGCGTACGCCAGGATCGCCGTGCCCGAGAGACCGGCGCCGTCGAGGGCCTCGCGGATCGCGGCGACGCGGCCGTCCATCATGTCGGACGGCGCCACGATGTCCGCACCGGCCCGCGCGTGCGAGACGGCCGCCCGCGCCAGCAGCGGAAGAGTCGCGTCGTTGTCGACTTCGCCGTCGCGGATCACGCCGCAGTGGCCGTGCGAGGTGTACTCGTCGAGGCAGACGTCGGTGATGACGACCATCTCCGGCGCGGCGCGGCGGATCTCCCGGATCGCGGATTGAAGGGCTGCCGAATCGTCCCAGGCCTCGCTGCCCGTCTCGTCCTTCCGCTCGGGGAGCCCGAACAGAATGACGGCCGGGACGCCGAGGGACCGCAGATGCTGGGCCTCCGCCGCCGCCTCGTCGGGCGACATGCGCACGACTCCCGGAAGCGAGGCGATCGGCTCGCGGAGGCCCCGGCCTTTCCGGACGAAGAGGGGCGCGACGAAGCGATCGGCCGAGAGGCGCGTTTCCCGGACGAGGGCCCGCAGTCCGGGCGTTCTCCGGAGCCGGCGGAGGCGGGTCACCGGAAATCGCGACATCGGATGCAGCAGCCTAGTGCCCGGCCGAGTCTCTGGCAAGCTGCTCGAGAAGCGTGCCGGCGCTGCGGAACCGAGCCTCGGGGGCGGCGTGGACGCGCTCGACGCCCAGCGCCGAGAGCCGTTCGAGCGTCGTGGAGCCCAGCGCCACGGCCGGCGTCGCGCGCAATTGCTCCGCCGCCTCGGGCGTCAAACCCGCGAAGAGCCAGTCCGCGGCGGCCGGGGATGTGGCGCAGAACGCGGCCGGGCTGCGCACGAGAACCTCCGCCGACAGTCCCGGGCCCTGGGGGTCGGCCGCTTCCGGTACAGAACCACGCGGCGCACGCGGGCGCCCCGCTCGCCGAGCAGCGAGACGAGATCGAGCGACGCTTCCGCCCCGGAAGGCCAGAGAACGCGGCGGCCCGCCGCGGACTCGGACAGCCCCTCGAGCACCGAGCGAGCCGAGCCGGCCGCGACGTCGTCGGGCGCGTATCCGTGGAGGCGGAGGAGCTCCGCCGTCGCCTCGCCGACCGCGATGAGGCTTGCCGACTCGAGCACGGAGCGAAACGCCTCGGTGTGGGCCGCATCGCGCGCGATCCGCTCCACGGCCGTCTGGCTCGTCACGATGACGGTGTCGAACCCGCCGGTCCAGTCCGCGGGCCTCGGTGGCGACCGGCTCGATCGTGTGGCTGACGTATTCCATGACCTCCACTCCCGCGACGGTTCCGAACGGGCGCGCGCCGGAGCGGATGACGAGGACGCGCGGAAGACTCATCGAGACTCTCCGATGCCGATGAGCTCGGCGGCCCCGAGGGCCAGAAGGCGCTCGGCGACGGCGCGGCCGAGACCGACCGCGTCCGCGGCGTCTCCGGAGCCGGTCTCGCGGAGCACGCGCACGCCATCCGGAGAAAGGACGGCCGCCTCGAGGGTCAGGGCGCGATCGCTCACCCGGGCGAGCGCCGCGACCGGGGCTCGGCAACCCGCCTCGAGTCGCGCCAGCAGACTCCGCTCCGCCAGCACTTCCTCGTGGGACGCGAGATCGTCGATGTGCGCGAGGAGCGCCCGCGCGTCCACGTCGTCCGCCCGCGTCACGATCCCGAGCGCTCCCTGGCCGGCAGCGGGAAGCATCACGCTCTCGCCGAAGACCTCGACGATCTCGTCCAGCCTCGAGAGACGGGCGAGCCCGGCGCGAGCGAGCACCAGCGCGTCCCACTTGCCCTCACGGAGCCTCCGCAGACGCGTGTCCACGTTGCCTCGCGCCGCTTCGACCCGGAGCTCCGGCCGCGCGGCCAGGATCTGGGCGGTCCGGCGCGGGCTCGAGGTCCCGATGCGGCTCCCCGCGGGAAGGTCGGCGAATGTGCGGCGCGGGTGCGAGACGAGGACGTCCCGCGGGTCCTCCCGCTTCGGCACGGAGGCGAGGACCAGCCCCTCGGGCAGCTCCGCGGGAACGTCCTTGAGGCTGTGCACGGCGGCGCCGATCTCGCGCGCGAGAAGCTGCTCATCGAGCTCCTTCGTGAAGTCGCCCTTCCAGCCGATGGGCTTTCCTTCCGCGGACCGACGGTCCCCGGTCGTCCGGATCTCGACGATCTCGACCTCCGCCCGGCCCTCGAGGGCCGACGCGATCAGGCGCGCCTGAGCCCGGGACAGAGCGCTTCCGCGCGCGCCCAGACGCAGCTTCATTCGTCGAGTCGGAAGAGGTGGCGGATGGCCTCGACCCGCTCGAGCTTGCGCGAGGCGTCCGGCTCGTCCTTGAGGCGGCGCATCGGCTCGTGAAGCAGCCGGGCCGCGTAGGCGTCCGCGAACGCGCGGAAGCGCTCGCGCTCCGCCGCGGGCAGCCGCTCGAGCTCGCGATCCCGCAGGGCCGCCAGGTGCTGCTGCAGCCCGTGCAACGTCGGCACGACGGCGAGGTTGCCGAGCCACGCGAGGAACCGGGCCAGCTCCTCCTCGAGGATGGCCTCGACTTTCGGGATCTCGCGGGCGCGAAGGCGGCGGTTCTCGTCCGCCACGCCTTCGAGATCTTCGAGGCCGTAGGCGTACACGTTGTAGATGTCGCGGACGGAGGGCTCGATGTCCCGGGGCACCGCGAGATCCAGAAACATCATCGGCCGCCCGCGCCGCTGGCGCATCGCCGCCTGCGACGTCCGCCTCCCGGACCACCGGCGTCGGGCTCGAGGTCGTGCCGACGACGAGGTCGGCCTCCGCCAGGGATTCCGAGAGCGGCGCTCCAGGGCACGGCGCGGCCTCCGAACGAGGCCGCGAGGGTTTCGGCGCGCTCCGCGGTGCGATTCGAGACGCGCACGTCCGCGATGCCGGCCTCGCGCGCGAGCTTCGCGAAGAGCGTTCCCGTCTCGCCGGCTCCCAGCACGAGGACCGTGTGCTCGGACATCCGGCCGAACACGCGGGTCGCCAGCTCGTAGCCGATCGACGCCACCGAGAGGGGGTGTCTCGAGATGTCGGTCTCCGCGCGCACGCGCTTGCCGGCGGCGAGGGCGCTCTCGAACATCCGGTGCGACACGGCCCGCGTCGCTCCGGCCTCGCGCGCCAGGGCGAGCGCGCCGCGCACCTGGCCCAGGACCTCGCTCTCCCCCAGGGCCATGGACTCGAGGCCGGCCGCGACGCGGAAGAGATGCCGCGCGGCGTCGGGGCCCTCGCGGTAAAAGCTCGCGCCCGCGACTTCCGCCGGATCCAGGCCCGCGCCAGCGCGAGATGAGGCCGGAGATCTCTTCCTGCGGCCGCTCGCCGTCCGAGAGGGCGTAGATCTCGCTCCGGTGACAGGTCGCCACGATCACGCTCTCGGTCGCGAGGCCGTCGCGCCGGATGCGGTCGAGGGCTTCCCGCACCTCGTCGGCGTTGAAAGCGATCCGCTCGCGCACCGAGGCTTCGGCGCCGCGGAAGTTCCAGCCCAGCAGGAGCAGCCGGCTCTCGGCGGCGCTCATCGGAAGCGGTGCGCCTGCGTCAGATACATGTTGACCACGGTGTACGAAAACAGAACGACGGAGAAACCCAGGATCGAGAGAAGCGCCACGCGGGGCCCCTCCCATCCGCGGCGATCCATCCAGAGAAGCAGACCGTAGACGAGGAGCGTGAGGACGGCCCACTCGACCTTGGGATCCGCGAGCGTGGTCCAGAAGCGCTCCGCCCAGACGAGGCCGAGGACGATCGAGAGGGCCAGCACGGCCAGGCCGATCGAGACGCTCGTGCGATTCATGCGCCCGAGGACCTCGAGCGGCGGCAGGCGCGAGAACAGCCGCCCCGTCCGGCCGCGGCGGATCTGCCGGCTCTGGATCAGGTACAGGACCGAGAGGACGAAGGAGAGCGCGAACGCCGCGTAGGCCAGGATCGCGAGGGTGACGTGCCACGCGAAGACCGAGCCCTGCGTGCCGCGCGCGGGAGCCGAGGGCGCGTCGGGGAGCAGAAGCCCGGCCACGGTCGCGACGATGATCACCGGAATCAGAAAGGGCCCGGTCGCGCGCTCGCGGTGGCGCAGGGCGAGCGCCAGGTAAGCGAGCCCCAGCATCCAGCCGAAGAACGAGACGGATCCTCCCAGCGTGCGGTACGGGACCGACGAGAGCTCGCGCGCCCGGTGGAGGAGATCCGCGAAGTGCAGAGCGAGGCCGCCCGCGACGAGAAGCGGCGTCGCGCGCGCGACCATGACCTGCGGACGCACGAGCGAAACGATCGCGCAAATCTGGGCGGCGCAATAGAACGCGACCGCCAACCAGCCCAGGGCATGGGATCCCATCGGAGCCGTCGAGTTTATCAAGCGTCGCGGCCCGGGCCGCGTAATACGATAAACCGATGAGCTCCTTCGACCGCGCGCGCCAGACGTTTTCTCCCTCCGCCGGAAAGGTCGGGTCCCTCTACTCCCTCCCGCAGCTCGAAAAGGAGGGCCTCGGACGACTGTCGCGCCTGCCCGCGAGCCTCCGCGTGGTCCTCGAGTCCCTCGTGCGCAACTGCGACGGGAAGCGGGTCAAGGAAGACGACGTGCGCGCCCTCGCCGCCTGGGAGCCGCGGGGCGAGCGGACGGCGGAAGTCCCGTTCGTCGTCGCGCGAATCGTGCTCCAGGACTTCACGGGCGTGCCGCTGCTCGTGGACCTTGCGGCCATGCGCTCGGCCGTGGATCACCTGAAACGGGATCCGCGGATCATCGAGCCCCTCGTCCCGGTCGCCCTCGTCGTCGACCACTCGGTTCAGGTCGACGAGTGGTCCTCCCCCGACGCCCTGCGGATCAACATGGAAATCGAGTTCCGGCGCAACCGCGCGCGGTACGAGTTCCTGAAGTGGGGCCATGCAGGCGTTCCAGGGCTTCGACGTGGTCCCGCCGGGCGTGGGCATCGTGCACCAGGTCAACCTCGAGTATCTGGCCCGCGGCGTTCTGGAGCGCGACGGCGTGTACTATCCCGGACACGCTCGTCGGAACCGATTCGCACACGACCATGATCAACGGGCTCGGCGTGGTCGGCTGGGGCGTGGGGGGGATCGAAGCCGAGGCCGGGATGCTCGGGCAGCCGGTCTACTTGCTGACGCCGGACGTGGTCGGCGTGCACATGCACGGACGGCTCGCCGACGGCGTCACCGCGACCGACCTCGTTCTCTCCGTCACCGAGATGCTCCGCAAGGCCAAGGTCGTCGGAAAGTTCGTCGAGTTCTTCGGCGAGGGGGCGGCCTCGCTCTCGGTGACCGACCGCGCCACGGTCGCGAACATGGCTCCGGAGTACGGCGCCACGATGGGGTTCTTCCCCGTGGACGAAGAGTCCTGCCGTTACCTTCTCGCGACCGGCCGCACCGTCGAGCAGGTCGACGCCTTCCGCGCCTACTACGAGGCGCAGGGCATGTTCGGCATCCCCCGGCCCGGGCGACTGCGACTACACCGAAGTCCTCGAGCTCGACCTGGCCGGGTGCACGCCAGCGTCGCAGGCCCGAAGCGTCCGCAGGATCGCATCGACCTGCCGGACATGAAATCCCGCTTCCGCGAGCTCTTCTCGAAGCCCGTATCCGAGAACGGGTACGGCAAGCCCGAGCCGGCGCTGTCCGAGCGCTTCGTCGCGACCCTCGGGCCGGGCGGCCACGGCCGGGCGGCGGCAGCCAGCATCCTCCGAGCGTCAGCGGCGCTCTGGCGCGCGACACCAACGTCTGGACCGAGGCCGAGATGGCCAACAATCGGCCCACGCCGGACCGGTCGGCGGTCCCCCAGGAGCTCTCGGGGCGCGTCGAGGTCGGGCACGGGGACGTCCTCATCGCGGCGATCACGTCCTGCACGAACACCTCGAACCCGAGCGTCATGCTGGCCGCCGGAATCCTCGCGCGGAAAGCCGTCGAGAGGGGCCTCTCGGTCTCGCCGCGCGTCAAGGCCTCGCTCGCGCCGGGCTCGCGCGTCGTGACGGAATACCTCCACAAGACGGGGCTCCAGCCCTACCTCGACCAGCTCGGCTTCGGTCTCGTCGGCTACGGCTGCACGACCTGCATCGGCAACTCGGGACCTCTGGACGCCGGCATCGAAGACGTGGTGACGAAGAACGATCTCGTGACCGCGAGCGTGCTCTCCGGCAACCGCAACTTCGAGGCCCGCGTGCACCAGTCGATCCGGGCCAACTACCTCATGAGCCCGCCGCTCGTCGTGGCGTTCGCGATCGCCGGCCGCGCGGACGTGGATCTCGCGAGCGAGCCCCTGGGTCGGGATCGCCAGGGCATGCCGGTCTACCTGCGCGACGTCTGGCCCTCCAGCGACGAAGATCCAGTCGGCCCTGCTCGCCTCGGTCGACGCGGCGACGTACCGCCGCCTCTACGCGGACCTCGCGGCCGCGAACCCGCTGTGGATGGAGATCCCGACGGCCGGCGGCACCTGCTATGCGTGGGACGTCGGCTCGACCTACATTCAGGAGCCGCCCTTCTTCGAGGGATTCACCCTCACGCCTCCGCCGGTCGACGACGTGCGCCGCGCCCGCGCCCTCGCCATCTTCGGCGACTCGGTGACGACGGATCACATCAGCCCGGCCGGCGCCATCAAGAAGGACTCCCCCGCCGGTCTCTACCTGCAGGCCCTCGGCGTCAAGCCCGAGGATTTCAACAGCTACGGTGCGCGCCGCGGCAACGATCGCGTGATGACGCGCGGGAACGTTCGCGAACGTGCGCATCAAGAACCTCATGGTCCCGGGCGTCGAAGGGGGCTACACGGTCCACCAGCCTTCCGGCGAACGCCTCACGATCTACGACGCCGCGATGCGCTACCAGGCCGAGCGCGTGCCCCTCGTGATCTTCGCCGGGCAGGAGTACGGCACGGGCAGCTCGCGCGACTGGGCGGCCAAGGGCACGCGGCTGCTCGGCGTGCGCGCGGTCGTCGCCCAGAGCTTCGAGCGGATCCACCGTTCGAACCTGGTCGGCATGGGCGTGCTGCCCCTGCAGTTTCCGGACGGCGTGAGCGCGGCGTCGCTCGGGATCGGCGGATCCGAGACGTTCGACCTCCTCGGCCTCGGAGGCACCCTCCGTCCGCGGCAGGACATCGCCCTCACGATCCGGCGAGAGGACGGAAGCGAGACGCAGACGCCCCTGCGGCTCCGGATCGACACGCCGATCGAGGTGGACTACTACCGGCACGGCGGGATCCTCCCGTACGTGCTGCGGCAGCTGCTCGCGAAGGGCGGCCTAAGGAGTCGTCCGCCCGGGGCGCTTCCCCTCGATCTCCTCGATCGTCTTGACCACCACCCACTCGACGCGCCGGTCCGCCTTCATCGCCTCGAGCGTCGGCAGCGCGGACCGCGCCGCCGGACCGATGTCGCCGAGCGCGTAGGCATACTGCCGCAGCGGCAGACGGTCCTCGCCCTTCACCTTGCACGCGGCGATCAGACGCCGGCACCGCCGGCGCGGCCTTCGGGCCGATGGCCCCGATCGCCTCCGGCCGCCGCCGCGCGCGCGTACAGCTCGGATCCTTCAGCCTCGCGATCAGCGCGTCCAGCGCGGGTAAAGCAGCCGCGCCTTGGTCGCGCAGGCCGCAGGCCGCGAGCATGCGCACGAGCGGGATCGGGCTCTTCAGCTGCGCCTCGAGCGAGGGCACGTCGCCCGGACGGAACCCGGGAGGCTCTGTCCTCGCCGGCCCTCGCCCAGGCGTCCTCGCCGACGCGCGCCAGGATGACGTTGTCGATGCCCGCCTTGTAGCCGCGTCGACTCGGACCGCTTGCCCGTGCAGACGAACGTCAGGGTGTGCCGTCCCTTCGTCAATCGCGGCCAGCCGATCTGCACGACCTTGCCGACGTACGTCTCCCAGGCGTACCCGTCGAACGACGCCCTCGGCGCGGATGTCGGCGCCCGGCTCGTGCTCGAGCCCGGTCGCGGCGGGCGGCTTTCCGTCCAGCCAGATCTCGTAGTTCCCGTAGCCCGAGGCCTGCGCCACCTGGACCTGCAGCTCGTACTCCCCGTCCGCCGGAACGTCGAACGGCACCTCGATGCTTCGAGCCCGTGCCCGTCGCCGTCGAAGATGATGACGTCCTTGCCCCAGAAGAGATCCGCGACGATCGACGCCTTGCCGCCCTCGATCTTCGCCGAGGGCAGAGCCTCCTCGAGCTCGAGCTGCAGCGCGTTGCCCTGCGGCAGGCGCGCGCGCCCGTAAGGCACGGCCGGCTGGTCTGTCGCGATGCCCTCCTGATACCAGTACGCCACGCTCGACATCAGGTCCTCGCGGACACCGAACGCGGTCCGGACCGTTCCGTCCGGCTTGTACGTCCAGCCCTTGTGCTCGATCTCGACGCGGATCGATTTCGTGGAACGGCACCGGATCCGTCAGGTGCCAGCGGTACGCCGTCATCCGGGCAGCCGAGGCCCGTCCCGTCCGCCACGGTCACGCCGGCGTAGTCGCCGTCGACGACGTGCAGGCCCCAGGCGTCGTTGAAGTAGTCCTCGGAGCCCGTGCCCTGGATCGACGCGACCTTCTCGCCGTCGACGTAGAACATGTCGTCGCCTTCGCCGAACCAGCCCGGCTCCGCCTGGAGGATGTTGAGGACCGTGCCGGCGTAGAACCCGCGGCCGGTCGTCTCGAGGAACACCCACGGCGTCCCATCGGCGGGCGCCGGCAGCAGCTGCCGGTACCGCGCGTGGAAGTACGCCGTGTCGGGCGGGAGCGACGGCATCTTCTGCCAGTCCACGTGGTAGTAGAGCCCGGTGTAGCGGGCGCCTTCGTTCGTCACGGTGATGCGGCAGCGCTTGCGGAACGGCATCGGCCAGTAGCTGTTGCGCGCGCGGCCGTCGGAGCCGTCCCGGATCATCGAGCGACTTGACCGCGCGCTCGAGGCCGTGGCCCGACGGCGAAGAAGTCGCCGAGGGGCGCATCGACCGAGGCGACGTCGCTGCCGTCGTAGTAGGCGCGGATGCGCAGCAGGCGCGGCCAGCCGTATTGCGATCCCGAGGATGTCGTCCAGATGTGCGT
Source organism: uncultured Acidobacteriota bacterium (assembly GCA_963749265.1). Taxonomy (GTDB): domain Bacteria; phylum Acidobacteriota; class Thermoanaerobaculia; order UBA5066; family Gp7-AA6; genus DAHUXD01. The sequence goes on along the minus strand of CAVVML010000018.1, from coordinate 219,891 downwards.
CACGATCCCCGGCCCCTCGAGGTCGGCGATCGTGAGCGTCTCGCCCGGGTAGAGATGCGCGCTGTCGTCGTTCCAGTCGGGGTAGCGCGAGTTGGACGACGAGCGGTAGGCCTTGAAGTCTTTGAGCTGGGTGAACGTCGTCGGGTCGACCGGACCGGTGATGGCCGGCTGGGCAAGCACAACGGCGACGCCGCCGCCACGAATCCCGCAAGGACTCCGAACGCGAGCGTCCGCCTCATGACTGTCCTCCCCTCGAGAATTGGCGGGGAGTATAGCGGCGGCTCCCGGCGCGCTATATTCCGGGGGGATGGACGCCCGATCCCTCTCGTCCGCGGCGCGATTCCTCGACGCGTGCCGCCTCCGGCCCGTCGACCGGCCCCCGGTGTGGATGATGCGCCAGGCCGGACGCTACCTCCCGGAATACCGGGAAATCCGCCAGAAGGTGTCCTTCATGGAGCTCTGCCGGTCCCCGGACCTGGCGACGGAGGTTTCGCTCCAGCCCTTTCGCCGGTTCGATCCCGGACGGCGTCATCTTCTTCTCGGACATCCTCGTTCCCGTCGCCGCCATGGGCGCCCGCGTCGAGTTCGGCGACGGCGGGCCCGAGCTGCCCGAGCCCGTCCGCACCTAGGCCGCGATCCAAAAGCTGGCCCGCTTCGATCCCGCGTCGGAGATCCCGTTCACCGGCGAGATCCTGTCGAGGCTCAAGCGCGAGGTGGGCGGACGCGCGGCGGTGCTCGGGTTCTGCGGCGCGCCGTGGACGCTCGGCGTCGTATCTCGTCGAAGGCGGCGCGTCGCGAAGCTTTGCCGCGTCTGAAGACGATGATGGGACGCGAGCCCGGCACCTTGCGCAGGCTCCTCGACCTTCTCGCCGACGTGGCCTCCGACGTCCTGTCGTATCAGCTCGCCTCCGGCGCCGACGCCGTGCAGCTCTTCGACACGTGGGCGGGAGAGCTCGCGGCCGAGGACTACCGCGAATGGGCGCTCCCCGCGGCCGTGCGCGCGATCGCGGGCATCCGCCGGGCGCAGGCGCCGGTCGTTCTCTACGTCAACGGATGCGGTCATCTCATCGAAGCGATGGCCGAGTCGGGAGCGGACGTGCTGTCCATCGACTGGCGCGTCCCCCTTTCGGACGCGCGCCGCCGGGCTCCGGGCCGGGCCCTTCAGGGGAACCTGGATCCCGGGCCTCCTGCTCGGAGAGCCTGAAGAAGTCGCTCGACGCACGGGCGCGATGCTCGAGGAGACGGGAGGCGAGGGCCACGTCGTCAATCTCGGGACATGGCGTGCTGCCGGGCTCGCGCCTGGAATGCGTAGAGGCGTTCTTCGATGCGGCGCGCCGGCCCGTGCGGGCCGCGATGCCGGTGACCGCATGAGCGCTCTCGACGTCCCTCTCGAGCTCCTCCGGCGTTACAACGTTCAGGGCCCGCGCTACACCTCGTATCCGACGGCGCCGATGTGGAAGGAGCAGTTCGGCGCGGCCGACTACGCCTCGATCCTTCGCGAGAGCTCCGAGGGCGAAGCGCCGGCCCCCCTCTCGCTCTATTTCCACCTTCCTTTCTGCGAACGGCTCTGCTTCTTCTGCGGGTGCACGGTCGTGATTACCGGGACCCGGCACGCCGGCGAGGACGTCTATCTCGACGCCGTCGAGAGGGAGATGGACTCCGTGGCCGCCGCCGTCGCCGGGGGTGGTCGGCGGAGGAGAAAGTCGTCCAGCTCCACTGGGGCGGCGGAACGCCGACCTACTTCTCGCCGACCCGGCTCGAGCGCCTCGGCCGATCGATCCGCGACCGCTTCGACGTCGTTCCGGACGCCGAGCTCGGCGTCGAGATCGATCCGCGCGTCACCACTCCGGAGCATCTCGCGACGCTGGCGGGCCTCGGCTTCAACCGTCTGAGCATGGGCGTCCAGGACTTCGACCCTCGGGTCCAGGAAGCCATCAACCGGATCCAGCCCTTCGAAGCGACGCGCGACCTCGTGCGCGAGGCGCGCCGCCTGGGCTTCCCGAGCCTCAACGTCGATCTCATCTACGGACTTCCGCACCAGACACCGGAGTCCTTCGACGCGACGATCGACCGGATCCTCGAGATCGATCCCGATCGCCTCGCGGTGTACTCCTACGCCAACGTGCCGTGGATGAAGAAGCATCAGGTCGTCCTCGAGCCCCACCTTCCCGACGAGGCCACCAAGTTCGAGATCTTCCGCACGGCGCTCGACCGCCTCTCGGCGGCAGGCTACGAGTACATCGGCATGGACCACTTCGCGCGGCCCTCGGACGAGCTGGCCCGCGCCCGACGCGACCGCACCCTCCACCGCAACTTCCAGGGCTATACGACGAAGGCCGGCACCGACCTGCTGGGCTTCGGCATGAGCGCGATCGGCTCGATCGGACGCCGCTACGTGCAGAACCGGAGGGAGCTCGCGGACTATCGTTCCGCGGTCGCTTCCGAGGGGGCCGCGACGTTTCCGCGGCGCGACCCTCACCGACGACGACGTGCTTCGCCGCGAAGTGATCCAGAACCTTCTGTGTCATGGGGTCGTCGTGCGCTCGGAGATCGAGAGGCGGTTCGGGATCGACTTCGATGCCGAGTTCGCGACGCGCGGTCGAGGCCCTCGCGCCCTGCGTCGAGGACGGCCTCGTCACGATCGATGCCCGGGAGATCCGGGCCACGGCGCTCGGCCGCGTCTTCCTCCGGAACCTGGCGATGCCCTTCGACGCGTATCTCGGCCAGACCGCCGAGAAGCCGGTGTTCTCCCGGACGCTCTGAACGCGTGGCGCGGCGGGCGATTCTCTTCCTCCAGCTCGGCGGGCCTGAGACCCTCGCGGACGTTCCGGGCTTCCTCTACCGCCTCTTCGCGGATCCCGACGTCCTGCGCATCCGACCGGCATTCGTGCGCAAGGCCGTGGCCGGCGCGATCGCTCTGGGACGCCGGAAGACTTCTCAGGCGCTGTACGCCTCGATCGGCGGCGGCTCCCCGATCCGCAGGCTCACGGAGAAGCAGGCCTCGGGAGTCGAGAGGCTCCTGCAGGCCGAGGGCCGCGAAGCCGTCGTCCGCGCGGCCATGACCTGCTCGCGCCCCCTCGTGGAGGACGTCGTGCGCGAGCTCGCCTCGAGCGGGGTGGACCGCTTCCTCGCGTTCCCGCTCTACCCGCAGTACTCCCTGACGACGACGAAGGGCGCCCTCGAACGCAGCCGCGCGGCGGTCGAGCGTTTCGCTCCCCGGGGCCGACTTCGCGCACATCGGATCGTTTCCGACGCATCCCCTGTTCGTCGAAGCGCACGCCGAGTCGATCCGCGAAGAGCTCGCCCGGTTCGAGGATCCCCGGTCGGATGCCGTGCACCTGCTCTTCTCGGCGCACTCGATCCCCAAGAAGCTCGTGACGGTCGAAGGCGACCCCTATGCCTCGGAGATCGAGGCGAGCTGCCGCGCGATCGTCGAGCGGCTGTCCTGGTCCGGACCATGGTCTCTCGCCTATCAGTCCAAGCTCGGTCCGGTCGAGTGGCTGGGTCCCGCGACCCTCGACGAGATCCGGCGCCTCGGGGCCGCCGGCGCGCGGCAGGTCCTGGCCGTTCCGATCGCGTTCGTCACGGACCACGTGGAGACGCTCTACGAGATCGATCAGCTCTTCGGCGCCGAGGCGAAAGCCGCGGGCATCGCTTCCTTCCGCCGCACTCCCGGCCTCAATGACCGGCCGACGTTCCTCAGGGCTCTCGCCGTGCTCGCGGAATCGGCCGAGGGCTTCTGGCACCCATGAAAACGGTCGTCATCGGCGGAGGGATGGCCGGGCTGACGGTCGCGCGTGCCCGGCAGCGCGCCGGAGTCGAGACCCTTCTCCTCGAGCGCGGGCCCGAGCCCGGCGGGGTCATCCGGAGCGTGCGCCGGGACGGGTTCCTGCTCGAGACCGGACCGAACACCGTCCGCCCGACGCCGGAGCTTCTCGAAATCGTCGCCGAGTTCGCGCTCGGCTCCGAGCTTCTCGTCTCCGATCCGCGCCTCCCCCGCTACGTCGACTTCCGCGGGCCGGCTTTATCCGCTGCCGACCTCGCCGCTCGCCCTGCTCACGACGCGTCTGCTCTCTCCGTCTCCGGAAAGCTCGGAATCCTCGCCGAGCCCCTCCGCAGACGCCCCGCGCCTCCCGAGGAGAGCGTGCGGGATTTCTTCACCCGGCGGTTCGGGCCCGAAGTCGCGGAGCGGGTCGTGGCGCCCTTCGTCTCGGGGATCTTTGCGGGCGACGCGAGCCGCCTGTCGGCGCCCGACGCCTTTCCCGCGCTGACCCGCTGGGAGCGCGAAGCCGGCAGCATCCTTCTGGGCGCCATCCGCGGCGCGCGGGCCAGCCGGGGCGGGACGACACGTAGCCGCGCCCGCGCGTCCGCGGTCTCCTCTCGTTCCGCGAGGGGCTCTCGACGCTGCCTCGGGCGATGGCCAGGTCCCTCGGGAGCTCGTTCCGCGCGGGAGCCGTCCGTCGACCGGATCGGTCCCGCCGCCGGCCGATTCGCCGTCCGCGACGCGCGCGCCGAGATCGAGGCCGATGAGGTCATCCTCGCGGCTCCGGCGGCCGATGCCGCCAATCTGGTCCGGCCGTTCGCGCCCGAGGCCGCGGCCGCGCTCGACTCGATCGAGCATCCTCCGCTCGCCGTCCTGCACCTGGCGTGGCCCGATGCGGCTCTCCGGCGCCCGCTCGCCGGCTTCGGCCATCTCGTCGTTCCCGACGCCTCGCGGCGCATCCTCGGCGGGGTCTGGAGCTCGAGTCTTTTCCCCGGCCGCGCGCCGGAGGGGCAGGCGCTGCTGACCGTCTTTCTCGGAGGAGCGCGCGACCCGGAGACCCCGCGCCTGCCCGACGGACGGCTCGTCGATCTCGCCGTGCGCGACCTCGAAGCGGAAGGGCTCGTCCGGGGAGCGCCGTCGCTGCTCCTCGCCACACGCTGGGAGCGCTCGATCCCGCAGTACACGAACGGGCACTCCGAGCCGGATGCAAGCCCTGGCGCGCGCGGAGGCACGCTGGCCGGGGCTCAGGTTCGCCGGGAACTACCGCAGCGGGATCTCCGTCGGGGACGTCGTCAAAGCCGCCCGCGCCGTCTGAGCTATCTCGGGCTTCTTCGCTTTCTCCGGCTCTCCGGCCCTTCTCCTTCTCCGGCCTCGCTCCAGGACCGCTTCTTCGTCGGCGGTCAGCTCCGGGAGATGACGCATGAAAGTGACGAGCGTCCAGATCTCCTCGTCCTTGTGCGTGGGACCGAAGGCGGGCATCCCGGTCATGCGGATCCCGTTCTGCACGATCCAGAAGAGCTCGCCGTCCGTCTTGGACTGCACGCTCGGCTGCGTCAGATCCGGCGCCGGCGGATTCAGGCCCTCTCCGATCTCGGAGGGATCCACGGTTCCCGGCTCCGTGGCACGTCAGGCACATCGAGCGATAGTGCGCGAGCCCTTTCGCGAGCGTTTCGGGTGTCGCCTTGACCGGATTCTCCTGCGCGGCGCGAGCCTCGCGACCGAACGCCGCACCGCGAGAGTCGCGACGGCCTTCTCGAGATCGCTCGGGGGATTCGTCGCGGCCACCGGAAACGCTTCCGCTCGCGATGACGAATGCGGCCGCCGCCCGCGACAATGAGAATTCCCGTCACGATGCCGAACAGGAACTTCATGGCTCCTCCGCGTGTGAGGCCCGATGATACGCTCCGCGCCGTGGCGGAGGCCCCGCGTTTCCTCGTCGGAGTCGATTTCTCGCCCGGCTCCCGCAAGGCCCTCGACGAAGCCCGCCGGCTGGCGTCGATCTGCGGCGCGGCGATCACGGTCGCGCATGTCCGCCCCTCCTCCGACATCCGCGCCGCGATCCGCGAAGAGCGGGGCGACCTCGTCGGCGCCGGCGGGCGGGTCCTGACACGCGAGCTCGCCGAGCACTACGCCCGCCGGCATCGCCAATGGACGCGGGCGTCCGAGGGCGAGCGCGCCCTCGTCCTCCGGGGCACCCCCGACGTGGCGCTGGCCCAAGAGGCGCGGCGAGGCTACACGCTCCTCGTCCTCGGGACCACGGGCCAGAACGCCGTGGCGACGCTCCTGATGGGCGCGACGGCCGAGCGAGCCATGGCCCGGGCGACGATCCCGGTCATGGTCGTTCCGAGCTCGAGCCGCGGTCCGCGCCGGACTCGTTAGCGGATTCCGGCCTCAGAGCCAGGGAGAGAGGGTCCGCGCCGCGCGGTCGGCGGAGCGGTGCAGCCAGCCCCGCTTCTTCCACGGCCCCGGACGGATCTCCCTCGCGTGGGCGAGGTCGTTCTCGAACGCGGCCGTCCATCCGCGCCCCTGTCGGCGCGTCGAGAATGAGGAAGTTGCACTCGGCATTGAACTCGATCGAACGGAAATCCAGGTTGCTCGAGCCCACCACCGAGAGGTATCTGTCGGCGACCAGGGTCTTGGCGTGCAGGATCGCCGCGTCGTACTCGAAGATCCGCACGCCGCGGGAGAGGAGACCCGAGTAGACGCGCGTGTCCGGCATGCCGCACGGTCGCGATGTCGCTCTTTCCGGGAAGCAGAAGCCGCACGTCCACGCCGCGGCGGGCCGCGCCGCCGAGAATCCGCAGCGCCCGGTGGCGGGGCGCGAAGTACGCCACGGTGATCCAGAGCTTCTGCGCGGGCGGCCGCCACGATGCTCGCGAACACGGACGCGAGCTCTTTCTGTCCCCGCCCCGGCCGCGAGTCCAGGATCAGGATGCGGGGATCCCGCTCGGCGCCGCCCGCAAGCGGCGACAGGACCAGCGGCGCGCCGCCCGCCTCGGCCCACGCTTCCTGAAAAACGACGGCGAGCTCTTCCGCGGCCGCAGCCCCTCGACGCGGCAGTGCGTGTCGCGCCACAGGCTCTCCCGCGGAAGCAGCGACGACCCGTACTCGTCGCCGATGTTCATCCCTCCCGTGAACGCGACCGTCCGGTCGGCGACCAGGATCTTGCGGTGGTCGCGCCGGAAGAGGAGCGCGGAGCGGATAGAAATCCCAGATGGCCGGAACAGTCGCGCATCCACGCCGCCCTCGGTCATCTCGTTCCAGAAACCCCGCCGCGTTTCGATCCGACCCGACCCCGTCGGCGAGCACGCGCACCGAGACGCCTCGACGGGCCGCCGCGATGAGACCTGCCTGGAAGCGTCTGCCGGTCGGGTCGTCCTTGAAGATGTACGACTCGAGAAGCACCTCCTCCCGCGCGGACTCCACGGCGGAGAGCATCGCGGCGAAGGCCTCCTGGCCATCGAAGAACACCTCGACGCGGCGCGCGTCCGAGAACGGCGCCTCGTCGATCCGCGTGAGCAGTTCGTGGAAGCCGGCATCCCGCACGCCCGTCCGGGAAGCGCCGCCGCGATGCCGCCCGACGCGACGACGCGTTCAGCTCGCGGGGAAGGCGCCGGCCGGCCCACGGACGCAGGCGGGGAGCGAGACGCCGGCGCTGTGCGCGCTTCCCGGGTTCCGCCCCGGAGCCGCCGGCCCGGACGCCGCGAGCTCCATCTCAGAACGCGGCGTGAGCGGCGCGCACCGCGGCTTCCGCGCGGCGGCGCCCGGCCTCCACGGCGGAACGCGCGACCGGAAAGCAGAGACTCTTCCAGAGGCTCGGCGCGTAGAACCGGCGCAGCCAGTCCCGGGCGTCCGAGGCCCGCGCGATCCGCCGCAGGATCCACGCGTAGCCGGAGTCGCCCATGCGCTCGTAGATGAAGCGGTTCACGACCGACGTGCGCAGGAACCCGGCGAAGCGCTCCCGGAGCGACGTCTCGTAGTCGCGGGGCGTCTTCTCGACCAGGGCGCGCGCGGCCATGTGTCCGGAGACGAGCGCGAAGCGCATGCCGAAGCCCCAGAGCGCGTCCTGGAGCCCGGCGGCCTCGCCCGCGTACAGCACGGCGCCCCGCCGTGCGATGGGCGCCGTGCGCATGTTGCCCGTGCCGCCGAACGTCCGCTCCGCCCGCATCCTCAGGCCGGCGTGTTTCTCGAAGAACTCCCGCGCCCTCTCCCGGTACTCGCGGGCGTTGGCGTAGTCGTCGAAGAGACAGGACGCGACGGTGCCCCAGCCGCGGCAGACCAGGAGGTACGCGTAGCCCTTGGGCGCGAGCCGGTCGGACAGAACGGCGAAGACCCCGTCGGCCATGTCGGTCTCGAAGACGTACCCGACGTCGAGGGCGTCGCAGCGCTCCGGGCCCGGCGTGTGGATTCCTCCTTCCGATCGGATGCCCGAGGCCTCGCCGAACCGGATCCGCACGCCCGCCGCGAGGGCCTGGGACTTCAGGGCCTGGTCCAGAGTGCCGGCGCCGACGCCGCGCCGGACGAGATAGAAGGCCGGACGATCCGACCGCAGCCGGCGCTCGCGGCCGTCCGGGTCGAAGAAGACGCCGTCGCGGATCGCGACGTGGTCGAACGTCGGGGCGATCCCCATGGACGCCGAGCTCCTCGAGGACGTCCTCGGGCGTCGTCCAGTTCTCCAGGCCCTGAAGGTCGCCGTGGAAACGGCTCCCGCATTCGGCGCGGCGCTCGAAGATCGAGACCTCGCGCCCGGCGCTGGGCCGCCGTCAGCGCCGCGGAGAGGCCGGCCGGCCCGGCGCCGAGAATCTCCACCGGCGCGCCCGGGGTCGGCCGGCCGGGCTCAGGCATGGCTCGCCGAAGAGCGGCAATCCTCGTCGGCGGCGCACTCGACCTGGACGGTCGCGTGGTCGACGCCGGCGCGCTCGAGCAGCACGCGCTGCACGCTTCGCAGCACCTCGCCGCGATCGATCGAACGTGGCCGCCCGAATGTGCACGCTCGCCGAGTGCTGCCCCGAGGTCAGCGTCCAGAAGTGCAGGTCGTGCACCGCTTCCACTCCCGGGACGGTCCGGATCGCGTCCCGCAGTCCCGGCGACGTCGATTTCGCGCCGGCGCCCCCTCCATGAGAATGTGCGCCGCCTCGCGCAGGATGCCGATCGCCCGGGGCAGCACGAGGAGCGCGACCGCCGCCGAGAGCAGCGGATCCAGAGCGAACCAGCCCGTCCGCGACATGACCACGGCCCCCACGAGGACGGCGACCGAGCCGAGGGCGTCGGTGACGACTTCGAGGTACGCCGCGCGCAGGTTGAGCGAGTCGCGGCGCCCCGCCTTCAGCAGCCCGAGCGCGACGAGGTTCGCAACCAGGCCCACCGCCGCGACCGCCAGCATCAGGCCCGTGCCGACCGCCTGCGGCGACTGAAAGCGCCGCCAGGCCTCCCAGAGAATCCACGCTCCCGCGAGGATCAGCAGCTGCGCGTTCACGAACGCGGCGAGCACTTCGGCGCGGGCGAGCCCGAAGGTATGCCGTCGCGTCGGCGCCCGGTCGCCGAGAGCCATCCCCGCCCAGGCGAGCGTCAGGGCGGCGACGTCGGTGAACATGTGGGCCGCGTCCGCGAGAAGCGCGAGGCTCCCGGAGATGATGCCGCCCGCCACTTCGAGGACCAGGACGCCGACCGTGAGAAGCAGGGCCGCGCGCATGCGGCGGCGGCGCCACGCCCGATCGGTGGAAGGCCTGGCGAGAGGCGCGTCCGCGGCCGGGGCTTCCATCAGGCCGGCGCCGCTCGCTCGACCTCGACGCGCGCGTCGTTGAAGCAGGCGCCTCCCGCGATGTCGGTCAACGTGTCCGGCGCCAGGGCCGTGGCGGTCGTGCCGCTGTCGGTGTTGTGCGACCAGATGCCCTTGGGCAGGAGCACGACGCCTTCCTTGAGGCCCGGGTTCAGTCGGGCGCGGCAGCGGACCTCGCCGAGGCCGTTGTAGACGCGGATCGGAGCGCCGTCGGCGATCCCGCGCGCCGCCGCGTCGTCCGGGTGGAGCTCGAGCGGGACCGGGCCCCGGTGCAGCTCCCCGAGCGTCGAGCTGATCGTGCGGTCGGTCGCCGGGGAAATGAGAGCCAGCGGGAACCGTGCGGTCGCCGGGTCCGGCCGATACGCATAGAGCCCGCCCGGGGCCTCGCGATCGAGCTCCTCCGGCAAGAGATGGACTTTGCGGTCGGACGTGCGCGGAAAGGCGTCGACGAACTGGACCGGCCGCGCGCCCTCCTCCGGCGCGGGAGCCTTCGCCGCGATCGAGCGACTGCCGCAGGGCGGCTCCGCGGGGCGAAGAGGCCAGCAGCGCCGCCGCGAGCTCTTCGTCGGACTCGGGATCTCCGGTCCGCGCCACGCCGGTCCGGCGGCACAGCTCTCCGAAGACATCCTGGTTCGACCGCGCTTCGCCGGCCGGCGCCACGACGGCCCGGGCGTCCTGGAGCACGAGAGCGCCGTAGCCGCGGGAGATCTCCCGCCGCTCGAGAAACGTCGCGGCGGGCAGCACGACGTCCGCGTATCGCGCCGTGTCCGTCAGCACGGGGTCGAACACGACGGTGAAGAGATCCTCGCGCGCCAGGCCCGGCCCGGACCTTTTCCTGAGCGGGAATCGTCATCAGCGGGTTGCAGTCGTAGACGAACAGGGCCTCGATACCGCCCGGACCGCGCACCGCGAGAGCGTCCCCGAGGAGATTCATGTTGATCACGCGCGTGGGCGGCTCGTCGGCGGCCGCCGGAGCCTCGCCGTCCACGTCGCGCCAGGCCGACGGAGTTGGACATCGTGTAGCCGCCGCCCCGCACGCCGAACTTTCCGGCCACCGCGGGAAGGGCCAGGATCGCGGCCGTCGCCGAGCCGCCGTTGCGGTTCCGCTCCTGCCCCCAGCCGCAGCGCAGCGCCGCCGGGCTCGAGTCCGCGTACAGGCGCGCGAAGGTCTCGATGTCGGCGGCGGGAATGCGCGTCTCGGCGGCGGCGCGTTCGAGCGTCCATTCGGCGGCCCGGCGCTCGAGCTCTCCGGCGCCGGTGGCATGCGCCTCGAGAAATTCGCGGTCCGCCCGGCCCTCCGCGAAGATCCACCGGATGACCGCCAGAGCGAGAGGCAGGTCCGTCCCGGGGTGGGGAGCGAGATGCAGGTCCGCGCGCTCGGCGAGGCGCGTCCGGCGCGGATCCACGACCACGAGCCGGGCGCCCTTCTTCTGCGCCTCCTGGATGTACGGGACGAGATGGATCCCGGAAACGGACGGGTTGACGCCCCAGAGCACGATGAGGCGCGCGTCCGCGTAGTCCGGATACGCGATTCCGGTCATCTTGCCGTAGAGAGCGGCGTTGGCCGCGGCCGAAGGCGCGGCGCAGACCGTGCGCGCCAGCCGCGACGCGCCGAGCCGCCGGAAGAGCCGCGCATCCGTCGTGCCCTGCGAGAGATAGCCGTTCGAGCCGCCGTAGGAGAACGGCAGGATCGCCTCTCCCCCGCTGCGGCTCCGAACCTCGAGGAGCTTCTGCGAAACGTGCGCGAGGGCTTCGTCCCACGAGACGGCCCGGAAACGTCCTTCGCCCTTCGGCCCGTCACGAAGGCCCGGCTGGAGCAGCCGCGCCTCGCCGTACATGTGGCGCGGGAACTCGCGCACCTTGGCGCAGATGTAACCGTGCGGTGACCGGATTGACGTGCGATCCGCCGATCGCCACGACCCGGCCCTCGGCGACCGTGACGTCGAGACTGCAGGCGTCCGGGACAGTCGAGCGGGCAGGCGCTCGCGACGTGTCTCTCGGGCGCCCCGGCCCCGGAGCTCATCCCTTCCAGTCCAGGATGCGATCCATGGTGTCCACGGCTATGGGATGGTACCCCGGACGCGCCTTCCGGTAGATCGCCAGCGCCCGCTCGCGGCCGGCCGCCGTCTTCGCAAGCTCCTCATACAGCGGCTTGATGTATTTCCGCCGCCCGATCGAGACCAGGAAATCCTCGAGGCGCTCGTCCGCGATCGCGTACCCGGCGCGAATGGACATGAGGAGCCACTGGAAGGCGACCTCGTTGTTTCCCGTGCCGGTCAGGCCCAGGGCGGCGTCGAGCTCACTCATCCGCGCGAGAGGCAGGGGCGAAGGCAGCTGCCGGAGAAACTGCAGGCGCTGCTGTGTCTTCCAGCGGGCGAACGGGAGATCGGAGGCCGGCATCTGCTCCGCGATCCAATCGGCCGGCGACCCGCGCCACCTCTTCGAGGGCCGCCGAACGCGGGCGGGGGGCCGCCTCGGGCAGACCGGGCTTCTCGATCCAGGTCTCGAGCGGAACCGCCGCCGCCTTCGCGCCGTCCCGCGAGAGCAGGTGCTCCTTCAGGTACGCGACGAAATCCGCGGTCGTGATGCTCTGGAACGCGAAATGATCGAAGTATCCGCGGAGGAACTCGTCGAAGCGCGGCCGGCCGAAGAGCTCTTCCAGGGAACGCAGGAAGAGGCTCCCCTTCTCGTAAGGAAGCCGCGTCGCGCCATCGTCGGGATCCCGTCCGGTCAGATCGATGTGCAGGATCTCGTCGCGGTCGTCCAGCCGCTCGATCTCCTCCTCGAGATCCTGCCGCCCCAGGACCGCTTCCATGGCCGCGAACTCCGGGCCGTAGACCTCTTCGTCGATGCGCCTCTCGATGTACGTCGTGAAGCCCTCGTTCAGCCAGAAGTCGCTCCAGGTCGCGTTCGTGACGAGGTTTCCGGACCAGGAGTGCGCCAGCTCGTGGGCGATGAGGGAGACGAGGCTCCGGTCTCCCGCGAGCACGGTCGGCGTCGCGAAGGTGAGGCGCGGATTCTCCATCCCGCCGAACGGAAAGCTCGGAGGAAGGACGAGCACGTCGTAGCGGTCCCACCGGTACGGGCCGTACAGACGCTCCGCCGCCTCCATCATCTTTTCGGTGTCCGCGAACTCGTGGGCGGCGCGATCGAGGAGCGCCGGCTCCGCGTAGACGCCCGCCCGGTGGCCGAGCGGCGCGAACGCCAGATCGCCGGCCGCGATCGCCATCAGGTACGCCGGGATCCGCTGCGGCATCGAGAACCGATACGTTCCGCCGCGTCCCGACGTCGGGTTGCCCGCGGCGCCCATGACCGCGACGAGCTCGGGCGGCGTCCGGATGGTGGCGCCGTAGGTCAGGCGGACCTGGGGCGTGTCCTGGATCGGGACCCAGCTCCGGGCGTGGATCGCCTGCGACTGCGAGAACAGAAACGGATGCTTCCGCCCGGCCGTCTGCGGCGGCGCGAGCCACTGGAGCCCGGAGGCCCCGGGCCGCGTCGCGTAACGCACCCGCACCCGGTCGGCGTCGGCGCCGAACCGCGATCCGGAGCGGAGCGCCGAGAATCGGATCGGCCGCGCCCAGCGAAAACTCCACGGGCCGCCAGCTTCCACCGGCGGCCGGGACTTCCGCCGCCGCGACGTCGAGCCCCCGCGTGTCGAGCACGAGGGAGTCGGCCGCGCGGTCGATGCGTTCGAACACGAGCGTGGCCGCCCCTTCGAGGATGCGTCGGTCGAAACGCACGTCGAGGTCGAGGTCCACGTGGCGCACCCGCACCCGTCCGGGTTCGGAGTACGAATGCACGTCGCGCGCCGCCATCGCCGGCACACATTAGCAAAATGCGGCCGCCGCCCCGGACAGCCGGGCGCCTCGCGTAGAATCCGCGGAAGCTCCCCAAGAAGTCACCGAATGCGAGGAGACGCATGCGCCGACGCCCTCTGAGACTGATTCTTCCGCCGCTTCTCGCCGCGCTCGCCCCGGGCGTGACATCCCTGGCCGCCGCGGCCCCCGACGGCCCGCCCTCAGCGGCGCGCCGGCCGGTCTCGGATCGCTATTTCGACGTCGAGGTCGTCGACGACTACCGCTGGCTCGAAAACGGCGCCGACCCCGCCGTGCGGGCCTGGAGCGACGCCGAGAACGCGTGGGCGCGCTCGATCCTGGACGGACTGCCGAGCGTCGCCGCGATCCGAGCGCGGGTCCGGGAGATCGAGGAGTTTCCGACGCCGTTCTACGGAAAGCTCGTCCGCAAGGGCGGACGCCTCTTCGCTCTCAAGACTCAGCCCCCGAAGCAGCAGTCCTTCCTCGTGACGCTCGATTCCGCCGACGCTCTCCAGCGGCGAACGGGTGGTCGTGGATCCGAACGCGCTGGATCCGAAAGGGGGCACCTCGATCGACTGGTTCATTCCGTCCCCCGACGGCCGGCTCGTCGCGGTCTCGCTCTCCGAAGGCGGGAGCGAGACGGGCACCGTTCATGTCTACGAGACCGCGACGGGTCGGGCGCTCCCCGACGTCATCCCTCGGGTCAACGGCGGCACCGCGGGCGGCGACGTGGCCTGGAACGGCGATGCGTCGGGCTTCTTCTACACCCGCTATCCCCGGCCGGGAGAGCGGCCCGCGGCCGACCTCGAGTTCTCCCAGCAGGTCTTCTTCCATCGTCTCGGCGAGCCCGGCGAATCCGACGCCTACGCCCTCGGCCGGGAGCTTCCGCGCATCGCCGAGACCACGCTCGAATCCTCCGACGACGGCCGTTTCGTTCTCGCGACCGTCAAGAACGGCGATGGCGGCGAAGCGTCGCTGTATCTCCGGGCAGGCGACGGGGCCTGGAAACGGATCGCCGCCGACGCGGACCGCGTCGTGCGAGGTCTCTTCGCCTCCGACGGCTCCCTCTTCCTTCTCTCCTACAAGGGCGCGCCGCGCGGGACCATCCTGCGCCTGCCCGCGGGAGCGGCCGATCTGTCGGCGGCTTCGGTCGTCGTCCCCGAAGGCGACGCGGCCATCGACGACTACTGCCTGACCGACACGCGGCTCTACGTGGCCGAGCTCGTCGGAGGCCCATCGCGCATCCGCGTTTTCGGGCGTGACGGGCGGCCCGCCGGCGAGCTCGCGATCCTTCCTGTGTCGTCGGTCGAGGGCATGACCCCCGCGGGCGGGGACGCGATCCTCTTCGAGAACCAGAGCGCGCTCGAGCCGCCGGCCTGGTACCGGGCCGGCGCCGACGGAAAGATCGCGAAGACGGCTCTGGCGAGAAAATCCCCGGTGGACTTCTCCGACTCCGAGCTCGTTCGCGAGTGGGCGGTGTCCCGCGACGGGACCCGGGTTCCCATCGACATCCTCCGCCGGAAGGGAACGAAGCTCGACGGGAGCAACCCCACGCTCCTCTATGGATACGGCGGCTACGGCATCAGCCAGCGGCCGAAGTACTCGGCCTTGCGCCGCGTCTGGCTCGAGCAGGGCGGGGTCTACGCGGTCGCGGTGCTCCGGGGCGGCGGCGAGTTCGGCGACGGCTGGCATCGGGCCGGCCACCTCACGAAAAAGCAGAACGTCTTCGACGACTTTGCGGCCTGCGCGCGCCGCCTGATCGAGGCGAAGTACACGAAGCCCGGCCGGCTCGCGATCGAGGGCGGCTCGAACGGCGGCCTCCTGATGGGGGCGGCGTTCACCCAGCACCCCGAGCTCTTCGGCGCCGTCGTCGCCCACGTCGGGATTTACGACATGCTCCGCGTCGAGTTGTCCGCGAACGGGCAGTTCAACATCACCGAGTTCGGCACGGTGGCCAACCCCGACGAGTTCCGCGCCCTCTACGCGTACTCGCCGTACCACCGCGTCGTCGACCGTGTCGCCTACCCGCCGATCCTTTTTCTCACGGGCGCCAACGATCCCCGGGTGGACCCGATGCAGTCGCGGAAGATGACCGCCCGCATGCGGGCGGGCGGGGCGCCGAAGGCGGGGGTTCTGCTGAGGACGAGCGCGTCCTCCGGCCACGGGATCGGCAGCTCTCTCGGCGAAAAGACATCCCAGGCCGTGGACGTCTACGCGTTCCTGTTCGACCGGCTCGGCGTCTCCTATCGGCCGGTGTCCGCCCCCTCCCCGGCGAATGCCAAGGGAGGAGGGGGCGGGACCGACGACCGCTAGAAGTTGACGGTGAGCTGCGCGGACACCCCGCGCGGAGGCGCCACGAAAAACTGACTGTCGCCGATCTCGCTCTCCGTCGTGTAGGGCCGGGAATCGGTCAGGTTGCGGCCGATCACGGGGGAAGGAGCGCGATGGCGACTACTGCGACGGAGTCGGAGGACCGGACGGCGGGAGAGGACCGTCGCGGCGAGTCCCGTCCGGATTGAGCGGCCCGGGCCCGCAGATGTACGCCTCGCCGACCTTCCCCTGGCCGCGCACCAGCACCGTGTCGGCGCCGGCGAGAACCGCGTGTGTCCGGTAATAGTCGGACAGCTGCGAGGGCGCCGGAATCTGCACCGGATCGTACTGCGGCTCGATGTTCTTGACGAACTTGCAGGTGCCCTCGACCTTCTCGACGTTCTCGGTGATCTGGACGGCGTACTTCCCCTTCGTCGAAGCCTCTTCGTGCGCCTTTTCGGATTCCTTGATGTGCGAACAGGCCGAAGCGAGCAAAGCGAGCGCCAACGCGGAGAGCTCGAAGCGCTTCTTCATGACGACGAGTATCGCACCCGGAGCCCGTGAGACCAAGGTCCCATTTCGCAGCCCGGCCGCTCTTGCTAACTTCGCTTGTCCGGAGACGTCGTCTCCCACGCTCGGTGTGCGCCCGGTGGATCGAACCTCGGCGCACCGGCGGTTCCCCCTCGACTGCGGTGTCCCGGACGCGTAGAGATTTGCTCCGCGAGGAGCTTTGGGCGCGGCGAAAGCTGCGCCCTTTTTTTGGACGCCGAATCCGGAGACCCCCGAACACGCCGGCACCACTTCCGGCAGGACGGGGGCCCCGGAGCGGCTTCAGCTCTTGTCGGTCACCGCGTCTGCGACGTCTCCGGCGATGTCCACGGCGCCATCGACCGCGCCCTTGCCCACGTTAGCCGCGGTCTTCCCGACTGCGCTCGCGGCATCGGCGGTCGCGCCGGCCGCAGCGCTGGCAGCGTCCGCCGTCGCACCGGCCGCAGACTTCGCCGCGCCACCCACCGCATCGCCCACGTCACTCGCCACTTTCTTCGTCGCTTCCCACAGGTCGGCCATAAACGCTCCATCTCTCCAAAAGGGACCGAACGGACTGCCCGGTCGCGAAAAAGGACGGGTTGAGCTCAGACAGACGCGCCCGGAGGATCTCGGGCGTGGCTCGTGCGCGGCGATATCCACGAACTTCGGGACCTCAAGCCGGCACAACCGCGGACCCACACTGGTCACCTCGAATCCCCTCGCGGTCGAAACCCGAACTTCGACAGATATCACACTGCGGCGTTGCGAGCGCCCAGGATTTGCGACTGAGCTGGTGCGAAATCTGCCGGCCCCGGCAGGCGCACCCGTGCTGTGGCCTCGAGCGGTGCCTGGGCCGCAAGGCCCAGCCGCCGCGGAAGGCGATCGGAACGCTTTCGATGGTCCGTTCCTCAGGTGGAAAGTCCGTCGCCGCAAGTTCTGGACGATCGCGGTTCCCGAGGCGAACGTCGGGAAACCGGCCTAGCGCGACATCTTCCCAGGTTTCTTCCGCAAACGTTCACCGACTCGCCTGCGACGGACCGGCCGTGACCATCACTCCGGCAGACGCCGACGATCCTCGAGGGCCCGCTGCAGCGTTTCGGTCAGCCAGTCGCCGCGCGCTCGCGAGAACGGTACCGTCAGATGACTTCGATCCGCGTAGATCAGTGTGTCCTCGGTGATGGCCGGACACCGCTCGGCCGCGCACAACAGCGTCCGAAGATCGATGAATTGGGCGCCTTCCTCGATCGTGATTCGCTCGAGCCGCCTGTTGATCTCCTCGGGCCAACGCTGATCACATCGCTCTGCGTGCTCCAGATTCCGGGCGAGGCACAGCGGGATGGACTCCCGACCTCGGGGCGTCTCCGCGAATACCAACACGGAAGTGGTCTTGGGCACACGGCGGATCGCCTCGCGGACACCACGCTCCCATTCCTCCGGACTCTTCTTGAACGCTTCGACGGTCTTGTTGCTGAACACGACGATCTCGGGCGGGTCGGCTTCGATGCTTGCGAACACCTCTCGCCGACGAGCCGTGCAGGCCTTCCCATCGACCTGTGGCAACAGCTTCACCGGGATCAGGAAGGAGGTGCACCCGCCCGGCGCCTCGATCTCGACGCTCGCATCGAGTCGCCGGGAAGCCGCCTCGAACGCCGCTCCCCAGTGTTGTGCATGCGAGTTGCCGAACAGGACGATCCTGTGTCGAGGTTGCGGCGGACCGACGATGCAGGGCGATCCGCATTTGACGTAGTCGCGGTCGAAAGTATCGGCAAGAGCCGGCACGAGGTTTCGCGGAACGAAATCGCTCGGCACGACCGGCCCATTGAGCTTCCCACCCGTTACGGCCACCTGGCGGTCCGTGCTGAGCTCGGCGACGCTGCCGCCGCGCTTGAAGGCCCAGATGCCGACGATCGAGGCCGTCGTCAGGAAGAGCCCGACCACAATGGATCGTAAGGCGCTCACACGCAGAAAGCGCGCGCTGCGAAATGGATTCTCGACGAAGTGATAGGTGAGCGCGGCTGCCGGGAACGTGACGGCCAGCATGAAGAGCGTGCGCGTGATCCACGAGGCATAGACCCACTCGACGTGCTCGATCTTCAACACGAGAACGGGCCAATGCCAGAGGTACAGAGAGTAGGAGTACCTGCCGACCATCTGCATGGGGCGCAACGCCAGGAGCCTGTGAACGAAACCCGTGGCCGGCTGGGCGCATCCGCCGGCGATCACCAGGGCCGTGCCGAGCGTGGGCGCCAGCGCCGTCCAGCCCGGGAAGGGGGTCGATTCGCTGAACAGCACCATCACGAGGACGATGGCCACGAGTCCTGCGCCCATGAGAGCGTTCCGAATCCCTGGTCGCAACGAGGCCAGCCTGTCGGAAAACATCGCGACGATCGCGCCAAGACCCAGCTCCCAGGCCCGCGGAGGCAGCAGGTAGAACGCGCGGATCGGGGCGCTCCGCATCAGAAAGACGCTCAGCGCAAACGATGCGATGACGATCGCCACCAACGCGCTCACCAGGACACGTGGCCGCCGAAGCCGTGTCGACACCACGAGCAGCGCGAAGAACACGACGGGCCAGACCAGGTAGAACTGCTCCTCCAGCGACAACGACCAGTACTGGAGAAACGGCGACGGCGCACTGTCGGCAGCGAAGTAGTCCAATGCCTGCCGCGCGAATCGGATGTTCGAAAAGAACAGCGCCGTCGAGGCGGCGTCACCGGCGATTCCGGCGTTCTCGAGGGGGTTCTGAATCAAGGACGCCCCCAGCAAGGTGGTCAGCAGCACCAACGCGGACGCCGGTAGGATGCGGCGTATCCGGCGCGCATAAAAGGCCGAGAGAAAAGCACCAAGGGTCGGCGTCGTCTCGGCGCTGCAGTCGCGAAGCATCAGGCTCGTGATCAGGTAGCCCGAGATCACGTAGAAGACATCGACGCCGACGTATCCACCGGCAAGATGCGGCACGCCCGAATGGAAGGCCAGAACACCGAGAACGGCGACCGCGCGAAGCCCTTCGATATCGGCTCGAAACCGCGAGGCGTCGAGTTTCGGCCGCACCATCAGGCTGGTCCTATATCACGCTCAGTCGGGACGCTCGTGCAAGGTCCCGTGAAATTGTGGCGGCCCCAACGGGAATCGAACCCGTGCCGCGGCCTTGAAAGAGCCGTGTCCTAACCTCTAGACGATGGGGCCGGTGCGACGCGAGTGCAGAAAATAGCATGGGGCGCATCGCGCCCCGAGCGAGCGCATTGATTTCCCGGACCGCGCTCGTGATAATCCGGACCCGCGCCCCGAGGGGCCACGACTTGCCCACCACAATTAAAGACATCATCGTCGGGAAAGCCCGCGATCCGATGGATCCGCGGATCTTCCACACGTCTCGCTCGCCGCGTTCCTCGCCTGGGTCGGCCTCGGGCGCGGACGGGCTCTCGTCGTCGGCCTACGGCCCGGAGGAAGCGTTCAAGGCGCTCGGCGACCACGCCTACCTGGCCGTCTGCGCTGGCCGTCATGACCGCCGTCACGGTCCTGATCATCTCGCTCGCCTACAGCAAGATCATCGAGCTCTTTCCGGGCGGCGGCGGCGGCTACCTCGTCGCGACCAAGCTGCTCGGCGAGCGCTCGGGCGTCGTCTCCGGCTGCGCCCTGTCGTCGACTACGTCCTGACGATCTCGATCTCGGTCGCCTCCGGGTCGACCAGATCTTCAGCCTTCTGCCCGCGGACCTGGCAGCTGGAACGCTTCCCGATCGAAGGTCGTCGTCGCTCGTCGATCCTGATCGTCCTCAACCTGCGCGGCGTCAAGGAGAGCGTGACGGTCCTCGTGCCGATCTTCCTGCTCTTCGTCGGCGACCCACGTCCTCATGATCCGGCCGCGATCGTCGGGCGCTTCACCCAGCTCGCCGACAGCGTCGTCACCGGCGCCTGCGGCCGAGGCGCAGTCGACGACCTCGAGCGAGATCGGGCTGTTGCCCTCGATCTTCATCATCCTGCGCGCCTATTCGCTGGGCGGCGGCACGTACACCGGGATCGAGGCCGTCTCCAACGGCGTTCCAGATCCTGCGCGAGCCGCGGGTCGCCAACGCCAAGCGCACGATGCTCTACATGGCGCTCTCGCTCGCGTTCACGGCCCGGGGATCATCATCGGCTACCTCCTCGTCGGGGCCCGGCCGCACCCGACCAAAGTCATGAACGCGTCCTCGCCGAGCGGACTTCGGAGCCTGGCAGCTCGGCGGCTTCGCGCATCGGGCCGGCTCGCTCGTCGCGCTGACGCTGGTCTCCGCGGGGCGCCTGCTCTTCGTCGCCGCGCAGACCGGGTTCCTCGACGGGCCGCGCGATCCTCGCCAACATGGCGGTCGACTCCTGGGTGCCGCAGCGCTTCGCCCAGCTCTCCGACCGGCTCGTCGACCAACAACGGCATCTGGCTGATGGGCCTGGCCGCGCTTGCCGACGCTCCTCTACACGCGGGGCTCGGTGTCGCAGCCTCGTCGTCATGTACTCGATCAACGTCTTCCTCACGTTCAGCCTGACGATGCTCGGCATGTCGCGCCACTGGATTCAGGAACGACGCACGACCCGACTGGAAGCGGCACCTGCTCTCCACGGTTCGGGCCTCCTGCTATGCGCTCTCGATCCTCGTCGATCACGATCTACGAGAAGTTCGAGGAGGGCGGCTGGCTGACGGTGATCGTGACGGCCTCCGTTCGTCACCCTCGCGTTCTCGATCAAGCGCGCACTACATGCGCGTGCGCGAACAGCTCCGCGCGGCTCGACGAGACGCTCCTGAACATCCCCGTGCGCCCGCACGGCGAACCGCACGACGCAGATCCCGCGCGACGAGCCCGTCGCCGTCATGCTCGTCAACGGATTCACCGGGCTCGGCGTCCACACGGTCCTCTCCGTCCAGAACCTCTTTCCCGCACCAGTTCAAGAACTATCTCTTCGTCTCCGTCGGCGTCATCGACTCGGCGATCTTCAAGGGCGTCGCCGGAGATCGAGGCGCTCAAGCGCCACACGGACGACGACCTCGAGAAGTACGTGGCTTCGCCCGCAAGCTCGGGTTCCGGGCCGATTACCGCTACGAGATCGGAACCGAGGCCGTCGAATCGGTCGTCGAGCTCTGCGAAGAGGTCCAGAAGGAATTCCCGCGCTCGATCTTCTTCCTCGGCCAGCTCGTCTTCGAGAACGACCGCTTCTACCACCGCTTCCTGCACAACGAGACCGCCTTCGCGATCCAGCGCCGCCTCCAGTTCGCCGGCCTGCAGGCGATCGTCCTGCCGATCCGCGTTCTCGAGCCAAGAAGAAGGGAAGAAGGCGTCCTGAAGCCGCCCGGTCACTCCGGGCGGAGAGCCCGGGTCATCAGGCGATCCACCGCCTCCCGCGCGGGCACGTTCTCGTAGAGCACCTGGACGACGGCCTCGGCGATCGGAGCCTGGACGCCGGCGGCCGCCGCCAGCCGGGGCACGGCGAGGCAGGTCCGGGCCCCCTCGGCGACCTCGGGCATCTCGACCAGCACCTCCGAGAGCTTCCGGCCGCGGCCGACCTGCTCTCCGACGAAGCGGTTGCGCGACTGCGTTCCGGTGCACGTGAGCATGAGATCGCCGATGCCGGCGAGGCCGTGGACCGTGCGATCCTGGCCGCCGCCGGCGCGCACGATCCGGGCGATCTCGGCGAGCCCCCGGGTCACGAGCGCGGCGAGGGTGTTCGGACCGAAACCCAGTCCCGCCACGATGCCCGCGGCGATGGCGACGACGTTCTTCAGCGCTCCCGCGAGCTCCACGCCCACGACGTCGTCGGAGCGGTAGAGCCGGAAGGCCGGGCTGGACAGCGCCGACTGGAGGCTCTCCGCGCAGGCGGCGTCCTCCGAGGCGATCACGGCCGCGGTCGGGTCGCCTCGGGCCACGCCCTCCGCGAACGTCGGGCCGGAGAGCGCCGCGAGAGCCGCCCCGGGATAGCGCTCGCGCATGATCTCGGTCATGCGCTTGAGCGTGTCGGGCTCGATTCCTTTGGACGTCGATACCAGTTGCCGGCTCGGCCCGTCCGAAGGCGGCGCGAGCGAGAGGAGAGGACGCAGCGAGGCGCAGGGAACGGACACGAGAAGCGTGTCCGCGAACGCGAAGGCCTCTTCCAGATTCGAGGATCCGCGGACCGTCGGAGGAATCGTGAACCCCTCGAGACGTCGCGGATGCCGCCCGTCCGCCTGGATGCTCGCGGCCACCTCGGGATCCCGCCCCCAGAGCAGGACCTCGTGGCCCGAGCGCGCGAACTCGATCGCGAGCGCCGTGCCCCACGATCCCGCGCCGAGAACTCCGACCTTCACTTTTCCCCCAGCCGTCGCTCCTTGCCCGAGGCGAGCCGCTTGAGGTTTTCGCGGTGCTTGAGGACGATCAGGGCCGCCGCGCCGGCGGCCGCCATGACCACCGGCCCCGGCGCGTGAAACACGAGCCCGGCGACGGGAGGCAGGAGCACCATCGCGATCACGGAGCCGAGCGATACGTACTTCGTCGCGGCCACGACCAGCACGAAGACGGCGATGCAGACGAGCGTCGCCCACGGCGCGAGGACCACGAACGCCCCCACGGCCGTCGCCACGCCCTTGCCGCCGCGAAACCCGTAGAAGATCGGGAAGACGTGGCCGAGAATCGCGGCGAATCCCGCGGCCGCGGCGTAGCGGGAATCTGCGGTCACCAGCTTGACGAGGAACACGGCGAGCGCGCCTTTCGCGACGTCGAGCGCGGCGACCAGCAGACCGAGCGCCTTGCCGTGAGCCCGCAGCACGTTGGTCGCACCGGCGTTGCCGGAGCCTTCGCTCCGGATGTCCTTCCCGGTCGTCATCCGGACGAGCAGGACGGCGAACGAGACGGAGCCGAGCAGGTAGGCCACGCCGACGAGCGCGGCGGCTGTGGGATTGATCGGGTTCACCGGATTCACGGGGTTCACGCCCCCACTTGCTGCTGCGGGAGCGCGAGCGCGAGAGTCCGCAGGGGCGTGTGCGCCGCGCCGGACGGGCCCAGCCGGCTCTCATAGACGACGATCGCGCCCAGATGAAACGGCGGCAGCTCCCAGCCGTCCGCTTCGCGCCGGAACCGTTCCACGGCCGCCTGCGGCCAGGGAAACCGAATTCGGGCGAGCGTCACGTGCGGATGGTAGTCCCGGTCCTCAGGCGCCGCCCCGACCCTTCGGGCGGCCGTCTCGGCCTCGGCGGCCAGGATCCCGAGGCCAGACACCGCGGAGCCGGGCGCGAAGCCGAGCCCCAGGACCCGCGCCCGGCCCCGCGGCGGAAAGACGACGCTCGCCGCCGTGGGAAGCTCCGCCGCCGAGACGCCGGCCGCCCGGAACGTTTCGTCGGCGCACCGCTGCACGGCCTCGGCCGAGATCTCCGCAAAGAAACGCAGCGTCAGATGCCAGCTCTCGGGCCGCGTCCAGGACGCGGTGGGCAAGGACGGACGGAGCACCCGGACGCGTTCCTCGACCCGCGCCGCCCACTCGGGATCCGGAGGCACGGCCAGGAAGGCCCTCATCCCGCGCCGCTTCCGGAGAGATGTCGCCGCAACAGCTCGAGGGCATGGATCGCGGACGCGCGACGGATCACGCCGCGGTCACCGCCGAAGAGGCGCTTCTTCACGGTCTCGCCCCCGGATCGATCCGCGAGCGCGAGAAACACGGTCCCCACCGGCTTCTCGGGCGAGCCTCCATCCGGCCCCGCGATGCCGGTGATGGCCATCGCCAGATCGGAGTCGAAACGCTGTTGCGCGCCCCTCGCCATTTCGGCGGCCGCCTCGGCCGAGACCGCGCCGTGCGCGCGCAGCGTTTCCTCGCGAACGCCGACCAGGGCTTCCTTCGCCGCGTTCGCGTACGTCACGACGGCCCCCAGGAAATACTGGCTCGAGCCCGGGACGTCGGTCAGCATGGCGGACGCCAGGCCGCCGGTGCAGGACTCGGCGAAGCCGATCGTCTTCCCGCCGTCACGCAGCAGCCGGCCGACGACGGTCGCGAGGTCCTCCCCGTCCTGGCCGAAGATGCGGTCTCCCAGGGCCTCGCGAAAGTCCTTCTCGATCGCCGCGAGCCGCGCTTCCGCGATCGCGGGCTCGCCTCGGACGGCGAGATGGAGCTGGACCTCGCCCGGCGCCGCCAGGATCGTGACGGGATCGTCCTTCCATTTGCGGTACACGGGCACGACGATCTCCTCGACGGCCGACTCCCCCATCCCGGCGACCCTCAGGACCCGGCGCCGCCCGACGATGCCGCCGCCCTGCTCCTCGAGCACGGGGAATACCCGGTTGTCGAATATCTCCTTCATCTCCGAAGGCACGCCGGGGAGGACGACGACCTCCGTCTCTCCGCGCTGCGCCCAGAAGCCGGGCGCCGTCCCGTTGGGGTTCTCGAGGACGCGGGCGCCGACGATGAAGTCGGCCTGCTTGGCGTTGCACTCGGGCATCACGATCCCGCGCTTCTCGAAGCGCTGACGCATTCTCTCGACAAACTCCTGGTCCCGCCGCAAGTCGGCCGGGAGCCACGCCGCGACGGCCGCGACCGTCACGTCATCGGCCGTCGGCCCGAGGCCTCCGGTGGTCACGATCAGGCGCGCGGCCCGCGACGCGTTCTCGAGCTCCTCGCCGACGAGGACGGGATCGTCCCCGACGATCGACTTCCGAACGACGGGAATCCCGATCTCTTCGAGGCGGGCCGAGAGCCAGAGCGAGTTGGTGTCCTGCCGGAGCGGCCCGAGCATCTCGCTGCCGATCGCGACGATCGCCGCGGATTCCGGTCGGCGAGGGCTCAAGGACGGCGGGGAGCGGCCTTCTCGGATTCCTCCGAGAGCCGCGCCCACTCCTCGACGAGGCCGTCGAGCTCTTCGCGAAGCGTCGTCTTGCGCTGGGCGAGCTCACGGGAGGCGACGGGCCCCAGCGTGAGCGCCTCCTCCCACAGACGCGTCTCGATCGATTCGATCTCGGTCTCCAGAGCCTCGATCTTCTCCTCGAGGGCGCGGATCCGTCGGCGGCGCCGGGTCGTTTCCTTCTCTTCGGCCGACTCCGTCCGTTTGGTCGCGGCCGGCGGGCGCGGGGCGGGAGGCGGCGGAGCCTCGAGGGGTTTCGGCGCGGCCGCCGTCGGCGCGTGCGCCGGAGGCTCGGGGCGCTTGCGCCGCTCCGCGCGCGCCTCGGCGGTCTCGGTGTAGTTGCCCGGATACAGGCGCGCCCGCCCCTCTCTCAGGTCCACGACCCGGGTCGCGAGGCGGTCGATGAACGCCCGGTCGTGCGAGACGAACACGATCGAGCCCGGGAAGTCCTCGAGCGACTCCTCGAGGGCCTCCCTCGAGTCGAGGTCGAGATGGTTCGTGGGCTCGTCGAGGAGGAGCAGATTGTGCTGCTGGCGCATCACGACCGCGAGCGTCAGCCTCCCCTTCTCTCCGCCGGAGAGCGAGGCGATGCCCGCGAAGACATCGTCTCCCCGGAATGCGAACCGCGCCAGGTAGCCCCGCATCGCTTCCTCGGCTTCTTCGGGATGCTGGTCCCAGATGGCGTCGATCGCACGTCTCTTCGGGTCCAGATCCTGGAGCTCCTGGTCGTAGTAGCCGATGGAGACGTCGTGGCCGGTGGACGCGCTGCCCGCGAGCGGCGCCAGGCGGCCCGCGAGGGTCTTCAGGAGCGTCGTCTTCCCGGTGCCGTTCTCGCCCAGGATCGCCATCCGCTCGCCGCGCAGGAGCTCGAAGCCGACGCCCCGCACGATCGGCTGGCCGGGCGCGTAGCCGACGTCGAGGTCTTTGGCCCGCAGGAAGGTCCGGCCGCCGATCCGGGCGGCGTCGAAACGGAACGCCACGGACGTGACGTCGCCGGTGGGCTTCTCGAGCCGGTCGACGCGCTCGAGCTTGGTCCGTCGCCCCTTGGCCTGACGGGAGTTGACCCCGGCGATGTTGCGGCGGATGTACTCCTTCTCCTTCTCGATGAACTCCTGCTGCTTGTCGAAGGCCCGCTGCGCCGTCAGGATGCGCTCGGCTTTCTGGCTCCGGTACGACGTATAGCCGCCCGAGTAGTCCGTCAGGCGGCCGTTCTCGAGGTCCACGATCTCTTCCGCCACCCGGTCCAGAAAACGGCGGTCGTGCGTCACGACGAGGTAGGCGCCCTTCGACCGAGCGAGGTAGTCCTCGAGAAACTCCACGGCCTGGAAGTCGAGGTGGTTCGTCGGCTCGTCGAGGAGAAGGACGTCGGGGGAAGAGAGGATGGCGCGCGCGAGCATGGCCCGGTTCTTCTGGCCTCCCGAGAGCTCCGCGAGGGGCCGCTCGAAGTCGGACTTCTCGAAACCGAGGCCGGACAACGCCTTGTCGACCTCGGCCACCATTTCGTAGCCCCCCTCGTTCTCGAAGCGGTGCGAGAGGGCGTCGTACTTGTCGTGCAGCGAGGCCGAGGAGTCCCCCTCCGCCATCCGGTGCTCGAGGTTCCGGAGCTCGGCTTCGACGACATGGAGCGCCGCGAAGGCGCCGGCGGCGAAGTCGTGGAGCTTCTCGGACAGATCCGACGCCAGGGCCTGGTCCACGGTCGCGATGCGCACCGCGTTGGCCTTGACGAACTCGCCGCCGTCGGGCTCCTCCCGACCCAGGGCGATCCGGAGGAGCGTCGTCTTCCCGGCGCCGTTCCGGCCGACGAGACCGACTTTCTCGCCGGGATTGTGCTGCCAGACGACGTCCCGGAGGACCTCTTTCGGGCCATAGCTCTTGCGGACGTGATCGAAGCGATACAGCACGGCGGGATTCTACAAGGCCAGCCGAGCGCGACGCGCGAGAGGCCGGACCTCAGAAGCGGGCGTGTCCCGCGTCGTAGGTTCGGCCCCGCCAGCGCACACGGCGGTGCAGGAAGCGCCAGGCAAAAGAGCGCACCGTGATCGCTGCCCAGACCGCGGCGGTCAGGGGCTGCGTCAGCGACGTCCACAGCGGGTACTTCAGGTAGAAACCGAGGACGGCTCGCGCCAGCGCGGTCACGCCGAAAGCCGCGGCGGCCAGCCTGACATCGCTCGGCGGCACGGCCGCGCCGAGAGCGGCGGCGAGGAGGACGACGGCCGGCAGCGACCACGCGAGGAGCGTGAAGAGCGTGAACGCCCCGAGGAACGCTCCGAAGCCGCCCTCGAAGACGTACGCGATGTTCTTCGTGAAACCGTCGAAGACCTCGCGAAATCCGCGGTACATCCGGATGCGGACGCGGTCGTCGGCCATGGCCATGCGGCACCGACCCCCCGCCCGCCGCACGCGGATCGCGAGACCGAGGTCGTCGATGATCGATGCACGAAGCGCTTCGTGCCCTCCGGCGGCCCTGTACGCCGACGTTCGGACGAGCATTCCGGCTCCCCCGCCCGCGGCGAACCGGCGCTGCGCGTCGGAGTTGATCCAGAACGAGGGGCCGAAAAAATAGGAGACGGCGAGATACGGCAGGAGGGTGTTCTCCCAGAAGCCCTCCATCTCGAGCCTGGGAAAGAGTGCGAGGAGGTCGAGCCTTTCCCGCTCCAGCATCGCGACGGCATCGGTGACGGCGGTCGGGGCGTATATGACGTCCGCGTCGGCGAACAGAATCAGTTCGCCCGTGGCTCGCAGAGCCCCCTGGAAGAGAGCATGCGGCTTGCCGAGCCAGCCCTCGGGAGGCTCGACGCCCGAAACGACCACGAGGCGAGGATCCTTCGCGGCCATCCGGGACAGAATCTCGCCCGTCCCGTCGGTGGAGCGGTCGTCCACGACGACGACTTCGAAATTCGGGTCCCGGTTCGAGCTCGGCTTCGAGTCCGGGCTCGAGCACGGCCTCGAATAGTCCTGCAAGAGATGCGAGCGCACGGCCTCCTCGATGGCGCCGGCCTCGTTCCGCGCGGGGACCACGACGGACACGCGGGGCTGCGCCCCGGAAGCGGCGCCCGCGGCACCGATGCGCCGGATCGTGAGGAGATTGACGAAGAGGAGGACGAGGCAGATGGCCGCCAGCGCGGCCGACGCGACCAGAGCGCCGTGGACGAAGGTTACGACAGCGGAACCTTCTGCCGGGCGTCCGCGCGGTAAGGCGAGTTCGGATAGTCGGTGAGCAGACGCTGGTACGTCGCGCGAGCCTCCGCCGGCGGAGCCGCTGGCTTCGTAGATCTGGGCGAGCGTGAAGAGCAGGGCGTCCTTGGGCGCGGCCGACGACGGAGATTCGATCGCGCGCTTGAGGCGCTCGATGGCCTCGGCGGATTTGCCCTGCGAGGCGAGAACCTTCGCGGCATCGATTTCGGCGGCCGCCGCGGTCTCGGACTTCCCCTTGCGGGCGGCCTTCTCGAAAGTCTCGACCGCCTCGGCGGGCTTTTCGGTTCCGTTCGCCGCGAGGATGACCTGGGCGGCGCGCCCCGGTCCCGTCGATCCGTGGGAGGCGGCCTTGCGGAGGAAGGTGTCGGCTTCGGCCTGACGCTCGGCCGCGGTCCCGAAGGTCTTCGCGGCGGAAGGCTGCTCCGACTTCAGAGGCGTCGAGAGCACGGCCAGCCCGCGCGAGAGATTCTGTCCGGCCGAGCGCGCGGCCCAGGCCCGGTACCCGAAGAGGCCCGCGACGATCACGGCCAGGCCGGCGACGATCGCGACGCCCTCGGTGACGCCCTTCTTGTGCTCGGTGACGTATCCGACGGTCTTCCCGACCGTTTCGGCGAGCTCGTTGCGCTTCATGTCCCGGCGGCTGATTCGCTGCGTCATCGCGTCACTGTTCTCCGAAAAACGGAGCATTATGTCCGACGCCGCCGGGGCCGTCAATCGCGGCGGAGGCTATACTCGGAGCGGAATGGACGAGATCAAGATCACCGGCGAACCCTCGAGCGGCGGCGACCGCTGCGCGTTCCTCGTGGATCGGCCCCTCCTGCCGGCCGACTCCGCCCACTTCGGACCGGCCGTGCCCGCACGGCACTCCCCGCTCGCGGCGGAGCTGCTCGCCATCCCGGGGATCGAGTCGGTGCTCGTCGCCGACAACACCGTCACGGTCACGGCGGCGCACCAGGTCGACTGGCCGGCGCTGGGCATCGGGAACGTCATTCGCAGGCACATCCGGACTGGAGCCCCGATCGTCGCCCCGGAGTACTTCGACTCCCTCCCGTCCGAGGGGGACCTCAAGTGGGCGATTCGCGACCTCCTCGACCGGGAGATCAACCCGGCCGTCGGCCAGCACGGTGGCTTCGTCGAGCTCATCGACGTCAAGAAGAACAACGTGTTTCTCCGCCTCGGCGGGGGGTGCCAGGGTTGCGGCGCGGCCGACGTCACGCTGAAGCAGGGCATCGAAAAGGCGATCCGCAGCCTCGCCCCGAGCGTGGGCGAGATCCTCGATACCACCGACCACGCCGCCGGCCGCAACCCGTACTACGCCCCGGCGAAATGACTCGTTGAGAGTGAGAGTTCAGCGTTGAGCGTGTTGCGCCGGACTCCAACCGCTCAACTCTCGACGCTCAACCCTCAACGATCCTGAACTCCAACTTCGCGTGCGCCGCGCGAAGCGCGGCTTCGGCGCTCGCCGGATCCGCGGCTCGCGAAAAGAGGAAGCCCAGGTAGCGCGAGCCTTCGGGCAACGGCACGAGTCGCTGGCCCGGGTGCGCGGTGATCGCAACGTCGGCGATCTGCGGAACCTCGCGCGCGGCTTCGAGCCCGCGCACCTCCTGGAGGACGCCCGCCTTGGGGATCGGGATCATCATGACGCCCGCGGCCGCGACGCCGGGCGCGGGACCCGGGATCTCGCGACCGAGCGCATGACGGAGGACCAGCTCCTCGAGGGACATCCCGGCGCCGAAGCTGAGCGTGCGGCCGCAGAGTCCGCCGATCGACCGTGCAGCAATCTCGACGATCCACGGGCCGTCCGCGTTCCAGCGCAGCTCGGCGTGGATCGGACCGTCTCTCAGGCCCAGCGCCCGGGCGCCCAGGGCCGCGGCTTCGCGCAGGGCCGCCTGCGCCGCCTCCGGAAGGCGCGAAGGGGTCACGTAGATCGTCTCCTCGAAGAAAGGCCCCTCGAGAGGATCGGGCTTGTCGAAGAGGGCCAGAGTTCGCAGCTCGCCGCGCGAGAGGAGCCCCTCGAGGGCGACCTCGGCGCCGTCCACGTAGTCCTCGACGAGGACTTCGTCGGACGCGGGCCCGCGCTTGAGGACATCGGCCGACGCCAGGATCGCCTCGATGCGGCGCCATGCGGCTCGGAACCCCTCGGGGTCGTCGGCGCGGATCACTCCCCGGCTCCCGGAGAGAAACGTCGGCTTGAGGACGCAGGGGTACGCGACTCCGGCCGCCGGGCCATCCGGTCCGCCGCCGAGCGGGAAAACATGGTGGGACGGCGACGGCGCACCGCCCCGCGCGAGGAGCTCCCGCATCCTTTTCTTGTTCCTTGCCGCCGAGACCGCTTCCAGAGGGTTGTGCGGCAGCCCCAGCGCTTCCGCGATCGCGGTCGCCGCGACGACCGTATCCTCGTCGACACCGACGGCCGCAGCGATCGGGGTGGTCTTCGCGAACTCGGCGACGCGCCGCGCGCAGCTCGCCGGGTCCCGGAAGTCCAGCGTGAGCAGACCCTGCGGATCGAGCGCCTCCATGGTGCTCGGCTCCTCCGAGGCGACCGTCACCGCGACGCCGAGCGTCTCGGCGGCCCGCAGGAAATCGCCCGTCCGGTAGCTCGTGGTCGGGAGCAGGAGCAGGACGCGTGTCACGGTCCGATGCTAGCCCCCTCGGACGCGCGCCGGGTTACGATTCGCGAATGAAGAAGAAGTCCACGAAGACCAGGAAGGCGAAGAAGGACGCGCGCCGCCCGGCCAAGCAGCGGAAGACGAGCTCCCGCCGGAAACCGATCATGCGACATTCCAAGGAGGGATAGGCCCGGCCTCGACCGAAACTGAAATTAGGAGTGCAGCTCCTCGAAATAGCCGTGGAGATCCCGCAGCGCCTGCCGGTTGATCTCCTGCCGGCGTGCCGACTCCCTCAGCAGCTGCAGGGCCGCCATGCCCTCGGGGGCCATCTTCAGCTCCGAGATCACCGGGAGCGCTGACGCGATTTCGCGCTGGGCGTCGCGTTCCCGTCCCGTTTCGAGCAGCAGATCGGCGATGACGAGATTGAGCGCCGCGACGTCGGCGCGCATGCCGATCGCTTCGAATTCCGCCTGCGCCGTGCGGTAGGCCTCGATCGACGCGGCGATCTGGCCGGTCTCGCGCAACAACGTCGCGAGCCCCCACTGCGTCTTGGCGAGGGCGACGCGGTCGTCGAGACGCCGCAGCACCGGGATCGCGCGCGCGGACGCAGCGACGGCCGCCTCCGCGTTCCCCATCATCCCGTAGATGTGCGTGAGGTTGGCGAACGCGGTGCCGAGGAGCCGGGCGTTGCCGAGCTTCTCGGCCTCGATCACGATCTCGTCGAAGACCTGGACGGCCGCGGTCAGCTCGTCCGACTCCATCAATGCGAGCCCTTCGAGGAACCGGCCCTTGAGCGCCTCATCGTGCATCTCGAGCCGACGGAAGCTCTCGAGGAGGGCCGGCAGCATCTCGAGCACGACGTCGAACTGCCGCTCCTCCAGCCGTTCCGCGAGCCGCTGGTAGCCGAGACGGGCGAGGTCCGCACTCGCGTTGATGGTGTCGCGGAATCCGGCTTCGGCCCGGTCGAACCAGAGCTGGGCTTCCTCGCGGCGGGAGAGCTGCCGGCAGGCGGTCCCCGCGAGCAGCGCGGTCTCTCCGAGAAAGTACACCCGCTCGTCGAAGAGGCCGATCTCGCGGCGAGGGTTCTCGATGAACCGATAGAGGAACTCGGCCTCGTCGCGCACGAGCGCCGGCGAGGATTCGAGCTTCGGACGCAGCAGAAGGCAGAGCGACAGGAGCGTCTCGGGATCCTCGAGCTGGAGGGCCTCGGCGGTTTCGAACCGGCGCTCGAACGGCGTGGCGAGCACCTTCTCGGCGGCCTCGCGGCCGGTCTCCGAAGTCAGAGGCAGCCGGGGAAAACGGATGACGCGGCCGGTCAAGTCGTCTCCTCTGTGAATCGGCGGTCGAGATCCGTCGCGACCTCTTCGGGCTCGCGCGCGAGAAGCTCGTTGAGGCCGGCGTCGGCAGACGCGTCGCCGCCGAGCTTCCAGAGCTGAAACGAACGCCCGTACTGGCAGGCCGCTGACAGCAGTGAAAGGCGCAGCATCTTCGCCGGCATGTGCCCTGAACCTCCCCTGCGACCGAGCCTCTGGAACCACATCCGCAGGTCCTCTTCGGCTCCGCGCGCCTCGTCCTCGGACAATCGATAGTACGAAACAAGCGCGGAGTGAATGACGTTCAACGCCCGTTCATAGACGTCCTGGACCTCGTCGGCCGGACGGGACGGCTGTTTTTCCGATCCCACGCTGAAGGAGAGGTTACACCACCCCCGCGCCGGGATCGAGTCACGCCCGTCGGCAAAAGAAAGGATTCAGAAAGAAGCGTTTAGCAGGGAACGGCGCCGCCGAGCTTGATGACGAAGCGGGTGAGCTTCTTGTCCTGACGCCAAACCGCCGGGCGCGGCGACGCCGTCTCGATCGTCGTCGCGGGGCGCTCGGGAACACGAACGGGAACGTTGGAACTCGCCATGGTCCTCATCTCCTTTCGCAAAGCTCGGCCGGGACCGAGCAAAAAGAATCGAGCTTCATTCCACCACAAACGGCCGGCGGGGGCACCTGTCCCGAAGGTCCGGCGCTCAAAAACCGCCGGTCACGAGAGATGATCCCCCCGTGGCTTCAGACGCTCGGCCGCACGTCGTGATCGTGGGCGCCGGATTCGGAGGGCTCGAAGCGGCGCGCGGCCTCGCCCGCGCTCCGGTCCGGGTCACTTTGGTCGACCGGCGGAACCATTACCTCTTTCAGCCCCTCCTCTACCAGGTGGCGACGGCGACCCTTTCCCCCGCCGACATTGCGTACCCCATCCGGTCGATCCTGCGCCGCCAGAAGAACGCGGACGTCGTGCTGGCCGAGGTCGTTTCCATCGATCCGGACCGTCGCCAGGTCTCCCTCCGCGACGGCGGGATCCTCTCCTACGACACCCTCGTGGTCGCCTCGGGCGCGCGGCACGCGTATTTCGGCCACGAAGACTGGGAGCCGCGCGCTCCGGGTCTCAAGAATCTCGAAGACGCGCTCGAGATCCGCCGGCGGATCCTCCTCGCCTTCGAGGAGGCCGACCGCGAGACGGCCCCGGAGCGCCGCCAGAGGCTCCTCACGTTCGCCATCGTCGGGGGCGGGCCGACCGGTGTCGAGCTCGCCGGGGCCATCGCCGAGATCGCCGATCACGTCCTCGTGGACGACTTCCGGCACATCGACCCGCGCGAGGCACGCGTCGTTCTCATCGAGGCGGGCCCGCGCATCCTCCCGAGTTATTCGGCAAAGTCCTCGGAGAACGCGACCGCAGAGCTCCGGCGGCTCCGCGTGGAAGTCCGCACCGGCGACCCGGTCACCGCTGTGGACGACACGGGGCTCGTCGCGGGCGGACACCACCTGGAAGCGGGAACGGTCCTGTGGGCCGCGGGCGTCGCGGCCTCCCGCGTCGGCAGCTGCCTCGGCGCTCCGGTCGACAAGAACGGCCGGGTCGTGGTCGAGCCGGACCTCACCGTTCCCGGACATCCCGAGATCTTCGTGATCGGGGACCTCTCCCTCTTCACGCACCAGGGCGGCAAGCCTCTGCCGGGCGTCAGTCCGGTCGCCATGCAGCAGGGGCGTCACGTCGCGCGCTCGATCCGAGACCGCCTCGCCGGCCGGGCGGCGCGACCGTTTCGCTACCTCGACAAGGGCAGCATGGCGGTGGTCGGCCGGTCCGCGGCGATCGCCGAGCTCCTCGGCCTGAACCTGCGCGGCTTCCCCGCCTGGCTCGCCTGGTGCCTGCTCCACATCTTCTATCTGATCGGCTTCCGCAACCGTTTCATCGTGATGTTCGAGTGGGCCTGGGCCTACGTCACCTACCAGCGCGGCGCGCGGCTGATCACGGGCAACCTCGAAGCGCCCCGAAAGCGATAGGATCCCCGCACCAGCCCTCACGAACAATGCGCATCGATCGGAGAATGCTCCTGCGGGGACTCGGCGCCGGAACGGCCGCCGCGGCGGCCGCGGCCTTCCGGGCGGACGCCATGGCCCGCGTCCTGGACGCCGGCCGCAGCAACGCCGGAAAGACGCCGGCGAGCCTCGCCGCCGACGAGGACTACTGGGCCGAGATCGCCCGGGCCTTCGACGTCGACCGGACGCTCGTGAACCTGAACAACGGCGGCTGCAGCCCGGCGCCGGCGCACGTCCTCGACGCCATGATCCGGGACCTGCGCTTTTCGAACGAGATCCCGGTGCAGCACATGTGGGTCGTCCTCGAGCCGCGGATCGAGTCGGTCCGCCGAGACCTCGCCGCCGAGTTCGGCTGCGACCCCGAAGAGCTGGCCATCACCCGCAACGCCTCCGAGTCGCTCGAGACGATGATCTTCGGCATCGACCTGAAACCGGGCGACGAAGTCATCTACACGACGCAGAACTACCCCCGCATGATCACGTCGTGGGAGCAGCGGGCGCGGCGCGACGGGGTCGTCCTGCGGCCGATCACGTTCCCCGTGCCGCCGCCCTCCGGCGCCGACGTCGTCGAGCGTTTCCGCCGCGCGATCACGCCAAAGACTCGCGTCATCGAAGTCACGCACATCACGAACCTCACCGGCCAGATCCTTCCGGTGAAGGACATCGTGCGCCTCGGCCGCGAGCGCGGCATCGAGGTCTTCGTCGACGGCGCGCACGCCTTCGCCCAGTTTCCCTTCAAGCGCGACGAGCTCGAGTGCGACTACTACGCGACGAGTCTCCACAAGTGGCTCTTCGCGCCGATCGGCACGGGTTTCCTCTACGTCCGGAAGAGCAAGATCAAGTCCCTCTGGCCGCTGATGGCGGCGCCCGCGAAGATGGACGAGGACATCCGCAAATACGAGGAGATCGGAACGCACCCGGCGGCCAACCACAACGCCATTGCCGTCGCGCTCGCCTTTCACCGCGCGATCGGCGCCGACCGCAAGGCGGCGCGGCTGCGCTGGCTCCGCGACCGCTGGGCGAAACGCCTTGCCGCCGCCGACCCGCGGGTGCGCATCCTCACGCCCCTCAACGACACCGATTCCTGCGGGATCGGCTTCATCTCCATCGAGGGATTCGACATCAACAAGCTCCAGGCCTACCTCTGGGACAAGCACCGGATCATGACGACGCCCATCGTTCACGACGAGTTCCAGGGCCTGCGGATCACGCCCAACGTGTACACGACGCCCGACGAGATCGACGTCTTCTGCGCCCGCATGGAAACGACGCTGAAGACGGGCCTGCCCGCCTCCTGAGAGCCGGGAACCCCCGCCCGGCTGCCGGTGTCCCTCTCTGCCGGAGGGACAACCATGAACCGAATCGAACGGTCGATGCTCCTGTGCGCCGCCCTGGCCTCCGCCGCCGCCAGCCTGTCCGCCTCGGGCGGACCCGGATACTCGCTTTCGGTGCTCGTGGACGGCGCGGCCGTGCCCGAATACGCGGCGAGGAACCGCGTCTACGTCGAGGCCCTCAAGGGCAAGGAATTCGTCCTGCGCATTGCCAACCCGACCGGCCGCCGGGTCGCCGTGGCGCTCTCCGTCGACGGCCGCAACGTCATCGACGCGAAGCGCACGGGCTCGCAGGAGGCCGCCAAGTGGGTGCTCTCCCCGTGGGAGACGATCGACGTGCCCGGCTGGCAGGTCTCCGGCGCCACGGCGCGCCGATTCTTCTTCACCGAGACGTCCAAGTCCTACGCGAAGTGGCTGGGCGACACCGCGAACGTGGGGACGATCGAAGCGGTTTTCTACCGCGAGCGCGAGCGGGAACGGCCTCAGCCCACGACGCGATGGAAGGATGCCCCCGCGGCTCGCGAGAGCCAGGAGGGCGCGTCGGGCCGCGACGGCGCTCTCGCCGAAAAAGAGTCGCCACCGTCGCCGGGATCGACGGCGCAGAAGTCCGAATCCGACGCCTTCGCGGCGACCGGCATCGGCAACGCGACCGAGTTTCCCGTCCAGTGGGTCGCCTTCGAGGCCGAGTCCTCGCCGGCCGCACGGGTCGCGTTCCGCTACGAGTTCCGGACCGAGCTCGTCCGTCTCGGCGTGCTGCCGAGAGAAGACGAGCTTTACGCCCGCGACCGCGCGCGTGGCTTCGAGCACGAGTACGCACCCGATCCGTACCGGCGCTGACCCGGGCGGACGGATTCGCCCCGGCGCCGGACCGCGCGGTGGAGAAGGTAGAATCGAGGCGCCGCTTCGGCGGCGCCAGTCGCCTTTGACCGAGCCCGAACGGACCGATGAAGAGCTCCTCCACTCGGCCCGCGAGGGCGACGAGGATGCGTTCGGCGCTTTCGTGCGCAGGCACACGGCGACCGTGCACCGCTGGATGGCCCGGGCCGTCGGCGAGTCCGACGCGGACGACATGACACAGGACGTCTTTCTGAAGGCCTACCGCGGGCTGCCCCGCTTTCGAGGCGAGGCGCCGCCGCGGGCCTGGCTCGCGTCCATCGCCGACAACGCGGTCAAGAACCGATACCGCTCGCGCAGCCGCTTCCGCCGGATCTTCGCCGGCAGCACCGACGCCCGCCCCGACCTCGATCCGCCCGAGACCTCGGCCGGGCCCGAAGACGTCGCACGCGCGGGCGAATCCCGCCGCGTCGTGGCCGAGGCGCTGCGCCAGCTCGCCCCCGAGTTCCGGATGCCGGTCGTCCTCCGCGACCTGGAGGAATGGAGCTACGAAGAGATCGCCGTTTCCCTCGAGCTGCCGGTCGGCACCGTGAAGTCGCGGATCGCCCGCGGCCGCGGACGGCTCAAGGAGATACTCACTCCGCTTCTGGCTGGAAGGTGCCCATGATCGAGACCCTGTCCCATCCCGCGCAGTCCGCCGAGTTCCTTTCGAGGCGGCACGACGGAGAGCTGGCGGCCGATGAAGCCGCCGCATTCGAAGCCCATCGCCTCGAGTGCGCCGAATGTCAGGCGTCGGTCGCGGAGTTCGAGAACGCGCTCGCCGCCTATCGGTCGGCGCCCGTCACACCTCATGCCTCCGACCTCTCCGCCCGGATCCTCCGGAAGATCCGGGCCACGTCACCCTCCCGGCGGCCCTTCGGCGTCATGTTCGGCATCGACGTCCGCTGGGCGGGAGCCCTGGCCGCCGCGCTGCTCGTCGTGATCATCGGTGCGCCGGTGTTCTCGCGCCGGGAGATGCCCGCCCGGCCCGAGACCGCCGCGGAACGGCCCGCCTCCGCCCCGATCCCCGCCTACGTGCTCGACGCCGAGGAGGAGCGGGCGTCGGAGAAGAGCGCCGAGTTGCGGTCGAGGTCGTCTCCCGAAAAGCCGCCCGCGTCCGCCCCGAAGGCCGAGGCCGCCCCGCCCGCCAGGGCGGCGGACGATTCGGCGGCGGCGCGCGACGTCTCCGGATTCGCCTCGGAAGGCGCGCGCGAGGAGGACTCGCGCCGCGACGAGCTCGCCGCAACGAATGCCGACAAGCCCAACCAAACCGCCAAGGACGCGCAGGAGCACGCCGCGCCGGGAGCGCCGCCGCCTCCGTCGCTGCACGCGGCCGCCCCGGCGCCCGCCGAGACGAAAGAGCTCGCGAGGAGCAATACCGCCCGTCGCCAGAGCGCTTCCGCCCCGGTCGGCGGCGAAGCGGGCGCGGGCGCCTCGGCCGACGAAACGCCCGCCGTCGTGAAGCTCACGATCCATCCGGTCGACGGCGAGGGAGAGCCGCCCGACGTCGTCCAGACGCCTTCGGACGAGCGGCTGGCGGTCTTCCGGGGACGCAAGTACCTTCTCGTCGTCGAGAGCGGCGGCCGCGTCGTCGCCGTCTCGGAACGGCCGGCGGAGCCGCAAGCTCGCCAAGGACAAGGTGAGCGACGCGGATGCGCAGACGGCGGCGCGCGTCCGGTCGCTGGCGGACACGGTTCTGCGGGAGCTGGCCTTCCAGCCCGGCGATCGCCCGCGACGGCTCGTCGTCGACATCCAATAGCAGTAGCCCGGAGAGGCCGTCGGAACGGATCCTCAGCGCGCGTCGAGAACCGCCGCTCCGCGAATCTCGCCCCGCTTCACGCCGAGGAGCGCGCGGTTCGCCTCGGCGAGAGGGAAGCTTTCGATCTCGGCCCGCACCGGGATCCGCGCCGCGAGCTGGAGGAACTCCTCGGCGTCCTTCCGCGTGTAGTTCATGACGCTGCGGACGGAGCGCTCGCCATAGAGCGTCTCGTACGGAAAGGTCGGGATGGGGCTCATGTGGATCGCGTTGACCGCGACGGCGCCGCCGCGGGCGAGCCGCGCGAGCGCGAGGGGCACGACGTCTCCGGCCGGCGCGAACGTCACTGCCGCGTCCAGGTCGATCCCGGGCCGCTCGTCCGTCGCGCCCGCCCACACGGCCCCCATGGCCCGGGCGAGGTCCCGGTGCCGCTCCCCGCGCGTGAAGACGTACACCTCGCAACCCCAGTCTCGCGCGACCTGGATCGCGAGGTGGGCCGAGGCCCCGAAGCCGAACATTCCGAGCCGTCCTCCCGGCACGATTCCCGACAGCTTCAGCGACCGGTATCCGATGATTCCGGCGCAGAGCAGAGGAGCCGCTTCCATGGCCGTGAATCCTTCCGGCAGCGGATACGTCCAGCGCGCGTCGGCGGTGAGTCGCTCCGCGTAGCCGCCGTCCCGGTCCCGACCGGTGAACGTGGCCGAGAGGCAGAGATTCTCGCGGCGCGAAACGCAGAACGCGCAGCGGCCGCAGGTCGACGCGATCCAGCCGACGCCGACGCGATCCCCGGCGTGGAAGCCTGCGACTCCCGCCCCGACCGCGACAATCGTCCCCGCCGCCTGGTGCCCGGGGACGATGGGAAGTCTCGCCGCGACTTCGCCCTCGAGGATGTGGAGGTCCGTCCGGCAGACCCCGCACGCTTCCACCGCGACCTGGACTTCGCCGGGACCGGGGGCGACGGCCGGGATGTCGACCGGGCGAAGCGGGCTCTCCTCGGCCGGGGCCGTCCGCTCGAGCCGCATGGCGCGCATCGACGCCATTCTCTCGCGCGAAACTATACTGGCGCGATGCGTTCGCATCGACACTGGGCCGCGATGCGTTCGCATCGACAATCCATGGCGCCGCGCCGCATCGACGCGCTGTTCGCGGACTACGGCGCGAGCCACTCGGTGCGCGAGAACCTCCTCTGCCACGCGGCCGGGATCACGCTGATCGTTTTCGGCCTGCTCTCATTCCTCACCCGCGTTCCCATCGCCGGCGCCTGGAGGGCGAGCGAGCTGCTGGTCGCGCTCGCATTCGTTTTCTACGCGGCGCTCGATGTCCCGCTCGCGCTCGCCGTCCTGGGCTACGCCGCGATCCTCGACGTCGCCGCCCGCGCGGCGGAGAGCTGGCCCCTCGGGCTGGCGGCTTTCCTCGCGGGTTGGGTGCTCCAGGGAATCGGCCACGCGGTGTACGAGAAGAACCGTCCGGCTTTTCTCCGCAACCTCGTGCACCTGCTGATCGGGCCGGCGTACCTGGTGGCCGAGGCTCTCGGCATGCGGAGAGGGACCGACGGCGTCAGCAGAAAGTGGTCATGACTGCGTCGGGATGGTCGAGACGATAGCCCTCGCCCGCGGGATCCGGATCGAGCTCGAGCACCGCGCCGCGCAGCTTTCGGAACGCGTGCTCGTCCATGACGACCGGAATGCCGGACGCCTCGAAGCGATGGCCTTCGTCGGGGGCGTTCTCCTCGACCGAGATGCGGAAGCCGGTTCCGCCGCAGCCCAGCAGATGCCGCACGGACAGGACGGCGGTCGTGAAATCGGCCTCGGAACGCAGGCGCGCCGCGGCCTCCGGCGTGATCGTCAGCGGCGGGACGTCGCTGGGCTTTGTCTGCTCGGACATAGGATCATTGTATGAGGATCCGACTCCCCTCGGCCGTCTCGATCGCGACCTCGGACTCCGGCGGCGGCGCCGGCATCCAGGCGGATCTGCTCACGTTCGCGGCCCACGGCGTCTACGGCGCCACGGTCCTCGCGGCCGGCACCGCGCAGAACACGCGCGCGGTCACCGGGATCGAGACCTTCTCCGCCCGCTTTCTGACGAAGCAGATGGATGCAGTCTTCCCGGACCTCCGCCCCCGGGCGGTCAAGATCGGCATGCTCTTCGACGCGCCCCGCATCCGGACGGTCGCCCGCGGCCTGCGACGGCACCGGGCGAAGAACGTCGTCCTCGATCCCGTGATGGTCGCCAAGACCGGCGCGCGGCTCCTGCAACGCGCCGCGGCGGCGAGCCTGAAGCGCGATCTTTTGCCGCTCTGCGATCTCGTGACGCCGAATCTCCCGGAGGCCGCGGCGCTCTCCGGACTTCCGGTGGCGACCGCCGCCGATCGGCGTGTGGCCGCC
Organism: uncultured Acidobacteriota bacterium; assembly: GCA_963749265.1. Taxonomy (GTDB): domain Bacteria; phylum Acidobacteriota; class Thermoanaerobaculia; order UBA5066; family Gp7-AA6; genus DAHUXD01. The sequence continues at coordinate 179,367 of CAVVML010000018.1, read as the reverse complement.
GGGGCGATCGCCGACCTCGGCGCCCGGGCGGTCCTCGTCAAGGGCGGGCACGGCCGGGGCGGCGAGGTGCGGGACCTTCTCTTCGATGGCCGTTTCTTCACCGAGTTCGTGGCGCCGCGCATCCGGACACGGGCCACCCACGGCACGGGATGCACGCTTTCCTCGGCGATCGCCGCGAACCTCGCCCTCGGAAAGGGGCTCGAGGACGCGATCCTGGGCGCGATCCAGTATCTGCGGGCGGGACTGGAGCGCGGCCTCTTTCCCGGCCGGGGCTTCGGGGTCCCCAACCACTTCCCTCCGGAGCCCTGGGCTACTTGATGTAGTAGCCCGAGACTTTCCAGGTCCCGTCGCTCTCCTTCGCGGGCGTGACCGTTTCGGTCATCCTCCCTCCCGCGTGGCCCGAGAACTCGGTGTCGTACTGAATCACGACGTACTCGCCCTCGGGAGCGCCCGGGAGCGTCTTCGTGGAGGTCGCGCTCTTGAACGTGCGCGACAGGACGGCCGCGAGAGGAGCGCGCACCTTCGCGAGGGCGTCCTCCCACTGCGTCTTCGTCATTGACCTGCGGAACAGCGAGGACGCCGCCTCCCAGCTCGCTCCGTACTTCCCCGCATCCACCCCCGCCAGCCACTTGCGGGCGGCGGCCTCGGCGTCTTTCTCGACCTGCGCGTCGCCCGCGAGCAGCCCCGCCGCCGGAACCAGCAAGAGGACGGCCGCCAGGACTCGGATGACTCTTCGCGTGTTCACTCCCAGAATGGAAAGGCGTATCCGAGCGACGAATACGCGGTCTCCGAGATCGCCGTCTGCTCGGCGTCACGGTTCTTGTCCATTTCCTTGAGCTGGCCGACCATCCGGTACTTCGCTCCCCGCACGAACGCCCGGGCGAGCCGGACCTCCTCGGCCGCCTTCTCGCGCGCCCAACCGCGCGATCGCCGCCGTGGCGCGCGACAGCACCGCGAGCGAGCCGTAAAGGTCGATCGCGACGTTGGCCAGCCGATCCTGGTGGTACTCCTTCTGGATGACGTCCTTGCCGTATTTCTTGAGGAGCGTTTCGACCGCGGTGCCGGCCGTCCGGGAGTACCGGGAGACGATCTCGCCTTCGGGAGCGAGCTCGGGCGCGATCTTCGTCAGCCGCCCCGGCACGACGCCGCGGATCTTGCGCACCGCGTAGTCCGACAGGATCCCGAGCGAGGAGAGCGGCGCCTTCAGGGCCCGGCCGACCTCCTTGAGGTCCTCCCCGACGTCCTTCATGCCCGAGAGAGCCACCAGCACGCGGAGGATCTCGTTGGTGCCCTCGAAGATCATGTTGATGCGGGAATCCCGGAGCGCCTTTTCGTAGGGGTACTCCTCCATGAAACCGTTGCCCCCCGCGATCTGGAGGGCGTCGTTGATGTTGGACCAGACGGTCTCCGTCCCGTAGATCTTGCAGCAGGCGCCCTCGAGGGCGTAGTCCTGCAGCCCGCGGTCGACGAGCCCGGCCGTCAGGTACACCATCGATTCGAGCGCGTACGTCGAGACGACCATACGCGCGAACTTGGCGCGGATCATTTCGTAGTCCGCGATCCGGGTTCCGAACTGCTTGCGCTGGGTGGCATGGCGGGCCGCGAGGCGAAGCATCGCCTTGCAGCCTCCAATGCAGCCGGCGCCCAGGGAGGTCCGTCCGGTGTTCAGGACCTCCACGGCAATCTTGAAGCCCTGGCCGCGCGCACCGAGGACATGGGAGGCCGGGACGCGCACGTTCTCGAGCTCGATCGGAACCGTCGAGGATCCCTTGAGGCCGAGCTTTCTCTCTTCCTTGCCGGGCACGACTCCGCCAAGGTCCTTCGTCACCGCGAACGCGGTGATCCGGCGGTGCTCGTCCTTTTCGGGGAGGCCGACGTCCTTCGCGAAGACCGTGAAGAACTCGGCAAAGCCGCCGTTCGAGATCCAGTGTTTGCTGCCGTTGAGGACGAAGACGTCGGCCTTCTCGTCGTAAACCGCCGTCGTGCGGATCGAGGCGGCGTCGGAGCCCGCTTCCGGCTCGGTGAGGGCGAACGCCGCGATCATCTCGCCCGAGGCCAGCCTGGGCAGCCAGCGGCGCTTCTGCTCCTCGGTGCCGTAGAGCAGGAGGGCCTTCATCCCGATGGACTGGTGCCCTCCCACCAGGATGCCGAGGGACGCGTCGATCGTGCCGATCTCTTCGGTGACGCGGCAGTAGGCCGACGAGGAGAAGCCGTAGCCGCCGTACTCCTCGGGAATCGTCATGCCGAAGGCGCCGAGATCCGCCAGGCCGTTCATCACCTCCGGCGAAATGTGGTGCTCCCGCTCGATGCGCGGCGAATCGACGTGGTCCCGCGCGAAGGCGCGGAGCGACTCGAGGAACGCGGTCACCGTTTCCTTCTGCGCCGCGTCGATCTCCGGGTACGGGAAGACCGTGTCCTCGGGAATCTGTCCCGCGAAGAGAGACTTCACGATGGGAGTGAGGCGCGGATCCGTGGCGATCGTCACGGTTCCCGTGAGTCGTTCCGTCATGACATCACTTCCGGGCCCGCGGAAGCCCCGGCATCGGGATAGAAACCGCGGCGGGCGTTCGCCAGCGCCCGCAGCGTCTCCGCCGGCGCGAAGCGCGGCCCGAGCCGCTCGGAGAGGTCGTCGAGCCGGGTGAAGACGCGGTCGGCGCCGAGAGAGTCCGCGTAGCGGAGAAGCCCGCCGCGGAACGGCGGGAACCCCGTCCCGAAAATCATGGCCAGATCCAGCCTCGTGGGGTCCCGCACGATGCCGTCCTCGAGGCAGAACGCGGCTTCGTTGATCATCGGAAGCACGAGGCGCGACTCGATGACTTCGGGCGGCCACGGAGAGCGGTCCGGCGGAGACACCCGCAGGGCGGCATAGGCCTCGGCGGAAGGCTTCCCGCGCTTGCCGCCCTCGTACTCGTAGAAGCCCTTGCCGTTCTTGCGGCCGAGACGGCCGGCCGCGACGAGCGCGTCCTCCCCTCCCATCCGGAGCCGATCCGGAAATGCGGCCTGGAGCACTTCGCCGGCCTTGGTCGCGACGTCGAGGCCGACGTCGTCCAGCAGGGCAAGCGGACCGACGGGCATTCCGAAGCCGGTCATCGTGGCGTCGACGTCTTCGATGCGGCAGCCTTCGGCCACGAGACGCACGGCCTCCGACAGGTACGGGGCGAGGATCCGGTTGACGAGAAAGCCCGGGGCGTCCTTGACGACGACGGGAGTCTTTCCGAGCGTCTTCGCGAGGGCAAACACCGTGGCCACGGTCTCGTCGCTCGTGCGGTCGCCGCGGATGACCTCGACGAGCGGCATCCGGTGGACCGGATTGAAAAAGTGCATTCCGACGACGCGGCCGGGCTCCCGCGCGCCGACCGCGATCTCCGTGATCGGCAGCGTCGACGTGTTCGACGCGAAGATCGCCGTGGGCGGGACCACGGCTTCCCACTGCTCGAGAACCGCGCGCTTGACCGTGAGCTTTTCGACGACGGCCTCGATCGTGACCTCGCAGCGAGAGAACCCCGTGTAGTCCAGGGTTCCCGAAAGCAGGTCCATCTTGCGCGCCATCTCCCGCTCGGTCAGGCGGCGCTTCGCCAGCGCCTCGCGCCAGACGGATGCCGCGGCCTGGAAGCCATGGGCCAGCGCTTTCGGATCAACGTCTTTCATGCGGGACGGCAACCCCTTGTCCGCGCCGAGCTGAGCGATTCCCCCGCCCATGACGCCGGCGCCCAGGACGCCCACGCGCGTCACGTCGCGCGGTCGGACCGAAGGATCCGTGACGCCCGTTTCCTTCTTGACCTCTTCCGTCAGGAAAAAGATCCGCAACAGGTTCTTCTGGACTTCTCCCCCGAAGACGAGCCCGATGTGCCGGGCCTCGGACGCGAGGCCGACCGGGACGGGCTTCCCCCATCCCTCCTCCACGACCTCGAGCGCTTCGAGCGGCGCCGGGTAGTGGCCTCCGGTCTGTTTCATTACGCCTTCCCGGGCCTTGGCGAAGATCATCCGACGCCCGAACGGCGTGGCCTCCAGCGCTCGGGTCGCGAGCTCCTTCGCACCGCGCCGCGTCGGGGGCTTGGGCGCCCCCAGTTTCTCGCGGGCGAAGCGCCTTGCCCAGTCGTCGAAGATCGCCGCGGGCACCGCCTCGTCGGCGAGGCCGATTTTTCGGGCGCGGCGGGCGTCGAGCGTCTTGCCGGTCAGGATCAGATCGAGGGCGGCAACGAGGCCGACGACCTTCGGCAGCCGGGTGCATCCGCCCCAGGCTGGAAAGATGCCGAGGCGCACTTCGGGCAGCCCGATCTGCGCCTTCTTCGAGTCGGACATCAGACGATAGTCGCAGGCCAGGGCGAGCTCCGTCCCTCCTCCGAGACAGGCGCCGTTGATCGCGGCGGCCGTCGGGTACGGAAGATGGGCAAGCTGCTCGAACAGCGACTGCACGCGCTCGACGCCGGGGCGCACGTCCTCGGGGCGCACCTGCGTGAACTCCTTCACGTCCGCGCCCGCGATGAAGATGTCGGGTTTGCCGCTGCGGATGAGGAGGCCCCGGATGCGAGCCTCGCGGGTCAGGCGCACGAGGATGTCGGCGAGCTCCTCGAGGACCGCGGTCGAGAACTTGTTGACCTTCTCGCCCGGCAGATCGAAGGTCAGAGTCGCGAGGCCGTCATCCTCGACCTTGAGGTCGAACGCGCTCACATTTGCTCCAATACGACCGCCCCGCCCTGGCCGCCACCGATGCACATCGTCGCCAGGCCGAACTGGGTGCCGCGGCGCTTCATCTCTTTCAGAAGCGTCGTCACGAGCCGGTTGGCCGAGGAGCCCACGGGATGCCCGAGCGCGATGGCGCCGCCGTTGACGTTGGTCTTCTCCCAGTCGATCTCGCCGATGGGCCCGTCGGTGTGGTACTTCGCGTGCCAGGCCGCCGAGGGGAAGACGCGCGCGCACGCCAGGACCTGCGCCGCGAAAGCCTCGTTGATCTCGACGAGGCCGATGTCCTTCCACTCGAGACCCGCGCGCTTCAGGGCCAGGGGCGTCGCCACGGCGGGCCCGAGACCCATGCGCTCCGGCTCGAGAGCGCAGAACGCGAACCCGCGGATGCGTCCCAGCGGCTGGTAGCCGCGGGCCCTGGCCGCCGACGCGCTCATGATCAGCGTCGCGGCGCCGCCGTCGGTGATCTGCGAGGAGTTGCCGGCGGTCACCGTGCCGAACTTCCGGTCGAAATAGGGCCGAAGCTTGCCCAGCGCCTCGAGCGTCTGGTTCTCGCGCACGCCGTTGTCTTGCGTGGCCATGCCCTGAAACTTCGGGGGAATCGGCACCGGCACGATCTCCTCGGCGAACTTCGTCCGGGCCATCGTGACGCGCTGGTGCGAGCGGAGGGCGAACGCGTCCTGCTCCTCGCGCGTGATCCCGTGCTCCTTGGCCAGGACCTCGGCGGTCTCGCCCATGTTCAGACCGCAGACGGGGTCCGTCAGGCCCTTGAGCAGGCCGATCTCCGGCTTGAAGTGCCGTGGACGGAACTTCGCGGCCGCCCCGACGCGCGCGCTCACGTCGCGCGCCGAGAAGACCTCCGTGAAGACCTCCTGGCTCTCGTGCGAGTAGAGCAGGGGGATGTTCGACATCGATTCCACGCCGCCGGCGAGGATCGCCTCGGCCTGGCCCGCGGCGATCCGGTATTGGGCGTCGACGATCGATTGGAGCCCGGAACCGCACAGCCGGTTGACCGTGAAGGCGGGAACCCGGTGGGGAATGCCGGCCCGCAGGGCCGCCACACGGGCCACATTCACGGCGTCGGGCGGCTGCGCGATGTTGCCGAAGATCACCTCATCGAGGCCCTCGGGGTCGAAGTCCGTCCGGGCGAGGAGCTCCACCGCAACGATCCGGCCGAGCTCGTCGGCGGAGACGTCCTTGAGCTCGGTGCCGGCGCGGGAGTAGGGAGTCCGGAGGCCGTCGACGACGACGGCCTCACGCGACATGCGTTTTTCCGGCCGCCTCGTACATGCCTTCGATCAGCGAGTGATAGCGGTTCTCGAGAATGCGCCGCTTCACCTTGAGCGTCGGCGTGATCGACCCGTCCTCGATCGTCAGGTCCGACGGCAGCAGCGCGAAGGCCCGGATCTGTTCGTGGTGCGGCCGGTCGTCGTTGTAACGGTTGATCTCTTTCTGGAAGAGCTCGCGGATCCGCGGATGGGCGTCGATCGCCTCCCAGCGGACGTCGGGCGCATTCTCCGCGGCCCACTCCTTGAGCTTGTCGAAGTTGGGGACGATGAGCGCGGCCAGGAACTTCTGCCGGTCGCCGATGACGATGGGCAGCGCGACGAACGGGGACTTCTTGAGCTCGTTCTCGATGGGCTGCGGCGCGGCCTTCTTGCCGCCGGCGAGCACGATCAGGTCCTTCTTCCGGTCGGTGATCGCGAGGAAGCCGTCGACGAGGGTGCCGATGTCGCCGGTGTGGAACCAGCCCTCGGCATCGATCGCCTCGGCAGTCGCCTCGGGCTTGTTGAAGTACCCCTTCATGATGTGCGGACCGCGCGTCAGGATTTCGCCGTCCGGCGCGATTTTGACCTCGACGCCCCGCAGTTGCTTGCCCACGGTGCCGAGACGCCAGCGTCCCGGCCCGTTGACCGTGATGACCGGCGAGGTCTCCGTCAGGCCATAACCCTCGTAGATCGGAACGCCGGCGCCCACGAAGAACTCGGCCAGGTCCTTCGAGAGCGGCGCGCCGCCGGAGACGGCGAACATGAAGTTCGACCCGAGGGCGTGCCGGATCTTCTTGAACACGAGGGCGTCGGCGATCTTCGCCTTCCGCGCGAGCGCCGGGGGCAGCGGCTTGCCCTCCGTGATGTACGGAACCCTCTCCCGCCCCACGGCCACGGCCCACGCGAAGATCTTCTTCTTGATCGGGCTGCCGGCGTCGGCCTTGGCCATGATCTTGGCGTGGACCTTCTCGTAAACGCGCGGCACCGCCCCGAAGCAATAGGGGTTGACCTCGATGAAGTTCGCGGCGAGCTTGTCGATCGACTCGGCGTAAGCGATCGAGGCCGTCTTGTAGAGATACGCATAGTCGAGCATCCGCTCGAAGACGTGCGAGAGCGGGAGGAACGAGAGCGCGACCAGCTCCGCCGTGAACGGGATGACCTCGCAACCCGTGACGACGTTCGAGATGAGGTTCGAATGGGTCAGCATCGCGCCCTTCGGCTCCCCCGTCGTCCCCGAGGTGTAGATGATCGTGGCCACGTCCGAGGGCTGGACGCGCGCGGCGCGCTGCGCGAAGACGTCCGGGCTCATCTCCAGGGTCGGCCGGCCCCGGTCCACGACGGCGTGGAAGGTCGCGTACCCCGGCTCTCCGGGCGGATTCCCCTCGATCAGGATGACGTGGTCGAGCGTGGGAACCTGGGCCTTGATGGTGAGAATCTTCCCGAGCTGCTCGAGGCTCGAAACGAAGATCGCCTTCGCGCCGCAGTCGTTGAGGAGCGGGGCGATCTGGGCGGCCGGGAGCGTGGGATAGATCGGCACCGACCAGGCGCCCGCGCAGAGAATGGCGTAGTCTGCCATCGCCCATTCCGGACGATTCTCCGAGAGGATCGCGACGCGGTCTCCCGGCTGCACGCCCAGGCCATTGAGGCCCAGGGACAGGGCCCGGACGGTGAATCCGAAGTCGGCTGCCGAGATCGACTTCCAGACGCCGCCGACCTTCGAGATCAGGAGATTGGGCTTCCCGCTCGACGCCGCAATGGAGAAGATGTCGCACAGCGTGCGTGGCTCGGTGCCCATGGTGCGCCCTCCGCGGTCGATTCTGTCGCGCCCCTCGGAGCCGGTCAAGGAACTCCCGCTCGCGCCGCGGCCGCTTCCGGCCGCGTTATAGGCTCTGGCGCGGATGGCGATCGCGCTCCTGGCGGGGACGCTCCTCGCTCTCGCCGGCTTCCTGCTGACCTCCGTGCAGGGCTTCGCCCTGACCGCCCACCTCGCGGCGGCCCATCCGGAGGCGCGGCTGCTCGTGACGCGGCACGTCGCCTACGCGATCCCGACCGTGCTTCTCTCCCTCTTTTCGCAGTCGATGGTGATCTTCTTCTTCATCGGCACCGGCCGCCTCATCAAGGACGAAGTCGCCGCGTTTCCGGAGGCCGAGCGGCGCAAGGTCCTCGGGGCATTGCGCGGGTTCAAGCAGAAGACCTCGCCGCCCGCGACCTTCGCCATCCTTTCGGCCATCGCGGTCTTCGTCCTCGGAGGGGCGGCGCACACCCGCGCGTTGCCCTCGGCGGTCCATCTCGCGGCCTCCCTCGTCGCCGTCGGAACCCATCTCTGGGCGCTTCTCGCCGAATGGCAGGCCTTCCTCGCGAACGGCCGTCTCATGGCGGACCCGGCCCGCTTCGCACGCACCGCGGGAGCCCCGGGATCGAGCTCGGCTCCATGACCGCCGGGCTCCTCGAAGGACGCGCTGCGCTCGTGACCGGCGCCGGAGTTCGCGTCGGACGCGCCATCGCGCTGGCCCTCGGGGGGGCCGGCGCCGACGTCGCCGTGCATTACAACGCGTCGGCGGGCCCGGCCGGTGAAACGGCGTCGGCGCTCCGCGCTCTCGGTCGGCGCGCGTCGACCCATCGCGCGGACCTCTCCGACCCCGCCGCCTGCGCCGGCCTCGTACGCGAGGCGATCGCGAGCCTCGGCGGTCTCGATGTGCTGGTCCACTCCGCGGCGAACTTTCACCGCGCCGCCTTCGCCGACACCGACGCCGCGCTCTGGGACGACGCGATGAACGTCAACGCCCGCGCCGCGATGCTGCTCGCGCGGGAAGCCGCGCCCGTGCTGCGCGAGCGGAAGGGCCGCATCGTTCTCGTGACCGACCTTCTGGCCGTTCAGCCGGTGCGCCACTACCTGGCGCACTGTGTCTCCAAGGCCGCGGAGGAGGGGCTCGTGCGCGCCCTCGCGGTGGAGCTCGCGCCGGAGGTCTCGGTCAATGGCGTCGCTCCCGGGACCGTGCTGGTGCCCGAGGGCACAAGTCCGGAGCAGGAAGAGCGCTGGGCGCGCAAAGCGCCGCTCCGGAGGAACGGCGATCCGTCCGACGTGGCGCAAACGGTGCTGTTCCTCTGTACAGGTCCGGCCTTCGTCACCGGCCAGATCCTGCGCGTCGACGGAGGAAAGTCGCTGACTTAGCGGGAGATCCGGCGTAAAATGGCGTGCGTCCCCAAACCTCAAACGCCATGGAAGAACCTCTGTGAAGGCGGCACGCCTGCGCCTCGGCGCGGCCCTGACCGCACTGGCCACCGCCGTGCTCGCGCCCGTCGTTGCGACGGCGCAGCCGATCGGCGTCCTGCCGGCCGGACCTCCGGAATGCGGAGCTCCCGTCACGGTCGTGCTTTCGAACCCGACTTCGCTGCCGACCGTGGACCTCGCCGTCGTTTCGACCTCCATCGTCGTCGCCGGCGCGGGCACGCACCTCTGGGACGTCGGCGTGATCACGGAACTGACGCACTCCCGCAGCTCGGACCTCTCCGTCACCCTCACCTCGCCTTCCGGCACGGTCGTGACGCTGACGAGCGGCAACGGCGGCCCGAACGCCGACGTCTTCGACGGGACCGTCTGGGATGACCAGTCCAATCCCGCCGGCCAGGTTCCCTACGGCGCGAACGACGGACTCGTCACCGACCACACCTACCAGACCGGCGTAACCGCCACGCCGCTCGCGCCGGAAGAGGCCCTCGGCGCGTTCGTCGGCGAAGACCCGAACGGGATCTGGACGCTCCGCGTCGGCGACGTCGCCGCCGGCCAGGGAGGGACTCTCGGCGGATGGTCGCTTTCCCTCGCCACTCTGCCGAACGCGCCCAGCGTCCTCGGGCACCTCAGTCTTTCGAGCGCGGCGGTCGTCCCGATCCTCGACAACGCGACGGCGACGTCGACGATCGACGTCCCCGCGGGCATCGGTTCCCGCGTCTGCCGGCTTTCCCTCGAAGCCTCCGTCGCCCATTCGAATTCGGCCGATCTCGACGTCACTCTGACCTCGCCATCCGGCACGGTCGTCACGCTCACGACCGACAACGGGGGCGCCTTCGACGACGTCTTCGATGGAACGCTCTGGGACGACCCGTCGAATCCCGGAGGCCAGATCCCGTACGCTTCGAACGACGGCCTCGTCACCGACTGCGCCTACGCCAACGGCCTCTCCGAGTCGACGCTGGTCCCGGAGGAAGGCCTGTCCGCGGTGCTCGGCGAGAGCCCTTCCGGCGCATGGAGCCTGCGGATCCGCGACGACGCGGCGGGCTCGACCGGCACGCTTTCCGAGTGGACGCTGCATCTCACGACGTGTTCCTGCGCCGCCTCGTTCGCGGCCTCCCCGCTTCGGGTCGACGAGCACGCCGCCGGGACGGCCTCGAACGTCAACGGCGTGCTCGAGCCCGGGGAAGTCGTGGACGTCGAGACGTCCTGGTCGAACGCCGGCGCCACGCCTTTCACGCTCGTGACCTACGCCAGCAACTTCGGCGGCCCCGCCGGCCCGACCTACCAGTTCGTGGACACCGGCGCCGCGTACGGCACCGTCGACCCGCTCTCGACCAGCAATTGCTATGACGCGACCGGCGATTGCTACCGCGTCCGCGTCACCGGCACGCGTCCGGCCACGCACTGGGACGCGACGTTCGACGAGATCACCGCGCCGATCGCCCTGACCGAGGCCCTGCCCGACCCCTACTATCAGACCTGGACGATCCACGTGGGCGCGAGCTTCGCGGACGTCCCGGCCACCAATCCTTTCTATCGGTACATCGAAACTCTCTTCCACACCGGAGTGACCGGAGGCGGGACCTGCGGCGGCTACTGTCCGCAGGCCTCCGTGCAGCGCAAGCAGATGGCGGCGTTCCTTCTCAAGGCGAAGGAGGGCGCGGCGTATGTTCCGCCGCCGGCCACGGGCATCTTCGGCGACGTTCTGCTGGCCGACCCGTTCGCCCCCTGGATCGAGGAGCTCTATCGGCGGGGCATCGCCGCCGGATGCAGAACCAGCCCGCTCCAGTACTGCCCGTCGGCGGCCGTCAAACGCCAGCAGATGCCGGTCTTCCTGCTCAAGACGCTCCTGGGGTCGAGCTACGTGCCACCCGCCGCCGTCGGGATCTACCAGGATGTTCCCGTCACCAACCCCTTCGCCCCGTGGATCGAGGACCTCACCGCCCGGGGCATCGCGGCGGGATGCAGCGGGGGCAACTTCTGCCCCGCCAGCTTCAACAACCGCGCCCAGATGGCGGTGTTTCTGACGAAGACATTCGGCCTCACCCTCTACGGGCCCTAGTTCACCCCCCAAAATGCGCTCCCGGCCGGCGTAGAATCCGCCGCAAACCGGAGGCCGACATGTCGCTTTCGCGAAGAGTCGCATTCGCGCTCGTCTCGCTCCTCATCGTCACCACGCTCCCCGCGGCCGCGCAGGGTCTTTCGCCACGGTCCGCCGCGAGCCCCGTTCTCCCCGCTTCGCCGCCCCAGGCTCCGGAGGGAGCATGTCCTCCCAGTGCCATCCTCTTCACACAGGGCGACAGTCAGACGATCGAGGACTTTCTGGGCATCAGCTGCTCGCAGCAGCCTCCGAGCCCCCAGTACCACCGCCAGAACAGCTGGTGGCGGGTCTTCCGGCCAAAGGAGGAGTTCGGCGTCCTCGGTCCCGTTCAGATCTGCGAGATCCAGTTCGGCGTCGAGAGCTCGGTCACGCCCGGGGGGACCGGCCAGCCCATCACCTTCAACGTTGGCGTGTCGCTCGATCAGCCCTTCCCGGATGGCTTCCGGTACCAGATCGGATCCGTGTCGACGACCCTTCCCGACCTGACGAAGCAGATCTTCATCCTTCCCGTGAATATCCAGATCCCGTCCGGGGCCGAGGTCTACATCGAAGCTCAGGTGGCCGACGGGCTCGACGCGCAGTACGTCCTCTTTCCGGGGGCGAACTCCCAACCCGAGGGCTCGCCGAGCTACCTGTCGTCCACGGACTGCGACATTGAGGAGCCGGTCACGATGGCCGAGATCGGATTCCCCGATTCCCACCTCGTCTTCAACTTCCGGGGCGTCGAGATCCCGATCGTCCCGACGCAACTCGAGTTCGACGGCGATCCCACTTACGTCGTCGAAGTCGGCGACACGACGACCGCGGGCACGGCCTGGACGAGCTTCTTCCCCGCGCCCACACCCGTCTCGAGCACGTTCGTGCCCGTCTATGCCTCGGGGACCCTGTCGGCCTCGATGCCGGACGCCGCCGCCAGCTACGGCACCATGGCGCCCGGCCTGGAGACGAGCTGCGTGTCGAGCGGCGACTGCTCGACCCTCGCTGTCAACGGCGTCAAGACGCCTGGGGCTCATGAGGATGTCTACATACGGGAAGGCACCCTCGCCGACAAGATCTGGGACATCCACGTCGCGCCGACCTTCCCGGATGTCCCGGCCTCGAATCCCTTCTACCGCTACATCGAAACGATCGTCCACCACGGAGTCACCGCCGGGTGTGGTGGAGGCCAGTACTGCCCGACCTCGACCACGATCCGCCAGCAGATGGCGCCGTTCGTCCTCAAGGCCAGAGAGGGCCTGTTCTACCTCCCGCCGCCCTGCGGCAGCACCCCGATGTTCAGCGACGTGCCCGCGTCGAACCCCTTCTGCCGCTTCATCGAGGAGCTCGCGCGGCGGGGTGTCGTCGCCGGCTGCGGGGGCGGGAACTACTGCCCGACGAATCCGGTCACGCGCGAACAGATGGCGGTGTTCGTCCTGAAGACCCTGGATCCGGCGATCGACCCGCCGGCCTGCGTCACGCCCATCTTCAACGACGTGCCCGCATCGAGTCCGTTCTGCCGGTTCATCGAGGAGCTCGCCAATCGAGGCGTCGTCACCGGGTGCGGAAACCAGAACTACTGCCCGACCAACCCGGTCAACCGCCAGCAGATGGGCGTGTTCCTCTCGGGAACGTTCAGCCTGTCGTTGTACGGGCCCTAGGCCGGCGCCAGCCCGCGTTCAGAACCTGCGGGCCGCCGCTCTTCGGGAGCGGCGGCCGCGCGTTTCAGTGCCCCCGCCCGAACTCGGCGTGCTCGGCGCGCAGGCGGGACGAGAAGTCGCGCATCAGGGCGCGGCGGGGCGCCGAGAGGCGCTCCCCGGCCTCCGTCCGCAGCTTCACAGACGCGGCTTCGTCGATGGCGTCCGCCATCTCCAGGATCTCGAGACGCTCGCGATAGGCGTCCGCCAGCCCGCGAGCGACCCCGTAGGCGCCCATGGCTTCGAGCTTCAGAGCGTCGTGGACGACCTCCTCCTCATCCGAGGCCGGGGAAGTTTCGAACCGCGACAGGGCCTGGAAGAGACGGCGCACCGTCTTCGGCGGCACCCCGAGCGAGCCCAGGAAGATCTCGGTGCGGCTTCGGTGCCCCATGCGGGAGACCCACTTCTCCTGACCGGAAAAGACGGCCAGGAGGAACAGCAGGTCTCCATCGAGGCCCTCGCGGCCGCCGGCGATGGCGTCCGACGCCGAAACCACCCGCTCGACGTCGCCGTAATTGGTCACGCCGTCGAGGCCCACCGCCAGAGGCTTGACGTACTCGAGAATGCTCTTTCTCGCCGAGGCATCCACGGAGGGGATACTAAGTCCATGATCATCCGGAAGAACCCGAAGATCCGCTTTCCGAACCCGGACCCGGTTCGCGTTCCGCCCGGACAGTTCGTCACTCAGCAGTGGCCGGTCCTCCAGGCCGGCTCGATTCCCAAAGTGGACCTGCAGACCTGGAAGTTCTCGGTCTGGGGCGAGGTCGAGAACCCGACCTCCTGGACTTGGGAACAGTTTCAGAGACTCCCCCGCGCCTCCCGGAAAAACGACGTGCACTGCGTGACCCACTGGACGCGCCTCGACAACGAGTGGGAAGGCGTGCCCGTGCGCGAGGTCCTCAAGGTCGTTCGGCCGACGCCGAAGGCCCGCTTCGTGATCGAGCATGCCTTCGGCGGATGGACGACCAATGTGCCGCTCGCCGATTTCGACCGGGACGAGAACCTCTTCGCGACGCACCACGGGGGCGCGCCCCTCACGGTCGAGCACGGCTCGCCGATGCGGGTCGTGATTCCGCATCTCTACTTCTGGAAGGGCGCGAAGTGGGCCAGTGGCCTCGAGCTGACCGCCGAGGATCAGGCCGGCTTCTGGGAGGTCAACGGGTACCACATGCGCGGCGATCCCTGGAAGGAAGAGCGGTACCGGGACGACTTGTGAGGCCTCCGGCTCGACCTGATGCTCCGGGACCGGGTCAGCGGTTGCGCTTCGGCGTCACGACCGTCTTCTGACGATCCGAGGGCGGAGCATCGGTCTCGGCCCCATCCAGGGCCGAGTCGCGCATGTGCCGGCGCCTCTCCTGAACGAGCGCCCGGGCCTTCTCCCGCATCTCGACGAGCTTCTCGCGCTGCTCGGGACTGAGGACCTTCTTCATGTCGAGCTCCATCAGGGCGAGCTCCTTCTGGAGAGCCGCCCGGGCCTGCTCGCGAGCCTCGATCTTGGCCTCCAGCTCCTTGCGGTCGACGTCGTCACCCAGCATCGCCTGGTCGTAATCGAACTCTTTCTTCTCGAAGTCCGCCCGCAGGTCGATCAGCTTCGGCTTGGTACGGGCGAAGATCTTCTCGAGCTCCGCGACCTGATCCGTCGACAGGTTGAGCTGGCGCGCGATCCTCGGACGCTTCCACCACTTCCCCTCCGCGGGCCCCTGGGCGAACAGCCCCGGGGCCTGGAGCAGCAGGACCGCCGCGGCGGTCAGGAGATGGCGAAGAGGCTTCACAGGCTGTCCTCGAGAACGAAATCCGCGTGGTCGTCGCCTCCCTCGGCCAGGTACTCCGCGTCGCGCAGAAGAGCGTCGTCGGCGCGATCGGCGGCCGAGGCGAAAGCCATGTCCGACTCGGCCGCCGCCGGCTTCGCCGCAGGTGTCCCGCGCCGAAACGGCATCGCGAGGGCCACGAGGAGCAGAGCCGCGGCGATGCCCATGGCCCAGCGGAACGCCGGCGCGGTTCGGCGAGGGCCGGCGCGCCGGATGGCCGCCATCGTCGCGTCCTCGGCCACGCGCCAATCCTCCGAAGACCGTTTCTCGAGCTCTTCGACGTCCTCGCGAGCCACCTGCCGCATCGCGCTCCGCCACTCCTGCAGCGCGCGGCTGCAGGCCTCGCATCCCAGGAGGTGGCGCGGCAGCGGCTCGGGCTCGCCCGAAGCCGGAGCGGCCAGGGCCAGCAGCTCGGCGTCGCTGAGGTGGTCGGAAACGGTGCGGTCCATGGATCTCCTTCGACCTACTCGCGAAAGTCCGACAGCCGCTCGCGCATTTTCTGAGCGGCGCGGAAAAGATGCGACTTGATGGTGCCGGAGTCGAGACCGGTGACCTCGGCGATTTCCGGGATCGACATTTCCTCGAAGTGCTTCATCACGAAGATCGACCGTTGCCGTGGGGACAGCGCGCCCATCGCGTGCCGCAGCCGATCGCGGATCTCGCGTCCGGCCGCCCGGCGCTCCGGCGAGGGATCCGGGTTGACCGCGAGCTCCTGGGGTTCCTCGTTCTCCTCGTTCTCGCGGCGAGGTCCCTGGTGGAAATACAGCACGAGCCGACGCCGCTTCAGCCGATCCTTGCACCAGTTGATGCAGATCCGCGTCAGCCAGGTTTCGAAAGTCGAGCCCTCCCGGAAGCTGTCGAGGCTCTGGTAGGCCCGCAGGAAGCTCTCCTGGGCCGCGCAGTCGGCTTCCCCGACGTCACGCAGGAATCGATACGCGAGCCGCGTGATCTTCTTCTGATACTGGCGCACGAAGTATTCGAACAGCTCGGTGCGCCCGGCCCGGATCTCCCGGATGAGCCGGCCTTCGTCCGGCGGCGCTTCGGTTTCGTGGGGAATCATCGCGAGGGCAGGCACGAGGTATAGACGATTTCGAGGCCCGCGGGTTTACGCCGCTCGCCACTCTTCGAACGGACCGGACCGTGCGGGCAACCCTCGTTCTCGGAGCCGTTTGCGGCCATCCCGCGCAAGGGTAACATCCGGGCGTGGCCGCCGCGCGAGTGATCCTGGTGACGGGCTGCTCGTCCGGGATCGGGCGCGCGACGGCGCTCGAAGCCGCCCGCCGCGGCCATCGCGTCTTCGCCACCGCGCGTAACCGCAACGACCTCGCGGAGTTGGAGGGTGCCCCGAATCTCAGCACGCTCTCCCTCGACGTCACCGATCCGGCCGCGATTCGAGCGGCCGTGGGCGAGACGCTCTCGCGGGCGGGGCGCATCGACGCCCTCGTCAACAACGCGGGCTACGCGCAATACGGCGCCGTCGAGGAAGTCGCCGCCGAGGAATGGCGCGCCGTCTTCGACGTCAATTTCTTCGGCATGCTGGACGTGACCCGCGCGGTCCTCCCGTCCATGCGCGAGGCCGGCGCGGGGACGATCGTACTGATGTCCTCTCTGGGCGGACGGTTGAGCGTTCCGTTCGCCTCGCCCTATTGCGCTTCCAAGCACGCCGTCGAAGCGGTGGCCGACGCCTTGAGAGTCGAGACCGCGCCCTTCGGCATCCGCGTCGTCGCAATCGAGCCCGGTCCCATCGACACGAAGTTCGCCGACAGGGCGCGCTCCATCGTCGGCCCGCTGATCTCGCGTCCGGGCCCTTATCGCGGCTTCTACGCCAACGCCGAGAAGGCGATGGACGGCGACTTCCGCCGCGGGCACCTGCCTCCCGAGCCCGTCGCGCGCGTCGTCGTCGATGCGATCGAATCGCCGCGTCCCCGTGCCCGGTACAAAGTCACCTGGCTCGCCCGGACCCTCATCCCCCTGAAGCGAGCACTCCCCGACCGCTGGCTCGACCGGATGATGCGGTTTTCGCTCAAGCTTCCTTCGGGACCGGGCTAGAAACGCATGCCAGTTCGCAAGGTCCTCAACTCTCGCGTCCCCGTGAAGGTCTGGACGGACGACGTGGAAGACGTAGCCGCCGAGCAGCTCAAGCGCACCGGGGCGCTCCCGTTCGTCTTCAAGCACGTCGCGGCCATGGCGGACACGCACTGGGGCCTCGGCGCCACCGTGGGAAGCGTCATCGCGACGAAGGGCGCTGTCTGCCCCGCCGCCGTCGGCGTCGATATCGGCTGCGGCATGGCGGCCGTGAAGACGTCGCTGTCGGTCTCCGCCCTCGAGGGGAAGCTCCCACGCCTTCGCGCCTCGATCGAGCGCCGAATCCCCGTGGGCTTCCACCAGCGCAAGGAGCCTCACCCGAAGGGCGCGGCGCTGCTCGCGGCGGCCGTGGAGGCGGACCTGCCGGCCGTCGCCAACGACACCGAGCGAAGGAAGGCGGCGCATCAGTGCGGCACGCTCGGCGGCGGCAACCACTTCATCGAGATCTGCGTCGACCAGGACGACGCCCGCGTCTGGGTCCTTCTGCACTCCGGGTCCCGCAACATCGGCAAGATCACGGCCGAGCGGCACATCTCGAAGGCCAAGGGCGTGATGAAGAAGCTCGCCGTCTCCCTCCCCGATCCGGATCTCGCGTACTTCGCGACGGGGACCCGCGAGTTCGACGACTACGTGCGGGACCTCCGGTGGTGCCAGGATTTTGCGCGCACCAACCGGGACATCATGGTCGAGGAAGTCCTCAAGGACCTCCGCCATGAGGTCGGCGACTTCCAGACCGAGCCGGCCGTGAATGCCCATCACAACTACGTCGCCTGGGAGCGCCACTTCGGCGAGGACGTCATCGTGACCCGCAAGGGCGCGATCCGGGCCGGCCGCGGCGAGCTCGGCATCATTCCGGGTTCGATGGGCACCGGGTCCTTCATCGTGCGAGGGCTCGGCAATCCCGACTCTTTCGAGAGCGCTCCGCACGGCGCGGGCCGCAGGATGTCACGCGGCGAGGCCCGCCGCCGCTTCACCCGCGAGGATCTTGCCCGGCAGACCGAGGGCGTCGAGTGCCGTAAGGACACCGGCGTCCTCGACGAGATCCCCGGCGCCTACAAACCCATCGGCGAAGTGATCGAGAACTCGTCGGACCTGGTCGAGGTCGTGGCGCGCCTGAAGCAGGTGGTCTGCGTGAAGGGCTGAGCCCCTCAGCGCGGAGAGATCGAAAAGTCCCCGCTCGAAGTCCTGACCCGGATCCGGGCGCCCCCGGTTCCGTGACGGAAGCCGATCAGCGCCTCGTCGTCGTGCACGGCCGTCCCCTCCGCGAAGCCCACGACCATGTCGCCGCTTGACTGGTCCGCCTCGGCGTCGAACGCGGCGGCCGCGGGCAGGCCAAGGGCGACGTCCCCGCTCGCAGTCCTCACTTGGAACGATGCGAGCCGCGCCCCGGCGACGTCCACCGAAATGTCGCCCGAGGCGGCCTCGGCCTGAAAGTCCTCGATGTCGGCCGACGACACCAGGACATCGCCCGAGGCGCGTCTCCGTCGAGACGCTTTGCGCCCGAACGCCCCTCGCGACCAGGTCTCCGGAGGCGGTATGGAAGCGGAACTGCTGGCCCTCGAAGTCGTCCAGCTGGCAGTCGCCGCTCGCGAAATCGGACACCCAGCTTCCCCGGATGTCGGTGGCGCGGATGTCTCCGGAGTCGCCCTCCAGCGTGATTTCGCCGTCGAGCTTCCGAAGCCGCAGGTCCGCGCTGCCCACGTCGAATCGCAGCGTCCCTTCGAGCCCCTCGGCCTCGATCCGCCCGACGAGGTTGCGGAAGGATGCCTGGCGGCGACCCGCCGGGACCTGCACCTCCAGGTCGACCCAGAGCCGAGTCCCCCGTCCTTCGTTCACAAGCACGCTCCGCCCGTCGTAGTCGTAGGCTTCGGAGGAGTTCATTCTGTCGAAGGGCCACTCCCGGTCATGGTCCGGATTGACGTAGCGAAAGGTCTTCACCTTGTCGTAGGGATACCGGACGCGCAGCGTGGCCGACCCGCCCCCCGCCACCCGCTCGACGCTCACCGCGTCCGCGAGCTCGGCGCTTTCCGCCACGACTCTCGCCACGACCGTCACACGATCGACGGAGCTCGCCGTCGACGTCACCCGCATCCGGCCGGCCAGGTTCTCGATCGCGAAGTTCGCGGCGTCCGCTCCGGAGAGCTCCGCGCGGATCGTCCGTTCGATTTCGGATGCCGGCCGCCGAAAGGGATAGCCCGAATCCAAGAATCAAGATGAGCACGCGGCGAACCATGCACGCCTCCTCTTTGTTGTCGCCGGCCGCAGGCCGGTCCCAAGAATCAGTACGCCGCTCAGCGCCGGATGTTCCGCAACGAAGTCACGCTTCAGTGGTCCAGCATAGAATCCGCCCCGAACGGCTAACTCTTTGGTCTAACTCCACGGCCGACGCTCCAGGACGGAACCTCCAGTCTCGTCGAGTGAGGATCGGCACGGACGCGGATCGGGTGATCGAGATTCGAAAGACGCAGGCAACAATGGAAGGACTCATGAGAACCAAAGCCAGCCTCGGTGCTCTCTGCACGGCGCTCATCCTCTCGGCCCTCGTGGCTGCGGGTTGCGGCAAGCCGCAGCCCAAAGCGGCCGAATCCACGCCGGCCGCCGCGGCACCGGGCGGAGGAATCGATCGCACCGTCCTCCCGATTGCGGAGCCCGACTATCCGCGGTCCAGGGAGCTCGACGCGCGTAACGCCACGGCGCCGCCGCGGTTCGAGGTCAAGCCACCCCAGGGAGCGCCTAACGTCATCATCTTCCTCATCGACGACATCGGCTTCGGCCATCCGGATGCGTTCGGCGGCGCCATCCCCATGCCCACGCTCGATCGGCTGGCCAATGAGGGGCTCCGCTACAACCGGTTCCACACGACGGCCCTCTGCTCCCCCACGCGCGTGGCCATCCTGACCGGCCGCAACCATCACACGAACAACGCCGGCGCCATCATGGAAATCGCCACGGCGTTCCCCGGCAACACGGGTGTGCGGCCGCAGAGCGTGACGCCACTCGCCGAGATCCTTCGTCAGAACGGTTACGCCACGGCCGCCTTCGGCAAGTACCACGAGACGGCGCCCTGGGAAGTCAGCGTGTCCGGACCGTTCGATCGCTGGCCCACGCGCTCCGGCTTCGACAAGTTCTACGGCTTCATCGGCGGCGAGACCAACCAGTGGGCGCCGCTCGTCCACGACGGCACCGTCAAAGTCGAAGTCCCGCAGGATCCGAACTACCACTTCACGACCGACATGACGAACCAGGCGATCCAGTGGATCCGGAGCGAGAAGTCCCTGACGCCGGACAAGCCCTTCTTCGTCTACTTCGCCACCGGCGCCACGCACGCCCCCCATCACGTTCCCAAGGAGTGGATCGCGAAGTTCAAGGGCAAATTCGACGGCGGCTGGGACAAGTACCGCGAGGAAGTCTTCGCCCGGCAGAAGAAACTGGGGATCGTCCCCGAGAACGCCAAGCTGGCGCCCAAGCCCACCGACATCAAGGACTGGGACAAGCTGACGCCGGACGAGCAGCGTCTCTTCGCCCGGCAGATGGAGGTGTTCGCCGCGTTCGCCGCCCACACCGACTATGAGATCGGCCGCGTCGTGAAGGCCGTCGAGGATCTCGGCGACCTCGACAACACGCTGATCATGTATCTCGTCGGCGACAACGGCGCGAGCGCCGAGGGTGGCATGAACGGCATGTTCAACGAGATGACCTACTTCAACGGCGTCGAGGAGAAGGTCCCCGACATGCTGAAGAAGATCGACAAGTGGGGCGACCCCGAGACCTTCCCCCACATGGCGGCGGGCTGGGCCGTGGCCGGCAACACGCCTTTCATGTGGACCAAACAGGTCGCCTCCAACTTCGGCGGGACGCGCAACCCGCTCGTCGTCCACTGGCCCGCACGGATCAAGGCCAGGGGCGAGGTTCGCAGCCAGTTCCAGCACGTCACGGACATGGCGCCGACCGTGCTCGAAGCGTCGGGCATTCCCGAACCGAAGACGGTCGACGGAGTGGCGCAGACGCCGATGGAAGGCGTCAGCATGATGTACACGTTCGACGACCCCAAGGCCGCCGGCCAGCACAAGACGCAGTACTTCGAGATCGCCGGCAATCGCGCGATCTACAGCGACGGCTGGGTGGCCGCCACCGTGCACAAGGCTCCCTGGGAGGCGCAGCCGCGCCACAAGCTCAGCGAGGACGTTTGGGAGCTCTACAACGTCGAGGAGGACTTCAGCGAGTCCACCGACCTCTCGGCGAGCAACCCCGCGAAGCTCAAGGAGCTCCAGGCGCTCTTCATGACGGAAGCCGAAAAGTACCGGGTGCTGCCGATCGACGATCGGACGATCGAGCGATTCGATCCCGCGATCGCGGGCCGTCCTGACCTGATGGCCGGCCGCAAGTCGCTCACGGTCTACGAAGGCATGACCGGGATGATGGAGAACGCCTTCATCAACATCAAGAACCAGTCGTTCACGATCACCGCCGATGTGGACATCCCGGCCGGCGGCGCCCCCAATGGCGTGATCCTGGCGCAGGGAGGCCGCTTCGGCGGCTGGAGCCTCTACGTCAAGGACGGCAAGCCGGCCTTCACGTACAACTTCGTGGGCCTCAAAGAGTTCAACGTCAACTCGAGCGAAAAGCTCGCGCCCGGCAAGGCGACGATCAAGCTCGACTTCGCTTACGACGGCAACGGCCGGGGAAAAGGCGGCACCACGACGCTCTCCATCAACGACAAAAAGGTCGGTTCCGGACGCGTGGAGCAAACCAACGCCAACGTTTTCTCGGCCGACGACGCGGCCGACGTAGGCGTCGACGAAGGAACCAACGTCAGCTCGGCGTATCCGCAGTATCCGCAGCGGGGAAACAAGTTCACCGGCAGGATCGAGAAGGTCACGGTGGACGTCAAATGAGTAAGAGCCCTACTGCGGTCAGAAGCGCGACCAGAAGAGACAAGCGAGGCTGACAGCCGTGAACATCGATTCCATACCCATCTGGGCCATTTTCGCCGCGACGGTCGTCGTCGTGATGGCGACCATCGAACTCGGGTATCGGCTGGGGCAGGTCGCGCACCGCCGGTCCGCGGACGAAAAGGAATCTCCGGTCTCCGCGATTGCCGGCACGATCCTCGGGCTCGCGGCGTTCATGCTGGCCTTCTCGTTTGGAATCGTCTCGGAGCGCTTTGACGCCAAGAAAGCCCTGGTCCGCGAGGAGGCCGTCGCCATCCGCACCGCCTGGAAGCGATCGAATTTTCTGCCGGAAGCCGACCGCGCCGAGGCCTCCGCCTTGCTGCGGCAATACGTCGACGCGCGCGTAAAGTTCGCGGAGGGGACAGACATCAAACCGGAGCGCGTGAAGCGCTTTCTGACCGAGACGCAGCGGCTGCAAGACCGCCTTTGGAACATGGCGGTCGCCAACGCCCGGAAAGACATGAACTCCGACGTGGCCGCGTTGTACATCGACTCTTTGAACGCGGTGGAGGGTATCCATGCGTCGCGAGTGGCGCTCGGGATTCAAGCCCGGATTCCCAACGAGATCTGGCTCGTCCTCTATTGCATCACCGCTCTCGGCATGATGGCCGTGGGCTATCAGACCGGAATCGCGGGATCGAAACGGTCCATGGTGCGGCCGATCCTGGCCCTTTCCTTCGCCCTGGTGTTCGCGCTGATCGCCTCACTCGATCGCCCGGACAGCGGCGTCATGACCGTCAGCCAGCGCCCGTTGACCGACCTTCACGATGCGATGGCCGCGGCCGCCGGGCGCGCCGCGAGCGACTAGGGGCCCGCCCCCAGACGCGGAACGAAACCTTCAACGGCTGGCTCGAGATCGTGGAGTGTGCGAAGCGCGCGCTTCCGGAGCGCCCGGCCCCGCCGCCCGGACCGCATCACGGGGCGACCCGCCCCACTGGCGGCTCCAGGCACGGCGCAGCTGCAGGTCGGAGCCGAAGCCCGCCTCCTCGGCGGCGCGCGTGACCGTCGCGCCGTATTCCAGGGACTGGCGGGCGCGCTCGAGCCGGATCAACCGGAGGTAGTGCAGGGGCGAGATGCCCGCGTGGTCGATGAACAGCCGCAACAGGTGACGCTCGGCCGCGTGGCCGACCCGGGCCAGCGACGCCATGTCCCAGTCGCGCTGCGGCTCGGCGACGATCGCGTCCTGGACGCGGTGCACGATGGGGTGAAGGTGGCGGCGGTGCATGTGAAACGGCGACAGCTCGGTGTCGCGCGGCGGAACGCCGCAGGTAGACCACCATGTCCTCGGCGACGCTGGCCGCCAGGGCCTCGCCACACTCCTCGGCGATGAGGTGCAGCGCGACGTCGATCCCCGCCGTGATGCCCGCGCTGGACGCGAGGGGACCGTCCACCACGAACACGCGATTGTCGACGACCTGCGCCTGCGGCGCCAGGGCGCGAAGCATGGGTAACAGCTCGTGGTGCGTGGTGCAGCGGCGCTTGCCGAGCACGCCCGCCCGCGCGGCGAGCAGGGTGCCCGAGCAGATCGTCAGCAGGCGGTGCGGCGTGTCCGGGTCGAGGAGCGCATCGCGCAGCCGATCGTTCAACCATTGGGCGGTGACCGCGATTTCCGGCGTGACCTCGGTCATCTCGGACGCCGGTTGACCGACCACCACGACCCAGGTCGGCGTCGCGGAGCCGCTCCGGCAATGGAACGAGGCTCGCCCAGCGCCAGGCCGACCGAGGTCGGCAGGGTCGCCGCCGGCCCCGCGAACGCGAGACGAAAACGCGGTGGCAACTCGCGACGTTCGCGGTGCAGGTTGGCGAGGCGAAAGGCTTCCGCCGGCCCGGCGATGTCCAGCAGCAGCGAGTGCCGTGAGATGACGAAGAGCACGTCGACGGGCTGGGCGCGCGTGATCATGGGCGAGAAGCCGGCAAATCAGAGCATACATGAGGCCGGGGCAGCCAACCCATGTCCGAAACTGATCCAAAGTTGTCGGCCTGCGCCGCGACAGGAATTCGGGGTGGCCGCTATCGTCCCGCGTCGTCATGACTCGCCTCGGAGCCGGGCCGGTGGATATGTTCCGGCTGCTGCGCTGCTGACCGTTCTGGCGGCGGCGCTCTCGTGGTGGCCCGTGTCCCCGCCTCCGTCCACCGGACAGGCAGCCGGCGGCGGGAGACCGCCGCGGCTCGAGAGCACGGTCGACGCGAGCATCACCCCCGGCGACGACTTCTTCGCCTACGCCAACGGCGCCTGGCTCAAGGCCACCGCGATCCCGCCGGGCAAGGAGCGATGGGGGTGCCGCGACCAGATCGAGGAAGAGAACCGCCGCCGCATTGCCGAGCTCCTCGACGCCGCCAGCGCCGCGCCCGCCGGCTCAGCGGCGCGCAAGGTTGCGGACTTCCACGCCGCCTACCTGAACGAGGCCGCCATCGAGGCCAGGGGCCTCGCGTCGCTCCAGCCCCTGCTCGATCGCGTCGAGAAGGTTTCGGACAAGGCGGAGCTCACGCGCGTGCTGGGCCGCGGCATGCGCGCCGACGTCGATCCGATGGGATTCGGCGTCTACAAGTCCGCCGGCGTGCTGGGCCTCTCCGTGGAGCAGAGCATCCACGGAGAGAAGACCAACACCGCTTTCCTGGTCCAGGGAGGGCTGGGCCTGCCGGACCGCGAGGACTATCTCAGCGCCGACCCCGGGAAGGAGGCGCTTCGAGCCCGGTATCGCGAATACATCCGGACGATGCTCACGCTCGCTGGCCTGGGCCACGCGGACGAACGCGCGCGCCGCGGTGCTGGCGCTGGAAACGGCGATCGCGCAAAGCCACGGCACGCGCGAGGCATCGGCGAACGACCGCAATGCCGATAACGTGTGGACGCGTTCCGACTTCGCGCGGCGGGCGCCCGGGATGGACTGGACGGTCTTCTTCGACGGGGCGGGGTTGGCCAGGCAGGCAGAGTTCGTCGTCTGGCAGCCGACCGCCGTGACCGGGCTGGCGGCGCAGGTCGCGTCGCAGCCGCTGGAGGCCTGGAAGGACTACCTGCGCTTCCACGCCATCCACGATTTCGCGGACGTGCTGCCGCGCGCATTTGCCGAGCAGGCGCTGGCGCTGCGTGAAGCCACCGGGGCCGGGCCACAGCCCTCCCGTGCCGAGCGCGCGCTCGCGGCCACGCAGTCGGCCATGAGGAACGCGCTGGGGAGGATGTACGCCGAGCGCTATTTCCCCGCCGAGCAGAAGGCGCGCGTGGAGCGAATCTCCGACAATGTCCGCGCGGCGCTCACGAAGCGGGTCGAGGCCTCGACGTGGATGTCGCCGGCCACGAAGGCGAGTGCGTTGTCGAAGCTGCAGACGGTGTACGTGGGGATCGGGTATCCCGATCAATGGGAGGACGATTCCTCGCTGACCGTGGACCCGGCCGACCCGCTGGGCAACCTGCGACGCGTCTCGGACCGCGACTACCGCAATGCCGTCGCCCGACTCGGCCAGCCCGTAGACCTGAAGTACTGGTACATCTCTCCGCAGAGGGTCGGCGCGCTTCTCGTGTTCCAGCAGAACGCGTACGTCATGTCGGCCGCGTTGCTGGAGCCTCCCAAGTACGATCACACGTCCTCCGACGCCGCGGCCTACGGCTCCGTCGGGGCGCTCATCGGACACGATCTCACGCACTACATCGACGTGCTGGGCGCCGACTACGACACGGAGCACCGGATGCGCCACTGGTGGACTCCCGAGGACATGCAGCGCTTCCAGGCTCTCGCGCAGCCGCTGGTCGATCAGTTCGCGGCGTACCAGCCGCTCCCCGGCCTCTCGGTCAACGGCAAGCTGACGCTCACCGAGAACATCGCCGACCTCGGCGGCCTCGCCGCCGCGTTCGACGCCTACCGCACGACGCTCGGCAGCCGGGTGACGGATCCGGACTTCGTGCGGGAGCAGGACCGGGAGTTCTTCATCGCCTACGCGCAGACCCTTCGGCGGAAGACCAGCGAGAGCGCCGTGCGAAAGCAGGTGGCCACCGACAACCACGCGCCGGAGGACTACCGGGCCGACACGGTTCGCAATCTCGATGCGTGGTACGACGCGTTCGACGTGCGCCCGGGGCAGCGGCTGTACCTCGAGCCCTCGGCGCGCGTGCGGGTCTGGTAGCCAGGATCACTCTCCGGTCGTGAGATTCGGAAATGGAGCGGACCCGTCCGGAAGCACTCGAGTGCCGCCGGGCGGGTCCGCAAGAATCGTAACGTGCTTCGGAGTTCCCCGGGCTCAGCGCTTATCGTGGTCCGTCTTGAGAATCCGTCCGTTGCCGGCGTCCACCTCGATCTCGTGCTTGCCCTTGCTCTCCCCGGCGACCATGATGTCGAACGAGTAGACCAGGCATCCGTCCTCAACTTCGAGCTCGGACTTTTGCACGGTGGCCTTGTCGGGGGTGGTATTCAGGGACTTGATGGCGGCCGCGAGCGCATCGGCCTGCGTCCACTTGGCCATCGCAGCGAGCTCTTCCTTCGACTGGCTGTTCTTCGCGTGAATCGAACAGGGTTGGTCCCCCGCCGAGGCGACGACTGAGACCAGGACTGCGGCGGCGGCCAGAGCTAGAACCTTACCCCTCATACGGAACTCCTTTACGCTACGACGGGTCAGCCGGAGGTCGGCCGCCGGACGCCAGCGCAGCTTCGAGCATATCCCACGGGCCGGGCCCGCAACCCCGGCAAGCCACGTCACCGGAGACCTTCCACGAGCTTCTCCGGGTCCGCGCCGGACGGGGAGAGCACGAGGAGGCGGGAACACGCTGGTGGGACCGGCCGGAGTCGAACCGGCGACCTAGAGTTTAGGAAACTCTTGCTCTATCCAACTGAGCTACGGCCCCCCGGCGAAAATCTAGCACGCCGGCTGCGGCAGCTCAGGACGACGTCGACGTGGACGCGCCTGTCCTTGCGAGGATCGCGAGCCGCTCGGTGATGAGGGCGACGAGCCGATCGAAGGAGATCGGCTTGGGGAGATAGGCGTCGAAGCCGCTCTCGACGACGCGAAGAAGGTCGTCGGGGTGCGTGTGTCCCGTGAGGGCGACCAGGGTGAGCTCTTCCTTCGGCACCAGGCTGCGGATTCTCTGGGCGACTCCGAAGCCGTCCACGCCCGGGAGCCCGATGTCGATGAGCGCGATGCGCGGCCGGTGTGTGAGCGCCTGCTCGATGCCGCGGGCGCCGTCCTCGGCAACGTCCACCGCGTAGCCCGACGATTCCAGGAGCTCGCGGAGCCCTTCCCGCACGTCGGCGTGGTCCTCGACGACCAGGATCCGGTGCCGCGGGGGTTCGCGCACCTCCCCCTCGGCGGCCGGCTTCGCGGGGGGATCGCGGTGCGTCACGCGGCTGACGGCCACGAGAAGGTCCGTCGGCTCGAAGGGCTTCGCGAGATGGAGCTGGAAGCCCGCAGAGATCGACCGGATCCGATCCTCTTCTCGCGCATACGCCGAGACGGCGATCGCGGGGAGCGACTGGAATTCGGGCTCGCCCTGTCGGATCCGGCGGAGCAGCGAGTAGCCGTCCTCTCCCGGCATTCCGATGTCGCTCACGAGCACGTCCGGCCGCGCGGTTCGGCAGCGCCTCGAAAGCCTCCTGGGCCGAGCCGGTGGCGACGACCTCGCAGCCGGCGGACCGCAGGATCTCGGCCATCAGCTCCCGGCCGTCCCACTGATCCTCCGCGAGCAGGACGCGGATTCCGTCGAGCGAGCCGGGCTCTCGTTCGACCGCCGCCGCACGGGGCTCGGGCTCCGGCCGGATGCTGCGCTCGACGCCCAGCGCGACCGCAGGCAGCCGGACGAGAAACCCCGAGCCGAGTCCCGGCCCGGGGCTTTCGGCCGCGATGAAGCCGCCGTGAAGCTCCGTGAGGTGCCGGGCGATCGCCAGGCCGATTCCGAGCCCGCCGTGCGAGCGCGTCAGCGAGCTGTCGGCCTGGCGGAACCGGTCGAACGCGTGCTGGAGGAACTCGGGCGTCATGCCCTGCCCGGTGTCCCGCACCTCGATCTCGAACGCGTCGTCGCCGTGACGGAGCGAGACGGTCACGCGGCCGCGCGGCGGCGTGAACTTGATCGAGTTCGAGATCAGGTTCCAGACGATCTGCTGGATGCGGTCGGGATCGCCGAGGATCCGGTCCTCCTCGCCGGCATGGTTGTCGAAGCGCATCTCGATCTGCTTGCCTTCGGCGGCGAGGCGCATCGAGTCCATCGCGGCCCCGATCACGGCGGAGAGCGACGCCGATTGCAGGGACAGCCGGAGCTTGCCGGTGATGATGCGCGAGACGTCGAGCAGATCGTCGATCAGCTTGGCCTGCGCCGACACGTTGCGCTCGATCACTTCGAGGGCGCCGTCGGTCCGGTCGGCGTCGAGTCGCCCCGTGCGCAGAAGCCGCGTCCAGCCCACGATCGCCGCCAGCGGCGTCCGGAGCTCGTGAGAGAGCGTCGTCAGGAACTCGTCCTTCATCCGGTTGGCTTCCCGGGCTTCGGCGTTGACGGCGTTTTCGATGGCGATGGAGCTCATCTGCGCGAGCTGCGTCAGCACGCCGGCCTCGTCGTCTCGAAAGTCGCCGTCGCATTTGTCGAGAACGTGAAGCAGGCCGAAGGGCCGGCCGTCTCGTCCGGTCAGGGGCGCCGCGAGCCAGCCCGCCCGCGCCGGCCGTCCCTCGACGTGGTACGCATCCCAGTCCGATCCGTCGTCGCCGCGGGGCCGTCGGACGGAGACACCCATCGTCGAACAGCAGCGCGACCATCGCCGCGCCGTCGCGCACCACCGGCCTCTCCCCCGCCTTCTCCGACTCCGGCGAGAGAGAGACGGCGCTCCGGGCGGCGGACCACTTTTCCTCGGGAGCCGCGACCGCCACGGCCTGATGCGCTCCGAGGATGCTGCGGGCGAAGTCCGCGGCGACCTGGAGTGTCTGGCCGGGCGACAGCGCGGAGTTGATGGCCAGGGACGCCTGCGTCAGCTGCTGGAGCTGCGTCGCGCGACGTTCGAGGACGGAGGCCTGCGTCTTGACCTGGGCCGTCTTCTTGAAGAGCTCGACGAACACCATGACCTTCGTGCGGAGGACCTCGGGCTCGACCGGCGCGAGGATGTAGTCGACCGCGCCGATCTGGTACCCCCGCGCCGCATGCGTGTCGTCGGGATACGACGTGACGAAGATGATCGGGGTGTGCTCGGAGCTCTTCCGCTGCCGGATGAGCGCCGCGGTCTCGAAGCCGTCCATCGTCGGCATGTGGACGTCGAGCAGCACCACGGCGTATTCGTGCTGGAGAATGAGTCGGAGAGCCTCGCGGCCCGAGGAGGCCGTGTGCACGTTCTGACCGAGCTCGGCGAGCAGCGTCGAGAGGGTCAGCAGCTTCGACGGGTTGTCGTCGACCGCGAGCAGGTTGACCCGGTCCTCGGCCTCCATGGCTCGGCTCACTTCCGTTCCGTTCACGTCAGCGGCACAGCCAGGAGCGGAGCACCGCGATCATTTCGTCGGTGTCCACGGGCTTCGCGAGGTAGTCCCAGGCGCCTGCCTGGAGGGTCTTCTCGCGGTCGCCCTTCATGGCCTTGGCCGTGACCGCGATGATCGGCAGATCTCGGAAGTTGCCCGTGCGCCGGATGGCCTGCATCGTGTCGTGGCCGTCCATGTCCGGCATCATGATGTCCATCAGCACGATGTCGACGTCGCGCGCCTGAGCCAGCTTCTCGATGGCCTCCTTGCCCGTTTCGGCCGAGATCACGTGCATCTGCTGCCGCTCGAGCACGCTCGTCATCGCGAAGATGTTCCGGATGTCGTCATCGACGATCAGCACCTTCTTGCCCGAGAGGACCTGCCCGGTCTCGTAGAGGCGCTCGATGCGCGCCCGGTGCTCGGGATCGAGGCTCGCGATCGGCTGGTGCAGGTAGAGCAGCGCCTGGTCCACGGCCCGGTCGAGCGAACGCGCCGCGCGGGCGGGCCCTCCGCGGGTCAGCCGGTCGAGCCGCTCCTTCTCCGCGTCGGAGAGCGCCCTCTCCTCGGGAGCCCACAGCGCGACCGGGATGCCGCGCGACGCGCACTGGCGCAGGACCTCCGCGACCGCCTCGAAGTCGCGCACGCTTTCCCGTCCCGGATCCAGCAGGACGCAATCGAAGGCGTGGGCGTCGAGGGCGCCCAGGCCTTCGGCCGGCTGCTCGAACTCGGTGACGCCCACGGATCCCCCATGGACCGCGGCGCGGACATGCGCCCGGGTCTGAGGGTCCGGGCTGATCAGGAGCAGGTTTCGCTCCGAGCGGGTCAGCGTCTCCCGGATTTCGGCGAAGACCTGCTCGAGCGCCTCCCGGGTCTTGACCGGTTTCTGCAGCGCTCCGATCGCGCCCATCGGGAAGGCCCGGTCGGTCTCCTCTTCGGTGGTGATGACGTAGACCGGGATGTGACGGGTCCCGAGGTCGTTCTTGAGGCGCTCGAGGACTCTCCAGCCGTCGATGACGGGCAGCTGGATGTCCAGCGTGATGGCGTCGATGTGCGGCTGGCTCTGGACCAGAGCCAGCGCGTCGGCGCCTTTCGTGGCGACGAGGGCCTTGAAGCCCTGCTCGTGCGCGAGGTCCACGAGGAACCGCGCGAAGTTCTCGTCGTTCTCGACGATGAGCAGCACCTGGTCGGAGGCCGCGATCGCCCCCCGGTCGTCGGGCACGTCCCGGCTCTCGAGCGACGCCTCGGCCTCCGAGTGGGCCGCGTCCACATCCGACATCACCGACACGATCCGGTACTGGGATTCGGAGACCGGCAGGCGGCTGGTCACGGGCATCGCCGCGTAGATTTCCGGAACGTACAGCGTGAACGTGCTGCCCTGGCCCGGAGCGCTCGCGAGCCGGATCTCGCCTCCCAGAAGCCGCGCGATCTCGCGGCTGATGGCGAGCCCGAGGCCCGTGCCGCCGTACTTCCGGCTCGTGCTGCCGTCGGCCTGCTGGAAAGCCTCGAAGATGATCTGCTGCTTGTCGGCCGGAATGCCGATCCCGGTGTCGGTCACCGAGATGGCGATGACCGAGCCCGCGTGGTCGAGGGACTTGACGCCGGGCGTCCAGCCGTCGGCGACGGTTTCGAGGCGGAGGGCCACACGGCCCCGCTCCGTGAACTTGAAGGCGTTGGAGAGAAGGTTCTTGATGACCTGCTGGAGCCTCTTCGTGTCGGTCGTGAGCGATCGCGTTTGCAGCCGGCTCGTGTCGATCTGGAACTCGAGCTTCCGAGCCTCGGCGACGTGCCGGAACGTCCGGTCCACGTAGTCGAGGAGATCGGCCAGGGGCAGCTCCCCGACGTCCACCACCACCGTGCCGGACTCGATCTTCGAGAGGTCCAGGATGTCGTTGATGAGGGCCAGCAGGTCCTTGCCCGACGCATGGATCGTCTTCGAGAACTCGGTCTGCTTGTGCGAGAGGTTGCCGTCGGGATTGCGGGAGAGCTGGTCCGAGAGGATCAGCAGGCTGTTCAGGGGCGTCCGGAGCTCGTGCGACATGTTCGCGAGAAACTCGGACTTGTACTTCGAGGTCAGTGTCAGCTGGCGGGCCTTCTCCTCCAGGGCGAGGCGGGCCTGCTCGACTTCCTGGTTCTTCTTCTCGACCTCGACGTTGCGCTCGGCCAGGAGGGCCGCCTTCTCCTCGAGCTGCTGGTTGGTCTGTCGCAGCTCTTCCTGCTGGAACTGCAGCTCGCCGGCAAGGGACTGGGACTGCGTCAGGAGGTCTTCCGTGCGCGTATTGGACTCGATCGTCTGGAGAACGATGCCGATCGACTCCGTCAGCTGCTCGAGGAGCGCCTCGTGCGCCGGGCTGAACCGCTTGAAGGCGGCCAGCTCGAGCACGCCCTTGACCTCGCCCTCGAAGAGGATCGGCAGGACCATGATGTTCGCAGGCGTCGACTTGCCGAGGCCCGACGAGATCGAGAGGTAGTCGCCGGGCACCTGATCCAGAAAGATCTTCTGCTTCTCCACCGCGCACTGGCCGATGAGGCCGTCGCCGAGCTTCAGCGTCGGATTGAGGGCGTCCACGGCGCAGGCATAGCTCGCCAGGAGCTTGAGCTGCGGTTCCTCGCGGCTGGCGTCGAGCGTGTAGAAGACGCCCTGGCGGGCGGAGACGACGGGCGCGAGCTCGGAGAGGATCAGCCGGCCGACCGCGAGAAGGTCGCGCTGCCCCTGGAGCATGCGCGAGAACTTGGCCAGGTTGGTCTTCAGCCAGTCGGTCTCGGTGTTCTTGAGCGTCGTGTCCTTGAGGTTGCGGATCATCTCGTTGATGTTGTCCTTGAGCGCCGCGACCTCGCCCTCCGCCGCGACCTTGATCGACCGCGTCAGGTCGCCCTTGGTCACGGCGGTCGCGACCTCGGCGATGGCGCGGACCTGCGTCGTCAGGTTCGCGGCCAGCTGGTTCACGTTGTCCGTGAGGTCCTTCCAGGTGCCGGCGGCGCCCGGGACGCTCGCCTGGCCGCCGAGCTGGCCTTCGACGCCGACCTCGCGGGCCACGGTCGTGACCTGGGCCGCAAAGGTCGCCAGCGTGTCGCTCATGCCGTTGATCGTGTCCGCCAGCGCGGCGATCTCGCCCTTGGCCTCGAGGGTCAGCTTGCGGCGCAGATCGCCGTTCGCGACCGCGGTCACGACCTGGGCGATGCCGCGCACCTGCGAGGTGAGGTTGCTGGCCATCGAGTTGACGTTGTCCGTGAGGTCCTTCCACGTGCCCGAGACTCCGGGCACCATGGCCTGGCCTCCGAGCTTGCCTTCCGTGCCGACCTCGCGCGCCACGCGCGTGACCTCGGCCGCGAACGAGGAGAGCTGGTCGACCATCGTGTTGACCGTGTTCTTCAGCTCCAGGATCTCGCCCTTGACGTCGACCGTGATCTTCTTGCCGAGGTCTCCCTTGGCCACGGCCTTCGTGACGTCGGCGATGTTGCGCACCTGCGACGTCAGGTTGCCGGCCATGAAGTTGACGTTGTCCGTGAGGTCCTTCCAGGTGCCGGCGACTTCCGGCACGTCCGCCTGGCCGCCGAGCTTGCCTTCCGTGCCGACCTCGCGCGCCACGCGCGTGACCTCGGCCGCAAACGAGGAGAGCTGGTCGACCATCGTGTTGATCGTGTTCTTCAGCTCGAGGATCTCGCCCCGGACGTCGACGGTGATCTTCTTGGACAGGTCGCCCTTGGCGACCGCGGTCGTGACCTCGGCGATGTTGCGGACCTGCGACGTCAGGTTGCCGGCCATGAAGTTCACGCTGTCGGTGAGGTCCTTCCATGTGCCGGCGACGTCGCGGACGTCGGCCTGGCCGCCGAGCTTTCCTTCCGTGCCGACCTCGCGGGCGACGCGCGTGACTTCCGAGGCGAAGGAGCGCAGCTGGTCCACCATCGTGTTGACCGTGTTCTTCAGCTCGAGGATCTCGCCCTTGACGTCGACCGTGATCTTCTTGCCCAGGTCGCCCTTGGCCACGGCCGTCGTGACGTCGGCGATGTTGCGCACCTGCGACGTCAGGTTGCCGGCCATGGAGTTGACGCTGTCGGTGAGGTCCTTCCAGGTGCCCGAAACCCCCTCGACCTGCGCCTGACCGCCCAGCTTGCCTTCCGTGCCGACCTCGCGCGCCACGCGCGTGACCTCCGCGGCGAAGGACGACAGCTGGTCGACCATCGTGTTGACGGTGTTCTTCAGCTCCAGGATCTCGCCCTTGACGTCGACCGTGATCTTCTTCGACAGGTCGCCCTTGGCCACGGCCTTGGTGACGTCGGCGATGTTGCGCACCTGGGACGTCAGGTTGCCGGCCATGAAGTTGACGTTGTCCGTGAGGTCCTTCCAGGTGCCGGCGACGCCGCGGACGTCCGCCTGTCCGCCCAGCTTTCCTTCCGTGCCGACCTCGCGCGCCACGCGCGTGACCTCCGAGGCGAAGGAGCGGAGCTGGTCGACCATCGTGTTGATCGTGTCCTTGAGCTCGAGGATCTCGCCCCGCACGTCGACGGTGATCTTCTTGGACAAATCGCCGTTCGCCACGGCCGTCGTGACGTCGGCGATGTTGCGGACCTGCGACGTCAGGTTGCCGGCCATGAAGTTGACGTTGTCCGTGAGGTCCTTCCAGGTGCCGGCGACGCCGGGCACGTCGGCCTGACCGCCGAGCTTGCCTTCGGTGCCGACCTCGCGCGCCACGCGCGTGACTTCGGCCGCGAACGAGGAGAGCTGGTCCACCATCGTGTTGACGGTGTTCTTCAGCTCGAGGATCTCGCCCTCGACGTCGACCGTGATCTTCTTGGACAGATCTCCCTGGGCGACGGCCTTGGTCACGTCGGCGATGTTGCGGACCTGCGACGTCAGGTTGCCGGCCATGAAATTCACGCTGTCCGTCAGGTCCTTCCACGTGCCCGAGACGCCCTCGACCCGCGCCTGGCCGCCGAGCTTGCCTTCCGTGCCGACCTCGCGCGCCACGCGCGTGACTTCCGAAGCGAAGGAGCGGAGCTGATCCACCATCGTGTTGATCGTGGCCTTCAGCTCGAGGAACTCGCCCTTGACGTCGACCGTGATCTTCTTCGCCAGATCGCCCTTCGCCACGGCCGTCGTGACGGCGGCGATGTTGCGCACCTGGCCGGTGAGATTGCCGGCCATCAGGTTCACGTTCTCGGTGAGGTCCTTCCAGGTGCCCGGCGACGCCCTTGACCTTGGCCTGGCCGCCCAGCTTGCCTTCCGTGCCGACCTCGCGGGCCACGCGCGTGACCTCCGAGGCGAAGGAGCCGAGCTGGTGAACCATCGTGTTGACCGTGCGGGCGGTCCGGAGGAATTCGCCCTGCAGCGGACGGCCGTCGCTCTCGAGATCCATCGTCTGCGACAGATCGCCCTTGGCCACGGCCCCGATGACGCGCGCGGTGTCGACCGTGGGACGCACCAGGTCCGTCATCAGGTTGTTGACGGAACGGACCGAGGCGGCCCAGGAGCCCTGGACGTCCCCGAGGGACGCGCGTTCGCTGATCCGGCCCTCCTTGCCGACGAGCTGGGAAAGCCGGGACAGCTCGAGGCTCATCCTCTGGTTGAGCTCGACGACCTCGTTGAAGGCGTCGGCGATCCGGCCGTCGACGCCGGTCAGGCCCGGCTCGAGGCGGACCGAAAAATCGCCCTTCTTGAAGCGCGTCAGGACGCTGAGGAGGTGCCGCCGGTCGAGGGCCTCGGCGGCGGCGGGCCCTGCCGGAGGGGCCGTTAGCGGGAGGACGGCTTTTCCCGCTCCTGGCGGAGCGACCGGGACGCGCGGGAGGCCGCGCCGGCGTGAGCGGAGACTCACTCATCGGATCTCCTTTTCATGCAGGCGAACCAGGAGCCTGCACCTGCAACCGATTGTCGCTAGGTCCGAGCCGTCGGACGAAACCGTTTGATGGGTCACGTTGTTGGGGTCGACCTGGATGCAAAACACGTGCCTCGAAGCCCGGTCGCAAGGCCCGCCGTCGCTGCCGGACCAGCCGGGATCAGTAGCTGGAAACCGAGATAAGCCTGAGCTTTGGAGCAGGTGCAGCTCCACGTCGGCCGAGACGCGGCCGAAGCTCCGCTGCGCGATGATCGGGAAAATGGCGCCCGTTCCGCTCTCGACCAGCCCCTTCTCCACGGACGAGTCCAGCAGCCCGATCTCGACCTGCGGGTAAACGGCCACCGAGACGCCCGAGACGCTCTCGTCCATGAACCGATACTTGACGCCGAGAAGGGCGTTTCCGAGACCGCCGACCGTGGCCCCGCCGGAATCCAGGACCAGCCACGGAATCTCGACCTTGAGCTGGATCCGGTCACCCAGACCGTCAGTTCGCATCGACGAGCGGCGTCTCGAAGAGATGCTCCCCGGTTCGCGACTCGAGCGCGAGGGCGACGTTGATCTCCCAGTTGCGGTTCCCGGGCGTGCCAGGATCGTCGGTGACCATCGGCGGACCGCCCTGGGCGAGAGCTCGCGCGGCCACGAGCGGGAGGATCGCGAGCGCCGCGAGGCTACGGGCGTCGTACCCAGACGCCGTGCCGTCCGGGATGACCAGGAGGCTGCCGCCCTTCGGATCGCAGACGTAGGCGAAGCCGGACGCGTCCGCGGCGACGCAGCGAGCGCCGGAAACGGTCGGCACCGTCCGGAGGAGGCGGAGCTTCCCGTCCGATTCGACCTCGGCGATGGCCATGGTGCCGCTCTTCCCCCCGGGAAGGTAGAGATGCCGAAGCACCGGGTTGTAGTCGATGACGTCGACACCCTCACCCACGTCGAGGCGTCCGAGGATCTCTCCCGGACTTCTCGTCGAGCACGATGCCCTTGCCCTCGGCGCAGCCGGCGAAGACGAACCCGTTCTCTTCGTCGAGCGCGATTCCGCGCGAGCCCTCGCAGCCGTTCCGCCAGGTGGACGTGACGGTGTGCGACTTCAGGCCCACGACCGCGGTCTGCCCCTTCCAGAGGTGTGTGAAGGCCAGCCGGCGGCCGGCGTCCACGACGAGAGACTCGGGCCCGCCCTTCACCTCGATGACGGACGCGTGCAGCGGCCGAGGAGGGTTCCCTTCGAGGCGGAAGACCTCGATCTGCTCCTCATCCGGCTGGGTCACCCACACTTCGTCGGTCGGCGACACGTAGCGGACGTAGTCGGGGCTCGCGGCGAGCTTCGCGGACGAGACCACCCTCCCATCGGCCGGATCGATGACGGCCAGGCGCCGCGAGGTCCGATCGGTGACGAAGATGTAGCCGCGTCCTTCGTCGGCCGAGGTGACGCCGTCATCGTGGCCGCCGGTGAAGTCCTCGGTGGTCGAGAAGCCGCCGATCCGGGTCACGATCCAGCTCCTCGGCTCTACGAGGACGAGCGCGCCCGTCCGGCCCGACGGAACGAGCAGGCGGCCGAGCGAGCTCGAGAAGCGCAGATCGTCGAACCCCACGCCGCCCTCGCCCCCCGGGATCGGAATCGACTGCGGAGCGGGACGCCCGGGCCAGCGCCAGGGACGTGAGCGCCGCGGCCAGACCGCAAAAGACGAGCCTGCCGAAGCGCCGCATGGGCGCAACTCTACCGCTCTGACTTCCGGGGCCTAGCGCGCGGTGCGGATGCGGCCGGTGAACTCGCGGGCCGGCTCGTCGGCGGGCTTCTCGGCCGGGACGCCCAGGTAGAAGCCCTGGCCGTACGGGATGCTCAGCTTGCGGCACTCCTCCAGGTCCTCGGGAGTCTCGATCCCTTCGGCCACGCAGAGCGCGTCGATGCGGCGGGAGAGGTTGACCAGCATCTCGACGACGTCGCGCTTGATCGAGTCGCTGCGGAGCCCGGTGATGAGCGTGTTGGCGACCTTGATGTAGTTCGGCCGGAGCTCGGCGATCGCCTGGAGCGAGGCGTATCCCGACCCGGCGTCGTCGATCGCGATCCGGAAGCCGAGCTGGCGCAGCGTCTTCAGGGCGTCCCGAAACACCGCGACGTCGCGGATGGCCGAGCGCTCCGTCACTTCGAGGACGATCGGATGCTTCTGGGCGAAGAGCGCGGGCACGGCCTCGGGGCCGCTGCGGGAGAGGGCCGTGATGGTCTCGGCTTCGACGTTGATGAAGAGCAACCCGCCGCCGTTCGCGGGATAGTGCGACGCCGAAGAGGTGAGGCAGAGCTGCTCGAGCTCCCAGACCGCCTCGTTCTCGGCGGCGAACTGAAACAGCAGCTCGGGACTCTCGAAAGCGGTGTCCGCCGGGCCGCGAGTGAGCGCCTCGTGCCCGAAGAGGTCCAGCCGCTCGAGCTGGAAGATGGGCTGGTAGACGCTCCGGATCCGCTGCTTGCGCAGAATGTCGCGGAAGCTTTCGCGGAGGTGCGCCTGCCGCTCCTCTTCCTTGGTCGTCGCGACGGCGATCGCCTGGCGAAGCCCGCGATAGACCAGCCTCTCGACGCGCATCTGCGGGATTCGGGCGCAGGAGGGCGTGCCCGACGAAGACGCCGATGCGCTTGTGGATGCGCGCGCCGAAAGTCTCGTCGAGAGAGCCCCGGAGCGACTCCTCCACCTGGCGTGCCTTCCTCTGCAGGCGGACCACGGCGTCCTCGCCCGGCTCGAGCGTCGCGAAGACGTAGAAGTCGGAGCCTCCCGCCCGGTTCACCGCGACGAAGTCCTCGGTGGCGAAGACCGTCCCGACCATGCGCCGCAGAGTGCGCGCCGTGTGCTTGAGCAGGCCGTCGAAGACCTCCCAGCCGTACGCCTCTTCGATGTGGCTGTACTGCTCGACGTCGATGTAGAGCACGCCCATCTCGCGGTTGTCGAGCAGGCGGTCGCGCAGCGCATCGATGATCACGGGCACCGTCGGCAGCTCCGTTACCGAGTCGAAGAGGAGGTTCTGGAAGCGGACCTCCTCGTTGTCGGAGCCGAGGAACGTCGGGGTCGAGGGCCGCTTCTCTTCGAGGAGCCGCTTGACCGTCGAGAGGAGTTTCTTCCGCGTGAAAGGCTTGGTGATGTAGTCGTCCGCCCCGACCTGCATGCCGGTGATCAGGTCGCGGATCTCGCTCTTGACCGTGAGCATCGCGATCGGGATGTGGCGCGTTTCCGGAGCGCTCTTGAGCGTCGTGCAGACTTCCCAGCCCGACAGCTCGGGCATCATGACGTCGAGCAGGATGAGGTCCGGGTGATCCTCGATCGCCTTCTCGACGCCCTCGCGCCCGTTGCGCGCGAGGACGGCGCTGTACCCGGCGTTGTCGAGGATCGTTTGGACGATGAGAAGGACGTCTTCGTCGTCGTCGACGATCAGGATGCGCTCTGCCGCCATCTTTGAAGGAGTGCGAAATTATAACATCAGGACTGCGTGCAGCGGGCGGCCGCCGAGCCTGGCCCGGCCGCCGAGGGCGACGAGCTCGATGAACACCGAGATGCCCACGACGCGGGCCCCCACCTTTTCCGCGAGATCGGCGGCCGCATTCGCCGTGCCGCCCGTGGCCAGCACGTCGTCCACGACGAGGACCGTCTCCCCCGGCGCGAACGCGTCGGCGTGGACCTCGAGGCTGTCCTTGCCGTACTCGAGGCCGTAGGACACCCCTTCCGCCTTGCGCGGCAGCTTCCCCGGCTTTCGGGCAAGCACGATCCCGACGTGAAGCTCGCGGGCGAGCGCCGCGCCGAAGAGGAAGCCGCGCGCCTCGATCCCCAGCACCTTCGAAGGAGGATCCGCGCGAAACGGCTCCGCCATCGCCTTCGCCGCGTCGGCGAACGCCGAAGGCGACGCGAGGAGAGGCGTCACGTCGCGAAAGAGAATCCCGGGCGACGGAAAGTCGGGCACGTCGTGGATGTAGCGGCGAAAGTCCGTCATCGCGTGATCTCGAAACCCGTGTGCCGGCCGGTGTCCGCCGGCGGGACGTCGGAGACGTCGACCGCATCGACCCGGGATCCGAGCGGTCCCCTTCGCAGCTTCTCGAGATATCTCGATACGGCGTCGGCCTCCCCTTCGGCGAAGGTTTCGACGGTGCCGTCCGGGAGGTTGCGCACCCAGCCTCGGATTCCGAACTCGCGGGCCGCGCGCTCCGCGAAGAAACGAAACCCCACTCCCTGGACGCGGCCTCGCACGATGGCGCGCCGGGCGGTCAAGCCCCCGGCATTCATGCAGGCGTTCCGGCGAAGCGGCCGAGCAGCGGCACGAAGGTCACGTCTTCCCCGTCTTCCTGCGCGTAGTCGGTCTTGCGCCGCCGGATCACGCGGAGGCGCTGGCCGCCGGGAGGCCCGATCGGCACGACGAGCCGGCCGCCGACGGCGAGCTGGGCGAGCAGAGGCTCGGGCACGGCTTCGGTTCCCGCCGTGACGAGGATCCGGTCGTAGGGCGCGGCGGCCGGGTAGCCGTACGTCCCATCGAACGCCTTGATCGAGACGTTGTGGAATCCGAGCGAGGCCAGAAGGGCCGAGGCGTTCCTGGCGAGCTCGTCGATGCGCTCCAGGGAGTACACGCTGCGGGCCAGCCGCGCGAGGACGGCCGTCTGGTAGCCCGAGCCCGAGCCGATCTCGAGGACCTTGTGCTCCGGGGAGACGCCGAGGCGCTGGGTCATGATGCCCACGACGTAGGGCTGGGAGATCGTCTGACCGAACCCGATCGGAAGGGAGTGGTCGCCGTAGGCCCGGGCGCGGAGGGGCTCCGGGACGAAGCGGTGCCTGGGAATCTCGCCCATGACGGCGAGGATCGCGGGGATCGTCGACTCCGCGGGTCGCCACGAATTGGGAAACCATCTCGCGCCGCTGGGTTTCCTCCCGGCTCCGGCCTGACAGGCCGGTGGCCGGCTCGCGGGCGTCGCGCGACGACATTGGCTTGCATGATAGCAGGCCGGGCCGGAATCTCCGCGAGGAGACGTCGTGTTCCCTCCTCCCGGTAAAATCGGAAAGTCCGCCGAAGCTCGAGCGACGGCGGAGGAGGAAAAGAGACTTGGGAAGCACGCAGGACGTCGCCGAGACCGGGCGGGACTCTCGCATCGCCGGAGTCTCGCGCGAAGAGGTTCGCAAGTGGTACGCGCTGATGCACCTCTCGCGCGTCCTCGACGACAAGGCCCCGAACTACCTCAAGCAGGGTCTCGGCTGGAGCTACCACGCGCCGTGCGCCGGGCATGACGCCATCCAGCTCGCGCTCGGGATGACGTTCCGGCCCGGCCGGGACTATCTCTTCCCCTACTACCGAGACCTCGCGACCTGCGTTGCCGCGGGACTGACGGCCGAGGAGATCCTTCTGAACGGCATGTCGAAGGCGGCCGACGTGGCCTCCGGCGGCCGGCACATGTCGAACCACTTCGCGAAGCCCTCGATCGGGATCCAGAACGTCTCCTCCTGCGTCTCGAACCACTCGCAGCACGCCGCGGGGCTGGCCCGCGCGATCAAGACCTACAAGAAGGACGCCATCGTCTACTGCTCGATCGGCGAGTCCTCGACCTCGGAAGGCTACTTCTACGAGGCGGTCAACGGCGCTTCGCGCGAGAAGCTTCCGGTCGTGTTCGTCGTCCAGGACAACGGCTACGGGATCTCGGTCCCCAAGAGCGACCAGACGGCGAACGTCTACGCGTCCGACAACTTCGCCGGCTTCAAGAACCTCAAGATCATCCACTGCGACGGCCTCGACGTCTTCGACTCGTTCCGCGCGATGCGCGAGGCGGTCGCGTTCGTCCGCTCCGGCGCGGGAGCGGCGATCGTCCACGCGACGTGCGTCCGCATCCATTCGCACTCCAACTCGGACCGCCACGACCTCTACCGCACGCCGGAAGAGCTGGCCCAGGCGCAGGAAGCCGATCCTCTCCCCCGCTTCCGGAAGCTTCTCCTCGAGACCGGACTCCTCTCCGACGAGGACCTGCGCTCGATCGAGGTCAGCAACGAGCGGACGTACGAAGAGGCCGCCGACCGCGCCAAGGCGGCTCCCGACCCGGACCCGGCGACGATCTACGACTTCGTCGAGCCGGCGCCCTGGGTTCCGACGGCCTGGCCCGAGGGACTGCCCGACGGTTCCGGCGAGGAGATGACGCTCGTCCACGCCCTCAACGAAACGCTCAAGCAGGAGTTCCGCCACAACCCCGACACGTACATCTGGGGCCAGGACGTGGCGTACCGGGAGAAGGGCGGCGTCTTCAACGTCACGAAGGGCATGCAGCAGGAGTTCGGTCCGGCGCGCGTCTTCAACGCGCCGATCGCCGAAGACCACATCATGGGCACGGCCGACGGGTTCTCGCGCCTCGACGAGCGCATCCGCGTCGTCGTCGAGGGGGCGGAGTTCGCCGACTACTTCTGGCCGGCGGCCGAGCAGATGGTCGAGATGTCGCACGAGTACTGGCGGACGAAGGGCCAGTTCGTGCCGAACGTGACCGTGCGCCTTCCCTCGGGCGGCTACATCGGCGGCGGCCTGTACCACTCGCAGAACCTCGAGGGCTGGCTCGCCACGCTGCCCGGGATCCGGATCGTGGTCCCGGCGTTCGCCGACGACGCGGCCGGGCTCCTGCGCACGGCGATCCGCTCGCGCGGCATCACGCTCTACCTGGAGCCCAAGTTTCTCTACAACAACCCGATGGCCAAGGCGAAGGTGCCGGCGGAGTTCGCCGTGCCGTTCGGCAAGGCCCGCGTGCGCCGCGAGGGCACCGAGCTGACGATCGTCGCTTACGGCACGCCGGTCCACTTCGCGCTCGAAGCCAGGAAGGCTCTCGAGGCCGAGGGCCGCTCGATCGAGGTCATCGACCTGCGCTCGCTCGTCCCGCTCGACTGGGACACCGTGCTCGCGTCGGTCCGCAAGACCAACCGCGTGCTCGTGGCCCACGAGGACAAGGTCCACGGCGGCTTCGGCGGCGAGATCGCCGCCCAGATCCAGGAGCGCGCCTTCGAGTCGCTCGACGCGCCGGTCGGCCGCGTCGGCTCGGAGTTCACGCCGGTCGGTTTCTCGCGGATCCTCGAGCGGGCGATCCTGCCCTCGAGCGACAAGGTCCTCGCAGGCGGCGCGGAAGGTCCTGGCCTACTGAGTCGGTCGCAGGGCGCCTAGATCCGCGTTCCTCGCGCTTCGTCGCGTAGAGGATCTGGCCCGCGAGCAGCAGCAGTCCCACGTCCCGCAGGATCACGAGCTTCATGTCCTTGAGCCGCTCGGCGTCGGTCTTCTGGACCTTGGCCGTGCCGAAGCAGCCGCAGTCGACCGGCTTCCCGCGCGCCAGATTGATCCCGAGCGCGACGATGAAGACGATCAGGAGGATCCCGAGGATCCGCGCCGCCGACCGCCGCGCGATGCCCAGGAAGAGCGCCACGCCGGTGATGACCTCGAGCCACGGAAGGACGAGGGCCATCGCGTTCACGAGCTTGCCCGGCACGAGGCCGTAGTTGTGGATCTCGTGGGCGAATCCCGGCGGATCGGCGATCTTCGCGAGGCCCGCGAGGACGAAGAACGCCGCCAGCACGAACTGGACGCGGACCGTGAGCCACTCCGAGGCCAGGCGTCCCCTCAGCCGCCCTCACGGCTCGCTCCCCTTCGTGACCGGCAGGCCGCGCTTGACCCAGTCGGGATACCCGTCCTTGTAGATCAGGACGTTGTCGAAGCCCACGAGGTACAGCTTCTCGGCCAGCATGTGCGAGTCCTCGCAGTTGCCGCCGCTGCAGTAGACGACGATCGGCGCGCTCTGGTCCGTGCCCTCCGCGAAGTAGGCCTTGACCTTCTCGTCGACGTCCGACTCCCAGACCGAGAAGGGCCGCGCCCCCGCGATGTGGCCGTCGCGATAGACGCTCGTCCGGCGCGCGTCCAGAAACGGCACGGTCTTGCGCGCGTGGAGATCCGCCGCGTCTTCCCCGGAGATATCGACGGAAGCCTTGTCGGGGTGCGGCGGAAACGCCTTCGCTCCCGCCGGAGCGCCGAGAGACGGCGTCACGGCCGCCTCCGGTCCGGGAGTCGGCTTGACGGCGCCGGCGCCGGCGCCGGGCGCCGGCGGCCCTCTCGTACGACCCGATCCACTTGAGCCGCCGCTCCGTCCCGGCGAACGCGTTCGAGAAGAGGGCGGCCAGAACGGCCACCGCCACGAACAGGAAGGCATCCACCCAGAAAGGACGTCGGCTTCTCACGCGGGCATCTTAGCGGACTCGCGACTCGGTGGCCGCCTCAGCGCGGCTTCGAGGCGTCCCTTTCAAGAGCCGGGGACTCGTCCAGACGCGCGGCGATGCCCTCCACGAGAGACAGCGAGTCGTAGTGCGTCAGATCCAGATGCAGCGGCGTGACCGAAATGTAGTTCTCGTCCACCGCGGAGAGGTCCGTGCCCTGCTCGAGCATGCCTTCCGGCGGCGTCGCGCCGATCCAGTAGTACGGCCGTCCCCGCGGATCCGTCTTCTCGATGACGGCCTCGCCGTAGCGCCGCCGGCCCTGGCGCACGACCCGCACGCCGCGCGGCGGCCCCGCGGGAACGTTGACGTTGATCAGCGTTCCCGGCTTCAGCGGATGCTCGAGAAGCAGGCGCGCGAGCCGGGCCGCGAATGTCGGCCGCCGCGTCGAACGTGAAGCCCGTCTCGATCTCCTGCGACACCGCGACCGACGGGATGCCGATCAGCGTCCCTTCGAAGGCCGCCGAGACCGTGCCCGAGTACGTCACGTCGTCCCCGAGGTTGAGCCCGAGGTTGATGCCCGAGAACAGGAGCTTCGGCCGCTCGTCCTTGAGCAGGTGCAGCACGCCCCAGTTCACGCAGTCCGTCGGCGTTCCGTCGACCGACCAGCGCTGGGGCCCGATGAGCTTCGCGCGCAGCGGATGGTGCAGCGTCAGCGAGTGCCCGGCGGCGCTCCTCTCCTGGTCGGGCGCCACCGTGAACACGTCGCCGACCGTCGCGAGCGACGAGGCGAGCCGTTCGATCCCCTCCGAAAAGATGCCGTCGTCGTTGGTGACGATGATGCGGGGACGGCTCATGCGGCCGGAGGCGCCTGGCTGTCGGGCGGCGGCATGACGAACATCAGGATGATGTACGCCAGGATCCCGGGAAACGCGACCGAGAGAATCGAGATCAGGACGTAGGCCACGCGCACGATCGTGGCGTCGAGGTTGAAGTACTCGGCGAGACCTCCGCAGACCCCCGCGATCATCTTGTGCTGCGCCGAGCGCGTCAGCCGCCGCTTCCCGTTCGTCATGCCTCTCCCCCCTCATAGACCACACGGTTGCGGTCGGTCTCCTGCAGAGTGATCCGGACGAGCGTGGCCGGAGCGACCCGCCCCTCGAGCTGCCGCCAGATGCCGACCGCGATGTTCTCGGCCGTCGGATTGATGCCCGAGAGAAAGTCCACGTCGTGGTTCAGGTGCCGGCGGTCGACCTTGCGGATGACGGCCTCGTCGACGGCCTTCTTCAGGTCCCCGAAGTCCATGAGGTAGCCCGTCTCCCGGTCGATCTCCCCTTCCACGGTCACCTCCAGCCCGTAGGTGTGCCCGTGGCCGTTCGGGTTGTTGCACTTGTCGAACACGCGGCGGTTCCGAGCCTCGTCCCAGTCCTCGCGGTGCAGACGGTGCGCCGCGGAGAAAT
The DNA here is from genome assembly GCA_963749265.1 of uncultured Acidobacteriota bacterium. Taxonomy (GTDB): domain Bacteria; phylum Acidobacteriota; class Thermoanaerobaculia; order UBA5066; family Gp7-AA6; genus DAHUXD01. Next base: position 134,684 of record CAVVML010000018.1, on the reverse strand, counting down.
GGGAGTCGGAAACCAGCCGGACGCGCATCGCGGCGATTCTAGCGTGGGGCTTCGTGTTTGACAGGCACCCCGGACCCTGCTCAAATGGCGCGTCCGGTCGGGACGTGGCGCAGTCTGGTAGCGTACCTGAATGGGGTTCAGGGGGTCCCGGGTTCGAATCCCGGCGTCCCGACCAACTTTCCCAACAAGAATTGCGTTGGCGGCGCCTGGCGAATCAGAAAATCCGGATGGACCCTGAAGATCGTTTCGGATTCATTTCTTCGGCACCGCCCCGAGCGGTCTCTCGAAGATGCGCTGAAGGAAATCGAGCGGGCCGGTCCTTATCCCTTCGGCCCTCTCGCGCACGTGCTCGAGGATCCTGTCGGCGACGCCCCTCACGACCGCGGGCGCATGCTGCGCGATGAACCGGCGGCCGAGGCTCAACAAAACCGAATAGTCGACGTCGACGTTCGGCGAGGAGACCTCTCCGGACACCCGAAAAGGCACCGATACGCGGCCGAACTCGTCGGCAATGCCGCGGCCAGCGAAGCCGAGATTTCGGACGAGTCCGGGTCCGAGAACGACGCGCCCCTCGTATGCGAGAGTCTTATCGAATCCGATCCATCCGTCGGCGGTCACCGCCACGTCGCGGCCCGACAGCAACAATCCCGGCGTCACCACGCGGCCGTTCTCGAGGCGGAGCGCCGTCTCGATGGACTGGATCCGCGTGGATTCGAGGCCTGCGGGAACCTGAAAGCCGAGGCTTCGTCCCACGGTCGTGAGCGCGCTGGCGACCTTCGGCATCAGCTCGATCGTCTTCAAATCCGCGTTGGCGAGGGAGACGCGTCCCTCGCCGCGCACCGTCCTCGCCAGCGCCTCAGCGGCGAGACCACGGCTCGCGAGGGACATCCTCGCCGACAAGGTTCCTGACACATTCCTGGGGCTGTCCGCCGCCGTGAACGATGCGGCGAGCGGCCGAGCCTGCACCCGTTCGACCTCAAGACGGATCCGTGTCTCCGTTCTCGGATTCGCGAAGTCGCTCTCGAAGCGCGCGCGAAAGCCACCGCCAAAGGCGCGGAGCGACGGCAGAAGTGTCAGAGAGCCGTCCTTCCACGTCCAGTCGGCGACGAAGTCTTCGAACGGCAGTCTCTGAAGTCGTCCCGAGGCCGCGGTCACCCGGCCGGCAACCGGCGCCTCCCCTCGCGCGGCGAGCGTCGCGCGAATCTCCGGAGCCACAAGGATCGGCTCACCGTCGCGCGTCACGGAAAGCGCCGCGGCGTCGAGCGAAGCGTGCGTCGAGAGATCCGTCGGGGCGCCGCGGATCTCCGCTTCGAACCGCAAACGGCCGGACAGCTTCATGCTCCGCGGGACCGAGCGAGCGAATCCCGGAAGACGCGTCAGCAGGTCCTCGATCGAAACGGCGGCCGGTGTCGCGATCCGCAGGTCGAGGCTCGGCGCGTCGGGGAGGCCGCGGATCCGTCCCTCGGCGGTGAGGGGCAGCTTCGCGAGCGCGAAGGCGGAGCGCTCGATTCGGACCGATCCGTTCGGCCGGTCGAGCGTCAGCGCCAGCGCCGCGTCGAATGAGGGAATCGCGGGTGACTGCCCTGCCGCAAGGAGCGCCACGGTGCCGTGCACTTTCAGGAGGCCGGGAGGCGCGCCGTCGAGCGTCCCATGGATCGAGAGGACGCCAGGATCGAGCCGGCGAAGCGTCGGGAGATAGGGACCCAGGCGGTTCAGGGCCAGATCTTCTGCGGAGAAACTCGCATGGAAAGGCGTCTCGGCGAGGCCGATGCCCGGCGCGGGCGGGCCGAACGCGCCCTTGACGACGACATTGCGCCCCGCGTCGGCGAGGAAACGTGCCGAGACGTTGAACCGAGGCGAGAGGCCCGGACCGACGTTCGCGATCTCGCCCTCGAGGTCCTCGACGGCAAGAGAGACCGTTCTTCCGGGCGCGGAGTGGCGATCGACCAAGAGGAATCGGCCGCGGGAGATCCGCACCTTTGAGACGAAGAAGGTCGCGGGCGGCGGCTTGGCTCCCGAAGCGCTTCTCGAGCGCGTCGAGACGGGCGACGATGCCAGGTTTCTCGAGTCGGCGCGGGTGCGCGCCTCGAGAAGATCGGCGATGCTGGACCGTCCCGACGGATCCCGCTCTATTGAGACCGTCGCGCCGTCGAGCTCGATCCGCCGCACCTCGACGCGCCTCCGGAGGAGGGGCCAGAAGGCGAGCTTCACCGAGAGACGGTCGACGGTGGTCAGCGCGGGCATTTCCCATCCGGGCGGGTTCCGAACGACGAACTTTTCGATGCGTGCGCCGAAGCCGGAGACGAGCTCGAGATGGATCGCGCCCGCCTCGACCTTCCGGTGAAGCGACGACCCGACCGCGGAAAGGATTCTCGAGCGAACCGATTCGAGCGAGAGCAGGGAGGGGAGCGAGGCGAGGAGAGCGAGAAGGAGAACGCCGATACCCGCCAAACCGACGCCGACGCGGCGGACGGTCTTCATGGAAAACCCCCGTGGTTGAGCTACCTCATTGTGCGGCGGCAATCCTATCGCGCTGATGCAGTCGAGGGGCGAGAGGTCGCGGTGCCCCGGGGGCCTGGTCGGGGCTTGTTCCGGGGTCGGAGAACGCCCGAATCCGCCCGTCCGATAACCTGCGCCGGGGTCGAGAAATCAGGCGGCTGACGGCGAATGAGGATGACCGGAGACGCCGCAACCCGGCTCGAATCCCGGCGTCCCGACCAAATTCCTTCGAAAAACTAGATGGACTTCGCGACTTGTCCGACTGATGTCCGAGTCGGGTGCGAAACGAGGTTGGACTTCTCGGCGTTCGTGCCGACCGCTCAAGAGCATCAAGCTGCTCCGACGTCGTGATGATGTTGTACCTCTGAAGGATCGACGGTGTGACGTGGCCGGTGATTGTCATGACGATGTGATCCCGGCCGCCCCGACCAATCGCCTATCCGACCCTTCTCCAATTCATCCGAGAGGAAGACTCTCCGTATCGGAATCGAACCGCCGCCCATCGTGAGAGAGCAGCGATCTGCCATTGTCCGGTGTGTCGTACATTGCCACGAGGTCCTCCGGAATGTGCGCGAGGTCGCTGGCGCGAAGGTAGTCGCGCAGGGTTGTTCCGGTGCAGGCCGAATCTACGTTGGGCGCACCGCGGCGCTCGCGGACGTCGCCGAGATGGACAGTCCGGAAGTCGATCGAGAAGCGGGTCAGCCCGGACGTGTTCTCGACCGTCGAGTGCAGCTGGGCACCCGAGAAGAGGATCAGGCCGCCCGGGGGAGGTACGAGCCGTATGTCGGGCGCCAGCTCCAGCGGCTCCAGCGCGTGAGGCTGCGGACGCGTATCCGAATGGATGTGCTGTGCTGCGGTCTGCCGGCTCTCGGCGTTCCAGCGGTCGTAGTTGTAGATACGGGAGCTGTTGACGACGCCCTGCGACCAATAGCGGGGATGGAACGCCATTCCGTTGCCCGGCTCGATCTCGTAGATCGGGAACCACCAGTTGAGCTGGCACGGAGGCGCCGAGTACCAGGTGTCGCGATGCGGGTGGAAGGCGTAGGCGATCCCAGCGGTGAGATAGCCGCCGGCGGTCGAGGTGCGCATTCGCGGCACGTCGAAGTAAACCTGCTCGAGGTCGCATCCGAACTCGCGGAGGATCACCCTGAGCATGTCCTTGCAATCCGGGTGGTGAATGAAGGCCGGCTTGAGCCGGGCGAGGATGGCGACGTACTGCTCGACAGGCATGTGAAACTGAGCGGTGCGCGGGTCGAGAGGCGCGAACGCCTCCTCGACCATCCGACGCGCGAACTCCCGTAGCGCGGTGACGGAAGGCCGCGGCGAGAACAGAAAGAGCTGTCCGTTGTAGAGCCGCCCGCGGCGTTCGTCGTCGGAGCAGGGGGCGTCGAGATAGACGGCGTGCATCCTGGCCCTCCTTACGCGGGATTCCTCTGCCTCTGCTGGGTTGCTTTGTTGTTATTTTACACTACCGCGAAGCATCCGGTAGCGCCCGTAGCCCCTCGGTGGCGAACGGAATGACGAAGAGCCCTGCCAATGGCCTCTTTCGGCACAGTTAGAGCGATCCGTCGCTAGACACATCGTCTCGAGACCCAGTCAGCCTCCGTGGCTAGCGTCGATGCTCTGCGGGGCAGTCCACCCCTGCTACTTGTCCGAGAGCTTGTCCGAGAAGACTGGGAAATCCCGCGACTCCGAACGTATCCGCGAATCTACCCGCCCTCGGACGTCTCGCTCTGGCTTCTCCGATCCTTCATCGTCGTCTTGCACCGCTCGCAGACGAAGAGTTGGTCCGTGGACCCCGCGGGATCCGGTATCGGCCCCGTCATGAGGATCTTGCGGCCTGGAGACTGGGTACAGTTCGGGCAGAGGGGACTACCCACATCCAGGAAGCGCGGCGTGGAGGGTTTGTCGATGACGCCGAAGCATACGCCGTCGTTCCCATCGGAGGGGGCATGAGCTGCGAGGAACGAAGCGCGGACGGCCCGGTCCGGACCGCCCGCCTTCCCGTCAGATCGACAGCGTCCCGGTCCGAATCAGGTATGCGAGCTTCTTCCGCTGGTCCTCGTCGAGCACCTGATGCAGACGCCCGAGGGCTTTTACGACGGCGCCGCGGAGCTTGTCGGCCGATTGCACGCGGATCGAGGCTCCCGCATCTGCCTTCGCTTCGTCGAAGCCGGCCGACTCGATCGCCTCGGCGAAAACGGAAATCGCTCGGCGATGGTCGACGGCGGCCTGGGCTCGCTCGGTCTTGATCTCGTCCAGGATGCGCGCGAGCTCGGCGACCTGAGCGTCCGCGAGGTCGAGCTTGTAGGCGAGAAATCGGAGCGGCCGCCGGACGCCGAAGCTGCCGCCGCCGGAGGAGAACGGCGCGTCCTCCTCCTCCGATGCCCGATAGCCCCAGCCCTCCCGCGCGAACCGGCGTCCGGACGCGCCGCCGACCCACACACGCGCCTCTCCGCAGTGCGAACGCTTCCAGTGGGGAATGAATCCCGGATACATGAGGCCTCCTTTCGCCGAGGCGATGCGCTCCCGGCGGGAAATCCGAGCGCGGGCGAAATGCCGCGCGCCGCCGGAAAGCGTACGCCCGTCCCGAGCGAAGGGTCAAGGCGGAATAGAATCCGCGGTCTCGCTTGGGGAAATCTTCCGTCCGCGCGACACCGCGCATCGTCGTCCGTCGATCGCCCGTGCATGGACGCGGGGTGTTCGCGAGGCGCCGCATTCGATCCGGCTCCCGGATCATCGAGTACGTCGGGGAGCGCCTCGACGCCGCGGCCTTCGAGGCACGGTACGGAGGCGCCGCGGCCGAGGATCCTCACACGATGCTCTTCTCCCTGGGCTCCGGCGACAGCATCGACGCCTCGGTCGGCGGCAATGCCGCCCGCTTCATCAACCATTCCTGCGCGCCCAACTGCGAGGCGATCCAGGAAGGGGACCGGATCTTCATCTACGCCATTCGAAACATCCCGCCGGGGGCCGAGCTGGCCTACGACTACGCGCTCCAGATCGAGGCCAACCCCACCGCCGCGCGCCGACGGCAGTACGCGTGCCGCTGCGGCGCGCCGACCTGCCGGGGCTCGGTGCTGGATCCGGCGCTGACCCGCCGCGCGGAGGGGCCGGGCGCCGGCGCCGGCGCCCAAAAGGGGCCGGCCGGGCTCGCCGAAATCGTCGATTGCGAGCTTGACGTGGCCCGAACGGGCTTAAGATTTCGTCGATGTCCGTCACGGCCCCTCCCCCGGCCGCCGGAAGGCCGCGACGCCCCTTCAGGCGGGTGCGGCTCGCGATGTCTCTGCCCGCGAAGGCGCTCTATTCGTTCGGGATCCGATCCACCAAGTCTCTTTGCCTGCCCGACTTCCTGATCATCGGTTCGGCGAAGGCGGGCACGACCTGGCTCGCCGAGAACCTCGACGCTCACCCGCAGATCTTCATGGGCAAGCGTCCGGGCTGCCACGATCCGACGGAGATGCGTTACTTCAGTCAGGGCTTCGCCAAGCCCCTGAAACACTACTCGGACTACTTCCGTCCCGGAGAGGGCAAGATCAAGGGCGACAAGACTCCGTCCTATTGCACGATCCCGCTGTCGCGTATCCGCTTCATACGCAGACTCATGCCTTCGGTCCGGTTGATCCTGTTCATGCGCAATCCCATCGAGCGCGCCTGGTCGCACGCCGTCATGAACCTCGTGAAGTTCAAGGGTCTGGATGTTGCCGAGGTACCGCCTTCCCTCTTCTACGACCAGTTCGCGCGCAAACAGGAACAGGGTTCCTACACGACAATCCTCGACCGCTGGCTTTCCGTGTTCCCCGAAGAGCAGATGTACGCCGGCGTCTACGAGGACATCGCGAGCGACCCGCTCCGGGTGCTGCGCGAAGTTTGCGCGCACATCGGCGCGGACACGAACGTCGACTGGAGTCGATTCCCGTACCAGCGCGTCGTCAACGAGGGCAAGCGGCCCCCCATGCCCGAGGAGTACCGCCGATACCTGGAAGAGATGTATCGCGAAGAGATCGTGCGAATCGACGAGCGCCTCAGCGGGCGAGCTCTCCCAGTGGCGAACCGCCGCCGCGGCGGCGCGCGCCATCGTCGTCACCGGCTTCAGTCTCGCGCTCTCGGTCGCTCCGGATCTCATGGAGCTGGCCGCCTGGGGTCTGACCGCGGCCGCCTGAGACCCCCGGACGGTTCACGCATCGAATTCATTCGGTCTTCATCGTCGAGTCGTACCGTCGGCGCCCGAGGGAGACACTCGGATGATGAACGAACCTCCGAAGACGTACCCGATTCGATGCCGCTGGTGCGCCGAGAGCCTCGTGATCGACGTGCCCTTCGAGGTCAAGGCCCAGTCCGGCCACGCCGAGTGCAGCCGCGGGCACGTGACGCCGTACCGGTACGACGGCGTCACCGTCTTCACGGAAGAGCGCCGGGTCCACGGACCCCTGGTCCCGCGTGACCTGGCGCGTCTGCCGCACGCCGCTTCCTGACGAGCGGATCGCCGGGGCCGCCGGCCGTTCGGACCATCCACCGGCTTAGACTGCGCGTCGAAAGGGCGAGGAAGCCATGACGGACGACAACGCGCTGGAGCGCCGCCTCGACCGGCTCGGGATTCGGCGGGACGACGACTGGGTCGACCGATACCTTCTCTGCAATCACCTCGTCGATCCCCAGCTCGCATCCTCGCGGAAGCGCTTCGAGGCCGTGGCCCGCTTCTGTCGGGACCTGCTCGCCCACCGGTGGGTCAAGACCCGCCGCGCGCGCGAGGCCGCCAATCCCAAGCGGGTCTACTACCTGTCGATGGAGTTCCTGATCGGCCGCACGCTGGTCAACAACATCATCAACCTGGGCGTCGAGCAGTTCGTCCGCGACGACCTGCAGCGGCCGAGGCATGGACTGGACGGAAGTCGATCGAAGACGGAGCCGGACGCCGGCCTGGGCAACGGCGGCCTGGGCCGGCTGGCGGCCTGCTTCATCGACTCGCTGGCCACGCTGCAGATCCCGGCGATGGGCTACGGCCTGCGCTACGAGTACGGCATCTTCCGGCAGGCGATCGACAACGGCTTCCAGGTCGAACAGCCGGACCACTGGCTGGCGCAGCCCGACCCCTGGGAAGTGGCCCGGCCGGGCGAAGCGGTCGCAGGTGCCGCTCGGCTGCTGCTTCGAGCTGGAGAACGGCGATCCGCGTCCGTCCCCGGCCAGCCGCTCGACGCTGCTCGGCGTGCCCTACGACCGCCCGGTCGTCGGCTACGGCGGCCGGACGATCAACACGCTGCGGCTGTGGGGAGCGGCGTCGCCCGAGTTCTTCGACTTCGGCGAGTTCAGCTCGGGCGACTTCGTCGGCGCCGTGATCCGGAACGTCGTGGCCGAGACCGTCACGCGCGTGCTGTACCCCGACGATTCCACGGCGCCGGCCAGGCGCTGCGGTTCGTCCAGGAGTACTTCCTGGTGTGCTGCTCGCTGGCCGACATCGTCGCCCGCTTCCGCCGCACGACGACGACTGGACGGCGCTGCCCGACAAGGTGGCCATCCAGCTCAACGACACGCATCCGGCGATGGCCGTGGCCGAGCTGATGCGCATCCTGCTGGACCAGGCCAAGCTCGGCTGGGACGAGGCCTGGGACCTGACGGTCCGCACGCTGGCCTACACGAATCACACGTTGCTGCCCGAGGCCCTGGAGAAGTGGCCGGTCGCGCTTCTTCGAGCTGGTCTGCCCGCGGCAGCTGGAGATCATCTACGAGATCAACCGCCGCTTCCTCGACGACGTCCAGCGAGCGCTATCCCGGGCGACGAGGACCGCGTCGCGCGCGATGAGCCTGATCGAGGAAACGCCGGCCCGCCAGGTGCGCATGGCCAACCTGGCCATCGTCGGCACGCACAGCACCAACGGCGTGGCCGCAGATCCACTCCGACCTGTGCGGACGCGCGTGGTCGCGGACTTCGCCGAGACTGTTCCCGGAGCGGTTCAACAACAAGACCAACGGCGTGACGCCGCGCCGCTGGCTGCTGCTGGCCAACCCCGACCTGGCCGCGGCTGATCACCGAGGCGATCGGCGACGGCTGGGTGACCGACCTGAGCCAACTGCGCAGACTGCTGCCGCTGGCCGACGACGCCGGCTTCCGCGACCGCTTCCGCGCAGGCCAAGCAGGACGCCAAGGACGCGCTTCGTCGACTGGCTCAAGCGACGCACGGGCCAGGTGGTCGATCCGGAGACGATCTTCGACAGCCAGATCAAGCGCATCCACGAGTACAAGCGGCAGCTGCTCAACGTCCTGCACATCGTCGTGCTCTACAACCGGCTGCGGGCCAACCCGACGCTGGACGTGCCGCCGCGGACGTTCTTCTTCGCCGGCAAGGCGGCCCCGGCCTATCACCTGGCCAAGCTGATCATCAAGCTGATCAACAACGTCGGCCGGCGTCGATCGACGCCGATCCCGCCGATCGCGCGGGCGCATCAAGGTCGTGTTCCTGCCCGAACTACAACGTCTCGCTGGCCGAGCGGCTGATCCCGGCCAGCGACGTCTCGGAGCAGATCTCGACGGCCGGCTACGAGGCCAGCGGCACCGGCAACATGAAGTTCATGATGAACGGCGCCCTGACCGTCGGCACGCGCGACGGCGCCACCATCGAGATGGCCGAGGAGGCCGGCGAGGAGAACTTCTTCCTGTTCGGCCTGACGGCCGAGCAGGTGCAGACAGCCGCGGCTGGTACAACCCGCGCTGGCACTACGAGAACGAACCGGAGACGCGCGAGGCTCTCGACCTGATCTTCAACGACCACTTCAGCCGCGACGAGCCGGGCATCTTCGCGCCGATCCGCGAGACGCTGCTGGACCGCGGCGACTACTTCATGCACCTGGCCGACCTGACGGCGTACGCCCAGGCGCAGCAGCGGCTCGGCGAGTTGTACGCCGATCCCGACGCCTGGGCCCGCAAGGCGATCATCAACGTGGCCTGCTCCGGCAAGTTTCTCCAGCGATCGCACGATCGCGGAGTACGCCCGGGAGATCTGGAACGCGAAGCCCTGCCCCGTTCCCTGAGGCGCCTGCCGAAACTCCGCCGGACCTGACGGGGCCGAAGGATCAGTTGCGGATCGCGAACAGGCGCACCAGAGCGCTCCTCGGACCGCTCGGCCCCGCCGGCTCGGACTTCTCCGTCGTCTCGCTACCCGCCTTTCGAAGCTCCATGCCCAGCGGCACCTTGCAGTCGGGGCAGCGCTCCGGAACGGGTTGCTCTCCCATGATCCGCACCATCGCCCCGCATACAAAGCATGTGATCTGGACGTAGCGTGTGCTGCCCATCGGATCGGCCTCCCTCATGAAGGCTTTCCCGGGCGACTGAAATCCGCGTGAGTTTCCGGGGAAATGCGCGTGGCGAGCGGCCTCTCGAGGCGCCGCCGGATTACGCCGTCTCGGCTTCTCCTCCGCGATAGTCCGTCAGGAGCCACACGACGCCGATCACGATCGCCATCGTCCAGAAGAACCCGCGGGCGGGCGAGCCCGGAGCGTAGCCTCCGATCCGGGGAAGCACGGCGAGGAAAACTGCGACCACGAGCTCGACGAGGCCGTGGACGAAGAACGGAATCTGCTTCGCCACTCCCATCGGGAAGCGCGTGATCAAGGTCAGGATGAGGTGCGCGAGCGCGAGCCCCCAGCTGATCAGCGCGGGCGGACCGCCCAGCCCGACGACGAACGGCGCGATGGCGAAGATCACGATCATCGCGACGTCGATGTACCCGTGGATCCGCGGGCCGATGACTCTCATCGCTTCACCCCCGCGCGGATCCTATCGGCGCCTCAGGCGGCACGGGGGCAGGTCGGGCAGAAATATTGGCGACCATCCGTCGGGGATAGGATGGCCGGCGGTTCATGCCCCTCCCCTCCGACTCCCGAACTCGAACCTCCCGGCGCACCTGCGCCGGCGTCTGAAGGGCCTCGCTCCTGCGCGCTTTCATTCGCCGACGACTTTCGCGTGAGGAGGCGGTCGGGCTCTCGTTCACGCTCAGCTTCCTCGCCTGCGCCGGCCTGGCCGTGGCGATCGCCTGGCTCGCCCACGACGTCCGCCAGGGAAACAGCCGCTCGAACGCTCTGGACCTCCTCGTCGGCGGCGCCCTCGCGGCGAGCCGTTCCGAGCGACGAAGCGCCGCGATGGCGATCCTGACCATGCTGGGCGACCAGCGCTTCCTGGCTCTCGCCACGCCCGCCGTGGCGCTGACGCTGTGGTTTTCGAAGCATCACGTCTCGGCCCTGCTCTTCGCCGGCAGCGTCGTCGGCGGGTTCGGGCTGAGCTCCCTGACGAAGATCGCGGTGGCCCGCGCGCGCCCGGACCGATGGCCCGCCCTGGTCACCGAGACGACGTACAGCTTCCCGAGCGGCCATACCGTCATGGCCACCGTGTTCTTCGGAGGCCTCGCCGCCATCGTGTTCCACCTGTCCCGCAATCGCCTCGCCCGATTCCTCGCGGCCACCGGCGCCTTCCTCGCCGCGCTCTCCGTCGCCGTCACGCGCATCTATCTCGGGGCCCACTGGACGACCGACACCATCGCCGGGATGCTGACCGGGCTGATCTGGGTTGTGATCTTCTCGGCGACGACGGAAGCCGTGACGCGGGCGAAGGCGCGCCGGAAAGTCCCGACCGCTCCGTGACCAATGGCCGCACCGAACGTTCTTGGAGATGGACGCGATAGGATGCCGACGGGTCACGCATTGAACTCTCTTTCCTCGTTCCACCCCGCCGTCCGGCGCTGGTTCACGGATCGCTTCGGCGAGCCCACGGACTGCCAGCGCGCGGGCTGGCCCGCCATCGCCACCGGCGCCCATACCCTGATCGCGGCGCCGACGGGCGGCGGCAAGACCCTGGCCGCGTTCCTGTGGGCTCTGAGCGAGCTGATGCGGCGCGGCCCCGGCCTCGAGGACTCCACCGAGGTTCTCTACATCTCGCCCCTGCGGGCCCTCTCGAACGACGTCCAGAAGAACCTCCAGGGACCTCTCCGCGAGATTCAGGCGCTCGAAGGGACCCTGCCGGAGGTGCGCGTCCTCGTGCGAACCGGCGATACGCCGCCCGGCGAGAGGACCGCCATGATGCGCCGGCCGCCGCACATCCTGGTCACCACGCCGGAATCGCTCTATCTCCTCCTCACGAGCGACGGCGGCCGCGGAATGCTGTCGGGCGTCCGGACGGTCATCGTGGACGAGATCCACGCCCTCTATCGCGACAAGCGCGGGAGCCATCTCGCACTCTCGCTCGAACGGCTGGAAAAGCTGACCGGAAGGCCTCTCCAGCGCATCGGCCTTTCGGCCACCCAGAAGCCGCTGGAAGAGGTCGGCCACTTCCTCGCGGGCGTCGGCCGGGAGTGCCACGTCGTCGACACCGGAAGCTTCCGGGAGCTCGACCTCGCCGTCGAGGTGCCGCCCTCCCCGCTCGCCACGGTCTGCTCCCACGAGCAGTGGGATGAGATCTACGCCCGGATCGACGAGCTCGTCCGCGCCCACCGCACCACGCTCGTCTTCGTGAACACGCGCAAGATGGCCGAGCGCGTCGCCGGAAAGCTCACCGAGCGCCTCGGCGAGGACCTCGTCACGAGCCACCACGGCAGCCTCTCGCGCGAGCGCCGGCTGGACGCCGAGGAGCGCCTCAAGGCCGGCCGTCTGCGCGCCCTCGTCGCGACGGCGTCGCTCGAGCTCGGCATCGACATCGGCGACGTGGACCTCGTCATCCAGATCGGGGCGACGCGATCCATCGCCACGTTCCTGCAGCGGATCGGCCGGTCCGGCCATGCCCTGTCGCGGATCCCGAAGGGACGGCTCTTTCCGCTGACCCTCGACGAGCTCGTCGAGAGCGCCGCGCTTCTCGAGTGCGTCGGCCAGGGGATGCTCGATCGGCTCCCGGACACTCCGGCGGCGCTCGACATCCTGGCGCAGCAGGCCGTGGCCGCCTGCGTCCCCGGCGAGTGGAGGGAAGACGATCTCTTCGAGTCTCTCCGGAGAGCCTGGCCGTACCGCGACCTGACCCGTCCCGCCTTCGACGACGTCCTGAGGCTGCATTCCGGCGGGCGCAGCCGCCCTCCTGCACCGCGACGGCATCGGCGGACGCGTCATGGCAACCCGGCGCGCTCGGTTAACCGCCCTGCTGTCGGGCGGCGCGATCCCGGACACCGCGGACTACCAGGTTCGCCTCGAGCCCGAGGGCACCCTCGTCGGTTCCGTTCACGAGGATTGGGCGATCGAGTCGAGCGCCGGCGACATCTTCCAGCTCGGAAACACCTCCTGGCGCATCCTGCGCGTGGAGCCGGGTGTGGTGCGCGTGTCCGATGCGAAGGGGCAGCCGCCCACGATTCCTTTCTGGCTCGGCGAAGGGCCCGGTCGCACCCGCGAGCTGGCCTCTGCGATGGCGAAGCTGCGGGAAGAATGCACCGACTCCGAGGATCCGCGGACTCGGCTGACCGAGACCTGCGGCGCGGCGCTGCCGGAAGGGGGCGCGGTCCAGATCGGGGACTACGTCGCCGCGGGCAAGGCGGCACTGGGCTGCGTGCCCACGCAGAGGCGGGTCGTCCTGGAACGCTTCTTCGACGAGAGCGGCGGCACGCAGCTCGTCGTGCATGCCCCGTTCGGCTCCCGTATCAATCGCGCGTGGGGCCTCGCCCTGCGCAAGAAATTCTGCGTGGGCTTCGGCTTCGAGCTCCAGGCGGCCGCGAACGAAGAGGCCATCGTCCTGAGTCTCGGTCCCGCAGCACAGCTTCGAGCTCGCGGAGGTCTTCGAGTACCTCCATCCCGCGAGCGCGCGCGAGGTGCTCGTGCAGGCCGTCCTGGGCTCGCCGCTCTTCGAGACGCGCTGGCGCTGGAACGCGCAGCGGAGCCTGATCCTCGACCGGTATCGGGGCGGCAAGAAAGTCCCGGCGCCGCTGCTGCGCATGCGCGCCAACGATGCTCTCGCATCGGCCTTCCCGCAGGTTCTCGCCTGCCCCGAGACGCTCCCGGGAGGACCGATCCCGGTGCCCATGGATCACCCGATCGTGGCGCAGACGATCGAAGACTGCCTGACCGAAGCCATGGACGTCGACGGATTCCTCGAGGTCCTCCGGGGCCTTCGGGACGGCACGATCGAGCGCGTCGCGGTGGACACCGTCGAGCCCTCGGCTTTCGCGCGAGGCATCCTGAGCTCGCAGCCCTACACGTTCCTCGACGACGCCCCTCTCGAAGAGCGGCGGACCCAGGCCGTCTTCTCCCGGCGTGTCCTCGAGACGCCGGCCCTCGACGAGATCGGCTCGCTCGACCCGGACGCGATCGCGCGCGTCCGCGAGGAGGCCTGGCCGCGGCCGGAGAACGCCGAAGAGACGCACGAGGCCCTGCTTTGGATGGGGTACGTCACCGACGAGGAAGCCGACGACGCCGAGAGAGGAGACTGGCGCGAGCATCTGGAGTCGCTCGCCGCCGCCGGACGGGTGGTCCACGAGGACGGACGCTGGTTCGCCAGGGAAGCCACCCGGGACCCGAAAGCCGTCCTGCGAGGACGCCTGGAGGCGCTCGGGCCGCTTGAAAGCGCAGGCGCCGACGACGACCAGACGCCGCTGCTTCTCGCGCTCGAGTCCGAGGGCGTCGTCATGCGGACGCGCATCGACGGCCGTCCGGCCTGGTGCGACCGTCGGCTGCTCGCGCGCATCCACCGATACACGCTGGACCGCCTGCGGCGCGAGATCGCTCCGGTCACGGCGGCGCAGTTCGTGCGCTTCCTCGCCCGCTGGCAGCACGCCGGCGAAGAGCACCGGCTCTCGGGCCCTCGCGGCGTCGCGGAGGTCGTCGGCCAGCTCGCCGGCTTCGAGACACCCGCGTGGGCCTGGGAGGGCACGATCCTTCCGACGCGCGTGCGCGGCTACAAGCGCGAGTGGCTGGACCAGCTCACGCTCTCGGGAGAGCTGGTCTGGGGACGTCTCTGGAGCGCGGGCGCCGGACCCATCCGCCGCGCCCCGATTTCTCTTGTCCGGCGCGAAGACCTCGAGGCCTGGCGGAGCGTCGGCGCGGGAGTCGATCGTCCGGAGCCGACCGGCACGTCGCAGCGCGTCCGGGGAATCCTGTCGGGCGGCGGAGCGATGTTCTTTCCCGAGCTCCAGCGGGCCGCCGGACTCTCCCCCGCCGAGCTCCAGTCGGACCTCGAGGAGCTCATCGCTCTGGGCTGGGTGACCTGCGACGCCTACTCGGGCCTGCGAGCTCTGTTGATCCCGCCGTGGAGGCGCGTACCGCGGAGTCTCGCCGTCGGACGCTGGAGCCTGCTCGCGCCGGGAACGCCCTCGGCGGGATCGGCCGAGTTCGTGGCGCGCAAGCTTCTGCGGCGCACCGGCGTCGTCTTCCGCAAGACGCTCGAGCGAGAGAAGCAGCCTCTGCCGTGGAGAGAGATCGCTCGCGCGCTGCGCACGCTCGAGGCGCGCGGCGAGATCCGCGGCGGCCGCTTCGTCGAGGGCTTCGACGGCGAACAGTACGCCCTGCCGGAAGCGGTCATCGTCCTTCGAGACGAGCGCCGCCGCGCAAAAGAGGCGATGGAGCCGGCCGCCGTCACCGTCTCCGCGGCCGACCCGCTCAACTTCCGGGGGATCCTCACGCCCGACGCGCGCGTCGCTCCGACGACGCGGCGCCAGGTGCTCGTGGCCTAGCGGCTACGGCCGTACAGCGACAGCCGAACGCCTTCGTCAGGAACACCGCCATCTGGCCGCGCTTCGTCGGCGAGGTCGGGCAGAAGACGTTGACGCCGCAACCGGCCGTCACGCCCTCGTCCTTCAGCGCCTCGACCCAGGGCGCGAACGGATTGGCGATCGGGACGTCGGTGAAGTCGCCGCTCGCCGCCGGAGGCGTCCAGGCCGATCCGTGCTCGGTCTTGAGAATGAACACCGCCATCTGCGCCCGCGTGACCGGCGAGTTCGGGCAGTAGTTCGCACCGTTTCCGCAGCCCGCCGTGATCCCCTCGGCCGCGAGGCGCTCGATCCACGCGGCGGCGAATGCGTTCGCGGGCACGTCGGCGAAGACCGTGCCGGTCGCCGGCGGGCGGCACGTAGGCCGCGCCGTGCTCGGCCCGGAGGAGAAGGACGGCCATCTGCGCGCGCGAGATCTGGTTCTCGGGACAGTAGAGCGTCCCGCCGCAGCCGGACGTGAGCCCCTGGTGCAGCACCGTTTCGACGTAGCGGTAGTCGCCGCGGGAGGACGGGCACGTCCGAGAAGCTCCGGCCGAGGTGGATCGGCCACGAGCGAACGGTCGCGTCGCTGAGGGTCTCTTCGAAGGTGGCGTCCCAGTGCAGCGCCGGGCGAGTCGCGGCGTACGCCATGACGGTGAAGCAATCGCCCGTCGCGTCGAAGCAGGAGACGCGCTCCCCCGCCGGCACCGTGCCGTAGTCCGAGGACGCGTCCGAGATCGTGTATGTGGCGCCCGCGCCCGGTCCGGTGAACGCGCTCGCCGCTCCCGGTCATCGGCGGCCGGCGCTCCGCCGCCGTTGAGCCAGGACGGTTCGATCGTGCCGACCTCTCCGTTCTCGAGCACGCTGTTGGGGAAGGAGTTGGACGGGTTCGCGTGCCGGTCCACCGCGAAGGGCGGCGCGGCGCCGATCTCGACCTGCACGACGAGCGACGAGGCGTCGGCGGAGAGCGGCGTCACGCGCATCTCGGATTCCGCGTCGAAGTAGGTCTGGCCCACCTCGAGAGCGGCATTGCCGAAGCCGCCGTCGGTCGGCGTCATGTCGAGGAGGCACGTGCTGCAGCTGTACGTCGGATATCCCGGACCCAGGCGCATCAGGGCGCCGTTGATCGTGTTGCCCGACATCGAGCTGTCGAATCCGATCGGCCGCCGGTACTCGAGCCAGTACGTCCGCTGCGTATCGGCGATCGGAACCTTGACGGCGTACAGAGAGCCGCCGGCGACCTCGATCGGCGAGAGCGTGTACGTCTGCGAGCCGCTCGACGTGCGTCGCGAGGGTCCCGGCCGGGAAATAGCCGAGCTGAGTCTTCATCGAGGCCGGGAAGTGCCGGGCGTTGGAGTTGCCCATGATGGAGAAGGGGTCGCCGTATTCCGAGATCGTGCACGTCCCGCCGACGACGAGCGTGCCGCAGTCGAGCGAGCTCGAATGCCCCATTCCGAAGCAGTGGCCGAGCTCGTGCCCGACGACGAGGTTGGAGGCCGCCTGGTTGATCCAGGCCTGCGATCCACCGCCGAGGCCCAGCCAGCCGCACGGGATGTGCGGGAAGACGTAGACGCGCTTCTGGTAGGTGTACGGGTTGTATCCGGCGTCGGTGGCGCGGGCGTCGGCCTGCGAGGACACGGTGCTGTAGTCGCAGGTCGTCGGCGTCGGAACCGTCGCCGTCAGCCAGCTCGTGACGATGCCCGAGAGCGTGTGGCTGCCGTACGAGTTTTCGGCGTAGTAGGCCGCGACGCCGTTCGCGGCGAACATCCGGTCCTGGATCTGCTGGACGGTGTACGGCTCGGTGACGGTGTCGTTGAACTTGATGAGAATCGTGATGACCGTCGAGTTGCCGGAGATGGCCGGCGGCGGACCGGGGGCCGCGGCCTCGACGATCTCGAAGGACTCCACGGCGAGGAGATGGCCGCGCGTCGTGCCGTGAACGGTCACGGCGGAGCCGGAGGTCAGGCCGGCCGCGGATCCGTCCTGCCGGCAGCTCCAGCTCGAAGCGGGCGCCGCCCGCCGTCACGAGCGTCACGATCTGCGTGGCGACGCCGTGCTCGAAGTCGTCCGCCGTCAGGATCTCGATCGTCCCCGACCGCGTTTCGATGGCCGAAACGAGCTCGGGGGTGATCGCGCCGAAAAGGAAGAACACGAAAAACGCCGTCGCGAGACGGCTTCGCCGCCGATCTTGCCGCATCTATGTCCTCCGGTAGAGATCAGTGTAGGGGTTGGACACCGGCCGCGCAATTGGCCGGATGGACAGGTCCGACGATAGGCTTGCTGGTCGCCGTATGACAGCGCGGAGGAGACACGTGCGCAGAATGTCGTTGTTTTTCGTGGGTCTGGGTCTGTCCGCTCTCGCCTTCGGCCAGAGCGCGCCGCGGGTCGAGATCTCGCCGACGATCGGGTACCTGTTGGGCGGGAATCTCTTGGGACCGCAGCGACGGGTCTTCCCGCGCTCTCCGTGGGCGACCACCTCGACTACGGCCTTCGGGCCGGCTGGCTCGCCTCCCCGCGCTGGGCGTTCGAATTCGACTGGACCCGCGTTCCGACGAAGCTCGTGGTCCGGACGCCGATCGCCTCACCACCGATCTCGCTCGACATCGACTACTTGACGCCGCGGGTCGCGTACCACTTCGCGACCGGCGCCCTTCGTCCCTACGTCGCGGCCGGTCTGGGCATCGGGTTCTTCTCGATACGGCGGATTCGGTCTCGAAAGGCTACTTCACCGGCACTCTGCGCGATCGGCCTCAAGGTCGTTCCTGACGCCAGGGCTCGGAGCGCGCATCGAGGCTCGGGGGTTCGCGTCCGGCGTCGGCGACCCGCCGCTCGGCTTCGCCGTGCAGCGAGTTCACCCTACCCGAAGGCCCGGGCGGCCCGGTCGTGCCCGTCTCGTGCGCACACGAATGGATCTTGAACGGCGACCTGACGGCCGGGATCGTCGTGGCGTTCTAGAGACTTTCTCGACGCTCGCCTCGCGGCCGATGTCGAGCGTGCGGGGCGACCCGGCCACTTTGGACGCCTTCCCGCCGGAACGAGCCGACTTGATCTCGGCGCCCCGCCCGCGCCACCAGGCTTCGGCTTCCCTGCCGTCCACTCCGCCCCGTCGCCGCGGCGACGCAGCGGCCGCGATGGAAGGCCTCGACGCTTTCGGGCCGTTCCTCCGGGCTTCTTCGCGAGCGCCGCGAGGATCGAGGGCGTCGAGCTGGCCGGACAGGCTCCGGCCGAGCCGCGCGGACGGCGACGGCGGCGGACTCCTTGAGAAGCTGCGCCGAGGACCTCCGCCAGCGCGCCTTCGAATACGGGCCGCCCGGTGAGCAGGAAATACGCCGTCGCGCCGAGAGAGTAGACGTCGGCTTCGCGCGTCGATCCGATCCGGCGAGCTCAGAGCCTCCGGCGCCATGTAGTGCGGCGTTCCGGGTGCGGTGTTCTCCAGCGTCACGCCCGGGTCCGTGCCGGCGACGCTCTTCACGAGCCCGAAGTCGACGACCTTGGCGACGTCGAACCGCCCGCCGCGCTCGCACAGCAGGATGTTGGCGGGCTTGACGTCGCGGTGGATGAGGCCCGCGCGGTGCGCCTCGCCGAGCGCCTCGCAGACCTGGCGGAGCACGTGGACGACGCGCGCCGGAGGCATGGGTCCGTCCCGCCGGACCAGCTCTTCGAGGTCGATCCCGTCGAGGTATTCCATGGCGTAGTAGAAGAGGCCGTCGGGCGTGCGACCGTAGTCGTAGACCGAAACGGTGTGCGGCGAGGTCAGCTGCGAGGTCATCTGCACCTCGCGCTCGAAACGCGCCAGATCCATCTCGCCGGCCCGCTGCGGCGGCAGGATCTTGATCGCCGTGGGCCGGCGGAGCAGAGCGTGGCTGGCGCGGTAGACCGCGCCCATGCCGCCTTCCCCGATCTTCTCGACGAGCGTGTAGGGGCCGAGCCGGCGCGCTTCGCGCACGGTCTGGCGCAGCCCGTAGATGACGCTCGAGATCTTGGTCGACAGGAGGACCGCGAGCGAGCCCGAAAAGCGCGCGTACGACGGATACGCCGCCGGATGCGGCAGGGAGGCAATGCCGGCGCGGGCATAGGACACGTACGTGATCACCGGCAGCGGAGGCCGCCGACAGCACGCCGATCCACGCCGTCCGCCGCGGATCGCTCGGAACGATGGCCGCCCGATACAGGAGAAGGCCGAACAGCAGGATGACGCCGAGAAGGTCGGGCCGCGAACTCGATCGGAAGCTGCGAAGCTCATGGCGATCTCGAGGACGCAGGCGAGAACGACGCCGGCGCCGTCCATGACGTGGAGCACGGGGCCCGGCAGCGGCTGCCCGCGAGTCGCGAGCCACATCACGAGGTAGGTCGCGATCCCGGCCAGGTTGAGCAGGTGCATCGGCGCCAGGGCAGGCCGCGGACCAGCTGTCGGGCGACCAGACCACGGCGATCGCCCAGCCGGCGACGAAGAACGCCACAGTGATCAGCGAGGACGGTGCCCGAGAACCTGCGAATCCGCTCCTGGAGAAAGTCGCGGCTCTCCTCGGAGCCCCAGGTGCTGCTCCGGTTCCGACCGCCGAGCTTTCGTTCCTCAGTCACGTCCGTGGCGCGATTCTAACTTCGCGCCTGCGAACGCTCGAGCCTACTTCGCCCGCGTCGCCTCGATGCGCGTGCCCTTCGTCCAGGTCTTGCCGCCATCGCGCGAGCGTTCCGAGATCCACGAGAAGCGATCCGGGCGGATGTCGTAGTAGCGGATCTTCGACATGCTTCCGCCCCCCGGCGTGCCCTGCGTGAGGTGCATCTCCGTTCCCGACCTTCACGCCCGTGCCCTCGTGCCAGGTTCCCGAGAACGGCTCGACGAAGCGAAACTCCCACTGCTTCTTCGAGGGATTGAAGACCCGATAGGTCTCGCCGAGATACACCGTTCGCCGCCTTGTCGTCGAAGACGCGGTACTCGTCGACGACCATGTAGCCGTCGGCCGACCTTCTGGGCGGTCCACCGCCCGCGCACGCGTTCCGGAACGCCCGGGATGTTGGGCTCCGAGACGATGTCCCAGGCGCCGATCAGAAAGTCGAACTGGCTGGCCTCGGGGGCGGAGCCGGCGCCGTGGAGTCCGGGGCCGCGCCGGAGCCGACACGGCGAGGATCGCGGCGAAGGCGAGCAGCGTCAGAGCATGGCGCCGTCCTCCTACAGAGCGTCTGTATGAGACACCGCTCCCTGCGGCCTCGTCAACCTCGATTCCCCACAATATTCGGGCGCCTTCCCCGTCATCCTTTTCGTGAGCACGGAAAGCCTTATGATGGAGCGCATGGATCGGACGTCGGACACGGGGCCTCGCCGGGGTCATCCAGGACGAGACCGGCCGGCTCCGGCGCTTCCTCCAGGCCCGGCGTGCCCGACCGCCGGGACGTCGAAGACATCCTGCAGGACGTCTTCTACGAGCTCGTCCTCGCCGAACGCATGACGAGACCCATCGGGAACGTCGGCGCCTGGCTCTTCGAGGTCGCCCGCAACCGGGTCGCCGACCTCTTCCGCCGGAAGCGGCCCGGTTGCGTCACGGTCGCGGCGCGACGAGGACGGTCCCGCGCTCGCGGACATGCTTCCCTCCCCCGACGCGGGGCCGGAGGCGGCCTACGCGCGCTCGGTCCTCCTCGACGAGCTCGCCGATGCCCTGGACGAGCTTCCGGCGGAGCAGCGGTTCGTCTTTCTCGCCCACGAAGCCGAGGGCCGCAGCTTCCAGGAGCTCGCGGCCGAGACGGGCGTCCCGATCAACACGCTTCTCTCCCGCAAGCGCTACGCGGTCCTCTATCTCCGCCGCCGGCTGGCGGCGATCTACGCCGAATACAAGAAAGGATGAATGCCATGCACAGACACTGGTTCGCGAAGATTCTCCAGATCCTCATCGTCCTCCTGATCGTGGTCGCGGGCTTCGGCCAGGCGGTCCTCCAGCTCTGGAACCACCTGATGCCCCAGATCTTCGGACTTCCCGCGCTCACGTTCTGGCAGGCCGTCGGGCTCATGGCGCTTGCCTGGATCCTCTTCGGGAGCTGGCGCGGGGCCGTTATCTCGGCGGCGCCTTCGAGTCAGCGCTGGGTCCGCGCGCGGACCGCATGACGCCGGAGCAGCGGGAGCTCTTCCGAAAGGCCATGGGCGCGTCCGGCCCGACTCCCGAAGCCCGCTGAGCCGTCACGCGGCGGCCGGCCCGGCGCGGACTACTTTTCGCCCAGCCACCACTCCAGGTTTCCTTCGCGCAGCGTCGAGAGATCGATCTTGCGGTGCAGGACGAGGTCTCCCTCGACGTCGATCACCTTGAGGCGGATGAGTGGATCGGTGCGATCCCAGTCGATCTCGACGAGGCCGAAGTTGTCGCCGCGCTCGGCGAGGCCGATCCGGTGCTTGCTCGGCGCGATCCGCCGCCACCGCGGCTCCGCCCAGTTCAGCGAGCTCGACGTCAGGTCGTAGACCGGGTATCCGATCTCGCCGTCCATCATCTCGAGCTCGGCGTAGTGGCGGTCGCCCGAAATGAAGATCACGCCGGTCGCGCGGTTCGCCCAGAGCAGCTCGAAGAGCTTCTTCTTCTCGGCGGGAAAGTTGGACCACTTCTCCCCTCCCGAGGTCTCGTTCACGACCTGGATGCTCGAGCCGATGATTCGAATCTGCGCGGGCTCGTGGAGCTGCTCCTCGAGCCAGGCCCACTGCGCCGCGCCGAGCAGAGTGGCGTTCGCATCGGTGTTCGCAACATAACGGCCGCCGTCGGTCGGATCCTTCGGGTCCGGGACGAACGCCAGCGGGCTGCGGTTGTACCGCGTGTCGAGGAGGATGATCTGGACGCGCTTGCCCGGCGGACCGAAGGTCTCGGCGTGGTACACGCCGTCGCGGCTGCCGGCGCGGCGAGTCCTTCGGCACGCCGAAGAAGTCGAGGAAGACCTGCTCGGACATCGCCTTGGCCGGAAAGTCGCCTCCGGAGTCGTTCGTGCCGTAGTCGTGGTCGTCCCAGGTCGCCAGGATCGGTCGTGGACTTGCGGAGCTGCTGAAATCCGGGTTGCGCCGCGAGCTTCGCGTACGCCGCCCGCAGGCGCTTTTCGTCGTCCGTGTCGGAGTAGACGTTGTCGCCGAGGAAGACGAAGACGTCGGGCTTCGCCGGCGAGCACGGGCTTCCAGATCGGCTGAGGCAGATCCTGCCCGAGGCAGGACCCGAACGCGATGCGCGAGATCGGCTTCTCCGCGGGCTTCCCGGCCGGCGACGCCGCGAAGCACGCGAACGCGGCGGCCAGGACGATGACGGCTCGGCGCATCGAGGGTTCCTCCGGCCGCGCATTCTAGGCGAGGCGCCGCGCGAGGCGCTCCGACCGTGATAAACACGCCGCGGACGGAGGTGCCATGAGCTTCGTACCTCGCCGCCTCGCACTCGCGTCGCTTCTCGTCGCGGCCGCCGCGGCGCTCGGCGTCACTCTCGGCGCAGGACGCCGCCCGAGACCGGCGCCGACGCCCCCCAGGAGGGAGCTCCAGTGGCCGCGCGTCGTCGACGGGCGACGGATCACGTTCTCCATCTACCAGCCCCAGATCGACAAGTCTTCGCAGACGCCCGTGCTCGAGGCCCGCGCCGCGGTCAAGGTCGACACCACGGTCGGCGACAAGACCCAGACGAGCTACGGCGTCATCTGGATCACGGCGACAGCGTTCATCGACAAGGAGAACGAGCTCGTCGAGCTCATCGACATCCAGATCACGCAAGGCCAACTTCCCGACCGCTCCCGAGAAGACCGAGGCACTACCTCGAGATCATGCGCGCCAATACCGAGCCCACGCGCACGATCTCCCTCGGCCGCATCGAGGCCAACCTCGCCATCACGCAGGCCGACAAGAAGGGCGAGGCCGTCCCGCTCAAGAACGATCCGCCGAAGATCTATCTACCGTTCGACTCCCGCCATCCTGGTGCTCATCGACGGCGACCCCGCCCTGCGCCCGGTCGAGGGCGTCCGGGCTGCAGCGCGTCATCAACACGAAGAGCCTGATCCTCGAGACGGGCGGGACGTTACTATCTCGCCCTCGCCGACGCCTGGCTCCAGGCGCCGTCGGCGCAGGGGCCGTGCCGGCGCACCACGTCGCCGCCCTCGCAGGTCCAGGCCATCCACGACGCGATCGCCAAGGACGACAAACA
The DNA here is from genome assembly GCA_963749265.1 of uncultured Acidobacteriota bacterium. Lineage (GTDB taxonomy): Bacteria > Acidobacteriota > Thermoanaerobaculia > UBA5066 > Gp7-AA6 > DAHUXD01. Next base: position 111,397 of record CAVVML010000018.1, on the reverse strand, counting down.
GACGTCCAGTCGATCTGATGGAAGAGCCCGGCGAAGAGATCGAAGCGGTCCTCGCCGAGGGCAAGGCTCCCGAGATCATCGTCAGCACGGTCCCGGCCGAGCTCCTCGTCACGCAGGGCAAGCCGCAGATGAAGCCCATCGGAGCACGAACCTCCTCTACGTCGACAACACGGCGGGCGACATTTCCTGGACCTCGACGACCAGAGCTACTACGTCGCCCTCACCGGGCGCTGGTACCGCTCCAAATCGCTCGAGAAGGGCCCGTGGAGTTTCGTCGAGGGCGACGACCTCCCGAAAGACTTCGCGAAGATCCCGACCTCCAACCCCAAGGCCAACGTCCTCGCGACGGTGCCGGGCACGCCGGCCGCCCAGGAGGCCGTGATCGCCAACAGCATCCCGCAGACGGCCGAGGTCAACCGCGAGGAGGCCACGTACGAAGCCCAGTACGACGGCGAGCCCCGGTTCGACGCCGTCCCGGACACGTCGCTGCAGTACGCCGTCAACTCGCCGACTCCGGTCGTGCGCGTCTCCCCGACCTCGTACTACTCGGTCCAGGGAGGCGTCTGGTTCACGGCCGGATCGCCGGTCGGACCCGTGGGCGGTCGCGACGACCGTGCCGACCGTCGATCTACACGATCCCCACCGCCTCGCCGATCCACTACGTCACGTACGTCCGCGTCTACCGCTACACGCCGACGATCGTCTGGTTCGGCTACACGCCGGGCTACCTGGGCACGTGCTACTCGCCCTGGGGAACGGTCGTCTACGGAACCGGCTTCTACTACCGGCCCTGGATCGGCAGCTACTGGTACGGCAACTCCCTGGACGTGGGGATTCGGCGTCGGCATCTCGTGGAGCCCGTGGACGCGGGTGGAACGTGGGCTTCGGATGGGGAGGCTACTACCCGATCTACCGTCCGTGGTGGGGCCCGTACTACGGCTATCGTCCCGTGCGCCTCGCCGGCTACTACCCTCCCTACTATCGACCGGGCTATGCGCGGCCCGATGCCCTATCGGCCGGCGAGCATCAACATCACGAACATCAACGTCTACAACCGGCCCGGGATCGCTCGTCCCGGCGTTCGCCCCGTCGACGCGGCCGGTGACGCAGCCCGTCAACCGTCCGATTCCCGGCCAGCCGCGCGGTCGCGTCCCGGGACGCCTACCACCCGACCGGTGCAGCCTTCGACGCAGCCTTCGACGCGCCCCGGCCAGCCCGCGACACGCCCGGGGACGACGCAGCCGGCACGCGGCCAGCGACCCGGCCGGTCACGCGCCGCCGGACAACGTCTACGCGGGCCCGGACGGCAACGTGTACCGGCCACAGCCGGGAAGGCCGGGAAGCTGGGAGACCAACGACAGGGGAACGCTGGAAACCGGTGCAGCCTTCGCGGCCGGAGACGAGACCCGCCGCAACCCGCGCGCCGTGACGCGCCCGGCGCGCCGTCGCAGCCCTCGACGCGCCCGGCGCCGAGCCGCCCGTCGGCCGTCGACCCGGCACGCTCAACCAGCTCTCGCGCGACCAGCGCGGCCGCAGCGCCGGAGACACGCGGATGAAGCCGCCGCCGGCGCCGAGAGGCGCAGCCCGCGCCGCGGTCAGGCGCCGCAAGCCGCCGGCGCCGAAGAAGCCGTGAGTGTCCGGGCGGTCGACGGCCGACACGAGTCGAGTAGAGGCGCTTCGCAAAGGAGGAGGAGAGATGCTGAAGGGATTCCGTGGACTTCATCGCCCGCGGCAACGTGCTGGACCTGGCGGTCGGCGTCATCATCGGAGCGGCGTTCGGCGCCATCGTGGACTCGCTCGTCAAGGACCTCATCATGCCGATCATCGGGCTGGTCGGGGGAACGCCCGACTTCTCCGCCTGGAAGGTCGGCCCGATCAACATCGGAAACTTCCTGAACGCCCTGATCGCTTTTCTGATCAAGGCGGCCGGCCTCTATTTCCTGATCGTCGTTCCGTTCAACCGATTCGCGAAGCAGCTCGCTCGCTCCCGCCGCCGCCCGCCGACGCCAACCGAGCTCTACCTCAAAGAGATCCGCGACCTTCTCGCCAAGCGTGCGGCATGAGATTCCGACGCATGAAGCGGCGGCCGGTGCTCGTCGCGTTCCCGGCGCTCGTCGTGGCCGCCGTGTTCGCGGCGTGCGCCGGGCCGAAACCGCCGCCTCCGGCTCCGCCCGCGGCGCCGACACCCGAGGCTCCTCCGGCGATTCCGACCGCGATCCCGGCGCCGGAGCCCCGGCCCGCGCCGCCGTTCCGCCGCCGACCGGGTTTCTCAACGGCACCGTGACCTACACGCAACGGATGGCGCTCACGCCCCAGGCGGAGGTCCACGTGGAGCTGCGCGACGTGTCGCGCCCAGGACGCCGCGTCCACGCTGATCGCCAAGCAGGTCATCGCGACTCCCGGACAGGTGCCCATCCCCTTCTCTCTCGAGTACGACCCGACGAAGATCCGCGGGGGCGGACCTATGCGGTCTCGGCGCGCATCGTCGATCGCGGACAGCTCCAGTTCGTCACCGACACGCGCATCCCCGTGCTCACCGGGCGCCGCGCAGGGACCGATCGAGATCGTCGTCGTTCCCGTCCGCTGAGTTACTCTAGCTCGAGAAACTGATCCCGACGCGCTCGAGAGCGCGAAGGACGGCGCCCGGCTTTCCGCCGGCGTCGACTCGCCGGAGCGCTCCCGTCACGAGCGCGACCGCCGCGCGGCGCAGCGGCTCGGGCGGAAACGGGATCGGCTTCCTGCGCACCATCGCGAGATCCAGCAGGGCGCTCGGGAGCTCGAGCGCCCGGTGCGCGAGGATCCGGCCCGCGATCCGCGTCGAGCCGATCCCGTGGCCCGTGTAGCCGAGACCGTAGTGGAGCCGGCCGCCGTTCGCGTCTCCGAAGAACGGCGTCAGCCGCGTCGTCGACGCGATCGGCCCGCCCCAGCGGTACGGAAACGCGAGGCCCGCGAGCTGCGGGAAGTGGCTGCCGGAAGCTCTCCTCGAGCGCCGCGTAGTGCCGGGGCGAGTGGTCGCAGGACGGCATCCACGCGGTTGCCCGGGTAGTACGCCGCCTCGCTCGTGCCCCACAGGATCCGGCCGTCGTCCGTCAGGCGGTAGTAGTTGAAGAACGTGCGGACGTCGATGACGGCCCGCCGGGACCTCCAGCCGATCGCCTTCCGCTGAGCCGGCCGTGAGCGGATCGCTGACGAGGACGTAGTCGTACAGCGGCAGAAAGCGCCGGGCGAGCGACCGGCGGAGATGATGCGTATACGCGTTCGTCGCGAGGACGAGCTTCTCGCGCCCGGAGGGTCGCGCCTCCCGCCGAGATCTCGACGCGGTCGCCGCGAAACGCCAACCGCGTGACGCGCGTCCGCTCGTGAATGCGGACGCCCGCCTGGACCGCCACGAACCGCAGGCCCTCGGTCAACCGCACGGGATCGACCACGCCGTTGCGCGGAGCCAGGAGCGCTCCTTCGTACAGCGGGCTCGCCAGCTCGGACCGCGTCTCGTCGCGGGAGAGGATGCGCCAGCCCGGCGAGCCCACGCTCTCCGCGGCCTCGCGCCCCTGCTCCAGGGCCGCGAGGTGCTCCGGGCGCAGCGCCACGATGAGCTGGCCCGTGCGCTCGAAGCCGGCAGTCGATGCCTCGCTCCCGGAGGAACGTTTCCATCGCGTCGAGGTTCTCCCGGCCCAGCCGGGCGAGCCGCCGCGCCTCGTCCAGGCCGAAGTGCGCGATCGCGAGCTCGTGCGAGTGGTCGATCGTCTCGCCGACGATGCCCGCGTTGCGGCCGCTGCCGCCGTAGCCCACGAGCTCCTGCTCGAGAACGACGACCTTCCGCCGGGGCTCGAGCTCCTTGAGGAAGAGGGCCGTCCAGAGGCCCGTGTAGCCCCCGCCGACGATCGCGACGTCGGCCTCGTCGACGCCCTGCAGAGGCTCCGGAGTCCGGCGGGCGTGCCGCCGCGCCATCCAGAAGCACGACTCCTCGACGGGCGGCGAAGGGGTCATGCGAACGGTCCCCCGTCCTTAGAGGCGGTGCTCCTTGTAAGCCTCGCCGAGCGACGCCTCGAGGGCCGCGAGGAAACGATCCATCTCCGCCTGGCCGATGACGCAGCGGCGGCTCGACCCGCAGGACCTGGGCATTGATGTACGTGCCCGAGATCAGGATGCCCCGGCCGAAGAGGGCCTTGGCGACGGCGTAGCCGAGGTCGTGGCTCTGGAACTCCATGCCGAGCATCAGGCCGCGGCCCCGCGCCCCGGCCAGCACCTTCGGGTACTTCTGCGCGAGACGCGTTCATCCGGAGAAGCAGGTACTCCCCCTTCTCGCCGGCCTGCTTCGGCAGGTCCTCCTCGAGCAGCACGTTGATCGTCGCGATCGCCGCGGCGCAGCAGACGGGGTTGCCGCCGAACGTGGTCGTGTGGAGGAAGGGGTTGTCGATGTATCGCTCCCAGGTCCGGGGCGTCCCGACGCAGGCGCCGATCGGCATCACGCCTCCCCCGAAGCCCTTGCCGAGCGCCATCAGGTCGGGAGTCACGCCGTCGTGCTCGCAGCAGAACATCTTGCCGCTGCGGCCCATCCCGCACTGGACCTCGTCGAAGACGAGGAGAGCGCCGTACTTGTCGCAGATCTCGCGCGCCGCGGCGAGGTAGCCCGGAGGCGCGACGTTGATGCCGCCCTCGCCCTGGATCGGCTCGATGACGACGGCGGCCACCCGATCTCCCGAGAAATCGCTCGAGGCCACGATCATGCGGAGGGCGTCGACGTCTCCGAAGGGCACGTGCGTCCAGCGCTTCAGGGGCAGGAAGGGCTCCCGGAACATGGCTTTCGAGGTCCCGGCGAGCGAGCCGAGGGACTTGCCGTGGAACGCCCCGATCGTTCCGATGAAGTGGTGCCGGCCCGTCGTCAGCATCGACATCTTGAGGCAGGCCTCGATCGACTCGGTGCCCGAGTTGGTGAAGAAGGAGTACTGCAGGTCGCCGGGCGTGATGAGCGAGACCAGCCGCGCGAGGTACGTGCGCAGCGGGTCGATCAGCTCCTGGGAATGGATGGCCTGCCGCTCGAGCTGCTCCTGGACCGCCTTGAGGACCTTCGGATGCCGGTGGCCCGTGACGTAGATCCCGAACCCGCCGAGCATGTCGATGAACTCTTTGCCCCGGACGTCCCGAAACACCGCTCCGTGGTCCTCCCACTCCACGGCCGTGTAGTCGGTCGAGACGGACTTGCGGTACTCGAGGAAGCCGGGGTTGACGTAGTCCGTCCAGTAGCGCACGGAGTCCTCGATGACCTTGTCCTGCTCCGGAGGCGAGAGGATCTTCTTGCCGATGAGATCGAGGACGTACGCGGACTCCGCGCGCGCGCCGGTCAGGTTCTGAGCCATGGACTGTGTCTCCTGTCGTCTGAGGGCGTCGGCCGCGACTCGCGCGGCCGCCGAATCATACAGAACGGTCGATGCGGGCCCGTCGCGGGATGAGCAGGTAACCCGCCACGAGGGTGGCCAGCGTCAGCAGCGCGAGAATGATGGCTTCCTTGACGGGTTCCTGGCTCGTCGGCGACGGCACGAAGAAGAGCACGCAGGCTCCGAAGATGTAGAGCGTGCAAATCCACGCCGCGACCGTGGCCGCCGTCCGGCCGCCGGGAAGCCTGTACGGCCGCGGCTGGTCGGGCCGGCGGTTCCTCAGCACGAGAAAGGCCGGAAACACCAGCAGGTAGCAGAGAAGCAGGCAGAGGGCGGTCACCCGGAACGTCATCCAGAAGATGTTGGACTGGCTGTTGGACAGGAGCGCGCCGCCGACGAGAAGGCCGGTGGACACGATCCCCATCCAGACGAATGCGAGATGCGGCGTCTTGAACCGCGGGTGCAGCCGCCCGAGAGCCTCGGGGAGCATCCCTTCTTCGGCCGCGACGGCCGCCACGCGGTTCGCGCCGAGGCTCCACGTCACCACGTTGGCGACGCACGCGTACAGGAATCCGATTCCGAGCAGGAAGACGGCGGTATCCCCCGCCCGCCCCCACTGCTTGCCGAGCACGACCAGCGCATCCCACGTTCCCGTGACGATCGAGAGCTTCTCGATCGGAACCGCGAAGAGAATTCCTCCGATCGCAAACGAATACAGGATGGCGATCAGCGCCCCCGACCAGAAGATCACGCGCGGAACGTCGCGCTTCGGGTTCTTCATTTCCCCGCCGGCGGAGCTCATGAGCTCGAAGCCGAACGTCGAGTAGAGGAGAGCGGGAAGGTACGCGAGAGAGTCGTTCCACTTCGGGAGCAGCTGCTTCAGCGAGAAGTCGTTGGCCGGCGGCCGCCCGCGAAACACGGCCGACAGGCCGAGAACGCCGAGGGCCAGAAAGATCAGCACCTTGACCACGGCCCCGATGTTCGGCAGCCACTTCGAGACCTCGAGACGCACGATCCCGACGAGGACGGTGAGCCAGGTCAGCACGATCGCAATGCCGGCTTCCTGCCAGGGCGAGTGGGTCTTGAGGAAGATCTGCCCGAAGGTGCCCGCGAAGATCAAATAGACCGACGGGGCCCAGGTGGCGTTGTTGATCCAGTACAGCCAGGCGGCTGTGGACCCCCAGCGCGGGCCGAACGCCTCCCGCACCCAGATGTAGACGCCCCCTTCGCCCGGCCACGCTGAGCCGAGCTCGGCGGTGATCAGGCCGTACGGGATGAAGAAGACCGTCATCGTGATGATCCACCACGAGAACCACGAGAACCCCATCGCGGCCGACGAGGCCAGGGTGTCGATCGTGAGGATGGCGCAGACGGTGAAGAGAACGAGATCGGCGCGGCCGAGGACGCGCGCGAGCCCGTGCGGAGCGGCGGCCGGCGCGGTCCCGGCGGAAGCCGTCCTGTTTTGTCCGTCGGTCATTCGCTGCGCGGATCGTATCAGCGCAAGATCTTCAGGCACAACAACTTCGGCCGCATCGCGCTCGCCCGGCGCGGCCGATCGAGAGCCACCCGCGTGATAGGCTGCGCCCGCCTCGCTAGCCAGCCAGGTACTTTCGTCATGTCCGCTTCGATCCGCTTGAAGACCGCCGTCCCCGGCCCGGAGTCCCGGGCGCTCGCCGCGCGGCGCGACGCGGCCGTCCCCCGCGGAATCGGCCATTCCACTCCGGTCTACGCCCGCAGCGCGCGCGGCGCGCTCGTCACGGACGTCGACGGCAACGTCTTCATCGACTTCGCCGGCGGGATCGGGACGCTCAACGTCGGCCACTCCAACGCCGACGTCGTCCGGGCCGCCGCCGAGCAGCTCACGCGGATGACGCACACCTGCTTCTCGGTCGCCCCCTACGAAGGCTACGTGGCCCTGGCCGAGAAGCTCAACCGCATCACGCCCGGCACGTTCCCGAAGAAGACCATGCTCGCCAACAGCGGCGCCGAGGCCCTCGAGAACGCCGTGAAGATCGCGCGCATCGCCACAGGGCGGGAAGCCGTCGTCGTCTTCGAGCATGCCTTCCACGGCCGGACGCTCCTGACGATGAGCATGACCTCCAAGGTCCGGCCCTACAAGTTCGGTTTCGGCCCTTTCGCCCCGGAGGTCTACCGACTGCCCTACCCGTACGAGTACCGCGGCCACTACACCGGTCCCGCGGATGCCGCCCGGGAGCTCGAAGATTTCTTCAAGACCCAGGTCGCGGCCGAGAAGGTCGCCTGCGTGGTCGTCGAGCTCGTCGCCGGCGAGGGCGGGTTCATCGTGGCTCCCGCCGAATGGGTCGACTTGCTCGCTCGATTCTGCCGCGACCACGGCATCCTGCTCGTCATCGACGAGGTCCAGACCGGCTTCGGCCGAACGGGCCGCATGTTTGCGTGCGAGCACTACGGTGTCGTGCCGGACGTCATGACGATGGCCAAGTCGCTCGCCGGAGGTCTCCCCCTCTCGGCGATCACCGGCCGGGCCGAAGTGATGGACGCCGCGCACGTCGGGGGCCTCGGCGGCACGTACGCGGGGAATCCCGTCTCCTGCGCCGCGGCGCTCGCCGCGATCGAGTGATCGAACGAGAGCGGCTGCCCGAGCGCGCCGCGCGCATCGGGGAGGAAGTCGCCCGGCGATTCGAGTGCTTCGTCGAGCGCTTCCCGTTCGTCGGGGACGCGCGGGGGCTGGGAGCCATGCGCGCGCTGGAGCTCGTCAAGGATCGAGGCACCCAAGAGCCCGACAAGGACCTGACGGACCGCGTCATCCGCAAGGCCTACGAAAACGGGCTCCTGCTCGTCGGCGCCGGGACCTACGGCAACGTCATTCGCACGCTCATGCCGCTCGTCGTCACCGACGACGAGCTGACGGAAGGTCTGGATGTTCTCGAGAAAGCGCTCGCAGAGCGCGTAGACGACACCTCTTCTGCGTCGGGGACTCTTAGCCGCCGCCCAGCCGCGCGCGAAGTGGTCGCGGCGACTCGCGAGTCCTGTCCATGACGAGGAATGGGGTGGCGAATGAACACGCAGGAGCTCATCCGGGAATCTCAGCGCTGGCTCGACATCATCTCCGCGCCGGAGCTCACGGAGGAGCAGAAGGCCCGGATCCAGGCCGACACGGTCGATAACTTCAACTTCTATTACAACCGCGGCTACCTCGAGTACCGCAAGTCGGTGATCGAGCTGCGCGAAGATCCGGCGCTCGAGTGGGCCGGCGAAGGCTCGACGTTCCAGGACCTCTCCGGCCGCACCTACATCGATTGCCTCGGCGGCTACGGCATCTACAGCGCGGGGATCCGGCATCCCAAGGTCGTCCAGGCGGTCATGGACCAGCTCCGCCGCATGCCGCTCTCGAGCCAGGAGCTGCTGGATCCGCTCCGCGGCGCGCTCGCGGAGCTCCTCGGCGAGATCACGCCGGGAGATCTGCAGTACTCCTTCTTCATCAACAACGGCACCGACGCCGTGGAAGGCGCGATCAAGCTGGCGCGGGTGTTCACCGGAAAGACCAACTTCATCAGCTCGCTGCGCGGGTTCCACGGCAAGAGCTGCGGCTCGCTCTCGCTGCTCGGCCGCTGGGAGTACCGCGAGCCCTTCCTGCCGCTCCTTCCCGGCATCCACTTCGTCGAGTTCGGCGACGCCGAAGCGGTCGAGGACGAGCTCTACAAGGCGGACCAGACCGGCAAGGGCATCGCCGCCGTGATCATGGAGCCGATCCAGGGCGAAGCCGGCGCCATCGTGCCGCCCGACGATTTCTGGCCACGGATCCGCAAGGCCTGCGACGAGTACGGCACGCTGCTCATCGCGGACGAGGTCCAGACCGGGCTCGGGCCGCACGGGCAAGCTCTTCGGCGTCGACCACTGGGGCGTCGTGCCCGACATCATGTGTCTGGGCAAGGCGATCGGCGGCGGCGTCATGCCGCTCTCGGCCTTCATCTCGACACCCAAGATCTGGGCGGTTCTCGAGAACAATCCCTTCATCCACTCCTCGACCTTCGGGGGCAATCCCCTCGCCTGCGCCGCCGGCATCGCCGCGATCAACGTCACTCTCGCCGAGGATCTGCCGGGCCAGGCGGCGCGCAAGGGCAACTACATCCTCGCCCAGCTCATCCGGCTGAAGATGCGCTTCGACCGGCTGATCCAGCGCGTCGGCGGCAAGGGGCTCCTCCTCGGCATCGAGTTCGTGAACACCGAGATCGGCTACAAGGTCGTCTCGGGCCTCTTCCGCCGCGGCGTCCTCGTCGCGGGCACGCTCACGAATTCCAAGGTCGTCCGCATCGAGCCGGCCCTCAACATCCCGGACCGGCTCATCGGCGAGGTCCTCAGCGCCCTCGAAGACACGCTGAAGGAGGTCGACGAGGCCACGCCCGACATCCAGAAGGACGAGGACTCCTGATGCGGATCGCGGTCCTCGGCGCCGCCGGGGCGATGGCCGAGGTCGTGCTCCGCGACCTGCTCGAGTTCGTCCCGGAGGTCCGGATCACGGCGGCGGATCTGAAGCCCGTGGCGCATCCGGATCCTCGGGTCACGGCGGCGACGCTCGACGCCCGGGACGAGGCGGCGACGGCGCGGTTGCTCGAGGGGCACGACGCCGTCCTGAACTGCGTCACGTACTACTTCAACGTGCCGATCATGCGCGCGGCGCTCGCGGCGCGGGTCCCCTACGCCGACCTCGGCGGGCTGTACCACGGCTCGATGAAGCAGTTCGCGCTGCACGACGACTTCGAAAAGGCCGGCGTTCCGGCGCTCCTCGGCATGGGCTCGACTCCGGGCATCACGAACGTCATGGCCGGCGAGCTCGCCCGCGGCCTCGATTCCGTCGACGCGATCCACGTCCGCGTCGGATGCCTCGACCGCTCGGCTTCGGGACCCCTTCCCGTGCCCTACGCACTCGACACGGTCCTCGACGAGTTCTCGCTCGAGCCGATGGTCTTCCGCGGCGGCCGCGCCGAAGCCGTCGCTCCGATGAGCGGCCGCGAGACGATCGACTTCCCGCCGCCCGTCGGCCGCGCGGAGGCGCTCTACACGCTCCATTCCGAGGTCGCGATGTTTCCGCGCTCCTTTCCCGGACTGCGGGACGCGAGCTTCAAGGTCGCCTTCGAGCCCGAGTTCACGAAGAAGGTCGCGTTTCTCGTCGAGCTCGGGTTCGCGTCGCGGGAGAAGCTCGGCGGGACGCTCGCCGCGGGAGGTGCTCCTCGCGCTCGCCGCCCGCCAGACCGTCCCTCCCGGCGAGCCCCGAGGACTGCGACGCGCTGCGCGTCGACCTCGAGGGCCGCCGGAACGGCGCGAGCCGTGCGGCGGCGGGCCGAGATGGTCGTCCTCCCCCATCCCGGAGTGGAAGGTCGCCGCCGGCTCCCTCGACACCGGCGTGCCGCTTTCGATCGCCGGACAGCTCCTCGCGAGCCGGACGATCCGGACGCCCGGAGTCCTCTGCCCCGAGACCGCGGTCCCGGCCGAGCTCTTCTTCGAGATGCTCGAACGGCGCCACATGCGCGTGCACTGGAGCTGAAGATGTGCCATCTCCTCCGTCAACCCCGCGACCGGCCAGGTCCTCAAGAACTTCGAGCCGCATTCCGACGCCGAAGTCGAGCGGCGCGTCGCGCTCGCCGCAGACGACTTCCCGCCTGGCGCGCGGACGTGCTGGCGCGATCGCTCCGAGCGGCTCGCCGCCGCGGGCGAGATTCTCGAGAGTCCCGCAAGGCCGAGCTGGGGCCGGCGGATGACGCTCGAGATGGGCAAGCCCATCGGCGCGGCCGTCGCCGAAGCCGAGAAGTGCGCCTGGGCCTGCCGCTACTACGCCGAAAACGCCGAGCGCTTCCTGTCCGACGAGCCGGCCCCGACCGACGCGAGCCGGAGCTACGTCCGCTACGACCCGCTCGGCCCCGTGCTCGCGGTGATGCCCTGGAACTTTCCGTTCTGGCAGGTCTTCCGTTTCGCCGCGCCCGCGCTCGATGGCCGGAAACGTGGGACTGCTCAAGCACGCCTCGAACGTGCCCGACTGCGCGCTCGCGATCGAGGAGATCTTCCGCGAGGCCGGGTTCCCGGAAGGCGCCTTCCAGACGCTCCTCGTCGGCTCCGACCGCGTCGCGAAGCTGATCGAGGATCCCCGCGATCGCCGCCGTCACGCTGACCGGCAGCGAAGGCGCGGGAGTCTCGGTCGGTCGGACGGCCGGCGCCCAGATCAAGAAGTGCGTGCTGGAGCTCGGCGGGAGCGACCCGTTCATCGTGATGCCCAGCGCCGATCTCGAGGCCGCCGCGTCGACGGCGGTCAAGGCCCGCACGATCAACAACGGCCAGTCCTGCATCGCGGCCAAGCGCTTCATCGTCCACGCGACGATCGCCGACGCGATTCGAGAAGCGGTTCGTCGAAAAGATGGCGGCGCTCAAGATCGGCGATCCGCTCGATCCCTCGGTCGAGATCGGCCCGCTCGCCACGCCGGCCATCCGCGAGGAGGTCGACGGTCTCGTGAAGAAGACGCGTGGCCGCCGGCGCCCGCGTGGCTCTGGGCGGCCGCGTTCCGGAGGGCCCCGGCAACTTCTATCCGCCGACCGTGCTCGCGGACGTGCCCGCGGGCAGCCCGGCCGACCAGCGAGGAGATCTTCGGCCCGGTCGCGAGCCTCTTCCGCGTCGGCGAGCCTCGACGAGGCCATCGCCGTCGCCAACCGCACACGTTTCGGCCTCGGATCCTCCGCCTGGACGAAAGACGCCTCCGAGCGCGACCGCCTCGTGCGCGAGCTCGAGGCCGGCTCGGTCTTCATCAACGGCATGGTCAAGAGCGATCCCCGGCTGCCCTTCGGCGGCGTCAAGAAGTCGGGCTACGGACGCGAGCTCTCCGAGCACGGCATCCGCGAGTTCGTCAACGTCAAGACGGTCTGGGAGGCGTAGCCCTTACGGCAGAACCGGCACCGCCGACCGCGACGTGGTTTCCTGCGGAATCGAGAAACCAGACCTCCCCCTCGCCGTGCTCGCCGCCCCAGAGAACGCGGGTCAGGCCGTCGCTCCCGCCGGCGATCCTGCGGGGGACGAAACCCGCGTTCTCGTAGGTCGCCCGACGCTTCGGCTCCCGTCCTCGCCCACCGTCCAGACCTGCATCGCTCCCGCGACCGTCGTGGCGAGGATCACGCGCGCGGCCGTCGGAGCCGACGCCGAGGTCCTCGACCGACCAGCCGGCGCGTCGCTCCCCACTTCACAGTCGTGACGAGGGTTCCGTCGACGTGCACGCGAAACGGCCGCTCTTCCGTCGGCCGACCGCCACAGGACCCACGTCCTTCCGTCCGCGGCGACGTCGATCGCGACCGCGCTCCAGCCCGGGAGTCGGTCCGTATGTCGGGCCCCGAGCATGACCGTCGGCGCCGACGGTCTCGAGATGCATCGCGCCGGCGGGGTTGATCCACAAGAGTCGGACCTGCCCGTCCGCGCCGGCCGCCACGTCGGTCGGGAGTCCCGCTCGAGCGTCCGCGCCAGAACAGACATGGCCGACTCCCCTCCCGACAATCCGACGGTCTCGAGCGCGGATCGGCCGTCTCCGTTCTGCCAGAGCACCGCGTGGGCCTCGCCGTCGCGCGCCGACGCGATCGCGATGCCGGTCCACGTCTGCCGAGGTCGCGGAGAACGGCGTCGCGGTCCAGTTGTTCGATCCATCGACCGTCTGAACCGCCAGATCGATCCGAGTTCCAGCGCAGCACCCGGGCCCCGCCGTCCGGGGTTCGCCGCGATGTCGACCGGGCCCTGAGACGAGGTCGAGGTCGAAAGCGTCGGCCAGCGTCACTCCCGCATGGAGCCGTCAGGCCGTCGGTGGAGATCGCGAGGGAATCGACCGCGTGTCCCCGAGAGGATCTGTCCCGATCGACGGACCAGTTCGACTCCGGAGTCGCGGCTTCGATACACGCCGGCGTTCGTCCCGGCATAGAGGGTCGAAGGATTCGCCGGATCGATCATCAGGCTCGAGACGTCCGCGCCCAGGTCGGCAGGCCATTGTTGGCGCGCGAGAAAGTCACTCCGCCGTCGTCCGACCGCCGAACTCCCGCCTCTGATCGTCGCGCGGATTCCCCGTCAGCCCGACAAAGACCCGTCGAGTCGACGTCGGGATCCACGGCGATGGCTCCGACACTGTCCACGTCTCCGCAGTGGCGGTTTCCTCGAATGGTTCCCCGCTGTCCGTGCTTCGAGCGAACGCGCCGAACGGGTAGTAGTAGTAAAAGTCGGAGTAAGATTCCGACGCCGCCATAGACGAGTCGCGGATCTCGCGGGTGACACGACGAGGCTTGCGATGATCGCCGCTCATGTGCGCAGTCTCGGGCTCCACGCTGTCGCCGCCGTTCGTCGACTTGAACAGCACTCGACCTCGCCTCCTGCGATAGACGGTGTTCGCATCCGTCGGGACTGCCGGCGAGCGCGCCGGTGCGCCAGTAGGTCAAGGTTCGCGTGTAGGGTTTGCTAGACCCATGTCACCCCGCCGTCCTCGCTCTTCAAGACCCCCGCGAACTCCCCGGTTCAGCCCTGTGATCGACGGCCGCGTACAGCGTATCCGGCGCCGCGGGATGGACCAGCAGGGCGAAGATGCAGATGTCCGGCAGCGAAGGAGAGCAGAGATGCGAGTCCAGGTCCGGCCGCCGTCGCGGCTCTTGTAGATGCTCGGCTGGAACACCGCGTAGACGACGTAGGGGTCCCGCGGGTCCGTAGCCATCAGAACCTGGCTGGACTGAACGGCGCCAGCCGGACCGTCCGCCCGCTCCAGGTGTTGACCCCAGCCCGTACCGCCGGAACGACGGCCAGAATGGCGCGAACGCCGCAACCCGCCACGCGCGACACGCGGTGCGGAGTCGTATTCATGGGCCTGCCCGTCGGTAGGGCTCTCCGACATTATCAGTTCCCGCGAGTTCCCGGTTTCAGGCCCCTCGTTCCAGGACGGCTCCGTCCGTCAGCTCGGCAGGAAGCTCGCCCCCACGGTCTGGGCGATCCGCGCCATGACGTGCTTGACCTGGGTGTAGTCCTCGAGCGCGTACATCGACATGTCCTTGCCGTAGCCCGACTGCTTGTAGCCGCCGTGCGGCATCTCGGAGACGAGCGGCAGGTGGTCGTTGATCCAGACGGTGCCGAAGCGCAGCCGGCGCGCGGCGTTCAGGGCGCGGTTCACGTTGGTCGTCCAGACCGAGGCCGAGAGGCCGTAGTCGACGTCGTTGGCCCAGGCGATCGCCTCGTCGTCGTCCTTGAACCGCGTGACGGTGATGACGGGGCCGAAGACTTCCTTCTGGACGATCTCGTCGTTCTGCTTCGCGTCGGCCACGATCGTCGGGTCGAACCAGAACCCCTTGCCCTTGCGCGGCCTTGCCGCCCGTCAGGACCTTGACGTGCTTCGTCGCCTTCGCGCGGTCGAGGAAGCCCGAGACGCGCTTGCGGTGCTCGGCCGAGATGACCGGGCCCATGTTCGTGTTCTCGTCCTCGATGTCCCCGACCACGAGCGACTCGACGGCCGGCACGAGCTCGGAGAGGAGCTTGTCGTAGATGCGGCCGCTCGCGTAGAGGCGGCGTGGCCGCCGTGCAGTCCTGGCCGCTGTTGGCGAAGCCCGGCCACCTTGATGCCCGGGAATGACCAGCTCCATGTCGGCGTCGTCGAAGATCAGGACGGGCGCCTTGCCGCCGAGCTCGAGGTGGACCTTCTTGAGGGTCGCGGCGGCGGCCTTCGCCACCTCCTTGCCGGTGGCGACGTCGCCCGGTGAGCGAGACCATGTTGACGCGCGGGTGCCGGACGAGCGCCGGCGCCGACCGGCTCGCCGTGGCCCGTGATGACGTTGAAGACGCCCGGCGGGAAGATGTCCGCCGCGAGCTCCGCGAGGCGGAGGGACGTCAGCGGCGTCTGCTCCGAGGGCTTGAGGACGACCGTGTTGCCGGCCGCGAGCGCCGGCCCGATCTTCCAGACCGCCATCATGAGCGGATAGTTCCAGGGCGCGATCGAGCCGACGACGCCCACCGGCTCCCGCCGGATCATGCTCGTGTAGCCGGCGAGGTACTCCCCCGCGGCCTTGCCCTCGAGGCAGCGGCAGGCGCCGGCGAAGAACCGCAGGTTGTCGACCATGAACGGGATCTCGCTCTTCGCCAGCCCGATCGGCTTCCCGACGTTGTCGGCCTCGAGCGCCGCGAGCTCGTCCCCGTTCTTCTCGATGATGTCGGCGAGCTTCAGGAGCATCAGGCTCCGCTCGCCGGGCGTCGTGTCCTGCCACTTCTCGAAGGCCGCGGCCGCCGCGCCGACGGCGCGGTCCACGTCCTTCTCGCTGCCGGTCGGGACCTTGCCGAGCGTGCGCTCGTCGACCGGGCTGATGATCGGCTTCGCTCTCTGCCCGTCGACGGACTTGACCATCTTGCCGTTGACGAAGTTCTTGTAGCTCTTCATGGATGCTCCTTTGCGGGTCCGAACTCTCTCACTGCGCCTTGATCTCCGTCCAGTACTCGTCCATGACCTCGGTCGCCTCGCCGATGTCCTTCACGAACTCGCACCGGGTCAGGGCCTCGGGCGGCGGGTAGATCCCCGGGTCGTCGAGGATCTCGGGGCGGATGAACTTCCGCGCCGGGACGTTGGCGCTCGCGTAGCTGATGCCGTTGACGATGCGGGCGTTGACCTCGGGTTCCATGGACGTAGTCGAGGAAGGCGTAGATCGACTCGACGTTGCGCGCCCGCGCGGGAATGCAGACGCTGTCCATCCAGAGCGTCGCGCCCTCCTTCGGGAGCACGTAGGCGAACCGCTCGGGCTCCCGCATCGCGAGCCGGGCGAGCTGGCCGTTGTAGCCGTGGCTGTAGATCACGTCGCCGGCCGCCAGGATGTTCTCGTAGTCCCCGCTGTTGTAGGTCTTGACCAGCGGCTTCTGCTTCTTCAGGAGATCGGCGGCCTGCTTCAGCACGGCGGGCTCCGTGCTGTTGAGGGAGTGGCCGAGATACTTCAGCGCCGCCGCGAAGCACTCCCGCATGTCGTCGAGCATCAGGATCTGGCCGGCGTTGGCCGGATCGAAGAGCGGCGCCCAGCTGTCGAGCGAGCCGCGCGACCCGGCCTTCGTCGTAGCCGTAGCCCGTCGTTCCCCAGACGTACGGCAGCGAGTACACGTTGCCCGGGTCGAACTCCTGGTCGAGGAAGCGCGGATCCAGGTTCCCGAGGTTCGTCAGCCGCGCCTTCTCGATCGGCCGCAGCAGCTTCAGCTGGGACAGGATCCGCACCATGTAGTCCGAGGGCACGACGAGGTCGTAGTCGGCCACGCCCGACTGGAGCTTCGCCAGCACGGGCTCGTTCGAGTCGTAGAGGTCGTAGCGCACCTGCGATGCCGGTCCGCCGCGTGAACTCGTCGATGACCTCCTGCGGCAGGTACTCCGACCAGATGTAGAGGTTCAGCTTCTTCTCGCCGGGGCCCGGGTACGGCGGCTCGTCGCCGCTCGGCGCGCAGCCCGGGAGTCGCCAGGCGCGACCGCGAGCAGGACGGCCGCGGCGATGCGCGCCGGCTCACGTCATCCCTCGGACCTCTCCGGCGGCGGCTGCTGGAGCCGCTGCGCCGACGAGGATCAGCACGACCGTCACGGCGAGCAGCAGCGTCGAGACGGCGTTGACCTCGGGCGTGACGCCGACCTTGAGCATCGAGTAGATCTGGAGCGGCAGCGTCGTCGAGCCGACGCCGGCCACGAAGGAGGTGATGACGTAGTCGTCGATCGAGACCGTGAAGACGAGGAGCGCCCCGGAGACGATCCCCGGCAGGATCAGCGGCAGCGTCACCCGGAAGAACGTCTGCGAGCGGGCCGGGCGCCCGAGGTCGAGCGCCGCCTCCTCGAGCGAGCGGTCGAAGCCCGAGAGCCGCGCCCGGACCACGATCGTGACGTACGAGATGCTGAACACGACGTGCGCGATCACGACGGTCAGGAGCGAGAGCCGGAGCCGCGCCACGCCGAAGAACGTCACGAGCGCCGCGCCCGATCACGATCTCGGGAATGATGATCGGCAGGTAGAGGAGGTTCTTCGTGAGCGCCCTTGCCCGCGGAACTCGAAGCGGCCGAGCGCCAGCGCCGCGAGCGTGCCGATGACCGTCGCGACGACCGTCGTCAGCGAGCCCCGACGACCAGGCTGTTCCGGACCGACGACGAGGATGAGCTCGTTGTGCAGGAGGCTGCCGGTACCAGTCGAGCGTGAAGCCCTGCCAGACCGCCGTCTGGCTGGTCCGGTTGAAGGAGAAGAGGACGAGGATCGCGATCGGCGCGTAGAGAAACACGTACACGAGCCAGCGCGTGCGCCCGGAGCACCCAGCCGCGCTTCACAGCAGCACGTCCTGGCCCTTGCGCTTCGTGTACAGCGCGTAGACGAACAGGAGCAGCAGCACCGCGGCCGTGAGCTCGAAGGCGATCGCCGACGCCGAAGGGCTTGTTGCGCGCCACGGCGAACTGGTTCTGGATCAGGTTGCCCGCGAGGATCGTCTTGGCCCCGCCGAGGAGGTCCGAGACGATGAACTGGCCGAGGCTCGGGACGAACACCAGGATGATGCCCGGCGACGATCCCCGGCATCGTCATCGGCACCGTGACGCGCCAGAACGTGGAGTGGCGCGGGCGCCCCGAGGTCCGCCGACGGCCTCGAGCAGCGAGAGGTCGAGCTTCTCGAGCGAGGCGTAGAGCGGCAGGATCATGAACGGCAGCTCGCCGTAGACCAGGCCCAGCAGCACCGAGAAGTCGTTGTAGAGGAGCTCGAGCGGCTGTCGAGGTCAGGCCCGAGGCCATGAGGAGCTTGTTGGCGAGGCCCTCGGTCCGCAGGATGAACATCCAGGCGTAGGTGCGGATCAGGAAGCTCGTCCAGAACGGAACGACCACGAGGCCGAGCAGCAGGTTCCGCCGCCGCGCCGGCGCGACCACGGCGATGTAGTACGCGATCGGGTAGCTGACGACGAGGCAGAGCCCGGTCGTCACGACGGCCATCCAGATCGACCGCCAGAAGATCTGGAGGTAGATGCCGTGGAACGAGCGGGCGTAGTGGGCGAGGAACTTCCCGGACGTCAGACGTAGGTCCCGAGGTCCTCGATCGGCTTCAGCCCGCCGTAGGTCGCGCGCTGGCCGAAGCTGATGAGAAAGAGGACGAGCGAGCGGCAGGAGGAAGAAGACGCCCGAGGACGAGCCACGTCGGGCAGGACCAGCAGGTAGGCCGCCCGCCCCGGCGCTCCTGCCTCGGCGCTCACGCCGGCGCCGCCTTCCTTCCGGATCATGACGGCGTGCTTCGGGTTCCAGCAGACGAAGAGGCGGCTGCCGACCGCGAACCGCGAGGACTCCTCGAACGGCTTCTCGTTCTGCTCGTAGACGACGAACCGCTCGTCGGCCGCGTCGCGCACGATCCAGACCGTCGAGATGCCCTGGTAGACCCGCTCCTCGACGGTGACGGCGACCGACGGGCACGCCGTGGCGGGAGAGGTCGCGCGGCCGCAGGTCCAGCTTCTCCGGGCGGACGACGAACCGGACTTCCTCCGACGGCCGGTACCGCGTGCCGTTGACGGGAATGCGCGCCTCCCCTCCCCCGGCGAGATCGAGCGACGATGCACGCCCTCGCCGGCCTCGCGCACCCGCGCGGCGAAGAAGTTGGACGCGCCCATGAAGTTCGCGACGAACTCCGTGGCCGGCCGCTCGAAGACCGTCGCGGCGTCGTCGGCCTGCTCGACCCGGCCGCGGTTCATGACCGCGATCCGGTCGCTCATCGTGAGCGCTTCCTCCTGGTCGTGCGTCACGAAGATGAACGTGATGCCGAGGCTCCGCTGCAGGTGCTTGAGCTGGACCTGGACCTCCTTGCGGAGCTTCTGGTCGAGGGCCCCGAGCGGCTCGTCGAGCAGCAGCACCTCGGGCTCGAGGGCGAGCGCCCGGGCCAGCGCGACCCGCTGCCGCTGGCCGCCGGAGAGCTCGTGCGGCTTGCGCTTCTCGAACCCCGAGAGCTGGACGAGCGCCGAGGGTCTCCGCGACGCGGCGGGCCTGCGCCGGCTCGGTCGAGCTTGCGGTAGCGCAGGCCGAAGGCGACGTTCTCCTCGACGCGTGAGGTGCGGGAAGAGGGCGTAGTGCTGGAAGACCATGTTGACCGGCCGCAGGTAGGGCGGCGTCCGGGTCATGTCCTGCGCCGTCGATCCGAATGCTCCCGGCGCTCGGCAGCTCGAAGCCGCCG
Organism: uncultured Acidobacteriota bacterium; assembly: GCA_963749265.1. Taxonomy (GTDB): domain Bacteria; phylum Acidobacteriota; class Thermoanaerobaculia; order UBA5066; family Gp7-AA6; genus DAHUXD01. Next base: position 91,846 of record CAVVML010000018.1, on the reverse strand, counting down.
ATCATCCGCAGCAGCGTCGTCTTGCCGCAGCCCGACGGGCCGAGCAGCGAGAAGAACTCGCCCTTGCGGATGTCGAGGGTGACCGAGTCGACGGCGGCGACGTCGCCGAAGCGCTTCGTGAGGCCTCGGATCTCGACGCTGGGATCGTCATCGTCGACATGGGGCAGCCCGCAGCATACCCGCTCGCCGGGCGATGCCCGGCCGCAGGCGAGTCTGACCGCTAGAAGCTCACCCGCAGGCCCAGCCGCAGCGTTCGCGGCTGCTGCCACTGGTTGCCCTGGCCGTAGTGTCGTTCGTCGGCTCGGGCAGCTCGTTGTCGGCCTCCTGAAGCGCCCAGACCTGGTCCACCTGCGTGACCTGCTGCCGGTTGAGGACGTTGAAGAGGCTCGCGAGCACGTGCACGGTGACCGGACCGAGCCGCAGCCCGTAGTCCGCCTGCAGGTCCATCTCGTAGGTGTCGGGCGAACGGCCCTCGCTGCCGCGCGGCGTGATGAAGATCTCCGGGCCCGATGTACGCGTCCCACCATCCGACGCGCGAGAGCGGCAGCCCGCTCTGGTAGTAGCCGGAGGCCGACATCGTCAGGCCGAACGGAAACACGTAGGCCGTCTGGAGCTTGGCCTGGTGCGGGCGATCCAGCGTCAGCCTGCCGTAGGCGTTGACCTGGAACTCGGGATAGTCGAAGTCGTCGGTGATGAACGGGTTGCGGGCGAAGAAGCCGCCGATGGCCCGGAACGAGCCGTCGAAGTTGCCCTTGAGGGACGAGTACATGTAGCTCGCGTAGATCATCCAGTTGTCGGACAGCCGCTTCTGCCCGTGACGCTCGATGCCGCGGAAGTAGCGCTTGCCCGGCGCGAACTCCGGGGCGAGCACGCTGTCGCCCGGATTGAAGAAGGCGTAGTTGTCGAGGTCCGAGATGTACGTGTCCTCGAGGACGCGGCCGAGCGCGCGGTAGATGCCGCGCAGGCCGAAGACCCAGGTCTGGCAGACCTGCCACTCGACGCCGGCCAGGATCTCCTCCGAGTAGGGGAATTCAAATTGGGATCGATGTCGTCCACGGCCGTTCCCCGGATCGCGCAATCGTCCTCGCCGAAGAACTCCGCGTCGCAGGGCAGGTCGACCGGATCGAAGTTGGTCGTGAAGCCGTCGCGCTCGCCGTTCAACGACCGGACGTTCATGTCCATCGGGATCAGCGGCACGAACTGGCTGTACGAGGCGTACGCCTTCGTCTGTCCGTTGTTCAGGAAGTCCCAGGTGAATCCGACGCGCGGCGAGAAGTGGTCGATGTCGATGTAGGTGATGTCGTCGAGGCCCCGGATGAGCTGCTTCTCCCAGCGCACGCCGGCGTTGACGGTGAGGTTGCCCAGGATCTGCCAGCGGTCCTGGATGAAGACGGCGAACACGTCGTTCTGGGGCGTCGCGATGACGGGCGCGATGGACGGGTTCTCGGATCGTCGAGTCCAGGCTCGCGAAGAACGTGTGCGAGTAGACGGGCCGTCTGCAGCGGGTCGTCCTCCAGGGGATCGAGGATCTCGACGATCTGCCCGCCGCTCGTGTCCCGGACGACGTCGGCGTCGATGCGCTGGAATCCGAAGCCGGCCTTGAGCTCGTGCGAGCCCGAGAAAGTACGTGCCGTCCGCCAGGTAGTCGTAGCGCGTGAAGTCCTTCAACGCGAACTGACCCTCGCCGCCCGGCCCCAGGAAGCCGCCCGAGGCGACCTGGATCCCGGTCCGGTTGTCCACGTACACGATCTGGTTGCCTCCGGGCCCCGGGAGCGTGTCGACGTTCTCGCTGTGATACGCGAACTGGCCCGTCAGGAGGAAGTTGGGGCCGAACGTCCCCTGGTAGCGGGCGCCGAAATCCGTGCCGCCGACGGTCACCGTCCCGTTGTAGGTCGTCGGCGGCCCGAGGACCGGAGCGACCGCGCCGACGTCGTCGGTGGGATCGCCGAAGACGGTGGCGATCAACGTATGGGAAGGGGTGATCGTCCAGGTCAGCTTGCCCGCGTAGAGGTTGCTCGACGTGTCGAGGTCCGTGATGCGTGCCCGCCGTCGGGCCCCTGCGTGACCTGGCGCTGGAGCGTGTTGTTGACGTGGTCGTAGGCGCCGAAGAACCAGAGCCGATCCTTCAGGATGTAGCCGCCGATGTCGGCGCCGTAGTCCGATCTGCGTGAAGCCGACGGGAATGCCCTCGGCCGTGATCTCGTCGAGGTGCTTGTTCTCCGCCTGGAGGCCGTCGTCGTCCCAGTAGCCGAAGACGTCGCCGTGGAACTCGTTGCCCCCGGACTTGGTGACGACGTTCAGGATGCCGCCCTGCGCGCCGGTGTACTCGGCCTCGTAGCCGCCGGCCTTGATCTCCACTTCCTGGATGAACTCGAAGTTCAGGACCTTGCCCTGGTTGCCGATCTCGACGCCGGTCGTGTTGGCGCCGTCCACCATGTAGGCGTTCTCGAGGCCCGTCGAGCCGTACACGGTGATCGAGGTCTGGCGCACGTCCGACGTGTCCGTGTTGATGCCGCTCGCGAGCTGCGCGACCGAGGCGTAGTTGCGCCCGGTCGGAAGCGCCTGGAAGGACGCCGCGTCCATCGTTGCGGCCGACCGTGTTCGACTCGGTCTCGACGGTGGCCGCCTGCGCGGTCACGGTGATCGCCTCGGCCTGCGCCTGCAGGAGCTCGAGCCGCATGACCGCGGCCTGGCCCAGCGAGAGCTGGAGCGTCTGCGCCTTCGGCGCGAATCCGTCGAGCGTCGCCGTGACCGTGTACGCGCCCGGGCGGCAGCAGCGTGAGGTTGAATCGGCCGTCGCCGTCGGTGACGGCGCTTCGGCTGCCCTGCAGGTTCGGGCTCCGGGCTTCGACGGTGACTCCCGGCAGCGGTGTGCCGCCGGTCTCCACCGTGCCGCGGATCGATCCCGTCGTTTGTGCACGGAGGGGAAGCGCGAGACAGAGGAGAGCCAGGACGCCGAGCAGACGCGACCGCGGGAGCCTTCATGGCGACTCCTTCACGGAATCTTTGCTTGGCGTCTACGCTAGGTCGCCGGCTCGACGTGTCAAGCTGACTGCGAAGTCAGGAGCGACGGAGCTGACGCCGAGTCGCGAGCGTCGGCGCTCAGCGCGGCGCGGGAGCGATCGATGAGGCGAACGATGTCGCGGAGCTCGCGAAGCACGCCCTTGCGATCGAAGCTCCGAGCCGGCGCCGGCCGCGGGAGCGTCGCGAGGCGCGGCCTTCGCCTCCGGTCGGCGACCGCAGCAGCGGGTGGCGGCGGCGCTCGGCTTCGGCTTCGCGGGCGGTCTCTTGGACGTGGCTTCCGCGCCGGCTTGCGCTGCTCGGCGACGGGCGGCGCCGGCGCGAGCCCGTCGTCGAACCGCCCTTCCGCGATCTCCGCGTCCAGCCGCTTCTTGGCGCCCGCGACCGTGAAGCCCTCGTCGTAGAGCAGCTCGCGGATGCGCGCGATGATCTTGACGTCGCGGGCGGTGTAGAGCTTCGCGGCGCCCGAATCCTTCCCCTCGGAGAGCGCCGAGAACTCCGTCTCCCAGTAGCGGAGCACGTAGGGCGCCACTTCCGCGATCCGACATGCCTCGGCGGGCCTGTAGACCTCGGCTTCCCCCTTCGCCACGGCGCTAATTTACCTCGAACTCGCCTTGCGGCGAGAGGACTTTGAGTGGCTCCGCGACTTCGAGGCGTTCTTGTGCTCGCCCTTGCGCTTGTGTTCGCCCTTCGCGCTCGCCCTTGCCTTGCGCTCGGCCTTGCGCTTGCGGTTCTTGGCGCCCCGACGCCCGCCCTCGCCCCTCTGCTCGCGTTCGGCCTCGCGAGAGCGGGCGCGGACCCGGATGCGGATCGGCGAGCCCGAAAAGTCCACGGACTCGCGAAGCAGGTTCTCGATCCGGCGCTCTTCCGAGAAGTGCAGCGGTTCGCGCCCGATTCGCGACCAGCGAGAACGTCGGAGGCGCGACCGCCGTCTGCGCGACGTAGAGAACCTTCAGCGTCCGGCCGGCGGCCGTCCGGGGCGCCTTGTCGCGGAGCGAGCGCCCGAGGGCGCGATTGAGCTCGCCCGTCGAGATCCTTCGCCTCCGGTTCTCCGCCACCCGGGCCGCCGCCACCAGCACCTTGGCCATGCCCCGGCCCGTGGTCGCCGAAACCAGGAGAATCGGAGCATGGCGGGCGAAGGGAATCTGGCTGGCGAGGGCGGTCCGGAAGTCGTCGGCGGTGCCGACTTCGCGTTTTCCGGCGAGGTCCCACTTGTTGGCGACCAGCACGAGGCCCTTGCCCTCGGCGTCCACGAGCGATGCGACGCTGGCGTCCTGGCCCGTGGGGCCCTCCTCGGCGTCGACGACGAGCAGGGCCACGTCGCAGTCCTCGATCCGCTTGCGGGCCTGGACCACCGACAGCACCTCGGCGCCCTTTTCGGTCTTTCCCTGTCGCCGGATGCCCGCCGTGTCCACGAGCCGGAATCTCCGGCCGTCCGACTGGAAAAGAACGTCCACCGAGTCGCGCGTGGTGCCGGCGATCTCCGAGACGATCGCACGCTCCTCGCCGAGGAGGGCATTGACGAGGGACGATTTGCCGACGTTCGGGCGGCCGACGACTGCGAGCGCGATCTCGTCGCGGGCGTCGGAAGCCTCGCCGGTCTCGCCAGGCAGCCGCCGGCCGATCGCGTCCTGCAGGTCGTCGATGCCGATGCCGTGCTCGGCGGACACGCCGTAGACCTCGGGAAATCCGAGCGCCCACGCCTCCGACTCCCCTTCGAGCCCCTCGCGACGGTCGATCTTGTTCGCGACGACGACGCACTCGCGGCCGGCTTCGCGGATGACGCGCGCCGCCGCCCGGTCACCGGGCAAGACCCCCGCCGACGCATCGACGACGAGCAGCACGAGATCCGCCTTCCCGATCGCCGCGACGGCCTTCTCGCGCACGGCCGCGGGGATTTCTTCGCGCCCCTCGGGATCGTAGCCGCCGGTGTCCACGAGGAGGTAGTTCCGTTCGTCGGTCAGCCGCGCTTCCGCCTCGAGAACGTCGCGGGTCATTCCGGGCATGTCGTGGACGATCGACCGGCGGCGGCGGATCAGCCGGTTGAAGAGGGCGGACTTGCCGACATTCGGTCGGCCCGCGACGACGACTCGAAACACGTTCGCTTTCTCAGACCCCGGACTAGCCCGGAGTCCCCGTCTTTCGCACGCCGCCTTCGAGCAGGAGCTTGAACCGCGGATGGGTGAATGGGTGGACGTCCGGGAATCGCGTGAAGATCCAGCCCCCGAAGATTTCCTTCCCCTTGTCGAAGACCGTGATCCGGGCGGCGGGATTCTGGGGCTCGACGCCGTCGGAGGTCAGGACGCCGCCGCCCATCGAGAAGGCCGGCAGGAAGACGTCGGCGCGCACGACCAGAGACGGGTCCGGAAGGGGCGTTCCGCTCCCGAGCGGGACGTCGATCACGCCTTCCTTTCCGTCTTTCGCGTCCTTCCAGCGCAGCTTGATCCCGGAATAAGCCGCCTGGACATCCGGGGGCACCTCGAGCCGCGTCGGGACGGCGCCCGCTTCTCCGCCGCCTCCGCCCGCCGGCTCCGACTCCGTCCGCTCGTGCGAGACCGCCATGCGGATGCTGGGGTCGGGCCGACCCTTCTCGCGGCAGCCGCCGGAGAGAACCGACGCGCCGGCGACGAGGACGACGAGGGCGACGAGAGCGCCAGGTGCGTTGCGCCTCATCGCGAGCTCCGCCGAGTCCGGGGCCGCCGGCCGAACTCCCGCGACGAGGCGGGGGGCGCGACGCGCTCCGGTTTCGCCGACTCGGCCAGCGAGGCGAAAATTGAGGCGGCGTCGGACCTCGTCGATTTCGACCAGTTTCACCCGCATCGAGTCCCCGAGCCGGTACGTGGCTCCGCTCGAACGGCCGCGGAGCCGATGCTGCTTCTCCTCGTAGACGAAGAAATCGTTTCCGAGCGATGAGACCGGCACGAGGCCCTCCACGAAGTAGTCCTTGAGCGTCACGAACAGGCCGAAAGATGCCACACCCGTGACGTACGCATCGAACTCGCGCTCGAGCTTGTCCTTCATGAAGACGATCTTTTTCCAGAGGAGGCTCTCCCGTTCGGCCTGCTCCGCGCGCCTTTCCCGCTCCGAGGAGAAGGCCGCGACCTCCCGCATGCGGTCGTTCACGGAGTCGAAGTCTTTGGCCGCGACAGGCCGTGCCGACTCCAGCAGGCGGGAAAGCTGCCGATGCACGATCAGGTCGGGATATCGCCGGATCGGCGACGTGAAGTGACAGTAGTAGGGCGCCGCGAGGGCGTAGTGCCCGCGGCACTCCTCGGCGTAGAGGGCCTTGCGCTGGGCGCGCAGGAGGAGATCGTGCAGGAGGCGTTCTTCCGGCTTCCCTTCGATCTCCTTGAGCAGCCGCTGGAAGGCGGACGGAGGGACCTCGGCCAGGTCTCCCTTGAGCTCGTAGCCGAAGCCCTCGAGGACTTCCTTCAGGTCGACGAGGCGGTCCGGGTCGGGGCGGTCGTGGACCCGGTAGATCGCCGGCTGCTTGGCGAAGAGGAGCTTCTTCGCCACGGCCTCGTTGGCCGCGAGCATGAACTCCTCGATCAGCCGATGCGCGACGTTGCGCGCCTCGGGAACGATGCCGACGATCAAGCCCTCGTCGTCCAGGACGACGTCCGCGTCCGGAAGGTCGAAATCGATCGAGCCCCGCGCCGCCCGGCGCTCGCGCAGGAGGGCCGCGACCTCCCCCATGAGGCGGAAATCCCCGAGATAGGGCCCGTAGCGGCGCTCGTCCTCGCGCGCTGGCCGACTCGAGAAGCCGCGCGACCTCGGTGTACGTCATGCGGTGGCCGCTGCGGATGACTCCCTTCACGAACTCGGAGCCCGTCACGCGACCCTTGGAATCCAGATCCAGGATGGCCGAGAGCACCAGCCGATCCACGCGAGGATTCAGTGAGCAGAGCCCGTTGGAGAGGCGCTCCGGCAGCATCGGCAGCACGCGTCCCGGGAAGTAGACGGAGGTCCCGCGCGAGCGCGCCTCGTCGTCGAGAACGGACCCTTCGGTCACGTAGTGCGAGACGTCGGCGATGTGGATGCCGATGCGGTAGCCCGTCGGGGTCCGTTCGGCCTCGATGGCGTCGTCGAAGTCCTTGGCCGTTTCGCCGTCGATCGTCACGATGCGGCGGTCGCGGAAGTCGCGCCGGCCCCTCAGGTCCTCGGGGCGAACCTCCTCGGGGTACCGTTCGGACTCTTCGACCACCGGCTGGGGAAAGCGGGGCGGCAGATTGTGCGAACGCAGGACGATCTCGATGTCGACGCCCGGCTGGCCCAGGAACCCGAGCCGCTCCTCGACCTCGCCAAAGGCGACGCGGCGCGCATCCGGGAACGCCGTCAGGCGGACTTGAACGATCTCGCCCTCGCGGGCGCCTCCGGCCTTCCCGTCCGCGATCCGGACTACGGCGTCGATCTTCGGATCGTAGGGCAGGACCACCTTCCGGCCCTCCTGCGTCTCGAAGCGGCCGACCACGCGCTCGCGAACGCGCTCCAGGACGCGCACGACCACTCCCGAGCGCCGCGCCGCGCCTCTCCGGCGATCCGATGTCGCCCGCGAGCGCTCTTCCCGCGCGAGGACGATGTCGCCGTCGAGGGCTCCGTGCATCCCGGACCTCGGAACGAAGAGATCCTCGCCCTCGTCGGCGAGCACGAATCCGAAGCCCTCGGGCCGGACGGTCAGGCGGCCCGCCACGAGGTTCGAGAACTCGATCGCCGAGTACTTCTCGCCCCGGACTCGGACGATCTCACCCCGCCGCTCGAGCAGGTCGAGCTTCTCGCGGAAGGCCTCCTCCTCGGCCTCGCGCACACCCAGGCCCTCCACCAGATCCCCGAAAGAGAGGGTCCGGGAGCCTTTCTTACGGAGGCGTTCGAGGACTTCGGCGTCGCGCGGCACCACGCCGCGGAGTCTATCCGCAGGCCCGACACCGCCGGGACCGGCCGCTCAGGGCTTCGGGGGCTCGATCGGCGTGAAGAGGTTAGGCCAGTCGTCGAGGTTCTCGGGCTCCAGGACTCTGACCTTCCGCTCCCAGCCGCAGGAGTGGCAGCGCACGACACCCTTCTCCGCGATCGAGGACGGGTTGTGAGGGTCCTCGCAGTACGGGTTGGGGCAATTCCATGGCAGGTTCGGAATCGACATTCTTCGTGTGTCTCAGCTGCAAATTTTACGCCGGTTCGCCGCCTACGGCAGGCGCCCCGCGCGAAGATCGTCGCGGTGACGCGCGTACAGCGCCAGAGCGTCGCGCACGACCGCCAGCGCATCTTCGCGGTCGAGAAACTCGTCCACGATGACCGCCTTCTGCTCCAGGGCCTTGTAGTCCTCGAAGAAGCGCCGGAGCTCCGCGATGCGGTGCGGCGGAAGCTCTCGAATCGACGTGTAGTGGGCGTACTCGGGATCGTCGGCGTGCACGGCCAGGATCTTGTCGTCCTCCTCGCCCTGGTCGCTCATCTTCATGACCCCGATCGGCCGGGCGCGCATGATCGTCAGCGGCACGACGTCCTCCTGACCCAGCACCAGCACGTCCAGCGGATCGTGGTCATCGCAGTAGGTCCGCGGGATGAACCCGTAGTTGGCGGGATAGTGCACCGCGGAGAACAGGATCCGGTCGACTCGGATCAGGCCGCTCGCCTTGTCGAGCTCGTACTTGACCTTCGAGCCCCGCGGAATCTCGACGATGGCGCGGAGGATCGCCGGCGTATCGGGCCCCGGATCCACGTCGTGCCACGGATGCATTTTTTCGATGATAGGCCCTTGACAGGCTCTTCGGAGATGTACACTCCGACCGGAGCCGAAATTGTCCCGGTCGTCGCCGTCTCCGGCCTGCTGTTCTCCTGGGTACCGCCGTACTGGTGATCTATGCCCTGGCCTCGAAGGCCTCCGAGGAACAGCTGACGACGATCACGCTGCCCGCGGCCGCCTCGATCGTCGGCGTCTCCCCCTTCTTCTCGGACGTCCGCCTCTTCAACACGTCCTACGACGACGACCTCCTCGTCACCGCCCGCTACCGCTGTTTCCTGGGCTCCTGCGGGGGCTCGCCGCCGGTGCTGCACATCCTGCTCGAGGCCCGCGAGTCCCTGGCTTTCAACGACGTGGTCGCCGACGCGTTCGGCGCTCCCGACAGCGCGGGAGGCATCGAGTTCGAGTTCGACGGCGATTCCCGGCAGCTCGTCGTCACGAGCCGTCTCTACTCGACCGCCCCCGAGCCCACGGTCGGCATGTTCATTCCGGGTCTCGACGGCTCGGCGGCGCACACCCGGAGCGTCCTGACCTCCATCCAGAACGGCGGCTCTCCTCCGGGGTTCCGCTCCAACGCCGGAGTCTTCAATCCCGGCGGACTTTCCCGTCAACGTGACCTTCCGGATCTACGACGACGTGGGCGTCCAGCGCGGATCGGATGTCAGCCGGACCGTGGGCGGCCACTCCGGCGCCCAGGTCAACGCGATCTTCGCGGCCGCCGGCGCCAGGGATTTCCACTCCGACAACGCCGTCATCACCGTCGAGGCGACCGGCGCGGTCTTCTCCTACGCCGCCGTCATCGACAACGCGACGAGCGACCCCATCTTCGTGGTCGGGGCCTCGGACGGCCCGAGCTCGCCGACGACCCCGCTCGCGCACCGGAACTCTGACCCGGACGGTCACCCGCACGATGACGTCCACGCCGACGGCGAGCGCCTCCCCCACCGTCGTCACCACGCCGACGATCACCCTCACGCCTTCGATCACGCTGACGCCCAGCATCACGCCCACGCCGAGCATCACCTTCACGCCGAGCCTCACCTTCACCCCCAGCAACACCTTCACGCCGAGCCTGACGTCCACGGCGAGCCCGACTCCGACGATCACGCCGACGTTCACCATCACGCCGACGGCGAGCATCACGCCCTCGGGCACGGCCACGGTATCCCCCTCGCCCACCGTGACACCCACGCCCACGGGGTCGAGCACCGCCACCGCCACCCCGACGGCCACCTCTACGCCGACGCCGCCGATCACCAATACGCCGACCTTCACTCCAACCGGGACGGTGACCCCGACGCCGAACCCGAACCGCATCGTGGCTGTGGGCCCGGCGGCGGAACGAGCTTCGTCGACGCGATCAGCGGAACGAGCACGACCACGATCACGGCGGGCACGACCGTGGAGTGGCAGTGGGCAGGCGCGCCAATCACTCCACGACGTCAGGAACCTGCGACGCCACCAACTGCATCCCCGGCCCGGTCTTCGGGGAAATCTGGAACTCCGCGATTCACAGCCCGCCCTTCACCTTCACGCATACCTTCAACACCGCCGGGACGTTCACGTACTTCTGCATCGTTCCACGGCGTCATGATGCAGGGCCTGGTCAACGTTCTTCCCGCCCCGCGCCCCCGCACGGCGTTAGACTTCACCCCGCGTGAAGTCTTCGAGACTCGATCCTCGCGCTCGCGGCGCTGTCGCTCGCGTCGGCCTCCGCCGCGTCGGCCTCCAACATCACGATCCCGGCCGCGGCCTCGATCGTGGGCGGGGCTCCCTTCTATTCGGACGTGCGGGCGTTCAATACCTCGTACAGCACCGAGCTCTTCGTCACCGCCATCTATCGCTGCTTCCTCGGCAACCCCTGCCCCGCGAGCCCGCCCGTTGTGCAGTTTTCCCTGGCGCCGCGCGAAGTCCTGGCCTTCGACGACATGGTGGCTCAGACCTTCGGTGCGCCGAACACCGCCGGCGGCATCGAGTTCGAGTTCGACGACGTGGCCGAGAAGCTCGTCGTCACGAGCCGCCTCTATTCGACCGAGCCCGAGCCCACGGTCGGGATGTTCATCCCGGGGATCAATTTCTTCGACCGCCCGGGACCGCACGGTCCTGACCTCGATTCGCAACGGCGGCGCCGGCGCGGGTTTCCGCACCAACGTCGGCATCTTCAACACGGGCGGCCAGCCCGTGACGGTGACGTTCCGCGATCCACGACTCCCTGGGCGCGCAGCTCGGCTCGGACGTGATTCGGACCGCCGACGGCCACTCGGGGGTGCAGGCCAACCTGATCTTCCTGGCCGCCGGCGTGGACGACTTCGAGACGGACAACGCGGTCATCACCGTCGACGCGACGGGGCCGGTCCTCTCCTACGCCGCCGTCATCGACAACGCGACCACCGACCCGATCTTCGTCGTCGGGCGCGCCGGACGCGCCGCCCGGAACCCCCACGATCACGCGGACGCCGACGATCACGCTCACGCCCAGCATCACCTTCACGCCGAGCATCACCTTCACGCCGAGCCTCACGTTCACGCCGTCGGAAACTCCGACGATCACGCAGACCTTCACGCCCACCCAGACGTTCACGATCACGCAGACCGCCGACGATCACGCGGACGCCGATCCTCACGAACTCGCGACGCGCACGCCGACGATCAATCCGAATCGAATCGTGCTCGTCGGCCCCGGAACGGCACCAACGCTTTCTTCGATACCGTCGATCTCGGCACGAACACCACGATCCTCGTCGGCCAGACGGTTCAGTGGGACTGGGCCTCGGGAGCCAGTTTTCACTCCACGACGGTCGGGCAACTTGCTCCGGCAGCGGCCTGTGCACTCCCGACTTCATCTGGGACTCCGTCGTCGAGAACGCGCCCTACAGCTACACGCACACGTTCAACACCCCCGGTACGTTTGGGTACTTCTGCTCGGTCCACGGCGTGATGATGCAGGGCGCCGTCAACGTCCTTCCTCGGAGCCGTAGCCAGGCCCGAGCGCGGCCTAGCCCGGCTAGCGAAGCGGCCGGCGCAGCAGGAAGGCGGTCTCGCCCGGGAAGATCCCGTGCGACAGCCCGCCGGCCGCCTTGTCCAGCTCGTGGAGGTCCACGTCTCGACGTGCTTGAAGAACTTCGAGAAGAGATCCAGCACGTCCCGGCCGTAGTCCCGCCAGTGCCCCCCGAACGAGTCGTCGGCGAAGTGCTTCGTCTCGCGCCGGGTGAAGTCGCCGGGGATCGTGACGACGGCCATCCCGTCCGTCGACCAGCGTCCGGGCGATGGCCCGCGACCGCCGCCGTGTCGTCCTGGATGTGCTCGAGAACGTGGTTGCAGAGGAAGACGTCGTACGCGCCTCGGGAAGACGCGGAGCGGGTCAGATCCTCCCCGGGGTACGTGACGCCCTCCATCCTCAGATCGCAGGTGTGGTAGACGGCCGCGATCGGCTCGATGACCCGGCGGAGCACCGCCTCCGGAGCGCCGCGTGCAGGACCCGCGTGTGCGGCTCTCGCCGCCGGAGCAGGTCCGGGATCATCAGGGAAAGCCCGCGGTGGCGGCTGCGGGAGTCGCACATCGGGCAGGCCGCGTTCCAGGCGGTCCACTGGGGGTTGTTCACGTGGAGGAAGGACGGGCCCCTGGTAGCCGCAGCACGGGCAGCGGACGCGCAGCGGGAGGAACTTGCCCAGGCGCGACAGGCCCCAGTTGGCGCTTTCGGCGACGCCGAGCGCCCCCGCGCTGATGACGTGGCCCCCGAGCGCCCGGCGCGCAGTCATCGCCGCGATTTCGCGCAGGCCCTTGATTCGCCGAGGCTTGAACCCACCAGGATTCCCGGACACGAACCACTGTACTCCGGTTTGGGGGCGCAAAGGGGGGCAAGCGTAAATTCGGGGTTGGGTCGATGCCACACTTCGGGCGTGCGAAGCAGAAGAGTTGCTGCGAAAGGGGGGACTCGTGCCGGCCGCTCGCTGAGCGAGACGCGGCCTGCGGCCGCGGCCGGCGCATCTTCATGCGGGGGGCTACGCCCCCTCGTCACCCCCGGGGTTCGCGTCCTCCCTTCCAGGCGTGCGAAGAAAAAAAGGGTGGTGCGAAGGGGACTCGTGCCGGCCGCTCTTTCGCGAGACGCTGCCTGCGGCCGCGGCCGGCGTCTCTTCATGCGAGGGGGCTCCGCCCCCTCGGACACCCCGGGGTTCTCGTCCTCCCCTTTCGCACACTCCGGGTGTGCAAGGCAGAAGTGTTGGTGCGAAAGGGGGGACTCGAACCCCCACAGGTGTTACCCCACAGGCTTCTGAGACCTGCGCGTCTACCAATTCCGCCACTTTCGCGGGGCGGCAAGGATAGCGGCGGTCGATGGTCGGTCAACTGCGCGCGGCGATGCCTTCGAGGCCTCCTGCAAGGGCCCGGTCCAGGGCCCGTCGAGAGAAGTGGCGCCGTACTGCGGTTGTTTCTGAGCCGGCCGAGCCGGTCGTGAATGGATCCCGATGACGAGCCATGAGCCAGGGCGGCCGGGCCGTGCTTCAGGTCTTCTTCTCGCCGACCGGGCCGAGCGCCGTCCTCTCGTCGTACGGCACGGCATGCCCCTGCGGGCAGGTCGCCGAGCGCTCCGTTCGTGCGGCCGGATCCTCCGGGATCACGACGAGCACTCGCTCCGGGCACTCCGGGCACGTGAGAAAGAGCTTCTGCGGTCCTTCCATCCCCAAAGGCCTCCGGCAAGGAACCTATCGGCCGGACGTGAAGGCCAGATGAACTCGACGGAGACCCACGACGGCATTTGCTTCAACCTCGCCCCGCTTCATCCCGAAGCCCTAGCCCGCCGTCCGGAGAGCTAAACGGCATCGCAAACTCGACGCCGTTTGACCGCCGCCGTATCCGGCGGGGCCTCAGCGACTCGATCGCCGTGGATCGTGAATCTTCCTGCGGGTCCCTTGTGGCGGTCCGTGGCGTCGTACTTGACTCGGAGAGTCGTCAGGTCCAGCTGAGACGTCTCGACCAGCTGCCCCGAAATTTCGATTCCACGTCGACTCGTTCGAAGCTGCTCCGCGACCTCAGCCGCCGATATCGCATTCGCGTGAACCAGAAACCCCCAAACTGCTCCGGAACGATCCATCGCTTCGCAAAGCCAATACCTCAACGTCACGAACCTCCCCGCACAAAGATTCGCGACTTTCGCACACTGGTGTTAAGAGGGGATTCGTCCGACCGAGCCAGGAAGGCTCCGCACCTCTAAGGAGAACCGATATGGACTTGCGCGCGACAATGCGTCTGGCCCTGCTTGCTTTCGCCGGAATCGTCTCGATGGCCCCGACCACGAACGCCGAGGGCCCCGACGCGGGCATCGCCTCCCGCTCGAGGACCATCCACGGTGTGGAGCTGCAGTATCTGACTGCAGGTCAGGGTCCGGCGCTCCTTCTCCTTCACGGCTACGCCGAAACCGGCGGCAACGCGGTCGGTCAACTGCCGGTGGTGACGCCTTCGGAGGCCTCTGCGAGGCCCAGCCTGGGACCTCTTCGAGCGAACATCCCGATTCGCAATCCAGCATACGGTCTCCCCCAGTCGAAGACAAGCTAATCTCGCGGATGGCCGGGCCGACAGCGAAAGGAAACCCATGAAATTGCATGCGACCACGTCCTTCGTGGGCGCCTGCTTCTTTCGGAATCTTCGCGTTTGCAGCCTGGCCAGCGCACGCCGAGGCGGACGCCGAGGCGGATATCGCCATCCCGTCGCGAAGCGCGGATCGTCGGTGGCCTCGAGCTGCACTACCTCACCGCCGGTCACGGTCCGGCGCTCGTTCTGCTTCACGGCTACGCCGAAACCTCCCGCATGTGGCGCCCGATCATCCCTGTCCTGGCCGAGCGATTCACGGTGATCGCGCCGGACCTGCCCGGCATCGGGGACTCGAGCATTCCCACGGGCGACGTGGACATGAAATCGGCCGCCAACACCATCCACGATCTGGTTCGCGCACTCGGAATCCAGAAGGCCGACGTCGTCGGACATGACATCGGCCTGATGGTGGCCTACGCGTATGCCGCTCAGTTCCCGTCGGAAGTCACGAAGCTCGTCCTCATGGATGCATTCCTGCCGGGCGTGGCCGGCGGGGACGCCGTCTACAACAATCCCGCGCTCTGGCACTTCCGGTTTCACGGTCCGACTCCGGAAGCGTTGGTCCAGGGACGGGAGCGCACGTACTTCGAGCATTACTGGAACGACTTCGCCGCGAACAAGAATCGGTCGATCTCCGAAGCCGATCGCAGCGCGTACACCGCGGCCTATTCGAGGCCGGGACGCATGAAAGCGGGTTGGGCGTACTTCGCGTCGTTCCCCAGGACGGCGCAGGATTTCTCCCAACTCTCACGGACCCGACTCACGATGCCGATGCTGTCGATCGGCGGCGACAAGTCGCTGGGAAAGGAGCTCGGCGACCAGGCGAAGCTCGTCGGCACCGACGTCTCGGTCGTCGTGCTCCCGAACGCCGGGCACTGGATTCTCGAAGAGCAACCCGCGGCGACGACCGAGGCGTTGCGCAAGTTCCTGGAGGCGCCGGGCCGGAAATAGGCCCCGGCGCCGCGGTTCGGGCATCCTTTTCGCATTGTTTCTGCGCAGAGTGCTCGAAAAGTGGAAAAGAGACTGGAAAGCCTTCGAGAAGGCGCCCTCCGGGCAGCGCTTCATTCGGCGATATGAGGCCCGGAAACAGGGCGGCAGGGCGTGGACGCGCATCGCGTCGGTCGTCGTCGGGGCTGGTTCTGGTCGTCGGCGGCGCAATCCTGCTCGTGATCCCGGGCCCCGGCCTGCTCGTCATCGCCTTCGGCGGCGCACTGATCGGCCAGGAATTCCGCTGGGCCGCGGTCGCGCTGGACTAGACCGAGGTCTCCCTTCGCAAGGCCGCGCGGTTCGGCGTGCGGTTCTGGAAGTCCGCCTCGGTCGCGGTCCGCGCTGCCGTGGTGTCCGTCGGCCACGATCGTTGCGGCCGGAGCCGGCTACCTCGCCTGGACCTGGCTCCTCCGCTAGCCGCTCCGGCGGAGCTCGCGGATCCCGACTCGCCCGCGACGATGACCTCGCTCGCGATCCCGCAGAAGAGGCCGTGCTCGACGATTCCCGCGCGCGCCGCGAGCTTCGCGGCGAGGCCCTTCGGGTCGGAGATGGGTCCCGTCGCGCAGTCGAGGATCGCGTTGCCCTGATCCGTTTCGTACACGCCGCCCTGCGTCGTCCGGCGGACCGCGGGATTCAAGCCGAGACCGGCGAGGAAGCGCTCCTGCGACTTCCAGCCGAATTTCGCGACCTCGACCGGCAGGGCATGGCGCGTCCCGAGGGCCGGCGACAGTTTCGACTCGTCCACGACGATGACGACGCGCCGGCTCGCCTCGGCGACGATCTTTTCGCGGAACAAGGCTCCCCCGCCGCCCTTGATCAGGTTGAGCGCCGGGTCGACCTCGTCGGCGCCGTCGATCGTGAGGTCGATCTCGGATGGGATCGACTCGTCGATGAGACGGAATTCCGAGCCGCCGAGCCTCGGCTTCGGTCGCCCGGGAGGTCGGAATGGCCGTGACGTCCCGCAGCGCTCCCGTCGAGAGCAGCTCCCCGAGCTTGCGCGTCGCGAAGATCGCCGTCGACCCGGTGCCGAGCCCGACGACCATTCCCTTCTGGATGAAGCTCGCCGCGCGTTCTCCGGCGGCGCGCTTAAAGGCGTCGGCGTCGAGGCTCAAGGCGGGGGCAGCCCCAGATCCACGTCCGACTTGGCGATCACGATGGCGGTCTCGCGGAATCCGCGGTCCACGCACACGAAGCAGGCCTTGTAGACGTTGTCGCCGGCCATCTTCATCTCGCGGTTCGTGATGAAGAGGTCGCGCGGCGGGATAGCGCTCGTCCACGCGCTGCAGCGTGAGCAGGATCCCGTTCGCGACGCGCGCGCGACCCGCGATCGCGAACCGGTGCGGCGGCTCGTGGGTGCACTCGCAGAGCGGCGGCGATCTCAGTGCTCACTGGTCTGCTCCTCCGTGGCGAGATCGGCCGACTTGATCGCCTCGTCGACGGAGCCGAATGTCCGAAACACCGAGTCCAGGTGCGTGATGCGGAAAACCGACGCGACGCGCTCCCTCGGGCTGACGAGGTAGAACCGCCGTCCCTGGCCCTCCAGCCGCTTGAGGCCGCCGACGAGGACGCCGACCGCCGTCGAATCCAGATGCTCGAGTCCCGACATGTCGAGAATGAGGGCTCCGCTCTTCTCCGTGGCGACGGCCTCGAACCGCTCCTGGAGCAGCGCGCGTGTTCTCGCCGAGAGCCAGCGTGCCGATGATTCGAATGATCGACGTGGGCACCCCGGGGTTCTTCCTGGATCTTCACGACGTCCCCTCCTGCGCCTCCTGCGGAGCGCTCTCGCCCTGCCGCACGAGGACGCTTCCGCGCGCGAGCAACTCCTCGCCCGCGCGCACCTCGCCGTCGAAGCGGTGCATCGCTCCGAAGCGGCCGTGGAGCCGGACCGAGATCTCGAGCGTCTCCCCGGCTCGCGGGGCCCGCTCGATCGAAAGCTCCTGGATCCCCGCGAGATATCCGCGGCGGCCGGCCTCCGCGTCGCCGCCCTCGAGAAGGAGCGCCGCCTGGGCGATCGCTTCGGGGTACAGGAGGGGGCTCTGCCAGCCCTCGCCCATGGCCGCGCGCGCGTTGGCGGTGACGCGGATCCGGACGCGTCCTTCGGGGAAACCGGCGCCAAGGGGTCCGGGGAGCGCGTGCGCTCCCCGTCTGAGGTCGGGGGCCCGGGGGGCGCCGTGCGCTCCCCGCCCGAGGTCGCTCCCTGCGACACCGTGTCCACGAAGCGGAACGGGTACGCGTGCGGGAACGCCGCCGGCGCTCATCAGGCCGTCTTCTTCTGCTCGATGAAGTCGCAGAGGGCGTTGACCGACGCGAAGGCCTTGACGCCGACCTCCTCGTCCTCGACCTTGATCTGGAACTCCTGCTCCAACCCGAGCACGAGCTCGAGCGCGTCGATCGAGTCGAGGCCGAGGCCCTCGCCGAAGAGCGGGGCCGCGTCGTCGATCGTCTTGGGGTCGATCTCGAGCTTCAAACGCCGCACGATCAGTTCTTTGACCCGCGGCGCCAGTTGTTCCCGGGAGGACATCGAGACTCCTTCGGAACGCGATTATAGACGGCCCCCGGTCGCCGCTCATGCCATGCCGCCGTCGGCGCGCCAGACCTGGCCCGTCACGTACGACGCCTTCTCCGACGCGAGGAACCCGACGACCGCGGCGATCTCCTCGGGCCGGCCGAAGCGCGCCATCGGGATGCGGCCCAGGAACTCCTTCCGCGCCGCCTCCTTGAGGTGCGCGATGATCTCCGTGTCGACGAGGCCCGGGCGCCACGGCGTTGCACCGTGATGCCCCGCGGCGCGAGCTCGAGCGCGAGGGCCTTGGTGAACGCGATCAGTCCGCCCTTCGCCGCCGAGTAGTTCGCCTGGCCGGCGTGGCCCGAGATGCCGCTCACCGAGACGATGTTGATGATGCGTCCCCAGCCCTTGTGCAGCATGCCGCGGATGAGCGCGCGCGTCACGCGGAAGGCGCCCTTGAGGTCGACGTCGAGGACGAAGTCCCAGTCCTCCTCCTTCATGAAGGGGAAGAGCGCGTCCTTGATGACGCCGGCGTTGTTGACGACGATCTCGGCGCCTCCGAAATCCGTCGAGACGCGGTCGGCGAGCGCCGCGACCTCGTCGGGCTTGCGCACGTCCATCGCGGAGGGCGAGCGCCTCGGCGCCCGCGCGGCGGATCTCGGCCGCCGTCTCCTCGGCGCGGGCGAGATCCGAGAGGCACGTCAGGACGATGCGCGCGCCGCCCGAGGCGAGCTCGAGCGAGATCGCCCGCCCGATGCCGCGCGAGCCGCCCGTCACGACGGCGGTCTTCATGCGAGCTTCATCCGGCCGCGACTATATCCACGGCCGCTCCGATCGCCGCGACGGTGCCCGCCGGGACGGCGCGGGTGGAACGGTCGATCCACCGCACCATCTTGGACAGCATGTCGCCGGGGCCCGACCTCGAGATAGAGACGATGCCCCGCCGCCGTCATGGCTTCGAACGTGTCCTTCCAGAGCGTCGGGAAACAGAACGCCGTGCCGAGCAGTCGGCGGACCTCCTCCCCGCCCCGGACCGCGCGGCCCTCCGGGCCGTAGTACGGGCACGTCGGGATCCCGGATCGTCCGCAGGCTCGCGATCATCGGCGCGATGGCCTCGGCCACCGGACGCATGAGCTCGCTGTGGATCGGCCAGCTCATCGAGAGCGGGAAGCACCGAGAGCGCCCGGGGCCGGATGGCCTCCAGAGCCGCCGCCACGCCCGTCGGCCGACCCGGTCAGGACGAACTGCGTCGACGCGTTGACGTTGCCGATCCAGACCTGGAGGCCGCGGCCTCGCAGCTCCGCGCACTCCGCTTCGACGGCTTCCCGGCGCGCGCCGACGACGGCGCCCATCGCCGCCGCGAATCCCGAGCCGCTCGGTCTCGCGCCACACGGCGACGAGGACGTCGAGCGCTTCCTCGTACGAGATCGCCCCGGCCGCCACCATGGCCGCGTAGTTACCGAGGCTGTAGCCGGCAGTCGCGGACGGCTCGCACGCCCGCGCTGCCCGAGAGCGCGCGACGCCAGCGTCGAGACGAGGTACACGCTCGCCTGCGCCGCGAGGTTTTCGCCGAGAGACTCCGCCGGCCCCTCGAAGACCAGCCGCGCGCAGGTCCCGGCCGCAGCGCTCCGACGTGAGGTCGAAGAGGGCGCGCGCGGCAGGATCCGACTCGTAGAAGTCGCGCCCCATCCCGATCGTCTCGGAGAGCTGGCCCGGGAAACAGAAACGCGACGCGCGAGCTCATGCGGGCATCGGCAGCAGCCGGCGAGGGCGTCTTCGAGGGCCACGCACCGCTCGCGCTCCAGGAATCGATGCAGCCGCTCGGGCAACCCGCGCAGGCCGAGGAAGTGCACCGTGCGCTGGATCGGCGAGAGGCCGGGCATCGGAGGATGCGCGGTGTCGAGCTCCCAGGGATGGACGGTGAAGACCGCCGGCTCGCCGCGCTCGCCGAACGGCCCTCTCGGCCGCCGCGAGGCGGCGTTCCGGAAGAATCCGGAAGGGCCACGCTCCCCCGAGCGGCAGGCGCCGGCCGAGGACGCGTTCCCGTCAGCGGCGGGATCTCGACGAGCGACCAGCCCTCGCCGCGGATGCGATGCGGCCCGGAGAGGTTCGAACGCAGCCCCAGCGGCGGCACCGGCATCATGGAGGCGTCGCAGCGGAACCCGGCCGCCGCGAGGACGGGCAGGGCCGCCGCGCCCGGGTGGCGAATCGACCACTCCGCCGCGCGGTGGACGCCGGCCCGCACGCCCGCGGCCGCCTCGATCGCGTCCCGGGCGCGCAGCAGGTCCTCCCGGAACTCCTCCGGCCGTCAGCTCGTCGGCGCGGCGATGAACGTCGCCGTGCACGCCGATCTCGTGGCCCCGGCGCGCCGCCTCGCGGGGAAGGTCCGGGTAACGCCGGGCGATCCAGCCCAGGAAGAAGACCGTGGCGCGATGCCCGCCCGCCGCGAGCAGAGTCGAAGAGGCGCGCCGAGCGTCGTCTCGATCCGCGGGACGTAGCCGTCCCAGCGCGCGCGGGTCGGAGTACTCGCGGTGCCCGCAGACGTGAAACCAGTCCTCGGCGTCGATCGTCAGAACGCGCGGACCGCGTCCGGGCGGCGCGCAGCGGCGTGATTTGGAGTTGGGACACGAGACGGCGATTCTAGTAGCTCACAGCGCCGAGAAGTTCCATTTGCGCCATGGGATGGCGCTCCAGCGGCCGTTTACTCCCGTCCGGCGGCGTCGAGCCGCCGCTTCAGACAGCTCGAGTCGAACCACCTCAGTCCAGCTCGAAGACCTTGTAGTACACGGCGCCCCAGGAAATGACCCACGTGTCCCGGAACGGCCGGTAGTGCGACGGCCCGCCGTAGATCGCGCGCACCGGAACGTGGGCGAAGCGTCGCAGATGCGGCGCGGCCTTCAGAAGCATCTCCGTCTCGATGGAGTAGCCCCGCGCGTTCAGCCGCAGCCGGCGCAGGAGGATTCGTCGAAACGACCCGGTAGCCCGACTGGGCATCCTCGATCTCGAGGCCGGTCATGCGCGTCAGGATCCGGCTGCCGATCTCGTTGGTGCGGAATCGGTACGCCGGGATCGCGTCCGGATCCGCCCATGCGCGAGCCGATGACGAAGTCGTCGCCGCCGCGCGCGGC
Organism: uncultured Acidobacteriota bacterium; assembly: GCA_963749265.1. Lineage (GTDB taxonomy): Bacteria > Acidobacteriota > Thermoanaerobaculia > UBA5066 > Gp7-AA6 > DAHUXD01. The sequence continues at coordinate 70,887 of CAVVML010000018.1, read as the reverse complement.
GGCGAGCAGGCGCGGGAAGGTCGGCGGGATCGTGCTGGCCGTCCGCGTCGAGGAACGCGACGTGCGTCGCCCCGGACCCCGCGCCGAGGACCGTCTCGAGCCCGGCCCGAAGCGCCGCGCCCTTGCCCCCGTTCTCGGAGAGGCGCAGGACCTCCGCGCCGGCGGCGCTCGCCTCCGCGCCCGTCGCGTCCGCGGAGCCGTCGTCGACGACCACGACTCGCTCGACGAACGGCCGAGCGCCGCGCACGACGGCGCCGACCGTCGCCTCGGCCTGGTAGGCGGGCACGAGGGCGACGGGACGAAAATCCGGCCGGCGTGGACACCGGCGCATCCTAACGCGCCGTGACTCTAGCCCCTTTGCTCTCTTCGACATGCGTTGACTCGGGTAGGGCCTTGTGAAAAAGTTCGCCTCGCTCGCATGCCCCAGAGTTTCCTTCCGATTCTCGTCCTGCTCGCCCTCGCCGCCGTGGTCGCGGGGTCGATCCAGATCCTCAACGTCCTCGTCAGCCCGAAGCTCCGGACGCAGCCGCAAGCTCTCGACCTACGAGAGCGGCGTCCCCCTGCTCGACTCCTCCCACAAGCGCATCTCGATCCAGTTCTTCGTCATCGCGATGGTCTTCATCCTGTTCGACGTCGAAATCGCGTTCATCTTCCCGTGGGCGCTCGTCTTCCGCTCCGCGGGCTGGCCTCTCTTCGTCGAGATGTTCGCGTTCCTCGCGGTCCTGGCCGTCGGCTACGCCTACATCTGGAAGAAGGGAGCCTTCGACTGGTGAGCCACACCCGGTATCGGATCGCGTCGGCGGGAGAGCCCCGCCCGTTTCCTCCCGAGGCGATGGCGCGGATCCAGGAGACCCTCAAGCGCTACCCGACGAAGCAGGCGGCCCTGCTGCCCGTCCTCTGGATCGCCCAGGAGACGTTCGGCTGGATCTCGAAGGAGTCGGCCGAGGAGGTCGCCCGCATCCTGGAGCTGCCTCCCTCGCACGTCGACGGCGTGCTGACGTTCTACACGATGTACAACCTGCACCCGGTCGGGACGCACCTGCTGCAGGTCTGCACGTCGATCTCCTGCCACCTCGCGGGAGCGGGCGATCTCATCGAGCACTGCAGGAAGCGTCTGGGGATCGGCCTCGAGGAGACCACGCAAGGACGGCAGGTTCACGATGATCGAGGTCGAGTGCATCGCCGGCTGCGACCGCGCGCCGTCGATGATGGTCAACGACAAGTACTACGAGCCGATGGACGAGAAGAAGCTCGACGGCCTCCTCGACCAGCTCTCGGGGAGGGCCTGAGGTGGAACGCGTCCTGCTCGCGCGCGTCGGCAAGAAGGATTCGCGGGCGATCGACGGCTACATCGCCGACGGCGGCTACGCGGCGCTGGAAGCGCGTCGTCGGCGGCGGCGTGCACGCCGGAGCAGCTGACCGAAGAGGTCAAGAAGTCCGGGCTCCGCGGCCGCGGCGGCGCGGGCTTCCCGACCGGCGTGAAGTGGGGCTTCGTCCCGAAGGACACGAAGGGCAAGCCGATCTACCTGCTCTGCAACGCGGACGAGTCCGAGCCCGGGACCTTCAAGGACCGCCTGCTGATGGAGGAGGACCCGCACCAGGTCATCGAGGGCGTGACCCTCTCGGCGTACGCCATCAAGTGCCAGACGGCCTACATCTACATCCGCGGCGAGTTCTACGACGGCGCGCGCATCCTCGATCGGGCGCTCGACGAGGCCTACGCGAAGGGCTTCCTCGGCAGAGAACATCCTCGGGCTCGGGCTGACCCTCGACATCACCGTGCACCGCGGCGCGGGCGCCTACATCTGCGGCGAGGAGACCGGCCTCATCGAGAGCCTCGAGGGCAAGCGCGGCCAGCCGCGCATCAAGCCGCCCTTCCCCGCGGTCCACGGCGTCTTCGGCTGCCCGACGATCGTGAACAACGTCGAGACGCTCGCCTGCGTGACGCACATCGTCAACCGCGGCGCGGAGTGGTTCGCCAAGATCGGCCGGAACGAGAAGAACACGGGGCCGAAGCTCTACTGCCTTTCCGGCCAGGTCAATCGCCCCGGCGTCTACGAGGCGCCGATGGGCCTGCCAGCTCAAGGAGCTCATCTTCGGCGACGACTTCGGCCGCGGCATGAAGGACGGCCGCAAGGTCAAGGCGGTCATCCCGGGCGGCGCCTCCGCGAACATGCTCACGGCCGACGAGATCGAGGACTGCCCGCTCGACTTCGACGGCGTCGCCGCCAAGGGCTCGATGCTCGGCTCGGCCGCGATCATCGTGATGAACGAGGACGCCTGCATCGTCGACGCCGCGCAGAACCTGGCCAAGTTCTTCTCCCACGAGTCCTGCGGCCAGTGCACGCCGTGCCGCGAGGGCACGCCCTGGCTCCACCAGGTCCTCACGCGCATCGAGGACGGGCGAGGGCCGCGTCGAGGACGTGGACCTCCTCGACCCGCATCTGCAACCAGATGGCGAACGGCATGACGATCTGCGTCTTCTCGGACGCGGCGATCGCGCCCGCCGCTCTCGTCGGTGACGAAGTTCCGCGACGAGTACCTGCACCACGTCGAGCACAAGCGCTGCCTGGTCGGCGCGAAGGCGGCGATGGTGACGGCATGAGCAGCCCGGCGCCCAAGCCACCCATGGTTCCGGGCGGAGGCGGCGCGCCTTCCGCGCCCGCGGCTCCGCCGCCGCCCCAGAAGGACACCTTCACGGTGATCTTCGACGGCAAGCCGATCGAGGTCCCGAAGAACCTGAACCTGATCGACGCCGCGAAGCTCGCCGGCATCGACATCCCCCACTTCTGCTACCACCCGCGCCTCTCGGTCGTGGGCCAGTGCCGGATGTGCCTCGTCGAGATCGAGGGCATCCCGAAGATCCAGGCCGCCTGCACGACGCCGCTGAAGGACGGCCTCGTCGGTCAAGACGACGACCGAGAAGGTCCGCGAGCTCCCGCGCCGCGACGATGGAGTTCCTCCTCATCAACCATCCGCTCGACTGCCCGATCTGCGACCAGGCCGGCGAGTGCACGCTCCAGGACAACGCCTTCGGCTACGGCGCACCAGCTGTCCAACTACGACGAGAAGAAGCGGCAGTTCCCGACGTTCGACCGGACGATGATCGGGCCGCACGTCATCGCCGACATGACCCGGTGCATCCAGTGCACGCGGTGCATCCGGTTCACGCAGGAGATCGCCGGCACCGAGCGAGCTGACGTTCCTGGACCGCGGCGGACGCACGCTCGTCTGGACGCACGAGGGCCAGGCCGCTCGACAACGACTGGTCCGGCTGCGCCGCCGACGTCTGCCCGGTCGGCGCGCTCACGACCCGCGAGTTCCGCTTCCGCAGCCGCGTCTGGTACCTGCAGAAGACCAAGTCGGTCTGCCCGGGCTGCAACGTCGGCTGCAACGTCTCGATCGAGTCCAAGGAGGACGTGGTCTACCGCTTCCTGCCGCGGTTCAACCCCGCCGTCAACGACTACTGGCTCTGCGACTACGGCCGCTTTCTCTCGGAGAGCCTGAACGCCGCGCGACGTCCACAAGGCGACGCTCCGACAGCGGCAACTCGGTGCAGGACGTCATCGTGCCCGGCGGCGATCGATCGCATCGCGGCCGAGATCCGGCAGACCGTCGACGGGACCGGGCCGTCGGGGCTCTTCTTCCTGGGCTCGGCGCACCTCTCGAACGAGGAGAACTTCCTCCTCCGGAAGCTCGCGGACCACCTCGCGTGCGCCAACCGCGACGTCGTCGTCGACAAGTCGCGGGTCCGGAAGATCAAGTCGGAAGACCGACTGGATCGCAGGGCGACGACGCCGCCGCGAACTTCCGCGGCGCCCGGGACATGGGCCTCACGCCCGGACAGGACGGCTACGGCCTCGACGCCGTGCTCTCGGGCAAGGCCTCCCCGGAGGTCGTCATCGTCGCCGACGCCGACTTCGCCGCGGCCGCGGACGACCCGGAGAAGGTCGCGGCCGCTCCGCAAGGCGCGCTTCCTGGCCGTCTGCGCCCGCACCGCGAACGCGCTCACGCGCGCGGCCGACGTCGTCCTGCCGGCCGCCTCCCTCGCCGAGAAGGAAGGCACGTTCACGAACGTCGCAGGGGCGCGTCCAGCGGTTCGAGCGCGCCTTCCTGCCGAAGCCGCCCGTCGCGGGCGACCTGGGAGCTGCTTCTGCTGCTCGCGATCGCGCTCGGGCTACGGCGACCGCAACTGGACGCCCGCCGACCTGCTCGCCGCAGATCGCGAAGGAGATCCCGGCCTACGGCGACATCGACCCGAAGGAGCTCGAGGGCGGCCGCCTCCTGAAGAAGGGCGACTTCGTCTGGACCGGCACGCTGTGAGCGCCTCGTCGACTGGGTGATCGTCGTCCTGCGCGTCGCCCTGCCGGCGCTGATCTTCCCCGCGCTCGTCGATTCCCCTGACCTGGGTCGAACGGCGGGGCGCGGCGTTCATCCAGGATCGGTACGGTCCCAACCGCGTCGGGCCCTTTCGGCCTCTTCCAGGCGCTCGCCGACGCCGTGAAGATGTTCACGAAGGAAGCCATGATCCCGCCGAACGCGGACCGGCCTCCTCTACCTGCTCGCCCCGGCCATCGCCGCGTTCGCCGCGCTCTCGACGTTCGCCATCGTTCCCTACGGCGCGACCCTCAAGATCGACGGCCGCGAGATCCCCCTGATCGGCGCGGACGTCTCGATCGGGATCCTGTACTCCTTCGCGATCACCTCGCTCTCGGTCTACGCGATCGTGCTCGCGGGCTGGTCGTCCAACAACAAGTTCTCGCTGATGGGCGGCGATCCGCTCGAGCGCGCAGATCATCTCCTACGAGCTCGCGATGACGACGGCGGCCGCCGGGCGTCGTCCTCGTCGGCCAGCTCGTTCAAGCTCAACGACATCATCGCCGTGCAGCAGCGGCCGATGCCGATCCTCGCCTTCGTGCCCGCAGTGGAACGTCGTTCATCGCAGCCCCTGGGCTTCATCATCTTCCTCGTCTCCGCGTTCGCCGAGACGAACCGGCTCCCCTTCGACCTTCCGGAGGCCGAGGCCGAGCTCGTCGCCGGCTACCACACGGAGTACTCGGCGATGCGGTTCGGCGACGTTCCAGATGGCCGAGTACGTCAACGTCGTCGTCGCCTGCGCGATCACGGTGACGCTCTACTTCGGAGGCTGGTCGCTTCCCGGGCTTCCACCCCGAAAGCATCCTCGGCGTCGCTCTCTCGATCCTCGTCTTCGCGGCGAAGACCGCGCTCCTCGTGTGGGTCTTCATGTGGGTCCGCTGGACGCTCCCGCGCTTCCGCTACGACCAGCTCATGCGCCTCGGCTGGAAGGCCCTGCTGCCGCTGGCGCTCGCTGAACCTGTTCTGGGCCGCGGCGCTCGAGATGGTCCGGGCGGCGAGGTGATCGGGTGACCGTCGCGCGCTTCGTCTTCGACGCCGCCGCCGCCGTCGCGATCCTCTTCGGCGGGCTCATGGTCGTCACCCGGAATCCCGTGCGCAGCGTGCTGACGCTGGTCGTGGCCTTCTTCGCCCTCGCCGTGACCTACGTCATGCTGCTTTCGCCCGTTCATCGCGGCGATCCAGGTCATCGTGTACGCCGGCGCGATCCTCGTCCTCTTCCTCTTCGTCCTGATGCTCCTGAACATCGGCCACATCCCGGCCGAGCGGGGCGGCGCCGCTGCAGACCCTGCTCGGCAGCCTGGCGCGTCGTCCTGTTCGCGGCCCTCCTGCTGGGGACGCTGCGCGGCGCCGGCGCGAGCATCCCGGCCCTCGACGGGCGCAGGCGCCCCAGGTGCTGTCGGATCCGGCCAGCCTGTCCCGCGAGCTCTTCTCGGAGTACCTGCTGCATTTCGAGGCCGTCTCCGTGCTCCTGCTCGCCGCGCTGGTCGGGGCCTTCGTCCTCGCCCGCCGGGAGAAGCAGCCATGATCGGCATCGATCCCCCTTTCCGACGTCCTCCTCGCCTCGGGAGCGCTCTTCTCGATCGGCATCGCCGGCGTGCTCCTGCGCCGCAACGCCATCCAGATCTTCCTGTCCATCGAGCTCATGATGAACGCCGCCAACCTCGCGCTGCTCGGCTACGGCGCCGCGCTCGGCACCCACGAGGGCCAGATCATCGTCTTCTTCGTCATCGCGATCGCCGCCGCCGAGGCCTCGGTGGGGCTGGCGATCTTCGTCGCGCTCTTCCGCCACACCGAAACGATCGACGTCAACAAGATCAACCTCCTGAAGTGGTGACGCGCGCGCGATGACTCCGCTCTGGCTGATCCCCGTCATCCCCCTCGCGGGCTTCGCGGTCAACGCGCTGCTCGGGACCCGGCTCGGCAAGTCCTTCGTCTCGGCTGTGGGCGTCGGCGCGGCGGCCCTGGCCACCGTCGCGGCCTACTCGCGGCTGATCCCGTACCTCTCGGGCGACCAGCGGCACGTTCGTCGAGACGTACGGCGAGCTGGATCGCCGTCGGCGACCTGTCGCTGGACCTCGCCTTCCGGCTGGACCCGCTTTCGGCGCTGATGCTGTCGTTCGTCACCTTCGTCGGCTTCCTCATCCACGTCTACGCGATCGGCTACATGCGCGGCGAGGCGACGAACGCCGGCTACGCCCGGTTCTTCGCCTACCTGAACCTCTTCCTGTTCGCGATGCTCGTCCTCGTGCTCGCCGAGAACTTCGTCCTGATGTTCGTCGGCTGGGAGGGCGTGGGCCTCTGCTCGTACCTGCTGGTCGGCTACTACTTCGACCGCGAGTACGCCGCCGCCGCCGGAACGAAGGCCTTCGTCGTCAACCGGATCGGCGACTACGGCTTCCTGCTCGGCATGTTCGGCATCTTCACGGCCTTCGGCTCGCTGAGCTTCTCGGAGGTCTTCGGGAAGGCCGCCGCGGACCCGAGCCGCTACGCCCCGGCGCTGTCGCTCATCTGCCTCTGCCTCTTCGTCGGCGCGATGGGCAAGAGCGCGCAGGTCCCGCTCTACGTCTGGCTGCCGGACGCGATGGCCGGCCCGACCCCCGTCTCCGCCCTCATCCACGCCGCGACGATGGTCACGGCCGGCGTCTACATGGTGGCCCGCTGCAACGTGCTCTTCCGGCTGGCGCCCGAGGTCATGCTCTTCGTGGCCTGCATCGGCTGCTTCACGGCCCTCTTCGCCGCGACGATCGCGATCGCCCAGAACGACCTGAAGAAGGTCCTCGCCTACTCGACGATCTCGCAGCTCGGCTACATGTTCCTGGCCTGCGGCGTCGGCGCCTTCACGGTCGGGATGTTCCACGTCATGACGCACGCGTTCTTCAAGGCCTGCCTCTTCCTCGGGGCGGGCTGCGTCATGCACGCCATGCACGACGACCTGAACGTGCACCACATGGGCGGCCTCAAGAAGAAGATGCCCGATCACGTACATGACGTTCCTGATCGCGACCCTCGCGATCTCGGGCATCCCGCCGTTCGCCGGCTTCTTCTCGAAGGACGCGATCCTCTCGAGCGCCTTCGAGTCGCACGAGCCGCTCGGCAAGGTCTTCTGGGCGATCGGCCTCTTCACCGCCGGCCTGACGGCGCTCTACATGTTCCGCGTCGTCTCCCTCACCTTCCTCGGGAAGTTCCGCGGCACGCCGGAGCAGGAGCACCACCTCCACGAGGCGCCCCGCTCGATGACCGTGCCCGATCATCGTCCTCGCCATCCTCGCGACGGTCGGCGGCTGGGTCGGGCTGCCGGCCGTCTTCGGCGAGAACGCGAACCTGTTCGCCCGTTTCCTCTCGCCGATCGTCACGCCCATCGCCGGCCGCGAGCTCGCGCACGAAGCGCTCCCCCACGCCGTCGAGTGGCTCCTGATGGCCGTCTCGGTCGCCGTGGCCGCGTCCGGCCTCTATCTCGCCTGGGTCTGGTGGACGCGAAGAGGCGAGGGTCGCGTCCCGGCGCGCCTCGCCGCGACGTATCCCGGCCTCTACGCCCTCGTGGCCGACAAGTGGCGCATCGACGAGCTCTACGCCGTCCTCTTCGTGAGGCCCTTCGAGTGGCTGGCGCGCGTCCTCTGGAAGGTCGTGGACGTCCTCATCATCGACGGCGTCCTGAACGCCAGCGCGTTCCTGGTCGAGCTCGCCGGCGACTTCCTGCGCTTCCTCCAGACCGGCAACGTCCGAAACTACGCGCTGACGTTCCTGCTCGGGCTCGTGGCGCTGCTCGTCTTCGTCGTCGGAGCGATCTAGATGGGCCGCCTGTTCACCGAGCACCTGCTGACCGTCGTGGTCTTCCTGCCGGCCGTCGGCGGCGCTCCTGCTCCTGCTGTTTCCGCGCTCGCTCGAGAAGGAGGCCAAGGTCTTCGCCCTCCTCGTCGCGATCGCGGACTGCCTCGCTGTCCCTGCCGCTCTGGACCCGGTTCGACGTCGCGCAGAAGGGTTTCCAGTTCCGCGAGCAGGTCGACTGGATTCCCGCCGCTCGGGATCTCCTACTCGCTCGGGATCGACGGCATCTCGCTCCTGCTCGTCCTCCTGACGACGATCCTCACGCCGGTCGCCCTGCTCTTCTCGCTGACGCACGTCGAGAAGGAGATCAAGGGCTACTCGATCGCGTTCCTGCTCCTCGAGACCGGCATGCTCGGCAGCCTCGTGGCGCTCGACCTCGCGCTCTTCTACGTCTTCTGGGAAGTCATGCTCGTCCCGATGTACTTCATCATCGGCATCTGGGGCGGGCCGCGGCGGATCTACGCCGCCATGAAGTTCTTCCTCTTCACGATGGCGGGAAGCCTCCTGATGTTCCTGGCCATCCTCTTCATCGCGATCCGCCACCAGGCCGCGACGGGCGTCTGGTCGTTCGCCCTCGAGGACCTCTACCGGCTGAGCTTCAGCGGGCGCGTCGAGACGCTCCTCTTCGCCGCCTTCGCGCTGGCCTTCGCGATCAAGGTCCCCGTCTTCCCGCTCCACACCTGGCTTCCCGACGCCCACACCGAGGCGCCGACGGCGGGCTCGATCATCCTCGCCGGCGTCCTGCTGAAGCTCGGGCGTGTACGGCTACCTGCGCTTCGCCCTGCCCCTCTTCCCCGACGCCGCCATCCGCTACGCGCCGTGGCTCGGGCGTCCTCGGAATCGTCGGGCGTCATCTACGGCGCCTTCGTGGCCTACCCGCAGCACGACATGAAGCGGCTCGTGGCCTACTCGTCGGTCTCGCACCTCGGTCTGGTCGTCATGGGCGTCGGCGCGTTCACGACGATCTCGCTCCAGGGCTCGATCCTCCAGATGATCAACCACGGCCTTTCGACGGGCGCCCTCTTCCTCCTGGTCGGCGTCCTCTACGAGCGGACGCACACCCGCGAGATCGCGGCCTACGGCGGAATCGCGGCGGTCGTGCCGGTGACGACCGCGCTCTTCCTCATCGCGACGCTCTCCTCGATCGGCCTTCCCGGGCTTGAACGGCTTCGTCGGCGAGTTCCTGATCCTCGTCGGAACCTGGTCGTCGCCCCACCGCTGGTGGGCGGTCGCCGCGGCGACGGGCGTGATCCTCTCGGCGATCTACATGCTCTGGCTCGTGCAGCGCGTCTTCTGGAACCCGCTTCGCGCACGAGGAGAACCGCTCGCTCAAGGACATCCGGCCGAGCGAGTTCGTCGCGGCCGCGATCCTCGTCGTCCTCATGGTCTGGATCGGGGTCCGGCCGAACGACGTCCTCGACCGCATCCGCGCCTCCGTCGAATCGCTCCGGGAGACGGTCGTCTCGAAGCAGATCGCGAGCCGCGCGCCATGACGCCCGACAGATGCATTCGTCCAGTTCACGCGCGCCGACTTCGTGGCGATCCTGCCCGAGATCGATCCTCGCGGCGGCGGGCTGCGTCATCCTGCTGCTCGAGGCCTTCGCGCCGCGGCCTGCGGCGCTGGTTCTCGACGCATCGCGCTCGCCGGAATCGGCGGCTCGCTCTACGCGCTCGTGCGGGCGCCGTACGGCACGACCTTCGGCGGCCGGTTCGAGACCTCCCCGCTGACGCTTCTGATCGGCCTCTTCCTCGGCGCCTGCGCGGCCCTCGCCGTCCTCGTGGCCAAGCCGTACCTCGAGCGCGCCGGCGAGGAGAAGGGCGAGTTCTACGCGCTCCTGCTCTGGGGGCACCTCGGCGTCTCGCTCATGACGCGGGGCCTCGACCTGCTCATCGTCTTCATCGGCCTCGAGACGCTGTCGCTCTCCTTCTACGTCCTCGCGGCGTTCTTCCGCGGCGTCGAAGCCTCCTCGGAAGCCGGGCCTCAAGTACTTCCTGACCGGCGCCTTCGGCTCGGCGTTCACGCTCTACGGCGTCGTGCTCCTCTTCGGCGCCGGCGGAAGCTCGCGGATCGAAGCCCTCGCGCGGCCCGGCCTGGCCGAGAGCCCCGCCGTCGCGTTCGGGCTGCTGCTTCTGCTCGTCGGGTTCGGCTTCAAGATGTCGCTCGCGCCCTTCCACGCCTGGGCGCCCGACGTCTACCAGGGCATGCCGACGCCCGCGGTGCTCGTACCTCTCCGTGGCGCCCAAGGGCGCGAGCGTCATCGTGCTCTACCGGGTCTTCGCCGAGGTCTTCGCAGAACGGGCCTGCCCGACAAGTTCCGGACCGGCGATCGCCGCCCTGGCGATCATCTCGATGACGCTCGGCAACGTCGTCGCCCTCGCGCAGCGCGACATCAAGCGGCTCCTCGCCTACTCCGGCATCGCGCACATGGGTTACGTCACGATCGCGCTCGTCGTGTTCGGCCGCGACGCGCTCGCCGCGGTCATCGTCTATTTCTTCGCGTACCTCGTCTCGAACGCCGGCGCGTTCGCGGCCGTCTCGGCCCTCTATCGGGACGAGACGAAGCCGCATCCGGTCGGCGATGCTCGCGGGCGACGGGCCGCCGGGCGCCCTTCGCCGCCGGCGTGCTCGCGCTCTGCTTCTTCTCGCTGGCCGGCATCCCGGCGACGGCCGGCTTCATCGGCAAGTTCTTCCTCTTCAAGGCGGCGCTCGAGAGCGGCCTCTACACCCTCGCCCTGATCGGGATCGCCAACAGCCTGGTGTCCGTCGGCTACTATCTGAAGGTCGTCTACATTCTCTACATGCGCGATCCGGTCGATGCCGAGCCTCCGCCGGCGCTCGCGCCCGCGGACCGTCTCGCGCTCGCGCTGTGCGCGGTCGGCATCCTCGCGCTCGGCATCTTCCCCGGCACCGCTGTGGCGGCTCGCCCGCATGCCGCCGAGACTCTGCCTCTCGCCGGGCCCTGATCCCGCCCGATTCCAACGAGCCACCGTTTAGCGCGCCAGGCGCGAAGGAGACACGAATGGCACGGAAGCCCCGACGCTCCCCCGCAACGCCGAGGAAGCCGGCCTCGCCGGCCCCGCCGCTCTCCCCCGAGAACCTCAACCCGTTCCAGTTCGCCCAGCGCCAGTTCGACCGGGCCGCCGACAAGCTGGGGCTCGACGCCGGAATCCGCGACATCCTCCGGCACTCCGAAGCGGCAGCTCATCGTCTCGATTCCGGTCCGCATGGACAACAAGCGGATCAAGGTCTTCACGGGCTATCGCGTGCAGCACTCCATCGCGCGCGGACCCTCCAAGGGCGGGATCCGCTTCCACCCGGGCGTCACGCTCGACGAGGTCAAGGCCCTCGCGATGTGGATGACCTGGAAGTGCGCCGTGGTCAACATCCCCTTCGGCGGCGCCAAGGGCGGCGTCACCGTCGACCCCAAGAAGCTCTCGCTCGGACGAGAACGAGCGGCTGACCCGCCGCTACACCTCCGAGATCGCGATCGTCCTCGGCCACGACCGGGACATCCCGGCGCCCGACGTCTACACGACGCCCCAGCACATGGCCTGGATCATGGACACCTTTTCGATGACCCAGGGCTACTCGACGCTCGGCGTCGTCACCGGCAAGCCGATCCCGCTCGGCGGCTCCGCGGGCCGCAACGAGGCCACGGCCGAGGGCTGCTTCGTCGCGATCGACGAGGCCGCCAAGCGCATGCGGCTTCCCCTCAAGGGAGCCACCGCGGCCGTCCAGGGCTACGGCAATGCCGGGCGCCTTCGCCGCGAAGTTCCTCGACGAGGCGGGAGTCAAAGTCGTCGCCGTCTCGGATTCGCGCGGCGGGATCTACGACAAGAAGGGCCTGCGGCTCGATCATGGTGCAACGCCGCCAAGGAGAAGAAGGGCACCGTCACGGCGAGCCGCGGCGAGAAGATCACGAACGAGGAGATCCTGGAGCTGCCCGTCGACATCCTCGTTCCGGCCGCCCTCGAAGGCGTCATCACGCGCGAGAACGCGCCCCGGGTCAAGGCGAAGATCATCGCCGAGGCGGCGAACGGCCCGACGACGCCCGACGCCGACGACATCCTGCGCAGGAACGGCTCCGTCGTCATCCCGGACATCCTCGCGAACGCCGGCGGCGTGACCGTCTCGTACTTCGAGTGGGTCCAGGACCTCTACTCGTTCTTCTGGGATCCGGACATCGTCCGCAGCCACCTCGAGCGCACGATCCGCCGGGCCTACGAGGACGTCGCCGAGACGGCCGCGGCGCCACGACACGGACCTGCGGACGGGGCGCTCATCCTCGCCGTCGGCCGCGTCGAGGAGGCCACGCGCATCCGGGGACTCTTCCCCTAGAGGGAGGCGCGCTCAGGTCTCGATCAGGATCGCGCGGACGGGCGAGGCGTCCAGGTCCCGGAACCGCAGCGGCAGCGCCACGAGCTCGTAGTCCCCGTCGGGCACGACGGCGAGGTCGAGGTCCTCGAGCAGGGCGACGCCGCGGGAGAGCAGCGCCCGGTGGGCCGGCAGGTCCTCGGCGTCCTCCGGGTCGATCGATGCGGCGTCGGTGCCGACGAGCATCGCGCCGGCGTCGGCCAGACGGATCGCCGCGAGCGGCGAAAGGAACGCCCGGGCGCCGCTTCGAAAGAGCACCCGCGGCGCGCGCAGGCTCTTCGGCGGCAGAGCGTCGGGCCCGACCTCGCCGACACCCGGGAGCGCCACGACCCGCGCCGGGCCGAGGTAGGCCGCGAGGGGCGCCTCGGCGATCGCCTTTCCGTCCTCGAAGAGGTGGCCGGGCGCGTCCGCGTGCGTCCCGCAGGTGCGCGCTCATCGTGAAGCAGGTCGATCCCCAGGGCGCCCCGGCCCCGAGCCGCGCCGTCTCCCGCCAGGAAAACGAGACGTCCCCGGGCCAGGCCGGCGTCTCCTCCGAGATCACGCGCGAGATGTCGTAGATCTTCACGGCTATCTCATGCGCCGGACGGTCTTCTTCTCCGCGTACCGCTCGGCGACGTGCGGATCGTAGCCCTTGTGGCTGCGGATTCACGGGCACGTCCCGGTACTCCGCGTCGCAGCGGTAACAGATCGTCACCGGCCGGATTCGCGCCGCGACGACCCAGTCCACGACGACCGAGACGAGCAGGACCGGCGTGAACCAGATCCAGCCGGCCTTCCAGCCCACGAGGAGCGCCATGCCCAGCGACACGGCCATGATCAGACAGCCGAGCCGCTGGTCGAAGTCCTTCTGGAGGAAGAACGCGTGGTTGCCGCAGAACGCGCAGGCCTCGACGCCCTCGGCGCCGAGACCGTGTTGCCGAAGCTCGCCTCGTACGGCTCGGCTGGCACTTCGCGCAGGCAAAGGCGCCCGCTTCCGAGCCGGCGTGCTCCTTCGCCGTCAGACAGTCCGGACAGTAGTAGCGGGCCCGCATCGACGCCGCTAGGCCGGGAATCCGGTCGCGACGGTCAGGTACGAGGAGAGCAGCTCGCCGATCAGGACGAAGATCAGCGCGACGTAGAGAAGGCCGGTCGCCGCCTGGTTCGACTTGAGCTCCGCCGTCCGCCAGATGAAGTACGAGAGCGCCAGCGGGCCCGGCGATGCCCCACAGGACGCGGAAGAGAAAGAAGAGCGCGTCCCGCTCGAGAGACAGCAGGGTCTGGACGCCCTCCGAGTGGCGCTGCACGGCCATCGCGACGCCGAGGTAGACCGTCCGGAACACTGCGAGCCCGGCGAAGAGCGCCGCCCCGCGGGCCAGAAGCTGCGAACGGGATCGAGCGCGAGACCAGGTACCAGTGCCCGAGGTTCATGATCACGAGCACCGCGCCGAAGAACAGGCCGCCGGCGAGCGCCCCGACCACCGTCCACGCGTCGCCGGCTTCGCGCGGGGCGACGAGGGCCACCCGGCCGAGCGCACCAGGCCGCGCAGCCCGCGCGCCGCGGCGAGCAGCGGCCGGGCCCGCGCGGCCTGTCCCCGCGTGAGCCGCGAGCGTGTACAGCGCCAGGAGGACCGTGCCGGACGCCAGGACCGGCATCGGCAGGCCCGCCGGCCGGACCAGCAGCGCCAGGCCGGCGAAGATGGCCGCCAGGCTCCCGTGGAGCGTGAAGAAGCCCCGCCCGAGCACGGCCGGCGGAAAGAAAAGCAGCAGGAACGCCGTGCCCGCGCAGGCCTCCAGCAGGAAGAGTCCCAGACCCGACAGCGCCATGAGGCGCCGATTCTATCCGCTCGGCCGGGCTACTCCTCGAAGCCGAAGAAGAACGAGCCGTCCTGCGTCGTGTTGTCGAGCTGCACGATGTAGGCGGACACGTAGACAGTCGGCGGTCTGCGGCCTCGACCTGGATCACGAGCGTCGTGCACGCTCGCCGGGATCGCCGGGTCGTTGAAGACGTTGTTGATCTGGTAGACCTCGTTCTCCTCCAGATCGTGGCTGATGACGGTCGCTCAGAAAGAACTGCTTGAGCTGCGCGCCGGTGGCGCCGTCGTAGTAGGTGATCCGGACGTCCGTCGGACCGAACCCCTCGTTCACGATACCGAGATTCGCGCGCGTGCTTCCGTCGCTTCCAAAGTCACCGTCGCGACCGGCCGTCAGGACGCGGAAGCGGCTTCCCGTCTCGCAGAAGCAACGCCCCTCGTAGGCGATCCCGAGGGTCCCGCCGGTCGGGCCCGGGCTGTAAGTCCGCGCCACGACGCCCGCCTCGGCCCGGATGTCGAGAGCGCCGAACGTCACGAGAAGCGTTCCGAAGAGCCCCGGCTCGCGTCGGCGGCCCGGATGCGCCCCGCGTTCTTGAACGCCTGGATGATGTCGTCGAAGAAGCGCACCCGGTGCGGGCCCAGGGCCGGGATCCAGCGCCAGCGTCGTCGTTTGGAAGGTCCCGTCCGCCGGTGATCGGTATGAGAACAGCATCTCCACGGGCGTCGTGACCGTCGGATTGCCGTTGGAGAGCGTGATGGACGTCCGGTAGAAGACGGCTCCCTGGACCTGCGTCACGACCGCCACCGAGCGGACTTCCTCGGCGACAGCGGTGGCGCCGGCGGTGAGCAGAAGCAGAGACACGGCGAGGGCGGCGCGCATCCTCATGGAAGGGCTCCTTTCAGATCGTTCGGATCACCTCGGCAATTCTGTCGACGGAGCCTATCAAACCGTGATCGCCGCCCGGAACGGAGACGAACTGCGAGCCGGGCGCGAGACGACCCGACGACTCCCAGCGCTTCCACGCCTCCACCACGCCGGCGAACGGCACGCTCTCGTCCTGCTCCCCCATGACCACCACGACCCGCTGCGGCGGAGCCTCCTGATCTACCGTGCTCTCCGCCATCTGCTGGAAGAACTGCCGATGCACCTCCAGCTCCTTCCGCTGACCGTAGTGGTAGAAGCGCACCGGATCTCCCGGCGCCGCGTTCTCGATCCACCGCCGACCGAAGCCCAGCGCCGGAGCCACCAGCACCAGCGGAGCCGTCAGCGCTCCCTGCTTCGCCGCCGCCAGAGCCACCAGAGCGCCCGAGCGAGCTCCCGACCGCGACCGCCGGCTGTTCCGTTTCGGCCGCCCTCGCGGCCTCCGCCACGATCGCCTCGAAGTCCAGCTTCCCGAACGACGGCCGGTTCAGATCCGGCGCGACGACCCGGTAGCCCTCCGGCTCCAGCGCCTCCCGCAGAAGCGTCACCTTCCGCCCCTCCGGCGAGGACGCAAAGCCGTGGAGGTAGAGCACCGTCCGCACGCCGGGACCATATCCCGGCGCGCCGATCAGAACATGAACGGCAGCGTCCGGTCCTTCGGGTGGATCCGGTCAGGAGGAGGCGGCGGCGCGTAGCGCCGCTCGCGGAAGAAGAGCGAGCGAAGCCAGCGCAGGAACCTCACAGCTTGCCCTGCTCGCGCATCAGCTGAAGCTGCTCGCGAAGCTGACGGAGGGCTTCAGGGTCTCCTTGCTGGCGGCGGATAGCCTCGCGGAGGATTCGGGTGGCAGCCAGAGCTTCCTGCGTAAGCCAGTGACGTTCGATCGTGGGAAGTGCGGCGACTACTTCAGCGCCAGCCTCCCGCGGACGACCGGCAAGAAGCAGTACCTCCGCAACCAAGACCCTCATATAGGCTGCCAGGCCGAAGAAGCCACCCGCCTGGTAGGTCTTGACACAAGCTGCATAGGCGGCGATGCTGGATTCAAAGTCGCCACGGTCTCGGAGCAACTCTCCGACCGTCCCCTGTGCCGTCGCTACAGCCACGAAGCCGGCGTCCCTGGAAAGCGCCAGCCCCTCGCGAGCGAGATGAATTGCCTCAGCAAAACGCCCCTGCATGCCTAGGATCTGCGCAGATTGGGAAACCGCGGAGCTTTCCAGTCCCGAAACCCCGTCAATCCGAGACTGATGGCGAACCTCATCGAACACTGCCAGCCCTTCTTCTAGCTGTCCACTCTCCTTGAGAAGAAGTGCTTTGAGAAAAAGCGCTTTCACGGCGCTCTCGTTCATTCGTAGCTCTTGAAACCGCCCGATCACAGGATCAATCCGCTCCAGTGCGTTCACGTAGTCATTGTCGAGATAGAGATTGGACACGCGACGATGGTCCAGGTGCGCCCTCAACAAGGTCGTTCCGGCACAGGAATCGATGTGGCGCTCCACTCGATCGAACCACATCGGCACATCTTCCCTGTGCTGTGCTGAGATCTTGGCGCCTAGCGTAGTGAGTGCCAAGCTTGCAGCCAAATACTCTACAAGTTCGTCCTCCAGACCAGCTTGGGCACCCGTGGCGAAGATCCATTCATAGAGCGCGGCCGTTTCCAACCCGACCTCAGACGAGCCACTCTTGCGCTGGACTTCGAGATGACTGAGAACAGTGAGCAAGACAGATTCGTCAGAGAGGTAGCGCCTTTTCAAGTCCTCGGACCGTTCGCGGATTGGGATCCTAAGGAAGTTCCTCACGTGCTCTTGTGCGAGGCTGTGTTGGCTGCACCGCGCTTGCCATTGCTGTGTTGCTGGATAGTCGTCCAAGAGGCGCCCTTGGTTCCAGGCGAGAAAAGCGAGTTGTGCCAGAACCCACTCCCTCTCGTCGACCTCATCCTCCCAGCTCAACATCGCGACGAAGTCGTAAGCACGGCAATGTTCGTCCAGCGCTTCCCGGGAAGGCGCTACTCGTCTCATTTCCAAGAGATCGATGATGTCGTAAAGCAACTCTGGAATCCGGGGGTCACCCTCAAGTTGACTCGCCAAGCGATTAGCATCCTCGGTTCTCAGGCTCTTGAGAACGCTTGCGGCAGCAGAAGCGTTTGCATTCGCTGGAGGGGTGAGGGCGGTAGATCCGACTCTTCGGGTACTCTCCAACCATGCGCGGATGACGGGCACGAGCTCGTCACTGGTCTGAAAAATCGTCCCACTCCTTTCCGGTAGTTTCGTCTCGTTGCGCGGGAGTGCCCCATCTGGCAGCAAGGCCCGCCCGCCGAATCCCTCTTCGACGGTAGTTGATTGAAAGGTGATCCACGACCTGGATGAGCCAGGCTTTCGGATTTCCAGTCGGTTTTAGTTTGGTCAGGGCGAGGACAAAAGCGTCCTGGACGATGTCCCTGGCATCCTCCCGGAGCAGCCGGTGCTTCCAGGTTGCGCGCCGGACGAGCGGTAGGTATATCCGACGATAGAAGAGCTCCATCTCCTCGTCCGACATCGGGCCGCGGCTCGCCTCGCCGACCACGCCGGCTGTAGCACCCCTCTTGACCCGTGTCGGCATCCCAAACCCCCCTTTCCGGGGATTCCAGGAGCGAGCCCTTACTTACATATTGTCACGAGCAGAAGGCCTGAAAACAGAACGACCCCCTTCCGGGGGTCGGAACTGTCGGTGACGGGCGACTAATTGGACGTCTGGAGGTACTGGCGAAGCTCCGAGAGCGCCTGCGGGTCGGTCTTCCGCTGCCTGATCGATTCCTGGAGCAGCGCAACCGCGGCGAACCCTTCGGGAACCATTTGCTGCTCGTTGATCGTCGGAAGGGCCGCAAGCAGCTCCCATTCGGCCTCTCGCGGGCGTCCGGCTTCGAGCAGCGCTTCTGACAGGACAACCCTGAAATATGCGGCTCTCGTCTCCATGCCCAATTGCACGAAGTCGCCCACTGACTCCCGGTAGGCTTCGATGGCGCTAGAAGACTGGCCCAACTGCTGTAGCGTCTCGCCGACCATCCCCTTGAGATCGGCGAGGATTGAGTATCGCTTGCCGGACTCAAGCAACGGCTGAGCAGCTCGATAGGCAGCCAACGCTTTCTGCTGGTCACCCTCGTGCGATTGCATGTTGCCAATGTTCATCATGGCTAGCCCGCGAAGCGCCGGCTCTGACTGGAATTCTGAACCGGTAAGGAGCCGATCAAGACACGAAGTCGCTTCGGCGAACTGACCCAATTCCTTGTGACACATCGCTTCAAGGAAGTGGCACTTGCCCAACTCGGCCGAGAGGCCCAATTTCTCAAAGCTAAGCGCGACCGAAGGCACGAGTTCAAGGATGTCTGCATACCGCCCGATGTCGTAGCGAAGAGAAAGGCGCACGAACGCAACCCTCGCCAAGCTGGCTACCGGATTGATCGTGTGCCGGTAGCAGGCGTCCGCTCGATCAAGCCAAAGGTCCGTCTCGGCCCGTTGACCTAGGACTCTGCAGGCAGTACCTGCCAGCAGCGCACTCTCACCCAAGAAGTAGTCGCGCTCGTCGAAGTATCCGATCGATTTGCCTTGGATGCTGAGCCACGCGAAAACCCGACTCGCCTCAACGAGGACGTCGTTCGGATCCGAGTTGAGACGCTCTCGCAGAGCGGCACAGATTGCCAAGAGCACGTCTAGGTCGCCATAAACCGCCTGGGCTTCAACGGTCTCCCGTTCCCCAGCGCTCTGGGCCAAGTACTTCTTCGCCGTGGCGATGGCATCTCCGGCCGACCTCCTCATGGAGGCCTGTCCGGGAAACCTGAGGATTCGGGCGTTCTCAGGCATCTGATCTACGGAAGTCGTAAAGCTGGAGGCTGCGAGAGAAGTCGTGGGCCACGTCCGACGGTTCCCTCTTGAGGATGCTCTCGAGTTGAGCGTCAGCCGAGCGAACGCCGCTATCCACGACGTAGCGCTGATACTCGCGCGCAAACTGGCAGCATGCGACAAGAAGAAAGGGGCGGTTTTCTTTTGGAGATGCACCGGGCCGGTAACAGAAGCGGCGGAACCAAACGAAGAGATCTTTCTCGAGCTCCGTCGCTTCCTGTTCGGACATGCAGTAGTGAGAAACAAGTGCGATGTGGATGAGGCCGAGCGTCTCCTGAAAGACGGATTCGATCTCGTGCTCGAAGAGCGATTCCGCAGATTGTGCGGGCGAGTCGTCGGCTATTTCCATCTGCGCTGCTCCTCGAAAGTTGCAGCAATCATAGTACTTCGTGCAGATAAAGCAATAGCCTCCTGCCCGTTGGGGCAGCAGGCGCTAAATACAGATGGATCAGTTAGTTAGTGGTGACTACGCTGGTATGCCGCACTTTATGCCGTACAAGACAACCACCTTTCGCCAAAAGCCCAGGCACAACGCCCAGGCGTGAAACCTGATCCAACGGACAGGTGCGGACGTAGAGAAAAGCCCCGAAAAAGCCAGGCTTCGCCCCGTACGCCAACTCCAATCTCAGGATTCCCACCTTCTAGTACAGGCCGCCGCGCGGCCTCAAAAACGAAACTATGTGTATTTCATCACAACCCGAATCACAGGGTGTCAAGTTTTTTTGGCACCCCCCTGGATGGGAGGCGCTCTGGAGGGCCGGGGGGCCCTCCCCCGCCCGTTATCCCCTCTGGAGGAGGATCCGGATCAGGCGGTCCTGATAGGCGTGGCCGCGGCCTTCAGTGACGCGGGGGCCGTTCAGGAGGATAGCGAAGGCGTAGGTCTTGCCCGAGCCGGCCTGGGCGTACCCGGCCAGCGTGGAAACGCCGTTCAGGGTGCCGGTCTTGGCGGAAACGAGCCCACGGCTCCGGGAGTCGTTGAGCCGGTGGCGCAGGGAGCCTTCGGACTCCCCGGAAACCGCCAGGGTGGACCGCCAGAGGGCCCCCTGGGGGTGCCGGTTCATGGCTCGCAGGAACGCGACCAGGTCGGTCGCGGATACCCGGTTCCCCGACGAGAGCCCGGACCCGTCGCGCAACGCGAAGCGGGTCGCGTCGAGACCCAGGCCGCCGAGGAACTGATTCTGGAGGCTCAGTGCGCTCTCCCACGTCCCCCGCCCCGACTTCTCGTAGGCCAGCGTCTTGAAGATCTGCTCGGCGTAGAAGCTCTGGCTGCGCTTGTTGGCGATCGCGAGCGTGGGAATGATGTCGGACTCGGTCGACGCCACGAGGATCCAGGCGTTGTCGGCCGGCACCGGCCGCTCGACGACGCTCCCGGTGAGCTCGATGCCTGCCGCCTTCAGTCGGCTCTTGAGAGCCGCGCCGAAGAACTTCGGCGGATCGTCGATCGACAGCGGCACGGCCCACCGGAAGTACCGGTTCGGAACGGTACCTGAGACCGTGACGAGGTCCGATCCGCTCGGACGCGACACCGCGACCTTGATCCGGCCGGCTTTGCCCACAGTCCGAGCCCGACTCAGTGATTGAACGACGTCGGTGTCCGGATCGATCGTCACGTTCGCGGGCGAGCCCGGAAGCGCCCCCTTGCCGACCGACACGACAACGACGTTGTCGTTGTAGGACAGGGCCGAAACGGGGGCCTGGTACCAGTGCGAATCCCGTTCCGGCGGCCAGTCAGGGTGGCGGTACTCCTCGTCGAACGAGCTCGCGTTCAGCACCAGATCGCCCGTGACTCGCAGGATTCCGGCCTGCCGCAAACCCGCGGCCCACTTGTCGAAAATCGCGAACGCGTCGTCGTCGTAGAACCGCCCGGAGATGTTGGGGTCCCCTCCCCCGACGACCAGCAGGGATCCGAGGAGGTTCCCGTCGCGTATCTCGCCGCGCCGCCAGAAAGTTGTGCGGAACTTGTACGAGGGGCCCAGGTAGTGCAGTGCCGCCGCGGTCGAGATCATCTTCGTGACCGAGGCGATGGTCTCGGGCGCGCCGGCGTTCTTCTCGAAGATCGACTCCCCGGTCTCCAGATCGGCCACCGCGATCGAAACGCCGTCCTTCCTGGTGGGCGGGCGGAGGGCCGCCTGATCGAGCGCCGACCGGAGCAGCGAGGGCGCCGCGACGCTCGGCGCGACTGTCGTCGCCGAGCGCGAGCTGGTACTGGTGCTCGTTTTCGCGCTGGTCGAAGACACCGCGAGGAGTCCGGAAGGGGCGAGGAGGAGGGCGACGAGAACAGCCGCCACACCATTGAACCAGCGAGCGGCTCTCGTCACCCGCAAATTATAATCGACCGCTTGCGCTTTGATGAAGAATCCCGGGCCTTCGAGATCTCCGTTCGCGAGCTCGCGGAAGACGAGGGGTTCCGTCGCGTGGGGTTCGATCGCGGCGACGGTTGGCGGCGGTTGGGTCTCGGCTCCCAGATCCACGCCCGCGTCCTCGGCGAGCGACAGAACACCTACCCTGCCTACCGCTGCGAGGTCCATCTCGAGGCCCGGATTCCGGTCGAGGACTGGACCGCCGTCCTCACGGGCCGCCTCGACGGCTGCATCGAGCGTGAGCCTGGTCACTGGCTGATCGAAGAGCTCAAGTCCACCAACTTTTCTGTCGACGGAGTCCGCCCGTCAGGATACGCCTTCGAGCGGGATCGCCGCCAGCTGCTCGGCTACTGCTACCTCTGGAAGCGCCTCGGGCATCTTCGGGTCGCGGGCGCCCTCGTCTACGTGGACATCGAGACCGGCGAGGAGATCTCGCTCCAGGTCCCCTACGACGAGGACACGGAGCGCGAGATCGAGCGGCGCCTGGACCGCGCCCTGGGCATCTGGCGCGCCGAGAAGGTCGCGCGGGCCCGCAAGGCGAAAGCGGCCGAACGGCTGCCCTTCCCCCATGCGGCCCCCCGCCCGGTCCAGGAGAAGATCATCGAGGCCGTCCGAGCGGCGATCCATAACCGGGAGAATCTGCTCGCCGAGGCGACGACGGGCTCCGGCAAGACGGCCGCGGTCCTGCATCCGGCCCTCGCCGAGGGGCTCCCGTCCGGCCGCCAGGTGGTCTTCCTGACGTCCAAGACCCTCCAGCAGAAGATGGCCGTCTCCTCGCTCGTGGCCATGAACGAGCGGGCGTTCCACACCCTCCAGGTCCGAGCCAAGGACCGGATGTGCGCCAACGACCGGATCATCTGCCACGAGGACTTCTGCCGTTTCGCCAACGGATATCCGGACAAGATGGAGCGGTCCAATCTGATCGGGCGGCTCCGCGAGACCTATTCGCACTTCGACCCGGACACGGTCTTCGAAGAGGCCCGCCGCGAGGAAGTCTGCCCGTTCGAGGTGCAGCTCGAGCTCGCCCGGCGCGCCGACGCCATCGTCGCCGACTACAACTATGTCTTCGAGCCGGCCGCCGCGCTTCGCCACCTCACGGGCGAAGACCTGCGCGAGGCGATCTTGCTGATCGACGAGGCGCACAACCTCCCCGATCGGGCCCGGCAGATCTTTTCGCCCGAGATCCTGGGCGAGGAGCTCGCCGTTCTGCGCAACCGCCTCTCGCTGCAGCCCGGCGAGCTGTTCGCGGACATCGTGACCGCCGTCGAAGCGCTCGAAGCGATCCTCGAGGAAGCGGCCGCGGAGCTTCCGGAGGGGGAAGCGATCGCGGAGATCCAGCCTCCCAAAGAACCGATCCTCGAGCTGCGCGCCGCCTGGGAGCCCGTCTTCATGGCTTACCTCGCGTGGAAGCGCGAGACGCGCCTCGCGCTCGTCGACGATCCGGTGCTGGATTTCCACTTCGCCTTGCAGCGCTTCGCCGCCGTGCTCTCGATGCTCGGTCCGGACTTCACGGCGGTCGTGGAGCGCGAGGCCGCGGGCATCCGGCTGGCGCTCGTCTGCCTCGATCCGGCGCGCTCTCTGGCGCCGATCTTCAAGCAGGCCTCCTCGACCGTCCTTCTCTCGGCGACGCTCAATCCGCCGGAGGCCATCCGCCGGGTACTCGGCCTCGAGGCTGCCCGGACGTCCTCGATCGCTCTCCCGCCGCCGTTTCCCCCGGAGAATCGCAAGGTCCTCATCGTCCCGACCGTGCGGACCACGTACACGGCGCGCGAGCGGAACTACGGCCGGATCGCTGCGCTGCTCGCCGAGATGTCCGACGCCCACGGCGGCAACGATCTCGTCCTCTTCCCCTCGTACCGTTTCCTGACGGCTGTCGCCCAGCGCATGCCCGAGACCCGCTCGCGCCTGCTCGTTCAGAGGTCGGACCTGAACGCCTTCGAGCGCCAGCAGATCCTCGAGGCGCTCGCCTCGCCTCCTGCCGGCGGCACGCTGCTCTTCGCAGTCTCCGGCGGCATGTATGCCGAGGGCGTGGACTATCCGGGAGACCTGCTCTCCGCGGTCTTCGTGGTCTCGCCCGCGCTCCCGCACGTCTCCTTCGAGCGCGAGCTCCTCCGCCGCTACTTCGAGGAGAACGAGGAGGCCGGCTTCGACTACGCCTACCTCCAGCCCGGCATGACGCGCGTCGTGCAGGCGGCGGGCCGTCTCATCCGCAGCGAGCACGACCGCGGCGTCATCGCGCTGCTCTGCGCGCGCTTCCTCGAGGAGCCCTACGTGAGCCGGCTTCCCCGGGACTGGTACGGGGAAAGCCCGAGCGAGCTCGTGACGCGGAAGCCGGCCGACGAGATCCGGGAGTTCTTTGCGAGGTACGCATGAGCAACCCCTACAAGACGCTGCGCATGCCACGCCTCACGGTGGATGCGTGGGTGCGCGATCGGAAGGGCCGCGTCCTTCTCGTCCAGAGGGGGCGGCCTCCGTTCCAGGGGCGTTGGGGCCTTCCCGGGGGTTTCTGCGAGTGGAAAGAAACGGCCGAGGCCTGCTGCGCGCGCGAGGCGCTCGAAGAGACGGGCCTGCGCGTAAAGTCCTCGAGCTCCGCGGCGTCTACTCCAAGCCGAACCGCGATCCGCGCGGCCACAACGTCACCGTGCTCTACAAGTGCCGGCCGGTTTCAGGACGCGCCACGGGAGGTGACGATGCCGCGGACGCCCGCTGGTTCACGCCACGGGAGATCGCGAAGCTGAGCTTCGCGTTCGACCATCGGATGATCGTGATGGAGCAGCTCGCGATCGACCGGCGCCGCGGGCGGCAGCGCGCTTAGGTCTCCGGCCCCGCGAGGTCAGTCGCGACGGGGCCGGGTCCCCTCGATGCGCCCGGTCTCGAGGGTCGCCGCGAAGGCTCGCGTCAGCAGGCCCTCCTCGGTCACGGCCCAGACCGTGTAGCGATAGAAGGTGTCCGCGGCCGCCGACGTATCGACGAACGCGTAGCCGAACGAGTCCGAGGACGTTTCGGACGACGGCACGACCTCGGGCCCCGTCCGCACGATCCGGCCATCCGCGCCGATCTCCTCGCGGAAGATCGCCCAGCCGCGCAGGCCCGCGTGGGAACCGGTCGACCAGATCAGACGCG
This sequence comes from uncultured Acidobacteriota bacterium, assembly GCA_963749265.1. GTDB lineage: Bacteria > Acidobacteriota > Thermoanaerobaculia > UBA5066 > Gp7-AA6 > DAHUXD01. Next base: position 46,245 of record CAVVML010000018.1, on the reverse strand, counting down.
GACCGAGGGCACTCGCCTCCGCCCGCGCCTCGAGACTCCAGAACGGCGAGCCCGACTCGCGCGCGCATTCGACCGGAGCCTTGACCTCGCGGATGCCCGCGTCGCTACCCGCGACGAGGAAATCGATGCGGGCCACGCCCGAGAGCGGGATCGTGCGACGGTCTCCCGCGGTGAAGAAGACGACATCCGGCGGAAGAGCGCCGTCCGTGTATCGAACGACCGCAGCGCCGTCTCCGCCGTCCGCCGGCCAGGACAGGCGAAGCGCCTCTGTCTCCCCCTCCGAGACGAAGGACCTGTGGCGCACGGTCATCGGAGCGGGGGGAGCCGCGTCGAGCGCCCCCGATTCGAGATCGAAAAGACGCAGCCGTGACGGAGAAGCCTCCGTCCACATGCTCGCGTAGAGCCGGGCCGCGGACCGCAGGAGGGCCCGGCCGTCGCTTCGCGCCGCGTCCGTCACCAGGCGCGAGAGGGCGCGACGAGGCGTTTCGCCTCCGCCGGCCGCTTCCTCGACCGCCCGGCGCCGGAAGCCGGTCTCACCCGCCCCGAGCACGACCTCCTGGACCCAGAGCCGGCCGAGCTCCCGAGGGTGGGCGCGGAAGTCGAGCAGGACCGCGGCCGCGAGCAGCCCCACGTCCTCCGCGTCTCCCGGAGCTTCGAGCGGGCTGAGGTAAGCGCCGACCGCCTGGTCCACGTATCCCCCATCGGGGACGGCCGCCGGGCTCGCGCCCGCCGCGGACGAAGCGGAGAGTACGGGTGTGGCCGCCAGGAGAACCCCGGCGAGGGTCAGGCCGGACAGCCACGTTCGACGCATTTCGTGAGGGTAGCCGCCCGCACGCGGGCGCGTCAACCTTTGTACGGACGCCGGCCCCCGGATATCGCGGGTGCGGCCGAGGGGGGCCTACTTCTTGGGTTTGGCGTCGGCCTTGGGAGCGGCCTTGGCGTCGGGAATCCGGACGAGCACCACGGTGATGTTGTCGACGCCGCCTTTGTCGTTGGCCAGATCGACGAGGTCCTGGCAGACCGCCTCCGCGTCCTTCTTCTCGTCGACGGCGACGCAATCCCGGATCTCTTCGTCCGAGAGCATCGTCGTCAAACCATCGGAGCACAAGAGAAAGGCGTCGCCCGGAAGAAACTCCATCTCCCGCAGGTCCGGCGCGACCGACGGGCCGCCGCCGAGGGCTCGGGTCACGACGTTCTTCAGCGGATGTGTCTTCGCCTCGTCCTCCGTCAGGATTCCGGCCGAGACCTGCTCGTGCACCCACGAGTGATCGTCGGTCAGGCGCGTCAGCTCCCCGGCGCGATAGAGGTATGCCCGACTGTCTCCCACGTGGGCGAGGGAAAGGATCTTCTCGTTGAGGAGACCGGCCACGACGGTCGTGCCCATGCCCTTGAGCCACGGCTGCGCGGCGACCGCAGACATGACGCGCTCGTTGGCCTTCTCGATGGCGATGGCCAGCCGGTTGCTGTTGAAGAGGAGCTCGTGGTTGTACTTGAACGGCCAGGTTGCCTCTTCCTTCTGGCGCGTCGCGGCGATGAACTCGCCGATGGTTTCGACGGTGATCTTGGCGGCGACTTCTCCGGCGGCGTGTCCACCCATGCCGTCGGCGACGATGAAGAGGCCCTCGGTCTCGTCCAGCGCGTACGCGTCCTCGTTGTGCTTGCGCTTCTTGCCGACGTCCGTCAGACCGTATGCCTCGATCGCGCTCATCGCGGGCATCTACTCCTTGCCTGCCCGCTGCACACGAACTTCTTCGAGCGCTTTCCGCGCGTCGGCCGCCGAGGGGTCCCACCGCAAGGCCTCCTGGTAGGCCTTCTCGGCTTTCAGAAGCAGGCCGGCCTGCCGAAAGATCGCGCCGGCATCCTTGAGGAGCCCGCCGTTGTGGGGCTCGATCGTCAGAGCCGCTTCGATGGCCTTCACGGCGGTGCGCATGTCCCCGGCGCGCGCGGAGGCGAGGCCGAGATAATGCTGGGCCTTGACGTCCTTCGGATTGCGCCCCGCGGCGAGCTGGAAGTTGCCCGCAGCCTCGGTGTACTTCCGCTCCTTGTAGGCGCCGATCCCCTGGTTCACGTAGTTGGAGGCCACGGCGTCGCCGCCGACCTCCGGCGCGTTCCTGGCGGCGGCCAGGTCGAAGTCGTAGGAGCGCCGCCGCTCCGCGCTCGTCAGCACGTTGACCGCTTCCGTCAGATCCTGAAACTTGGACTCGGCTTCGGCTTTCCGCGCGGCCGGGGCTCGATCGGGATGGGCTTCGCGCGCGAGCGTCCGGAAACGCTCACGAATCTCGGCTTCGCTGGCGTCCCGCGCCACGCCGAGCAACACGTAGTAATCGACTTCGCGAGACATCAGTGTGGGAACCTCGATCGCGACGCGGAGCTTTTCAACGAAGGGTAACATACGAGAAAGCCCGCTCCCCGGCAAGCGGGACCCGCCGTCGCGAGGCCTCAGCCCCGCTTTTCGGTCCAGATCTTACGCGCCATCTGGCGCACGCCCTCGGGGAGATTGCGGTCCCTCGAGATGACCCGCAGATCACGCATCCCGAGGAATTTCACGAGCGGCAGGGTGATCCCCAGCGGTACGGCCGGATTCGTGACCAGGGCGAGCTGGATGCGGGGTTTCTTGATCCATTCGCGGGTGGACGCGATCTCGTGAAAGATCTCGGTCCCCAGGTGCCGCATGGCGCAAAAGGCCTCGAGTTCGGACTGGGTGACCGACTCGCACGTGAGCACCGCCATGGTGACGATCTTGTTCGCGTCACCGATGAGGATGCGGCGCTCCTCCTTGTTGCCTTTCTGCGCCAGCTCCACCTTCTCCTTGACGGTCATCATGGAGATGCGCCGGTACATCGCCGAGAGGTTGGCCTCGACGGCGGTGACTTCCCCCTCCTCCCCGGGGCCGATCCCGTCCGACTCGGCGGCTTCGGCCGCGTCTTCGAAAACGATGCCCTCGGCCTCCTGGCGAGCGCGGCGCTCTTCTTCTTCCCGGCGGATCCGCTCCTGCTCCCGCCGGCGCTTCTCCTTCTCGAAGAACTCCTCGCGCAACTCGTCGAGGCGCCGGCGGCCGTCCGCCGTGAGGTGGGGATTGCCGTGGAGGGCCTCGATGAGCGCCGGCTGGCGGAGGAGCCGCACCTGGTTCACGATGAGCGCGTCCTGGGGCGCTCCGGACACCTCCGAGGCCAGACGCAGGAGCGTCTCGTCCGAGGCCTCCGGGTGGCGAATGATCCGCTCGAGCACGAAATGGTCGTCGGTCGACCGGCTGACCGCGTCGAGCTCGCCTCCGGTCGGGGAAGACTCGAGGAAGCGGAGGATGTCGTCGAACGACAGGAGCGTGAAGGTCTGCCGGGCGGCGGCCCCGATCTCGGGGTCCTCGTCGGTCATGACCGCGAGCAACGCCCGCATCCGGTCGTCTCTCTCTAGCGGCAGCAGGCCGCGGGCCGCGAAGAGGCGCAGATCGCGCGGCGAGTCCGGGGACCGGACGATCGCGACCAGATCCTGAGGCTCGAGTGTGGTCGGAGGGTCGGGCTCGACTACCACGAGGGGGAGGAGCCGCGCGCTAGCTTTGCGTGAGGCGCGGGCCCGGCACGGGCATGTCGCGTACCACCTGGCCTGCGGTTCCCAAAGGCTCCATGGCGCGGCCGTCGACGGTGACGCGAACGCCGCCCGCGTTGCCGAGCGTCAGCCGGAACCCTTCGCGCGCATCGAACTGGTGCTTCGAACCGCGCCGGATCAAACCGGAGAAGACGCGCGCGCCGTCCGCCGAAACTTCCGTCCACGAATCCTGCTCGAACTCGAGGATCATCGAGACTCCGGTCGTCGCCGTCGGCGCGAGAGCGGCGGCAGCCGGCTCCTGAATCGCCGGAGCGGGGCCGGGCGACACCGCGACGTTCTTGAAGCTGACCGACTCGACCGGACGCGCGTGCGACGCGGCGGCCGGCGTCGACCGGCGTTCGGGGCGCACGATCAAACCCAGCAGGAGGAGGACGCCCGTCACGCAGATGACGATCGCGCCCGCGGTGCCGCGGCGGCCTCGGAAGAATGATTTCAGTCCGCGCCGCTTGGAGGATCCCCCGTCCCGGTCGCGGTCGGGCGCCACGTCGGCGAGGTACGCGTTGACCATCTCGTCGGGATCCAGGCCCAGGTGCCGCGAATACGCGCGGATGAATCCGCGGGTGAAGACGGGCGCCGGAAGTTTCTTGACGTCGCTCGACTCGAGGGCAGTCAGGAGTCGGATGGAGATCTTCGTCGAGGCCGAGATCTCATCCAGTGAGACTTCGCGGATGAGCCTCTCCCGGCGGAGTTCTTCCCCGAAGTTGAAGTCCGATTTCTCGCCCATTCTCGTCTCCCCGGGTCGGTGAACCTTCATGCTAGTCCTCGGCTGCCCTCTCCGCAAGCACTCTCTGGGCACAGGCCTTGAGCAGCGCGGGCGCGCGCGGCGACTCCCGAACTCCGCGGAGGTCTTCGAGGCTCGCCCGCGTCAGGAGGGCCAGGCCGAGCGACACCGGGGTGTTCGGGTTCCGCAGGATGGCGCTCCGGACGGCCGAGCGGGCGCCCCAACGCGGGTGGTCCGCGATGAGAGCCAGCGACTCGGGCGCCGCAGAGGCCTGAATCGCGGCCTGGATCACGTCCGCCTCGATGGTGAAGCGGTTTTCGAGGACGGAAGCCAGCACGCGCGGGTCCGGATCGAGCCGCAGAGCGAGCAGGGTCCCCCTCCCCACGTTGCGGGCCAGATCCACTTTCTCGGAGATCGCCATCTCCTGGAGTCGGCGCAGGAGATCCTGATCCGCCGCCCGCCGGATCACGGGATGCACGCGGGAGTCCGCCGACAAGTGCGCCAGATCACGCCAGAAGAGCGTCGCGACGAGCGTGAGCGCGTCGGTGCGCGGAGTTCGAGGATGCGCGGCCAGGGCCTTCCGGACGGCGTGGTGCTTCCGCGCAGCGCGGTCCCCGAGGATCTCCTGGAGAGTTTCGGAGGAGAGGTTGGCCCTGCGCAGGAGCTTCAGGCACTCCGCTTCGGTTCTCATGCGCTCGCGCTGTTCCTCCTGCGACAGGCTCCCGCGAGGCTCCGCGCGAGAGACTCGACCGCCGCGACGCGTCCCTGGCCGGCGCGCTCCCCGGCCGCGACGAGCGCCGAGCCCACGACGACGCCATCCGCGAGCCGCGCGGCCCGGCGCGCGCCGTCGGGGGTTGAGATGCCGAACCCGATCGCGATCGGCAGTTCGCCGGCGGCCTTGCGCGCCCGCGCGACCGTGGCCGGAAGGTCGAGAGGCAGATCCGCCCGCGCGCCCGTGATTCCCGGACGGGAGACGACGTAGAGAAATCCGCTCGACAACCGCGCGGCTTCGCGCATCCTTGCGGCGGGAGACGTCGGCGACGCGAGAAAGACCGTGTCGAGTCGGGCGCGCCGGAAGGCTGCGACGAACGGCGGCGCCTCCTCCGGCGGAACATCGGTCAGCAGCACGCCGTCGAACCCGGACGCCGCCGCGCGCCGGGCGGCGTCGGCGATGCCGAGCCTGTGCACCGGGTTCACGTAGGTGAACAGGACCAGGGCCAGGCGCGTCTCGTTGCGGATCCGCTGCGCGATGTCGAAGACGATCTCGAGCGTCGTCCCGGACGCGAGGGCGCGCGAGGCGGCGCGCTGGAGCACCGGCCCGTCGGCGATCGGATCCGAGAAGGGAACGCCCAGCTCGAGGACGTCGGCGCCCGCGCGCTCGAGGGCCCGGGCGAGGTCGACCGTGGCGTCCGCCGAGGGATCGCCGGCCGTCAGGTAGGCGATGAAGGCAGCGCGGTGTTCCGCGCGCGCCCGCTCGAATGCCTGCCCGAGCCGGCTCACTTGCCCGCCCGCAACCGCAGGACCTCGTCGAGGTCCTTGTCTCCACGGCCGGAGAGGTTGATCAGAATCCAGCGGGCACGCGGCCACTTGCGGGCCAGGCCCGCGGCGAACGCGACGGCGTGCGCGGACTCGAGGGCGGGAAGGATGCCCTCGGTCTCACAGAGCAGGCCGAAGGCCTCGAGCGCTTCGCCATCCGACACCCTGGTGTACGTCACGCGCCCGGCGTCGTGGAGGCCGGCGTGCTCGGGCCCGACCGCCGGGTAGTCGAGGCCGGCGGAGACCGAGTGCGTCGCCAGGGTCTGGCCCGCCTCGTCCTGGAGGAGCATCGTGCGCGTTCCGTGCAGGACGCCGGCCGATCCTCCCGAAAAACGCGCCGCATGATCGCCCGGCCCCGACCCGCGTCCTCCGGCCTCGACGCCGTACAGCTCGGAGCGCGAGCCCAGGCGCGAGCGCGAGCCCAGAAACGCCGAGAAGATCCCGATCGCGTTCGAGCCGCCGCCGACGCAGGCCACGACGGCATGCGGTTCGCGCCGGGAGAGTCTGCGGAACTGCCGCCGCGCTTCGCGCCCGATCACGGCCTGGAATTCGCGAACCATCGTCGGATACGGGTGCGGACCCAGCGCGGATCCCAGGACGTAGTGCGTCGAGGCGACGTTCTCCGTCCAGTCCCGCATCGCTTCGTTGATGGCGTCCTTCAAGGTCTTCGAGCCCGAGTCGACGCCGACGACCTCGGCGCCGAGCAGGCGCATGCGCGAGACGTTCGGCGCCTGCCGCGCCATGTCGGTGACGCCCATGTAGACGCGGCAGGCCACGCCCAGTTTGGCGGCCGCGGCGGCGGTGGCGACGCCGTGCTGACCGGCGCCCGTTTCCGCCACGACGCGTTCCTTGCCCATGCGCTTCGCGAGCAGGATCTGGCCGAGAGCGTTGTTCAGCTTGTGGGCGCCCGTATGAAGGAGGTCCTCGCGCTTCAGCGCGATCCTCGCTCCGCCGAGCCGTTCCGAGAGTCGGTCGGCCACGGTCAGCGGCGTGGGCCGCCCGGCGTACGTGCGGAGCAGCTCGTCGAGCTCGGCGCGGAAGCGGCGATCCCGCCGGAATCGGGCGAACGCGCGGTCGAGCTCGTCGAGCGGCGCCATGAGCGTCTCGGGGGCGAAGCGGCCCCCGTACTCTCCGAAGTAGCCCCGCCGCCTTCGCTCAGGCACGATCGGCCTCGCGGACGGCTTCGAAGAAGCGCTCGAGCTTGCGGCGATCCTTGATGCCCGGAGCGCTCTCCACGCCCGACGCGACGTCGACGCCATCGGGCCTGAGGCGGCGGATGACCTCCCCGACGTTCTCCGGATCCAGACCGCCGGCGACGAACGTCGGGACCGGCAGCGCTCCGGCACGCTCGAGCGCCGCCCAGTCGGGCGAGCGCCCGCGGCCGCCGCTCGAATCCCAGAGCACGGCACGACAGCGCGCGAGGATTCCCGCCGGAGGAAGGCCGTCCCGCCCGGCTTCGATGGGCACGGCGGGAACGACGTCCGCGCCCAGCTCGTCGAGATCGTCCTCCAGCACCCGGCGGTGCAGCTGGACGAGCTGGAGCGTGACCTCCCGGACGGCGCGAGTCACTTCGTCACGCGACTCGGTCGCGAAGACGCCGGCGCGGAGAACGGTGGCCGGAGCGACGGCGGAAATCTCCCGCGCCCGCTCGATTGTGAGCCGCCTCGGCGAGGAGGCCACGAAATTGAATCCGAGGATCGAGGCTCCGAGCTTGCAGGCGGCCGCGACGTCCTCGCTCCTCGTCAGCCCGCAGATCTTGACCTCCGTCATGACCGCAGGGCCCTGAGGAATTCCTCCGGGTCTTCCGACCGCAGGAGGTGCTCGCCAATCAGGAAGGCCCGGTACCCCGCGGCCGAGAGGCGATCGAGGTCCGCGCGTCCGCGGATGCCGCTCTCCGCCAGAGGAATCGGACCCGGCGGGAGGTGGCGGGCGAGCGACTCCAGGCGCCCGACGTCCGTCTCGAAGGTCGTGAGGTTGCGCGAGTTGACGCCGATCACGTCCGGAGCCAGAGCCGCCGCCCGCTCGATCTCGGCCTCGTCGTGCGCCTCGGCCACGATGGCGAGACGGCGTTGCCGCGAGGCACGGGCCAGCGAGGCCAGCTCTGGATCCGACAGCGCGCGGACGATGAGCAGCACCGCATCCGCGCCCAGCGCGACCGCAAAGTCGAGCTGGCGCTCATCGACCACGAAATCCTTCATCAGGACCGGAAGCCCCGAAATGTCTTTCGCCCGCGGAAGCCAGGCGGGCCTGCCTCCGAAATGGTCTTCTTCCACCACCACCGAGATCGCCGCGGCGCGGCCCCGGCGGTAGAGGAGCCCGAAGGTTTCGACCTTCCCGTCGGCTCCCGGAAGAATCTCTCCGGCGGAGGGCGATCGGGCCTTGATCTCGGCGACGATCCTCGGCCCGGGCTGCGCGAGCGACGCAACGAAACGGGCGCCGTCGGTCGGGCTCCGCGATGGCGACGTACCGGCCGCGGCGCCGCATCCATACTCTCCCCGCGCGAGCCGCGCGCGCTTGTCGGCCAGGATCCGCTCCAGGACATCTGTCATGCGCTCATGCCGCCCGCGTCGCCTTGCACAGCGCCTCGAAGCTCCTCCCGGCCTCCCCCGAGTCGATCGCCGCCCGAGCCCGCTCGTAGCCGTCCGGCAAGTCGTTCGCTCGCCCTTCCACGACCAGCGCCGCCGCCACGTTTACGAGCACGGCTTCGCGCCGCGGCCCCGGCTCTCCCTCGAGAAGTCGCATGAGCATCGCGGCATTCGCCGAGGCATCTCCACCGGAGAGAGCCTCGACCTCGACCCGTTCCTGCCCGAGGGCGTCGGCTTCGAGCCGCCACGGACGGGTTCGGCCGTCCTCGACCTCGACGCCGAACGCGGCCACGCCGGGCGTCAGCTCGTCGAGCCCGTTCTCGGAATGGAAGACGATCGCCCGTTCGTTGCCCAGCGCCGCGAGCGCATCGGCGAGCAGCCGGGTGAGGTCGGGACGGCCGACGCCGATGAGCTGACGCGTGGCGCCGGCCGGATTCGCCAGAGGCCCGAGCGAGTTGAAAATCGTCCGGATCCCGAGCTCGCGGCGGACCGTTCCGAGCTCCTTCATGGCGGGATGAAACGACGGCGCGAAGAGGAAGACGAGGCCGGTCTCGTCGAGGATCCGGCCGGCGCGGTCGGGCTCCAGCTCCACCGGCAACCCGGCGGCCGCGAGAACGTCCGCCGAGCCGACCCGCGAGGAGATGGATCGGTTCCCGTGCTTCGCGACGGCCGCGCCCGCTCCCGCCGCGACGATCGCCGCGGCCGTGGACAGGTTGAAGAGGTCGCGTCCGAGCCCGCCCGGACCGCAGGTGTCCAGCAGCGGCGCCCGGCGCGTCGAGACCTTCCGCATGCGGCTGCGGAGGGCCGCGACGGCCCCGGCGATCTCGTCGGCCGTTTCGCCCCGCGTCGCGATTCCGAGAAGGATCGCTCCCTTTTGCGCTTCGGTGGCACGTCCGTCCATGAGATCGCCGAACGCCGCCCCCGCCAGCTCGCGCGGAAGAGTCTTGCGGGCCGCGACGGTCCTGAGGGCATCGGCGACGTTTGGAGTCACGACACTCCGCTGACTTCTCAGCGATCCGCACGAATGTTGCCAGGATCCGCTCCCCCTCCGGCGTGAGCACCGACTCCGGGTGGAACTGCACGCCGAACACGGGGCGGGACCGGTGCGCGAGGGCCATCACGAGACCATCCTCGCTGCGCGCGATGACCGTGAGCTCGGCGGGAAGACTTCCCTCGCGAACCACCAGCGAATGGTATCGCCCGGCTTCGAACGGTCGCGGAAGCCCGTCGAAGAGTCCCGTGCCTTCGTGCGAGATCCGCGAGCTCTTTCCGTGACGCGGCTCCGGCGCTCTCTCGACGATCCCGCCGTGGCTCGCGGCGATGGCCTGGTGGCCGAGACAGACGCCGAGCAGAGGCACGCCGTTCCGCTCGGCTTCGACGATCATCGGGATGGTCTGCCCCGCGCGCTCGGGTCGGCCGGGCCCGGGCGAGACCACGATCGCGCGCGGCCGCATCGAAAGCACCTCGGCCGGCTCGAAACGGTCGTTGCGCGCCACGCGGACGTCGGAGTCGAGCTTGCCCAGCGCCTGGACGAGGTTGAACGTGAAGGAGTCGTAGTTGTCGACGACGAAGATCATGCGAACCACTCCCGCGCGAGCTCGATCGCGCGAAAGAGCGCCGCGGCCTTCGCCTCGGCCTCGGCGTACTCCTTCTCCGCCACGGAGTCCGCGACGATCCCCGCGCCGGCCTGCACGCGCCATAGGCCCTTCTCGACGACCGCCGTGCGGATCGCGATGGCCAGGTCGCAGTTGCCGGCGGCGTCGAAATAGCCCACGGCGCCGCCATAAATTCCGCGGCGACAGGCTTCGAGCGCGTCGATCAGCTCCATGGCCCGGATCTTCGGGGCGCCCGTGAGCGTCCCCGCCGGAAAGCAGGCGGCGAGGGCCTCGGCCGGACCGGCGCCGGCGCGCAGCCGTCCGCGCACTTCCGAGACCAGGTGCTGGACGTGCGAGAACTTCTCGACGTCCGCGAAGCGCGCGACCTCCACGCTCCCGATCTCGCAGACGCGTCCGAGGTCGTTGCGCGCGAGATCCACGAGCATGACGTGCTCGGCGCGCTCTTTGGGGTCCTCGCGCAAGCGGGCCGCGAGCTCCTCGTCTTCGGCGGACGTGCGGCCGCGCGGCGCCGTCCCGGCGATGGGACGCGTCTCGACCTGCCGGCCCCGGCACCGGACGAGCATCTCGGGCGAGGAGCCGAGGATGGTCGCCTCGCGCGTCTCGAGAAAGTAGAGGTACGGCGACGGATTGAGCGCGCGCAGCGCCCGATACACGTCGAAGGGTCGATGTCCAGTCGCGCCGTCCAGCGCTGAGAGACCACGGCCTGGTAGACCTCTCCTTCGGCAATCGCCTCGCGCGTCGCTGCGACGGCCTCGAGGAACCTCTCGCGCGGCATCACCGGAACGAAGTGAACCTCCTGCGGCACGGTGAGGTTCGCGGGAGGATCCGGAGCGGCGAGCAGGGACTGCAGCCGATCGAGTCGTTCGATCGCCTCCGACACCGCCTGCTCCGGATCGATGTCCCGAACCGGATCGAGCGTCGTCAGCAGCAGAACCCGCTGCCGCGGATGGTCGAAGGCCACGACCGCCTCGAAGAGAAGGAACACCGCGTCCGGGATCTCGCTCTCGCGGCTGTGTCGGTCGGGGATCGCTTCGAAGAGCCGCACGGCGTCGTACGCGAGGTAGCCGACCGCTCCGCGTGAGAGCGGCGGCAGCTCCGGGTCCGCCACGAGCTCGTCCGGACGGACGAGGCGCTCGAGGGCTTCGAGCGGCGACGAGGACGCGGCCTCGACTCGGCCTCCCCGCTCGATGCAAGTCTTCCCGTCGCGCACCGAGAGCCGGGCCGACGGACTGACACCCAGGAACGTGTAGCGCGCCACCGACTCGCCGCCCTCGACGCTCTCGAGAAGGAAGGCCTCGCGGCCCGGACCGCGCAAGCGCCGGAACAGCATCACGGGAGTCAGTGTGTCCGACGGGAACACGCGCGCGACGGGCACGCGACGGCCCGTTGGGCACGCGCCAGGAAGGCCGCTCGCTCCTCCGCACGCTTCATGCGAAGCCGTCCCGCAGGATTCGCGGCGACCTCGGCGAGCGTCACGTCCTGGAGGCCGAAGAGCTGGGCCTGGCGCACCGCCTGGGCCGTGAACATCTGCAGCCCATCGACGGTCGGACACTTCGCGGCGCGCGCCGCTCGAATCGTCGAGGTCTCCCGTCCGTCGCGTCGGTAGACACAGTCGAAGACGATCGGCTTCGCCTCGAAGAGGATCGGCGGAATCGCCGGAGGATCTTCGTCCTTCCATCCGATCGGAGTGGCGTTGACGTAGAGATCCGCCTCGCTCGACGCAAGGTCGGCCCAGGCCATCGAATCCACCTTCATCGTTTCCGCCAGCCTGTCCGCCTCGGTGTCGCGCCGCGCCGTAACGGCGACCTCGTAGCCGAGGCGACGCGCCGCCACGACGACGGCCCGCGCGGCGCCGCCAGCCCCGAGGACGACGGCGCTGCGTCCCTCCCCGGTGCCGTGATCGGCCAGCGGATCGAAGACGCCGTCGACGTCCGTGTTCTCGGCGCGCCACCCCTTCCGTGCACGGACGAGGGTGTTGGAAGCGCCGATCAAGCGCACTTCCTCGGAAGGAGTCCCCGCGCGCGCCGCCTCGAGCTTCCACGGCTGCGTGACGGCGAAGCCGCGGAAGGGAGGCTCGAACGCGATCTCGGGAAGATTCTCGCGGGCGAAGTCGGAGACCTGGAGCGGGAGGTAGAGATAGGGCAGCTCGCGCGCACGGAAGAGCGCGTTGTACAGGTATGGCGAGAGCGAGCGCGCCGTGCTGCCGGCGATGACGCCGAAGAGCGCCTCGAGCGGACGCGGCCGGTTCACTTCGTAGATCGAAAGCAGGTCGCCGATCGGAATCTGGCCGGCAGCCGTCTCCCGCTCGACCGGTCCGTAGACGAGCGCGCCGCCGAAGAGCGCCGAAAGCACCCGGCCGGGAGCGCTTGTTGGCCCCATCGGAAAGATCGCAACGGCCGGATCAGCCATGTCCCTCTGCAGCTCGGCGATCCGCAGCCCGGCCGAGACGTCGGCGACGCCCGCCACCATCTTCACGGCCCGCGCGTGCGATTGTTTCATCGCGGAGACCTTCTCCCTCCAGTCTCCGGGCAGCGAGAAGGGAGAGTGGAGCGACGCGACGACGCGCTCCCGGTCAGCGAAGCGGCGTTCGTCGGCGAGGAGGCCCCGCGCGTGTTCCACGTCCACCGTCGCCCCGGCCGCGTAGCACTCCTCCACGAGACGCGCGTACTCTTCGGCCGAACCGCTGAAGTTACCGCCCTCCGCGAGCGAGCGCCAGGTCAGGATCGTCGGCCGGGCGTCGAGAGCGAGCAGAGCCGCCGGCGGGATCGGGCGCTCCGCCAGGTCCATCCGGAACTCGATGGCGTTCGCCTCTGCCGGAACGCGGGCCGCGAGCCGCCTCGCGTCCTCGGCGTCTTTCGGCGCGAGCGACGCGATGTAGGCCGGAATCGGGAGACGCTTGTGCTTGTGGTCGTCCATCAAATCAAAAACCCCCGAGCCCTTCGGGCCGGGGGTTCTATTCTCTCGTCTGGATCTGCCCCGCCCGAACGAATTCGGCAGGGCGCGACTTCGCCCTACCGGGTCTCCCGCCACCACCAGCAGTTCGAGACGGAGCGAGGCGTCATGGCGGGGCGATCATCCCGCCGGCCGGGTGTGGGTGTCAAGGGAGCGGATGTCGGCGTCGGCGAGGCCGTCGGCTTTGGTCCGGCGGCGCCGCGGAATGAGAGCGGCAGCAGAAATTGCGCGGTCGGAGGCGGCATCACGCCTTCGAATCGAATCTCCATACCGCGGGCATCGGCTCGATAGACATACTCCGCCGACGGGCACGCCATCGAAATCACGGTCTCCATTCGCGCGGGCCAACGCCCCTCGGCGTCCTGCTCCTTCGACATGCGGAGCCGCAGAATCTCCAGCGTGAGCTCCCGGTCCACGGCGAGCCGACCGGCGCGCCGGACGGGTCTCACCATGTTCGGGAGAGTGATCTCGCGGTAGGCGTTTCGCGCCTCGACGGTCGCGGGATCCGACGAGGGGAAGAGCTCACGTTCGGCCAGCTTCCAGAGATCGTCATCGTCCAGGTTGGCTCCCTCGCAGGGACCGAGCTTCTTGAGGCCGGCGGCGATGGCGGCCGGCGCTTTCCGCTCGATCTCTTCCCGCGGGTCGGAGGACGGAGCCAGGCCTCGGAGATTCCCTGGGTTCGGCATCGGCCACGTACGCGTCGAGCATGTCGCTCCAGGAGCGGTCGCTCGAGAAACGATCGATCCACACGAGAGGAGAGCTCTGCATCTTCCGAAGCACGCCCGCTTGCCACCCACCCGACCTGGTCGGCGATCAGCTGCGTGATCAGCACGGGCGCCTCCGCGGCGGGGCGAGCGAGCGACCAGGAGGCTTCGAGCAACCGCTCCGCTTCGATCTCGCGGCCGGCGCGCGTCTCGATGAGGGCCGCCGCGAGAAGGACGCTCTGCAGACGCAGCGACGGCGCGAGGGCGGGTGTGTTCACCGTGCCGTTCCTGTCCACCTCGTCCCTTCCCCAGTCGGGCGCCTGACGCTCCAGCGCGGAGACGATCGCTTCGAGCGCCGCTTTGCTCTCCTCGAGGTACTGCGTCAGCGCCTTCGGCGGCGCCCCGATCGATTCGTCGGGGATCTCGAGCTGAGATTCGAGCCAGGCCATGGTCCCGGCGTCGGAAAAGGCCACGGAGGCCTCCGACGTGGCCGCCCTTGCGGCCCGCTCGAACGGGATCCCGAGCTCGCCGCCCCGCTCGACGAGGACCTCTGCCGCGGCGTTTCGCTCGATCGGATGGTCGCCGACCGCTCCGGCGGCGAGCGCGAGAACTCCGAGCAGGCTGGCTCCGGAAATCACTGAGGGCTCGGTGTGGGCGTCGGAGTCGGTGTCAAGGCGGGCACGGGAGTCGGCGTCATCGTCGGCGGCGGCGCACCGCGGAAGCTCATCGGAAGCGATAGGCCTCCCCTCTCTTCCCCGGGCACCTTCCCCTCGAAGGCGATGACGATGCCGCCATTGCGTCGATAGGAATAGAAGCGCCCGGGACAGACGCCCGACTCCAGATCCCGCAGACTCGGCGGCCACGCACCCTCCCGCGAGGCGGCTTTCTCGCCCCGCGCCTGCAGAACGAGCGCGGTCATTTCGGAATCGAGCAGGACCCTTCGCCACCGCATCACCATGCCGACGATCGATTCCGAGGCGATGCCGACGAGGATCTGTTCCGGCCCGTTCTCTCCGCTCGCCGCCACATCCCAGACGTGTTGCAGGGACTGGGTCGTCCACTCGCAGGCATCCCCCTCGATCAGTCCGTCGGCGAAGCGGCGGTAGATCCGAGTGATTGTTTCGATCATCGGCTGAAGCTCCGGTTCCGAGGACGAAGGCCAGGGGTCATTCTGGAGCGCCACCAGAAACGCCTGAAAGAAGCGTCGCTCGCGGAAGCGGGCCTCCCAACCGAACGAGGGACCTTCGATCTTGCGCATCAGGCCTACGATCAGCCGCAGTTGCGCGGCCACGATCAGATGCGCGATCAGCTCGGGACGAGACGCGACACTCTCGCCCATACGCCACATCGCTTCCGCCGCGTCGAGGGCCGCATCGGTCTCGCCGGCACGAGCGCGCACCAACGCCTGTGCGGCCAGGACCTTGTCGAGTCGGATCACGCCGAGGTAGTTCGGGACTGGTGCCTCCGTGCCGGCCTTCACGTCGAGGTCCCATTCGATCGGCCCTGGTCTCGTGGCGGTCGCGACGATCGACTCGATCGTGACGCCGTTCTCGACGAGGTAGTGCGAGACGGACTCCGGCGGAGGACCGATGCGTTCGGAGGGCTCCGACAGCTGCTCGTGAACCCACTGTCCGGCGGCCGACAGTGCGGACTGCGTCCGCTTTACGACCTCCGGATCCGGCCGCACACGGCCGTCGTCGGGAACCAGCCGCCTCACGCGTTCTTGGTCCTCGGGATCCGCGACAAACGGTCCTTGCGGCGCCACGTCGATACCGAGGCGGGCCGCGAGGCTCTCGATCTCGAGGACGGCGGCGGACACGGTCCTTTTCGGATACGCGGCTTCGTAGGCCTTCCAGGTCGTCGCGACGCTCGGGGGTGTCCAGTCTCCGCCGAACGTCGAAGAGGAGACCAGCGAGACCGACACGAGTGCCGCCAGAACGCGCCGCCTCATGGGTTCAGTCTCGGCCCACTTGCTCGGTCTTTGGATACGCGCTCCGGAAGGTCAGCGGGAGGACTAAACCTCGGTCGACGGCCGGCGCCCGGCCTTCGAAGACTATGGTGACGTCGCCCGAGGAACTGCGCTGATATCCCCAGAAGCGGCCGGGGCACACGGATGACTCGAGATGCTCCAGACGCGCCGGCCAGGCGCTTTCTCGGGATGCCGCCTTCTTTCCGCGCGCCTCCAGAACGAGAGCCGTCAGCTCGGCATCGAGCAGATGGCGATGCCAGCGATTGAGCGAGTCCAGAGAATTTTCGGAGCCCATCGCGGCCATCGACTCGACTTCCGCGGGCTCGCCGCTCGCGGCGGCCTTCCAGCTCTGGTCGAGATCCCGACGGGTCCAGCCGCACGGGTCGCGGGCCGCGAGGTTCCCGACGAATCGCCGTTGGACTCGCGTCATCCCCTGGATCGCCTCCAGGACTTCCGGGTCGCCGGCGAGGTGCCAGGCATCGTTCTGGAGCGCGGCCAGGAAGGACTCGAAACCTCCGCGGCCGCGAAGCCGCTCGACCCACTCTGGCGCGGGCCAATCGACCTTCCGAAGCAGGCCCGCGACCATGCGCGAAGCGCTTTGGACGAGGATCTGCGAAACCATCTCCGGGCGCGTGGCGAGGCTCTGGACGAGTGTCCACATTGCCTGGATCGTGTGGAGCGCGGCGGCGGGGTTCTGACTTCGCGCCTCGTCGAGGGCTCGCGCGCCGAGGGCGAGTTGGAGCCGCACCTGTCCGAGAACGTTCGGCGTCGGCGCATAGAAGCCGGCAGCCACGTCGGTTTCCCACGAGATCCTGGGGCGAGCAGTCGCGAGAGCCACGATCGCGTCGAGGGTGGCATCGTGCTCCGACAGGAACTTCTGGACGGCTTCGCCCGGAGCATCGATGCTCTCGCCCGCCTCCTGCAATTGCCCTTCGACGTACTGGCGGATCGCCGGGGCAACCGCCAGGTAGGCCTTCGCCGTTTCCGGATTCGGATGGTCACGACGCTCGTCCCTGGGAGCGAGGTCGATGCCGAGGCGCGCCGTGAGCGCCTCCAGATCCAGTGCGGCCCCGGAGGGCGGCGCTTTTGGAAAGGCGGTTTGGAACGCTTTCAGCGAGGCGACCGGCACGGGGGCACGCCACTCCTCCCCGCCTGTCAACGGAACCAACAGCATTGAGGACACGACGGCCGCCACGGCGCCCCGGAGCATTCGGCCAGTCTACGCCCGCTTCCACCTCGTGCCGGTCGGCCCGTCCTCGAGGACGATGCCGCGGGCGGCGAGATCGCCGCGGATGCGGTCGGATTCGGCGAAGTCGCGGCGGCGGCGGGCGGCGTTGCGGGCTTCGATCATGGCCTCGATGTCGGCGTCCAGCGCGTCGTCCCCCGCGGGCAGGACGCCCAGGACGAGATCGGCCTTGCGGAGCGCGGCCCCCACGGCGGCGGCTCCGGCGGCGTCGAGCGTGTTCTCGACGAGAGCCGCGTTGATCTCGCGCAGGAACGTGAAGAGCACGCCGAGCGCCTCGGCCGTGTTCAGGTCGTCGTCGAGCGCGGCCGTGAACTCCGCGGAGAACTGCGCGGCGCGCTCGGCCGCCTTGAAGGCGCCGGACTTTTCACCACCCGCGGCGGCCACCTCGTCGATCCGGGCGACGGCCGAACGGATGCGCTCGACGGCTGAGGCCGCGCCCGTGAGCGCCTCCCAGGTGAAGTTGAGCTTCTTGCGGTACGGCACCGAGAGCAGGAGGTACCGCACGGCGACCGGATCGTTCTTCCGAGCGAGGACGTCGTCGAGCGTGTAGAAGTTGCCTTTCGACTTGGCCATCTTCTCGCCGTCGACGATGAGGTGCTCCGCGTGCATCCAGAGATCGACGAACTTCTCCCCCGTCGCCGCCTCGCTCTGGGCGATCTCGTTCTCGTGGTGGGGAAAGATGTTGTCCACGGCGCCGGTGTGCACGTCGAAATGCGGCCCGAAGTACTTCATGCTCATCGCGGAGCACTCGATGTGCCAGCCGGGGCGACCCGGACCCCAGGGAGAGTCCCAGGTCGGCTCGCCCGGTTTCGCCGCCTTCCAGAGGACGAAGTCCTTGATGTCCTCCTTCTCGTATTCGTCGTCGGCGACACGGTCGCTCCGGCGGGCCTGCGAGAGGTCGATCCCCGAAAGCCGCCCGTACGCGGGGAACGTCGAGATCCGGAAATAGACCGATCCCTCCGATTCGTAGGCGTGGCCCCGCTCCAGGAGCTTTGTCGTGATCTCCTGCATCTCCGGAATGTGCTCGGTGGCCCGCGGATAGCGATCGGCGCGCTGGAGACCCAGCCGGTCGATGTCCCGGAAGAACAGCTCGGCGTATTTGCCGGTGAACTCCGGCAGCGACAGCCCGGCCTCCGTGGCTCCTTTGATCGTCTTGTCGTCGACGTCGGTGAGGTTCATGACCTGCGTGACACGCAGACCCGTCGACCGCAGATGGCGGGCGAGGACGTCCTCCCAGAGGAACGTCCGCAGGTTTCCGATGTGGGCGACGTTGTAGACCGTCGGGCCGCACGTGTAGAGGCGGACGTGGCCCGGCTCGATCGGCTTCAGCTCGTCGACAAGCCGGCCCAGAGTGTTGAACGCCCGAAAAGTCACCAGAGTCCTTTCTCTTTCTGCCGGCGGATCTTTCGCCAAGTGAGCTCCCGCTTCAAGCCCCGGAGGCGGTCGATGAAGAGCAAACGGTTGAGATGGTCGGTCTCGTGGCAGAGAGCCCGGGCGAGCAGCCCCGTCCCCTCGATCTCGCGGATGGCCCCCGAGGCATCTCCGGCGCGCACCTGGACCCGCGTCGGGCGGATGACTTTCTCGGCCAGATCCGGAACCGAGAGGCATCCCTCCTCTTCCCGCTGCTCCCCCGCGCTCTCGATCACGACCGGGTTGACCAGCACGATCAGGGCCCCCGGATCCGCGCCGATCGACAGGTCGATGATCGCCAGGCGCTTGTTCACGCCGATCTGGGGCGCCGCGAGGCCGACCCCCGGCGCGGCATGGCAGGTCTCCACCATGTCGGCGATCAGGCCGGAGAGCTCCTCGGCAAGCGGGTCGACGTCGGCGTTCTCCGCGATCAGCCGCGGGTCGCCGTACCGGACGATGTCGCGAATCAAGCGGTCGAGCCCGCCGAAAAGCGGGACCGGCGGCGGCCCGGCATGTCCTCCGGGGCGCGGATCCTGTCTCCCGCGCATGACAGGACGCTCTCGCTCCCCTCCGACCCGCGCTTCCATAAGTGCTCGATTTAAAGCACATTCTTCTTACTCGGGCAAGACGGCCTCGTGGCACGTGGCTCGCTATCTCCGGCAGACGGGGGAACAGGAAGACGATGAACGTGAAACGGTTCGCTCTTCTGGCTTCGTTGATCGCTTTCGCGGCCGTCCGGCCGGCGGCGGCGGACTCCGGTCGAAGCGCGTACACCTACGTCCGCGAAACGAGCGGCGAGGTCATGGTCGTGTCTCCCTCGAACGGCGAGGTCCAGGCGCGCCGCAACCTCCCGATCTCCGCCGGCGACGAGATGAAAACCGAAGAGCCCGCCCGCGCCGAGGTGGCTCTGGCCGACGGGAACGTGCTCCACGTGGGAGGCGGCACCCGCATCCGCTTCATCTCCCTCTCCGACCAGCAGGGCTCCGACGCCGATCTCTCCGCGATCGACCTCTCCGACGGCTCGGTGATCCTCTCGGTCGTCGGGAGCGAGGAGCAGGCGGCCCCCCGCATCGACACGGCCGACGCCACGGTGTACGCGAACAGCGGAGCGCGCGTCCGCGTGAACGCCGATGTGCGGCGGGGCACCGGCGTCGTGGTCCGCGCCGGCTCGGTCGAGGTCAAGACGCGTTCGGGGGCCTACACCGTGCGCGCCGGCAACTACCTTCTCGTCCAGGGCGACCAGGAGCCGGAAATCGCGCGCGGCAGCTTTTCGCGCGATCGTTTCGACCTCTGGGCCTCGGACCGCATCGAGGCCACCTACGAGACGCCTCAGAGCCCGTCGAGCCGGTACGTGGAGGAGGAATACTCCGCCGACGTCCAGACGCTGGACGGCTACGGCGACTGGGATTACAACTCGACCTACTCGAGCTACGTCTGGCGGCCTCAGGTGGCGGTGGGCTGGTCTCCCTACTCCTACGGCTCCTGGTACTACACGCCGGTCGGCCTGAGCTGGTGGTCGTACGACCCGTGGGGCTGGTATCCGTACCACTACGGCAACTGGTTCTTCGACGTCGGCTGGAACAGCTGGTGCTGGTCTCCGGGCTATGTCTACTCGCCGGCCTGGTGCTACTACGGCTACACGAACTCCTACTTCGGCTGGTGCCCCACCGGTTACTACGGCGGCTACTCCCCCTGGTGGGACAACTACTACAAGAACATCGGCTGGGGCCGCGACAACATGGCCTTCGCCGTCAACGGCCGCTTCTCCACCCGTCAGGTCGACATGCGGGGCTGGAACTTCACCGGCGTGAACAACCTCGGGACGCGCGGCCGGCTCGACGTCATCCCGGGCACCCGCGTCGTGGATCGCCTCGGCGGCAACATCTCCGTATCCTCGCGCCCCATCGTCCTGGCGGAGCGGGGCGGCGGCAACACGCGCGACGCGCTCCGCGACTACGTCCGCGAGGCGCCGCGAGTCATCGAGCGCACGTCGAATCCTCGTGACTCGGAAAGACTGGCTCCTTTCCTCGCTCGCGAGCGTCAGCTGCCCGACGCGACCGTGCAGGCGCTGCGCGAGCGGACGGTCGTGGCGCAGCGCGGCCGGCTCGTCGGACCCGGCGCTTCGGAAATGACGGCGCGGAGCGGAGGCGGAGCCGTGGTGGATCGCGGCCGCGTGCCCCTGCAGACCGATTCGAGGCGCCCCGAGAGCTTCGATCGCTCGGCGGGCGCGGGAACGGAGCGGGGCCGTGTGGCCGAGCGCCCGACGCGGCCCGAGGCCTCTTCTCCCTCCACAGGCCGCCAGCCGAACGACACCTGGCGGGGTCAGCCCCAGGCGCGCTCTTTCGAGACGCGCCCGCAGGTCGACCGGTCGGAGCGTCAGGTCGAGCGGTCCGGTTCGGAATGGCGGGGACGCCCGGAGCCGGCGCCCTCGGATCGCGGAACAACTTCCCGCCAGCAGCAACCCTCGGATCGCGGAACGATCTCCCGCCAGCAGCCCTCGGGTCGACAGGCGGGCGAAACCTGGAGATCGCGTCCCGACGTCCCGCCCGCGCAGCGCGTGATCGAAGGCTCGGTGCCGGGCCGCCGGCCGGTGCAGCGGGATCCCGCAGACGGCGGACAGCGCCGCGGCTACGACCGACAGGGCCCCGCATCCCGGGACGGCGGCCGCCAGTACTCCGCCCCTCGCGACTCGGCGCCACGCGGGAACTCAAACCCGGATCGCGGCCGAAGCTACTCGCCCCCGTCGGGATCGGCTCCTCGCGAGGCGGCTCCGCGCTCGTACGACCGGGGCTCGGCTCCGCGTTCCGCGCCGGCGCCGCAGGCCGCCCCTCCTCGGTCCGCTCCGGCGCCCGCGCCTCGGAGCGCGCCGCCGCCGAGCTCCGGCGGACACCGGGGCCGCCCGTAAGGAACTTCTTCCCCTGAGGTTTCCTCCTCTTCCCACCGCGCCTTCGGGCGCGGTTCTTTTTTTCTGTCTCGGTCGGCGCCGGCCGGGCGGCGCGCCCGGGACCGCTTAGAATCTGCGAAAGGTGCGGCGCCTCTTCGACTTTCTGGCAAACGCCTTGTTCGTCTTCTACTGCACCACGGTGGGGGTCTACCTCGTGCTGCGCCCCTGGACGGGCCGGCCCGCGATTCCGGGCCTGCTCGGCTCGGGATTCTTCCGCGGCTTCATCTCGGGCATCGGTCTCCTGCACCTGGCCGTCGGCGTGGCCGACCTCCGGGTCCTCTCCCGCGCGCTGCAGGGCGGCGCGGCCGCGCCGGAAAAGCCGGAATGAAGGTCCTCTACGTGACGGACCGTTCGGCCGTCGGAGACGCGCGCTTCTTCGAGATCCTCGAGGAGCTCTCGGACGCGCCGGTCTCCGTCGAGCTTCGGGAACTCGGCACGGAAGACCAGGAGGTTCTCCGTGTCGCCCTGGCCGCACGGCAGCGGCTGGGGGCCGCCGTGCCCCTCTCGGTGAACCGCCGCTTCGACATCGCTCTCGCCGCCGGCGCCGATGGCGTGCATCTCCCGGCCGACGGACTGCCGCTCGCGCGGGTCCGTGCGCACACGCCCCGCGGGTTCCGGATCGGCGTCTCGACGCATTCGACCGCCGAAGCGCGGGCTGCCATGGAGGCCGGCGCCGACGCCGTCGTCATCGGCCCGATCTTCGACACCCCCTCCAAGCGGGCCTTCGGAGCTCCCCTCGGTCCGGAGACACTCAGCGACCTGCCGCCCCGGGATTCCCACGCCAGCGACGTGTTCGCGATCGGCGGGATCTCGGAGGACAACCTCGGCGCGCTCGACCCGTATCTCGACCGAATCTCGGGTATCGCGGCGATCCGGCTCTTCCAGGAGGCCTCGAGCCCGCGCGCCGCGGCCCGGCGGCTCGCAGAGCGATGACCGTCCGAGCGTCCGAGATCGCAGTCGTCGGCGCGCGGAGAATCCTCCCGGCCCTCGCGATCTTGGCCCTGGTTTTCGGGGTTGTGCTCCTTTTCTCGAGCTTCGGCGTGACCTTCGACGCCGGGAATCGCAGCTACGGATCGTTCATCGTCGGCCTGGCCGGCGCCCTCGTCGCGATCCGAGTCGCCGACTTCCTGGTCTTCGACGTCGGCTACCGCATCAAGCGCGGGACCGCGGCTCCGGACCTCCTGCGGCAGATCGTCAGCCTCATTCTTTTCGCCGTCGCGTTGGGCGTCCTTTTTCAGGTGGCGCTCTCCGCCAGCCTCCCCGCTCTGCTCGCCACTTCGGCCATCATCACAGCCGTCGTCGGCCTCGCTCTGCAGGAGACTCTCGGCAACCTCTTTTCCGGCGTGGCCCTGGCTCTCGAACGGACGGTCCAGGTCGGCGACATGGTGCGATCGGGCGAGACCATCGGGCTCGTCGAACAGCTCTCCTGGCGAGCCATCAAGGTACGCACGATGGAGGGACACACGATCCTGATCCCCAACATCGCGGCGAGCCGCGAGCGGTTCGAGGTCTATCGAAGGGGCGGCCTACCGATGGCCCGCATTCTTCGGCTCAGTCTTGAATACGACCTGCCGCCGGCACACGCTCTCGCCGTGCTCGTCGAAGCCCTGAGGGACACGCCCGGGCTCGCTCCCCATCCGGCTCCGTCGGCCCAGCTGCACGCCTTCGACAATTTCGCCGTCGTTTACGAGCTGCGGTACTGGCTGGACGACTACGCGCGCTACATCGAGATCGACTCGGAGGTCCGTCAGCGCGTCTGGTACGCCCTCTCCCGCGAAAGGATCAGTTTCGCGTATCCCGTGATCCGCCAGCACCAGTACGCGGCGGGACCGCTTCCGCACCCCGACGCCTCCCGCGCGGTCGTCGCGGCGATCGAGGCCAGCCCGCTCTTTGCGCCCCTCTCGGCGGAAGAGCGCGCGCGGCTCGCCGCCGGGGCCCGCCTCCTCACCTTCGGCCAGAAAGAAACCGTCGTGCGGGAGGGCGAGGACGGATCCTCGATGTTTCTCATCGCGCGTGGACGGGTCGGCGTCTCGGCACACGGCGCCTCCAGCGAGAGCCAGCGCGTGGCCCTCCTCGATGTGGGATCGGGCTTCGGGGAGATCAGCCTGCTGACCGGCGAGCCGCGTCTTGCGACGATTCGGACGCTCGAAGAGTCCCTCCTCGTCGAGATCGACAAATCCACGCTCGCGCCGATTCTGGAGGCGAATCCGTCCCTCGTCGACAAGCTCGACGACATCGTGCTCGAGCGTCGACGGCAGACCTCGGGACAACTCGAGAAGGTCCGAGGGAGCGGGATGAGCGAATCGCCCGTGTCTCTCCGCGCCAAGATCGCCCGGTTCTTCAATCTCAAGGGACTCGCCTGATGCCCGGAGCGGTCGGGCTGCTTCTGGGACTCGACCTCACCGAGGTCGACCGCGTGGCGGGCGTCCTCGAGCGTCACGGTGAGAGATTCCTGGCGCGCATCTTCCGCGAGGGCGAGATCCGCCGCGAGCGACGACACAAGCGTGCCTTCGCCGAGCACGTCGCCGGTCGCTTCGCCGCCAAGGAAGCGGCGATGAAGGCCCTCGGGCTCGGGTGGCGCGGCCTCGCGTTCCGCGACATCGAAGTCACCCGCGACGCACGCGGTAAACCTCTCGTCGTCTTTCATGGCAGGGCGCTCGTCCGGGCGCGGTCCCTGAAGGTGCTCTCAGCCGAGGTCACGATCACGCACGGCCGCGACATCGCAGCCGCCGTCGTCGCGCTCGTCACCGCCCCCGGCGCCCACAAGAGCTGAGGCCCTCCGCGGCGGCGATACGGGGCGCTTGGGCTAAACTCCGCCCTCGATGAGCGAGGGATCCGACTACAAGAGCACGCTCAACCTGCCGCGGACGGACTTTCCGATGAAGGCCGACCTCGCGCGGCGGGAGCCCGTCCAGCTTGCCGCGTGGGAGACGATGGGGCTGGAGGAGAAGCGCCGCCGGATCGCTGCCGGGCGGCCCCGGTTCATACTCCACGACGGGCCGCCGTACGCGAACGGGAACATCCACATCGGCCATGCGCTGAACAAGATCCTCAAGGACGTCGTCGTCCGAAGCCGGTCCATGATGGGCTTCGACGCGCCGTACGTCCCCGGCTGGGATTGCCACGGCCTTCCGATCGAGCAGAAGGTCGACAAGAAGCTCGGCTCCAAGAAGAAGGACATGAGCGCGGTCGAGATCCGTCGCGCCTGCCGCGCCTACGCTCAGGAGTACGTCGGCATCCAGCGCGAGGAGTTCAAGCGCCTGGGAGTCGGCGGGCTCTGGGACCGTCCCTACACGACCATGGCCTTCCCGT
Organism: uncultured Acidobacteriota bacterium; assembly: GCA_963749265.1. Lineage (GTDB taxonomy): Bacteria > Acidobacteriota > Thermoanaerobaculia > UBA5066 > Gp7-AA6 > DAHUXD01. The sequence goes on along the minus strand of CAVVML010000018.1, from coordinate 21,647 downwards.
ATGAGGCCGAGATCGCCCGCGCCTTCGGCGGCATCTACGGGAAGAACCTCATCTACCAGGCCCTCAAGTCGGTGCGCTGGTGCTTCACCGACCGCACCGCGCTTGCCGAAGCGGAGCTCGAGTACGAAGAGCGGCAGGATCCCGCCATTTACGTCGCGTTCCCGACCGACCTCTGGATCGCCGACAAGAACGTCCCGGCCGCGCTTCTCATCTGGACGACGACGCCCTGGACGGTTCCCTCGAACCTGGCGATCGCAGTGCATCCCGGTGAGAACTACATCTGGGGGATGTCGAAGGCGATCGGCACTACCTGGTGGCCGAACGCCTCGTGTCTCGCGTTGCCGGGGAACTCGGCTGGAAGAACTGGAAGCCGGGGCCGGTCGTGCCGGGCCGCCGCCTCGAAGGCACCGTCTATGCGCATCCTCTCCCGCCAGAGTGCCGGGGCGAGCTCACCGCCGAGGAAGACGCCAAGTCGTTCCGCGTCATTCTCGGCGACCACGTCACCATGGACGCCGGCACCGGACTCGTGCACACGGCGCCCGGCCACGGCGAAGACGACTTCCTCGCCGGGCAGCGGGAGAAGCTGCCGATCCTCTCGCCGGTCGACGAAGCGGGCCGCTTCACGACGGTCGCGAAGTACCGCGGGCAGAAGGTGCTCGACGCGAATCCGGCGATCGTCGAAGACCTCAAGGCCGTCGGCGCCCTCGTCGGGTACGACCCGAAGTTCCGCCACGAATACCCGCACTGCTGGCGCTGCAAGAATCCCGTCATCTTTCGGGCGACGATTCAGTGGTTCGCCCGTCTCGACGAGCAGAAGACCGACGTCCGGCGGGGCGCGCTCGACGCGATCGCCCGCGTGAAGTGGATCCCCCCTGGGGCGAGGCTCGCATCGCCGGCATGGTCGAGAACCGGCGCGAGTGGGTGGTCTCGCGGCAGCGGCGATGGGGCTCGCCGATCACGCTGCTCTATGCCATGAAAGACGGCGAGCGCGCCGGGGTCTATCCGTGGAAAGACTCCCCCGAGGAGCACCACCGTTTCTTCGAGCACCTCGCCGGCATCTTTCGCGAAGAGGGCGCCGACGCCTGGTACGCGCGGCCGGCCTCCGACTTCCTGCCCGAGGGCGCCGATCTCCGCGGCTTCGCCCGCGAAGACTTTCAGGCCGAGACCGACATCCTCGACGTGTGGTTCGACTCCGGCGTCTCGCACATCGCCGTGCTGCGTTCCGGCGCGTGGCCCGAGCTCGTGAAGAGCGGCTCGGGTTCGAGCTCCGGTTCGAACCGCCCGGCGGACCTCTACGTCGAGGGGCACGATCAGCATCGCGGCTGGTTCCAGTCGTCGCTTCTGATCTCGGTCGCCCTCTACGGCGATGCGCCCTTCGAGGGCGTCATCACACACGGATTCGTGGTCGACGGACAGGGACGCAAGATGTCCAAGTCGCTCGGCAACGTCGTGGCGCCGCAGGACCTCATCCAGAAGTACGGCGCCGACATCGTCCGGCTCTGGGTCGCGAGCCTCGACTACCGCGACGACGACCCGATCTCCGAGGAAATCCTGGCCCGCTGCGCCGAGGCCTACCGGAAGATCCGGAACACGACGCGCTACCTGATCTCCAATCTCTACGACTTCGATCCGGGGACCGACGCCCTCCCCGTCGAGCGGCTCCTGCCTCTCGACCTCTGGGCTCTCGGGCAGGCCCGGGCCGTGGTCCAGAGGATCATCGCGTCCTACGAGACGTACGAGCTCCACGTCATCTACCACCAGCTCGTGACTTTTTGCGCCACCACCTTGTCGGCTTTCTATTGCGACATCCTCAAGGACCGGCTCTACGCCTCGGCGGCGGCCTCGCCCGAGCGGCGGTCTGCCCAGACGGCCCTGTGGCGCATCGGACGCGCGCTCGCGGCGGCCATGGCGCCCGTCCTTCCGTTCACGGCCGAGGAGATCTGGGCGGCCCTTCCGGGAAAGAAGGAAGAATCGGTCCACCTGACGCGTTTCGACGGGCTGAACGACTTTTCGGTGCCGGCCGACTCCGATTCCGAGGCGGCCTGGGAACGGCTGACCAAGTTGAGGGAAGAAGCCTCGGTGATTCTCGAGCAAGCGCGGCGCGACAAAGTCATCGGATCGTCCCTCGAGGGGGCCATTGCGCTCTCCGGGAACGAGGCGCTGGAGGCCGACCGCGCCGCCACGGGGACTTCCGGCGCAGGCCTCGCGGACCTGTTGATCGTCTCCGAGATCGTCGAAGGCTCGGAGGCCCGCCCGGCCGAGTGGCGCGACTCGCAGGTCTATCCCGGGGTGCGGCTCGGATTCCTCAAGGCTCGGGGCCGTCGGTGCGACCGCTGCTGGAAGGTGACGCCCGAAGCCGATGCGACCGGTCTCTGCGACCGGTGCCGCGCGGTCCTCGGCGAGGCGGCGGCATGACCACGAATCTCCGCGAGTCGACGATCTACCGCGGCGCCTACCTGGCGATGTCGCTCGCAGTCCTCTTCCTCGACCAGTGGACGAAGGGCATCATCACCCGGACGATGGACGTGCACCAGTCGCGGACCATCATCCCGAACGTCTTCGATCTCACCTACGTCCGCAACAGCGGCGCGGCGTTCGGCCTGTTCGCCTCGGTGGATTCCGCCCTGAAGGCCGTCCTGCTGAACAGCGTCGCCGTCATCGTCTTCCTGATCGTGTCGGCCTACGCGCTGCGCTCCTCGCACAAGAGCGTCCGGCTGCAGGTCGGCCTGGCCCTGATCCTCGGCGGGGCCGTCGGAAACCTGCTCGACCGCGTGCGCTTCGGCTACGTGGTCGACTTCCTGGACTTCGCCGTCTCGGGCCATCACTGGCCGGCGTTCAACGTCGCCGACTCGGCCATCTGCATCGGTGTCGCCGTCCTCTTTCTCGACATGCTCCGGCATGAGGACGAGCCCAAGCCCGGCACCGACGTCGCGCCCGGGACTTAGGGGATAACCTCATTTTTCCGCGTCTCGTCCAGATCGGACAGTTCTACCTGCCGACGTACGGCGTCGTGCTGGCCTTCGCCTATCTCACGGGCATCTGGCTGCTGAGGCGCAAGGCTCTCGCCGACGGCCTGCCGGAGCAGAAGGTCCTGGACCTCGCGCTGTACATCCTGGCCTCGGCGATTCTCGGGGCCAAGCTTCTCCTCATCCTCGTCGAGTGGAAGCGCTACGCCGCGAACCCGAAGGACCTCATCGAAGTCGTGCGGTCCGGCGGCGTCTTCTACGGGGGGCTCATCTGCGCGACGGTCGTCGCGATCTGGTACATGAAGAGGAACGGTCTGCCGGCCTGGCGGATCGCGGACATGGGCGCGCCGTCGATCGCGCTCGGAGAGGCCATCGGGCGCTGGGGATGCTTCGCCGCGGGCTGCTGCTACGGGAAGGAGAGCCACGGGCCGTTCGCCGTGACGTTTTCGGACCCGTTCGCCCACGACGCCGTCGGGACGCCCCTGGGCGTGCCGCTGCACCCGACGCAGATCTATCTCTCGCTCAACTCGCTGATCATCTTCGCGATCCTCCAGTGGGCCTACCGGCGCAGGTCCTACGACGGCGAGGTCTTCTGGCTCTACGTGCTGCTCTACGCCATTACGCGCGGGATCCTCGAGACCTGGCGCGGAGACCTCGTGCGCGGTTTCGTGATTCCGGGTGTGCTCTCCACGTCGCAGGCGATCGGCCTGATCACGGCCGCCGTCGCCGGAGGCATGCTCGTCTACCTTTCCCGGCGGCATCGCGCCGAGGCCTAGGACTCCTCCGAACGTGATTCGGCGGTTCCGGGTCGGCTCCCCTTCCGCCGGAACTCGCCTCGACTCGTTTGTCGCGTCGACGTGCTCGGACATGTCGCGCTCCCGCATCCAGAAGCTCATCGCCGAAGGCGCGGTGCTTGTCGACGGAGGCCCGGCCCGTCGCTCCCACGTCGTACGCGCGGGCGAGGAGATCTCGGTCGACGTGCCCGAGCCGCGCGAGACCGAGGTCGAGGCCGAGGACATCCCGCTCTCGATCCTGTACGAGGACGAGCAGATGATCGCGATCGACAAGCCGGCCGGCCTCGTCGTTCACCCCGCCCCGGGCCACGCGTCGGGCACGCTCGTGAATGCCCTTCTCCACTATGTCCGCGATCTCTCCGGGATCGGAGGCGAGCTGCGGCCGGGGATCGTCCACCGTCTCGACCGCCACACCTCCGGAGTGCTTCTCGTCGCGAAAACGGACCGGGCCCACCAGATGCTGTCGCGCCAGATGCGTCGACGGACGCTTCGCAAGGAGTATCTGGCGCTCTCCGCCGGGATTCCCCGCGTCCGCAAGGGCGAGGTCGCGCTTGCAATCGGACGCGATCCTCGCGACCGCAAGAAGATGAAAGCCTTCCGCCCGGTCGAAGGCGATCCTCCCGCCGGCGCCCGTGAGGCGCGCACGCTCTACGAGATCGAGAAGGAGTGGCCGGCCCTCGGCCTGACGCTCCTCCGCTGCCGCCTGGTCACCGGCCGCACGCACCAGATCCGCGTCCATCTGGCGGCCTCGAATCTCCCCATCGTGGGCGATCCGGTCTACGGCCGCGCGCGCTACCCGAAGGTCGCCGACGCGCAGCTCCGAAAACGGCTCCTGGAATTCCCGCGACAGGCGCTTCACGCGGAGCGCGTCGAGTTCCACCATCCCGCCACGCAGGAGCTGGTCGAGATCGTCGCGCCCATCCCGGCGGACCTCGCCGGTCTCGTCGCCGCGCTGGACGCGGCGCAATAGAGTCGCCGCGCTGGACGCGGCGCAATAACTCTGGTCGCCGATCTGGAAGCCGCGCGGTAACCTCTCGGAATGGGCAACGACCGGGACGTCCTCTGCGAGGGCCGGCACATGGTGTTCCTGAGGCGCAACGGCTGGGAGTACGTCGAGCACCGGACGGCTCCCGAAGCCGCGATGGTCGTCGCCCTGACCGACCGGGGAGAGATTGTCCTCGCCGAAGAGTTCCGCCCGCCCATGAACGCGCCCGTCGTCTCGCTCCCCGCGGGACTGATCGGCGACGAGGGGCCCGAAGACGCGATCGACGCGGCGCGCCGGGAGCTCGCCGAGGAAACGGGCTACGCCGCGGCGAGCTGGCAGCGTCTCGCGCGCGGGCCGGGGTCGGCCGGCCAGAGCTCGGAGATGGTCACCTTCTTCCTCGCGCGACCGGCGGTCCTCGCGGGCAGCCAGGCGGCGCACGATGCCGGCAAGATCCGCGTTCACGTCGTCCCCGTCGCCAGCCTGCGCGCGTGGGCGCGGGAGCGGGAGGCCGACGGCACGGTCATCGACCCGAAGATCTGGGCCGGCCTGTATCTGGCCGGGAGCGACTGAGCCGACGCCCCGCTTTATTTCAGGACCAGGTAGATCGTGATCCCGTCCTTCTCGAGAGCCACGCGGTTCTCCTCGATCTTCGCGACGGTGAACCCCTCGACGTAGGCGTCGATCGCGACGATCCGGTCGTTGAGCAGCGCCCGGGGCTCTTCTTCGGACCACACGATTCCGCCGAGCTCGATGCGGCGGCCTTCCGGAAGATTCAGGACCCTGAGGTATGTCCGGCCGGCGTCCAGCGTCGAGGCTGGCGGCGGAACCTCGATCACGCCTGGAGAAACGTCCTCGACTTGAGGAATCGCGACTTTCGTGGGACGGGGAGCCGCCGGAGTCTTGGCGGCCGCGACGGAAGACGCCGGCGCGTTGGGCGTGGGCACCACAGTCTCGGGAAACGTCGGAACCGCTGTCGGAGCGGGAACTGCGGCGGGGCGACCGGCTGGCGCAGGCGCCGGCGGCGCCGCGGCGTCCCAGACCAGGCGTCCCAGGAAAACCAGCACGACCACGCCGGCGGCCGCGCCGAGGATCCGCAGCCCCAGGCGCACTGCGGCGCGGCGCCGCGCGAGCCCCGCATCCGGCAGAGGAGGCGGCGTCCACGGCCGCTGCTGGGCTTTCTCGCCCTCGCGCTGGCTGGCCTCCTGGGCGCGCTTGAGCGCCTCGTCGATCAGACTCACGAGGCCTCGCCCTCGAGCTCGCGGATCGCCTGGCGGACCGCGCGAGGCCGCAGCTCGTAAGTGCCGTTGACATACCCGTAGAGCAGGGCCTTGTCGCACACGGCGTTGATGAGCCGGGGGATACCCCCGGAATACCGCTGGATCGTCCGGATCGCCCAGGGAGAAAACGTCGGCCGGCCGTCGCCGCCCGCCACCCGGAGGCGATGCGCGATGTACCGCGCCGTCTCGAACCGGTCGAGCGGCGCGAGGTGATAGCGCACCGTGATGCGCTGCCGCAGCTGCCGGAGCTCCCTGCGGTTGAGCTTCTCGCGCAGCTCGGGCTGCCCGATCAGGACGATCTGCAGGAGCTTGCGCTGGTCGGTCTCCAGGTTCGAGAGAAGCCGCACCTGCTCGAGGAGCTCGGGGTCGAGATCCTGAGATTCGTCGATCAGGAGCACGACGTCGTTGCCGGCGCCGGCCTGCTCCAGCAGGAACCGATTGAGGATCTCCAGGTACGCCGACTTGTCCAGCTTCCTCGGCTCGAGGCCCAGCTCGGAAAGGATCGTCCGCATCAGCTGGGTCGCCGTGACCATGGGGTTGAGAATCAGGGCCGTGCGGTAGCTCGGCCCCAGCTCCGCGAGGATCGCACGGCAGACCGTCGTCTTGCCCGCTCCGACCTCCCCGGTGATCTGGATGAACCCCTTGCGCTCCCGAATCCCGAAGAGGACGTGGTTGAACGCCTCGCGATGCTTGTCCGAAAAGAAGAGGAACCGGGGGTCGGGAGTGATGTTGAACGGCGCCTCGCGGAAGCCGTAGAAGTCGTTGTACACCGTCTCCGATTAGAACATCAGTCGGCCGGCCGCCCTTCCCGGCCCCCGTGTTTCACGACTCTAGCGCGAGTCGGGCTCACGAGGCGATCGCGATCGGCCGGCACTCTTCGCACGGGTGGTAGCCCGCGGCCAGGGCCTCCGCGTCCGTGTGGAACGGGACCGTGTTCGACTCCACCAGCGTCTCGATTCCCCCGCACGTCGGGTAGCAGTAGTGCATCCCCTTCGAGTTGCCGAGGTACCGCACGCCCGAGGAGGCCAGCTTCTCCAGGGTCTCCGGATGCGCCCCCTCGATCTGGAGGAGCGTCCGCTTGTTGCGCGAGCCGCCCATCGAGTACTTGCCGAGGCGCCCGTCGCTCCGCACGACGCGGTGACAGGGAATCAGGAGCGGAACCGGGTTCTTCGCGAGGGCCGTCCCCGCGGCCCGAACCGCCTGGGGGTGACCGATCTCCTTGGCGATCCAGCTGTAGGGCCGGACCTCCCCCGTCGGAATCTCGAGGGCCTTCAGGAGCACCGAACGCTCGAACTCGGAGAGTCCGCGCAGGTCGAAGCGCAGCTCCCGACGTCCCTCGCCCCGGACGTGGCGCACGAGCGCCCGCACGGCCGCCGGAGGCACGGACTTTTCCGGATACGCGCGCCGGCCGTAGCGCCGCTCGAAGCTGCGCTCGAACTCGGCGCCGGATTTCGCCCGCGAGACCATCGAGATGCCGGCTTTGCTGTGCGCCACGAACGCCGGCCCCAGCGGCGACTCCAGCCGCCAGTACGAGTCGGCCAGGCCGACGCGCCGCATCACCGCCGGCAGGAGCGTTTCGGGCGCCCGGCTCGACGGGATCGACCGCAAGGCCTTCGAAACGGCCAGCGACTTCTTCAGACTCGTCACGACCTCACCCCCTCCCGCCGCGACTCCGAAAGAGCCTCGCGCAGGGCGTTGATTCCTCGATGCACATTCGACTTCACCGTGCCGAGCGGCTGCCCGAGCACCGTGGCGACCTCCTCCAGACGGAGGCCTTCGACGTAACGGAGCTGCAGGGCCGACCGGTACCGGTCGGGCAGGCCGGCCATCACTCCGGCGATGTCCCGCCGCGCGCGTCGTTTCTCGTAGCGTTTGTCGGGCTGCTTCTCCGGGCTGTCCGCGGCTTCCCACATCGCGTCGCTTCCCGGCGCGATCGGATGATCCAGGGAGACCGTGCGGAGCTTCTTACCGCGGAACCGGTTCCTCGCCGTGTTCAGCGTGATCCGGTAGAGCCAGGGTCGCAAAGCCAGCCCGCGGATGCGCTCCCCGGGATAGGTCGCGAGCGCCCGGTATGCCTTCACGAACGCGTCCTGCGTGACCTCTTCCGCGTCTTCGCGCCGCGCCGTCAGCCGCAGCGCGTAGGAGTAGAGACGATCCTGGTAGGTCCGGACGAGATCCTCGAAGGAGCCGTCGAGGTCGCACGCGATGCGTTCCCGGAGGCTGTCCTCATGCGACATCGACGTCCGTCCGCCCTTCCACTGCTCTGGCTGGCCCAGCACCAGCCGGAAGTCCCCTCGTCCGCCGGGCCAGGCCGTCCGTTCGGAGTCGGGAACGCATTCATGCCACATCTTGCCCTCCGCCGTTCCCTGCAACACGGCGGAGCGGCAAAGGGTTGCAGCCCCAGAAGCTTCCGACTAGCGGACCGCCGTCTGGAGCCGGCCGGCGATCGCCACGGCGATCATTCCCGCGTGGTGCCGGCTGTTCTCGATGAAGATTTTCCCGATCTCCCGGCCTCCCAGGATCGCTCCGGCCAGGTACAGCCCGGGCACGTTCGATTCGAGCGTCTCCGGGTCGTGGGCCGGGACCCGGTTCTCTCCCTCGAGCCGGATGCCACAGCGCTCGAAGAGGGCGAAGTCCGGCTCGTAACCGATGAGCGGAAAGACCGCGTCGGCCGAGATCCGCTGCTCGCCGTCGGGCGTGGCAACGCGCACAAAGTCGAGCCCGATCTCCAGAATGAAGATCGATAGAACGCCCGGATCGCTCCCGCGGCGATGCGGTTCTCGAGGTCGGGCTTGATCCAGTACTTGACCCGGTCCGAGAGCGCCGGCGCACGGACGACGAGCGTGACGCGCGCGCCGTGGCGGTAGAGGTCCAGCGCCGCCTCGGCCGCCGAGTTCTTTCCGCCCACCACGACGACGTCGCGGCCATGAAACGGGTAGCCGGCGCCCTGGGCCTCGTCGGTTACATGAACTTCAAGCCGGGGTTCAGTCTCGGGGCCGCGCAGTATCCGAACGCCCAGGATCACGAGGTGCGAGAGCGGGACTACTTCTTCGTCGTCAGCTTCATCGTCTGGGGGCTCTGGGTCGGAATCGGGGCGGCGGACCTCGGGCGGCGGATCGCGGCGACAGTCGGGTCGGCCCGAAGACTGGCACCGGCGGTGCTCGCCGTCGTCCTCGTCCCGCTGACGCTCAACTTCACGGCGGCATCCCGCCGCCATGGTCCCGACGCATACCTCGCCGCCGACTTCGCCTACGATCTGCTGCAAAGCGCGCCCGCGTACGGGGTCCTGTTCACCTACGGCGACAACGACACCTTCCCCCTCTGGTGGGCGCAGGAGGTCGGCGGGATCCGACAGGACGTGACGGTGGTCTGTCTCGCCCTGGCGAACACCGACTGGTACATGCGGCAGCTCCGCGACAACCCGGTCCGCCCGGTGAACCGTGCCGAGCTCCCCAAGATCTGGGCGGACTCGATCCCTGAGCGACCCACCGGGCCGCTGCACGGAATGAACGACTCGACCATCGCGTCGGCGATGAGCGGGTACTATGTCTCCCAGCGCCAGACGGTGAGGCTCGGTCCGCTCACTCGGGAGTTGGAACCGGGCACCTTTCTGTATCCCAACGACATCCTGACCCTGAGCGTCGTCCAGCAGAGCCTCGGCCGCCGCCCCATCGTATGGGCAGCAACGGCCGGAAGGAGCTATGCCGGCCTGGCGGATTACGTCGTGCAGAAGGCGCTGGGCTTTCACCTCGGGACCACCAGGCCCGACACCACCGACCCAAGGCTGAATTTCCGGCGTCTGGCCGGCGCCCCGCTCGACGTGCCCGCCACGGAGACGCTGGCGTTTGAGGTCTACCGCTACGCAGGATTGCTCGAGGCCGGCGCCGCTGGCCTGGATCCCACGTCAGCGAGCGCGGCCGCGAGTCTGTCGTTGCCGTTCGTGCAGCTGGTCTACGCGTACCAGGATGCTGGAGACCAGCTCAAGCTCGAACGAGCGCTCGGTACGCGCCGTGAAGCTGGCACCCGATGCCGAACTGCGCGCCGCGCTCACCCAGATGCTGCAGAGCCTGCCGAAGGACAGCCAGCCGACATTGGCCGAGTAACGGCTCCGCTACGAGTCCGAGGCGTGTGATGGAGCACACAGCCTCCACGCGCCTCGCCGGGCCATCCTACGATCGATGAAAAATTCCGAGTCGGTCTCACTCGTCACGGGCGCCGGTGGCTATACCGGGGTCGCCTTGGTCCGTCACCTGCTTTCGTCAGGGCGCCGGGTCCGAGCGCTCGTGCGACAAGATGGGCAGGCCAAGGATCTGGAGCGCCTCGGCGCCGAAGTTCTGGTGGGAGATGTCCGCGATCCGCACATCGTGCAGCAAGCGGTAGAGAATATCCACACCGTTTATCATCTCGCGGCCGTGTTTCGCCGCGCCGGCGTCCCCGATTCCGAGTATCGGACGGTCCACGTCGACGCGACGCGCAAGCTGGTCGAGTACAGCGCCGCCGCCCGGGTCCAGCGGTTCGTCCACTGCAGCACCGTCGGCGTTCACGGCGATGTCGATCGCTCGGCGCCCGCTACCGAGGAGGCGCCTCTCCTCCCAGGCGACATCTATCAGCTCACCAAGCTGGAGGGCGAGCAGATCGCGCGCGAGACGGCGGTCAGGACCGGACTGCCGCTGACGGTCGTGCGGCCGGGACCGATCTACGGCCCGGGTGACCGCCGCCTTCTCAAGTTCATCGGCGGCGTGGCCAGGCGCCGGTTCGTGTTGGTCGGCGACGGCTCGCCCCGCTTCCAAATGGTGTACGTGGACGACCTCGCCAAGGGCTTCCGGCTCGCGGCCGAGACCCCTGGCGCGGCCGGTCGCACCTACATCATCACCGGGAACGAGGCTCCGACACTGAACGAGCTGGTGGAGGAGATCGCCGACGTCGCTCACGTTCGGGCCGTTCGCTGGCACCTCCCGGTCTGGCCCTTCTGGCTCGCCGGGGCACTGTGCGAGGCCATCTGCGTACCGCTCGGCATCGAGCCTCCCATCTTCAGGCGCCGAGTCAGCTTCTTTACCAACAATCGCTGGTTCGATACGGGACGCGCCCGGCGCGAGCTCGGATACACGCCCAAAGTTCGCCTCCATGAAGGGATCGGACGGACCCTCAGTTCCTATCGCCAGCTGGGCTGGATCTAACCCGCAGTCCGTCGCCAACCTGTACGAGTACCTTTCAGGGTATGGCGATCGTACTCTTCGACGGAGTCTGCAACCTCTGCAACGCATCGGTGCTGTTTGTGATCGACCGCGATCCACGCGGCCGCTTCGCGTTTGCGCCCCTGCAGAGCGAGTATGCGACGAGCCTGCTCCATGAGCATGGGTATTCCGCGGACGCCCTCGCCAGCGTCGTCCTGGTCGAGAACGGTCGAGTGTACGATCGGTCGTCCGCCGCGCTTCGCATCGCGCGGCGACCTGAGTGGTTTCTGGCCGGCGCTGTCGGCGCTGACCATCGTCCCCAAACCGCTGCGCGACTTCCTGTACGATTGGCTGGCGCGGCGCCGGTACCGTTGGTTCGGCCGGACCGACGCCTGCCGAGTACCTACGCCCGAGTTGCGAACCCGTTTTCTGGCCTAGTGGAGGCTGCCGCGATCGTTTTGTGATCCTGAACACGGAAATACGGCGTTGTCCAGGCCACGATAGTTCCTTAACTTGTTGATTCCACGGCTTCTTCAAGAATTTCCTGGACGACCGAGGCGAGGACGCCTCTGCAAGAGGAGCGTTCAGTCTTGCCCAACGCGACGAACCGGGGGCTGAAGCCGAAGGTCCTCATCACGGGTGCGGCCGGATACACCGGTCTTGCGCTGGCTTGCCACCTCCTCGCCGGCGGCTACGGCATCCGGGCGCTGGCTCGCCGCCCTCCGGACCCCAAGGAGCCTGGCCATCGCGGGATCGAGTTCGTCACGGGCGACATCCGGGACAGGTCGGTCGTCGAGCAGGCGCTGGAGGGGGTACACACCGTCTACCATCTGGCCGCGGTATTCCGTCGGGCCGGCGTACCGGACTCGGAGTACCGCAGCGTTCACGTGGACGCGACCCGCAACCTCGTGGAATGCAGTGCGGCAGCCGGCGTCAGCCGGTTCGTCCACTGCAGCACGGTCGGGGTCCATGGAGATGTCGAGCGCGGGGCGCCCGCCACCGAGGACTCCCCCTTCAAGCCCGGTGACATCTACCAGGAGACCAAGCTCGAGGGCGAGCAGATCGCCATCACGACCGCCGAGCACGTGGGGCTGCCGCTCACGGTTGTCCGGCCCGGCCCGATCTACGGTCCGGGCGAGCGGCGCTTGCTCAAGATGATTGGCGGAGTGGCCAGGGGCCGCTTCGTGGCTGGTGGGCGACGGATCGCCCCGATTCCAGATGGTCTATGTGGAGGACCTGGTCGAGGGGATTCCGGCTCGCCGGCGAGACGCCGGCCGCCATCGGGAAGACCTACATCCTCACCGGCGACGAGGCGCCTACCCTCAACGAGCTGGTGCACGAGATCGCGGACGTGGCCCAGGTCCGGGCGCCCCGGATGCATGTCCCGGTCTGGCCGGTCTGGCTCGCCGGCGTGCTGTGTGAGGCCGTCTGCGTGCCCTTCCGGGTCGAGCCGCCGATCTTCCGGCGGCGGGTCAAGTTCTTCACCAGCAACCGGTGGTTCGATACATCGCGGGCCCGGGCCGATCTCGGCTTTGCCCCCAAGACCCCGCTCCGGCAGGGACTGGATCACACCCTGCAATCATACCGACGGCTGGGCTGGGTCTAGCACGACCGTGACCCGGCGGTCCCCGCCGCCGGACGCCTGCCAAGCGCTTCAATCAGCGCGCTTATCCTTATAAATTCCAAGGCTATGGAATTCCCGGACCTGCCCGGCGCGGTCGCTCGGGTACGTGAGACCGTCGCCCGCCACCAGCGAGTCGCCGGGTGGGAGCACGAGGTCCGGATCATCGCAGTTACCAAGACGCACGGTCCGGAGGCCGTGCGGGCGGCGGCGAAGGCCGGACTGACCGACGTCGGCGAGAACCGGGTGCAGGAAGCGCTCGCCAAACAGGAGCTTGCCGCGGACGCTGGCGTCGCCTGGCACCTGATCGGCACCCTCCAGCGCAACAAGGCCCGGCATGTGGCCGGGCGGTTCGCGCTGGTGCATTCGGTGGACCGGGCGGATCTCGCCGATGGAGCTCGACAGGCGGATGGCTCCCGGCGCGAGACAGGCGGTGCTGGTGCAGGTCAATTGCTCCGCTGAAGCGCAGAAGGGTGGGGTGGCTCCGGGCGAGCTGCTGCACCTTCTCGGCTGACTTGGGCGCCTGCGCAGCAGATCGAAGTCCGCGGGCTCATGACGATGAGCGCGCTGACCGACGACCGAGATGAGCAGCGGCGGGCATTCCGGCTGCTGCGGGAGCTGCGTGACGGCGCGGAGCGGGAGGGCCACCGGTTGCCGGAGCTTTCGATGGGTATGTCCGGGGACTATCCGATTGCGGTGGAGGAAGGGGCGACGATGATCCGTCTCGGAACCGTCCTGTTCGGCGAGCGACGCCATGACTGACGACGCCTTCCGCCTTACCCCGCTGGACGTGCGGACCCAGGAGTTCGTGGGCGCGCTGCGTGGCTACGAGCGCGGTCAGGTGGACCATTTCAAGCTCCAGGTGGCCGAGGAGCTGGAGCGCCTGACCCGCGATCGGATGCAGGCCGAAGAGCGGCTCCGGAGCGCCCAGGAGCAGCTCAAGGCGTTCCGGGAGCGGGAGCGGGCCATGAACGACGCGCTCGTCGCCGCCCAGCAGCTCCGGGAGGACAGCCGGCAGCAGGCCGAGCGGGAGGCGGAGCTGATCCTGAAGGAGGCGCAGGCGGAGGCGAATCGCATCGTCGCCCAGGCTCGGCAGGACGAGGTCTCGGTGCGGGCCCGGGCCGATTCCGCCTCGCGCCAGTTCACGGCCTACGTCGCCGGCTTCCGGAGTCTGCTGCAGCGCCAGCTCGCCGAGCTCGACGTGCTCGAGGGGCACGCGCGAGCCATCATCGAAGAGCAGGCCGAGGACCTGGCCCGGAGCAGGGAATGACCGCGGCGCCGGCGCTCGCGACCAGGTGCAGGCGGCGGCCGAGGTCGATCGCGTCGCCGCACGCGGGGGACGCCCGAGGTCGCGATCATCCTCGGCACCGGCCTCGGCGGGCTGGCGGCCGAGATCGACGTGCAGGCCGACGATCCCCTACGGCGACATCCCGGGCTTTCCGCTGTCCACCGTCGAGACTCACGCCGGGCAGCTGCTGCTTCGGCCGGCTGGGCGGCAAGCCCGTGGTCGCGATGCAGGGCCGCTTCCACCGCTACGAGGGATACGACCTGCAGCAGGTCACCTTCCCGGTGCGGGTCCTGCACGCGCTGGGTGCCGGGACGCTGATCGTCTCGAACGCCTGCGGCGGCATGCACCCGCTCTGGGCTCCCGGCGACCTGGTGCTGATGACCGATCACATCAACCTGCTGGGCGACAACCCGCTGGTCGGGCCGAACGACGACCGGCTCGGGCCGCGCTTTCCCGACATGTCGGCGCCGTACGACCCGGCGCTCCGCGAGCTGGCGCGGCGCGCGGCGCTCGAGCTCGGGCATCGTGCTGCGCGAGGGCGTGTACGTCGCGGTGCCCGGGCCGAACCTCGAGACGCGGGCCGAGTACCGGATGCTGCGCGCGATCGGCGCGGACGTCGTGGGCATGTCCACCGTGCCCGAGGTGATCGTCGCGGTGCACGCGGGCATGCGGGTGCTCGGCATCTCGATCATCACCGACCAGTGCCTGCCCGACGCGCTCGAGCCGGCCGACATCGCGCGGATCATCGCGACGGCGGGCGCGGCGGAGCCGCAGCTGACCCGTTTGATCGCGACTCTCGTGGAGCGAATGACCTGATGGCGTTTCCCGTCCTGGCCCGATCTCTCGGCCGACGAGCTGGAGCAGCGAGCTGCTCGCGCGCTGGAAGGAGGAAGATCTCTTCCGGCAGGCGATGGACGCCAACCGGGGCGGGCCGCCGTTCGTGTTCTACGAGGGCCCGCCGACGGCCAACGGCCGGCCCGGGCATCCATCACGTCTTCGCCCGCACGATCAAGGATCTGTTCTGCCGCTTCCAGGCGATGCAGGGCAAGTCGGTCACCCGCATCGCCGGCTGGGACACGCACGGCCTGCCGGTCGAGATCGAGGTCGAGAAGGAGCTCGGCCTCAACGGCAAGAAGGAGATCGAGGCGTTCGGCGTCGCGGAGTTCAACGCGCGCGCCGCGAGAGCGTCTTCAAGTACCAGGCGGACTGGGAGAACCTCTCCGACCGGATCGGCTACTGGCTCGACTACGAGCATCCCTACGTCACCTACACGCAACGACTACATCGAGAGCGTGTGGTGGCTGCTCGCGCGGCTGCACGAGCGGACCTGCTCTACCGGGGCCACAGGGTGCTGCCGTACTGCCCGCGCTGCGGCACCGTGCTCTCGAGCCACGAGCTGGCGCAGGGCTACGAGGAGGTCACGACCAACTCGATCTACGTGACGCTTCCCGCTCGAGAACGATCCGGTCGCGCCAGCTCCTGGTCTGGACGACGACGCCGTGGACGCTGCTCTCCAACGTGGCGGCCGCGGTGCATCCCGAGCTCGAGTACGGCGAGTACGCGGTGGGCGGACCGGCGCATCATCCTCGCGACCGCCCGGGCGTCGCTGCCGAGCGACTCGGCAAGGGCGCGCCGAGCTTCGCCGAGCTCGGCGCCGTCCGGACCTTCCCGGGGCACGAGCTCGTCGGGCTGCGCTACCGCCGCCCGCTCGACGTGGTCCCGCTGCCGGAGGACCGGGCCTCGCGGCTCGTCGTCGGCGGCGACTTCGTCACGGCGGACGACGGCTCGGGCATCGTGCACATGGCGCCGGCGTTCGGCGCCGACGACTACAGCGCCGGGCATCGAGCACGGCCTCGCGCTTGGTGCGGCCGGTCGCGGCCGACGGCACGCTTCACCGGCACGACGTGGCCGGAGATCGAGGGCCGGCTGGTCACCGCGAAGGAGACCAACGATCTCATCATCCAGCGGCTCAAGCAGGACGGGCGGTGGCATCTCGACCGAGCCGTACACCCACACCTATCCGCACTGCTGGCGCTGCTCGAGTCCGCTGATCTACTACGCGCGCGACTCCTGGTTCGTGCGCACCTCGGCGGTCAAGGACCGGATGCTCGAGCTCAACGCGCGCGTGGACTGGCATCCGCCCGAGGTGGGCGCGGGCCGCTTCGGCGAGTGGCTCGAGAACAACGTCGACTGGGCGCTGTCGCGCGACCGCTACTGGGGCACGCCGCTGCCGGTGTGGGTGTGCGACCGCGATCCCGAGCACGTCGAGGTCATCGGCAGCTACGCCGAGCTGGCCGAAGCGCTGGGGCAAGCCGCTGCCGGACGGACTTCGACCCGCACAAGCCGTACATCGACGGCTACACGTGGGCCTGCGCCTGCGGCGGCACCATGCGCCGCGCGCCCGAGGTGATCGACACCTGGTTCGACTCGGGCGCGATGCCGTACGCGCAGTGGCACTATCCGTTCGAGAACGAGGAGGAGTTCGCCAGCCACTTCCCGGCCGACTTCATCTGCGAAGGCGTCGACCAGACGCGCGGCTGGTTCTACTCGCTGCTGGCGATCGCGACGACGGCGTTCGACAGCCGGCCTACCGGCACGTCATCGTGAACGAGCTGGTGCTCGACGCCGAGGCCAGAAGATGTCGAAGAGCCGCGGGCAACGTCGTGGATCCCTGGGACATGATCCAGGAGTTCGGCGCCGACACGGTGCGGCTCTACCTGCTGGCCTCGAGCCAGGTCTGGCTGCCGAAGCGCTTCGACCGGCGCACGATTCCCGAGGTGGCGGGCGGGTTCGTCAACACGCTGCGGAACACCTACACTTCTTCGCCGACTACGCGGGCGAGTGGACGCCCGGCGCAGTCTCCGCCGCGCGGAGAGCCGGCCGCTGGTGGACCGCTGGCTCCTCAGCCGGCTCGACGCCACGATCGAGGCCGTCACCGCGGCCTGGGCGGGCTACGACCCGACGGCCGGCGTGCGCGCCATCATGGCCTTCGTGGACGACCTGTCGAACTGGTACGTGCGGGTGAACCGGGCGCGGTTCTGGGCGCCGGATCCGCGGCCGACCCGGCCGCGCTCGCCACGCTGCACGAGGCGCTGGTGACGGTGAGCCGCCTGCTCGCGCCGGCGGCGCCGTTCGTCAGCGACTGGCTGCACCGGGCGCTGGCGGGAACCTCGGTGCACCTCGCCCGGTTCCCGGTGTCGTCCGGCGACCGGGACGCGCGCTCGAGGCGGCGATGGACGCGGTGCGCCGGCTCGCGTCGCTGGCGCACTCGGCCCGCGCAGCAGCGCGAAGCTCGGCGTGCGCCAGCCGCTCGCCCGGATGCAGGTGGCGGTGCCGGCCGCGGCGCGCGGGCCGGCGCTCGACTCGCTGCTGGAGCTGCTGCGGCTCGAGGTGAACGTGAAGGAGGTGCAGGTCGTCGCCTCGGACGCGGACCTCGTGCGGCTCAGGGCCAAGCCCAACTTCCGCTCGCTCGGCAAGCGCTACGGCAAGCGCACGCCGGCGGTCGCGCGGCCGCGGCGCCGCGCTCACGCGCCGACCAGCTTCGCGCGCTCGAGCCGGCGACGGCTGCCGAGCTGCCGCTGGACGGCGAGCGGGTCACCTATCCTGCCCGAGGACGTGGTGGTCGAGCGCGAGGTGGCGAGCGACTGGCTGGTGGCAGCGATGGCCCCTACGTCGCGGCGCTCGACCCCTCACTGGACGACGAGCTTCGGGCGGAGGGCTACGCCCGCGAGATGGTCAACCGGATCCAGCGGCTGCGGAAGGACGCCGGGTACGTGTACACCGACCGCATCGGGCTCTGGATCGACGGCGATGGCCCCGTGCTCGACGCCGTGCGCGGGCACACGCGAGTACATCCAGGCCGAGACGCTGGCCCGTCAGCTGGAGCTCGGCTCCCGCGCTCCGGCGCCGGACCTGGAGCAGGAGGTGGACATCGACGGACACGGGGTGGTGGTGGGAGTGCAACGTCACGAGGACGGCCGCAATGGGGCCGCTCCACAAACCAGGGTTGGGGAATGAACAAGAAGCAGCTCACACATCTGGAGAAGCGCCTCCTCGAGGAGCGCGCCCGCGTCATGAAGGAGCTCGGTTACTACGACGAGTCCTTCAACGCGTCGCTGCAGTCCTCCGACGGCGACCTCTCCTCCTACTCGTTCCACATGGCGGACCAGGGCACCGACGCCATGGAGCGGGAGAAGCAGTTCCTCTTCGCCTCGCAGGAGGGCCGCTACCTCTGGCACGTGAACGAGGCGCTCCGGCGGCTCTACGGCACCCCGGACAAGTTCGGGCACTGCCATCAGTGCGGCAAGGAGATCAACTTCGAGCGGCTGGATGCGCTGCCGCATGCGCGGCTCTGCATCACCTGCAAGGAGAAAGAAGAAGATGGCAAGCGCCGCTGAGTTCCCGGCGCCCGGCGCCGAGCGCCGGGTGTTCTGGACGGCGGCGCTCGTCATCGTGGTGCTCGACCTGATCACCAAGCTGATCGCCGAGGCCACCTTGCTCCGCACGCCGGGGGTCTCGGTCCTCGGCGACTGGTTCCAGCTGCGCCTGGTGTACAACCCCGGCGCGGCGTTCGGTCTGCACCTGGGCCCGTATTCTCGCTGGATCTTCTTCACCATCGCGCTGGTCGCGGTGTTCGTGCTGCATCGCATGTCCCGCAGCAGCCCGCCCGGCGACTGGTTCCGGCAGCTCGCGCTCGGCCTCGTGGCCGGCGGTGCGGCCGGGAATCTGGTCGACCGGATCCGCAGCTCGCGGGGGGTGGTGGATTTCTTCGACGTCGGAGTCGGCGCGCTGCGCTGGCCCACGTTCAACGTGGCCGACATCGCGGTGAGCTGCGGCGCGATCGCGCTGGTGATCTCGATGTGGCGCGAAGACTCGCAGCGGGCCCAACCGGAGTCGGCATCGGCGGCCTGACGTGGCCGCGCTCACCTTCACCGTTCTCACCGAAACCACCGAGCGGCTCGACCGCTTTCTGGCCGACCAGCTCGGTCTCTCCCGCACCCAGGCCGCCCGTCTCGTCGCCGACAAGGCCGTGAGCGTGGATGGCAAGTGGGCCCGCGCCTCCCGGCTGCTCTCTCGCGGTGAGCAGGTCACCGTCGAGATTCCCGACCACGAGCCGCCCCGCACGCTGCAGCCCGCGGCCATTCCGCTCAACGTCGTCTTCGAGGACGAACATCTCGCGGTGCTCGACAAGCCCGCCGGTCTCGTGGTCCACCCCGCGCCCGGGCATTGGGACGACACGCTCGTGAACGCGCTGGTGGCCCGCGGCACGACCCTGGCGGGAGGTGCGGAGGGGCGCCCGGGCATCGTCCATCGCCTCGATCGGGATACTTCCGGGCTCATGATCGTCGCGAAGACCGACCTTGCCCACCGGCGGCTGGGGGCCGCCATCGCGGCTCGGCGGGTGCATCGGACCTACGCCGCGCTCGCCTGGGGCCATCTGGCCGAGAGCCCGACGGTCATCGAAGCCCCGCTCGCCCGGCACCCGACCGACCGGAAGCGCATGGCGGTGACTGCCCGTGGCCGAGCGGCGCGAACCGATGTCTATGTCGCTGCCCGGTTCGGTGTCGTGGATCTCCTCCGTCTCGAGCTCCACACCGGTCGCACCCACCAGATCCGCGTGCACCTGGAGCACATCGGCCACCCGGTCGTGGGCGATCCGGTCTACGCCGGCGGCGGCAGCCGGCGGATCTCCGGTGCCGCACGCCGGGAGGCGCAGGCGATCGAGCGCGCGACGCCGAGACAGGCACTTCACGCGGCGGCTCTGGCATTCCGCCATCCCGCGACGGGAGAGCCACTTGAATTCCGGGCCGAATGGCCCGCCGATCTCCACGCTGCACTTCTTGCAGCGGGTGGCCAGGATCTCGTTGCTCACGGAGACCCCATGGGCTATCTTGTTTTCTTCAATAGAGATGGCTAACTCCCCTACGCTACACGCCGTCATTTTTCGCATCGGTGCGCTTATTTGCGCGGCTCCGGCAGGGATCGTGCGGGAGATCCTGCCGCGCCTGCCGGCCACCCGGATTCCGGGGGTCGCCCAGGCGATCGAAGGGCTGGTCAACGTCCGCGGATCGCTGCTTACGGTGCTCGACGGCCATACGCTCCTCCAGCAGGACCGGCGGGACGAGGACGAGGGCGCGATCGTGGTGGTCGAAGTGGCCGGACGCCGCTACGGGTTGAGGGTCGGCCAGGTGCTCGACTTCCTCGAGGTCCCGGAGCGCTCCATCGCCCAGCGCAACGACCTCCCGGGAGTGGATCCCCGGCTGGTTCGCGCGGTCGGCCTCCACGAAGACCGGCATTTCATCGTGCTCGACGTCGATGCGCTGTTCGCCCCGATCGTCGGTGGCGACGGGCAGCCCGGGACCCGGGCCGACGCTTAGTACCTGCATCTCAAGCAGCCAGTCCCAAACACTCGGGAGAGCCGGTCGTGAGCCACTCCGTCCTCGTCTGCGACGACGCCATCTTCATGCGCACCATGATCAGCGACATCCTTGCCCAGGCCGGGTTCGAGGTGGTCGGCGAGGCCGAGTCCGGTGTGCAGGCGGTCCAGAAGTACCGCCAGCTCAAGCCCGATCTCGTCACCATGGACATCGTGATGCCCGACATGGGCGGGATCGAGGCCGTGCGCGAGATCTGCAAGACCGACCCCGACGCCAAGATCCTGATGTGCAGCGCCATGGGCCAGCAGGCGCTGGTGGTCGAAGCGATCCAGGCGGGCGCGAAGGACTTCGTGGTCAAGCCGTTCCAGCCCTCTCGCGTGCTCGAGGCCGTCCAGCGCGTCCTGGGCTGAGTCGATGGACCTTTCGAAGTACGCGGCCCTGTTCCTCGCGGAGAGCCGCGAGCACCTGAGCACCTGCAACCTGCTGTTGCTCGAGTGGGAGCGGGAGCCGTCGGCGACCGAGCCGGTGGGCGGGCTGTTCCGGGCCATCCACACCATCAAGGGCATGGCGGCGACGATGGGGTACACCGGTGTCGCCGACCTGGCGCACCGGATGGAGAACCTGCTCGACGGGCTCCGGCAGGGACGGGTGCCGGCCGGCTCGGGCGTGTTTCAACTGATGTTCCGCTCGGTCGACGCGCTGACGAAGGCGGTCGAGTCCGCCGCCGCGGGCACCGATCCGGTGGACGAGGGTCTCTTCGCCGAGCTCGATGCCGCCGCCGTGAAGGGTGTCGCGGAGACGCAGGCCGCCGGACGTGCCGGCTCGCGCGCCTCGAGCCGTAAGAAGACCGCCGAGCCGGTGCCCTTGCGCCCGGTACAGGTGACGATCCGCGCCGATGCGATCATGCGTGGTGCCCGGGCCTCGCTCGTGCTCCGGCGCGCCGAGTCGCTCGGTGCAGTGACCGGTGTGCGGCCGCCCGTCGCGCAGTTGGAGCGTGAGGAGTTCGACGGTCGTCTTTTCTTCCGGCTCTCCACCCGGTCACCCGACGACACGATCGTCTCGACGCTGCAGGGCGCCGGGGACATCCAGTCGGTCAAGCTCGAGGAGCCGGGCGGCGAAGGCGAAACGGTGGCACGCGGGCGCCAGATCCGGGTGGACCTCCGCC